>CAVXWN010000025.1:0-97477 GCA_963765485.1 uncultured Acidobacteriota bacterium | reverse complement strand
AGCTGTCAATTTTTTGGCTCTTCGAAGCCACTCTGTTCCCTCAGACCTCGTTGGGTTGGTCTTTTCAGGATGAGTCGATGCTTTTAACTCGTTTTCTCAACCCGTTTTCTTCCTCTCTGCCGTCCATTTGTCTCTTTCTTCAGCGTCCAGACACACGTATCCTAGGTCGCCACCTGGGGAGTAATTTTGCGCTGCAGTCGAATCCAGATCGCCACGTTGCAAGCCAAGCACGCCAAACCCAACTCCCCTCGCACTTTCTCCAAGCCTCGGCGCATGAACCTGCGCAATCCCCGCTTCTCCTTCAAACAAGCGTTGGAGAACTCCGCCACCTGGGCCCGGCGCCGATAAATCCTCTGGTACTCCGGCTGTTGCATCTTGCGCCGAAACGCCGCCACCTTCGCATCTTCTTCGGTTCGATACAGGGTTCGTCCGCGCTGGGCCTTGGGGCAGCACTGCGAACGGAACGGACACGCCGCGCAGTCGTTCGCCTTGGCTTGATAATGCTTCTCGATCGCCCCCACCTGTTGCTTGCTGCCTTTGTAAGCCAGCGTCTTACCCTGCGGACAGGTATAGCAGTTCTGCTCCGCCTGGAACTGGAAATGTTCGGGCATGAACTCCTGACTCACCCCGCGCCGTTCCAGCTTGCTCCGGGAGCGGTTCTTTCCCAGCGAGCCGACCAACTCCGTGGGCCGTTCGGCCGTGTCCAGGATGTTCTGCCGGGTGGTGTAGTTGCCATCCACCAGGATCTGCTCCGGCAAGCGGCCGGTGTTCTCCTGGAGGCGGTCCAGCGCCGGCTGCAACTCGTGGCTGTCCTCGCCCGCCTGGCTCACCTCGTAGGCGAGGATCACTCCTTCATGGTCATCGCTGGAGATCTGTGCGTTGTAGTTGGGGGCAATCCCTCCCGTGCTCTCCCGCATCAGGCGTGCCTCGGGGTCGCTCACACTGGCTTTTTTCCCTCCCCCCTGCCGCTTCAATTCCTCCTCCGCTCGCCCCACCCGCTCCCGTCGTTCCTGCGCCACTCGTTGCTCCGCCTTGCGCTGACGGGCGCTGGATTCCGCCGACGATTGCTGCTGCAGGGCCGTCCACTGCTCCTCGGCGGCCCGGCGGCACTCCGCCAGCCCCTCCTCGCTTTTGAAACTGTTGGGCGAAGCGGCGGTGCGAATCTTGGTGCCGTCGTGCGCCACCCGCTCCAGGTGTACCGCCCCCTGCGCCATCAACACGCGCACCACTTGCACGAACAGATCCTGCAACCCCGCCTGGTATTGGGTCACGAACTTCGACAGGGTCGTATGGTTGACTTTACGCAACCCCAGCAACCAGCGGCAGCCGGGCTCATACTTCGACCACTCCGCCAACCCACGCCCCGCCTGCACCCCACGCATACTGGCGTAGATCCACAGGGCAATCAGCGTCTGCGGGTCGGAATGGTCGCGCCCCGCCCGCCCCTCGATGGCTTTGATCCCTTTATAATAGAGGCTCAAATCCAGCCGCCCCAGCAGATCCCAGATGGCGCGCACGTCGTGATCTTGCTCCACCAGCCGATCCGTATCCACCACCTCCAGCACGATCTGCTGGCGGTCGACGTGTTGCAGTCGCAGTTTGGGCTTGGAGGGCAGAGGGGTGGGAGAAGACGCCGGGGGTCCTGGTTCCCGTCCCTGCACCGGCACGGTCGGCTCAGCGCTCATGCGACCCCGCTTCCCGCCGTCGGGGGGAGGGCCGACGCCGAATCGTCAGGGTGCGCTTGTCTTCGACCACCCACTCGATCTCCTCGCCCTTCTCCAACTCTAAGGCCTCGGCCAGTTGGGCGGGACAGATCAGATAGAACTGGCGGGTGCCACCCGCCCGCTGAATCAATTGCACTCTCGATAGGTATCCCATAAGGGGATTATGTAACTAGCGATATAACAAGTCAAGAGAAAAATGCATGAAAATTCCAAAAAATTGACAGCTTCTGCGGCTTTCCAGCCAATTGCCGGGCCCTTCGTTCTCCTCCGCGCAGGCTGGAAGGCTCAGCCTTCCAGACTGCGCGGAGGAGGTTCTTCTCGACGGACGTCTTTCGGAAAGGCGAAGCCTTTCCGCTCAGCAAGCGGCGGAGCCGCAGGTCATCGCCGCCCGGGTTGAGCGTAATTTGGACAAGCCCGGGCAAGCTCCGGCCCTACAGCACGGGCCAATTCTTCGCACCACGACAGTAAGAGCCGCGGACCTCAAGAGCGGAGGCCCACGCTACTCACTGAAAGAGGACATGAAATATACGAAGCGGGCCGATCCGAAAGATGACGCCCCGGGGGTATTGAGCAGGATCCACGAGGAAGTTAGGGTCGTTCAGTCGCCGCCAGGTCGGCAGATGGTAGTCTTCTGTAGTCATGTACACTGCCCCCTCTTTGATCTTCCTCTGTGCCTCGGCATTGGAAGGAAAGAGTCTCAGATCAGTCAAGAACTTGAATAACTTCTTGGGCGAGTCGAGATGGACGGAGGTAGAGCGTAAATTCAATGGAAGCCGCTTCCTCTGAACCATCGCTTCAAAATCGTTTTCCGCTTGAGCCGCAGCCTCTGTGCCATGGAAATCCGTAACTATACGACGAGCCAGAGACTTCTTCACTTCCATCGGATGGGCATGACCCGAAGCAACGGCCTTGTTAAGCTCATCGATCTGCGCCGGCGTCATATCCGTCAGGAGCAGGTAATACCGCCACATCAAGTCATCGGAAACTGACATCAGCTTGCCGAACATTTCGGCGGGCGCCTCGTTAATCCCCACGTAATTGCCCAGCGACTTCGACATTTTCTGCACGCCGTCGAGTCCCTCAAGAATCGGCATGGTCATGATGACCTGGGATTCCTGTCCGTACTCCTGCTGCACCACGCGCCCAACGAGCAGATTGAATTTCTGATCGGTTCCGCCCAACTCTACATCCGCTTCGAGAGCGACGGAGTCGTAGGCTTGGGCCAGGGGATAGAGAAGCTCGTGGATGGCGATGGGGCGCTGCTCCTTGAGGCGCTTCGAGAAGTCATCACGCTCCAGAATTCGAGCCACCGTGTACTTGGAACAAAGCGTAATCCAGTCGCGGCCCGTGAGCTTGCCGAGCCAACGGCTGTTGAAATCCACCACGGTCTTTTCCGCATCGAGAATCTTAAAGACCTGCTTCTTGTAGGTCTCAGCGTTTGCAGCCACTTGCTCGGGCGTTATCGGCTTGCGCGTCACGTTCTGCCCGGAGGGGTCGCCAATCAGGCCGGTGAAGTCGCCGATGAGAAAGATAACCGTGTGACCGAGGTCCTGAAAGTGCTTCATCTTGCGGATCAAAACCGTGTGGCCGAGATGAATGTCCGGAGCCGTGGGGTCAAAGCCCACTTTGACGCAGAGCGGCTTTCCACTCTGGGCCGAGTGCTCGAGCTTGGCCCTAAGTTCCTCCACGCGGATAGTCTCGTCCGCGCCCTTCGTGAGGTAAGCAAGTTGTTGGTCTATGTTCACGGTGCCCTTAGGATTCCCCTCTTGAGTGAAAGTCCAAAAAGGAATGATACCCGGTACCGACATCACTCCGCCACAGAGAACTCCAACTTATTACCCGAGCGGTCGATGCGGACCAGACACACGCGCACTCGTTCCCCGAGGCGATAGGCGCGCCCCGAGTGCTGCCCGATGATGGCGCGCAGACGTTCGCGATAAACATAGAAGTCGTCGTCGAGGTTGGAGAGGGGGACGAACCCCTCCACGAAGAGGTCCGTCAGTTCCACGAAAAACCCTTGCTTGATCAGACTGATGATGAGCGCATCAAACTCGTCGCCGACGTGCTGCGCCATGAAGGAGACTTTCTTCCATTCGATCAGCTCGCGTTCGGCATCGGCGGCACGGCGCTCCGATTCGGAAGTTTCAAGCCCCAGAGCGTGCAGTTCCTGCGGGTGGACGAACGCCGCGCCGGGTATTTGTAGCGCGGGCGTCTCGCCCGCTGTGGCGGGAGCGTCTCGCTCCGGCGCGCGGGCAGGATGCCCGCCCCACAGCGGGCGAGACGCCCGGGCTACATCGCCTTGCCCAAGGCTGGTTTGTAGGGCCGGGGCTTGCCCCGGCCTTTGAAAAGGCCCAGGCCTTTGCGCTTCGAGATTGCCGGGAGGGCGGCCCCCTTCCCTACCATGGACGATGCGGACGCCATTTCCCTCCTGCGCGAGCGCGGCCTTCAAAATCCGGTGCACGATCAAATCCGGATAACGGCGGATGGGCGAAGTGAAATGAGTATAGGTTGAAGCAGCCAGGGCGAAGTGGCCAACATTTTCCTCTGAGTAGCGGGCCTGCTTCAGCGAGCGCAGCATCAGGTAGGAAAGAATCCGTTCCTCGGGTTTGCCTTCCAGACGCTTGGTAAGCCGCTGGTAGTTGTAAGGGCTGATTTTTAGTTCATCCTCGAAAGCCTCGTGAAAACGCGGGTAGCGGTCGCGCTCGTCGCGAAGCCGCATTCGAGTGCGCCGCGCGGCGGGCAGTTCGATGCCCAGCGAGTAGCCGAAGGTGGCGGCGATCTCCTCAAACTCAATCACCTTCTTTGCGTCGGGCTTCTCGTGGATGCGGTAAAGCGAGTGAATGCCTTTGGCCTCGAGGTAGGACGCCACGGCCTCGTTCGCCGCCAACATGAATTCCTCGATGATGCGGTGGGCGAAGTTGCGCTCCGAGCGCGTAATGCCGGTCATGCGGCCATGCTCGTCAAACTCGATTTCGGGTTCGGGGAGGTCGAAGTCAATCGAACCACGGCCCTCGCGGCTCCGGTTGAGGAGGCGTGCCAATTCTTCCATCAGCTTGAAGTTCGGTATCAGAGCCGCATAGCGCTGGCAAGCGGCGGGCTCGCCGGCCAGGATGTCGCGCACGGCAGTGTAGGTCATGCGCTCGGCGCTGCAAATAATTCCAGGCAGAAGTTCGTATTCCACCAAGCGCCCGTCGAGATCAATTTCAAGAAGCGCGGACATCACCAGCCGGTCCACGCGGGGGTTCAGACTGCAAATGCCGCTGGAAAGCTCCAGCGGCAGCATGGGCACGGCCCGGTCCGGAAAATAGACGCTCGTGCCCCGCAGGCGCGCTTCGCGGTCGAGCGCCGAGCCGGGCCGGACGTAGTGGGCCACGTCAGCGATGTGAACATGAAGCAGGTAATTGCCCCAGGGCAGTCGCTCCACATACACGGCGTCATCAAAATCCTTGGCCGTCTCACCGTCAATGGTGACGATGGGCAGTCCCCGGAAGTCGCGCCGGTCCTGCAGGGCGGAATCGCGCTCGGGGATGTTCTGTGGCGCGGCGCTCGCCTCCGCAAGCACGTCAGCCGGAAAACGATGCGGCAGGTGGAATTTGCGGATCATGATTTCCACATCCACGCCGAACTCCTCACGGCGGCCCAAAACCTCGAGCACACGCCCACGCGGCAGGGCGGCGGGGCGAGCGTAGTTTGTAATTTCGACGTCCACAATCAGGCCATCGAGGTCGCGAGCGGTCCGCCGGTCCCGCAGGCGCGGGACCGCCGTTACAGGAGAGCGTTCCTCGGATTCCCCGCCGAATTGGCGGTGGCGGCTCAGCGTTCCCCAAGAAACTGACTCCCCTCTCCCCCTTGGGGGAGAGGGGCCGGAGGTGAGGAAGTCCCGAGTATCAGCAATTTGCGTTTGTTGCTCCTCCACCGATTCAGGAAATTCTTGCCCGCGCGGAATGACAATCTCAAAGGGGATTCGCTGATCGAACGGCATCACGTAGTTGTACTGCGCGCCGCAATGGAATTGGCCCACCACGGTCTTCTGCGCGCGCTCAGTGACTTGAATGACATGGCCTTCCATCCGGCCTTCGCCTCTAAAACCCTTCGCGGACCGCTGTACATGCACTTTCACGCGGTCGCCGTGCAAGGCTGAACCCATGCCATCCGGCGGAATGAAGATGTCGAGGTCCGTGCCGTCCAGCGGGACGTCCGGCACGACGAACCCGTAGCCGTCGCGGTGTCCGATCAAGCGGCCACTCACCACGTTGGTGGCGCCGGCTCTCAGCCTTTGCAGACCACCGGCGTCGAGGTAGCCGGTCAAACGGCCATTCACGAGGTTGGCCGCTTTCGGGGCGCTCGCCGCAGGAGTGCGGCGTGCGGGAGCTTCAGAGGCGGCGTGGCGTCCCTTGTGGACCAACGCGTAGTGATTCTTCTTTAGGTAAACAAGTTTCTTGTGGCGGGCGAGATCTTTCAGAACGTTTTTCAGCTCTCGCGCTTGGCTCGAGCGCAGGTCCAGCTCAAGCACAAGCTCGCGCAGACGGAATGTTCGCTGCGGGTCCTGCTGGAAGAGTTTAAGGATTTCCTGCGGGGAAGGAAGTTCGCGCATCGGGTCTCCACCCCCAGTTTACCACCCCGAGCGCCTCTTGCCTGCGCGCACTCGACGGATGGCGCATGCCTCTAATGCCGTCATCGCGGATGCTATTGGGCGCCTAACTGTACGAGGCTCTCAACCCAATCACAGAAATGTGGACACTCTTGCTTCATGGCTTCGACGCCCACCGCGCTTGCGGCTCGCGTTCCGTCCAGGACTTTATTGTAGGAAGGACAGAGGCCAAGAACGCGTTTCGAGGGGGCAGTATCCGGACTATCATCGATATCCTCAGGAGTGGGAAAGCTTTGGCGGATGGCCTGGAATTGCGAGGTCAGATGCGACTGGTAGATTCCGTTGGCAAACGCCTCCGGATCGCTGAACAGCAACCCCTCATACTCGTGCAATTGGAGGTAGGGGAGAAATCGAACATCAGGGCGCAGGTCAGGCACTTCTGCGATGATGTCTTCCTTCATCGCTCGCTCAAGGTGAATCACCTTGTCCACATTCGAAAGATTGGGCGGCAGAGGCGTGCCTGGAAAGCCTTTTCCCAACCCATAAAAGTCGAGCATCGTGGAGCAGTAAGCGGTTCGGTCCTCTTTCAATTGCCGAAGCACGTCTTTCTTAAGGCGGGCATAATTCGTTCTTCCACCCTTGTGGCCGGGAACGCCCAGGATGATGGGAGTCAGGTAGACTTTGGTGGGCCAGAGGAACGGAGCGAGAACCTCTTGGACGAACGCCTGCTCCGTCCGCCCTTCCACGATAACGCTGAAGCGGGTCACGGACGTTCGTCCCCTACGCTCTTTCCCTCGTCTTCGGGGACGGTGGGAGAGTTTCCATCATCATCCGGCGGTATAGGCATGGCCTCATTCCGCGGTCCTCCTCCGAACACATTCTTCTGCCACAGCTCTCCCAGGGTGTAATCCTCGAGCCACCCCGACAGTTTCGCCGACTTCAAGCGTTGGAAAACCGACTCGCCCTGGGTCCGCTCGACAACGATGACATCCTCCGGCTCAAATTCGTTGACCAGTTGCGCGGATTGGGTTGAGACAATTACTTGCTGAGAAGTGCGCTTCGCTGCCTGCTGGAGCAAATTGGCCAATAGGGTTAGGGCATAGGGGTGCAACCCGAGCTCCGGCTCGTCAAAGACCATTATCGCAGGCGGCGACGGCTGGAGCAGCGCCGTGGCCAGACAGATGAACCGCAGTGTGCCATCGGAGAGGTGGCTGGCAAAAAAGGTATAGTCCGAGCCTTTCTGCCTCCACTCCAACTGAATCAAACCGGAAACCAGACGATTAGGACGGAGTTCAAAATCAGCGAAGAACGGAGCCGCTAACCTGACGACGTCCCGGATCCTCTCGTAACTGGGCGGGTCCTCGTACAGGATGCGATAGAGGAAGGCGGCCAAGTTGCTCCCGTCGGGATGGAAATACACGTTCTGGTTAGTCGCGATTTGCCGGCGAACACCCGCCGTGGCGCTGGTGTCATGGAAGTGATACACCATCAGACCTGAGAGTCCCGTGAAAACCCGTGTCGGCACATCTTTGCGAACAGAATCCTTCCATCCGAACTCGTCCTTGCAGCGGTCCTTGAGCTTGGCCTCAAGATGTCCCTTGCCGAGTGAAACCCTCCGTTGAGGAGGCCCGTTGAGATTAGCTGACTCTGTAAACTCCACTGTCTCGTCGGCGAAAACCACCGTCTCGTCGCCAAAAGCAAACCCATTCTCCAAGGTCGGTAGCAGTGAGAACTCATAGCCGTAGCCGCCGGCAAAGTAAACTTTGCCTGCTATTTGCCTGGTTACCTTCGGACCAAGGTGAAGATACGCATCTGCTCCACCTGTCGTTCTGATAACCTCCCAGAGGCGCTGCTCCACCAACTCTCGCAGCCGACGGAAGAACTCAACGAAATTGCTTTTGCCCGCACCGTTGGCCCCGATGAGGACGTTCAACGGGCGAAGCTCAAAGTCCTCCAGCTTCCGGATAGACTTGAACCCTTCAATTGTGATCCGCTTGATAGTGTCGCTCATAAGTCACCGGACATCGTTGCTAACTGGCAGACTGTCAAGTCCCCCCTTTGATTTCGTCCACTATCATGCTCTTTTCAATTCCAGTTGAGGTCAATTCCCTCAATGACGGGTAGCGGGTGCTTCAGTTGGAGCCCCACCAGAATCCAATCCTCGAGCGTGGACCGCAGCTCGCTCTCGCACTCGCGGAGGGAGGTTCCGAAAGCGACGACTCCCGCACAGGAAGGAATGCGGCCTGCATAGCTTCCATCCTCCAGCTTCTCGAAGGCAGCTCGCGCCAGTGCCTCGGCGACATAATCGCTCAAAACATACCGTGGGGTCACACCACACCTCCGCGTCTTGCCCAATTATACCTACATGCAGGAGCGCACGAAAGCCCGAAGAAAACTAATGTCGCGGCAAAGTGATAATGTCCGGTTTCAGCAAAGTAGAAATGTCCTGTTGAACTCCGTCAAGCTTGACGGATGGAAAAACAGGAGATGCTGATGTTGAGTGGGAAAGAGCGGGACCGGTTGAAGGTATTGCATGAAGTGCAGGGGGGACATTTAACGCAAGGTGAGGCAGCGGGGCAGTTACAGATCAGCGACCGCGAGGTGCGGAGGTTGCTGGCGCGGATCGCGGCGGAGGGCGATCGCGGAGTGGTGCATCGGCTGCGCGGGAGGGCGTCGAATCGGCGCTTAGCGGAGAGTCTGCGCGCCAAGGTGCTGAAGCTGGTGAAAGCGAAGTACGGAGACTTTGGCCCCACGCTGGCCTGCGAGTACTTGGCGAAAGAGCACGCGGTGGAGGTGAGCAAGGAGACGCTGCGGCAGTGGATGATGGCCGCGGGGTTGCGGCGGGGGAAGCGGCGCCAAGTCGAGGAGGTGCACGTATGGCGGCAGCGCCGGAGTTGCCGGGGAGAGTTGGTGCAATGGGACACCTCGGTGCACGACTGGCTGGAAGGGCGGGGGCCGCGGCTGTACCTGGTGGCCATGATCGATGACGCCAGCAGCCAGGCCTATGCACGTTTTGTGGAGCAGGACAGCACGGAGGAGAACCTGCACGTGCTGTGGGGATACGTGGAGGGTTGGGGTCGGCCGGTGGAGTTTTATACGGACAAGGGCAGCCTCTTTACGGTGAATCGGCCGAGGGTGGAAGCGGCGGATGAGGCCGTTAAACCAGCGTGGACGCAGATCGGGCGGGCCTTGCGGGAGTTGGGGATTGGTTGGATCCCGGCGCACTCGCCCCAGGCCAAAGGTCGCATCGAACGCTTCTTCGGCACGGCCCAGGACCGGTTGGTGAAAGGGCTGCGCTTGGCGGGGGCGGACCGTCTGGAAGCGGCGCAGACCTACCTGGAGGAAGAATACTTGCCGCACTGGAACCAGACCTTCACGGTGTTGCCGGCGGGCAGCACGGATGCGCACCGTCCCCTGCGCGCGGAGCATGAACTGGCGGCGATCTTAAGTCTTGTGGAAGAACGCATCGTGACCTCCGACTACACGATTCGCTATCAGGGGAAGATCTTCCAGATCGCGCGCGGTGATATCCGACCCGGGCTGCGGGGCGGACGGGTGCGGGTGGAGCAACGGCTCGACGGGAGCATGGTGGTGAAGTTCCGTCAGTACGGCCTGAGCGTGGCGGAGCGCCAGGCTCAACCGAAAATGTCCCCACCCCGGCTACCGGCAAGCGCGCCGAGGCTTCGCCCCAAAGTGCACAACTGGATGAAAGATTTCCATCTCCGGAAGAGTCCACCTTGGGGAGTGATTCTGCCGGGCGCGACACGGGGTGGGTCGCCGACGTTCTTTGGCGGCTAACCTCCGTCGCCCTACGGGCTCCTCCGGTTAGCCGCCAAAGAACCAAAAGCGGAACTTTCTACTTTGCTAAGAACAGGACATTTCTACTTTGCTGGGATTAGGACATTTCTACTTTGCCTTGACAGTCTGAGGCGAGTCCTTGTCGCGGCAAAGTGATAATGTCCGGTTTCAGCAAAGTAGAAATGTCCTGTTGAACTCCGTCAAGCTTGACGGATGGAAAAACAGGAGATGCTGATGTTGAGTGGGAAAGAGCGGGACCGGTTGAAGGTATTGCATGAAGTGCAGGGGGGACATTTAACGCAAGGTGAGGCGGCGGGGCAGTTACAGATCAGCGACCGCGAGGTGCGGAGATTGCTGGCGCGGATCGCGGCGGAGGGCGATCGCGGAGTGGTGCATCGGCTGCGCGGGAGGGCGTCGAATCGGCGCTTAGCGGAGAGTCTGCGCGCCAAGGTGCTGAAGCTGGTGAAAGCGAAGTACGGAGACTTTGGCCCCACGCTGGCCTGCGAGTACTTGGCGAAAGAGCACGCGGTGGAGGTGAGCAAGGAGACGCTGCGGCAGTGGATGATGGCCGCGGGGTTGCGGCGGGGGAAGCGGCGCCAAGTCGAGGAGGTGCACGTATGGCGGCAGCGCCGGAGTTGCCGGGGAGAGTTGGTGCAATGGGACACCTCGGTGCACGACTGGCTGGAAGGGCGGGGGCCGCGGCTGTACCTGGTGGCCATGATCGATGACGCCAGCAGCCAGGCCTATGCACGTTTTGTGGAGCAGGACAGCACGGAGGAGAACCTGCACGTGCTGTGGGGATACGTGGAGGGTTGGGGTCGGCCGGTGGAGTTTTATACGGACAAGGGCAGCCTCTTTACGGTGAATCGGCCGAGGGTGGAAGCGGCGGATGAGGCCGTTAAACCAGCGTGGACGCAGATCGGGCGGGCCTTGCGGGAGTTGGGGATTGGTTGGATCCCGGCGCACTCGCCCCAGGCCAAAGGTCGCATCGAACGCTTCTTCGGCACGGCCCAGGACCGGTTGGTGAAAGGGCTGCGCTTGGCGGGGGCGGACCGTCTGGAAGCGGCGCAGACCTACCTGGAGGAAGAATACTTGCCGCACTGGAACCAGACCTTCACGGTGTTGCCGGCGGGCAGCACGGATGCGCACCGTCCCCTGCGCGCGGAGCATGAACTGGCGGCGATCTTAAGTCTTGTGGAAGAACGCATCGTGACCTCCGACTACACGATTCGCTATCAGGGGAAGATCTTCCAGATCGCGCGCGGTGATATCCGACCCGGGCTGCGGGGCGGACGGGTGCGGGTGGAGCAACGGCTCGACGGGAGCATGGTGGTGAAGTTCCGTCAGTACGGCCTGAGCGTGGCGGAGCGCCAGGCTCAACCGAAAATGTCCCCACCCCGGCTACCGGCAAGCGCGCCGAGGCTTCGCCCCAAAGTGCACAACTGGATGAAAGATTTCCATCTCCGGAAGAGTCCACCTTGGGGAGTGATTCTGCCGGGCGCGACACGGGGTGGGTCGCCGACGTTCTTTGGCGGCTAACCTCCGTCGCCCTACGGGCTCCTCCGGTTAGCCGCCAAAGAACCAAAAGCGGAACTTTCTACTTTGCTAAGAACAGGACATTTCTACTTTGCTGGGATTAGGACATTTCTACTTTGCCTTGACAGCCCGAAGAAAACTAAGGCAGAGTCGTTCTTGAAGTTCGCGCCATTTCGAGTGCCCGCCGGTGACGCATATGTCCCGACGGTTTTTGTCGGTAGAGTAGAGGAGGAACGATGTGGAAGCAGGTCACCTCCCCGCTTGTCGAACCGGACCTGCGGATTTCCCGCATCCGGCTCTCGCAGAAGCGTTCAGCCGAAAGCGCCCCGATTCCATACGCAGCAGCCGCTCTGCGCCCGCCGGCGTTTCTCATTAAACAATTGAAAAAGACTGTCTGTTCTGGCATAAGCGTTTGGTGCGAAATCGCTTGTTACACCCAGTTTGGCAAATCGAGATTTGTGGGACAGGAATCCATCAGAGTTATGACGAAAAAGTTGCCCTGCTAAAGTGCAAATGGGCCGCAAGCGAGCACACAAAGGGGTGAGAAATGAATAAACCGGCTATCACGATACGATGCGCAGTGGCCCTAAGTTGCCTTTGGCTGGCCGGGTGTGCACGACTAGCTCATCAAGGGGGCGAGGCTTCCAAGCAGCCGCCCATTCCGTTCCGCGCAATTCTCGCTACCTACAGCCATCCTCTTCACAAGCCAGGGCAAGGCGAAAACGACTTCTGGAATCGTGGTCAGTGGGCCGAAAGACTTAGCACGTGGTCGGCGGAAGGCTACAACGCGGTTGTCTGGTTGGGGTCGAACGAATTTGGCGCGGCAGCGGACGGCGCCGATCATCTGCTCCTCCGTCTCGAAGAATTCCCTGAAGCCCGGCAGATTTCGCCGCAGGAGAATGAGCGCATCATCAGCCAGATGAAGTGGCTCCTCCGAGAGGCGAAAGACCTGAAGATGAAGAATCTTCTGTACACGCATTCCGTTTGGTTCACGATGGCCTTCGCCAAGGCGCACGGCCTCGACAAACCGATGCCGATTTCCCCTACGGTTTGCAAGTTCCATGACGAACCTTATGGCGGCAGATTGTGGCCGAACTGTTGCGTCCGGAATGAATTGACCCGTGCTTATACGGAAGCGCTGTTTGCCGAGGCTCCCCGGGTTTATGAGGATCTGGACGGGTTTTATGCGGACATCGGCGAGGCGCTGCCCGGCGATCGCGGCACGTGGTTCAAAGAAGCCATCGCGCCGGGGCTGCGCCGTTCCGGGCGCAAGCCGCTGGTGATCGCCCTCCAGTGGCAGGTGCCTGTGGAAACTTACCTGAAGAACGTGGCGCCGAAAGAGGTCTATGACAACACTTGGCTTGGTTACCACGCCTACAATTCGGAACAAATTACCGACGCTAAGCCCTACCCCGGTCTGGCGGACTGGGCGGAGCGCACAGGTTTGCCAACCGTGACCGGGGTTTATGCCAGCAATGTCACACAGTTGCCGTTTAACTCTCCGAGGCTGGCCTACGAAATCACGCACGAAATGCGCAAGACCGAGAACCTGGTCGGCTTCCTCACAGCGCAATCTCAGCCTCCGGAACTGTCCCCGCTGTTCGAGCACGCTTTGGCATACTACGCAAAGAGCGATGAACCTTATTCGGATTCCCCTTGGCGGGCGGAACTCGAGAAGAAATATGGCAGCGCGGAAGCGGCGCAACATTTCCTCAACGCCTACAACATCGCGAGCCGCATTATTCCGGAAATGTGCGCCCTCGTCTATTTCGGCAATGATGGTCCGCGGCGGGAACTCCGGCTTCCTTATGCGTTCCTCACCGGCCTGTACCCGCACAGTTGGATGACTTCACCGGCGCGCGGCGAGCATCTGGTCTCGGTGCTCGAGTACGCCTCCTTCCTGTCGCGGCGGCCGGAGGATTTGCCGCCGTGGTGGGCCAACCCTCGGATTTCACCTAAAGACAACAACGGCAGTGATCCGGAACGCTATCCCTACTTCCAGGAGACTATCTGGGGAAGCGAGGGGGGAAGCATTTTCGGGGTCATTCCGCCTGCGCACATGGCCAAGGTAAGGAAGATGGGTGAAGACGGTCTGCGCGAAGCGGAGCTGGGCTTTCAACAAGCAAAGCGCAACCGCGAGGAGGCAGAACAACTGCGGGATTACATGCGGGCCTACATGCTGCTCAGTCGCTACTACGAGAAGAAAGTCGCAGCGGCTGTAGCGGCCAACATTTACGCGATTTCGCAAAAGCCGCAGGACCGAAAAGCGGCGCTTCAGCTTGCCGATGCGGCCGTGGAAAGTTACGTCGCGGCTGCCGAGTTTATGCATGAGAAGCTGGATCCCGTGGCCACTCGACTTTATGGCCAGCCGCTCCGTGAGGGCGGCGTTCAAACCTTGCCGGAGCTGGTGGCTATTGAGAAAAGCGAAAGAAATGAACTACCGAAACTATTCCATTGGCCTCGGTAGCTAAGGGCTGAAGCGCCTCTGCGTCGTCCTGCGTGGAGGTGCTCCTGATTCCGCGAGTACGCGGTGGCAATTCGTGTATATTAACGGAGGCGCATCGTTGGGTCGAATGTCTGCGCCTCAAAGGAGATTAGTTGTTATGAAGAAGCGGCTGAGTGTCCTTTTCCTTCCTCCTACTAGCGAGATGAAAGACGCGTTAGAGGCAGATGTTGTGAATGCGGTTGGCTCGCGGCACGACTTGAAAATCTACGACCGGGAAGCCGCTCTAGCGCCTCAGTTCCAGGATATCGATGTGGTGATCGATTTCGGAGGTTCTATCGGCACACGGGAGATGGCGGATGCAGCTCGCTCCGTCAAACTGTGGCAAATACTCGGCACGGGAATTGACCACTTTGACCTCGAGTACTGGCAGCAGAAGAACCTTGCTGTGGCGAACTGTCCCGGAACGTGCACGGGCATTCCACTAGCGGAATGCGCCTTGATGTTCATGATCATGCTCGCCCGCCGCTGGCACGAGACTCAGGGGGACTTGCGCAAAGGCATTCGTTGCCGGCCCGTGGGATTTGAGTTGGAAAACCGCTGTTTGGGGCTTGTCGGGTTTGGTTCCAGCGCTCGTGAACTGGCGCGCAGGGCCAAGGCTTTTGGAATGCGGATTCGCGCCATCGATATCCGGGACATTCCGGTTGAGGAACAGAAGGAATTCGGACTGGAGTTTCTCGGCAAACCGCAGGATTTGGATCAGCTAATCCGCGATAGCGATTTCCTTTCACTCCATTTACATCTCAACGATGAAACCCGGCACATCATTGATGCGCGTCGTCTGAGCTTAATGAAACCCAGCGCTTTTCTTATCAACGTGGCTCGGGGAGCTCTCGTGGACGAGACGGCGCTCTGCGCTGCATTAGCAGGCGGCCGGCTGGCAGGTGCGGGACTTGATGTATTTACTAACGAACCGCTGGACCCGAATAGTCCGCTGCAGAAACTCGAAAACGTGGTGGCCACTCCGCACATTTCCGGCAACACTGACTCGACTTGGCGGCGTCGCGCTGAGTTCGCGGCGCAGAATGTCGACCGCCTGGCAGCGGGCCTCGATCCCTTATGCCGAATACGAACCCGTCAGGACGCCAGCGTTGTCGGAACGAGTTCTCTTGGTCCCAAGGAGGCGGCGTGAGTCGGCTCATGGCCACTGTCAACGCAAGCCCCTCCAGTAAGGCTTACGTTTACCTGATTTCCTTGGTTGCCGCCGTCGGCGGTTTTTTGTTTGGCTTCGATCTCTCGATTATCTCCGGAGCGGTGCTCTTCCTGCAAAAGCAGTTTTCGCTGACCGCGGCCCAGTTGGGTTTTGCTATCGGCAGTGCGAGCCTGGGATGTCTTACCGGCCCCTTCGTAGCCGGCTGGTTCAGTGACAAGCTCGGACGCAAGAAGAGTTTGATCCTTGCTGACGTGCTGTTTGGAATTTGCGCAGTGGGCACGGCGGCGACCGGCGGGATGCGGGAGTTCAACATCTATCGGATCATCGGCGGTATCGGGGTTGGTATGGCCTCGGTCGTGTCTCCCATGTATATCGCGGAAGTGGCCCCTGCCCGCATCCGCGGTCGACTCGTAACCTTGAACCAATTAGCCATCGTAATCGGCTCAACGTCCTCTATCGTCGTGTCTTACCTGCTCTCGTTTAGCGGAAACTGGCGCGCCATGTTTGCCTCTGCTCTGGTTCCCGTGCTTATCCTGCTGGTAGGGCTTTCGCTCGTACCCGAGAGCCCAAGGTGGCTGGTTCAGAAGAATAGGGAAACAGAAGCGCTCGATATTCTAACCAGAGTGGACGGGCGGGATAACGCGGCCCTGGTCATTCAAGAAATAAAGGAAACCACCCGAGCGGAGTCGGGCCGCATTTCCGAACTTTTTCAGCCCGGGATTCGCACCGCGTTGCTGATTGTCGTCTGCCTGGGCATCTTTCAGCAATGGACCGGAGTAAGTCCGCTTACTTTCTACGCGCCCATTATTTTCCAAAGGGCCGGTTTCACGGGCGCCAGCGATGCCTTATTGCAGACCATTATCTTCAACGTCTTTAACTTTGCCTGCACGGTGACGGCGCTCTTGCTGGTGGATCGTGTGGGAAGACGGCCGTTGCTGTTGCTGGGTACCGCTGGGATGGCGCTCGGGCAATTGCTCATGGGAACTTTCTTCCACTTTAACTTGATAGGAATCTTCGTGGTGCTGGCGATGTTCCTCTGCATTGGAACCTATGCGATGAGCCTTGCACCCTTGACTTGGTTGATCATGTCCGAAGTATTCCCGCCTCGCATCCGGGCTAAAGGGCAATCAGCGGGTTCGCTTGCCGTGTGGATTGCAACGTTTTCATCCAATCAAGCCCTGGCTCCGATGATGCACCACCTGGAGCGCAGGTTTGGATCGCCGGCAGGCGTGTTTTGGATCTTTGCCGCTATTTGCGGAACTGCACTTCTCTTCTCGTGGCGGATGGTGCCGGAAACTAAAGGGAGAAGCATCGAGGCGATCGGTAAATCCTGGACGAAGCATTCCGAACACGCGGCCGAAGTTGAAGTTCGCTGAAGCCACCGTTCTGTGGTTTCGATTCGCTAAGCTGTTGCTGCTCCATAGTGCGGATTGGTGCACGCTCTTTGTGATCTTCTCCGTGTCCTCCGTGCGTTCAAAGCCTCAACACAGAGAACACGGAGCTCCGCGAGCTCTGTGTTAAGTGTTTTCTGGCCACGGAGGACACGGAAGCGTTGCTGATTGAAGAGCGAATGTTCGCGACAGAAAGACCTCCTACGAAGTAGGCGTTACAGAGCGCCCGGCGAATAGGGAAACAAGCGAGGCAATGAATCACCGGCAACGAGTTCGAGCTGCGCTGGAACGGAGGGGCTATGACCGCTTACCCGTCCGCTATATGGGTGAGCCTGTTGTCACAGAGGCGCTGAAGACCTGCTTGGGTGTACCGGACTACGAGACGCTGTTGAAGGCGTTGGGAGTGGATTGGCGTTACGTGCAGCCTGCCTATTGCGGTCCTGCTCCACGAACGTTTTCTGATGGCAGCCGCGAGCTCGTCTGGCCGGAACGGGGTTGGCCGGTACCCACCCGTTACAAGGATGTGGCGTATACACAGGGCGTCTACACCGAAGCGGTTTACCGTCCCTTCCAAGAAATTTCAGATCCGGCCGGCCTCGCGCAGTTCACTTTCCCTAGGGGAGACTGGCTTGATTATTCTGAAGTCAGAATGAAGTGTGAAGAGCTCAAAGATTACGCCCTTGTGACCGGTACGCCGGGCGTATTGGACTTCATCAACGGCATCTCGCACAGCCGGGGCATCGAGCAAGTGCTCATCGACATTGGCCTGGAGGACCCTGTTTACTTGGCCCTGCTGGAGAAGAAATATGAGTACCACTATACGACGATCGAAGGCACCCTGCAGGCGGCGGGAGGACTGATCGACATCGTTCAGACTGGAGAGGACTTGGGCTCGCAAAGAGCGCTGCTGATCAGACCGAGTAAATTCGACGCGCTCTTTGCAAACAAGTACAGGGCGTTTTTTGAGATGGTTCACCGCCACGGTGCTCGCGTGATGATGCATTGCTGCGGCAGCGTGCGCGGCCTGCTTCCCCGCCTGATTGACCTGGGACTGGATATTTTGGATGTGGTGCAGGTCTCGGCCGATGGAATGGACATACGTGAGTTGCACGCCGAGTTTGGGCGCAGCTTGGCCTTTTGTGGGACCATGTGCGTTCAAACCATGCTGCCCAGAATGAACGCTGGCGCAGATCGCCGAAGCGGTCCGGTTTCGTCGTGAGCTCTTTTGCGATGGCGGTTTGATCCTGGGGCCCTCGCATTCCATCCAGCCCGACACACCGTTGGAGAATATCGTGGCGTTATATCAAAGTGCCGGCAGCCTCTTCGCAGATCCGCTGCTTACAGACCAAGCGAGCAATACCTAACTGAAAGGTGCCGATATGATATCCATGACGGTTCGGGAGCGATATCAGGCTTACATGCACCACCAGCCCGGAGTCCGGACCCCCCTGTGGGAGTTTGGGTACTGGACCGCCACACTCGAGAGGTGGTATCTCGACGGGCTGGCGCGCACATCGATTTCGCCTCCGCTCGGACTTCCTCCTGGAAACGGCGTCTTTGGAGAGGCATTGCCTTTTCCCCACATGCCGGGCACCTTCCGCTACAGGGATGTCGACATTCATCGAACCCTGGGCTTCGATGACGGCACGGTACGAGTCCCGCTGAACTGGCGTTGTTACCCGATGTATAGCGAGCGGGTGCTCGAAGAGGATGAAACTACCAGGGTCCTGATAAACGCAGACGGCGCAATGGTTCGAATGCGGAAAGCCAACGATTCAATTCCGCAGTATCTGAGCTGGCCCGTACACGATCGTGCAAGTTGGGAACAAGTCAAGGCTGAACGGTTCGGGCCGAACATCCTCGCCAGATTCCCGGATCGTTGGCACACGATAGCGCCTGCCTTCCGAAAGCGAGACTATCCACTCGGCGTCGTTATGGATGGGTTTTTTGCTGCGCCACGCGAACTGATGGGCGTTGAACACCAGTTGACCATGTACTATGACGACCCTGGGTTGATGCACGACATCAACAATCATTTGTGCAACCTCTGGCTGGCAGAGCTGGAGGAACTCTTTACGACGGTTGATCTGGACTTTTGTTTTGTTTGGGAGGATATGTCGTTCAGAAACGGGCCATTGGTGTCACCGCGCATGTTCAACGAATTCATGGTCCCTTACTACAAGCGACTGACCGGATACCTCCGCGCCCATGGCGTCGATATCATCATGGTGGACACTGACGGCATGTGTTCGCCACTGATTCCCGGGTTCATCGAGGGCGGCGTCGCGGGGCTTTATCCTTTCGAAGTGCAAGCGGGCATGGATATTGTCGAAGTGCGCAAGAGATTCCCACAACTGCTAATGTCCGGCGGGTTGGACAAAACCAAAGTCGCCGCGGGTAGAGACGCAATCGACGTCGAGTTGGAAACCAAGCTGCCGTTCATGCTCACACAAGGTAGATACATTCCCTTCTGCGATCATCTGGTGCCGCCGGACGTGCCCTGGGAAAATTTTGTCTACTACCGTGAGCGAGTCAGAGATTACGTTGCTCGCTATCAACATGAATGAGGGCGCGCATCCAAGAAGAGGGTGATGATATATTCGTGCGTTTGCTGATCAAAAAGAATCCGTTTCGGCTTTCTCGTAGCGTGCTGGACTTTGTTCATCGCCGACCCGGAAAGGACCGCCAATAAAGATGGTCGACCATTTCCTACCCAAGGTTGATTCTAGCAGCATACCGTATGCGTCCGGTGAACCCACCTTCTGCGGTTGAAGTCCCCCGCCTGATAATTCCCCCATCACATCGTATCTTTCGGGACGCATCACATGCCACGCTGGATCAAGCCCACCACGATGCGTGCGGACAGATTCCGCTCCTCTCCCCTGGCCCAACACCAGGTGTATACCATCGCAGCCAGAAGGAACCCAGTGAACAAACCGAGCGCAGTCGGGAACAACGCACCGAACACCCAAGGCCACCGCCGAGTGACTCGCTCGACAAGCAATATTTCTGCGATGAAGGAAAGTATGATGTGGGAATCGCGCCGGCGGTTCCGCGCAGGCAGCCGCCGTCATGGATGAAGGCGAATGATGCGTTGAAGCTCGGAATATCCGACCTTAGGCTTGAGGGAATCGGACGTTAATAGGCCAAAATGGGCCTCAGGATCGAGAAGAGCCTTGGTGTCCTCATCACACAATTCATGGACACCCAGCCACACAAGCCCATTCGGCGCGGTCTCAGCGTCGAGCCGTGTCAGGACCTTCTCAGATCCTTGGAAGTATCCAGCTTGGGCTTTCGTCGTCCGGCCGATTGGGAAATTCGTCGAGTAGCCTGTTTCCAATACGGCGAATCCCATTGCTGTCCTGTTTTTCGTCCCACTTGCTGCCGTCGATTTCATAGCTCTGGCAAGCCCAGCGTGTAGGCACTGCTTATCCAGGAAAACGAAGTCGGCAACGCCGCCTCTGGCATTCCGCACACGTGCGCCTAGTATGCCTTCCGGCGGCACGTCCTACACCGGACACTTACTTGACACCCGTCGGGCCAGGTGCTAGTGTTCCGCCCACCTTGCGGCAACTAAAACGAAAGTTTGAAAATTAATCGTACGGGGAGGATGAATGTTCAGCAAAAACGCTTTCAAAGTTCGTCACAGGCGAGTGGTAGCGCTTACGATTGGGGTTTTTGTCGTCGCAACGCTCTTTTGCGGCGGCGTGTGGGGTCAGGAGAAGCCTACGACCAAAGCTGCCACGCGCGCGGCAGACGCGAAATCTTTACGTGATACAGATGCCGCCTATTCCGCCGCAGCCGCCGCCAAAGATGTGGAAAAATGCGCTAGCAATTACGCTGACAATGCAACGGTCTACGTGGCCGGGGAGCCCGCCCACGTTGGCAAGGCCTCGATTCACGAATTTCTCGGGAAGTTTCTCAACACACCCGGTCTGTCTACACATTGGCGTGTAACGAGCGTCCACGTGGCCCGCTCGGGTGAGTTGGGCTACACAACCGGCATTACTTACACGACTACGACTGACGCCAGCGGCAAGAAGACAACCGTAAAGGGGAAGTACGTCACGGTTTGGAACAAGATGGCCGACGGAACTTGGAAGGCCGTCGACGACATCAGCAACGATGACGTGCCGCCGCAGCCGCCCGCCCCTGCCAAGAAGATGTGATCACAGGGCCGGAGGCTCTCTCGGCTCCGCTCGAAAGATCGGGATGTACTTCCAGCGGGTAGCGACGGTCAGTGCTCTTCTGACCGTGGGCACTTGGATGGGCCTAGACGGTGTTATGATGAGCCGTGTGGAACATCCTCAGGCTGCGCGTCAGTGACCGAATCTTCTTCGTTTCAGTGAATCTGCGCCGGTGTGTCGAACCTTTTTGTAGGGGCACGCCATGGCGTGCCCTGCGCGCATGATATACGATCCTAGGAAACACCACCGGCGATCCATTCGCCTGAAAGGCTCTGACTATGCCAGCCCCGGATGGTATTACCTAACGATCTGCACACAAGAGCACCAGTGCCTTTTTGGAGACACGGGAATACATTCGTACTAATCCGCAGCGATGGCCGGACGACGTCGAAAATCCAGCTTGCGACCGGGACGCGGCGGATGATATCGAGGCGATTCTGGATTCCGATGACGTGTAAGGGCACGCCATGGCGTGCCCCTACGCTCGCTTCGGACAAGGCGACAGTCACGGCCTGCCCTATACAGATTAATTACGTGCACCTGCCGGAGGGGTACCGGGCATGAGAAAAACCCACGGTCAGAACACCACTGACCGTGGCTACCAGCTGAGGCTAAGGGCACATAACCGGGAGCAGCACATACACACCATGACAGAAGACCGTAGCCCTCACGCCCCAACGCCCGATCTTCACACGAACACGGATCGGCTGGCCGAAATATTGGAACGCCATCGCGCCTTCTGGATGCGTTTGGAGACGGATCGGCCACTAGTGCGAGTAGCCGCTTGGCAGGACTGGCAGCCGTATCCGCCGTTTGTCTTGCGAGACGGGTCGGCTCCTACCCGGACTTTTGAGATCATACCGGGGCTGTTGGACCCGCTGGCGACTTTGCTTTCCAGTCGCCCCTACCAGGAGATCGACGGTGACATGATCTGTAGCTGGGGGCCGTATGACCAGTGCTGGACTGAGGCAATCCTGGGATGTAAGGTCCTCCGTGCGGGCCCAAGTGTCTGGTCCGAACCTTTTATTACCCAGTGGGAGCAAGTGGACAACCTGCCGCCAACTGGCTCGCAGGTCTGGTTGGACGAGTTGCTGGCCGTCAATCGGGTGCTAGTCGATCAAGTGGCAAACCGCTACCCAATAGCCCAGCCGCTGATGAGAGGACCACTGGACATGGCAGTGGCGGCATTGCCGTCGGGGATGCTCTACGGGGGCTTCTATGAGCAGCCGAAGGGCCTACGCACGCTCCTGGAATTGTGTGCTTCTCTCTTTATTCAAACAGCCCAACGACGGCTGTCTGAGACTCCGCCCTTCCACGGCGGCTATGCGGTTCGATCGGAGTGGGGACTGTGGGCGCCAGGGAGCGCTGTCCAGTTCCAAGCCGACGCCTCGTGCAATGTCTCGGCTAAGACATACCGGGAATTCCTATTCGAGATCGACCGAAGTATAGCCAGCCAGTTCGAGTACTCGATCATTCATACCCATTCCGCTTCGCGTCATATTCTGCCCGTGTTGGTTGAGGAACCCGAACTCAAAGCTATCGAGATCACTCTGGACCCGCCACCATACGGGCCGCCACCACTCGAGTTGCTGCCATCGTTCCGACTCGTTCAGCAGGCCGGTAAGGCGCTTTTCATCAGTGGCCCCATGAAGCGTTTTGTATTAGACTCCATTCTTGAGACTCTGTCGCCGGTGGGATTGGCTATTCGTGCAGGATTGCTTCCAGAACAGGTGTAGCGGCGAGTTTACCTCGCCAAGTGTCGGCGTAAAGCCGCCACTGTATCAAACGGAATCGAACATTAATGTGGCAAGGCCCAATGTCCGGCCCCCGAAAGCCGTTCTCTGAAGCGGAGGAATGCCATGAAAGCCATGCAATTACATGCGGAATGGAAACCGCGCGAGGGTTACCACCCCAACAAGTCGGAACTGGAGTCCAAAGGCACTTATAATGGCAACCAAACTTTTTACAATCCGACTCTGAGCATGATTGATATCCCGGTGCCAAAAGCGGCGCCGGATGAAGTATTGGTGAAAGTGAAGGCAACTGGCGTATGCGGAAGCGACGTGCACATGTCGCAGAAAGATGTTGCGGGGTACACCGCATATCCAGGCCACTGCAAGTTTCCTGTGGTGCTCGGACACGAATGGTCGGGCAAAATCGTTGAGGTTGGCGAAAGTGTCAGATCGCTCCGGCCGGGCGACCTCGTGGCGGTGGAGGAAATGCAATGGTGCGGCGCCTGCACTGCCTGCCGCAGCGGACTGTTCGACCAGTGTACGGATCTGGAAGAAATCGGGTTCACCATTCAAGGTGCCTTCGCCGAATACGTCGCCGTCAAGGCCAAGCATTGCTGGTCGCTCAATGCAGTGGCGGAAGCTTACGGCGACGAGGACAAAGCGCTGGAGGCGGGAGCAATGGTGGAGCCTTGCTGCGTCGCGTACAACGGCATTTTTATCTCCGCCGGCGGGTTCCTGCCCGGCAGCAACGTGCTGGTAGCAGGGTGCGGCCCTGTGGGATTGATGGGCATCGCTCTGGCCCGAGTTTCTGGCGCCGCCAAAGTGCTCGTGATGGAGCCATCTCCACGCCGTCAAGAAATGGCCAAGAGCATGGGCGCCGATTTCGTGTTTGATCCGATTGCCGCGGAGGCGCGAGGTCTGCGACCTGAGGACATCATTATGGAAGAAACCCGAGGCGACGGTGTCATGATGGCCATTGAGGCGGCGGCGGCCGGCCCAAGACCTACCCGATCTTTGAAGAAACGCTGGCTCCCAGCGGCAAGGTCGTGCAGTGTGGCATGGGGGCCGAGAGGGTGCCGATTTCGGTGTTGCGCCTGCAATGGCAGCGGTTGCATATCCACGGTTCGGTAGGACACACCGGCGGTATCTTCCCGCACGCCATCCGCCTGCTGGCGGCGGGCCGGCTCAATTTGTTGCCCATGATCACTTCGCGCTTTGGCCTGGATCAAGCCATCGAGGCAGTCAAGACTGCGGAAAAGTTGAATGACGCAAAGGTAATGGTACGGCAGTGAAGATTGCCTTGACCGCCACTCCCAGTCAGGCACGGTTTGCGCCGATCGTTTTGCGGGGCGGCCTGGAGGGCGCTTTTGCCTTGGCGGCGGAACTCGGTTACGACGGGGTGGAGTTGCACCTGCACCGGCCCGGCGACATCGATGCGGCTGTCGCCCGCAAACTGTGCGTCCAGTACGGCCTTGGGGTACCGACCCTGGGGACCGGGATGGCAGCCGGGGAAGACGGCTTGACCTTCAGCGACCCTGATCCCGATGTTCGCCACAAGGCAGTCAAGCGTATCCAGGAGCATATTGCCCTGGCTGCCTCTCTGGATTCTGCTGTGACCATCGGTCTTATCCGAGGACGGCTGGGGCACGATGCCGCGCAACGTCCAGCCCGGCGCGCCGCAGGTCTGGCTTGCCTGGACGAGTGCTGCCGGTCCGCGCTGGCGTCTGGAGTGACCCTTCTCTTGGAACCGCTTAATCGCTACGAGGCAGATTACCTGAATACCATCGAAGAAACACTTGGCGCCATCGAGGAAATCGGCGCGCCCAACCTCAAAGTGCTGGCAGACACTTTTCATATGAACATCGAAGAAGTCGATATGGTTGCCGCCCTGCGTCGGGCAGGGCCACGTTTGGGACATGTGCACTTGGCGGATAGCAACCGGCAGGCCCCAGGCTATGGACACGTGGACATGCGTTCGATTCTCCAGGCTTTGAGCGGCATTCAGTATCAAGAGTATCTATCTTTCGAAGTGCTGCCCCTGCCCGAATCCCGGCAGGTGGCGGAGGACGCTGTCTGCTTTACCCGGGGCCTTCTGGAAGTCATCTCACGTGAACCCGGATAAGCTGTTGGAGTTCACTGAAAGAGTAGCCGTGGTGACCGGCGGCTGCCATTTCGAGAGGATTTTTTCCATTTGCGGGCGTCTAGGCGGCCAACTTTGCTCAACTTTAGCGGCCATGTACGGCCCGTTCGCGATGGAGCCCTGAACGATCAGTCCGGGTGGGACCCAAGACAGAAACGGCTTCCATCCGGTGCTGAAGGTAAGACCATAAAAAGGAGGAGTACGATCAATGACTCAACAAATGCGTGTTCTTATTACAGATTATGCTTGGCCAAATTTTGAAATTGAGCGCAAAGCCATAACCGCGACGGGCGCCGAGGTGATTGCGGCTCCCACAGGAGAGCAGAACGAGTTGATGGAGTTGGCCCCAGGCGTCGCTGGCATCCTGTCGAACTGGCGGCCGTTGCGCGCACCCGTCATCGCTGTGGCGGAAAAGTGTCAGATCATCTGCCGCTACGGAGTCGGTCTGGACAACATCGATGTGGAGGCCGCTACCGAGCATGGCATCGTCGTGACCAACGTCCCGGACTATTGCATGGACGAGGTGTCCAACGAGGCTATGGCACTCTTGCTTTGCGGCGCCAGAGGCATCTTGGGCTACGATCGCTCGGTTCGATCGGGCGTCTGGGACGTGAAAGTCGGCATGCCACTGTTCAGGCTCAGGGGTCTCACCTTGGGTATCATTGGGTTCGGCCGCATCGGCAAGAGCGTGGCGCCCAAGGCGCAGGGTTTTGGGCTTCATGTGATTGCCTGTGACCCATACATTGACCAACAAGAGATGACCCAAAGGAACGTGAAGCCTGTGGATCTGGACACACTGTTGCGCACGTCCGACTTTGTGACGATCCACACTCCCCTGACCCCGGAAACGCACAAGATGATTGGCGCGGAGGCCCTGCGCAAAATGAAGCCGACCGCCTGGCTGATTAATACAGCCCGTGGCGGAGTGGTGGATACGGTGGCGCTGGCTGTCGCGCTACGCGAAAAACGGCTGGCAGGCGCAGGCCTGGACGTCCTCCCCCAGGAACCGCCGCCGAGGGGCGATGAGTTCATGAGCATGCCGAACGTCGTCTTTACACCGCACAGTGCTTTCTACTCCGAGGGCTCTCTCGAAGAATTACAGGCAAAGGCTGCGCAGCGCGTAGTCGAGGTGTTGCAAGGCAAGGTGCCTTCAAACATCGTCAACCCCGCTGTGCTGAAGCAGTCCAATTGCCGATTACGTTAAGGTGACGTATGTTGCTGGCGTACCATGGAGCCACGAGCGGCAAGTGCGACCTGTCCACCGACGTCACGGTAAGCGCAAGGGCCGGATTCCAGGCGCTGGAGCTGTGGGCGGCGAAGGTCGATAGTTACCTGACCAGCCACTCGCTGGCAGATCTGCGGAGGCTATTCGTCCAGTATCATGTCGTGCCCACGGCAATCAATTCGATCGAGTTCATTGGCTTCCGCGGCGCAGCCTACCCGCAAATTCGTGAAAGGTGTCAAAGGCTGTGCGAGATAGCGGAAGCCATTGATTGTACGACGCTGGTCGTGGTGCCCAGCCCAACCCCGCAGTCAACTGCAGGTTCGGTTCTGGAGTTGTTTTTCCCTTGGGACAGCGCTGTCGAAGAGTATGTGACCGTTCTGCGCGATCTGGCGGCAATCGCCCAACCGCACGGCGTGACTTTGGCGTTCGAGTTCCTGGGTTTTGCCTGGTGCTCCGTGCGTACTCCGAGGGGTGCGCACGAGATCGTCCAGAAGACGGAGCGCACGAACGTGGCCATCAATTTTGATGCCTGCCACTTCTTTGGGGGAGGAGGCCTACTGGACGAGATCGACGGACTCGACCCGGCGCGGATCCGAACCTTCCACATCAACGACATGGAAGACGTGCCCAAAGAAGCTATCACCGATAGTCGGCGCTTGCTCCCGGGGCACGGCATCATTCCTCTGAATGACATCTGCCGCCGGCTCAAGCGAATCGGTTATGACGGTCCGTGTGCCGTCGAACTGTTCCGCCCGGAATACTGGGAATGGGATCCATATGATCTGGCGGTTCAAGCCCGCGCGGCCAGCCTCGAGATCCTTTCCCCATATTTCGCAGTCCGGTAGCCGGCAGGCAGCCTACAGGGGGACGGCATGCAGCTTCATTGGAACAACTACTGCGCAATGGGTATCGTGAATTTCATGGCCTTTCCTGAAACTAGTGGGGGGGAAGGGCCTATCGTTGAAAGTGTCCAGAGGATCGCGGAGGACGCTTTCTTCTCAGCGGTTGAAATTGCCTGGATTAAGGATGCAACGGTCCGCCGGGACGTCCGCCAGATATTGCAGGCAAGCCAATTGCAGGTGGGCTTTGGCGCACACCCTGCTATTCTCTCGCAAAAGCTGAACCTGAATAGCCTGGACGACGGCGAGCGATGCAGATCGATACGGCAAATGCAGGATTTGATTGACCAAGCCTGCGAAATCGGAGCATTGCGTTTTGTGTTTCTCAGCGGGCCTGACCCGGGCGATCAGCACCGGGAAGCTGCCATGAAAGTGTTTCTCGACTCCATACAGCAAATGTGCTCGTACGCGAAAGAGCGCGGCATCGGCCTCACGCTGGAGACGTTTGACCGAAGCGTGGATAAGAGATGCCTTATTGGCCCGGTCCACGACGCCGCCCGGATTGCGCAAGTCATCCGAAAGGACTACCCCGACTTTGGCCTACTTTATGATTCAAGTCACATGCCCCTTTTGGACGAAACGCCGTCTGATATGCGTGTCATTAAGGAGTACCTGGTCCATGCGCACGTGGGGAACTGTGTGAAGGTGAAAGGTAACCCGCTGTATGGAGACCTGCACCCGCATTTCGGTTTTGCAGGGGGCGTTAACGGGGTGGACCAGTTGGCTGAGTTTATCCGGGAACTTGCGCATATCGGTTACTTGGCAGAAGGACGAACACCGCGGCCCTGGGTCGGTTTCGAAGTAAAGCCGCAGGGACCAGGGCAGACGCCGCAACTGATCGTCGCCAATGCCAAGCGCACATGGCAACAAGCATGGGCCATGGCCTAATCGGGATTTTGCGCCAGGCGCGGAAGGGCGGGGCTAAACCGCCGCCCTTCCACGCCTGTACAGAGTACGTTATTCATATTTATAGGAGCGAAGAAGCATGAATACCTCATCCGAATTTATCGACAAGATGCGAAATGGTAAGGTCTGTCTGGGCACCAACATCAGCTTTACGGACCCTACCGTCACCGAAGCGTTGTGCGACCGGGTGGACTTTATATGGATTGATGCCGAACATAACCCGTTTTCCCTCGAATCAATTCAAGGCCATATCATGGCGACCAAGGGAACGAATACGACGCCCCTGGTGCGCGTGCCCTGGAACGATCCGGTTCTGATTAAGCCCATCCTGGACATGGGAGCGGCGGGCGTGATCGTTCCTATGATTCGTACCGTCGAGGAGGCCCGCCTCGCCATCTCCGCCTGCAAGTATCCGCTGGAAGGAGTGCGAGGATACGGGCCGCGTCGCCCTTCCCACTATGGTTCAATCGGAGGCCCGAAATTCTGCAAGGAGGCCAACGATTCCATCCTCACAATTCTTCAGATCGAGCATATTGAGGCGGTCCGTAACATCAAAGAAATCCTCAGCGTTCGAGGGGCGAAGGCAATTGTGCTCGGACTGAACGACTTGGCGGGCTCAATGGGACTTATCGGCGAACCCCGTCACCCAAGCGTGATTGAAGCGGCCGACACGGTCATCAACGAGGCTCGAAAGGCAGGAGTATTCGCGGGGGTGTCCATCGGCGATAATGTCGAGCAACTAATCGAATGGGCCGATAAGGGTGCGCAGTGGTTATCCATCGGAGTCGATTATCTACTCCTGATCCATGGGCTGGAGATGGTAACCAATCAGATACGTAAGCACCTCGAGCTGAAGCTTAAGACCGAGCTCCCCTCGAAAGCCTGATCTCCGCGCGTGGAGAGGAAGGATGATCGGATTACTCGATAGCCCCTACGGGAACGCCGCTGCGCCGAGCTTGGTCCACACAGAGAAAGCTGGTCGATCCTATGCCTTCTTCGTGTCCTTCGTAGCGTCCCTCGGAGGCTTCCTGTTTGGATACGATCTGGTGATCATCTCCGGCGCGCAGATTTTTCTGCGCGAGCAGTTCCATCTCACGCCGGCTCAGTTCGGCTTTGCCACCAGCAGCGCCATTCTCGGCTGCATCGCCGGCCCGTCTCTGGGGGCTTGGCTGTGCGACTGGATCGGCCGGAAGAATGCCCTGCTGTTCTCTGCCCTCCTGTTTGCCATCTCGGCGATTGGAGCCGCGCTTCCGCGGGACATCGCAACGTTCAACGCCTTCCGCATTATCGGCGGAGTAGGGGTCGGGGTGGCTTCCGTGTCTTCTCCCATGTACATCGCTGAGATCTCCCCGGCCCGCAGCCGGGGCCGGCTGGGCGTCATGTACCAACTGGCCCTCAGCATAGGGGCGTTAATCGCCACTGTCGTCGCATACTTTCTGGCGAAATATTTGCCCGCCACGACCAGTTGGCGCTGGATGTTTGCTTCGGTGGTTGTGCCTGTAACGTTTTTTGCGGTCCTCTTGATGTTTGTGCCGCAAAGCCCAAGGTGGCTGGCCGAAAGGAACCGTTTCCAGGAGGCACTGGACGTCTTCGCCCGGACCGATCCAGGCGAAAGCCCGCAAAACCGGCTCGACGAAATTCGCGGGTCACTGGCGCAGGAAACCGGATCGTTCCGGGAACTCCTCCAACCCGGCATCCGCCAGGCCATGTTCGTCGGTGTGATCCTGGCTGTGCTTAACAACTGGACCGGCTGGAGCAGCATCGGCTACTACTTGCCAACGCTGTTCCAGCGGGCCGGGTACCACCGGGCGGCTGACGCCATCGGTCAGAATGCGATTGTTATGATGGGCAGCGTGCTGTTCACCTTCATCGCGTCCCGTCTGGTAGACCGTACCGGCCGACGGCCGTTGTGGCTGGCGGCATCCGGATCGATGTGTTTCGCTTTGATATTGGCCGGCTTGATCTTTCAATTGAACATATCGGGGCCGGCGGTGATCCTGGTCCTCTTTCTGTGCATGGCCCCGCACGCGGTCGGCCTGGGCCCGCTGCCTTGGCTAATGATGTCCGAGATATTTCCCACACGGATCCGGGCTCGGGCTGTAGCTGTTGCTACCACCTTCTTGTGGGTTGCCGGCTTCAGCGGCCCCTTTGCGTTCCCGATCCTGGAATCGTTTTCCGAGAAAACCATCGGCA
Source organism: uncultured Acidobacteriota bacterium (assembly GCA_963765485.1). Classification (GTDB taxonomy): domain Bacteria; phylum Acidobacteriota; class Terriglobia; order UBA7540; family UBA7540; genus CAVROP01. The sequence continues at coordinate 67,498 of CAVXWN010000025.1, read as the reverse complement.
GCAACGCGGGAGTTTTTTGGCTTTATGCCGCTATCTGTATTTTCGCGTTTTTCTGGGGTTTGAGATTTCTCCCGGAGACCAGAGGCAGATCTCTGGAGGAGATCGCCGGTTCGTGGCTCCGGATTAGAGGAGGTTGGAATGGGGAAAATGGAAGGTAAGAGAGTGCTGGTGACTGGCGCGGGTACGGGCATTGGCCGCGGCGTGGCTCTGGAATTCGCCAAGGAGGGTGCGGCCGTGGTGCTTCACTACTCACACAGCGCCGCCGGTGCCGAATCAGCAGTGCAGGAAATCCTCAAGGCCGGCGGCCGAGCCACGGCTATGAACGCCGACTTCACACGAGTGGAGCCAGTCAGACAACTGGCGAAGGATGCTGTCGAATTCCTGGGCGGGCTTGATGTTCTTATCAACAACGCCGGGATCACCGTCAACATTCCCTTCGAGGACGTGTTGCCGGAGCAGTTTGACACCCTTTTTCACGTCAACATCCGCGCCCAGTTTTTCCTCACCCAAGCAGTGCTACCGGCGATGGTGCAGCAAGGGAAAGGGACCGTTGTTAACCTCACCTCCGTTCATGCTTTCGCCGGGATGACGGAGCACTCCGTGTACGCCGGCACCAAAGGGGCTATCGTGGCCTACACCCGCGAAGTCGCCTTGGAGTTAATCCAGAAGGGCGTTCGCGTCAACGCCATCGCCCCAGGCTGGATCTTCGTGGAAAGTCATCGCAAGACACTGGGAGAGTCCTTTGACACCGAGGCCGAAGCGAAGACCATGCCGGCCGGATTTCTCGGTGCCCCCTGGGACATCGCACGCCTGGCTATCTTCCTGGCCTCCGATGAATCGCGTTACATTATCGGCCAGACTATCATCTGCGACGGTGGCCAAAGCGCGATTATGCCCCTTACGGGGGATTTTCGGGAGCGACGAAAGGAGCAATGGGGCGCCGGCTACGTGGCAGATTTGAAAGAACGCTGACAATTTCCAAGCGAAACTTTCCGGTGGTGTGCATTCCGCTACGCGCAGATCATTCCCATCCGCTCGACACGACCAGGGTCGGATGATGGCCGGTGTTCCTCAGCTTGACCGGCGTGTAATTCGATAGCTTTTTTCAGGCAAGGAGGTTACGAAAATGAGTTTTCTACGAACCACCAGAGATGACGTATTCTTCGAAGACAATGCCGTGGGAAGAATGAAAAAGCGCATATTCGAGGCCAGCCCCGAGGCGATCAATGCGATTCTGGCCGAATATGAAATGCCCTCTCCTTCTGAACTGGTCAAGGAGGGTTGCTATATCCAAAACACTCCGCGGCACAAGGTTGAAGAAAACCGCAGGAAGAATGACATCGTCTTTATCCCAGTGGGCTGCACGGAAAACCACGGCCGTCACATGCCCAGTTGGGCTGACACCTATTTTGTCACTTGTATCTGCGAAGGAGTGAGAAGGTACACGGCCAAGAAGGGCAGGATGGTCAATCTGGCGATGCCGCCCCTGGCTTACGGTGGCCATCCATATCACCACCTTGGTATGCCCGGAACTATTCCCCTATCTGACGGCACCGTAAAAGCAGTGCTCATGGACGTCATGCTGGGATTGTGGAACGATGGCTTCCGGAAGCAGATGATCATCAATAATCACGGACAGTTGTGGATGCTTGAGGCAGCTCTGCAGGAGTTCATGAAGAAATACCAGCTTCCGGGAATCTTTCGGGTGATTGACTGGCATCGTGCGACGCGAGAATTCTTCCTCACCAAAGACAGGGGAGGTGATTGGGATACTAATTTTGTCCACGCCGACGAGGCTGAGACTTCCTTGGCGCTTTTCCTCTTTCCGGAGATGGTTGACATGAAGTTTGCTGTGGATACGAAGGGGGAAGCTTATCTTCCCGATGGGCATTTCGGTCAGTCAGTAGACGCCGTGGCTCGTCCGAGCCGATGGTCGGAGGGTGAAGGACATGCAGCCATAGAGATCAAATCGACTCCTGAAGGAGTGGTCGGCTTTGCCACTCTCGGAACTGCCGAGAAGGCTAAGAGGCCTCTAGCTGGGATTCTCAGCTACCTCACCCTGGTGGTCGACCAAATCCTTGAAGCCTTCCCGCCCGGCAAAGTTCCTCCGGTTGAGAAAGTAACATTCAGAACTGAGGAAGAGATGGCGCCGTTCTTGAAAGAGCCCCTAAGTGCCGGCTGGAAATCTGTTTATGAATTGCCCGTAAAACCTTATAGCTCTTAGCTGGAATTTTTCACCACGAAGAGGGAAGGGCGGGGTTTTGGCCGGTTTTAACCCCGCCGCCCCTCCGCGGCGGGCCTCCCCCCGCGCGCTTGTGGGAGAGGGGCAAACAGGTAAGGGCGGCGTCAGTAACGGCCGGATCAAAACCGCTCGCAGGCTCGTCGCCAGTTGATTGTTGTGGTTCCCGTGGACCGCGCCTAGCCGGCTAGCGGCGAATCGGTTGAGCCGGCTACCGTCGTGGAGTTTTGGCGGATTACACCGGACTTATCCGTGTAGTAGAAGTTGGTCCCGGTTGTTCCAAGGCTCACCGGTGTGGCGACAATCGAATAAACGTTGATCCAGCCAGCGCTTGGGGTACCTGCCGAGTAGGTAAACTGATAACCACTCTTGGCGCTCTGTGTGGCGGCGGCGCCTACTCCCCCTGCCGTCCCCGACAGAATTTCATCAATTATTCCCGCGGCAGTCGCGACAGGGTTCGATCCTGCAGCCGGCGGCCCCAGATCGCCCAAGGTGGCAGAGAAGCCCGTGTTGTACGTCGTGGCATAAGTAACCTCTGCGGTGTTGATGGTGCGGAGTGATCCCACCGCTGAAGCCTGGTTGGCTGCTATTCGCGACCTGAGCAGGTTTGGGATGGCAATCGCCGCGATGACGAGAATGATCGCGACCACGATCAGCAACTCAATGAGTGAAAAACCTCTTGAACATTTCCTCATGGTTCCTCTCCTTCTTGCATGGCAATAATGGGCAAGACTATTGGTTGTACGGCACTTTTCCTGCCATACAAGATTCCTTGAGGTTTTTGTCTCATTGGCAAGGCGCCTATTTTCAGATTGTTAGCAGAGTTCCTGGGATTGGCACTTCCGTACTGGGTCAAGGGAAAGCGCCCGTATTTGTCGTATTCTGTCTAAACCGCGTGACAGAATTTGTCACGCCGGATACTTTTGAGGTGTACTGGGGCGTTTCTGTGAGTACGAACGTCAGGAAAGTGGCAAGGAATCTGTTGTTGATTCCGCCCGATGACGGCATCCCCCGTTACGCTTCCTCGTGCTTGCGGGGATTGCTGCGAATTCGAATCCAATCGAGGAACGCCTTTAGGCGTTGCGGTCGCATTGCGTCGCGACTGGGTGCTCCAACTAAGCTGCAAGCGGTCCGCCCGGAAGTCCGCCCGAAGAGTTCGGTTTTCCCCTTCTGGCTTTCCTCACGATGCGGCGAACCGTTTCAACAAGGTAGTACCCGAGAAGACCCGAGGACGTAAACATGATGACGAGCGCTATGAGGACTCCGGTAAGCGACAAAAGCACGACCGCGAGAGCGTGACTCATGGCGTTCCTCTGATTTCCAATCCTCGCTCTGGAGTGAGCTAGATTCTATTTCCGAAGGTGCGTGGATTTAACGGCACGGAGGTAAGGGTACGAAAGTGTCATCGCTCCACCGAGACGTTTCCCTCGCGAGTAGAACGGCACGCCAAGGACCTTGCTTTTCCTGTGGACGGTTAGCCTCCTCTTACGACTTCCCAGAGGTCAACGAATCCGACGCCTGAGAATTCCCTGTCATTCGGTGGCTTGCAGAACCATAGCTGGCCTTGGATTGCGATTTGAAAGCCGTTCCTGTTTTGGTATATAGCGTAGTCAGAACCTACTTCTACCAAGCTGAAGCCGACCTCTTTAAGGTAGGTGTCACAGAGTCCAGCAATTTGGGCTGCTTTCTGCTCGTCTTCCGGGCGAAGGGGAAAGGGCTTTCCGTCGGCTTTTGCAAACGGCGAGTCCACTTTCTTGACTCCTAACACTTCAAATTCTACACCCGGCAGTACGACCGTTAAAATCGTACCGAAGCACAGGTGCCGGTGTTGCCACTAGTCAACCTTCCTGCGTTTCAGCATTATTCCGTCTGATAATGGCTAAAACCGGTCAAAATGCCCGCATAGGGCTAATATGGCAAAAGGGGGTCGGGAAGGCTTCCAAATCGGCCCGCTAGGGCCTCTAGGCGGCGATTTGGCGCGTCCTCGGGGCCTGGATAGGGGTAAGTTTACCACCTTTTCAGCGACATATTCCATTTTAGAGGGTTTCGTGGAGGTGGCATCCTGGAAATGGCCTTTCCGGGGCAGGAAAGGCTATCCCAAGCGTTTTGAGCAACTTAGACCCTCCAAAATCGGGCATTTGATCGTGTTTGGGCCGAAATCAGCCGCTCCAAGCCTTCGAGGTAGCCTACTTCGTGCGGCCTACAACCTCAACAATTGCGGCAAGGGGATGGTAGTTGTGGGTTTCCCACAATTCTTTGTGGCTAGACGCATCTGCTAAGCAACCCCTTTCGATGGGACCCAATCCTGCCGGAGAACGGCACCCCCCTATCCCCCAGGAAAGGCCTCATTTGACGCTGAAGGCATGTAGCGGAAAATGTAGCGGGTATCACTCTTAATTCAGAGTGATCGCTTTAGACTCAAATTTCAAAGTCATGCCCAACTGAGCGGAAGACATGGTGCTTTCTCCTAAGGGCTTCCCCAAATCCGTCCAAATCCCTCATTGGATCCGTCTCGCACATCTGCATTGAGTCTCATTTGCCGACGTTCGCCCCGTGCAGGATTGCAACGATATGCGGTTTGATCTTGTCGGAGATTTCGCCCGTATCGTCCTCCGCCGGACGAAATTGACGAAGGAAACGACAACGCCTCCTTGCCTAAGGGTTCGGCCACGCCTCAGGTTCGCCAGGTTCGCTATTGCACGTGCGGACGATGAGGCCTACAATCGCGCAGTGACTTCAATCCCACATAGAGTTCGTTTCAGTGGAGTGATCGCATGAGTCTCAGCTTAGAGCAACTGCTGTCGCTTGTAGGGCCGCTGGATGATTCGCCAGGTGAGGAAACTGCGCGTGAGCGCCTCCGTCGCTTCCTGAAAGGCAACGTCAAGGAGGTGGGCCAAGTCCGCGATTATGTAGAAGAGTGCCTCCGAAAGACCGGCGATGAGTATAACCGCGCGCTTCAAGATTTGGTGAACTACGTGGGCGAATTCCTGGGGTTCGAGGTGACCTATGGGCGGTATCGCGGAATCCAGGGAGAGCTTGGTTTTGATGGCTATTGGCGCTCGCCCTCACCGTTCCATATCGTCGTTGAAGTGAAAACAAGTGAGGCCTCCACGGTCAAAACCTCTACACTGGTTGGTTATGTAGACGGACTAATCTCGGAGAAGAAGATCCCCAACTGGGATACCGCGCTTGGTCTTTATGTTGTCGGCCATACTGATCCCGAAGTACACCAGCTTGAAAATGCCATACTCGGGGAGAAGAGGTCTGGCCAACTGAGGATCATCTCGGTCAAGTCGTTACTGTCCCTTGCTGAGATGGTTAGTGAATACGACGTGAACCATGGAGATTTGCTTGCCGTAATTCGACCCTCCGCGCCCACTGTCGACTCGGTTGTGGACCTGATGGCGCGACTCATCGCTGAGCGGCAGAGCGAGGGGGCGCCAGAAGGAGCGGGAGTGTCCCCTGAGACTCCAGACGAGACGGAAACAGCTTACTGGCTGACACCAGTCAGAGAAGGTGAGAAGCAAACAGCCGAAGAAGTGATTGAGAGTCTAGTGGGCCAGGAGAAGGTATATGCCTTTGGAGAGAGGACGCCCGGCAGAAGGTACATGAAGCCCGGCGACTGGCTATGCTTTTACGCTACAGCCAGGGGCGTGGTTGCCCACGCCCAGGCAGCTTCAAAGTCAGAGAAAAAACCACACCGAAGCGTGCGCGATCCTGAAAAGTATCCCTGGACAATTCGCTTGGACCACACGCATCTCTACCTTGAGAACCCAATCGTCATTGATGCCGCTACGAGATCGAAGCTGGATGCCTTTCGGGGCCGCGACCCAGACAAATCTTGGTCGTGGTTCGTGCAGGCGACGCGGAGGCTGAGCGAGCGTGATTTCAAGACATTAACTCGCTAGCCAGGATTCTCACGGAGGTTCTGGTTGGATTCGGGTGCTCGATGCTTTGCTCAAGGCTCGTGTTGCAATTAGGGACGACTGGTTGCGAAAATCCCCCTCCACCAGTTCCGCTGTGGCGATACCCTTGAATTCGATCCGCATCCGACCCTCCGCGCCAGGGGTTTTTAACGGTAATTAAGAGGATCCTAGGGAGAGGCGACCACCTGAATCGCGTTTACCAAGGGGTTGCCGGCCGATCCCGTCGTGAACTGGATCGTGATCTTGCCGCTGCTCTTCACCGTAAATGTCTTGTCGACCGCCTTGAACTCCGCACCTGCCGCGGCAAAGATGTCGAAGTTGGACAGGACATTCGTTCCGTTGATCGCCACGTTGAACACGCGCTTCCCTTTAGCCGACCAGACGGGCTCCGCGAATTTGAGCGTTACCGAATACGTGCCCGCCGGGGCGCTGATGGTGTAGCTGAATGACGCCCCATAGCGCGAGGTTTTGTAAAGGGTCGGATCGGGGGTATTCGTAATCGTGTTGGTCACCGAGTACGGGCTGCCTCCGGTGTATCCGGTATCTGCCGCCCAGGCTTGTCCCAGAGAATCGGTGTATTTGGGTCCGCCCGAATTGATTCGGACCGGAGTGAACGGTGGCACCGGATTGACGGTCAGAGTCGCGGTCTTCGATCCATTGAGTGAGGCGGTGATCGTCACCGCGGTCGACGAGGTAACGGAATTAGAGGTTATCTGAAAAGTGTTTGAGGTGGTGTCGTATGGCACCGTGACGCTACCCGGAACGGTCACCGCGGAGGGGTTGCTGCTGGTGCTCGTCAGCGCCACGGCCGTTCCGCCCGCAGGCGCGTATCCATTGAGGGTTACCGTGCCGGTCGACGTCGAGTTGGCAGCACCACCCACCACGCTCGTCGGGTTCAAGGTCAAAGATGTCAGGCCTGTGGCCACGGGGTTCACCGTAAGTGTCGCTTGAGCCGAACCCGAGCCGTTGGCGGTGGCTGTGGCCGTGATAGTCGTGGACGTAGCGGAAGAAGTGACCAATTGAGAAGTCACGGTGAACGTCCCGGTTGTGGAACCGGCAGGGATCAAAATTGCTTGAGGGGAGACCGTCGCTGCGAGGGGGTTACTACTCGCCAGGGTCACTTGAACCCCGCTTGAGTTGGAAGGAACCGGGACGTTCAGGGTTACCGTAGCGGTCGAGGACGAACTGCCGTCGCCCACCAGGATCGCCGCATTTAGCGCCAGCGATGAAACCAAGAGGGAGCCCGGCGGTGCTGGAGCGGGTATGTTGTACGAATCGGCGATGGTTCCATTGGTCCCGGCGCCCGAAGTAAACGACCTCACGTAAGCAACGGTGACACCCCCGTTTGGATCAACCGTCACCAGTAAGTGGCCCGAGTTGGGCAGAACCTTGAGCGTATAGGTGCCATCCACCGTGTACTCGCCGAAACCGTAGCCATATGTGGCATCGGCAGCCATGGGGACCAACTGATAGACGATGCCATCGCGCTGCTCGTGCGCGTACTCGTGGTCATGGCCGTGGAAGAAAGCTGTGACGTTGTATTTCACCAGCAACTGGTGAACCGGACAGGTCCATCCGCTGCGTTTACTATCAAACAAATTTGCATTCGTGTTGGGATCAGTGCCTCCCCATTCAACGAAGGGAACCGCATAAGCGCCGCCTCGTCCGTAGTCGTCCATGCCTCCGGCAACCTGATGAGCAAAGACGAACTTGTATTTGGCAGTGCTGCCGGCCAGCGTATCCTCAAGCCATTGGTATTGCGCCGGTCCCAGCGTCCATTGCCACCGGTCGGCATCCGTCGGTGGATCGCTCGCTGTCGGGTAACCGGGTTCTCCTCCTCCCATATTTCCAACGTACGGCTTCTGGGGCGTATACCAGTACGGATCGATGACCACAAAGAGCGCATCGCCCCAGGTCCACGCGTAGTAATCCTCAATCGTCTGATCGGTAACATTGCCGACGCCCGTGTAACTGGTAATACCCGAATCACCCTGGTCCACGTTGCCTGTGTAAAACGTACTGATCAATGGATCGGGATTGAGAAAATACTCATTTCGCGCGTTTGCGCTCATGATGGGCGGTTCCACTGCCAAGCCCGGGTCGCTCATGTGCCAGCCCTCTTCTTGCTCGTGGTTGCCCAGAACGAGAAAAATCGGCAGTGAAGGGCTGATGACACTGAAGTAATTCGTTCGGATGTTAAGGTAGTTACTGTTGGCTTGGGCCTGGGTAGTCACGCCGTCCATTGCGAACGTGTCGCCGAGGTCGAGGTGAAAGTCCGGGTTCTCACCGGCAATGTTTTTCATGGTTTGCGTGAACAAGGGTCCATTGCCGAACACGATGTTGATATGCGAATCGGACGTCACCGTGAATGTGAACTTGCCGCCCGGGGCCCTTGCGGTACGGAAGGAGTGCTCGGGCCTTGTGGTCCAGGAGGACGCACCGGGCTGCTGATATACCATGTAGTAATAGTACTGTGTATCTGGCATCAAATTGTCGATGACAGCCACAAGCGGATGATTGGCGATCGTGGAAAACGTAGCAGAAGTTACATTTTCTCCCCCTTTTGTCGTGCCATATCTAAAATAAGTATTTATAGCGGCGCTGGGCACGACATTGATCGTGATGGACGTGTCCTCCGGGCGCCCCAGGAGTTCAGGCCCCGGGAACGTGACAGTTGTTCCTTGCGCGTGGGACGAAGGCAGCTTCCGTGTCAGCAACCCCATTACAAGCAAGCCAGCTGCGAATAAAAGCACCTTGAATAGCTTCATGTCTTCACTCCTTGTCTGGAAGCGCGAGAAACTGCTCTGGGTACCGCTCCGCAATCTCGCCGCTTACCGAAAAGGCTAGTCCAGCCACCTTTACAGTCTGTCATTGCTGTTGCCCGAAACATGAACAACAAAACGTCCAAGCTTGTTGCGCCCTAGTTTGTGTGCAGCATTCCTCGGTCCTTAGCCTTGCATTGCCATTGGCCCCGGTCTGTAACATCATCATTCAGCGCTATGGGTCAAACCGTTTCTTGAGTGCGGCTCAAAACGGGAGACCAGCGCCCTGACGAAGAAAGAGAAGATTCGAATGAACTGGGATTCCCGTTTTGCTCTCCCGGATAGGGATAGCATACACCCGACGGCCTCCGCGAGTGCAGGATTTTGATGAACTTTCTCATGCTGACCTTCTCCGGCATCCGCTTTCGGCCATTCCGCCGAATGCCCGCCGACGAAAACCGGGAACCAGCTCATTTTCAACGACTTCTGCGACGCGTCCCCGTCCCCGCCTCCTTTCTTTTCCAAAATGTTCGGCTGCCAGTGCGAATCTTTGCCCCGCTGGCACCGGTAGCGCCTCGATCCTGCGCACCATGCTTCCGAACAACCGCCGCGCCGACTACTCTACCGCCGAGGGCCTTCGCGACCACGCATTCCCGGATGGCGCAAGGCTACTGTTTCTCAATCACGCTGGCCCGTCCCGGCCTACGCCGGCTTGCCGAAAGGACACGGCACATCGCATCGAGCATTTGGCGGTGACGTAACTCGACCAAGACCTGCCGCCTCGCGTGGCATTACCTTATGGCCGCTGACTTCGTTTCGGCATTCCAGGCGCCTATTGTTAGCAGCGCTCTGTTACGTGTCCCCGGGTCGCGCCACAAGACCCCGATGTCTATGAGACGTTCTTCCTTCGGGGCCAACCAGAAGCCGTTATCCGCGGCGTAGAAAGTGCGCTTCGTCCCCTCAATATTAACCTCGGCGTAGAAGGCAGGATGAGGACCTGCATTTCGCACGCGCACCTGGAGACGGCTCTGGTTCTTTTCTTCGTCCCGGCGCGAAACCAGTTGCAGTTCCAGGTTGGTCTTGCTCTCCGCTACCTCTTTCCTAAGCCAGGGTCCGTGCTCGAAAGTCAGCGAGGGCTGAGGACTAGCTCGATACTTCTTCCGGTATTCCGGGTCAGCCATCAGCTTCAGGCAGCGGGGCCAGTAAACCGAACGCGAAACCACTTTCCCGTCCGCCTGCTTCAATTCTGCAAGCAAGAAGAAGAAATGCTCCTCCAGTCGATCCGGCAAGGTGAACTCACCGAGTTCGACGGGAGTCACCGAAGGCCCGGGCTTGACGTCCACTTTGTGCTCGCCACGCCAGAGAGAATGAAACTGGGTGTCCAATACCTCCAGCGAGACGGTCAGTCCCGCAATGCCGGTTGGGGGAGCATGAACCACGCTGAGGGAGAGAGGAATCTTCTCGCCCTTTCCCCAAACGAGCTGTGGAGTCCTGATAATCACATGGGTCGGCTCGTAAGTCCTCTTCAGGAAGTAGTAGGAGGCTACAGGTTGACCGTCGTAGTCCACGAACATGCAGAAAGTGGAGAGCGGCCAGGGTGTGTTATACACCCAGGGCGAAAGACCCGTGGTAACGGGATAGTTGGCCTGTAGGATGTCGGAGACAATCTGGATGAATTCGCCCGTCGCGACTTGCCCGGCCGCTGAATATTCTTCGAGGCTGGGCGCCCTCATGTCGTCAATCTGCGATGCCCGCGCCAACAAGAGCACAGTGCGGTCCGTACCGTATTCCATGTAGTGGTAAAGAAACTCCGGGTGGGAGTCCATGAACTCCTGGCTGTTGATATTTCGTAAGGGACCTTCCAACTCGCGCGCGTCAACGAACTCGCGGATCTCCCGCGCTTCGGGCACCGAATGTGGGCCTGTTTCACTTACATATGGGACAAGGGAGTAAATGTGCTTGTACCAGGTCGGGTCCATGTCGGGGTACGTGTGGATATCCCCTGGGTCCGGGGTAGTACGCAGGAAGAGTCGCGTACCATCGAAATCCCGAAGCGATCTCTCGAGTATCCCCAACGCCGTGGTGTTCCCGGACACATAGGGATTGAACTCGTTGCCACCGCAATAGACCGCGAGAGATGGATGATTCCTGATCCGAAAGATGTTCTGTAGCGCTTGCGCCTCCCAAATGTCCTGCGGCCACTCCGGGGTCTCCATGTTGCCGATGGGAAAGTCCTGCCAGATCATGATTCCCAACCGGTTACAAAGGTCATAGAAGTCATCGGTCTCAAGAATCCCTCCACCCCAGGTCCGCATCATCTGGATCCCCCGGCTTGCGCCGTCCTCAGAATCCACTCGTAGCGTTCTCGGGGCAGATCGAGCAGAATGTCGGTCGTCCACCAGTCCATTCCCTTTACGAAGAACTTGCGACCGTTGACTACGAATTGCCAGCCGTTCCAGCGGTCCTGTGTGCGTGGAGCGGCACTGGTCACGTTGCGAATGGTTCTGATCCCATAATCGAACTCTGTCGCGTCGATGGGTTTCCCTTGCTGAACCAGGGCTAGCCTCGCAATGTAAAGGTGAGGATCGCCCATGCCATTGGGCCACCATAGCTTGGGGGACGGCACGTTTATTTCCTGCCTTGCCCAATTCCGACCCTCGTAAAGGCGCAGAGGAATAAGCCGGCTTAGGACCGACCGAGAACTAGCCTTATCTAGCAACTGGAACTGAAGTGTCGGCGGATCTTGAATCGGCTTGGATGTCCAAGCGTCGCGGAAACTACCCACTTCGTCACTCAGTTTCGTGTCCAGCCCTGTTGCTTTGGCTAGGACTTCCACATTCAGCGCCAATCGGGCCACCGAACTGCTTGCCTCCTCCGTAACCAGGAAGGGGCGCTCCAAATGAATGCGTGGAACGATCTCCATTCGAACTCCACGCCACATCCCCACCGGGAAGTAATCCTCAACTCCCACTGTCCCGGGCACCGCACCGTCAGGCCCCCACTGTCGGCCCCCTCCGCCTGTAATAAGAGCTAGCCCTCCAGTAAGTCCCCAGGGAACAGTCACCTTTCCTGTCGACCAGGGTTTCCACTTGTCTCCCACGCCGTAGTTGGCCGCTCGAACCTCTACGATGATTTCATTGGGTGCATCGGCACGGAGCAGAGAACTTACCTCCACCATGGGGCCGCTAAACATGCCTTCGTGGCGGCCCAGTTCCTGCCCGTTTAACCAGACCTTTGCGTAGTAGTCGACGCCGTCAAAACAAAGGAAGACGTAGTTGCCTTTCGCTGATGAAGGAACCTGAAAACGCTTGCGGTAGTACCAGACCTTTTCCACCACCCAGTCGTACTGTCTGGCGTTCATGTGCAAGTAAGGATCGGGCAACTCCCCGGCGCGATAGAGCGCCCACTGCACCGAACTGGGCACTTGCGCATGGATCCATTTCGGTTGTGACCCGAGGTCTTGCAGGCTTCCAATGGGTGTGTCGCGGTATCCCAGATCCCATTCTCCATTCAGGGATACGTGCTGCTGCCCGGTTCTGGGCCCGATGTAAAAAGGCTGCCAGAGGGTTTTTCCCTCTTGTTGCGCAGCCGCCGTGCTTCCGCAGGCGAACAGCGTGGCCACGAGCAAGAGGACCGTGCACAACATCCGAGAACTCATGGGTTTTCTCCTAAGCATTAAGCCACCAACACCAAGATCAGCCGCAAACCGCGCCCAGCCTTCCGGTCTCTTGCATCGCCGAAACGTCGCAGGAGGCGCTTCTTACGATTGAGTACGCTCGCTCACGGTACGGCACGCAGTTCGAAAGCTGCCGCACGCCACTCCGCCCCTAGCTGAACCGGCAAGCCGTCCTGGGCCAAATGTGCTCCCGTAAGAAGGCCCCGTGGAAGCCCGTTTTCGAGAATTCTGTAGCGCCGCGCAGGCTCCAACCCACGGAGCCTAAGCGATATCTTTGGCTCTCCTTTTTCCAGACGGTAGGCCATGACCACGCTGCGATCCCGCGTACGCGCCACGTATTGGAGCGCAGTCCACCCCGCCGGTCGATCATGGTCCGGCGGCGGAGTGAGGTGATACACGTCGGCGCCCGCGATGACTTCGCGTAAACGCTTATAAAGGGCGACATTGTCTTTGGCGCGCTGCTTCAACTCGGGGCTCCAGTCAAACACGCGGCTGGAGATGCCATACTGGCCATTCATCGGCACGCGCAGCATGAAATCCCACCACCCAGATGGTTTGGATAGATCGACAGTGCCGGTGTCACTGTCGCCGACCATCCAGTGGTTGCAGACTTCCGGCGCGAATTCGACGGTGCACCCGTAGCCCAACTGCACCGAAGCCTTGGGATCGACAACGTCAGAGAGCCAAGTCGTGTGAGTGTGCGCCATGATGCCGAGGTCGAATCGCATGCCGCCGCTGGCGCAGTTCTCGATGACCAGATTCGGATAAGCCATCCGCAGGCCGTCCAGCCACTCATAGTAGCCAGCCAGATGATCGTGGAGGACGGTGCCCTGGCGTCCGCCGGCAGGCTGATCCAAACGCTCGCCGAATTCGGTGTTGTAGTCGAACTTTACCCAATCGAGACGGTAATCGCGGATAAGACGGTCCAGGTGAGCGCGCGCCCAAGCTCGCACCTCCGGCTTGGCGAAGTTCAAGTGGTAGCGGCCCATGTTGTAAGGCTTGCCGTCCAGTCCGAGAAACCAGTCCGGATGCTCCGCCGCAACTTTGGAATGGAGGCCGGCAGCTTCGATCTCCACCCATAGCCCAAACTTGAGGCCCTTGCCATGGACGTATTCTGAGAGTTCTCCGATTCCGTTCGGAAGGAAGGAATCCTTGGGCTGCCAGTCCCCGACGTTTGACCACCAGTTCTTTTCATCAGTCGAGAACCACGAGGCGTCGAGAACGAAGACATCGGCGCCGAGGTCGGCGGCGACATCAGCGCATCGTTTCATCTCGGCGACCGTTCCAGGACCCGGGAAGGGGTACCAGGAATTGAACTGCACAAGTGGGGGTTGGTTCGCAGCAGTGCGCGCGAAAGCGAAGTCGTGCTGAAAGCGGTGTAGCTGATTGGCTGTTTCGTCGAGGTCGCCTGCAGAAGCGGTGAAGGCGACCATGGGACTGGTGAACGCACCGGCAGGCGGCAGCACTAGAGGACCGTTCGCGTCAAACCGCATGCCCAAGTTGACGGCCAGATCCTCGGCTTCCAGCGCGCCGCCGCTGGGAGTCCGCTCGAAGCTCATCTGCCAGTTGCCCGAGTAAGCAAGCTGGGCCAGGTAACGAACACCGAGCTTCTCATTCCGCAGGCAGAACCACGGCGAAAACCGGCCACTTGCTCGCCCGATAGCGGAAACGAATTCGCGACTTCCAGGTCCCAGAACTTCGGTTCCCTGCTGGCGCTCACGACTCCAGTTTCCCCAGAGGTACGTCAGCTCGTAATCTCCGGGTGGCAAGCTCCACGAGAGCGAAGGTAATGAGTCAACGCGAGCCGATGCCGATCCGCTATTTAGGACAGTGGTCTGGCGCGTGATCACGCCAGTTGCGCCCATGGTCTGATAGACCACAGCGAACTGAAGAGGAAGGCTGCGATGCCGAAGTGTGAGTTTCAGCTCATCCACACCCTCCCGCGGATGGCTGATCTCGAAGTGAACCAATTCGAGGTCATCGGCGGAGAGACCCGCTGCACCGGCCCGCCCGCTCGTCTCATACCGCGCGGCTAAGTGCTGCGGTGGCCCTTGCTGCGCCGGGGACACTTCCCAGGCTTTTGCGTTGGTCGGCCCAAAGTAGTCGAGATAAACCGTGCCGTTGTCTTGAGCCAGGCGGTATTCGACAGATCCGCTCCTCAGAATGAACAGCTTGCGGGCTGGATCCTGCGTGATCTCTGCTCGCACTGAAGGCGCCGCCGAAAACGCCAACAATAGACAGACGCAACTCGCAGCCGAAAACGAGAAGAGCTTTCTCATGGTTCATCACCAAGGCATGAATTTACATTATGGCTTCGCGGTCGACCGATAACATATGCCTAACGGCTTCTCAATGCAATCACGAGTCGGGTTTTCAGCGTACGGCGCCTCAAGCGCCCCGGCTTTCAAGCAGAAAAAGGGTATCCGGGAGATGGCCCGGCTAATGCACGAGTGGAAAGAGCCGGCGAACTTGATCGAGAAGTAGTAGGTGGAAGTCCGGGAATAGCTGGATGGCAGAGGCTCGCTTTGGCCCTAGGCAGCGTTAATCAGGGGTTCAATGCTCGACAAGGGTATAGGTCCCGGCATGGTCTTGCGAACTGGTTTCTGAAATCTTAGTCCGGCTTGGCCTGGCCGCAGGCCGCCACCGGGTTTGGTCCATACTACTTTGTATTGCCCGAGGTCGGTGGGGTCATTCTCGAATCGAACGTAGATCAGTTCACCAGTACTGAGGCGAACGGAGGTCTGAATTCGGAGGCCGCCTGAGGAGAAGTCCAGCGCCGAGGCTGGAACAAAGGCCCTTTCCCCCTCGGGGTTCGCAGCGAGTGCGATTGGCATCATGACTTTGTGGCGTCGTGAACGACGATCCAGAATAACTTGACCTGTCGCCATAATTCCCTCCTACGCAGTGCCGCACTCCTACCTTTTGCGCGAGCTTAAGCCAGACGACTCACACTCCTCCAACACGACCGGATCCGCGCGGTCTGGCGCCAAGCCCTGCCCAAACAGATCGGGCTGCTTCGCGTCGGCGCAATAGTACGAAGCAGCCTTTACAAACCAGTCCTTTAGGGTGCTTCCGGACATCGCGAGCGCCGCGTACAGCTCGCGCTTAAACGCCGGATCAACCTCGATCACAATGCGGCCAGAATTACCACGCGCCATGGATGTAACATAACAGAACGCACATTGCGTCGCAAGTCATTTCTCTTGCTTCGGTCGATGCAGCCCCTTGGCTTTTTGGTAGAGCCGAGCAGCCCGAAAACCAATAAGAAGGCACAGTCGCCCCTGACGCGATTCAGAGCGGACCTCCATCCCGCGGCGTATTCTCATCCGGCGAAGTGGGAAAAAACGACAACAAGTTCTCCGCGCTTAGGATGAACCGAGACGTGCCGATTTTCTGGCGGTGCTTAGAATCTCGCGAAGCCGTCTGCCCACGATCATCTCCTCGCCGGGCCGTAGCGTCATAGAGACAATCTGCAATTGGTCATTGGTCTTGGGTTCTTTGCTATTCGGATTCCCCTCGACTACCGCAGGGACCAGGCTGGGATTGTCTTTGGTCAGGACTTCGATGCGCGGATTGCCGTCACTCAGCTTTCGAGCGCAGTCGGCGACGGTGAATCCCCACGCTTTTTCGTCCCAGGTCACCGTCAAGGTAGGGTAACGGTTCCCTTCCTTGGGGATTTGAATGTCGGTCTTCACCCCAGGGATGGTGCCGACGAGCGTCGAGATCCTTTTGACGCGCTCGCCCCACTGGCGATTCAGACTCCCCAAATCCATCTTCAGCCAGGTTTCCACGGCGGTCAGGCACCCAATAATCTCTTCTTTGCCGACTTTCATCGGCCGGCACACGGCGCCTTCGTAGGGGCTCGTGTTGGCGAGCGCTGCCTCGATCAGATCCTTACGCCCCAGCAGCAGGCCGCTGCATTGCGGCCCCATTAGCCCTTTGCCGCCGCTGAAGGTGTAAAGGTCAACGCCCATCTTCGCGTAAAGTTTTATGTTCTCGATGGGAGGAATGCCCGCCGCGTCGTCGAGCAGCAGCGGGACTTTTGCAGCGTTTGCGATGGCAATTTCCTTGGCTAACGGGTCGCCCAAATGGGTGGTATAGATCATGGCCGTACGTTCGTTGATGGCGTTCTGCAACTCCTCCATCGAGTGGACAAGGACCAGTCTTCCACCTGCCAGCCGTATCGCACTATCGAAGGCGCTGCGCCCGCCAACCATCACGACTTCGTGTTTGAGTCCGGTGGTATCCGGGAGTTGCCAGATCTTCGCCGGCTCAGTCCCTGCGATGCAGCCTGCGGTGGCAGAGGCCATTGCACCTGCCGCGCCCGAGGTGACCATGCCCGATTCGGCGCCGGTAATCTCGTGGAAACGCTTTCCTACGGCGTGCTGTAGCTCAATCACGTTAACAAAATACTTTGCGGCTTCGACTTGCGCTGCACGAACCTCAGGCAGCTCCAGAGAGGCGCTGAGATAAGTCCACGTTCCGCGACAGTTGATGAACGTCCTTACGCCCAACCGCTCATAGACATTCCCCCTGGGTTCCTTGCCGATGGCCTCCTTCGCTTTGCCCAGGAGATCCTGAGCGGCAATTTGGCCAAGCAAGGGAAGCGCCGCCGCCCATTTCATGAACGCCCGCCGGTCAGATGCAAGTGGAATTGTGCGCATTGTCTTCTCCAATCAATGATCTAAAGCTCGACAAATGACTTAAGCGCGATACGCAAATGCTGGCCCGACCCCCCACTGGGCACATAGAGCCTCGGCGGAAAGTCTTGCGCTCAAATGGAATTCTAATCCTTCACAAAAGGAAAGTTCGACCGAACAGCCAGGATGTGAGCTTTCGCGCCGGGTTCGTTGCTGTTGTAAAAGCCCACGGTGCAATTCAAGCGGAAGAAATACGCGTCCCCTGCCTGGGCAGGATGAAAGCCTTCGATTCCGTCCGTCCCTCCTCCTGCGACCATCTTCCCTTGCCCATCCAGTACGAGATAGATTTCCTCGGCGGACTCGTGATGGTGCGGGAAGTTCGTGCCGCCCGGAGCGAAGTCCATGAGAAAGAGGCTGGTCACAACGTAGCCAGCAGCAATCCTATCTCGCGTGCTACTCCTATCGCCCACCAGCAGCTTGTAGAGAACCGAGGATGGGTGCCCTCCAACTGTCCCTTCCTTGACGTCATCCGTATTCGCCAGCATGAGTTTCTGGGGCGGAGCGATCGCGATTCCAGCCGGGATCTTGAATCCCATGACAATCAGGCGGCAGGGCTTATCTGAAGAATCAGAAATCGTGTGCTTTACCCCCGGTGGAAGATACATGAAATCGTTCTTCCGAACTGGGACTTTCTCCTCGCCGTATTGAAGAACTCCGCTTCCTTCGAGAATCACATAAATCTGTTCTTCTCTTGCGTAGACGACGTCCGCGCAGCCTCCCCGTGGGTCGACCGTGACCTCGCCAAAGCGGGCCACGCTTCTGACGATTTGAGTCACGGAATCACCCTCGCCAAAAATTGGCTTGTAGTGGCAGGTGTCCGTACTCAGGTCAACGCGGTTCTCTCGGATGTCCGGGACATAGCGGTACAACCATGTCGGGTCAACTTTCTGCTCCGCCGGGAACAACGAGGGCGCCATGAACAGGAAAAGCGCGACTTTAAAACTATTCGAAACTCGCCCCCCGCGGTTGCGTCGAATTGATGGATGTTCTCTTCCCAGTTCCGCCATGAGGTGATCCACGGGTTCATGCCCCCAAATGGAAAAGCTCGCTTGGAGCCTCCTGCCTTTATTGTACTCAACACCCCAGAATGCTAAGCTGATTGCAGGGGGTAATGCAAGACCGAGAGGGGATGGCATGCGCATCATTCTATACACGGGAAAGGGTGGAGTAGGCAAGACCAGCATCTCCGCTGCTACAGGTCTTGAACTCGCCCGGCGCGGCTACCGCACTCTGGTGATGTCAATCGATCCGGCCCATTCCTTAAGCGATGCCTTCGACCTCGAAAAGCGCCTAATGGACCACGAGGCCGGAAAGCTCGTAAATGTTTCCAAAAACCTCTGGATTCAAGAGGTAGACGTCCAGGAGGAGATTTCCCGCCACTGGGAGTCTGTTTATGGTTACGTTTCAGCCCTTTTGAACGTCTCCGGGCTCGAGCAGACATTGGCCGAGGAGCTTGCCATCTTTCCGGGTATGGAGGAAGTCAGCTCGTTGCTTTACGTGAATCAATACGTACGCGAGAAGGCTTTCGACGTGATGCTGCTGGATTGCGCTCCCACCGGCGAATCGTTGCGGTTCGTGAGCATCCCCACCACCCTCGAGTGGTACATGTCCAAGCTCTTCAAGCTGGAGCGCCGCGTGATGAAGATGGTGCGCCCCATGCTCAATACAGTGGCCGGGGTGCCCATTCCCAAGGAAGACTATTTCCAGAACCTGGAATCGCTCCATCGCAAGCTGGCCGGGATCGACCAGCTTATGGCGGACCCGAAGATAACCACGGTGCGTCTGGTCACCAACCCGGAGAAGGTCGTCCTCAAGGAAACGCAACGAGCCTTCACGTATTTCTGCCTGTTTGGCTTGACCATTGATGCCGTCATCGTGAACCGGATTCTGCCGGACAAAGTCCGCGATACGTTTTTCAATTCCTGGAAGGACACCCAGGAGCGCTGGACCCAGTCGGTGGAGGAGTTCTTCGCGCCCGTAGCCTGTCTGGCGCGTTCCCCTGTTCGAGGATGAGGTTCTGGGTGTGGAAAGGCTAAGGCGGCATGGGCAAAGCGCTCTATGGCGACCAGGACCCCGCCAAACGCTTTTTCAACGAGTCACCTTACCGCTTCCGCAAAGCGAATGGCAACTACCAGCTTCACCTCAAATTGCCTTTTGTTACAGGCGACGATATTGACCTTCATAAAAAGATGGACGAACTCATCATCCGGGTGGGAGGACTTAAGCGGTATGTATCTTTGCCGCAGCGAATCGCCCATTGCGAGCCTTTGAGCGCCCGTGTTAAGGATGGTGAGCTTATCGTGATTCTCGGGAGGAACAATGCCCAACGCGAAACGAAACAGGAAAGCACGGGGCCGGCGTGAGCCGGAAAGCGCGGATTCCGCCATGCGCCGTGTGGATGTTCCGGGAACTGGCGCCGCTTCTGCGCAGACTTAAACCACCGCGCACACGATCGACCAAACACCTGCGCAACGCCGCCGTTGAGGTTTTGGAAGCAATGCGGGCTGTTCTCGACGAGACCATTGAATGGCTTCGTAAGGACGGTCGGTCTGAAGCGGAACTGAAGCGTATCCGGGTGGAAGGCTGAGCGCACGCGCCGCAACGTGCAATCATCTCAATCTGAGCGTAGCTGTCAGGGGTCAGTAGTCAGTTGTCAGTGGGGAAACGAGTTCTCCGGCAGCAAGCACTGAAACCTTTGGCGCGCCGAATGCCTGGAGGCATGTTGCTATCAGGGATACGGGTTGCCGCGCTGATCCTGGAGGCGAGATGAAGAAGATAGGCATACTTGGCGGCATGAGCCCGGAATCCACCGCGCTCTACTATGAGCACATCACCAGGACTTACACGGCGCGGTTTGGCGACTACGGATACCCGGAGATTCTGATCTATAGCGTGAACTTTCAAAAGTTTGTGGACTGGCAGCACAAGGGGCAATGGCATGAGGCTGCACGGGAAATGGCCGAGGCGCTCGAGCGGTTGCATGTGGCGGGCGCCGATTTCGGCCTCATCGCGACCAACACGATGCACATTGTATTCGAGGAAGTGCAACGAGCTGTACACATGCCCCTACTGAGCATCGTGCAAGCCACGGCGGAATGCATTCTCGCAGCAGGGCTTCGGTCCGTAGGCTTGCTGGGGACAATTTTCACCATGAGTGAGCGATTCTTCCGCGATGGGCTGGAGCGAGTCGGGAATCACGGTGCTCGTTCCAGAACCCGGCGATCAGCAACGGATGAACGAAGTGATCTATGAGGAATTGTGCCGGGGCGAGATCCGGCCCAGCTCCCGGCGGCTGTTTCTGGATATCATCGAACGTCTGCGCGACCGGGGCGCAGAGGGGATTGTCCTCGGATGCACGGAGATACCGCTGCTGGTGCAACCGCAACACTGTGACTTACCCCTCTTCAACACGGCACTGCTGCACGCCGGGAAGGCACTGGATTTCGCTCTGCATCCGGCACAGTGAAGAGCAAAGGTTCCCACTCTAACGTAACTGTCACAGACTTATAACGAGAACGGGGCTTGTGAGTCTGTGTGAAAACTCCATCCACCTTGTCATTCGGAGCAGAGCGAGGAATCTCGCTCTGAGTATTTTCAACGCAATGCGGAGATTCCTCGTCGCCTGCGGCCCCTCGGAATGACACGCCAACCGAGTTTTCACGCCAGACTCTTTGTGACCCGCCTTCATGCTCTCCAGTTCCTGCTTCGCAGACTGTAGTCGTTCGAGACGACGTCTGAGGCTGCCTTCTGTTATCCCGCTCCTGCCTACTTGACCGGCGCTGCACCCTTAGGAACCGCGAAGACGCGCGGCAGGCGGTCCGCCACGGGGGGCAACGCGGGGAACTTCGCGTGCGGCTCGGTCTGATACCAATAGGCGACGGAATAGAAGTTGTCTGACCGATCGTTGCCGTTTCCATGCTCGATCGTCATGCGGATGGACTTGCGGAAATTGAGGGGGCTGTCGATGTGCCAGCGGTACACGCACCATGTACCCCCGATCGCCCAGGGGTTCGCGACGTGGGGAACACCAACGTGCTGGTAGTCGAACTGCTTGCCCTCGAAGCCCCAAGCGCCGTTGTAATAGTCTTCCGAGCCGGTTCCATTGGTGATGGGCATTTCGCTTCCGTCCACGAACAACATGTCGTCGCCTTCGCCCCACCAGCCATCCTGGTTCAAAACGATGCCCTGGGTGACTCCCACAAAGTGCCCGCGCCCCGTGGCTTCCAGGAACACGTAGTTGTTCTTCCCATTCAGGTTCTTCTCGACCGCCGTTGACCAGCCTGGGCAGGGCGCCGCCTGGCGATATTGCGCGTGGAAGTAGCCGATGTTCTCCGGCAAGCCTGGCAAGATTTGGTAATCGATGTTCGCAATAATACGCGTCTACCGGCTTTTCGCATTCGTTGGTCACCGTGATGCGCGCCGACTTGCCAAAGGGCATCGGGAAGTATGCATTCAACGCCTTGACCGCGGCCACGGTGAGCAGTGCGGATTGATACATAAAATACTCGCCCAGGTTTAATCCAAAGAAATCGCCCACCGGGGTCTCGACGCTAGGCTCGGATTCTCCATCCCAGTACATGCGCAGGATCAGCTTCTTCAAGTGCTGCGGATCGGGGGCGGAAATGGTGAACCAGATGTGGCTGACCATCCCGGGGCCTTGGGCATCCATCAAGAGCTGCGTGGCGCCCGGTTCGATTCTGTAATGCATCGGCATTTCCTCCTGTGCGGTCATAGCTCGAGGCCTTGGCCGTTTGGTAGTCACGCAGCAAGGCCAGCGAGAGCTCTGCCGGGTAAGCGAGTCCGCTTTCTGTGGAGGATGGGTCCACATCAGCGCGGGCCGAGGCCAAACCGAGGACCCCCGCCGAGGCCAGGCCCAGTGTGAGTGGTGACGAAATGAACTTCCGGCGTTGAGGCAAAAACTCATCATCAGAGTGCATGTGTGGAGTCTCCTTATCGAAGTAGATTAAAAGTGTGTCATTCAGACTCCGCTCGAATCTTAAACACATAGGCTTGCTGGCAAGGCTTATTCTCGGCGACGGATTGAGGGATCTCAATAACCAGGGCTCCGCCTTCTTGCTGCCAGTTCAACGGCTTCTCAACTCCCAGCATGAACACCTTTGACCCCTGCACGGCGCGCACGGAGTTGATGGTGAACTTTTCGCCTGGCCACCCGATGCTGATTGCGTACACAAGATTGCCGGCCTTGCTGCTCGTGAACCACACGTCCGTCCCTTCGCGAAAAACCTTGCGTGGCCGGGTATTGTAAATCGCCTCGCCGTTCACGCGGAGCCAGTTTCCAACGTACTCTAGCCGTTCCACAGTTTCGGAAGGCCACCGCCCGTTGGGCATCGGGCCGAAGCCAACCTCAAAGTTGCCACCCTTCGCAGTAATCCCGATGAGGTTCTCGAGAATCCATTCCGCCGGTTTGTAAATGTCGTTGGGCCGGTAAGAAAAGGCTTGCCCGCAGGGATAAATGACTTTCCAAACACCTTGAGAGGGACCCTCGGGCACTTCCCGCTCCGGGGTGTAATAATCCCCGTAGGCTCCGATGCCTCGACCTCTGATAATGACGTCGGGTTGTAGTTTTCTGACCATCATGGTGATTTCCGCGATGTCTTGAGCAGCCGCCTCCGGCCAGCCGATGTCAAAGTCGAGGTAATCGATCTTGCCGTAATTCGTCATCAACTCGCGCACTTGCTCGCGCTCGTGATCGATGAAAGTCTGCCAGCGCTTGGGATCAGACTGCTTCGTGAAATGCGGATCGTAGTACAGGTTAAATGGATCCCAGGCAAAGGCCGGATCGTGCCAGTCGACATGCGAGTAATAGAGGCCGACTCCTAAGCCCCTTTTCCTGCCTGCTTCGACGAGGCTCCCCACGATGTCTTTCCTATACGGCCCATCCATGATGCTGTAGTTTTGAACCACCTTCTCGTAGTGCTCGACGCCACCAGCGCCAAAACCCTTGGGGGTCAATTGGATGGATTCCTGAGTGGTTTTTGTCGGCCACAAAGAAAAGCCGTCATGGTGCTTGGTGGTGAACGTGAAATACTTCAACCCTCCTCGCTGGAACAAGTCCATCCACGCGTCAGCGTCAAAATCCGTAGGGTTGAAAAACTGATATAACACATTGTACATATCCCAAAACTGCCTGTTGGCTCCTGCTAAGGCCCAGGAAGCGTCGCTTCCAATAAGGCAGTAAAGCCCCCAGTGAATTCTTATGCCGAACTTCCGATCCTTAAATGCCTCAATCGCCGCTTGCGGCGCATGATGATAGCTGGGATCCACACTGGTCGCCCATCCCCGCTGCATGGCCTCCCTGTCCAAAGCTTTGTTCAGTTTCGTGGAAGCGACTTTCGCCGTCGGGCGGTTCGGCAAAAACCTGCCCGCGGTTTGGCTGAGCGAAGGAATTGCTCCGCCACCCAGTCCACAGACCAGAGAGCTGGTCGCCAATGATTTCGTCAGAAAATGTCTGCGTTTCATCGTCGTGTCACCCCGATTTCAGATGCCCCGGATTCGGCACCCCGCTAGACCCCCACACCCGGCGAGAAAACAGGCCGAAGTGGGCCCAAAACAAACCGGACAATCAACAAGGTAATTATGGGAGTTGAACCAAACCGGACCTCACGGCTGCGGAGGCTATAGATACATCAATGAACTAGACGCGTAAATCAAAATGCCCGCTTCGCGTGCCGAGTTTCTAGACCTCGAACCAGCGCCGCGCCTCCTGGGCGATGCCTCCTTCGAGTGGAACCATACAGGTTTCTCGGCAGCGGCGACCGCCCGGGGCGGAGCGCATCGGCCCACCCCAATTCTGCGGAGACGTTTTCATTGCAAGGTCCACAGTTACCAAAAACAACCGGGTGGTTTGATCCATCTGATAGCTGAGGATGCCGCTCGCTGCAGCACATGTGGGATCGGGCCTGTCCTCGCCCGCCTGATGGCCGGCTGAATCCCACACGCCAGCGGGGTTGTTCAAGCTACTGGCAGCGATGAAGACGTCATTGTCGGCTGAGCGAGCGTGCATGAGTTCAGCATAGTACCCGGCGTTGGGGAACAGGATCAGTTCCGCACCTTTGAGAGCCAGCAGCCGCACGGTCTCTGGAAACCAGCTATCGTAACAAATAATAATTCCAATCCTGCCTATATCTGTTTGAAAGACCGGGAATCCGCGCCCGGGAGTCGCGCCGAGATCAAGCTCCGGCTCATACACCATGTTCTTATCGTAAATCCCGATGAGTTTACCTTCGCGGTCGAACAGCGGGGCGGTATTGAAGACCAGATCGCCGCGCCAAACGTAGGTCGAACCACTCACATGCATTTTCCACTGGCGGGCCTTTTCCGCCATAAGCCTTCGGGAAGGGCCATCCTCAGGCTCTGCTTTCATAGGCTCCGCGATGCCATTGAATATCTCCGGCAACAGTGCAATGTCGGCGCCCTTTGCCCCGGCAGCATCGAGCCACCGCTCCCAGTGCTGGAGGTCTCCTGTACCCCAACTAACAGCCACTGTGACCGGCCAGCGGCGCGATCGGCTTGCACTCCTCAAGTGAAACCTGCTCCCACCATACTTTACCGGTCGCGCTGTAACGGAAACATAGGCGAATCTCGCCGACCTGGTCTTCGGGCGGGCCCGGGAAATCTCCTTCGCCAATAATCGAGTCCGCTTCTTTCCGGTAGCGGAATATTCCATCGTTAAATTTGTCCGTAAAAACGCCATGCACGAGGTTGCGGTTAATGTCTTCTAAACCAGAGCAGCGGAACCGCACCCGCAAGCGATAAGTCCTGCCGCCGACAATCCGGACAGGGTGGCGAACATAGCCGTAACATTCCTGGCGGCCAGTTGCCCTCGGCCATCAGTTCGCGTTTTGCGTCTTGCCCGGCAACCAACTTGAAAGAGGGCTTGAGCGCCGGGTTCCCAGAAACAATAGACCAGTTGTCCGGCAGTGAACCAATAGTTCCGTGCCTAAAATCGCCGTTGGAAATCAAATTGTCGAACTGCACGTCAGCCTTCGAAGGCGCCATCGGGCTGTCGGCGCCGCCAGGAAGGCCGTACAGGCCAGACAAGCCACGATAGAACTTGGTATTTCCAAGGCCCAGCGTGACCGGTACGCCCGCGTTCAAGAACTGTCGACGATTCAATTTACCCATTGATGACCCCCCCATCCGCTTTTCGACCTCTTCCTACCCAATCGTGAAACTCTGGCACTGCCGCGGGTCTTGTCAAGTGCTGAGGGCGCCCGAGCGCGTTGATTGACAACTACTCCGTTGAGCGATGCTGGTTTGAACTTGCAGCACTAGTTTCAAGGGCCTTGTTGTGCCGCGGAGATCTTTCGATCGGGATGCAGACCCAGACATGAAGACGTGCATTTTGTCCGTGCTGTCCACGTGACCATCCCTGACACAACTTGGGTGTATGATCCTAGGCCGTACGTGCCAGGTGGTAGGCGGTAGGTACGGAATAACGCTCGCCCACCTACCGCCTACAACATACCATCTAACACGCCGGAATGACACTCAGGGACACTGAAATGAGGCTCTCAAAGTCACGATTCACCGCCGGATTGCAGTGCCACAAACGGCTCTACCTGGGGGTTCACCAGCCCGAACTCGCCGCCCCGCCAGATGAAAGCGCACAGGCAAGATTCGACCAAGGAATCGAAGTGGGGCGGTTCGCGCGAACGATGTTCCAGGCGGGCGTGCTGGTTGAGGCGGAACCTACGGAAATGGCGAAGGCGCTTACGCAAACCTCCAGGCTGGTGGAGGACAGCAACGTGCCGGCCATTTTTCAGGCAACGTTTGACCATCAGAATGTCTTCGTCCGGGTGGATGTTCTCCAGCGAATGGGGAACCGCCAACGGTGGAGGCTGATCGAAGTGAAGTCTTCCGCCTCTATGAAGGATTACTACCTGCCGGACGTCGCCATTCAGCGATTTGTTCTGGAGGGGCTTCGGCTCGAGATAGTTCCCTGCATAATGCTTTTGAATCGTGAGTACCTCTATGACGGTCGGGGCTATGACCTCAGCAAGCTGTTCAAAATGGCGGAGGTTACCACTGAAACTGACGCCCTTATCAAGGACGTACCGGCAGAGGTTCGCGCACAACTACGGATGCTTTCCGAGGAAACGGCGCCGGAAATTGAGCCAGGGCCACAGTGTAACGAACCTTTTCGATGCGAGTTCTTCGACCTGTGCAACAAGCCCGTGCCGGCGGACCACGTATCGTGCTTGCCGCGCCTGTCAGAATCCAAGCTCGAGAAGTTGACGGACCTCGGCGTGACATCGATCCGCGACATCCCAGCAGGGTTTCCCCTGACGGAAGCACAACAACATGCCTTTGCGTCTGCGGTGAGCGGCAAGGCGTGGTTCGGCAAAGAACTCGGGAAGGCAGTGAAAGAGCTGGAATATCCCATCTACTTCATGGACTTCGAGACCCTGGGACCGGCTATCCCGCGCTTCGCCGGGATGAGCCCCTTTGGTCAGATTCCTTTCCAATGGTCGGTCCATGTTCAGCGGAATCCGGGGAGCGATCCGGAGCACTACGAGTACCTGGCGGAAGATACAAGCGATCCGAGATTGGCTTTCCTGACCAGCCTCCTCCGAGTGCTTGGGACCACCGGGCACATCATTGTCTACAACCAGAACTTTGAATCAAGGGTGCTGGCGAGCCTCGCCGGTTATTTCCCCGAGTACAAGCCGGCAGTCAACGGCTTGCAGGAAAGGCTGTGGGACTTATGGCCTGTGATCAGATCGCATACTTACCATATTGACTATCAGGGTTCATTCTCGCTGAAAAATGTCCTTCCGGCATTGGTGCCGGAGATGACCTACGAGGGCATGGGGGTTTCAGACGGAGAACAAGCCGGCGTGGTTTGGGACGCTATGATTCACGGCCTGCTTTCCGAAGATGAAAGGAAGAAAGCCAAGCAAGACTTGCTAACTTATTGCCGTCAGGACACGCTAGCAATGGTGCGCCTTCTGAGGATCCTCGCCGCTGCGTGACGGTCAACCTGGGGGGGGCAATAGCCGCTGCGATACTACGTCCGCCAAGCCGGACTCCCGTTCTAAGACCTCACGGAGCGTTGGCGCCTCCCCCTTTCGAGATTTACTTATGTGAATGCAACTGGTCCCAGATGTGCCGAAGGCGGTCCGTCCACTGCATGTTCCCGTCATCGCGTTCTACCCAGGACTCGCGTTGCACCCAACTTCTGCGAAGTTTTTCCCAATAGTGAGCCCTTGCTTCGGAAAAGGCCTTCGCACTGCCCGCCGGGATATACTTCGTCTCGATTTGAAATTCCACGGGGGGCTCGGCTGGCAGTTCGCTGCCAAACGGATACCTCTCCTGCAAGCCCGCCGCCGCTTCCCGCCAATACGCCTGTGCCAGCTCTATCTCCCGGACGCGTCGCTTGGCACTCCAGTTTGGGCTTTGATCGATGAAGTCAGCGGGAGCCTCAGGCCGCAGTTGCATCACGGGAACTTTCGAAAGAGACACACCCAAACGAGAGGCCACTATTACCAGAAAAAGCCCTGCCACCAGAGCTAGCTTCGCAACTATACTTCGCCGCTTTGGGGGAGGTGCACAGTGAACGGATGGGAGTGACACGTTTGTGGGACGTTTCGCTAAGAGTTCCTCGAGTTCTATTCGAGAGGTCTCGTACTGATTCCTCAACCGTCTTTGCCCCGCTTCGAAACCCGCTGCAGCGTTAGCTGCAGCTTGGCTGAGGGTTGCCAGTTTCACCTCGGCCAGATTGGCTAGCTGCCGCTTGCTCTCCTCCACCACCCGCCCTGAATTCTTCACTTCTTGTTGCAGCCTCGCTACCGCGGCCTCGGCTTGCTCCTGAAACTGCTGCGACCACCGCCCCCCTAACTCCTGCGCGAGCTTGTCTAAATCGTCGGCCTGCTTCGCACCTTTCTCCTGAAAAGCCTGCAGGCCATCCCCCATCTGCCCCGGGAAGTCCTTCACAAGCGCTTCCACCGCGGACGACACTGCCGTCAGGCGTTCCTCCGCGGCTCCAGCCCGAGCCATGAAACTTGTCTCCCTCTGCTGCTCAGCTACCTGCAGTTGCGCCATCGCCTGTTCGGCGGCACGCTTAATCGATTCCACCTCCACATCCGCTGCCTCGTGCATGACCTGCGCATACTCCCGAAATGCTTGCGCCAGTTGCTGCTCATATTCCTCTTCCTCTCGCGTCGCTCGGCTGAGGGACGCCACTTTCGCCTCGGCCAGGCTGGCTAGCTGCCGCCTACTCTCTTCCCTGGCCCGCCCTGAATTCTTCAGTTCCTCCCGCAGCTTCGCCACCGCGGCCTCGGCTTGCTCCTGAAAATGCTGCGTCCATCGCCCCCCTAGCTCGTGCGCGAGCTTGTCTAAATCGTCGGCTTGCTTCGCGCCTCTCCCCTGCAAGTCTTCTACCAGCGCCTCCAAACGCTCCTCCAGCGCTTCCACAGCCAACGACACTCGCGTCAGGCGTTCCTCAATGTTAGAAGTGGGCGCCTTGCGGACCTGGCCAGGTTCCGACAGAGCCCCTTCAGCGTGCCTCTTTGGCTGGCCGTTCACGGAGGCGGGATGCTCTTGCGACGGCTTTTCAGACGAGGGGGGAGGAGTCTTTAGCTCGAGAGGGATAGACGCACCTTCGGGTCGAAACTCTCGGCTTTCGGCAAATCCAGTGGGCGGGGCCTCCACACCAGCCAGAGACTCAAACCTTGCTGCCCAATCGCGCGCTAAAATGCGCTCGAGCCGCGCTGCGTCGGTTGGCTCCCCTCCACCAGTTTTCCAGTCGTCCGGTGGAGAATTGATGCCCCA
The DNA here is from genome assembly GCA_963765485.1 of uncultured Acidobacteriota bacterium. GTDB lineage: Bacteria > Acidobacteriota > Terriglobia > UBA7540 > UBA7540 > CAVROP01. The sequence goes on along the minus strand of CAVXWN010000025.1, from coordinate 38,402 downwards.
AATGCTGTGTGGCCCATCGACTTCGGGCAGTTCCACAGAAGTCTCCCATATGCAATCAGGGTGCCTCTGTTCGCCGTGCCGGACAACCCGCGCAACGGTAGGCTTCTCCATGTTGAGGCCCTCGATCCAGAGGTAGGTGCCCACAGCCAGGAAATTTGACGTGGCGATTCTCGCTCCTCGCCTGCTAACGTCTATAGTGTGCGTCTCTTCTCTAAAAATAGAGCCACGCTCATCGATGCCGCTGATTGTGACTGGTATTTCGGTTGCAACGCGAGTGCTCTCGCGCGCGGAAACCCATTTCTTGCGGCCTCTCGCAAGCAGGCTCCCTGCCCAGGGCAAGTAAGCTCGCCACGTTGTGCCCTGGCGAAACGGCTGGCCAACTCCGCCGCCATACTGCGGTAAAGTCTTTGAGATACGGTTCCAGAATCTGTCAGATAAGTTCAACGTGTCCATACGCTCAAACCGGGAGCGGACGATCTTCAGCCGGAAATCCCTCTTCAGTTCTCAAGGGACTTGGAGTGATTCGGCTCATCGCCCTATGGCAGAAACAGACCATCCCCTTTACCCATACTTATCCTCCTTGAACTGTTTAGGTTTTCTTCCAATATGGAGAAGGCACAAAAGAGGCTTCGTGCATTTTTGCCTCACTGCGGCCAGCCTTAAAGAGTCCACAGGCCAATACCTTGACCTGTTATTGCCCATACTTACCGTGTGAGCAATAGTACTCTAGTACCTCTCTATGGAATGACGATTGCTAGGCTCCTGGTTTGTCCAATACGAGTAGAGGAGGTCCATATGTTGACGAATTGAGACACGTCTAAACCAGATCAGTACAATGCAGGCTAAAGGCGTTGCAGGGTCTCCTGCCCTCACAATTTAAGAAGTTAACCCAAACAGGTTTCCTGAACCGTGGCTCGGGGGGTTCGAATCCCTCCAGGCCTATCATGTCTTTAAGGACGTCCTTTCTTCACATCCTAGCCAATGCCAAAGCATCTAATGGAACGCGCGAACGGCGTCATACGTCTAACTCTAGTTAGGCTCAACCGAGGAATTTCTCTGGGCAATCTCAGTGGTCTTTGTGTGCTTAGCGGTGAAGGGCCGACAAGGACATACGCTGCCTCAGTGCGACAAGGTAAGGAGAATTGATGAGATCTCTGGGAGTTCGAACGTTCATTCTCGCCTGCGGGATGCTGTTGCCTTTGCTGGCTGGGCACGCCCTGGCTCAAAGCGCCCCGGGCACGATTCGCGGGCAGGTTACGGATCCCTCCGGCGCCGTGGTGCCCAATATCACTGTGATCGCAACCCCGGCGCCGGGGCAGCCGGGTCAGGCGAAGGCCGGCACGGTTGGCAAAGGCGGCGCCTACGAGATCAAAGGACTAGTGCCTGGGACTTATACCGTCAGCGCCGTCGTGCAAGGTTTTGCGCGATTCGAGCAACGGAACATCCAGGTGGTCGGCGGCCTGGTTCTACAGTTGGATATCAAGCTCCAGATTGAGCAGGAGCGGGAGGAAGTCAACGTCTCGGGCCAAGCACAAACGCTCAGCGTCGCGCCCGAGAACAATGCCAGTGCAATTGTGATAAGTGGCAAGGAACTCGAGTCCTTCTCTGACGACCCAGACGAACTGCAGAGTGAGCTTCAAGCTCTTGCCGGGCCGGCTGCCGGACCAAATGGCGGCCAGATATACATCGACGGCTTCACCGGCGGACAGCTCCCACCCAAGGAAGCGATCATGGAAGTCCGCGTCAACCAGAACCCGTTTTCGGCGGAGTACGACAAACTTGGCTATGGGCGGATCGAAATCACCACCAAACCCGGCTTCAGCCAGTTCCATGGAAACGTGTTCGCCGACGGGAACGCCTCTGCGTTCAATGCTCGCAACCCGTTCGCGGTGACTGAACCTCCCTATCACACGGAGTTTTTCAATGGCAGCATTGGTGGCCCGTTCAGCAAGAAAGCCGCGTTTTTTCTCGACGTTTTCCGCCGTGAAATTCAAAACAACTCGGTGATCAGCGCTGTCGTTCTCGGCCCCAATTTGACCGAGCAGCACCTCAGCCAGGTCGTGATCAATCCTCTGACACGCACCAACATCGGCCCGCGTGTCGATTATCAGCTCAGCGCGAGCAACGTCCTGTCGGTGCGCTACCAGTGGTGGGAAGACATTGAAGATAACGATGGAATCCAGCAGTTTTCACTTCCGACTCAAGCGTACGACCTGCGGGAGGTCGAGCATACGGTTCAGGTGAGTGACACACAAGTGATCAGCGTCCGGGCGGTCAACCTGTTTCGCTTCCAGTTTCTGCGCGAGGACACTACCCAGACACCAGCAAGCACGCTTCCTGCCGTGAACGTGCTGGGCGCGTTCACCGGCGGCGGCAATTTGCAGCAGAAGGCCCTTGACACCGAAAACCACTACGAACTGCAGAACCTCACTACCGTATCTTTGGGTAAGAACCAAGTGGTTTTCGGAGGAAGGCTGCGAGACTATGACGTCCTACTGAACTCCACCACCCAGGGCTACAACGGCGCCTTCACATTCGGCACAATCAATGAATACTTGGCCGCCGAACAGGCGTACCAGAGTTGCCCCGCGCCCTGCACTGCCGGAGTGCCGGGAGCTACACAGTTCAGTCTGACAGCCGGTAACCCGGCGGCGAGCTTAAATTATTTGGACCTCGGGATCTATGGGGAAGACTCGTGGCGTCCCCGGCCCAATATTTCGCTCAGCCTTGGCCTGCGCTTCGAATCGCAGAACTATGTTAGCGACCACACCGACTTCGCCCCACGGGTGGGTTTCGCTTGGGGCATGGGAGGGAGCAAGTCTCCCAAGGCCGTGCTGCGAGCGGGCTTTGGTATCTTCTACGACAGGTTTCAGGAACAACAGATTCTGACAGCCGAACATTTGAACGGAATCAACCAGCAGCAGTACCTGGTGACCTCGCCGGATTTCTTCCCGAATATTCCTCCCCCGAGCACCCTCGCAACCTACTCCAGTTCCCTTCCCACAACGTATCGAATTGACCCGCACCTGCACGCACCGTACACCATTCAATCGGCGATTGGGCTTGAGCGGCAGTTTAACAAGAGTCTCACGGCGTCCGTAACGTACATCAATTCCCACGGAGTACATCAGCTTCTCACGAACAACATCAACGCACCGCAGGATTTCAGCTTCTGTCCGCCCCCGGGTTCGGCGAGCACATCGCCCTGCGGCCCCCTCTCCGGCACGTTTCCCTTTGGAAAAAACGCGGGATACGAAGACCAGTTCGAATCCGTAGGTCTCTTTAACGAAAACCAGTTGGTAACGAATTTCAGCCTTCGCGGCCGGCGGGCATCGGCTTTCGGGTTCTACACGCTCAGTTATGCGGACAGTGACACGAGCGGCGCCACCTATCAGCCGATGAATCCCTACGATATCCGCGAAGACTACGGGCCAGCGTCATTTATCTCCCGCAACCAGGCATTCGTGGGCGGATCGGTGCAGTTGCCACGGGGATTCCACATCAGCCCCTTCGTGATGGCGAGCAGTGGGAGACCCTTCAACATCACGCTCGGCCAGGATGCTTTTGGAACCGGCGTTTTCAACGCACGCCCGTCGCTCGCGCCGCTGGGTGCGCCCGGGTCTGTCGTGACAAGGTATGGAACGTTCTATAGTTATCCTGTGGAGGGCCTGCCGGCGATCCCTCCCTATGAATTTTTTGGGCCCAACCAGTTTTCACTCAACCTGAGGTTAGGGAAGACATTCGGTTTCGGCAAAAAGAAGGGCTCAACGAGTGGCGCGGGTGGAGGCGGAGGCGGAGGGCGTGGCCCTGGCGGCAGGGGCGCGGGAGGCAACCTCGGGGGACGCGGACTCAGTGGAGGAGGCGCCGGTCCAGGCATGGTCGGCGGCGGGGCGGAAAATTCCCGCTATTCGCTCGAATTCAACGTCAACGTGCGCAATGCGTTTAACAAGATTAACCTCGGCCAACCGGTGGGCAATCTAGGGTCACCTCTCTTCGGCCAGTCCAACTCCGTTAACAATTTTTCGGGCTACCGTCGCCTCGATCTGCAGGTCAGGTTTATGTTCTAACCAAGCTTCTCCAACTTACGTCCAATTCCGCTGTCGCGGCAGTTTATGACTGCCGTATTTTGGGATCAATAACTTCGGCGCTCCCGGAGCGCCGCAACAAATGGCCACTCCGATTCTTTCACACCTACGGAGGGTTGCCGCACAACAGTCACAGCACTGAAAACTCGATTGGACATTCCATTCAGAGCTGCTCGGGTGTATGTTACCAGTCGGGTCGAAAGTCGATAATGGAAATTCCGGCTTGATGTTGAGATTCCGGGACGTGGGAGGCGAAGTCACCGTTTGGCCTGCCAGCCCGCTCCTGGGCTCGAATCAACCGTCGACCTGCAATCACAAATCTGCAATTTGGAATTCTTGGCCCCGAAGGATAACGATGGGAACAACGCCTTACGCCGAACCGATCTCAGAAACAATGTGCTTTGTGGGACACGAGCCTGAAACCGTCGAAGAAACCGGCGTCCCGATAAACCTGCTCGAGGACCTCGCCCTGAAGATACTCTATCTCGCTGGCGAACTTTCGCTTCAGGGGTTGGGCAGGCGAATGCTGCTCCACCCCGCTGTCATCAATGAGATCTTCGGATACATCCGCAAGGAACAGCTCGTCGAGGTCGTCGGCATGATCGGCAATGACCCTAGGATTGTCACGAGTTCGAAGGGGCAAACCGAAGCGCATCGCATAATGTCGCGTGATATGTATTCAGGTCCCGCCCCAGTGTCCCTTTCAGCCTACGTCGAAGTGGTCCGCGCCCAAAGCGTGTTGGATGTCGTAGTCCACCGGGCCGAACTTCACAAGGCCTTCGAGAATCTCGTGCTCAGCGACAGCATGTTAGATCAATTGGGTGCTGCGCTTGTCTCCGGTCAATCGATCATCCTGTACGGCCCCACCGGAACAGGAAAGACCCTGATCGCTGAGACCCTACCCCGGATCTATAAGGACTCCGTGTGGATTCCTCACGCGGTGGAGGTCCAAGGGCAGATCATTACCGTCTTTAACCCGCTTGTCCACACATCGCGGGAAGAGATTATGCCGGCGGATTGCGACCGGCGCTGGGTGCTTTGCCGTCGCCCGCGCGTGATGGTCGGCGGTGAATTGACCATGGAACTGCTGGATCTTCAGCTCAATCCCACCCTTGGCTTCTATGCCGCTCCGCTTCAGATGAAGGCGAACAACGGCATCCTGATTATCGATGATTTCGGCCGGCAACGCATAAGTCCCGCTGAGTTGCTCAACCGCTGGATCGTGCCCCTGGACCGCAGGATAGATTTCCTGACCATGGCGGGCGGGAACAAATTCGAAGTCCCCTTCGATTTGATTGTCGCCTTTTCTACGAACTTGAATCCTTCCAGCCTGGCCGACGAAGCCTTCCTGCGAAGAATCCAAACCAAGATCAGGGTGACTTACGCAACCAACGAACAGTTCCATGAGATCGCGCACCGGGTTTGCGGGCAGTCCGGCCTGGAGTATGACGCCTCAGTCGTGGACGGGTTCATAAGAATTCTGTCTGAACTGCGCCAGCCCCTCCGAGCTTGTTATCCGCGGGACGTTATCCAGCACATATGTTGGAAGGCGAAATACGAAGGTAAACAACCCCTGCTCACTTTGGATGCAATCCAAGAAGCCTGCTATAGCTACTTCCTTGGTCCTGGTTCTGACGTGCAAACCGAGTGAGTTCCGTCGCCAATGCGAATGTCGGGCTCCTCGGAATGACAGGCGGGTCTCCTGAGTGGTCATGGGCCGGCGGCCCACCCGATGGAATGAAAGTCATAGTCGTCGTCACCCCCGGGGCAAGCGGGGGTCCGCGTCACGCCAGAACGAGCGGGATTCCCGCTTTCGCGGGAATGACGGAACGTGACTTTCGACGGAGCCTTGAGTTCGTTGATGAAGTCAGCCTGCGGAACACGCGACATCTTGTGGCCCACGGCGACGGCCGTGGGAGAAGCAGCATCCAACATAAATTTCTGACCTCCGCGAGGGGCAACGTCAGTCCATCGGCGTATCTGCTGTCGACCCGCGCATATCCAGACGCCGCCTCCGGCAGGGCCGGGGACAGCCCAGGGTGCCTATTCCATTCTCGCGGCAGAAGGGGGAGGCAGGCAGGAACCATTCAGGAGGGTTGCTAGTATGGACAGAAGACGATTCATGACCACCTCACTTACCGGGCTAGGCGCCACATGGGCACGAGGATTAGTTCCCGCCGTGAGCAGGCAAGAATCAGAGGAGTTTGCTTCACTTGACGAGTCCGCCCATCTCCCCGCACTTCCCAGTGATGAAATCGTGAAGCCGCTGTCGGCCGATTGGCTTGTCACTCCTTTTGCGTTGGAGACAAGCGTTTATCAGACTGCCCGTGCCAATGAAATTGCGATGACCAACGGCCTCATCCGGCGCACGTGGCGCTTGCGGCCGAATGCCGCGACAGTGGGTTTCGACAACCTCGTAACCGGGGCTTCAATTCTGCGCGCCGTGAAGCCGGAGGCTTACGTCCAACTGGACTGGCAAGCGGAGATAGCAGTAGGAGGACTGCTCGGGCAGCCGGACCTCGCTGTTCTGAAACCCGAATGGCTGAAGCAGGTGACCGCTGATCCGAAGGCTTTCCGCTGCACCGGATTTAGGATCGGCAGGACCAAAGAGCGGTTTCCGTGGAAACGCACTCACTTCTCCGTCGATCAACCTTGGCCTCCTCCCGGCGCTTCGCTCACTCTGCGTTTTGAATCGGGAGAGTCGGGGCCATTGGGAATCACGGTTTTTGTTCACTATGAAATGTTTGACGGAATTCCGTTGCTTTCGAAATGGCTTACCATTCGAAACCAGTCCGGAAGACGGGTGCGGCTGAACCGGTTTGTCAATGAAATCCTGGCCGCCGTGGAGTACGAGTCCAGTGTTGGCGACGGCGGGTGGCATTTTCCGAACATCCATGTCGAGTCCGATTATGAATTCGACGGAGATGACGTTAGCAACGCCAACCACACCGTAAACTGGGTTGCGGACTCGGAATACACCACCCAGGTGAACTACAATCTCCGAACTCCTTGCCTGCTTCAAGTGCATCCGCCGATCGGTCCGGATATGGATATTCCTCCTGGAGAGAGCTTCGAATCATTTCGCACCTACGAACTGGTCTATGACAGTACAGAGCGCGAGCGGACGGGATTGGCCTTGCGGCGCATGTATCGCACAATCAGTCCCTGGGTGACCGAGAACCCCATTTTCATGCACGTGACCAGTAGTAAAGCCGCTGGCGTTCGAAGCGCCGTGGACCAGGCGGCTGAAGTCGGGTTTGAGATGGTGATTATTTCGTTTGGGAGCGACTTCGACCCTACAAACGTGAGCGCCGATTTCGTCCAGGAAATGAAAGAACTGGTGGATTACGCAAGGAACAAAGGCATTGTCCTGGGCGGTTACTCACTGCTTGCAAGTCGCGACGTGGGACCGGAAAATGATGTCATTGACCCTAAGACGGGCACGACCCAAGGAGCGATCTTCGGGCACTCGCCGTGCCTCGGAAGTTCCTGGGGAATCGACTACTTTCGAAAACTGTACACGTTCATCGAACAGACCGGCATGGGTGTGCTGGAACACGATGGCTCGTATCCGGGAGACGTTTGCGCCTCGACCCGCCATCCCGGGCACCGTGACTTGCTCGACTCGCAATGGACGCAGTGGACCAGAATTGTGCAGTTCTACCGCTGGTGTCGGGCACGAGGCGTCTATCTGAACGTGCCGGATTGGTACTTCCTGAATGGTTCGAGCAAGACGGGGATGGGCTACCGGGAAACCGACTGGTCACTGCCGCGCGCGGAACAGGTCGTCATCGCTCGCCAGAACATCTTTGACGGGACGTGGCACAAGGCCCCCAGTATGGGGTGGATGTTTGTGCCCCTTGTGCAGTATCAGGGAGGGGGGGCCGCAGCGACCATTGAACCGTTGCATGAACACCAGCAGGTGTACGCGCAGATCTTGACCCAGCTTCTCGGTTCCGGCGTGCAGGCAGCCTACCGCGGTTATCAGCTTTACGACACGGACGAGACCAAAGCCGTCGTGAAGAAGTGGGTGGATTTCTACAAAGCCCACCGCCGCATACTCGAATCCGACATTATCCATGTCCGCCGGGCGGACGGGCGCGATATCGACGCTATTCTGCACATCAATCCGCAGTCGGAAATGAAGGGGTTGGCGATGGTTTACAATCCACTCGAGGTCGAAGTCACGCGAACGCTCACGCTCCCACTCTACTACACCGGCCTTGTCGAGAACGCTTTGATTCGTGAGCAAGACCACGCGCCACAGAAATATCCACTGAATCACAGATTTGAGGCCAACGTAACCCTGACCATCCCCGCCCAAGGCAGTACGTGGCTGACTATCGAAGAGGCCGGCTGACCGAGTCCAGGGGCAGTGCCAGTCAGGCATGCGTTAGTGCCGAGGCGCAGGTAGTGGCGTCTTTTGGAATGGCGTCCGTTACGAAATGCGAGCCGATGGCACCGCTACGAGGCTCGATAGTTCCTTGTCAACATCGGCCCAGAGCTTTAGAATAGAAAGGTTACGCTAGGCGAGGGGCGTGCGGCTGTAGCATTACGCGTTCTGGCAGCGAGGATCGCGCTGGCCAGAGGGCGGCAGGGCACCGATGGGAAATTATCTCCAACTTGTCTTAGGTAAGGTCATCGGAACCAAGAACGAGCGCGAGTTGAAGCGCCTGGGCGAGCGTGTAGAGGAAATGAACGCCCTGGAAGCTGAGATGCAGCGTCTCAAGGACTCCGAGTTCCCGAGCCGTACACAGCAGTTCAAGGAGCGGATCGGAAACGGCGAACCTCTCGACGGCATTCTGCCGGAAGCTTTTGCGCTGTGCCGCGAGGCGGGGCGCCGCACCCTCAACATGCGCCACTTCGACGTGCAATTGATCGGCGGCATGGTGCTGCACGAGGGCAAGATCGCCGAAATGAAGACGGGCGAAGGCAAAACGCTGGTGGCCACCCTGCCCGTCTATCTGAACGCGCTCGAGGGGAAGGGAGTCCATGTAGTGACGGTGAACGATTACCTGGCCAAGCGCGACGCGGGCTGGATGGGCCCCATCTACCGGCTCCTGGGCCTGAGCGTGGGCGTGATTGTCCACGACCTGGACGATGACGAGCGGCGCGCCGCCTACAAGTGCGACGTCACTTATGGCACCAACAACGAGTTTGGGTTCGACTACCTCCGCGATAATATGAAGTTCGAACTCGCGGATTACGTGCAGCGGCCGCACCATTACGCCATCGTGGATGAAGTGGATTCCATCCTGATTGACGAGGCGCGCACCCCCCTTATCATTTCCGGCTCCTCCGATGAGTCCACGGACAAGTACTACAGGGTTGATAAGGTCATCCCCCGCCTCCAGGCCGGCGCCGACTTCGAGGTTGACGAGAAGCAGCGCCAAGCCACCTTTACGGAGTCCGGCAACGTGAAGGCTGAAAAGCTGCTGGGGCTCGAAAACCTGTACGACCCCGCCAACATGGAGTATGTCCACCACCTGCAACAGGCGCTGAAAGCGCATACGCTCTTCATGCTCGACCGCGACTACGTTGTCAAAGACGGCGAAGTGATTATCGTGGACGAGTTTACGGGGCGCCTGATGCCGGGCCGGCGTTGGAGTGATGGACTTCATCAGGCGATCGAGGCCAAGGAAGGCGTCAAGATCGAAAAGGAAAACCAGACCCTGGCCACCATCACCTTCCAGAACTACTTCCGCATGTACAAGAAGCTGGCTGGGATGACCGGCACGGCGGAAACCGAGGCGGCGGAGTTTGAGAAAATATACAATCTGGAAATAGTTATTGTCCCTACCAATAAGACGCTCATCCGGCATGAGTTCCCTGACGTCGTTTATCGTACCGAGCGAGAGAAATTCAACGCTTCGATCGAGGAAATCAAGGAGTACCACCTGCGAGGCCAGCCGGTACTGGTGGGCAGCATAGCCATTGAGAAGTCGGAGAGGTTGAGCGCTGCACTGAAGAAGGCCGGCGTGTTGCCGGCGCAGCTCCAGGAGATTGCACGAAAGGCGGGCCTGGAAGGCCCCAAGCTGCGAATCTGGGCGGAGCGACTGGCCGAGTCGCACGGGCCGGCCGTGGAATGGATGGTCCGGGCCGGAGTACCTGCCACATCAGTGCAGAAGATCCTCAAGGACGACCGCTATAAATCGACGCTGCCGGGCACGAACGGAACGCAACGCGCCTTTCTCCAGGCCATCCTGAAGCGGGCTCCGAAGGATTATCACGCTCACCAGCTTCCCCCGGTTGATGATGCCTACGCTGAGCGCATTGTGGAACTCCTCAAGAGTACCGACGAAAAACATCTGGCGGTTTTGGATTACTTGATCGAAATCAGGAGTCCGCTTGCGCGTTTTGTGGAAGCGTTGGGCATGAAGGAAATAAAACACAATATCCTGAATGCCAAGCAACATGAGCGAGAGGCGCAAATTGTGGCGCAAGCCGGGCGTGAAGGGGCGGTGACTGTCTCCACCAACATGGCCGGACGCGGTACGGACATCCTGCTGGGCGGGAACCCGGAGGCCATGGCGAGGGAGGAATTCCGCAAGTCCCCGGAGAAGTACCGCGAGCAGGGGATCAATCCCGAGCCGCCGGAACGCCCCCCGGAAGGCTCACCGGATGAGATCTATCAAGCCTATGTCCAGGAGTACTCGCAGTGGCGGGAAAAATGGAACGGATTCATCAGCCACTTCAAGACGGTCACCGATGTCGAGCACGAGCGTGTCGTTGAGCTGGGGGGACTGCACATCCTGGGCACCGAGCGCCACGAAGCACGCCGGATCGACAACCAGTTGCGCGGCCGCGCAGGGCGGCAGGGCGACCCAGGCTCCTCGCGCTTCTATCTCTCACTCCAAGACGACCTGATGCGCATCTTCGCAAAGGATTGGGTCTCCAACTTCATGCAGAGGCTGGGCATGGAAGACGGCGTCGCCATTGAGTCGAGGATGATCAGCAAGCGAATCGAGGCCGCGCAAAAAGCCGTGGAAGCACAGAATTTCGAATCCCGCAAGCACTTGCTCGAGTACGACGACGTGATGAACAAGCAGCGCGAGACGATCTACGGTCTGCGCCGTCAACTCCTCGAAGGACAAGAGCAAAAGGAATTCGTCTTGGAGGCTTGCGACCGCATGGTGGATTGGTTGGTCAACCAATTCTGCCCCAAGGCGCAGCACGCCGACCAGTGGAATATCAGTGGCCTCCGTACCGAGTTCTGGGGGCGGCTGGGAATCGATCTTCGGAAGCACGACCTGCCGCTTGACCCCAAGACCCTCGACCAGCTCACCCAGGAACTGAGACGCTTGGCCCGCGAGCGGTACGAGGAGCGCGAGCAGGTGTGGGGTTCTGAGCGTATGCGCTTCCACGAGCGCATGATCATGCTGCAAGTGGTGGACGCGCAGTGGAAAGACCACCTTCTGACCATGGACCACTTGAAAGAAGGTATCGGACTGCGTGGCTACGGCCAGCGTGACCCCCTGGTGGAATACAAGCGTGAGTCCTTTGATATCTTCGAAGGTTTGATGGACCGGGTCGAGGACGAGACGCTGCGCTATCTCTTCCTGATGAAGACTCCGGAAGAACAAGAGGAAATGATCCGCCAATACCAGCGGCGCAAGCGGCGCGAGCAGGCCGAGATGCAGATGGTGGGCGGCGGAATCACGGAGAAACCCCAGCAGGTCATCCGCCGGGAGAAGATCGGTCGCAACGATCCCTGCCCGTGCGGGAGCGGCAAGAAATATAAGAAGTGCCACGGCGCCCCGGGCTCCCCTCCCGGCGGCAGCCAGAAAACCTCAGATTCCGGAAAACCCGCCGGGCCTCCCCCCGGGTCTTAACATTGCGGTCCAACGCGGCTCCATTCCAAGATTCCCGGAAATATAGAGGAGTGGCTATGACCGAAGAGATTCAGGAACTGCACGAGAACGCAGAAGAAGCTCATCGAGACCCAGGTTTGGTGCCTGTTACATTATCGATGGCAATCCTCGCCGTCGTGCTGGCCGCCATCTCCCTTCTTGGCCACCGCGCGCACACCGAGGAATTACTCCTTCAAAACAAGGCCACTGATCAGTGGGCATATTTCCAGGCCAGGAACATTCGCCGCCACACCGACGAGTTGTTCCTGGACCTTCTTTCAGTCCTGAACCCAAAAGACGCTGAGGCCGCAGAAGAAATAAAAAAGAAATACAGTCGCGAAATTGAACGCTACGAGGATGAACAGAAGGATATTCAATCAGAGGCTCAACAGCTTGAGAAAGAAGTCGCGACCCAACAACACAAAGCCAACCGATTTGACCTGGGGGAAGTCTGCCTGGAACTAGGAATCGTTTTAACCTCGCTCACGTTGCTAACCCGGCGAAAACGGTTTAGGCAACTAGGAGGTCTAGCGGGGCTTGTCGGTTTGGCCATTGCCGCGTCCGGATTTTGGGCCAAGTAACTTGGGGGCGCGATGGAGGGTTGTCTCAGGCTTCCTTCCGTTGCGCGCCATGCCAAATCGTATTGATCGTGACCCGCTTGCCCCGCATTCGGTAGAGAACGATGTAGGGCGTCCCGCCGATAACCAACTCTCGAATTCCCGGCTCGGCCCCTGACCGGCCCAAATAGGGATAATCTCTTAAAGCTTCCACGACCGCCGCAATGCGCGTGGCCAATGGCTCTGCGGCCGCGGGATTCTCCAGCGCTACATAGGGGCGGATCTCATGCAGGCGCGCTCGCGCCAGAGGGGACCAAGTGATTTCTATCGGCACAGGGCCTCGTCGTGATGCTCCCTGCCGCATGCGCATTTAGGCGGCGGCAACTCATGGTCGGGCCCCCAGGACAGGAGCCAGGCCTTCATATCCTCGTGCTTGATATAGTGGCCGGCGCGCACTTGACGGTCGGCTTGGCGGATTTCCGCCCGCAACCTTTCCTGGTCAACAACATAAGACTCCACGGCGTCGGAAATAAGGAAATTAGAACTCCGACCTGAGGCCTTAGCCAGTCTCGCCAGTCGCTTCCTGACTCCCGGTTTCAGCCGGATGCTAAACGTGCTGCTCTGAGTGTTTGCCATAAACACGTCTTACCACAGGGTGTTGCTCCAAGAAAAACTTGAATTGGCCGAGAAGGCCCGCTCCCCCGACCTCCACCACATTATTGTGCCCAGCGTCCTGCACTGGAAAGAAAAACTTGGGTTCGGGCGCCGCGGCGAAGAGCCGCTGACCCAAGGAGAACGGGACGGTTTCGTCGCGCGTTCCGTGAACGATTAACATAGGGGCTCGAACCCGCGGAATCTTGGCGAGGGAGTTGAACTGGCTCTTGGGGATGTATTCGAGAAGCGGAATGTGAAACGTGCGCCGCGCCATCTCCCTGACTGACGTGAAGGAGCTTTGCACAATCAGGCCGCCGCACTCGCGCCGGGAGGCGAGGTCGACAGCCACCGCGCCCCCTAGTGAATGTCCATAAATGAAAATGTTCTGGGGTTGGATATGCCGCTCCCGGATCAGGTAGTCATAGGCTGCGTCGGCATCGCGATAGACGCCCATTTCGTCCGGTGAACCTTCGCTCTTCCCGTACCCCCGGTAATCCACGGCAAGTACATTGATCCCAAGACGCGAGTAGAACCCGAGCTGTAGGAGCCCATGGCCGATGTTTTCCGCGTTCCCGTGAAACCACACGAGCGCCTTCTCCGAGGCGGGGTTCCGAAAATACCATGCGTTAACCCTGACTCTATCGAACGTGGTTAACCAGACCTCCTCGACCTGTTGTCCGTAGAGTTCCGGCGGGGGGAATCCTTCCGGGAAACGCGGCGGGAAGTAGATGAAGGAATTCTCGAAGAGGCGGATTCCTATGGCAGTCAAGAGAAGCGCAGCAGCCACTCCGATGGCCCACGTCATCGCAAGCTTCTTCCCGCGTCGCATCCCACGCTTCTCTACCTGAAGGGGGTCTGCACTCTCCCAAGGGGAGAGGGTGGACCGCGACGGCGATTTCACCAGCCGCCACAGTCCGGGTAAGGGGTCAGTTGTAAGGCCGCAGGGGGACGGCTAGCCGTCCCCCTGCGGGTGGTCGGCGAAGCGCAGCGCAAAATCACTGATTATCGTCGCCCCCGCTGTCACCGTCAGGAGATATCACCACATAAGATCCGTAGCCTTGCCGGATGACGCGCAGCAGCGTTTTCCCCTTTGCCTCAGCCGCCAAGCGATTAAAATCCGTGACCGAATTCACCGGGTGGCGATCGATGCTTTCGATGACATCACCTTGCTGGAGGGTCTGGCCAGCAGGGCTACTGGGATCAACCTCAGTGATTACCACTCCCCGAACATTATTGGGTAGGCCCAACTGATCGCGAATGTCAGGTGTGAGGTTCTGCACCGTAATTCCGCGCAGCGTTCCTTCCGGGGGAGCTTTGCCCGCGCCACCGACTGTGGCGCTCAGATTGGCGGGCCGCTCACCCAGCGAGAGGCGAGTGGTCATCGGTTTCCCGTCTCGGATTATGTCTAGGGTCACTTCAGTCCCCGGGTTTAGATTGGTGACCATGGCCGTCAATTGGCCATTGCCTTCGACAGTCTGGCCGTTCAGTTTGCGGATCACGTCCCCGTTCTTGAGGCCCGCTTTATCGGCCGGTCCGCCGGGCGTAACATCTTGGACTAATGCCCCCGAGGTGTCTGGAACCTTGAACTGCTTGGCCAGGTCGTCACTTAAGCTCCCGATGCTGACGCCCAGATACCCTCGCGATACCTTACCCGTCTTGATCAAATCTTCCATAACGTGCTTCGCGGTGTTGGAGGGAATGGCAAAACCAATTCCGATAAAGCCACCCTCTCCGCCGGGACCTGAGTTTCCGCTGAGGATCGCCGTATTGATGCCAATCACCTGCCCGCGCACGTTCACCAGCGCGCCCCCCGAATTTCCGGGGTTAATAGCGGCGTCCGTCTGAATGAAATCTTCGAACTTGTCAGGATCAGAAAGGGACCTGCCGAGCGCGCTCACGCTCCCGCGTGTCACCGTGAAGTACTGCCCGAAGGGATTCCCGAACGCCATCACGGTATCACCGACCTTCATTTGCCCTGAATCACCAAAGGGCACAACAGGCAGGTTATGCGCGTCTATCTTCACCACGGCGACGTCAGTCTGCGGGTCTGCGCCCACCACTTTGCCCTTAAAGTGTCTCCGGTCCGAAAGTATAACCTCAATCTCCGTCGCTTTTGAGACAACGTGATTGTTGGTCACGATGTATCCGTCTCCCGAGACGATCACACCGCTTCCCAGGGCGTGCTCGCGCTGCTCCCGGGGCACATTGAACTGCGGAATCTGGTTGCCGAAGAACTGCCGGAAAAACGGGTCCATCATAAACGGCGACTGTTGCACCTTGATGACTTGCGTCGATTGGATGGCTACAATCGCGGGTGTAACCGACTCGGCGATTCGCTCGTAGGCTTTATTTTGCCGCTCCAGAGTTTCGATCTCCGGTCCATCCAACCCAGAACCCTCCGCTAGCGCAAATTGTGGGAAGATACGGTGCCCTTCATAAAGCAAGCCCGATAGGGTCAGGCAGACTACGCCGATGAGAGTCAAGCTCAACCCGAATAGATTCTCGCGCAAGAATCGTTTTGTGTTAGCGCGCATTGAAGTGTTCCTCCTTTGCTCCGGCGAGCAACCTCCATCTCGAATGGACATGCCCAGGGATAACCGCTTCTCCCGCAGGGGCGGTCAGCGGACTCGCTCCCCCCGAAATAGATTCGACGCGGCCCCGCCCATCTGGTTATCAATGGTCCAGCGGAAGAGCCCACCTTGACGTGCCACCTCAAATCCTCCTGGATTCACCCTTATACACATCCATTGTTCCGGCTCGTGATATTTTAGATGCAGAAAGTCGCCGCTACGGTTTCTAGACTTCATTATACCCAAAACGCAGAGTCAAGAAAATCGCACGCCGGGCGACGCGGCGCCAGCCCGACTATGCCCCCGTGGCGCCCTAGAACCATCGTCATGAATGAGGAAACCGACTAGTAGAAACAAACTTGGCCGGGATTTGATGAGATGAATGAGGCTTTCTGCGAGTTCAGTCCACCAGGCAGGACAGCCACGCCTCCTTGTTCAGAGGCTCGGAATTGGGTGAGGCCGGGCGATTCCTCCCTCTCATTTCACCGTCTCGGCCAGTGGCAAACCTTCCGTTTGGGATTCCCTCCGCCGCAGCACATTATCCACCGCAGACTGTATAACATGGGTAAAGTCCGGCAGGGACATAGGGGGAACAATGAAATCGAATGCGCCAAGTTGGATGGATTCCAAGTATAAGGCGATATCGACGACTGCTGAAACCACGATCACGTTGACAGGAACTGGAGCCCTCGCAGCCAAAAAGACGAGGTCCTCCCATGACCTGCTGGGGAGTCGGGAATCAGCAAGTACCAAATGTGGCGGCTGGCGCCCCCACAGGGCGTGGTTAGCTTCCTGGCAGGTGCTTACACTCTGGGTTTCGATGGACTGGCCCTCGAGGGCTAGCCTAAGGGAGCCCATCGGTTCAAGACGGTCGTGGACTAAGAGTGCCCTAATCCTCTCCCGCATAGCAGAATCCTTCCTGAATCAAGGCTCAATCAACGGCATACGCTCCTATTCTTCACACCGTGCTGTTAAGAAAGCATGAAGGACGATTGAACGCTCAGTGAAGTCTCCGACTGAAGAGCCATTACGAATGCGCGCTTCATAAGTCCAGTGGACCCTGGCGGCCTGGGTCTGACCCGGATTTTGGTGCGCCATGTTAGCCAAACGAGGTCGCTGCGAACGGACGGCGCCTAGCTATATGCTGTATCTTCAATAGCTTAGCAGACCGGGCGTTGTGTCCCTTGCGTTTTGGGCGCAAGTAGATAAGAATTCATTGCCGCACTTCAACACAAGAGGAACCACAGTGCAACTCATCCCACGTGATGGAAAGTTCTACGATCTTTTCAACCAACAGGCCGACAATATCCACAAAGCGGCCCAAAAGTTGGTTGTCCTTTTCGGGGATTTTAGCGAGGTTGAAAAACGGGTTGCGGAGATCAAAGCTGCGGAACACAAGGGAGACCAGTTAACGCGCTCCGTGATGACGAAGCTGAACCAGACCTTCATCACCCCTTTTGACCGGGAGGACATCCACGCCCTAAGTTCGGCGCTTGATGACGTCATGGATCTGGTGGACGCGGCAGCGAGTCGGCTCATCACCTACAAGGTGAAATTCGTAACGCCCGGGGCTGTTCAACTGGCCAACGTCATCCTGCGAGGGTCAGAGATACTGTTGAAAGCCGTTTCAGAACTCAGCAAGCCCCAAAATATCCTGAAATACTGCGAGCAGCTCAATCAGATTGAAGAAGAGAGCGACCGCATCAAAGGCGAATGCATCGCCAAGTTGTTCGAGGACTCGATGGAAGCCATCGAGATCATTAAATGGAAAGAGATTTACGAAGTGCTGGAAGCTGCCACCGACAAGTGCGAAGACGTATCGGACGTCCTGGCGGCGGTCGTTCTGAAAGGCTCATGAGAACTCAGGAAGTCTTGCCCGCAGGGTCTTAAGAACCGACCCAGCATCAATCTGAATCCGTAGCGGTTCGATGCGCGTGAACCTCCGAATGGGGACCGCAAAAGCTCCTTCACGCGAAAAATTATGTTCTGGTTTGCCGTTTTTCTCACCTTGGTCGCTCTGGCCTTCGATTTCTTGAATGGCTTCCACGATGCCGCCAACTCCATTGCCACCGTGGTCTCGACCAGGGTGCTGTCACCGCGAATTGCAGTCATTTGGGCGGCATTCTTCAACTTCGTTGCAGCCTTTACATTTGGCACCGCCGTGGCCAGGACCATGGGGCACGGGATGATCCATCTCGAATTCGTCAACCTATACGTCATTCTCGCCGGCCTCCTCGGCGCGATTGTGTGGGACATCCTCACTTGGTACTATGGCCTGCCCATCAGTTCCTCACACGCGTTGATCGGTGGTTACGCTGGTGCAGCAGTGGCCAAAGCGGGATGGAAAGTGATCATCCCGGGAGGCTGGACGCACACTCTCCTTTTCATCGGCCTTTCACCGATCATGGGAATGCTTCTGGGCGCGGGACTTATGACTGCCGTGTACTGGCTGTTCCGTAACTTTTCACCCCAGCGTGTCGACCGCTACTTCCGCAAATTGCAGCTCCTTTCCGCCGCCGCCTACAGCTTCGGCCACGGTACGAATGACGCTCAGAAGACGATGGGAATCATTGCCGGAGTGCTCTTCACGGCGGGAATTCTCGACCACTTCTATATCCCCTTCTGGGTTGTGCTGATGGCCCATGCTGCCATTGGGCTGGGAACGTTGGCGGGGGGCTGGCGAATCGTCAGGACGATGGGAATGAGGATTACGCGCCTAAAACCGGTGGGGGGATTCTGTGCCGAGACGGCAGCCGCAGTCAGTCTCTTGGGCGCAGCATCATTCGGCATCCCGGTTTCAACTACTCATACCATTGCCGGAGCCATCATGGGTGTCGGCAGCGTGCAGCGGCTGACCGCCGTGCACTGGGGGGTGGCAAGAAAGATTGTCTGGGCCTGGGTGCTGACCATTCCCGCCTCTGCCCTCGTTTCCTCGGCATGCTTCCTCTTGCTGTGCCACTTCTTCCCCTCGGCCTGAGTTGGAACGACCTCCCCACCCTTCTTCGCTGCGTTAAACCCCGGAAGGCAGTCGGCATCTGGAAGAAACGTTCCTCAGCACGACGCTCGGCAAAAAGAAATCCCGACCCGGGGTCAAACGCTCCGGGTCAGGATCGGAGGGGCGGTTGATGGATCACCCCATCAAATGACGGAGATGTTAACTCTTTTCGTCCTCTTCGGGCGGCGCGGCCTGCTGCTCAGCCTGGGCTTTTTCCGCTGCCTGCCGCTTGGTTTCAGCTTTCTTGGCACGCTTCTCTGCCAGCTTTTGCAGAACCTCTGAGTCTACCAGTTCCAGCACAGCTAAGTCGGCTCCGTCGCCCTTTCGCCACCCGGTTCGTACGATCCGTGTATAGCCGCCCCTGCGGTCAGCGTAACGCCGGGAAACATCGCCGAAGAGCAACTTGAGCGCGGCGGGGTCCAGCAGGTATCCCGCTGCCAGCCGGCGGGCATGCAGGTCACCCCGTTTCCCCAATGTGATCATTCGCTCGACGACCGGACGGGCCGCCTTTGCCTTTGCAACCGTGGTCTCAATTCGCTCTTTCAGAATCAACGATGTGACCAGATTGCGCATCAGAGCCCGGCGGTGCTCGGTGTTCCGGCTTAGTTTTTTTCCGTAATTACGATGTCGCATCTTCCAAATCCTGACCCTAAATTTGTTGTTGTGGGGGCTCCTGAGCAGGCGGTACAAGGGGATTACCCTTCTCGTCAGTTCTCATGCCAAGGCTCAGGCCCATCGCACTGAGGATTTCCTTGATCTCATTCAAGGATTTTCGCCCAAAGTTCTTGGTCTTCAGCATCTCCTGCTCGGTTTTCTGAACCAGTTCCCGGATGGTAGTAATGTTCGCGTTTTTGAGGCAGTTATAAGATCGGACCGAAAGCTCCAACTCCTCGACCGATCGATCCAGGTTCTCGTTATAAACCGCGGCCGGCTTCTCATGGGGAGCATGTTCCACCTCGGGCTCTTCTTCAATGTTAATAAAGATGGCTGTGTGATCTTTGAGAAGCTTGGCAGCCAATCCAATTGCATCCTGCGGTGTGACCGCGCCGTTGGTCCAGACATCCAGGGTCAGCTTGTCATAGTCGGTCATCTGCCCCAGGCGGGCGGCCTCCACGGTGTAGTTCACCTTGCGGATGGGAGAGTGTACGGAGTCCACGGGGATGTACCCGATGGGCAGATCTTCGTCAAAATTCTTCTCCGCCGAGACATAACCCCGGCCGATCTTGACGCGCATCTCGATGTGCAGGCTTCCACCTTCGCTGACGGTGGCGATATAAACGTCCTTATCGAGAATTTCCACGTCCGCATCTTCCTGGATCATTCGGGATGTCACTTCCCCTTGCTTGTCCACATCCAGATGCAAGGTCTTCGGGCCCTCTGTGTTCATCTTCAAAGGAATCTGCTTTAGGTTCAGGATAATGTCCGTTGCGTCTTCCACCACCCCAGGGATGGAAGAGAACTCGTGCATGACGCCCTCGATCTTCACGGCCGTAATGGCAGCTCCCTCGATGGAAGAAAGCAACACCCGGCGCAGGGCATTTCCGATGGTGGTCCCAAACCCACGTTCAAAAGGTTGGGCCGAGAACTGGCCGTACTTGTCGGTCAGTGTATCCGTGTTACAAACCAGGTGCTTCGGTTTCTGAAAGCCTTTCCAAAGCATTGCGCTCGTACCTCCTGAGGCCCGACTCCGACGGGCTCTCTTGATCCTTACCGCCCAACTCACTTCGAGTAAAGTTCCACGATCATCTGTTCCTGGATCGGGAAGTTCACATCCTCGCGCTTAGGCAAAGAGATGACCCTCGCCTTCAGCGTTTCCCTGTTCATCTCCAACCAGGGCGGAACTCCCTTGTTCCCCGTCAAGTCGAGGGCATGTCCGGATAGCAGGCAATTTACCGGCTCTTTCTCACGGACGGCGATTTCCTGCCCGGGCATAACCCGGAACGCCGGGATGTTCACTTTGTGTCCCGCAACTTCGATGTGACCATGCCGAACCAGTTGCCGGGCCTGGGCGCGTGAGGTGGCAAGGCCCAGGCGGTAGATGACGTTGTCTAAACGCCGCTCGAGCATGAGCAACAAGTTCTCGCCCGTCACACCCCGCATCCGCGCCGCCTTTTCAAAATAGGCCCTGAATTGATCTTCCAGGATGCCGTAAAGTCGGCGAACCTTCTGCTTCTCGCGAAGCTGGAGCCCGTAGCCGATAAGTTTTGGGCGGCGCGACTTACCATGCTGACCCGGAGCGAAGTTCCGCTTCTCAATTGCGCACTTATCCGTGAGGCACCGGCGCCCCTTCAGAAAGAGCTTTGTCCCCTCACGCCGACAGAGCCGACAAACTGCTTCGCGATATCGTGCCAATCCAACCTCCTTCAAAAGCAGTGACGAGTGATGAGCGACAGGTGACGGGTAGACTTGCCATCGCGGATTTGCGATGATACCTGGTTCTTGTCACTTGTCGCTGCACTTACACCCTCCTGCGCTTGGGCGGCCTGCACCCGTTATGCGGTATGGGTGTCACGTCCCTGATGTGTCGGACCTCCAAGCCCGCAGTCGCCAGCGCGCGAATCGCCGATTCCCGGCCGGAACCCGGCCCCTTCACTCGGACCTCTACGCTTCGCATTCCGTGATCACGCGCAGCGTTGGCCACCCTCAGGGCA
The DNA here is from genome assembly GCA_963765485.1 of uncultured Acidobacteriota bacterium. Lineage (GTDB taxonomy): Bacteria > Acidobacteriota > Terriglobia > UBA7540 > UBA7540 > CAVROP01. The sequence continues at coordinate 17,040 of CAVXWN010000025.1, read as the reverse complement.
GCTTGCTGGGCAGCAAAGGGTGTCCCTTTGCGCGAACCCTTGAAGCCCAGCGAACCCGCACTGGACCAGCAGACCAGCTTCCCATCAGGGTCGGTGATACTCACCAGAGTATTGTTGAACGACGCCTGAATGTGGACGACTCCCACCGGGACGATCCGCTTTTCCTTCTTCTTGAAAACCTTTTTCTTGCCTGCCTTTGCTGCAGCTTTCGCCATGAAACCTCACTATCCTGCTAGGTCTTGGCCATAGACCGCTTCTTATTGGCGATGGTGCCTTTTCGCGGTCCCTTGCGGGTGCGCGCATTGGTGTGCGTGCGCTGTCCCCGCACCGGAAGACTCCGCCGATGGCGCATACCGCGGTAAGAGCCGATTTCGATGAGCCTCCGGACGTTCATCGCCAGCTCTTTCCGGAGGTCGCCTTCCACCCCGCCATCCTCTTCAATGGTTTGGCGGATCCTCGTAATCTCGTCTTCACTCAAATCCTTGACCTTCTTATCCGGGGAGACTCCGGCACGCATCAGAATGGACATTGAGCGCGCTCGGCCAATACCGTAAATGTACGTTAGGCCAATTTCCGCCCTTTTCTTGGGCGGCAAGTCGATACCTGCAATGCGTGCCACTTTCACCTCGAAAGTTGAAACTGAAAGTCAAAAATCGAAACCCAAACGAGTTTCGAGTTTCCATTTTCGATTTTCAAAGTCATCCCTGCCGTTGCTTGTGCTTCGGGTTTTCGCAGATCACCCTCACAACGCCAGCACGGCGCACAATCTTGCACTTCGAACAGATCCTCTTGACCGACGAACGGACCTTCATAAATTACCTCGCCTTGAAGCTCTTGGTCCCTCCTGGCCGGGCCGCTTCGGCACATCACGCGGCACCCCCCCTGCAACGCGGTCCGGCGGCAGGAGAGTCACTTGTACCGGAACACAATCCGCCCGCGCGTCAGGTCGTAGGGCGAAAGCTCCACGGCGACTTTGTCACCGGGAAGAATGCGGATGAAGTTCTTCCGCATTTTACCCGAGATGTGCGCCAGAACCTGATGTTTATTATCCAGCTCCACGCGGAACATGGCGTTCGGTAAGGCCTCCAGGACCGTCGCCACAACTTCTATTGCATCTTCCTTAGCCATACTTGCAAAAAGGACCTCATCAAGTCCTGCCCCATTCCATGAGGCAGATGAGAACCAAGCTACTGCAGCGTCAATATATCGGGACCGTTGTCGGTTACAGCCACCATGTGCTCGAAGTGGGCGGACAGTGTCCCGTCCGCGGTCACCGCCGTCCAGTTGTCGGCAAGGACTCGAACCTCCGGTCGGCCCGCATTAACCATCGGTTCGATTGCCAGAACCATTCCTTCCTTGAGCACAGGTCCGTGTCCCATCTGACCGAAGTTGGGGATCTGCGGCTCCTCATGGAGCAGACGCCCAATGCCGTGACCCACGAACTCTCTGACCACAGAATACCCGTTTCCCTCAACGTGGCGCTGAACTGTAGCCGACACATCCCCTAACCGACTTCCGAGCCGTACCTTGTCTATAGCAAGTTGCAACGATTCCTCGGTCACCCGCAGCAGCCTTTGTGTCGACTCTGAAATCTCTCCCACTGGCACGGTTATCGCCGCGTCGCCATAGTATCCATCCACCACCACGCCCATATCCAAACTGAGTATATCGCCTGCCTTGAGGCGGCGCTCTGATGGAATCCCATGGATGATTTCACTATTGGCCGAAGCGCACAAACAGCACGGGTAACCCCTGTAGCCTTTGAACGCAGGCCGCGCGCCCAATTGGGCTGTGCGTTTCTCGATGTACTTCTCCAAATCCAACGTCCTGACTCCAGGCCGCACCAACTCCCGAAGTTCTTCTAGCAGTCCTCTTACCACCCCCCCGCTACGCCTGAGCTTTTCAATTTCAGCGGGTGATTTGCAAATGATCATGCCTTCCCCAAAAAATCGATCAGTTCCTTCGCAATGGGCTCCGGCCCCCTGTTGCCGTCTACTTCATAAAGAACGCCCCTCCGCCGGTAATAGTCGATCAGGGGACTTGTCTGCTTCTCGTAGGCGACCAACCGCTCGCGAATGGTCGCCTCGTTGTCATCCGCCCGCTGCAAGAGCCTCCCGCCATCCTTGTCGCATATGCCCGCACCTCGGGGAGGGCTGAAGTAAACGTTGTAGATCTCGCCACAAACTGCGCAAGTGCGGCGTCCGGTCAGCCGTTTGAGAAGCAAATCCTGGTCAACATTGACATTAAGCACCAGGGGATTTCCCTTCCCGTTGGCCTGCAACACCCTGTCCACGAACTCTGCCTGCGCGATGGTGCGAGGAAACCCATCCAGGATGAATCCTCCCTGGCAATCAGGCTGGCCGATCCTTTCCTCAACAATGCCGCAGACGACCTCGTCCGGAACCAACTGCCCCGCTTCCATTCTAGCCTTTGCGGCAAGTCCTAGGGAAGTCCGATTTCGCACCGCTTCCCGCAGCATATCGCCAGTCGAAATCTGCGGGATGGAGAAGTGTTTGCAGATTTCGCGCGCCTGGGTGCCCTTTCCCGCCCCGGGAGCGCCCAGCAATATTACGGCTTGCGATCTCATCCGCGTTTTCTTTCCAGTCTCAGTAAGCTCTCCGGCCTCGGACACGTCCCTTTTTCAGAAAGCCTTCGTAATGGCGCATAATCAACTGCGCTTCGACCTGCTGAACAGTGTCCATGGCGACGCCCACGACGATCAATAGCGAAGTCCCGCCGAAGTAGAAATTCACGTTCAGGCCGTGGAGCACCCAGGTGGGAAGGTTGGCGTCAAACCACGCTCCTCCGAGCCAGGCCGGCAAATGGTTAACACGCAGGCCCGCAAGCATGACCTCCGGGATCAATGCGACCAAGGCCAAATACAGCCCGCCTACCCAGGTAATCTTGGTGAGGACATCATCCAGATGATCAGCCGTGCGCTTGCCCGGGCGAATGCCGGGAATGAAGCCACCTTGCTTGCGAACGTTATCAGCTACTTCGTCGGGGTTGTAGACAATCGAAAGGTAAAAGTGAGCAAAAAACATTATCAAGACCACATAGCTGAAGGTATATAGGGGCTCACCCCAGGCAAAGAGGCTGACGAACTTTGCGATTAAACTCCCCAAAAGACTGCTCTTGGACAGGAACAAACCCACCGTTTGCGGGAAAGTGAGAATCGAGACGGCGAAAATGATGGGCATCACGCCGCCGCTGTTCACTTTCAGCGGAAGGTGGGTTGAGACACCACCCATCACCTTCCGGCCTATGACCCGCTTCGCGTACTGGATGGGAATGCGCCGCTCTCCACGTTCCACCAGGACAATGAAGCCGACAATCGCCACCATGAATACCAGCAACAGCAGGAGGACCGGAAAACTCCATATGCGCGTGACGAAGACCTTTTCATAAAGGTCAGCCACGCCGCGCGGCAAACCGACCACGATACCGGCGAAAATGAGCAACGACATGCCGTTACCGATTCCCCGCAAGGTAATCTGCTCGCCCAACCACATGATGAAGACTGAACCCGTGGTGAGCGTCAGGACCGTCGCGAATACAAATCCAGGTCCGGGGTTCGTGACCAACTGCACACCCTGGGCAGTCTGCTTTTGAAGGGCGACCGCAATGCCAAATCCCTGGAACGCACTCAGGCCGACGGTGAGCCAGCGCGTGTACTCGGTAATCTTTCGCCGACCCAGGTCCCCTTCCTTCTTCAGCTTTTCCAAGGTGGGGCGAAACGACGGTCAACAATTGGAGAATGATAGACGCCGTGATGTACGGCATGATTCCCAACGCAAAAACCGTCAGGCGGCGCAAGCTGCCGCCGGAAAACATGGCCAGCAATCCAAAAAGGCCGCCTCCAAACTGACTGATTAAACAGTTGCTCAAAGACATCGGCATTGATGCCGGGCGTCGGTATGAAGGCGCCGAGACGATACACCGCAAGCATGCGCGAGAGTAAAAAGGATGCGCTTCCGGAGATCCGGAATCTCAAAGATGCTCTTGAGGGACTCCATCATGCGGGAATAACCTCAGCCGTCCCCCCTGCCTTTTGAATCTTTTCCAGTGCGGATTTCGAAAAGTGGTGGGCCGCAATCTTGAGCGCGACTTTCAACTCGCCATCAGCAAGGATCTTCAAGCCGTCTCCAAGCTTCTTGATATAGCCGCGTTGAATGAGAAGATCGGGAGTAATCGTCTCGTCGGGGGTAAAGTCCTTAAGATCCCCGAGGTTCACTAGCGCGTAACGCTTCTTGAATATGTTGGTAAAGCCTCGTTTGGGAAGGCGCCGATGCAGGGGCATCTGCCCGCCCTCAAACCCAGGGCGCATCCTCGCCCCAGTCCTCGACCGTTGCCCTTTTGCGCCGCGTGTGGCGGTTTTGCCGTGGCCTGAACCCATCCCCTGGCCGATCCGTTTGGACCGCTTCCTTGCGCCACGAGGTGGGCGAAGTGTTCCAATATGTGTCGCCATATGGTAGTTGCCTGCTACGTTCAAGCTTTAGGCTCGCCCTCCTCCGGAGAAGCCTCTTTAACTGCTTCTGCACTTTCTTTCCCGCTGGCGTCTGCAGACTCCGTTGCGTCTGTCACAGCCAAAGCCCCGGTTGGCTCACTGGCAGCTTCGGGAGCTGCCTGAGCCCCCACAGGTTGCTCCTCTTCAGTGGAGGCCGCTTGACCGGCCGTCACACCACCCATCGCGTTACCCTCGGCCTTCTCAGTTTGGACCGCAGGACTTTCAGAGGTGGGTTCAGCCTGTTCCGATGGCCGAGCTTTCGGCGGGTAAACGGTATACTCCGGCACAGACATCCACGCCGGTTTCGGGGCTACTTTAACAACACTTACCAAATGGGGAACCTTCGCGACCAAACCACGAATCTGGGGCGTGTCCGGTCTTTCAACTTCCTGGTTCAACTTTCTTAGCCCCAGACTTTGAACGATACGCTTCTGGTGGTAGGTGAAGCCTATCCCGCTGCGGACCCACTTGATGCGGATGGTTCTTTGAGCATTGTCCGACACTGTTTCTTGACCTCTCTAAAGTTCTGCCACGGTCTTGCCCCGCATCGCCGCCACTTCCTCCGAGCTGCGAAGCTGGAGAAGGGCATCCATGGTCGCCTTGACTACGTTGTGCGGATTGGTGGTCCCCAGCGACTTCGTCAATACGTTCTGAATTCCTGCTGCCTCAACGACAGCGCGGACCGCGCCTCCTGCGATGACTCCGGTTCCGGCCGGGGCGGGCTTTAGCAGAACCTTGCCGGCGCCGTAATGCCCAATCACGCCGTGCGGGATAGACGTCGCGGTTACATTGATCCTGACGAGCGCCTTCTTAGCGGATTCGATGCCCTTGCGGATAGCCATCGGGACTTCGCGGGCCTTGCCCGACCCATAACCCACTGTTCCCGCACCGTCGCCAACCACCACGAGCGCTGAAAAGCTCAGGTTCTTGCCACCCTTGACCACCTTGGTGACGCGGTTGATGGAAACCACTTGATCCTTGAGCTGCAGCGCGTTCGAGTCAATCCGATTTGCCAACGCTTGCCTCCCCGCAATCGCCTCTAAAATTTGAGTCCTGCTTCGCGCGCCACATCGGCCAGGGCCTTTATCCGCCCGTGATAGGCGTACCCGCCACGGTCGAACACCACGCGCGAGATTCCGGCTGCAGTCGCGCGCTTTGCCAGAGCCTGTCCCACAACCTTTGCGGCGGCGATGTTTCCACCGGTCTTCAGCGTCGCCCGGACTTCCTTGTCCCGGGTGGAAGCGGACACCAGCGTCTGCCCCTGGGTATCGTCAATAATCTGCGCATAGATGTGATTATTGGACCGGAAAACATTAAGCCGTGGCAGTTGCGTCCGGCCATACATTCGCGTTCGGATTCGGGCGTGAATCCGCCGGCGCACTGTATCCTTGGAAACCATCTGCAGCATATTGCGCTCTCCGCCAAACTCCCTCTAATCACCCAGCTTTCGCAGCGCCCCCCGCGGCCGCTGCCGCCTTGCCGACCTTCTTCTTCAGCCGCTCTCCGGTGTAACGGATACCCTTGTTCTTGTACGGATCGGGCGGCCGCAAGGCACGAATGTCTGCCGCCACTTGACCTACTCGCTGTTTGTCCGCGCCGGTGATCACAATATGGGTCTGCTTTTCCACGGTGATGGACAGCCCCTCCGGGATGGGCATCTCGATGGGATGCGAATAACCGAGGGTAAACACCACGGATTTACCTTTGACCTCCGCGCGGTATCCAATCCCCACAATGTCCAGGTGCTTTTCAAAGCCCTGGGCAACGCCCCGCACCGCGTTGGCCAGGAGGCTGCGAGCCAAGCCGTGCAATGCCGCCTGCTCGCTGCGCTCCCGTTTGACCACGTAATGGTCGTCCTGCTTCTCGAAGTGGACACCGGGCGGTATTGGCACCCTGAGGGTTCCTTTTGGTCCCTTTACCACCATACATTCTCCGTCCGGCTGCAGCGTTATGCCGGACGGCACTTGAACAGGCTTTGTACCAATTCTTGACATAATCTCTATTCCAAAAGGGTCCGGTCCCGGACACGGTATCTGCAGCGCCCGTTCAGGGCGGCTCGTCCCGGTCCCGCGCCTGCTGACCGGCACACTTCTTCTCTCAGGTTCCTAACACTTCGTCACGCCACACGGCGAAAGAAAGCTCCACTAGGATACGATGCAGAGGATCTCGCCTCCCACGCCGGCTCTACGGGCCTGTCTCCCGGTCATCACCCCACGTGGGGTGGTGAGGATGTTTATTGCCAGCCCCCCCTGCACCCGGGGGATTTCCTGGGCTCCGACGTAAACTCGCCGTCCGGGCCTAGAGACACGATCCAGCTTCGTGATGACGTTCTCCCCGTCCGCCCCATAGCGGAGAACAACTCTCAAAACTTTCTTCTTGCCATCCTCACTCACTTTGAAGTTGCTGATGTAACCCTCCTCTTTCAAAATGCGCGCAACTTCGGTTTTTAGTCTCGAGGAGGGCATGTCAACTCGCTGGTGCCGGGCTTGAATCCCGTTTCGAATCCGAGTGAGCATGTCCGCAATGGAATCTGTCACGGCTGCCATAACACTCCCAAAATCTGGATTACTTCTTCAAATGTCCCGGGCTACCAGCTTGACTTGACAACACCCGGGATGTCACCCCTAAGCGCCAGTTGCCGGAAACACAGACGACACATCTTGAATTTGCCGAGGTATCCGCGAGGCCGCCCGCAAATCAGGCAGCGATTCCTATGCCGGATCTTGAACTTCGGCTTCCTGCGTAATTTGGCCATCATCGAGGAACGCGCCACGAATTAACCCCCTGCCTTTTCGGTTTGCTGCGCGGCGGCTTGCCGGCGCTGTGCCTCCGACCGGAAAGGCATCCCCAGGTGCCGGAGCAGTGCCATAGCTTCTGCATCAGTCCGGGCATCAGTAACGATAGAAATGTTCAATCCCTTGACTTTTTCCACCTTCGCGTAGTCAATCTCGGGGAAAACCAATTGATCGCGAAGGCCGAGGGTATAGTTCCCGCGACCGTCGAAGGCGCGAGTCGAGAGCCCTCTGAAATCGCGCACGCGCGGCAGCGTAACGCTGGTGAGGCGGTCAAAGAACTCATACATCCTGTCGCCCCGCAGAGTCACCATGGCCCCGATCGGCATGTTCTTGCGCAGTTTGAAATTCGCAATGGACTTCCGCGCCCGAGTAATCACCGGCTTTTGGCCGGCAATTTGGCCCAACTCTTGAGTGGCGGAGTCCAGCAGCTTGGCGTTCTGGATGGCTTCACCCAGTCCCATATTTAACACGATCTTCCGGAGACGGGGAACCGCCATGCTGTTCGGGTACTGGAACTCCTTGATTAGGGCCGGCACGACTTCATTCTTATATCTTTCTTTCAAACGCGGCGCCATCCCCTTCACATCCTCCTGGCCTTTACTTATCCAAGGTTTTCTCGCACTTCGCGCAAATGCGCACTTTTTTGCTGCCTGCCATGTCCCGGTGCTGGATGCGTGTGGGTCCGCATTCGCTGCAAACCAGCGCCACATTGGAAATGTGGATCGGTCCTTCCTTTTCCAAAACCCCGCCACGGATCTGCTTTGCCGGGTTGGGACGCGTGTGGCGTTTGATCATGTTGACGTGCTCGACGTACAGACGCCGCTTGCCGGGTTCGACTTCCAAAACTCGCCCCACCTTGCCTTTATCCCGGCCGGCAATCACCTGCACCTGGTCATTCTTCTTGATATCCAAACCGAATCCCATCACAAAACCTCTGGGGCCAAAGAAACTATTTTCAAAAACTTCTTCTCACGGAGTTCTCGCGCCACCGGCCCAAAGACGCGTGTCCCGACCGGCTCGTTTGCATCATTGATGAGCACGGCAGCATTTTCATCGAATCGAATGTAGCTGCCATCACGCCGTCGCTGCTCCTTGCGCATCCTGACAATCACGCACTTCACGACCTTGCCCTTCGGAATGGCGCTATCCGGCGCCGCTTCCTTGACGGAAGCGGTGACCACATCACCAAGGCCCGCCTGCAATCCGACGTCTCCACCCAAAGGAAGAATGCAAGACAGCCTTCGGGCTCCGGAGTTGTCCGCCACATGAAGAATTGTCCTCATCCCAATCATGCTGTCGCCTCCGGCAGAGGAGCCACACCGACGGCCTTGTTGACGATTCCCACCACCCGCCAGCGCTTTCTCCGGCTGAGCGGCCGCGTCTCCTGGATTCGTACCGTGTCACCAGGCCGGCATTCGTTCTTTTCGTCGTGGGCAAGGAACCGCTTCGAGTGCCGAACCACCCGTTTGTAAAGTGGATGGATGATCTGTCGCTCCACTGTGACCACCACGGTTTTCTGCATTTTATTACTGGTCACAATTCCGACTTTTTCCTGTCGCCTTTTCTGCATAATTCCTTATTCCCGCCCGGTCCGGGTCACAGCAACCTCAGGCCGATTTGGCTTCTTCAGCCTTCCGTTGGCGCTCGCGCAGAATTGTCTTCACTCTGGCTATACCCTTCCGCAACTCTCGGAGGGTCGCCAGGCTCTCCGTCTGGCCGCTGGCCATTCGGAACTTCAGGCGGCCCAGTTGGCCGGTAAACTCGCTCTCACGCATCGCAAGTTCGTCGTCGGTCCATTCTCGAATATTCTCGGCCGGCCACTTCCATCTCTTACTTTTGTCCAACTTCATGACTTCTACTCCATAGGCTGCTAGGCCGCCATTTTCCGGGAAACGAATCGCGTGGCCAGTGCCAGCTTATGGCTGGCCAAGCGAAGCGCTTCACGAGCGTCCTCTTCCGAGACACCTTCCATCTCAAAAAGGATTCGTCCCGGCTTCACGACCACAACCCAAAACTCAGGAGCGCCCTTACCTTTCCCCATACGAGTTTCCGCCGGCTTCTTGGTCACGGGCTTGTCCGGGAAAATGCGGATCCAGAGTTTTCCACCCCTTTTGATGAAGCGCATGATGGCCACGCGGCTGGCTTCGATCTGGCGGTCCGTAATCCACCCCGGTTCGAGGACCTTCAACCCGTAGTCCCCGAATGACAGGTCGGACCCCCGCCACGCTTTGCCGCGCATGCGCCCTCGTTGCTGCTTCCGGTATTTCACTTTGCTCGGCATTAACATGGGATCAACTCACTCATTGCCAGCCGCCCTGTCGCGGACCGCCACTGGCTTCGTACTCCTCTTGCTAAGCAGGTGGCGCCTCAGCGGGCACTGGCTTAGCCACGTTTTCCGGCCGCCGTTTCTGCTCCAAAATTTCGCCGTTATAAATCCAGCACTTCACCCCAATGACACCGTATGTGGTCATGGCTTCAGCGAGTCCATAATCAATGTCCGCGCGCAAAGTGTGCAAGGGCAAGCGTCCCTGGAGGTACCATTCCGAACGGGCAATCTCCGCCCCGTTCAACCGCCCTCCGCAGCGAATCTTGATTCCCTTGCAGCCGAATCGCAGTGCCGAATCCACAGCCTTCCTCATGGCTCGCCGGAATGCCACGCGCTTTTCAAGCTGCAGGCAAATGGCTTCTGCCACCAACTGGGCGTTTAACTCCGGCCGGTGAACCTCCTGAATGTTGATGGGCAGAACCTCGCGACCCGTGCGTTTCTGGATCTCCTGCCGAAGACGATCAATCTCCGCGCCTTTGCGCCCGATAATGATGCCGGGCCGAGCCGTGTGAATCGTGATCTTCAACTTGTTGCCCGGACGCTCAATTTCGATTGAGGCAACACCCGCTGCCTGCAGTTGGCTCTTGAGGCGCTTCTTGAGCTTCAAGTCCTCGTGAAGAAACTCGGAGTAGTCCTTGTTTGCGAACCAGCGTGACTTCCAGGTCTTGTTGTAACCCAAGCGGAACCCGTAAGGATGAACCTTCTGACCCACCTTTAGCCTCCTGCCTCTTCCCTCTACTCCTTCGGCCTTACGTCATTTCGCCGGCAGCGCATGGCCCATGATTCCAGCGCACTAAGTTCCCGGCGCTTCCACCACGACCGTGATATGGCTTACCCGCCGCTGGTAATGGTACGCACGGCCCATCGGTGCGGGACGAATTCTCTTCAAGCGTGATCCTTCATTGACATAGGCCTTGGATACCACCAACTGGTCCACATCCAGGTGCTCAGATTTCTGCTCCGCATTGGCGATGGCCGAACGCAAAACCTTTTCCACGGCGTGCGTCACTCGCTTCTTGGTGAAGGTCAGGATACTGAGCGCATCACCCACGTTCTTGCCGCGAATCAGGTCCACCACCAAGCGAGCCTTTTGCGGTGAAATTCGGATATACCTTTGTGTCGCGCGTGCTTCCATGACTTGGTCCATGCTCTGGGTTCAAACCCAACTCTTAGCTGGCGGCTCCTGCAGGCGCAGACGGCCTGGCGCCACCCACTGGCGGGGGAGCTGCGACAGCGGTCTTTTCAGTCGCAACCTTCATGCTATGGCCCTTGAAGGTGCGGGTCGGCGCGAACTCGCCTAACTTATGGCCGACCATGTTCTCCGTGAGGTACACGGGTATAAATTTCTTGCCGTTGTGAACGGCAATCGTATGCCCCACCATCTCGGGTACGATGGTGGAACGTCGCGACCAGGTCTTCACCACTTTCTTTTCGAACCGCCTATTGAGCAGTTCTATTTTCCTCATCAAGTGGTCATCCACGAAGGCACCCTTCTTCAGCGACCTCGCCACGTCTTCCTCCCTCTATTTCTTTTCGCGCCGCTTCACAATAAACCGGTCCGTCAGCTTATTATTGCGCGTTTTATACCCTCGTGTTGGCTGACCCCAAGGAGTTACGGGATGCCGCCCTCCCGAGGTTTTTCCTTCTCCGCCCCCGTGCGGATGGTCGACGGGATTCATGACCACGCCACGGACTGTCGGGCGAATGCCCATCCACCGCTTGCGGCCCGCCTTGCCGATTGAGATATTCTCGTGGTCGAGATTCCCCACCTGCCCGATTGTGGCCACGCAATCCATGTGAACTCTGCGAACCTCTCCAGACGGGAGACGAATCTGGGCGTATTCGCCCTCCTTGGCCAGCAACTGGGCGGCGCCTCCAGCGCTCCGCACCATCTGGCCGCCCTTTCCCGGCCTCAATTCTATGTTGTGGATGAGGGTGCCGGACGGAATATTCTTGAGCGGTAAAGCGTTGCCCGTAACAATGTCCGCCTCGGGGCCGGAAACGACCTTATCCCCCACCTTCAGGCCTGAAGGAGCCAGAATATAACGTTTTTCTCCGTCGGCATAATGCAGGAGAGCGATGAAGGCAGAGCGGTTAGGGTCGTACTCGATCGTAGCTACACGGGCCGGGATCCCCGTCTTGTCCCGTTTGAAATCAACAACTCGATAGTGGCGCTTGTGCCCTCCCCCGCGACGCCAAATCGTCAATTCTCCATGGTTGTTACGCCCCGAGATGCGGGACTTGGGCTCCAAGAGCGGCTTGTGCGGCGTCGAGCTGGTAATTTCCTCGAAGGTCAAGCCGGTTTGGAACCGGCGTGTCTCGGTGTACGGTCTGTAGAATTTGATTCCCATAACTTTGGTCTTCCGCGACGAACAGCGTCGCCGCTCGAACTCATCTACGCATTCTCAACGTACTCCGGCACTTTCTCGCCAGGCTTCAATTTCACATAGGCCTTTTTCCAATCGGGCCGAAACCCGAATGTCCTTCCCCGGCGCCGCATCTTGCCAGCGTAGCTGGAGGTGTGGACGGACGAGACCTTTACTTTGAAAACCGTTTGCACAGCCTCCTTGATTTCAATCTTGGTGGCGTCCGCGTGCACCTTGAAGCAGAGCGTCCGGAGGCGCTCTTTAACGTCCACGCTCTTCTCTGTAACGATCGGCTTTTCAAGAATCTGGTACGGGTTCCTCTTCATAGCAGCGACTCCTGGAGCCGGGTGAGAGCGCCTTCCGAGATCAACACCTGATCGTGGCTCAGAACATGGTAAGGATGCAAACTATGGTGACGAACAAGGTCACACCCCTCAACATTACGGGAAGAAAGCTCCAAGTTGTGGTCCGCCGCATCGTTCACTACGAGCACGGTCTTTTCCACCCCAAGCTTCTTGAGGGCGCCTGCAAACAACTTGGTCTTGGGCTCACCCAGGTTCAATTGGTCGACAACGGTCAGCTTACGTTCCAGGAATTTCGCCGCCAGAGCGGAACGGAGCGCACCGCGCAGCATCTTTTCCGGAATCGCGTAGGAGTAGTCGCGAGGCTTGGGACCGTGTGCGATTGACCCATGCCGCCACAATGAACTCCGGATCGTGCCGGCACGGGCCCTTCCCGTGCCCTTCTGTCTCCAGGGTTTCTTGCCCCCGCCGCGAACTTGCGCACGACTCTTGGTTGAATGAGTGCCGCGGCGCTGGCTTGCCAGATACTGCTTGACTGCTTCCCAAAGCAGGCTCTGGTTCGGCTGGGCGGCGAAAACCTCATCGGCAAGCTCCATCTGCCTGACTGTCGCCCCATCCAAGTTTTTGACTTCGACTGTCGCCATATTAGTTCTCAGTGATCAGTTGTCAGTAGTCAGTGGTTAGTCGCTCACCTTGGTTCTCTGCCTACTGCCTTCTGCCTACTTTCACTTATGCGCCGCCTTGGCCTTGTGAACTACCACATAACTGCCTTGGGGACCCGGCACAGCACCCTCCACCAACAAAGTGTTCTCCTCCGCAAGTACCTGCACCACACGCAGATTGCGCACCGTCACGCGCGCATTGCCCATATGACCTGCCGCCTTCATCCCCTTGAGAACCCGAGAGGGCCACGCCGACGCCCCGATCGAGCCCGGAGCACGGTGGAACATAGAACCATGGGACGCCCCGCCCCCGCCGAAGTGGTGGCGTTTGTGGAAACCAGCAAAGCCGCGGCCTTTGGACACGCCGGTCACATCCACGTAATCGTCCACCGAAAACACATCCGCCAGAACCTTGTCTCCGACGTTCACTTCCCCTGCGTCCGCGCCTAGTCGAACCTCGCGCAGAAACCGAACCGGATTCGCCCCCGCCTTCCGGAAATGCCCTTCCCGAGGTTTACTCACGCGCTTCGGAGGCGGCAACTCGACCAGCCCGAGTTGGGCCGCCTCATAACCTTCCTGCCCGGCGGTCTTTCGCTGGATTACGATGCAAGGCCCCGCTTTCAGGACAGTCACAGGGGTGACATCGCCGTTTTTCCCGAAGACCTGGGTCATGCCGAGTTTCTTTCCCAATATCGCGTTTACCATTTTCATTACCAGGGTTTCTGGTCTGGCCCGACCCCACAGGGTGAACTCCAGTCCCCAGCCCCTGGCACCCCGTCCCTACTTGGTGTGCTCTTTCCCAAACGCCTTGATTTCGATATCCACGCCTGAAGGCAGATCCAGTTTTGTCAAAGCCTCGATCGTGTTCGAAGTCGGCTCCAGGATATCCACTAACCGCTTGTGAGTCCGGATCTCAAACTGTTCCCGCGATTTCTTGTCGGTGTGCGGCGAACGCAGAACGCAGTATTTGTTCTTGATCGTCGGCAGAGGAATAGGTCCCGCCACCTGTGCACCCGTCCGCTTGGCGGTAGATACGATCTCCGCCGCAGATTGATCCAAGATCCTGTGATCGTAAGCCTTCAAACGGATTCTAATTTTTTGATGAAGCATTTGTGCTCGCTTTTACTGGATGACTTCGGTGACCGAACCGGCGCCCACTGTGTGGCCGCCCTCGCGGATGGCAAAACGCAGCCCCTTCTCCATGGCGATGGGCGTGATCAGCTCGATCTCCAGGTTCACGTTGTCCCCCGGCATCACCATCTCCGTCCCCGCCGGCAGCGTCCCTACCCCCGTCACGTCCGTCGTCCGAAAGTAAAACTGCGGCCGGTACCCCGAGAAGAACGGCGTGTGCCGCCCCCCCTCTTCCTTCGTCAAGATGTATACCTCGCTCCTGAACTTCGTGTGCGGCGTGATCGATCCCGGCTTCGCCAACACCATCCCTCGCTCCACTTCGTCCTTCTCCGTCCCTCGCAGCAACACCCCTATGTTGTCCCCCGCCTGCCCTTCGTCCAATAGCTTCTTGAACATCTCTACGCCCGTCACCACCCGCTTGAACGGCTCCGGCCGCAAACCCACAATCTCCACTTCCTCCTGTATCTTCACCTTCCCCCGCTCCACTCGCCCCGTCACCACCGTCCCACGCCCCGAAATCGAAAATATGTCCTCCACCGGCATCAGAAACGGCTTGTCTATCTCCCGCACCGGCAGCGGAATGTAACTGTCCACCGCCTCCATCAACTCGTAGATCGACTTCTCCCACTTCGGATCCCCTTCCCCTGCCTTCAGCGCGCTCCCACGTATCACCGGAATCTTGTCCCCAGGAAACTGGTACTTGTTCAATAAGTCCCGCACCTCCACTTCCACCAGCTCCAGTAGCTCCGGATCGTCCACCGCATCGCACTTGTTCATGTACACCACAATGTACGGCACGTTCACCTGCCGCGCCAAAAGCACGTGCTCCCGCGTCTGCGGCATCGGCCCGTCCGTCGCCGCTACCACCAGAATCGCCCCGTCCATCTGCGCCGCGCCCGTGATCATGTTCTTGATGTAGTCCGCGTGCCCCGGACAGTCCACGTGCGCGTAGTGCCGGTTCTTGGTCTCGTACTCTACGTGCGCAATCGCAATCGTGATCCCCCGCGCCTTCTCCTCCGGCGCGTTGTCAATCGAGTCGAAGGGCCGGTACTTTACCTTCGGGTTCGCCTTCGCCAATACCTTGGTGATCGCCGAGGTCAACATCGTCTTGCCGTGATCGATGTGCCCAATCGTCCCAATGTTCATGTGCGGCTTCGAACGATCAAACTTTTCTTTGGCCATAGCTATTTCTCCGGAGAATTATTGAGAACCTGCAACAAACTGAGTACATCGAAAAGCTGCCCGGTGTTATCCGTCTGCCGAGTCCCAGCTGATTCCTTGACGGCATAGCTACTTCCCCACCGCTCTCCCTTGCACGCGGGCAATGACTTCTTCCGAAATCGAGGCCGGAGTCTGCTCGTAACGCAGGAAGTGCATAGTGAACGAGGCGCGACCCTGTGTCCTGGAACGCAAGTCTGTAGCATAGCCGAACATTTCCGCCAAGGGAACCTTCGCGCGAATAATCTGCGTCGAGCCTCGCTTCTCCATACCCTCAATGTGGCCGCGGCGAGCGCTCATGTCTCCCAGGACATCACCCATGTGCTCTTCTGGAACTACCACTTCCACCTTCATCACCGGTTCGAGCAGAACCGGCTTAGCTTTTCTGACAGCTTCTTTGAAACCCAGTGACCCAGCAATCTTGAAGGCTATCTCGGAGGAATCGACTTCGTGATACGAACCGTCGGACAGGGTTACAGAAACACCGTTCGTCTCGTAGCCTGCGAGGACGCCGGATTCCATCGCCTCACGGATACCTCCATACGCAGGCAGGATATATTCCCTCGGAACAACTCCGCCCACAATCTCGTCAAGGAACAGAAGCTTCAAATCCGGATCATACTTATTGGTGGACTTCTTCTTGGTAATTTCTGCGATGGCGTTCAGGTCGGGGTGAGGGAGAGGATCGACGCGCAGGAATACGTGGCCGTACTGGCCTCGACCGCCGGTCTGCCGCACGTACTTGCCCTCTCCCTCTGCCGAAGCGAGAATCGTCTCACGGTACGCCACCTGGGGACGCCCGACACTGGCCGCCACGTTGAACTCCCGCACCATTCGGTCCACCAGGATCTCCAGGTGCAACTCTCCCATACCTGAAATCAGCGTCTGTCCCGTGTCGGGGTCGGTGTGAACCTTGAAGGTGGGGTCTTCTTGCGTCAGTTTGGAGAGGGCATTTCCCAGCTTTTCCTGGTCCGCTTTCGTCTTCGGTTCAATGGCCACGGATATAACCGGAGCCGGAAAATCCATGGACTCAAGCACGATGGGGTGTTCTTCATCACAAATCGTGTCGCCCGTGGAAACGCTCTTCAACCCTACGGCAGCGCCGATATCACCCGCGAACAACTCCGTGATCTCCTCGCGCTTGTTGGCGTGCATCTGCAACAATCGTGAAATGCGCTCTCGCCGGTCGCGGCGCGGATTGTAAACCGAGTCCCCTTGTCCCAGGGCGCCCGAATAAACACGCAGGAAGGCAAGCTGACCAACATAGGGGTCGGTCATTATCTTGAAGATCAGAGCAGCGAACGGATCATCATCCGAGGCTTTCCGGATCAGAACTTTCTCCTCGTCGTCGGGAGCCGAACCCTCAATGGGAGGAACATCGAGCGGTGAAGGCAAATAATCCACCACGGCATCGAGCAGGGGCTGAACCCCTTTGTTCTTGAAAGCCGCTCCACAAAGCACTGGAAATGCCTTCATCTCAATGGTGGCTCGCCGCAAGGCGGCGCGAATATCCTCTTCCGGAATGGCCTCACCGTGGACGTACTTCTCCATGATCCGGTCATCTACCTCGCCCAACGATTCGATCATTTGCTCCCGATAGAGGCGGGCCTTCTCGCTGTACTGGGTAGGGACGTCAACTTCGTCGAAAGCGGCTCCCAACGTTTCTTCTTTCCAGACAATGGCACGCTGCCTGACGAGATCAATGGCGCCCTCAAAATTGTCTTCCGATCCCA
>CAVXWN010000024.1:0-179675 GCA_963765485.1 uncultured Acidobacteriota bacterium | reverse complement strand
AGCTGTGGCACCGCGCGAACTTCGACCAGTACGCGGGGACGTCGCTGGTCAAAGACGCGTGGGACAGGGCACAGACGCTGATCGCGGAGAACGACGTGCCGCCGCTTCCGGACGACGTCCGGCGGCACGTGCGCGCCGTGATTGACGCCTACCTGCAGGGCGCGCACTGAGCGCGCCGCGGCTGTGGCCGCCGGTGACTTCTACCGGGATCGGCGCATGAGCTTCGGCGAGGAGATCGAGCGCGCCGAAGGGCTGAGCGGCGAGCTCGTCCTGCGCCGGGGACCGGCCGGCCTCGAGATCGTCGCCGGCGGCGTGTTTCTCGTCTCCGCCGCCAACGCCGCCAGCAGCCGGGCGCTGGTGAGCGCCGCCTGGCCGCACGTGCGCCGGCGGCGCCCTCGACGTCCTCATCGGCGGCCTCGGGATCGGTGACGCGCTGGACGAGGCCTTGGCCTTCGCCCGCGTCGCCTCCGTCACCGTGGCCGAGCTGGAGCCGGTGATCGTGCGCTGGTACCGCGAGCACCCCCGAGAGGCGGCGAGGCGGGCGGAGGCGGCTGAGCGCGCCGGCCGCGCGCGCATCGCCACCGCCGACGTGGCCGTCCTCCTGGGGGAGGCCGGGAGAAGAGGCAAAAGGGGGCGGGAGTGTCGTCAGCGGAGAGCCTCAAACCACCTTGATCCTCCCCGCAGCCGCTGAAACCTCTACCGAACCGGGCCGCGAACCCGGCTGAGTAGGTTTTGGGGCGCGCCCGTCGACGCTTCCAACCGCCGGCACGCCCATTCCATCGTTCAACCGCGATTCTTGGGACCCTGCACACTGTTGCAGTCACATCATAAGGACAACGTGAGACGAGACCGAGGCGCAGCGTCTAAATTCCTAACTACGCCGTGGAACACTGTGATTGCGCCGTAAGGACGTGGTTGCGGGGCGCGTGGGCACTTAGCGTTACGGCGTCATTGCGTTATACTAACGCGGCCACAACTCCGCCACCGCCCCGCCGCGCGGCTACTTGTTATGATGTCAAGCCGAAGGAGCCAGGTAGGTTGGGGTGGCTCGTTCGTCGCATGCAACACAGTCACGGTTCTTCGCGTAGCACTGCGGCCACGAACTCGTCGATTTCCTGATACCGATCATCGCCAACAAACTTGGCGGCCAGCTTCCCCTCGCGATCGACAACGAAGACTGTAGGTACCGCGGCGACGCTGCCCAGCGGCTTCAGGTCCACAATCGTGACGACCTGGAAAGAGGGCTTGGGATTCGGGACTGCCATCTCGTAATCGATCTCCGGGTGCTTCGTCAGGAACGGCCTTACGTCAGCCCATCCGTTCTTGTCCACACTGAGCCCGATCACCCGCACCGGCCTACCTCGGTACTTGTCAGTCAGGGCCACGACACGCGGAATGCCTGCAATACAAGGAGGGCACCACGTTGCCCAAACGTCCACCACCACTACATTGCCCCTGAGCGTAGCTAAGGTTTGGATTCCGCTCGCAGTTTCGAAACCGAACTCACGCACGTCCTGCCGAGAGCCTTGATTGAGAAACTGACCTTGGGCCTTTCCAACCCTTATCCGTGGCACCAACACGGCGTGGTAGATCACCACGGCCGCCGCCAAGGTCACGAGCACCAACGACGGCAAGACTCCAAGCCACTTAAGTCCCCGCCGTACCGATGGCGATTTGACCCGGGGCACCAGCACGGCGTAGTAGAGCGCCATCGCCGCCGACAGGATCAGACACACTAACAAAACCCAACGTTCCAATATTGCCATTGGACCTCCTTCTGTTGGCAGTCGCTCATGCCCGTCGGCTGGCGGGCACCCGGAAACCATGAAATGCACGCCGTATAGGGCCGGGGCTTGCCCCGGCCTGCCTGCGCGAACGCTTCGTGGCCGACCCAAGGGTCGGCCCTACAACGTCCGTGGGCATCAAGGAGCAAGCCATCAAGAGCCTGACCGCGTTCCGCATCATCCTCCCATCGCGGGCACAATCTAGCACAGTTGTTGCGCAACGATCAACAGTTCGGGACCGTCGCTGGGGGGGAGTGGTGCAGCGTAGAGGTAGGTGTGCTTCGCCTTCCTCTGCAACTCTTGGCTTAACGTCTGCGATCTGCCGAAGGCACGCTCGGCTGGGGTTGCGATAAGAGGGCTCCGGCCCCCTTCAGGAGATCGCAAACTCCGCACGACAGAGTCCGCGCCAGCCCGCCTGCGAATTAGGAAAGCCAATAGCCGGTAGTGCGCTGTTTTCAAAATCGGGAGAGGGTTAGATTCTCTTCTGACCGTCATCAGCAGACCAGACTTGTTTTACCACTATGCTAACTACAATAGTAATCAGAAAGGCGGCAATCTGCGGATGACCTGGCCAGATTACTCTCGCGATGCCAAAAAACCATGCCCCAACTCCAACGGCGGTCGCAATCAGAGTTGCGGCTAGAGTGCTGTTCGTAGAGGTTTTCATCAGAGCGTCCGTTCATCCATACGTTGCACGTCTTAGTTTCGTTCCCTCCAATCTGTCACGCTGCGCTAATACGAACATTGGAGAAGAGTGATTTGCTTGTTTGTAGATTCTCCAAGCTCCGAAGAATCTGTGCGTGGTAGCAACGTGGTAGAAACTGAGGTCACAGCTAGGGGCGCGAGCCGAATTCCAAGGCTTAAGTTGTTGATTTTAAGTGCTGTTATAGGAATGATAGCAAGCCCCCACGCTTGTGCGTCTGCCAATTCCGCCACTTCCGCACGTGAGGGAGTTCTCAGTCTTCAGTTGTGGTTCGTCAGCCGTCGCCCTCCGACCGGGCGAAGGGCCTGCTGACGGTGCACTCACTATTTCTTCGCCGGAGCGGGCCTCGCGGGCGCTGATTTGACGGGCGCGTGCTCCAGCACCGAGCCCGAGGAGGACCTTGATGCGTGAATCGCCAGGCTCACGGACGTGGCTATAAAAATCGCGGCCAGGACCCAGGTGATTTTTGCCAGCAGGGTCACGGAGCCACGAGGCCCGAAGGCCGCCTGGCTGGTGCCGCCGAAGGCTGCGGTGATATCGACGTTCTCACCGCCCTGAAGCAGCACCGCGCCAATAAGCAGAATGCTGACTAAGATGTGCACCAACTGAATTACAGCCACCATGCTTTGCAATCTCTCTCCGGGCGACTCAAGCCGGCGAGTAATTTATCAGCGCGGAAAAGGACTCCACCTTCAAACTCGCCCCGCCTACCAACGCCCCATCGATCTCTTCCTGCGCCATCAGCCCACCGATGTTATCAGGCTTGACGCTGCCACCGTAAAGAATCCTCACTTCGTGCGCCGCGCTTCCGCCGAACTGGCCGCGGGCAAGCGCCCGCAGCAAGGCATGCGCTTCCGCAGCCATTCCCGGTGTGGCAGTGCGTCCGGTGCCGATAGCCCACACAGGTTCGTAGGCAATCATGATACGGGAAAACTCCGCAGGGGTCAACCCGGCCAGGCCGGCAACGAACTGACGCTTCAGCACTTCTTCGGTTTCACCCTTTTCACGCTCCGCCAGCGTTTCCCCCACGCAAACGATCGGCGAGAGTCCGGCGGCGAGCGCCGTTTTCACTTTCTTGTTCACCTGCTCGTCGGTTTCGCCGCAGTCATGCCGACGCTCGGAATGCCCGATGATCACGTGGGTACATCCAGAGTCCACAATCATTCCTGTGGAAATATCTCCGGTGTGCGCGCCTTCCTTGTCCCAGTGGCAGTTCTGGGCAGCCACCGCCACCTTGCTACCTTTGGCTGCTGCTGCGGCGGCGGCCAGCGCCGTGAAGGGCGGCGCAACGATCACTTGGCAATGGCCGGCCTGTTCTGCCACCGGCTTGATCTTCTCAATGAAATCCACCGCTTCCGCGATGGTCTTGTACATTTTCCAATTACCAGCAATTACCGGTCTTCGCATGTTGTTTTTCCGTCCTCGTTAGAAGTAGGCAGTCCGCAGTAAGCGGTAGGCACTCCGGGCACCGCCATCGATGAAGGTTCTTGTACAGACTATCGCAAGCTCCTCGCGCCCGTCCACCCCATTGGCATTTCCATCTAAACCGTCGGCGCGAGTTGTTTCTTCTCCCAGGGTTTGGGGCGACGGTTGGCGGCGAGGATTTTCTTCCGCAGCCGGATGCACTTAGGTGTGACCTCGACGTATTCATCGTCGGCGATGAAATCGAGAGCTTGCTCGAGGCTGAGCGGGCGGTAAGGAATAAGGCGGATGGCCTCATCGGCCACCGAGGCGCGCATGTTGGTTTGCTTCTTTTCCCTGGTGACGTTGATGTCGATATCGTCGGCGCGGGAATTCTCACCCACGATCATGCCCTCATAGACTTCCGTGCCAGGCCCATAAAAGAGCTCGCCTCGCGATTGGAGATTGTTAAGGGCATAGGCGGTGGTGATGCCGGCACGGTCAGCCACCAGAACTCCCGTGGGGCGAGTGGCCATTTCTCCCTGGTATTCCGTCCAGCCATCAAATAGGGAGTGAAGCAGCGCCGTGCCACGCGTTTCGGTGAGCAACTGGCTGCGCAGTCCAATGAGCCCGCGTGAGGGTATGCGGAATTCCAGGCGGACGCGGCCGGACCCGTGATTCACCATCTTGGCCATTTGCCCGCGGCGGCTTCCCAGAGTCTCGATCACCAAGCCGGTGAACGACTCCGGGCAATCGACCACGAGGAGTTCCACCGGTTCCAGGAGCTTGCCGTTCTCTCTGCGGACCACGACCTGCGGTTTGCCCACCATCAGCTCGTAGCCCTCGCGGCGCATGGTCTCGATCAGGATGGCAAGCTGAAGCTCGCCGCGGCCCAGCACCCGGAAAGTGTCCGTTGAGTCCTGCCAGTCCACCAGGATGGAGACGTTGGTGAGCAGCTCTTTTTCCAGTCGCTCGCGCAGGTGGCTCGAGGTCACGTACTGGCCTTCACGGCCAGCGAGCGGGGAAGTGTTCACAGTGAAGACGATGGCGATCGTCGGCTCATCGATCACGATAGGCTCGAGTGGAGCGGGCTGCTCGGAGTCGGTGATGGTTTCGCCAATCTGGATGCCCTCGACTCCGGCGAGCGCGACAATGTCGCCGGCGGGCACTTCCTGCACCTCTTCCCGGTCCAGGCCAAGGAACGTGTAAAGCTTGGTAATGCGAGTCCGGACCAATTCGCCCGAGAGCTTGGCGATAGCCACTTCGTCCCCGAAGTGAACGGTGCCGTTGAACACCCGGCCGATGGCGATGCGGCCCAGGTAGTCGCTGTAGTCAAGGTTCGCCACCTGAAGCTGAAGGGTAGCCTCCGGATCGCCAACGGGGGCGGGGATGGAGTTCACAATGGCTTCAAACAGTGGCAAAAGGTCTTGCGAGCTGTCGCCGACCTGACGGTGGGCGACACCTTTCTTGGCGTTGGTGTAAAGGACCGGGAATTCGAGCTGGTCCTCCGTGGCGTCGAGGTCGATAAAGAGATCGTAGATCTCGTTCAGCACTTCAGGCGGCCGCGCATCCTGCCGGTCGATCTTATTCAGCACTACGATAGGAGGCAGCTTGGCCGCGAGAGCTTTCTGGAGAACATAGCGGGTCTGCGGCAGTGGGCCTTCGCTCGCGTCCACCAGAAGGAGCACCCCATCCACCATCCTGAGCGCCCTCTCGACTTCGCCGCCGAAGTCGCTGTGGCCCGGCGTATCCACAATATTGATCTTGACGCCTTGGAAAAAGAGCGCCGTGTTCTTGGCAAGAATCGTAATGCCGCGCTCGCGCTCGAGATCGTTCGAGTCCATGACCCGCTCCATCACGACCTGGTTGGCGCGGAAGATGCCGCTCTGGTGCAGCATGGTGTCCACGAGTGTGGTCTTCCCATGGTCAACGTGGGCAATGATAGCGATGTTGCGAGTCTGATGGGTCAAGAGTCTAAACCCCTCTCACATTCTCGAGCGCCCGCCTTCCTTCCCCGCTCGACGCCGCTTCAACGAGACTTGGTCTGGAATGGGTTGGTGGAAGCCGAAGGAATTCTTGAGGTGCAGTGGCCCCAACGAGCAGCCGTAATACAACTTTTCATCAGCCACCCAATCAGTATTGTACCACGGCCTGTCCCGCACCGGATGATTGGGGTGCTGGTGTCATTCGGGATAGGGATGCACCCGAGCCGCCGGTCATTCCCGCGAAAGGGCCGGTCATTCCCGCGAAAGCACCGGTCATTCCCGCGAAAGCGGGAATCCAATGGGAGGTTTGACCCATTAGAGCCGGGCAATTCTGGACCAGACGCATCTGTACAAAGCCGTAGCGCCATTGTCGCCGCGTGGATTCCCGCTTTCGCGGGAATGACCGCGCTCCAAATGACACCAGTACCCGGAGACCGCCTAGCTGGATTTTCTCCGAACTAGGGAATCCAAGCTGAAGGGCCCAGCCCCGGCGACGCACAGGTAGAGGAAGATGAAGCAGTAGAGCACGGCCAACTCTCCGTGGTTAACGAGGGGGATGAACCCGTGGGGGAAATGCGCCTTGAAATAGGCCACGGCCATCTGCCCGCACAGAATAAATGCCACTGGAGAGGTAAAGAGGCCCAAAATGATCAACAGCCCGCCGATTGCTTCCAGGCCGCCTGCAAACCAGAAAAGGGATGCGAATGGAGCCGTTGCACCTTTTCCACCCATGCCGCCAAACAAGCCAAGCAGTTTTTGCCATCCGTGCAGGGAGAAAGTGAATCCCACAACCAAGCGCAGCACGGAGCGTGCATAAGGCTCAAGCGTACGAATCGCTGACATCTGTTCCTCCTATAAGTGTGATAGTCGGTGCGCGGGCATCCGATCGACGCCCGCGAAGAAGCGAGTCACTGCCTTGCCCCTATTTGATGCGGCATTGACCGAGGCCACGTTTTTCCAAGTACTGCTGGTGATATTCCTCCGCTCGCCAAAATGCAGAAGCGGGAACGATCTCCGTTACGATGGGTCTCTTAAATACTCCGGCGCGCTCCAGACCTGCCCTGGAGGCAGTTGCGGCCGCCTCCTGTTCCGGAGTGTGATAGAAAATCACCGACCGGTATTGAGTTCCTGCGTCGGGACCCTGGCGGTTCAAAGTCGTAGGATCGTGGTTCTGCCAGAAGACCCGCAAGAGGTCGTCGTAGGACGTCTTTAAGGGGTCATAGACGATTTGCACGACCTCGGCGTGTCCGGTCTTGTCAGTGCAGACGTCCTCGTAAGTTGGGCGGTCGAATGTTCCGCCCATATAGCCCACGGAGGTTGAAACCACTCCCGGCACCTGCCCAAACGTCGCCTCGACACCCCAAAAGCATCCTGCGCCGAAGGTGGCTGTCTCCATCGCTGGTCTCCTCATCAAGATTTCGAATCAAAACGCCGGCCCTGCGCCGTAGAGCTATTGTGGCTCGCCGCGGAAAGGAATGCAAGGCGCTAAAGAACAAATCGGCTACTCGACGGCTCCGGAAGCGAATAAGGCATTCACCCGCTGCAGGTCAGCCTCGGTGTCTACTCCGATAGTGTCATGCGGCGTCTCAAACACAATGATCGGCACGCCAGCCTGCAAGAAACGCAGTTGGTCCAGCTTCTCGGCCAACTCCAGCGAGGATTGCGGCAGTGAGTGGAACAGGGATAACGCCGCTCGTGTATAGGCGTAAAGGCCCGGATGCTTGAAGTACTGAATCCCACCTTGACCGTCGCGGTCGTAGGGAATCGGATAGCGGGAGAAGTAAAGCGCCCGGCCTGAACTGTCCGTCACCACTTTGACATTGTTCGGGTCCAGCGCAGCAACCGTGTCCATTGCGACCTTGAGGGTCGTGACCTGGACGTCTCCTTGCAAGAACGGAGTGAGCAGCAATTCCAAATGGTCCGGCCGCAGCATCGGCTCGTCTCCCTGGATGTTCGCATAGACGTCGGCGTCAGTCCGTGTCATTACCTCGTGCACGCGGTCGGTCGGAGAAGGGTGGCGGCCCGTCATGATGACTGGGATGCCCAGGGACTCGCAGACCTGCCTCACCTCTTCGTTTTCCGTTGCCACCATCACATCGGCCAGCAGCGGTGAACGTCGGGAACGGTGATAGACCCAATAGAGCATCGGTTTGCCCGCGATTTCTCGAAGTACTTTTCCAGGCAGCCGAGTAGAGCCCAACCTTGCCGGGATGACCCCCAGTATCTTTGGACGAACGCTCATAAGCTATCCTCCGCTTTCTTCAAGCCGTTTGTAGCGGCGCTCTATGAGCGCCGACTGAATTTTTTGCATTTTGCTGACCTTTCGCAAACTTTCGTACATCCCTTTCCTCCTGGCGTGCGTAGATCATCGTCCAAACTGCGAATCCGGTCAATCACGGCCTTCGGGTTCGCCGGCAACCTGCAAAGCCATCCTGCCGTTGCGGGGAAATTGAAACGAACGCGCGTGAAGAATACTATTTTCCTATGGTCGCCATCGACAAGCTCATTGACACGCTGGGGTTGATCTATTGCCTGTACCTTTTTCCCATACCTTTCTTCTGGCTTCTGATTCATCCGGCCATCCGTTTTTGGCGGCGTTTTGGTAACCGCTCGCTCTGGCTCGCGGTGCCGGTCTGGCTGGTTGTCGACGCCGCGATCATCTTGATGCGCGGACTTCTCTACGCAGAGCGCATCCCCCGTAGCGCAGTGACATGGGTTTTGGGCGGGGCGCTGCTCGTCCTTGCCAACTGGGTCGGCCTCAGGGCCGTTCGGGATATCGGTCTCCGGCGGCTTGTGGGCGTTCGGGAGATGAATCCTCGCGAAGCCGGCAGACTGGTCAGTTCCGGGATCTACGGACAGCTTCGACATCCGCGTTATCTGGCGGCCATGCTGGAGCTGCTGGGATGGGCGTCGTTGACGGGGGCGGTGGGGATTTTTTTGCTGGCTATTCTCAGCGTCTTGTTGTATCAACTTATTGCCCCGCTCGAGGAGCAGGAGCTTCGTGAGCAGTACGGGCAACAATTCGAGGCTTATGCGCGGAAGGTTCCGCGTTTCCTGCCCCACCTGGAGCGGAAGACGAAACCCCAGGCGCTGCGTTGAATTGGAGGTCTCCATGCGAAAGATTTCTTTTCCGCTGGTTTTCCTGGGTTTGCTGGTTTTTACGTACCCTGTTCAAGCCCAACAAGTCTGTCCTGGTCTGCCCTA
This sequence comes from uncultured Acidobacteriota bacterium, assembly GCA_963765485.1. GTDB lineage: Bacteria > Acidobacteriota > Terriglobia > UBA7540 > UBA7540 > CAVROP01. The sequence continues at coordinate 170,598 of CAVXWN010000024.1, read as the reverse complement.
CGTGGCGAACACTGCGGAAGATGGGCTCATGCAGGCTGTCAACGGCGCTGAGAAACCCGAAGAGCAGATCGCCGCACTGGACAAATATGCCCAGGCGCACGCGGACGCCAAATTCATGCCTTGCGTTGATGAATATTATTCGATGACGTACCTTAAACTTAACAACTACGACAAAGCCATTGAATATGCTGAAAAAGGACTGGCATCGAATTACAAGGACGTGATGTTGACAATTAACCTGTTGAAAGGCTACGTCGGCTCCGGGAAGGTCGCCGATTCCGCCTTCGACGTGATCAATCAGGCCCTGGACCTGATCAAGGCGGAAAGCCATCCTGCCAAGCCGCCCAACGTCACCAACGCCGACTGGCAGAAAACGCTCCAAGATTATGAAGCAACAGCCAAGGACGAGCTTGCCTATGTCGTCTATGCGTTTCTCCAGCTTGTCCCTCGGGTGACCGATCCCAACAACCGTATTGAGCAGTTGGATAAGTTTGCGAAGACTTTTCCCGACGCTGCTACCCAGAACGCCGGTCAAATCAATTTCGACTACTACATCGCCTACAAGATGGCGAATAAGCCTGATAAGGCCATCGAATACGGTGAGAAGGCTGTTGCCGCGGACCCCAACAACCTGGCCGCCCGCAATATCCTCGCGTACGACTATGCCATCGCCGGGACCAACACCGATAAGGCCACAGATTATGCGAAAAAAGCCATTGAACTTGCCCAGCAAATGAAGAAGCCCGAGAGCCTTTCCGATGCTCAGTTCAAACAGGAGCAGGATAACCAGCTCGGCATGGCGCACCTCTCGCTGGGATACGTCACTTTCACGCAGGCGGTCAAGACGAAGAAGCTGAAGCCGGCGATCGAGGAACTCCAGACGGCGGCGGATCTGCTGGTAGCCAATGCGGAATTACAGGGACAGGCTTTATATTACTTGGGCTACGCGTATGAGTCAGGATCGCCGGTCAATCACCGTGGGGCCATCGACGCGCTGAGCAAGGCGGCGAGCCTCCAAAGTTCCTGGAAGACGCCTGCCAGCGACCTCCTGGCCAAGGTGAAGAAAGCCTCAAGTGAGGCGCAGTGAGCTCTACGTAGCGCGGGCGTCTCGCCCCCTGTCGCCCGCGCATCCTGCCCGCACTGGTTCGGGAGCGAGACGCCCGCCCTACATGGGGCGCAGAAGATCAGGCCGCCTCTAAGCGGCGCTTCCAAACCAGATAGGCAGGAATCCCCAGTGCCACGATGCTGATGCCGATGCCTGCCTCGACGGGCCTCGCTAGAAGCGTGTTCACGGTGAAACACGCGGCGGCAATCACGAAACCCGCAGGAACATAGGGATAGCCGAAGACTCGATAAGGGCGCGGCAGGTCTGGCCTCTTACGGCGCAGGACTATCACGGCGAGCGCCGTCAGAGCGTAGAAGATCCACCCGGCAAAAATCACGAAGGTAAACAGTTGCTCGTACGTGCCCAAGAGCACGAGGAGAACCGCCCAAGCAGCCTGGAAGAGCAGGGAAAGATGCGGGGTTCGAAACCTCGGATGAACAACGCCGCACCAGCGAAAGAATAGGCCATCTCTGGCCATAGCGTAGTAGACTCTCGCGCCTGCCAGGATCATTCCGTTCAAGCTCCCCAACATAGCGATGATGATTGCGAGCGTTACCCAACGGGCGCCGCCCCGTCCGAAAAGGCGAATGCCGGCCTCAGCGGCTACGCGCGGAGATTGAGCCACCCTCGATAGCGGCAGAACGTGATAGTAGACCAGGTTCAGCAGAATGTAGACCACCATGACCGCAGCCGTCCCCAGAATAAGGCCCAAGGGAAGAGTGCGTTCCGGGTTTCTGACTTCATCGGCCGCAAAAGTGCCGTTGTTCCAGCCATCGTAAGCCCAGAGCGCCGCAACCATGGCCACTCCGAAAGCGGAGACGAAGCCCAACCCCGCCGGCTTCGGCAACGTAGCCGTGTTATCAACGGGCCCGTGCACGAGTGCGAAGCCAAGTGCAACGATGGCTACGATTGCACCTATGTTGGCGCCGGTCAGGACGGACTGCGCCCAGCCTCCTTGTCGCACGCCGCGATAGTTTATGGCAGTGAGAACCACTATCACCAAGCCGGCCACTAGCTTCTGCTGGCCGGGGTGGAGGGGGAAAAACTCGGCCAAGTACTGTGCCAAGCCCACGGCTACGGTCGATATGCCGCCTGACTGTATCGCCAGAAAGAATGCCCAGCCGCACAGGAAGCTTACCAAATGCCCGTAAGCCTCGCGGAGATATACGTACTGGCCGCCGGCCTGCGGCAGCATGGCCGCAAGCTCCGCGAACGACAGAGCGCCGAACAAGCTGAGCAGTCCGGAAATCACCCAGACCCAAAGGGCGGCTCGTTCGCTGCCCACTTCGCGGGTGATCTCCGCCGGAACGATAAAGATGGCGGATCCAATCATGATCCCCATGATAATGGCCGTGGTTTCCCATAATCCCAGGGCACGAACGAGGCGGGGCTGTTCAGAAATGGCGGCGACGGGTTCCGTGCGGGATTTGACCAGATCCATATCAACCCTGCCCGTGGTTTTCGGTTGGGACACAATAGAGGAATTGTCGAGTCCGGTCAACACCGATTGGCCTCGATTGGCCTCGGCATGTTCTGCTTCCTGCCTTAAGCGCCCATTTGCTGCTCTCGGGCGCGTCTCACGGTCATTCCGAGTAGCGTGGCGACTATTGCTGGAAATTTGACAAACTCGCGACTCCAAATCAGAATGGCTGTAAAGGGTTTCTAGGGAGACGAGATGAACGACAGACTTAGTCCGCAGTATGTGTTGAACGCCTTAAAGGCAGTTAACGACCCGCACCTGCAAAAGGATATTGTCTCGCTCGGATACGTAAAGGACATCGAAGTGGGGGATCGGCGCGTAAGCGTGTTGATAGAGACGGCGAGCCCCGGCAGAAACCAAGTGGTCGCGAACATAAAGCGGGCTGTGATGGAAATGGGCGTGCCGGACGTCGAAGTGCGCGTGGCGGACCCGGCCCCGCCGGCGCATGGCGCACAGCCAAACTTGATACCGCGGGTCAAAAACACGATTGCCGTCGCGAGCGGCAAAGGCGGCGTCGGCAAATCGACCGTGGCGGCCAACCTCGCCATTGCGCTCGAGCGGACCGGCGCTCGCGTCGGCCTGATGGATACAGACGTTTACGGCCCTAGCGTCCCCGTCCTGATGGGTGGCGAGGAGCAACCGCGTGTCGTGGAGGGCAAGATTGAGCCGCCCGTCGCTTACGGCGTCAAGCTTATCTCTATGGCATATTTCTTGCCCAAGAACGAAGCTGTCATCTGGCGCGGCCCCATGCTTCATAAGACCATTCAGCAATTTCTCGGCGACGTCCGCTGGGGAGAGCTGGACTACCTTATTATGGACCTGCCGCCGGGAACGGGAGATATTCAGTTGAGCCTATCGCAGACTATCCCGCTGACCGGCGCCGTAATTGTCTCCACCCCGCAGGATCTGGCTCTGACCGTAGCGTCGAAAGCCATCGTGATGTTCCAAAAGCTTAATGTCCCTGTACTCGGGATTATTGAAAACATGAGCTACTACGTTTGCCCGCATTGCGGCCATCGTGAGGAGATTTTTGGGCACGGCGGCGCTCGTGAAGCTGCCAGGAGACTTGGCTTCCCATTTCTTGGTGAGATCCCGCTCGACCCCGTCATTCGGGTACAAAGCGACAGCGGCAAACCCGTGGCGCTCGACGAGAAATCAGTAAACGCAAAGGCCTTCCAGGAACTGGCCGCTGCGCTGGCAGAACAGGTAAGCGCGGTGAACCGGCAGACGATAAGTATTGAGTAGTTAGCGGTCAGTCGTCAGTTGTCAGTCGTCCGTGGTCCGTGATCAGTTGCCCGTTGTGCATATCCGGCTAGCTGCGCGGTACGAGATGTCGGATTTCCACTGCGTGGCGGTGGCGAAAGATGGGGTCAAGAACGCAGCGGTTTGTCGCCGACCGCCGATCCGTCCCCGAGTGGACAACTGACGACTGACCACTGACAACTGACTACTGTCCACGGACGCTCTTCTTATGCATCCTGTCCCAACCAAAATTAAACTTGCCGCGGCGAACGACGCGCTATCTATCCTCTGGGCGGATGGCCACGCCAGCGTTTATTCTTACCAATTCCTCCGCGACCGCTGCCCGTGTGCCACTTGCGGCGAGGGAGGCGAGACGCATCGAAAGCCTTCAAGTCTGCTACCTATGCTCGGTGTCAAACCGCTCAAACCTGAGCGCGCAGAACTGGTAGGAAGATATGCCCTCCAGATATTTTGGAACGACGGCCATTCGACCGGCATCTATTCCTTCGATTACTTGCGCAGTCTGTGCCCTTGTCCTGAGTGTGAGCTCTCTCGGCGAGCCACGCAGACAGCCGATTGATTCCGAATCGCCCTCTCATGGCCTGCGGCTGGCGGCAAACAAAGGCAGCCAGACGCTGGGGATTGTCGATCCGGAGGCCGGCCGTGAAGTAGCGGAGATTGCTGAGGGGGGAATTACCGGACATCAGGTGGCCGCATCACCCGAGGGGCAGACTGAAACCTGCTAAATGATCTCCACCCGGCAATTCTTTACCAGAGACTTGAACCTCTGCGCGTCGCCTTCTGTGCCTACGATCGCCGCGTAATGCATCGGCACGACGATTTTCGGCTTGATCGCCTCTACCGCCTCCACAGCCTCTTCGGCCGTCATAACATAGGTTCCTGAGACGGGGAGCAGCGCAACATCACACCGGATGGATTTCATTTCCGGTATGAAGTCTGTATCCCCGGCAAAGTACACGCGCGTCCCGTCCATCTGGAATACGAACCCCAACTTCCTATCTTCCTTGGGGTGGAATACCTGCCCCGCTTCTCGGAACTTATTCACGTTGTAAGCGGGGACTGCCTCGATTTCGACCTTCTCGATACTGCATTTGCCGCCGGGATCGAGAAACTTCGTTTCCTTCGCCCTCACCTTCTTGAGTTCACCTTTGCAGCCCACGCTGGCCACAATGGTCGTCCCGGGCGCGATCACCTTTTGAAGGTCTTCGAGACTGAGGTGATCGAAATGTTCGTGGCTGATTAGAACGATGTCAGCCTTGTCTGTTTTTGTCGTCTTGAAGGGGTCGGTGTAAATAACCTTCGAGCCTTGGATGCGGAAGGTGTCATGTGCAATGCGGCTGAACTCCAGGTTCATCAGTTTCATCGCCAGGCCTCCAATCGATTCATCAAAACTATTCAAGAGGGCTGCCGCTCGCCACGGCCCGCCACTTATTAAGGATATCACTAACCGACTCGAGTGGAGAGACCGCAGTACGGCGCCTGGGTCCCGGTGGCTAGCGCCCCGCTGGCTGGGATCCGTGGCTGGGGCAGAGCGGTAGCTCTGCGGTCGCTGCGCCGTGGGCCGAGTTGGAGTAAGGTAAGCGCAGACTCCGGTCACCATGTGCCAGCTCTTTCCCACCCGCCACCTACCACTTGGCTAACAACTCACTTATTTTCAACAATATTGCTGGATAAACAGGCTAACTACATTTGTTTTCATACACATTGCCGCTTCGTTCCAGAGTTTTCCACAACGATCCTTTGTTTTCAACAACATTCCGGCTTCGTTCGGTCATTTTTTGAAGTTAATACAACCGTCGTGGCAAAGGGAAAGGAGTGACATACTGTCGGTTCGAAAGAAGGGCGGGGCAATCATCTCCGAGGTTACTACAGTCGTGGCAGGACAGCTTGGCATCATCTGCTAGGCTAGCATATTAGGCTTAGGTTGTCAAGAGTTTTTCGAGACAGCCTGCTAGCCGCATTGGGTGTGGAGGTGGTAAGGTGTATGCTACCGGTCGGTCGGGATGCTTCAAATGTACGTGCGATCCGCTCGTCTCGTGAATGTGGAAGCCCGCCCTCTCAAGCGCGCGCACAACTTCCCGAGGCTTGAGATTGGCGAACTTGGGAGCCGTGCCCTAAACGGTCACTCGCAGTTCTTCAATGATAGGCTGTTGGGAACCAAAGTGGTTTGACGGAGGGGGCAATTCCTTTCCCTTCAAAACCGGTTGGATGGAATTCGCCCCGCAAGGACCATATTCAATCCAGTTCATGACGAATGCAGACGTCGTGGTACATCCTGACCAAGAATTCTGCATCCTCCGCGGCCCTAACCAGATGGGGCCGCAACGGACAGAGGTTTCGAAAGTTGTTTATCGGCTTTTCGCCGAAAACATGGTGCCAAAAGAGGGCACGCTGGAACTCTGATATCCCACACCCTGTAGCAGGTAGACACGTGCGCAGAGTTCGGCATTTCAGAAACTCTGTGTCTGTTCGGGTCTACGCTGGCTAAGTTTCATGGGCGCGGGGGGCGGCGCAGACATTGTTGTGCGGTGTCTGCGAATACTCGCGGTATCGACAGCGCTGATCGCTTGATCGCAGGCGTCCAGGGCTCGTGGCGCTGCGTCAGGCCAACGTGCCTGCAAGGGTGTGCTAACATTATGGGTCGGAGGTGGATGAATCTGGAATGGCAGAGAAACGCAAGAGTCGCGCCAAGCCTCACGAGCGAATGGCCGAAGTGGACGAGGCCACAATTCGCCTGCACATTGAGCCTCTAGCCGAGGGTGGCTATGTGGCAACAAGCCGGGACGTGCCTGGCTTGGTCGCTGAAGGGCGGAGCATCACGGAAGCTGTTGAGATCGCCCAAGGGCTGACGCGCAAGATTGTCGAATCCTGTATCGAGCACGGCGACCCGCTGCCACCAGCCTTCAATAAGCTGCGCAAGCCACCGCTCGATTTGCTCATTCCTGTGGGCGTCCGCTAAGGGGCCGTCTTGCGGGCTTCAAGTATCGCGAGGTCGCTCGCAGGCTCCGCGCTGTCGGGTTGGCCTTCGATCGCCCCGGTCCGGGCAGCCACGAAGTTTGGCGGAACGCGGTGACGGGCCGCAAAGCCACCTTACCCCACCACAGTCGAGATATGGCTGAAGGAACGCTCCGCGCCATTCTGCGCGAGGCGGGCATCAAGCTTGACGACTTCTTGAAGGCATGACCGTCGCGGACGGCTCCACGGTAGCTTGATGGTGCCCGGCTGAAAGCAGCCTTTACGAAGAACCCTTACCTCTGCGTACCAGCGCTCCTCGCAAGGATCAAATCGGAATACGATTCCGCGACGATATCCTTCGAGGTGATGCCAAGCAGTTGTTGAAACTTGCGCGCCTGGGACCGTATCTTCTTCACGTCGCCTGTGGGTGAAATGGCTTCAACTTCGAGGAACTTGCCCAAGTTGCGGACGCAGTCCAGGTGAATCTTCACGTTCTTGACGAAGTAGATCTCCCGCCGCTTGTCCACGACGGCCAATGTCCCGAGCGAGCGGGCAAGGATCGCCCTGAGGGAGTTCCGCCGAGGAAGAAGCGTCATTTCAACGGTTGACGCGCGGGCGCGGAGAAGGTTCTTGCGCTGGTAGAAAATCAAGGCGTTCTCGATGCGGCCTTCCCGAATCTTCAGCCAGCCGGAAGGAACAGGGAAATAGGTATCGATCTGGTGGTCAGTCCCAACAAAGCGGGCGTGGAGGCTCTTGAGCACCGTCCGGACTTGCTGCTCGTCGTTCAAGCGTGCTTTGAATTCGAAGTTGAGGCGCTTCATAGCAGGAGACAGTCGATCGTTTAGGCTCTCGCGAAGGTGTGGTTGAATAAGCGGCCTGGTGACGGTCGCGCCGAAAGTGTAGCACAAGGCGTCGCTTGCCGTAGGCATTTGATATGACAGCATTTGATATGACAGGGTGGCTCGGCATTTCCCGCGATAGAATATGTCAATGGCGATGGAACCACGATTTGAGACGCGTTGGAATCTTACACCCCGCGAAGCGATGCGGCTTCAGGAAAGCTTGCGCGCGAGTGTGGAATTGGAGGACCGGTTCGGAGAGATCCGCTTCGTGGCGGGTGCGGACATGGCGTTTGACCCTGAGACCGAGGTCGCTTTCGCCGGCGTCATAGTTTATCGCTTTCCGGGCCTCGAGGAAGTAGAGCGCCGGACGGCGCGGCGCAAGCTCCGCTTTCCGTACGTCCCCGGTCTGCTTTCGTTCCGCGAGGGTCCCGTGCTGCTCGGGGCCTTTGCCAGGCTTCAGACTGAGCCGGATCTTATCCTGATCGACGGTCACGGGCGCGCGCACCCGCGACGGTTCGGTATCGCCTGCCACATTGGCATCGTGTTTGACAAGCCCACCATCGGCTGCGCCAAGTCACTGCTGGTGGGCGAGCACCAGGAGCCCGGCAAGAAAGCCGGCTCGGCCACCCCGCTGATGCTGAAAGGTGAGCGCGTGGGTGTGGTCTTCCGGACGCGGGACGACGTGAGACCCATCTACGTCACTACCGGACATCGGGTTTCTCTCGATTCCGCTGTCCGGTTGGTAGGGCAGTGCGTAGATGGATTCCGCCTTCCCAAGCCCACGCGGGAAGCGGACCACTACGTACGCGATTTGCGCCGAGCGTATCAGGTAAGTCGAGAAGTCGAGAGTCGAAAGTCGAGAAGTTAAAAACTTCTAGACCCTTGACTCTCGACTCCTCGACGTGTAACCAGAGCGAGATTCCTCGCAGCGCTCGGAATGACAAGGCTCAGAGAAGGGCAGAATGCTATAATCTGGCGTATTGGAGCCTGCCATGGAGAATGCTGTGAGTGCTAGGTCTAAGGCGGCGGTGGTTCGCGACAAGTCTCAATTGATGTCGGCCTCGGAGATTGACCGGACGCTGGTGCGGCTAGCGCACGAAATTCTGGAGCGCAACAACGGCTTGGAAGGGGTCGTCTTGGTGGGCATCCGCCGTCGCGGCGTCCCGCTGGCCGAACGCCTGGCGAAGAAAATAACGGAGATCGAAAAGACTGCACCACCCGTCGGAACGCTGGACATTACTTTCCACCGCGATGACCTCTCACCGAGCGTCAACCAAACGCCTGTGATCCGGCAGCCCCTGCCGCTTTCCGTGGAAGGCAAGACGGTGATCCTTGTGGACGACGTCCTCTACACGGGCCGGACCACTCGCGCCGCGCTGGATGCCCTTGTGGATCACGGGCGGCCCCGGCGCGTGGAACTGTGCGTTTTGATCGACCGTGGGCACAGGGAGTTGCCCATCCAAGCGAACTACGTAGGTCGGGTCCTGCAGACGTCGGATACCGAACTGGTTGAAGTGCGCCTGCGCGAAGTGGACAGCCAGGACCGCGTCATGCTTTGCGAGCGGGTTTCGTAGGGGCGCGGAAAAATTTCACTACAGAGGCGCCGGCGAGCCAAATAACCGAGCAAAGGATCGACATGAAATTTCCGGTTGGGTCTGAAGATGTGAAGCTGATTCAAGGGCGCAGCAAAGGGCTTCAGGTCGTCTGCGATTGCGGCTGCGTTAACTTCAACTACCTCGATCCCCAGGACCCAGCGTGGCGCTGCCGCAATTGCCAGCGCGTATTGAGCTTCGACTTCCCCCGCCTCATGGAAAAGGTTCTCAGTCCACAGATTACACAGATGGAAAAGAACAGTGGTTAGTGGCTAGTGGCTAGTGGACAAGCCGTAAGGCAATATCTGTGCGAGAGAACGTGGGGAACAAATCGGCTCCTAAGGGTTGAACGCTGGAATCCGTGACTTCCGCCACGATTTCATTCATCCGGCCGCTAGCCACAGTTGGCCACCAGTAACTGACTGCTAACCATTAACTACCGGCCACTAGCCACTAGCCACTAACCACTGTTCCTGAAGGAGTCACAGCATGTCCTACCCAAAACCGTCCCGGCGCTCCTGGGCCGAGCCTTGGAAGATCAAGATGGTCGAGCCCATCCGCATGACGACCCGCGAGGAGCGGGAAAGGTTCATCGCCGAGGCCGGTTACAACACCTTCCTGCTGCGCTCGGAGGATGTTTACATCGACCTGCTCACGGACAGCGGCACTAATGCCATGAGTGACATCCAGTGGGCGGGCTTGATGCGCGGCGACGAAGCCTACGCGGGTAGCCGCAACTTTTACCACTTGGCTGAGGCCGTTAGCCATTATTACGGTTATAAGTACCTGGTTCCCACGCACCAGGGACGCGGCGCCGAGCATATCCTTTCCAAGATCATGATCAAGCCGGGCGACTTTATCCCCGGCAACATGTATTTCACAACCACGCGCCTCCACCAGGAGTTGGCGGGTGGAACCTTCGTGGACGTCATCATTGACGAGGCGCACGACGCCGCAAGCGAGTACCCCTTCAAAGGCGACGTGGACTTGCAGAAACTCGAGAAGCTCATCTTCGAGGCGGGGCCCGGAAAGGTTCCCTATGTTTCGGTTGCGGGGACAGTGAATATGGCGGGCGGCCAGCCGCAATCCATGGCCAATATGCGCGCGCTCCGAAAACTCTGCGACCGCCACGGCATTGCCATCGTGCTCGATGCCACGCGGGCGGTTGAGAACGCCTACTTCATTCAGCAGCGCGAAACCGGCTACAGCTCAAAGAAAGTGGCGGAGATTCTGAGGGAGTACTGTTCCTACACGGATAGCTGCACCATGAGCGCCAAGAAAGACGCGCTGGTAAATATCGGCGGATGGCTGGCCACTAATGATGGAGGACTTCACGAAGAAGCGCGCAACATGGTGGTGGTGTACGAAGGGCTACACACTTACGGCGGGCTAGCCGGGCGCGACATGGAAGCGATGGCGCGTGGCATTGAGGAAAGCGTCGAGGACGACCACATCCGCGCGCGGGTGGGCCAGGTCGAGTACCTGGGCAGACACTTGCTTGACTGGGGCATCCCCATCGTAAGGCCCATCGGCGGTCACGCGGTTTTCCTGGATGCGAGGCGCTTCTATCCGCACGTTCCGCAGGAGCAATACCCGGCGCAGGCGATGGCGGCCAACATCTACGTCGATTCCGGAGTGCGCACCATGGAGCGCGGCATCGTTTCCGCCGGGCGCGACTCCAAAACGGGCGAGGAGCGCCACCCGAAATTGGAACTCGTGCGCCTCGCCCTGCCGCGCCGCGTCTATACCCAGGCGCACATGGACGTGGTCGCGGAGTCGATCCTGGAAGTATATGAACATCGTGACCAGGCTCGCGGCCTGAAGATGACCTTCGAACCCAAATACCTGCGCTTCTTCCAGGCGCGTTTTGAGCCGACGGCAAGCGCTAGCCTCTCATAGTCTTTGCAGACTTCCAAAGGACCAGGAGGATATCGCATGAGATTACAGGTCCGATTGGCTGGAATGGCGTTGATCCTAATGAATTGGTTATTGCTCGCCCCCGGTGTATTCGCTCAGGGCGAAGGCGCGGTGGCAAAGTGGTCGTTTGACGAGACAACAGGCCGTGTCACCCGCGACAGCGCCAGCGGAACGGAGGATAAAGTAGAGGGCTTCTTCAAATACCTTCCCGGGGTTTCTGGAACCGGCCTGAGGTTTGACGGCTATACAACGAGTGTTACCCGCGAGGCAAAAAAAGCTCCCAAACTCCATGATGCGTTCACAGTAGAAGCGTGGATAGCCTTGAATACGTACCCTTGGAATCTGGCGCCGGTGGTTGACCATGAGATGGCCCAGCAAGTGGGCTACTTTTTCGGCATCGATCCTCTCGGGCATGTGGTGCTGCAAGTGGCCCTCGACAGAGTGTGGCAATCCCTGATCTCCACGGCCCAGCTTCCCCTCAAGAAATGGTCCCATATTGTGGGCACTTGCGACAGCAGTCGCGGCCTGACAATTTACATCGACGGGAAGGAAGCGGGGCGACTAGCGGTGCAGGGCAAGCCGTCATTGCTGGGACGGGCGGATCTCCTGATCGGCAGGGTACGCCAGCCGATGCTCCCCGTCCCCGCGGAGGCCATTCACCCCGACTATCCTGTCTGGTACTCCCTGGATGGCATCCTGGACGAGGTGAAAATCTATGACCGGAGCTTAAGCCAGGATCAGGTCGAGCAGGCATACCGGGCAGTGAGTGCGCCAGGGGGCGAAGTGTTGTCGTGGGCGGTTCTTCCCGCTGGTCCGGCGGGCGCGGGACATTTTGGGGCCTACTATACTACCTTGCAGTTCGAGGATGTCTGGGACCGGCCACGGCGAATCGGACCGGATTCCGATGTGGTAGTGCGATTCGATCAGTCGCCGATTCGGCTGGTGTTCTGGCAGGGCACAAACTACATACCCGCATGGGTCACCGAGAATAACAAGTGGTACACGGATGAATTCCTGGAAACTTGGGGCGCCGGCTGTCCGGATGGCGAGGACTGCGAGCCGATGTCGGACAAGCAAAGCCGGTATTCGCATGTAAGGATTCTGGAAAGTAGCGAAGCGCGGGCGGTTGTGCACTGGCGCTACGCGCTTTCCGAAGTTGAGAACTATAAGGGTGCACACCCTGACATGATGGGCTGGTTTGATTGGGCGGATGAATACTGGACAGTCTACCCGGACGGGGCGGCGGTACGGAAGCAGGTCGTAAGGACCACCGACGTGTCCAAGCCGCACGAATGGCAAGAGACCATCATTATTAATGGCCCCGGCCAGCGCCCCGAGGACAACATCAATCCGGACGCTTTAACGCTGCTCAATATGAACGGAGAAAGCGCCACCTACACCTGGCTGCCGAAGGCTTCCAAGGGCTTTGATTATCCAAATGGACCGCGAACCTTAGACAAGCCGCAGGGCGCCAACATTCAGTTTGTGAACCTGAAATCCACCTGGAAACCGTTCCAGGTCGTTCCACCGGCCCATTCCAGCTTTGATGCTTATTACGGCGAGAAGACCTTCTTCACTTTCGAGTGCTGGAACCATTGGCCGGTTGCGCAGATCGCCTCCAGCGGCAGACCCTGCCTGGCCGCAGATCGTGCCTCCCATACTTCACTTTCTCACATTAACTGGGACCCCCTCGAGACTACGGATAACACGCAATCGAAACTTCTTTTGGGTGGTCTAACGACGAACTCTGCTGGAGAGCTCTTGCCGCTGGCGAAGTCGTGGTTGACGCCAGCCGGCATTGAGGTCGCGGGAGAGGCATTCCGCAGTGAAGGTTATGACCCGGCGCAGCGGGCGTTTGTGGTGAGGTGGGAGACCGCAGGCAAACCTGTGGTCCTGGACTTGACGCTTCAGGCGAGCCACAACTCCCCGATCGTAAACCCGGCCATAGTGATCAAGAACTGGGGAGAAGAAGGCGCACGGCTGAAGATTGACGGCAGATCCATTGCGTGGGGGAAGGATTTCCGGCGCGGCTATGTCCGAAAGCTGGAGGGAAGCGACTTGGTCATCTGGATGCGAAAAGAATCGGTAACCCCCGTGAAGATAACACTTGCTTCTGAAGGCCAGTAATCATCTTTCGGAGTGGGGTGTCACTCCGAGTGGTGATGGGCCTGCGGCCCACCCATAGAGATTGCATGAGCCTCCGGGTCGCCACCTTGCATGAACACGCTCCAGGTAATTCCCCTCCTTGGTTAAGGAGGGGGTAAGGGGGTGGTTGGCTTGCGCGCTGGGTCCTCGCCCACCACCCCCTGATCCCTCCTCCGCCGAGGAGGGGAGCTACTTTCATGGCAACTCGGAACGTCGAACGGAGCGGCAAGCTGCTGACGCCGCGCCCGGTTACGCCCCGCTGCCGCGTGAAATCACGTAAATCGCCACCACCAGGACTGCGATGCCTCCCCACGAGTAGCTGTAGGTACCCTTGCTGGCGCCCTTCCATTCGCCCGTTATCGCGCCCCAAAGGTTAGCGGTAATAATGATCATGGCCATGAACAGCGGCCAACCCATCATTGGCCCGAGAGCGCCCATATCCGCAGCGCCTACTCCATATACTGCAACCCCGGCAAACCAGATGATGCCCATCAGAGTTCCGCCGAGCCAGTAAAGGCCGGGAATGTTCTTCTGAGTCAGCAAGCCCCAGGTTCGGTTCTTCTGCAGCAAATAAATACAGTAGCCGGCGTTGGCGATAAAGCCGGCGCTCAACGCCACCGCCCAAATTAGGTTCGACGCCGTCGCAGGCCTGGCGCCGGAGGCGATCGTGAGTTGCTGTAGCTCCTTGCCGAAGACGAAGCTGAAGTTCAGCATTGGGGAGAAGATACCCGACAAGATGCAAATCACCAACCCCCACCAGAAGCCCGAACCTCCGGACTGTGCGGCGTGAGAAAGCTCACGCTCGCGCCGGTGCCCCGCAATTGCACACAACGAGATACCCAAGATGACGAGCACGAGCCCAGCCATCAGTGCGTAGCCTTGCCGCGTCAAGAGCTTCCCCGGTTGCAAAACCAAGAGGGGCAGCAACGATCCAAAGGATGCGGTGAGGCCCAGGATAATGGCGAAGCTGAGCGCCATTCCTACGCGCTTGATCCCCAAACCGAGGAGTGTGGCGCCCACGCCCCAACCGAAACCGAAGACCGCGACTTCCGCCAGTGTTGTCCCGGAGGCCCGGTGCAGGACATCGGTAAAGCCCGGGACGGTTGCCCCGACCAATACCCAGGGGAATACAAGCATCCCTGCCACCGCATAGACCAACCAGGAATTCTCCCAACGCCAGCTTCGCATGCGGTTCATAGGGAGCGCGAAGCTCCCCTGCAGCATGCCTCCCAACAGAACCAGTGCCAGACCCAAACCAATGCTTTCGCTCATCGCTACCCCCCTGTAGTGAAAGGTCCGAAGCATGATAGCTTACAAATATTGTTTCTGGCGCGGAATTTGTGCGCAAACGGTTCTTGAGCTTTCCGTCCAATATGGTCGCCTGGAGATTTTGGCTCACCTTTCGAACTTCTGAGATTCTCCGTAATGCCGACGAACCGAAAACCAACCACGGGACATTTCCAATTGGGCTTGACAACTGCACTAAATGCTTTACCTTCTCCTCAGGTGTCGGACGTCGGACCGTTTTGCAACAGAACGGGTTGAGGACCGAGGAAGAGGTGCACGCGGAGAGTGAAGAGAAGCTGTCATTCTGAGGCGCACTGAGGCTTTCGATGAATTCGTACGAACGATTTATGGCTACATTGAGTCGTCAGGAGCCTGACCGGCTCCCGCTCGCAGAGCCGGTTATCGACCTCAGGATCGCCGACGCCATCTGCCCTCACGTACACAGCCAGGCCGACTTTGAAGAACTCATGGACTTTGATGCCGTTTGCTGTGGGGCAAGATATAAAAGGTGTCGCGCTAACCAAGACGGTACATATAGAGACGAATGGGGCGTGCTTTACAAGCCCGGTCCCGAGTTTCAGGACCACCCTTTAATGGGGCCCATTGCCTCGCAAGCTGACCTCGAAAAGTATGTTCCCCCTAACCCGGATGACCCTGACCGGCTGGGAGTTCTTCCTGACCTGGTGCGGAGATTCAAGTACAAGCGAGCAATTGTCTTTAACTGTCGCGCCGAGTTTATGTGGTCGGCTTTTCTGGTGGGTATGGAAAATCTGTTGTTGGACTTTCTCGCCGCGCCGGAATTTGCGCACCGGCTGCTCGACAAAGTGCTGGAAGCGACTATTGCAGTCGCCACGAATGCGGTGCGAGCTGGGGCCGACGTGATCCAGCTTGGAGACGATTATGCCGGCACCCAGGGGCCATTCTGCTCGCCGAGAGTGTTCAAAGAGTTTATGCAGCCGCGGCTCACGAGAATGGTCGAGGCTGTGCATAAGGAGAATGATCCAATGGACGTCACCGACAGCAGAGCTGAGGACTTGGAATTAGATTTGATTGGTAGGCTCGGACCGAAGCCTCGCCGTGAGTACGGCATTGGGATTGTAGGCGCCGGCACGATCGTCCGCTATGGGCATCTGCCCGCCTACAAAACCTGGGGATTACGGGTTCTTGGTGTCACCGACGTGGACACCGATCGGGCTAAGGCATTGGCTCAGGACTTCGGGCTGCCCAAAGTCTATCCGAACCTTTCTGCCATGCTGGATGATCCCGGAGTACAAATCGTGGATATTGCAGTGCCGGCGCACCAGCAACCTGAGATTGCTTGTAAGGCCCTCGATTCAGGCCGCCATTTGCTCTGCCAGAAACCATTCGCAGAGCGCTACGCGGACGCCCAAAAGGTTGTGGACGTCGCTTCGGCCCGCGGCCTGAAGCTGGCGGTTAACCAGCAGATGCGCTGGACTCCTGCGATGCGTGCGGTAAAGGAACTGATTCGTCGTGGTTGGCTGGGCGAGCCCCTTCGGGCGGAATTCGATATAAACCTGTGGGAAGGACTTTCTGGTTGGGTGCTCGAAGTCGACCCGTTCGATCTCCTTTACTATTCCATACACTTCTACGACGTCAGCCGTTTCCTGTACGGCGAACCGGAATGGGTCTATTCCATTTGCGGCCGATGGCCAGACCAGAAAATGCGAGGCGAAACGCGCACGAATGTCCTGCTCGAGTATTCGTCCGGCCTTCAGCTTTTGCACCGCACGAATCACAACAACCATGCTGGAGACAACTATGCGACCTTCCGGATAGAGGGAACCGAAGGCGCAGCGAAAGGGACCTTCGGCATTCATTATGGCTATCCGCATGGTCGCCCGGATGGCTTCCAATTCACAACAAAACGCCACTTGTCCAATTGCTGGATGGAAGTAAAGTTCACAGAGAAGTGGATCCCCGATGCTTTTGCAGGGCCCATGCTATCCCTTATCGAGGCAATCGACACCGGGTCGGAGCCGGCCACTTCCGGTCGGGATAATCTGAACAGCCTCCGTTTGGCATTCGCCATTCAGCGCTCGCAACAGTTGCACCAACCTGTCCGTCCGGCGGACCTTCAATTAGGATAGGAGAGGAACAAAGGTGCCGAGGCTATTCCCTAACCGTACTCTTCTTGAAAATTCACTTCACGCAATCGTGATTAGGAGACGCTCATGCAATCGAATGTCTTGACCGGCGTAGCGCTGGGTCTTCTCGCGGGCTTAGTCAATGGAATCTTCCTTCTCCCCATGCGCTATACGCGGAAATGGGAATGGGAGAACACCTGGATTGTTTTCACGGTGTTATCCACCGGGTTGCTGCCCTGGGTCGCGGCCCTTGTTGCTGTTCCAAATCTCATGGCGGTTTTTCGGGTGACTCCGTTCAGCGCTTTCTTGCCGGGGTTAGTGGGTGGCGCCATTTGGGGTGTCGCCCAGGTCTTTTACGGACTGGGTCTCGGCATGGTCGGGGTAGCGGCCGGAAGCGCCATTGTGGCGTGCACTTCCACGATTGCCGGCACCCTCGGTCCCATGATCGTTTATGCACCCGAAAGGCTCTTTAGCTCTGCCAGTCTGATGCTTCTCCTTGCGATCGCGCTGGTCCTTTCAGGCATTTATCTTTATGGAACGGCAGGAATTCGGAAGGAGAAAGAAACGGCCGGGAAAGACGTCCCGAAGCAAGTTGTTACCGGCACCTTTCGAACGGGTTTGGTGATATGCCTTGCAACAGGCGTCCTCGGAACAGCTTTCATTTACGGGGGAGAGGTCAAGCTGTTAATGAAAGCTACAATAGAGGCGGGCGCTAACGATATCTTCGCCAAATATCCCGGATTCGTCGTCACCTTCAACGCCGGTATGATTCCCGGCGTGATTTACTCGATCTACAAACTTAACAAGAAGAGAAGTTGGGGGGCCTTTCGGCATAGCGGAGCATTCTTCAGGAATTTTGGTTGGGCGGCTTCCATGGCGGTCCTTTGGTACAGCGGGATACTCATGTTCGGCATGAGTGGCAAGAAGATAGGGACGGGGCTGGGCCCTTCGATCGCATTCGCTCTGTTCGCGAGCGGCACCGTTCTGTTCGCCAATCTGTTCGGCTGGTTGGCGGGAGAATGGAAAGGGGCGAGCCAAAGGACGGTCAGAGGCTTTGTCATCGGTATGGCCTTGATTATCGGGGCCATCTTTGTGATTGCCTTTGGGGTGAATCGCAATACTTAAGATGAGGGCCGCGCGAGCCACAAGGTGGGCTTACCCCTGCCGCCTGGTCACTACGCTCAACGCGTCCCTTGCAGCGAGAGCAAGGAGCAGAGGCGCCGTCACCAGCACGTTTCGGTTGTAAGCCAAGGCATCGTGAAAACGCCCGTGAAAGAAAGCCGCCAGGGCTCGCGTACTTCCGCAGGCCGGACAAGCAGCAAGGTGCAGAAGGTGACGCCACAGGCACAGGTCGGCGCCTCGCGACAAATCCTCAGGTGACAGAACGCAGAACCCTGCCATAACGGTGCATACCGCGAGCAACCGCGGCACCCCACGGGAAAACAGCGCCATCCGTCACCTCTGTTGCAGCGGATTGCCCTGCGCGTCGGATAGCTTGTTCGTCGCGATAAGGATCACATCCACCAGCCACCAGATGCCGCAGCCCCCAAGGGTTACGAGTTTTAGAATCCCAAGCCCCACGTACCCCAGGTAAAAGCGGTCCACCCCAAATGTTCCGAGAAGGATGGAGAGAATCAGCGCAACCATCCAGTCCTTTCCCCCGCCACGCCCGAGCCTTACGCCGCACTTCACGCAAATTTCCGCGCCCGGTAGCACCTCCTGACCACAGGACTGACAATAGCGGTTTCCCATCAATGGCCGCTGGCCGCAGCTAATGCAGTATTCCGCGTTGGCAACCAATTCTTTTGCACAATTTCGACAGTACATAGAGAGTCCTTACAGGAGCGGATACAACCTTCGCAAACGCGCTATTTATAGTACCGCAAGCGGAAAAAGTAAACAGATTTGGGACGAGGAGGAAACTAGAAGTCAGAAACTAGAAATCAGAAAACAGAAACTCGAAGATAGAAACTGGAAAATAGAAAGTGGAAAATCGAAATTCGAAGATCGAAAAACGAAACTCGAAGCAAGCAACCTTCATCCTGAGCCCCGACTTGTCGGGGCGAAGGATCTCCGCAGTTGTCTTTTGCGCATGGCGTGCGGCGACGAACTGCAGGGATGCTTCGCTGCGCTCAGCATGACATGTTCTTTCGAGTTTCGATCTTCGAATTTCGAGTTTCGATCTTCGAATTTCGAATTTGGAATTTCCAGTTAGTTCGGTGTTCCCACCGCCACCGGGCTCAAGGTCACGTCGCGGGTCGGCTTGCCCGAGTCGACCGTCACCGGTTCTTTCTCAAGGGCTAGGTCAACGGCATCGCTGATTGACTTTACGTAGTGAAGCGACAGCCCCTCGAGCATTTCCGCGTCAAGGTCCTCGTGCACGTTCGGCTCGTTGTCGGCTGGCAGGATGACTTCGAGCACACCGGCGCGTTTAGCCGCAAGAACCTTTTCCTTGATTCCTCCCACCGGCAGGACTTGTCCGCTCAAGGTAATTTCACCCGTCATGGCCAAGTGCGGTCTCGTCGGCCGGCACGTCAAAGCTGACACGAGTGCTGTCACCATGGTGACACCGGCTGAAGGGCCGTCCTTGGGGATGGCACCCGAGGGAACGTGGAAGTGGATATCCTTCGACTGGAAGAAATCCGGGTCGATGTCGTAATCGGCGGCATGCGAGCGGACCCAGGCAAGTGCGGCCTGCATGGATTCCTGCATCACCTGACCGACGTGACCGGTCATGGTGAATCCCTTTCCGCCCTTCATGGCGTTGGCTTCAACAAAAAGCACGTCGCCGCCCGTGGGCGTCCAGGCCAGCCCGACCACTACACCCGGCTGGCGCGTGCGCTCCACCACTTCGGTTTCCAGGCGGAAACGTGGGATTCCGAGGAAGTCGCGCAGATTGTCATGCGTAACCAAAAGCTTTTCAGCCGAGCCCTCGGCAATCTTGCGCGCCTGCTTTCGGCATACCGTAGCAATTTCCCTTTCCAAATTCCGCACGCCGGCCTCACGCGTGTAATGCCGGATAATGTGGGCCAGGGCCTGTCGCGTGAACTCAATCTGCTCAGGAGATTTGATGCCGTGTTCCTCCGTCTGCTTGGTAATCAGGTGGCGGGTTGCAATCTGGATCTTCTCCTCCTCGCTATAACCCTGGAGCTCGAGGACCTCCATGCGGTCGAGAAGCGGAGGAGGAACGGTGTCCAGCACGTTTGCCGTGCAGATGAACAACACTTTGGAGAGGTCGAACTGCACGTCGAGGTAGTTGTCCCGGAAATGAGAGTTCTGCTCGGGATCGAGAACTTCCAGCAAAGCGGACGAGGGATCGCCACGGAAGTCGCGGCCAATCTTGTCCACCTCATCGAGCATAAAGATGGGGTCGCGCGTTTCCGCCCGGCGGATGCCTTGAATGATCTGGCCGGGCAGCGCCCCGATGTAAGTGCGCCGATGGCCGCGGATTTCCGCTTCGTCGTGGATGCCGCCCAGCGACATCCTGAAAAACTTGCGATCCAGGGCGCGCGCGATGGACCTGCCCAGTGAAGTCTTGCCCACTCCCGGCGGCCCCACAAAACAAAGGATGGGCCCTTTGAGCTGGGGTTTGAGCTGGAGCACCGCCAGGTAATCCAGGATGCGCTCTTTCACCTTTTCCAGGTCCCAGTGATCGTCATCAAGGACTTTCTTGGCCTTCTGTATGTCAACCCTTATTTCGCTGACTTTAGTCCAGGGTAAAGCGACCAGCCATTCCAGGTAGGTGCGGGTGACGTGGTAGTCAGCCGCGGCCGGAGACATCTTTGCGAGGCGGCTCAACTCCCGCAAGCCTTCTTTCTTCGCCTCTTCCGTCATGCCGGCGGCTTCGATCTTCTTCCGCAATTCCTCGATTTCGTGCTGCTCGTCGCCCTCACCCAACTCCTTCTGGATGGCCTTCATCTGCTCGCGGAGGTAATACTCTCGCTGGCTTTGCGTAACCTGGTCCTGAACGTCGGATTGAATCTTCGACCGGAGTTGCAGGACTTCGATTTCCCTTATCAACTGCCGGTTCAGGCGTTCCAGCCGGACCTTCAAATCAAGACTTTCCAGTAGTTCCTGCTTCTCGCTGCTGGAAAGCGAAGGGAGGTTTGCAGCAATGAAATCTGCCAGCCGGCCGGGATCTTCAATGTTCATGACCACGGTCTGTAGGTCGTCGGAGAGGGTAGGCGAAAGCTGTACGACCTGCTGGAAAAGCGTCGTGACACTGCGGACCAGGGCCTCAAAATCAGCTTGCTTCTCGCTCGGCAGAATATCCTCGAGCGGTTTCACACGGCCGATCATGTAGGGCTCAACTTGGCCGACTTCCTCGACCGCAATCCGTTGCAGGCCCTCGACGAAGATGAACAGACTTTGACTCGGCAGCTTAATGATCTTGTGAACGAAAGCCACAGTTCCGATCTGGAAGAGGTCAACCGGTTGAGGATTGTCGACCCGCGGATCGCGCTGCGCAATTACTCCGATGAACTTCTCTTCGTCCTTGAGATCTCCCACTAGTTTCAGAGAACTATCGCGGCCCACGGTGAGCGGCAAAATGGCGTTTGGGAACAGCACCGTGTCACGAACGGGCAGGATCGGAAGATCACTAAAGTCAATTTTATCTTTATGTTTGGTGGGCATGGCCCGTCAACCTCGCGTTCGACATTTGATCTTGCGCCCGGAGACTCAACGTTTAGTCCCCGTCATTCTACCACGCAACCGACTCTTGGCCGCTTCGCAAGGATAAACTCCATTTTCCATTTGTCAACCCCAAACGACGCGCGACCAAGCTACGCTGACAGTTATTAGATGCCGATTCTTCACAATGGGTGCCGGAGGTAACCGGAGTGGCCGGCCCGCCAGTCGAAGCCAGGCGTTCCGGCGCCGGAAGGCATTTGCGGAAAGTGGTTAAAGCAAGTTATCTTGGAGACCATTGTCATCGCACCAGGAGATAAAGAACATGGTTGAACAACTGGCCCGAACCCTGCGCCTCAGCCCCACAGTGTTCTACATGCTTTTCTTTACCACGCTGGTAATCGGCTCGCTAGCCCTGGGATTTGTTTTGAATCGGATCATCCACCACTGGACCAAGAAACTGGCGAACACCTGGGGAGAGTTGGTCTTCTCCTTGTTGGAATCACTTCCCATTCCCTTGCTGTTCCTGAGCTCCGTTTACGCCGGCCTGGAGATCCTCAAGCTTCCGCGTAAGTTTGAGAGGCTTGGCTCAAAGCTGATCCTGGCCCTGACAATTGTCGTGGTCTTCTATTTCCCGTCCAAAGTCCTGATCCTTTTCCTGCGCAGCGTGGGACGGCGCAACCCCGGGGTGGAGCGGGTAACCAATCTGTCCATTGTCGTGGTCCGAGCGTTGTTTGCCGTCCTGGCTATCGTCATTGTTCTCGAAAATCTCGGTGTTTCTCTCACCGCCGTCTGGACCACGTTGGGCGTCGGCAGTGTGGCGGTTGCCCTGGCCTTGCAGGAAACCCTTAGCAATCTCTTCGCCGGGCTCTATTTGCTGGCGGATCGGCCCGTCAACCCGGGAGACTACATCAAGCTGGATTCCGGCCAGGAAGGTTACGTTATCCATATTGGGTGGCGTTCCACCATGATGCGCACTCAGTCAAACAACATTGTGTTTGTGCCGAACTCCACCATGGCGAAGGCGGTGATCATTAACTATTCCCTGCCCGAACTACGGGTTTCGACCAGTATTTCCGTCCGCGTATCCTATGACTCCGACCCCAGTCAGGTGGAAAAGGCGCTTCTGGACGTTACGCGGGAAGCCGCCCAAGAGGGGCTTGCGGGCTTGCTCTTGAACCCGCCTCCCAGCGTTTGCTTGAACCCGGGGTTCGGGGATTCCTCTCTGGATTTTTCTCTCTACCTGAGTGTTCGCCGGCTCGAGGATCAAGTCACGGTGCAGAGCGAGTTGCGCAAGCGCATTTTGGCGCGCTTTGCTAAAGAAGGCATCGCCGTGCCATTCCCCACGCGAACCATCGCATTCGACCAAGCAACACTCGAGTCGCTTCAGAACTCCACGCCTAAGCGGGGAAGCTAGAAAAGGTGTCAGGGGCCAGGGGCTAGGTCTATCTTTGCCAATTGCCTTTTGTCATCTGAACTTCGACCTGTTCTTCAGCCGGGATACGGGCGATTCAAAATTCAAATGGCAAAATTGAAACTCCGAACGACAGCCCTGGCATGGCAACTGTCGGCTGTTGACTGTCGACTATCGACTGTCAACTGTCGACTGAAGTTGAGTCTTTCAGCAGGTCCGTGCATCAAATTCATTGGAAAGTAAATCTGGGCACCGCAAACAACAACACCAAAAAGGAGCTTCTATGCCGTTCACACTTCCACCGCTGCCGTACGCTTCTGACGCGCTGGAGCCGTACATCGATAAGATGACTATGGAGATTCACCATGGCAAGCACCATGGAACTTACGTCAGCAATCTGAATAAAGCCCTTGAGTCGACGCCAAACCTGGCAGGTAAGGCCATCGAGGAACTGCTGGCCAACAATTGCGGCGCCGTCCCGGAGAACGTCCGGACGGCCGTTCGCAATAATGGCGGCGGCCACACTAACCACTCGATGTTTTGGCAGATTATGGCGCCCAAGGCAGGGGGGCAGCCGAGCGGGCACCTAGCGGAGGCGCTCAAGAGCACCTTCGGCAGCTTCGACCAGTTCAAAGAGAAATTCACCGCCGCCGCCATCGGACGCTTCGGCTCAGGCTGGGCCTGGCTGACAGCGCAGGGCGGGAAGCTTGACATTTACTCGACCGCCAATCAGGACAGCCCGGTGATGGAAGGCAAGCATCCCGTCATGGGTCTCGACGTGTGGGAGCACGCTTATTACCTCAAGTACCAGAACCGCCGCGCCGAATACATCACCGCCTGGTGGAACGTGGTGAACTGGCCAGAGATCGAGAAGCGATTCAATGCCGTGAGGTAAGCGTCACCTTTTTGGGAGGCGCCGATCCGCCGCGGCGGATTCTTTGCGTCGGCGCCCTCGATCAGCGACCCTGTACGCCAGACCGGCGCTGTGCCAACGAGCGCATACATACAAAACAATGTATGCGCCACCCGAGGTGGACTTTTTATGTCGGCGTCCTTTGCAACCCGCCCTGTTCGCGCGGGCCGACGACCCTTACCTTCGGGCGCATTCATACAAAGCAATCTATGCGCCACCCGAGGCAGGCTTCCCTGCAGCTCCCATAAGATGGGGTCTGCGCAAGGCGACCAGCAATCCGCTTAGTGCACAGTGACAGTCATCTGGAGTGAATGTCTATCGGAGCCGCCTGACTCACTCGCCCAAGGTTGAACTGTGTAGTTGCCGGGTCTGACGCCACCCGTTCCGCTCAGGCCGACGGTCTGAGGCTGTCCCCGAAGGTCCTGAAAGACCCCCAGTTCCCCGGTGCGCTGTCCCGGCATGACTGGTGTAAACGTTACACTGATGGCGCAACTCGAACCGGCGGCGAGGCTACTGCCGCAGTTATTGCTTTCGGCGAAATCGCCGTCGCCTCCGGCGTAGATGTCCGGAATGGTAGCCAGGGAACTGCCGGAATTCGTGAGAGTCACCATCTGCGGCGGGCTAGTCGAGCCGAGACCTTGCAAGCCGAACGTGATACTAGCAGCGGAGAAGTTTAGAAGGGACTGGATACCAGTTCCGCTCACGGCGATCGACACTGGGCTGCTGCCGCCGACGTACTCGAGAAAAAGCGTACCGGTAATCTTCCCGAGTGCGCTCGGGGCGAACATCACGTCTATTGGGCAGTTGGCCCCGGCGGCGATCTCGGTGCAAATGCTTCCCGTCTGAAAATCGTTTGAGTACGCGCCGTTCACCCCGACTACATCGATTTGCACTGACGCGTTGCTGGTGTTTGAGACCGTCGCGGTCTGCGCCGTGCTGACGGTTCCCAATCTTACCTGGCCAAAGTCAATACTGCTCGGGGAAAAGGTTAGGGGAGCTGCAGGTGGGGGAGGGCTGCTTCCGTTACTACTCCCACCACTGCTGCCCACGGTCACCGGACCGCTGCCGCCCCCGCCGCCGCATGCCACCCAAATCCCGACCGCCATGAGTCCGGCCAGGAACAGCCAACGCCTCCGTCGCTGCCGGGCCTCAATCAGGCTGACGATCGCTGCCAAGCTCAGCAATCCTGTCAGCGGCCAGCGCAATGGAACACGTGGGCGGAAGTGGGGGGAAATCCTGGAGCCTGGAGGGGACAGCGTCGAGCTGACCTGGGCTGTCAAAGTGCAGGTAAATGTTCCCGTCGCTGGAGAGGAACCATTGAGGACGAGCGGTAATGATGTGACCGTGCAATTCATCCCAAACGGATAGGAGCTAAGCCCCAGGTCGACGGTTCCGGTGTATCCCCCTAGGGGAGTAACGGTAAGCGTCGAACTCGCAGATGGAACTGAGTTCGAAAGAACAATCGCAGTTGGATTGGCCGTGAAGCTAAAGTCAGTTACATTGACTGTGAGTGGTGATGACGTGGAGCCGGCGTAATACGAGTCGCCGCTGTATTGTGCAGTTAAACTCACCCTACCTATAGGGACGGATACATTATAAAAGTATGTCCACGCCGCTGCGTAAGAGCCATTGTAGGCCAGGTAAGGTGACGAGCTGACAGTCGCAGCGTTGCCGATGGGCGAGCCATTGGCCATCAACTGCACAGAACCTGTCGGGCCGATACCGTAGCTCTTCGTGCTGACATTCACGTTCACCGTGAAGTCCTCTGCGACCGAGGAAGATGGACCGCTAAGCGTAATGGTTGTCGGTGCTGGGGTAATGGTAATTGGGACAGTGGGAGACGTACTCCCAGTGTAACTATTATCGCCCGCGTAGCTGGCCACGAAGTTGTACGTCCCCGGGGTTTGCTGGATGGGCTGATCCTCCGCGTAGCCTTGGCTGTTCAAGGTATAACTCCCGGGAACAGTGCCCTGAGGGGGATTCTGTTCGGTGGGCGGGGGAGACACGGTTAAGCTTCCAGTTGGGCAGGGGTAGGCGAGTAACCCGGTTACCTGATTCGCGCAGGGCTGGCCGGTGCTGTTCGTCACATCCATGCGCAATACATAGATAGACCCGTAGGGGACGGTCGTGAGGTTATAAACGGGATACCCAGCGGCATTGGGCGTCGCGAGGCGTACTTCCGTCCGGCTACTTTCCTTTCCTACGGTGACGGGGATTCCCGGGGAGGAATCGCTGGCCGCGAAGGTTCCATTGCCCGCGTAATGGGCTGTCACGCTGTAAGACCCTCCGGGGAGCATATTGGTCGAGTTGGAAACGCTCCCGCCGCTCAGAGTAAAGGGGCCGATGCCCGTAACATTGCTCGTGCTGTTGCCGGTTTGGGCGATGAGGGAAACATCGCCCGTGGGTGTGCCGCTGCCGGATTTGAGAGCCACGTTGATGGTGAAGTTGACCGGCTGGCCGTGGGTCAACGTGATGGGATTTGTGGCGGGATTCGTCGAGAGCGAAAGAGTCGTCGTCGAGGGCGTGAAGTTGGATTTCCAGTTGTTCACCAAATTTGCGATGTTGACGGAGCCCAACCCCGTGGCCAAGTCATAGCCGGAACTGGCGGGGTACGCAGCGCGAGCCTCCGGAAATCATGATGCCGTATTGGCCGGAGACAGAGTTGCTACAGTTCGGCGTTCCCCCTTGGCAGATCACCGAGTTGTTCCCCACGGTCACGTCGTAGAAAATGCAGTTCGAATTCGTTACCGGAGCCGTGCTGGAATTGCAGCTTGCGCCGCTCTTGGCCGCCATCGGGTAGAGGACGTAATTCGCATTGCCCTGGCGGCCGTAGCGCTGGTTCACGAGTGCCATGACGCCCGCGAACACTTGTGCCGACGCCGAGGTCCCCGAGCCGCCTTGAAAATCCAGGTAGGGAGCGTTGAGATCGCAGGAGGTCGAACTGCCCCCCACATGGCCATTGGCGTCCATCTGGCAAACCACATAGAAACTGTAATGCATGCCGTCGCCCGCAAACAGGGACACGTCTGGGATGTCGCGTGCGCCGTCATTGGGAACGCCCGCTCCGCTCTGCCAAGAAGGTTTGGAGTACCTTCCGTTGCAGGTGACCGTCGGAAACGTGCCCGTGGGATTGATACAACTGCTGGGCCCCCCGCCGCCCGCAAGCAGGTAAAGACCGTAGTCTAGATAGGTGGTGGAGGGCGGGGGAGTGCAGCCGTAGATCGATCCGGAGGCCGCGCAGGAATCGTTCCAGGTGATCTCAGGAATGTAAGATTGGGCAGATGCTTGTGCGGAATTGTTCGTCAGGGACCAGTACGTGAGTGCGTTGCTCGAGTTGACGTTAAAGTCCGTTCCCCCCACCGCCACGTTGAACGCCGTGGAAGCGAGGCCGCTGACGGCTAAGCCATATTGGGCGGCCGTTTCGCCGTTGTTCACACTGTCGCATCCCGCCGAACCAGAATCGCCCGCTGCCATCAGGACGGTGATGCCCTGAGCGGCGGCCTGTTCCCATAGGGTATCGTGGAACTGATTGCCGCCCGCGCCCAACTCCGCCTCGCACGCACCGTAGCTTTCGCTCATGATGGGCGCCAGGTTGTTATCAATGATGTAGAGCGCGGAGAGATCGATTCCGGGGGTCGCCTCGGTGGATTCCGAGACCACAAAATCAATCGTCGCGCCCTTGGCGACCGCTCCGGACCACTGCACGTCGAGGTCGGCTTCAGCTTCGTCACCGTTGATCCCGGGGTCGGGACCGTTCAAAATGATGTTGGGCGGATTTGCCGGAAGGCCGAACATGGCGCGGAAGTCCGCCACGTCCTGGGGATTGATATTGGTCTCGCCCACCACGGCGATGGTCTGCCCGGTGCCGTCGGTGCCAGCCTTCCAGAGCGGCAGCACGTTGTAAATAGTGGCGAAATCCGCGGGACCAACGGCAAAGTAGTAGCAAGTACCGCCACTACCACAACTAACAGGGAAGGTGAACAGCGGCTGCACCTCGCCGGTCACCTTCGACCGCGAAAAGGTGCCCAGGCGGTGGGTCATGGGCTTTCTGGGAAAGTTGTTCAGCGAAGCAAAGCCAGCCACCACCGGCGCGAGCGCGGCGGGAATTTGCGGGTCGCTCGCGTTGGCCCAGTGCTCCTCGCCGTTGACCGAGAATTTGTGGATCTCCGCTGGAGACTCTGCCGCACTAGCCCCGCCGTGCCGGAAAACTCGATGACCGTGCGGCCCGCCGCCACTCGACTGACCTCGAAGCCCTGTGACGTGAGCCAATCGGTCACGGCCTGAATATCCGCATCGGCAGGGCCGAATTGCTGGCCAAACTGCTCCGGGGTGAGCCACATGTGATAGTTGGGCGAGGACTTGATCTGCTGCTCATCCAGCAGTTTCCGCAGGGCGGTTTCCTGGTCTGTTGAGCGCTGCAAGACCAGCAGCATGCGCTCCATGGGCAGGCTATCGGGCGCGGCGCCCTGGTCAAATTCCGGGCGCGCCAGCGGATGCGTATTCCCCCGCAGCGTGACGAGGTTCTCCACGTCCACAGGTTGCGTAACGCGCGCACGCACGTTGGCCGTTTGCGCCGAGGTTGTCAGTGAGTAGGAGAAGAAGATAAAGGCGGATGCTAGAAGCGTTCGCATGGGAAGCGAGCGTAGGAGTTTCATGCTGCCTCCACGGACGAAGCCGTGCGCTGTCGCGGTGGACGGCTCCACGACATATTGTCGTAGCGGATATTCCCTCGATTGGAGTCTCTTTTTTGAGACCCCGGTGTCGGACTGTATACCCAACCACCGCGATTTGCAATGCCCTCTCTGATCGATTGATTCATTGATCCGTTGAATCATTGATTCAGTGGAAGGACGATACCGCTGCCGCTTCTCGATGGGGCAATGACTCAATGGATCAACGAGACAATCCGCAGAGCTAACCTGCAGCCGGACCTCGCCAGCCGTGGGCCTGCTTGTTTCCCCAATTCTCGTAATGTAAGATGACGATTGGTGGACTCGATCGTTCAGGGAAGAACAGGATTCGGGAGTCAGGATTCAGGAATCAGGGAAAAGCCAAGAGCAGGCCTTGCTGAATCCTGAATCCTGACTTCTGCTGAAAGGAGGTGTCGGTTTGGCTGAGACTCCTGGCTACGACATCGCGATTATCGGGAGTGGGCCCGGCGGATACGTCGCCGCGATTCGCGCCGGGCAATTAGGGCTTAAAACATTGACAGTCGAAAAAGATGACAAGTTTGGCGGGACTTGCCTGCACGTCGGCTGCATTCCGACGAAGGACCTTCTGTTGAACGCGGATGTTTACGATTATTTCAAGAATGCGAAGGAATACGGAATCGTTTGTAAGGAATTCTCGATTGACTGGGCAGCCATCCAGGCGCGGAAGACGAAGGTGGTCACCAGACTTTCAAAGGGCGTCGAGTTCCTTTTCAAGAAAAACAAAGTGGAAAGTATTCAAGGGTACGGGCGCCTGGCCGGGCCGGGCCGGATCACCGTCACGGACGCCAAGGGGCAGGCACGAGAAATCCAGGCCAAGAAGATTGTCCTGGCGATGGGGTCCGAGGCGAAGACGTTTCCCGGCTTCGAACCGGACGGTAAAACCATCCTGACCAATAAGGAAATCCTGGCTCTGAAAGCAATCCCCAAGTCGATGGTGATCATGGGCGCCGGCGCGGTGGGTGTGGAATTCGCTTCAATCTTTCATCGGTTTGGCACGAAGGTCACGATCCTGGAGATGTTGCCGCGCGCGGTTCCGCTTGAAGATGAAGAAATCTCCGCTGAACTCGAGAAGTCGTTCCGCCGCCAGGGCATTGGCATCGAGACGCAGGCAAAGGTCGAGAAAGCCGCCAAGACGGCAAGCGGAGTGGCTGTCTCTTATACCGGAGCAGATGGGAAATCTCAAACGATTGAAGCTGAAACCTTGTTGGTCGCGGTGGGACGTTCGCCCAACACCCAGGAGTTGGCCTGGAGAAGACGCGGGTCAAACTGGAGCGGGGGTTCGTGAAAGTGGACCCATACATGCAGACCGACGAGCCCGGAGTCTACGCCATTGGCGATATCGTTGCCAATAGCCCCTTGCTGGCGCATGTAGCCTCGATGGAAGGCATCGTTGCGGTTACGCATGCGGCAGGAAAGCCGGCTGAACCCATAAACTACGCACAGGTTCCCAATTGCACTTATTGTGAGCCTGAGATCAGCAGTGTAGGGCTTACGGAACGCCAGGCGCGGGAAGCGGGCCACAAGGTTCGCGTCGGGAAGTTCCCCTTTGCAGGTAACAGTAAGGCTGGCATCCTGGGCGCCCGCGAGGGCTTTGTGAAGATGGTCTGCGACGAAAAGTACGGAGAAATACTCGGCGTCCATATGATCGGGCCCAGAGTGACGGAGATGATCGCCGAAGCCGTGGTGGCCATGCGACTGGAGGGTACGGTGGAAGACCTCGCCCATGCGATTCACCCGCATCCAACGCTGACCGAGGCGATGATGGAAGCTGCGCATGCCGTCGGCGGGATGGCCATACACTTTAGGAACTAGGAGCTGGGGATTGGGGACTAGGGTTGAGGACTGGAGGCTCGGATTTGAATGCTCGAACATAGAGCACAAAACCTTACCGCTGCAGTCCCTAGCCCCTACCCCCAGTCCCTAGACCCTTCAACTGCGATGCAATGTCACATTCAACAACTCGGTCTTGTAGGCTACGAAGATGGTTTGCGGCTTCAAAGGGAACTTGTGGCGCGGCGCAAGGCGGGGATTGTTCCGGACACTCTGCTGCTGCTCGAACATCCCCATGTATACACGCTAGGGCGCAACGCGAAAAAGGAGAACCTACTCATTTCCGCTGAGCAGCTTGCCGCCCGCGGAGCGCAGGTCTTCGAGATCGACCGGGGCGGCGACGTGACTTACCACGGGCCGGGCCAGTTGGTGGGTTATCCGATTATAAACCTCGCGGAACACCGGCGGGATATCGCCTGGTACATGCGCTGCCTTGAAGAAGTCCTAATTGCAGTGGCAGGGGAATACGGAATTGAGGCCGGACGGCTTGCCGGAGCCCCGGGGGTCTGGGTGGGAAATGAGAAGTTGGCAGCCGTGGGAGTCCACATCTCTCGCTGGGTCACTTCCCATGGTTTCGCCTTCAACGTCAATACAGATCTGCGCTACTTCGGCTGGATCGTTCCCTGCGGGCTGCGCGATAAAGGCGTGACATCGCTCCAAAAGCTGTTGGGCCGGCCGGTCGAGATGGACGAGGTCATCGAAAGGGTAGTCCGGCGCTTTGGAAGAGTCTTCGGGTTGGAAATGGCCCAGGTCGCGGAGCAAGTCGAAAGCGGAAGGTCGAGAGTCCAATCGTGAAATCGCTGCTCGGGTCTCGAGTCATTCTGAGGACGCCGTTTTTTGGCGGACGAAGAATCCCCGGAGTTCTTACCATCTCGCGCGGGCGGAGGTTCCACACGAACTGCGGAGATCCTTCGCCCCGACAAGTCGGGGCTCAGGATGACAGATGCGAACGACAGACATATCGTTCAGAGCATTATTAGGTGTACTATTACCTTGCAAAATGGATTCATCGACCCAATGAGTCAATGAACCAATGGGCCAATGAATCGATAGATTTGAGGTTGCCATGCCCACCAATGTGATCATGCCCCAGATGGGGGAGAGTGTCGCCGAGGGGACGATTACCAAGTGGCTGAGAAAAGTCGGCGAGCATATAGGCCGGGATGAGCCTCTCTTTGAAATTTCAACGGACAAAGTGGATGCGGAAATACCTTCGCCCGCTGCCGGAATTCTGTCCCAGATTCTAGCGAAAGAAAACGAGACGGTGGCCGTGAATTCGGTCGTGGCTGTGATTGACGCCGAAGGCGCAGCCGTGGCCGCACCCGCGGCTGGGGCAAAAGAAGAGGTCGCAGCGCCCCCAACTTCGGGTGCCGCCGTGCCGCTAGCGTCCGCAGCGGGGCCGAGCGTTCCAGCGGCGGCCGGCGTTCCGCCTCCGCCGGCTCCTTCTGGGGAGGTAAGGTCATCCCCGCTCGTCAGGCGAATTGCCAGCGATTACAACGTTGACCTTACGCAGGTACAAGGCACGGGCTCGGGTGGCAGAATTAGCAAGAAAGATATCCTGGATTATGTGGAACGGCGCCAATCTGCAGCCGCAAGCAGAACCGCCGCTGCTCCGGGGCGTGTGGTGGAACCCCCGCCCGCGCCGATTCAAACTGCGCCTTCACCTGCGACTTTCGCCGGGCTGACACAAGTTGTTCCTATGACCCCCATGCGCAGGCTGATTGCCGAGCACATGGTAGCCAGCAAGAGGACCTCGGCACACGTCTACACAGTATTCGAAGTCGAAATGACCAAAGTAGTGGAGGCAAGGGAGCGGCAGCGTGCGGAGTTTGAGCGCCGAAACGGCTTCAAGCTCACTTACACGCCGTTCTTCGTTCGGGCTGCGGTCGAAGCTATCAGACAAACCCCGGTTATCAATAGCTCTGTTGACGGCACAAACATCATTTACAAGCGGGACGTGAACATCGGGGTCGCTGTGGCGCTCGAAACCGGCCTTATCGTGCCGGTCATCAAGCGTGCCGATGAAAAGAACTTCCTGGGTATCGCCCGGTCGGTTCAGGATCTTGCTGAGCGGGCTCGAACCAAGCGATTGAGCGTGGATGATGTACAGGGAGGGACTTTCACGATTACCAATCCTGGGAGCTTCGGAGGTCTGTTCGGCTTGCCGATCATCAATCAGCCTCAAGTGGCCATCCTGGGTGTGGGCGCTATCGAGAAACGCCCGGTGGTGCGCGACGATGCGATCGCCATCCGATCGCTGGCCTACCTTTCCCTCTCCTACGATCACCGGGTCATTGATGGAGCTGTGGCCGAGAAATTCTTGGGCCGGATCAAGCAGATTCTTGAGAATTGGGAGGAGCCGGTACTGTAAGAGTAGGCGTCAGTGGCCAGGTTTCACGTGTCGGGTGGAGGACGGCCATCGAGCCGTCGACTATCGACTGTGAACTGCCTTCAATCATGAATCACTTGTGGGCCGACGCGTTGATAGTTGTCGGAGCGGTTGCAAGCTGAAGGCCCGGCAGGCGATCGAGGAGGTCCTGCAAATCGTCCAGGCAAGCGTTGGGATCAACGCCCCGCTGTTGGAGACTGGGCAGGAATAGACTAAAGTTCATGGCAAAAAAGCGCTTCCCCTCGTCCTTTTGGCCCAACTGCGCGAAACCGGCGGCCAGAGTCTCCAAAAGTCCAAGCGAAGGGTTCTTTTCCTGACGCCATTTGGCAAGGTTCTGGCGAAGGACCCCATCGAGGTAGTCTGCATAATGGGCTGTCTGGTCGGTGTATTGGTCGTTGACGAAGGCGTAGATCGAGAGTACGTCGGCTGTATCAGGGTGAGCGCCACAACTCGTCAGGTAGGGATGGCGGCCCACACACTCCCAACTCTTGTCCTTGCGAATATTGCGGATTTCCAGGCCCTCGAAGGGCAACCCATCCAATCCTTCGATTCGGCCCAGCACTCTTGCTGCACCGTTGCCTAACTCGATGATCGTGGCAACGGTGCAACAGTGGTCCCCGCCCGAGTATTGGCCCAGCACAACGTCCGGCACACCATTCTCGGTCAGGCTCTTGGTGTATTCGGGGCGGGTACGGGCGCCAGGGACGGAAAGCCCATGGCGTCCGTTGAAGTCGTAAAGGGTTGTCCAAGGCTCTCGCGATCCTTCCAGAGTCTCAAGCTTGAAAGCCGGTCGGTTATTCTCGTTGTAAACGATAAATCGGCCAGTAGCGAAGACCAAGGGGGTGGGGCTCTGGCGATATAAGGCGGCGCGGTAGGCGCCCAGCCGATAGGTTTTCAGTTTCTCGAATCCGGCCAAATCCGGCACCTGACCGCGTATCCCCGTGCTTGCGAGGAAGAAGTCCTCAGCCGAAGATGCTACATCCCCCAAGGTGGCTGGGCTCCACTCTCGCTGGGCCGCCACGAAGGTCAGAACCACGACCACGGCAAGCGCGAAAGAGATCACATTTTCGCCCTTATGCATGCTGTTTCAACCATTCGGCAGAACTAAGATGCTACCGCTGCTACAAAGCATTCCATTTAATCACTTCTCTCCAAGATTGTCATGACCGGGGTGTGGGCAGAGGGACTTAGTGTCACCCCTCGATACGCCCGGAATCACCTGTAACTCAGTCGGAACAACGTCCGATTCGTGGTCCACGACGTTCGCAGTCAGAAGGTCCACCTTCGCCAATCGCCAAGGGCCGCCGATCGGACTACGTAGCCCGGGGAGGTTCCCACCCCGGATTCCACATTAGGGCGCTACCTGTCCGCCGTGCCCCGTTGGAACGAGTCGAGCACCCAATTATCCTCCGCCTGTTGATGACGAAGAATATAAAGGTTGCCGTCGTCGGCTACGATCTTGAAACAGTGGTAGTCAATGCCATACCATTGATCGAGGATCTCTCTCACTTCGAATATCTGTCCTTGGGGCTTGTCCCCAAGCGTGAAACGGAGAGGTCGCTCATCCGCCTTGTGCCCGGAGTAACACTCGACCTTAAGATGTACACTCATAGCACTTCGTTAATAGAGTCCAGCACGTTGCGCCCCAAACGCTGAACTCCGTATGCAGAGTTGGAGCCGACTGTCATCCCGAGCCTGCCGGGTCTTGGGCGGCCGAAGGATGTCTGCGGTTGCTTTTACATCAAGAGTTCGGAGCGGACAGACTGGGCGTATTCAGCGAAGCCGGAAACGGGGATCGTGCGGATTCGCTCATCTTGAAGAATGGCCTGGGACGAGCGGACGATGGGATTGTCCGGGTCAAGGATATCTTCGTGTCCAACCGTCAGGTGGAAAGATGCCTTTTCGAGGACTCTGTCGAAGGTCCACTTCAGTGCCTTGGCGAGTTCATTGTCCCGTTGCAGAGAAAGGGTATGGATCAGCTTCAGGCGCCCGTTGGGCTTGCCGCCTTGGCCGGGGGGCCTGTACCCATAGTCGAAGGCAAATGGGTCACCAGCCCCTGTCCATTGTGAGGCGGGGATACGCTTCTCAAAGGACGCGTGGTCAAGCACGCCGCATCGGCGCAGGGATTCGGTCATTCGCTGTTTGATGCGCATCCTGGTATCTTGCGCTGTGGGACCCGCAAGACGCGCGCCCACATAGCGTTCGAAAAGGTCCTGAAGCTGGGCGCGCAGGTCGGCGGTCCGACAGGTCCGGGGTGGTGACAACTGAATGAGGTTGGAATACGACTCCTGCATCTCGCGGATATAGCCAGCGAGATCCTTTTCGTGCTCCCCGATCTGTTCCTCAAAGTGGGCTTGAAGCAGCTTGAAGAACTCCGTATCCGCCTGGGCGTGGAAACGGCTAAGTCGCCGGAAGTCGTCGCTAAACAAGCAATCCAGGAACTGCTCTGCAGGGCAAAAGAGGAACAGCCCGATGTTGATGAATTCCTCCCTCACCACATTCGGGACGTAGCGGACCAGGAAGTATGAGCACTCTTTCAATTCGCTGTTTTCCACCATGGGTTCCGTCTCGATTGACGAATAATTCTAGCCTCCGGCCCATGCGGGGAAGGGTTTCAAGGCACTATTCTTTGCGTCCATGATCGCCTGCCGAAGTTTTCTGCGCCGCGCATACAATCTTTCCACAAGGTCTGACAATTGATGGGGGTCGGGCCCGCACCACTCCTCAGGGATTTGAAAAGCGCATTCCTCGATTTGAGAACGATCCAGGTTCTCTATCCTGAAGAGAAAGGGCTCGAACGATTTGAATCCAACCACGTTCTTATAAACCAGCCGGCGTGGGTAAAGACTACGGATAGGGCTATCTGGAAAGCTCCAATCGCCATCATTAAAG
Organism: uncultured Acidobacteriota bacterium; assembly: GCA_963765485.1. Classification (GTDB taxonomy): domain Bacteria; phylum Acidobacteriota; class Terriglobia; order UBA7540; family UBA7540; genus CAVROP01. The sequence continues at coordinate 135,128 of CAVXWN010000024.1, read as the reverse complement.
CAAAAGCCCTGGTCGATAAGCAACGCTGAATACGCGGGACCTTTATCGTCCTCCGACCGAAAGAAAACGACCTGGCGGCCGTCGCAGTTGCAGGTCCACTTGTCAAAGACGAATCCCCCTAAGAAAACGGAGGCTAAGTTTCTGACCTTGCTCAGCAAGCGATCCGGTAGAAAATCCACCACCGCAGTTCGGCTTGGGACCCCCGGGAACCGCGAGCCAAATTGCAGGCCCGCTAAGCAATACTCGCGGCGAGGGCCGATTTCAAGTTCAAGCGGAGGATTTCCATGAATAAGGCCGGGAGGAACGTCGACGAATGCCGGGGTCGCGACGGGGAGGCCAATAAGCATTGCCAAACGGCACGCGAGCATTTCGTTGGCCAGGACGCGAACATGCTGGGGGTTATTCCGGAACTTAACGATGTAAGTCTCAGTGTCCTCACAACGCAGCAGGTAGGGCTGGGAGGCTCCGCGCATGCGCCGGATGACCTCGATGGCCCTGACTCTCGCGCGGACCACACGACAACTCCGGCCTGACAATTCACGGTTTGATTGGGACTGCAAGACCATCCGCGCTGGCTGAGAACGAACGCGGGCCGCAAAAGCTCCCGCAGCAGGCCAGGGACACCGCCCCTTCCACCCACCCTCGGCGATACCTCGAGCGAGGTCACCAACCTACGTGCAGGTCCTCGAAGCCCTGGGGCCAGCCTACCTTGCTCGGCCCTTTTTCTTGGCTACGGGCTTCTTAGCCGACTTTCCAGGCTTGGCCGCGGGCTTCTTAGCCGACTTTGCAGGCTTGGCCGCGGGCTTCTTAGCCGACTTTGCAGGTTTGGCCGCTATCGCCTTCTTCACGGGCTTTTTTGCGAGCCGCGTTTTCGGCTTGGGCTTCGCCCGAGAGGATTTCTTGCGCGCTACCGGCGCTTTCTTTGGAGCCCGTGCGGGTTTGGCCATCGGTGCAGCCACAGGGGCCACTGGAGGCGTTTCGGAAATTACGGTTTCCTCAACTTTGTAGGAAACTTCCTCCTCCAGTTCGTCGCCTTCATCGCCCAATTTCTCCTCCGCTTCTTCTTTGTAGTCGGAGGAGAGCTCGTCTCCGTAATCCTCAAGCTCATCGCCCGGTTTATTGTCCTTATCGAAATCCATGAATTCCTCCCCGCTTGCTTTGTGAATGCCACCTATCGCATGGGCAGCGTGCGCAGACACCTAAATTCCCCGCTGGGGGCAGATGTATAACACACAAATCCTTGTGTCAAGTGCAATCATTGATTCCCGAAGAAAAAAGTCCTAACGCCCCTCTGCGGGTTGTTTGGGATTGGCTTTCGGCGCGGTCACCGCTTCTCCCTTGCCGCGGGTAGTCCCGCTGTGACCCTTCCTTTGGGCAGCCTGCTGAGAATGCCTCCGGGTTCTTGAACGAGACTTGCTGGAGGAGCTGCGGCTTCCCCCTGGCGCATAGATGCGGAGAGGCTTTCCTGGAACCAGTTTGGAGGTTTTCAAGTTGTTCCATCGGCGGATCTGGTAAGGAGTCACATCGTAGCGGTCGGCGATGAGCTCCAGAGTATCACCGGCTCGCACCCGATGCATAACAGCGTGACGTGGCCCCCTTTCGGGGACCCGCGCCAGAGATGATTCCTTGCCGGGGGCTAACGGGACCACCAAATGGGCACCCTTCTCCAATTCAGATTCGTCGTTCAGCCGGTTAACCTCCCGCAAGGCGACAGGTGAGACGTGGAGTTTCTTGGCGATACTCGAAAGGGTTTCACCTTCCTCCACCGTATGGGCTCTCCACCAGATTCTCTTGTCCTCCGGAATTGCCGCAATCCTTTGCTCAAACTGCTCCTTAGTCCCCTTGGTAAGGTTTAAAGTGAATTGCGGATTGTTTGGCGGTGTAGTCCATCGGAGCAAACTAGGATTCAGGCGGGTCAACTCTTCCACGGGCCTGTCGATAAGTTGAGCCACCAGGCGGAGGTCGGTAGGTGTACTTACCACCACTTGGTCAACAGAAAGAGGTGGGTCCGGCTGAACGTCGAACCCAAACGCTGTCGGGTCCTTTCCGATCAGCGCGATCGCGAGAAAAATTGGTACGTAGTTCTCCGTCTCGGTCGGAAGGGCGTGGAGCCTTCGCAAGGTCCAAAAATCGGCGTAGCCCGTCCTCTCAATGGCTCGTTGCACCGTTAGAGGCCCGCTGTCGTATGCCGCCATGGCAAGGAACCAGTCTCCAAACGTCTGATACAGATCTTTGAGATGGCGGGCTGCGGCCTGCGCGGACTTTACTGGATCTTCACGCTCGTCCACCCAGCGGTCCTTCTTCAAGCCATAGAGCATGCCCGTTCCCAGCATGAACTGCCAGATGCCTTTTGCACCCGCGCGCGACAGGGCGTATGGATTAAATGCGCTCTCGCCGGCGGCAAGGTAGATAAGGTCCTGAGGAATCCCCTCTTTCCGCAACTCCTCAGAGATGATCGGCTGATATATGCCCAGTCGCTTCAGGGCTGTAGTGATGTAACCCCGCCCTTTGTTCTGGAAGTAAGTCAAAATACCGTCAACAAAATCATTGGAAACTAGAGGCAGGTCAGACCGAACGGCTTTAATTTCCTGCTGTGCTTGCTGCTTGACTCTTGGGTCAACGGGGAAGGTTAAACCTGAGAATGACTCGAGGGGCGAAGGGACATAATCGTGTGGACTCAAAGTGTCGCCACGTTCCAAAGCGGCCGCCTCGGCAGCGTGGACGTCTTCTACCAACTTGTCGAATTCGGCACTGAGGCGGTCGTCCCCCTGAATGTCGAGGTTCGACTCCAGTAACTCATCGACGGCTTGATCGAATTGCTCCTTGGCTCTTTCCAGGTTTCCGGAGCGATAATCGGTCATCCCGGCTTGGTAGAGCGCTTCAACATGTGAAATGGCGATATCAATCGCGTCAGGTCGCGGCGGGGGCTGATAATCAAGGGGGGCAATAGGGGGCCTGAGCGGCAACGGTTGAATGGCTGGAGGGGTCACGGGCATCTGGACCACTGTGGGTCGCTTTTCAGCTCCGCAACTTGCAAAAAGGGCTATGGCGCTCAGACTCCACAGGAGCTTTGCCTTCTCCGAAAATGTCTCCCCCATCGTAGATTCGATGAACGACTCCGTCTTCTCTCCCTTACCCTGACCCGAATTCTAACGGCAAGCACTCGCGGGGTCAACTTGAAACTCAATCAATCTGTTGTGAACTCTTTTGATATCTCCAGATTACAGACAAAGCGTCGCCTTGGCAACAACCCAGCAGGCGGGCTGGATGGCAGGGATTGTGACATTGCCCTGAAGAACATTGCCAGACCTACGGCACCCCAGTTGCTTTGCTGAGGCCACCGTGAATCCGACGGCCGAGGTGAGTCCGAGCTATTTCTGGTAGTACTTTGCGTTAGTCTCAGTAAACCCGTTCCATTTCTCCGGCAGGTCATCCAACGGGAAAATGGCGGAAACGGGACAAACCGGCACGCAAGCGCCGCAATCGATACACTCGACCGGGTCGATGTAAAGCATCGGAACGTCGGCGAAGTTGGCTTCGTCCTTTCGGGGGTGGATACAATCGACGGGGCAGACGTCCACGCACGCCGTGTCCTTCGTGTTTATACAGGGTTCAGCAATCACATAGGCCATGTCGCATTCCTCCTCAGGGTATCTCTGTTTTATCCTTGCGCCCCTATATCAAATACATTACTTTGGCGCCTAGAGGTACGCGATGACTTAAGTCGTGTGCAAGGATAAAGTGTCTGCTAAGCTCTTTCTGATGGCCGGGAATGCTTCCATGACTGTTCTCGATCCAGTCGAGACTCTGCGTCGCGTGGCGTTCTTCGCCGTCCTGCCCGCCGATGAACTCAGGGCTTTGGCCGGCCATTGCGTTGCCCGGCGCCTGAGCAAAGATGAGATTCTGGTTGCCGAGGGCGATCCATGCGACGGCCTTTTCGTTGTCCAATCCGGAGCAATCAAGGTCTTCAAGGTGGCTGAGAACGGGCGCGAGCAAGTCCTGGTGATTGAGCGCGCCGGATCCACTGTGGGCGAGCTTTCTATATTTGATGGTGGCAATTTTCCCGCTTCCGCTGTCACGGTGGAAGACTCGACACTTCTCTTCCTTCCGAAGAGAGAATTCTTGGATTTGTGCCGCCGCAATTCGGAAGTGGCTCTTGCCGTTATTCGCACCCTGGCGTGGAGGTTCCGGTACCTTGCGGACCTTGTCGAAGAACTCTCGCTCAAAGAGGTCAGCCACCGGCTGGCGCGGTTCCTGCGCGATCGCGCTCTAAGGTCGGGTGTGCGCACCAGACGCGGCATCGAGTTTCCCCTGGAAGAAACCAACCAGCAGATCGGTGCGGAGATTGGCACGGTCCGGGATCTGGTTTCGCGCAACCTGCGGCGTTTTGTTGACCGAGGCATCATTCGCCTGGAGCGCCGCAAGGTCATCGTGCTTGATATGGCGGAGCTCGAAGCACAGATCGCGGGCGCGAAAAGAACTTCGGGCTGAGAATATGAGCCAACCGAGAAAACGCCGGATCAGCGGCCCTACCAACTCGCTATTAAAGGTCTACCGGCAGGCTTTGGCTAAAGGGACCACGCGCGAGGGGTGGCTGGCTGTCGAAGGCCCATTTCTTGTGGACGAAGCCCTTGGCGCAGCTCCAGCGGTTCGAACGCACAGTCTGCTCATCGCTGAAAGCGGGTTAGCGAAATTTGGGCGCTTTATGGAACGGTTGCCCGATGAAGCAGAAGCCGTGCAGGTTCCTGACCGGCTGTTCGAGAAGGTGGCGCAGACCCAGACCCCCCAGGGAGTTGCCGCCCTCGTCGAGCTTCCACCCCGCAACCTGGAGCCGATCCTCGCGGGCCAGAATTTGATTCTGCTGCTAGCCTGCGGGCTTCAGGATCCCGGGAATCTGGGCGCCATCCTGCGCAGCGCGGCGGCCTTCGGGGCTTCAGCTCTATTGACGCTTCATGACACCGTCAGCCCCTTCAACCCCAAGGCCGTGCGGGCTTCAGCGGGTGCGATCTTCCGCCTTCCGGTCCTGGTGGGCCTCGCAGCCGATGGACTCCTGAATCGCCTGCGCGCGGCTCAAGTTCGCATCGTCGCTGCTGACCGCCATAGCCCTTCCCCGCTTGACCAGGCGGACCTGAGAGGCTCGCTCGCAATCCTGGTAGGAAGAGAGGCTTCCGGCCTGCCGCCGGCGGTTGCCCGTGAAGCCACGCTGGTCTTGAGCATACCTATTTGCGCCGGGGTGGATTCCGTTAACGCGGCGACTGCTGCCAGCGTCTTCCTTTACGAAGTCGCCCGCCAGCGTGGTTTTGAGTACCCACTGATCGAGTCAAGGGGAGGTTGACTCACCGAGGAGTCGGGTGAGTGAGGGATGGATTTGTTCGATTTCCTCCTCAGCGCTCGCCTCCCTGGATACCGGTGTCATTTCCGAGACGTGGGCGCTCGAAGTCGCAGTCATTCCCGCGAAAGCGGGAAGCCACTCCGCAAACCTTCGGAAATGCGCGGCCGACGGCCTGGGTTCCCGCTTTCGCGGGAATGACTGGCGTTTCGTAGGGTATCTTATTCCAAGTGACACCCCTCCCAGGTCTCGATTGAACTCTGGAGCACTTAGGCGTTAAATGAATCAGTGGATCAATGACTCAATGATTCAATGACTCAATGAGCCAATTCTTATGGGCCTATTCGAACCGCCACAAAGCGATCGATCCCAGCCTCAGGAACCGCGGGGCAAGCGTGTCTCGTCACCTCTTGCCGACCGGATGCGGCCGGAAACGATCGAGGAATTCGTCGGCCAAGTTCACATCCTGGGGCCTGGCAAGCCACTGCGCAAGCAGATTGAGCGCGACGAGCTAGCCTCCATGATCCTGTGGGGGCCGCCGGGCTCAGGCAAGACTACACTGGCGACGATTATCGCGCGCAAAACGCGGAGTGAGTTCGTCCGCTTCAGCGCGGTGCTTTCCGGGATAAAAGAAATCAAGGAAGTGATGGGCACCGCGGAAAAAGTGCGGCAGTACGGGCGGAGAACTGTGCTTTTCATTGACGAGATTCATCGCTTCAACAAGGCGCAGCAGGATGCATTTCTCCCCTATGTAGAGCGTGGCGACGTGGTGCTGATTGGCGCCACCACTGAGAACCCTTCGTTCGAGGTCATTTCCGCTCTGCTCTCTCGCGCCAAGGTGTACATGCTTTCCGCTCTTTCCACCAACGAGGTCTTGACGCTGCTTCAGCGCGCCTTGAAAGACGAGAAACACGGCTTGGGCAGCGAAAGAGTGGAGATCTCGGAAGAGATGCTCCGGCAGATCGCCGTCTTTTCCAACGGCGATGCTCGCGCTGCTTACAACACTCTGGAAGTGGCCGTTGCCGCCGCCCAGCACGAGGGCGCAGGTGAAGAACATCGAGCTGTCGTCACCGAGACCATCCTCGAAGACGCCATCCAGCGCAAGATGCTCCTCTACGACAAAGCCGGCGAGGAGCACTACAACCTGATTTCAGCCCTCCACAAGTCGGTGCGCAATACTGACCCCGATGCCACCCTCTACTGGCTTGGCCGCATGCTCGAGGCCGGTGAAGACCCGCTCTACATCGCGCGCCGCATGATTCGCATGGCGTCGGAAGATATTGGCCTTGCGGACCCCGATGCCCTCGCTGTGACGGTCGCTGCCATGCAAGCCGCACACTTCCTTGGAATGCCGGAAGGTAACCTGGCGCTTGCCGAGGCTGCTGTTTACCTTTCACTCGCTCCCAAATCGAACGCGCTCTACGTTGGCTATGGCGAGGTCGCGCACGACGCGCAAAAGACCCTTGCGGAACCCGTGCCGCTCCACCTGCGCAACCCCGTAACCGGCTTAATGGCCAACCAAGGGTACGGCAAGGGCTACCAGTACGCTCACAACGCTCCCCAGCGCCTCACCGACATGCAATGCCTTCCTGACAATCTCAAAGAACGGCGTTACTACCGCCCCACCGACCAAGGATTCGAAAAAAGACTGAAAGAGAAGCTCACGGCAATTCTGGAATGGAAAGAGAAATACGGGCAGAAGTGATTGTGCCGACTCCCCTTCGAAACGTGGTTTTCGGGAGTATTAACGGTCGTAATTTTAGATTTGATCTCAGATTTGAAATTGACGGCGGAAGGTATCTCGCGTCAACTCCGCGGCTGGGCGGACTCACTGCAAAACTCCCGAATCAAAGGCCAGCGTTACCTGACTGCAAGAACAAGACACCTTGAGAAGGTAGACCGCGAACGCGTAGAGTTTCTCGAACGCCTTCGCCAGATCAGAGAGCAGAATAATCCTGGCTCGGCAAGCACTGGAAAACAATCCGTCTGAGAAAGCGTGATTCTCACCCGAAGCGAGCAAATCTCAGCAGACACGGCGGCGAGAATGCGCTAGATTTGCTTGACTGGAATTTCAAAATGGAAACACCGGGTGTACTGTCAGCCACTCGGGGACGGCTGTGGGAAGACCGATGCGCGAGACAATTCTAACCATCCTGCTTCTTTCAGGCGGGTTGTCCACTTACGTTGCGCAGCCTCCACAGGAACTGCCCTGTTCGTGGCGGACCGTATTGCGGGACTCAGCCGGAGCGCCGGTGGGGGGCGCGACCGCTGAACTGAGCGTAATCGCCGCGTCACCCCAGGTGAGTGAAAAGCTGCGCTTTGAAGCGCTTTCTGATTCGAGCGGCGTATTTGCGTTTGCTCAGCTACCGCCCGGAAACTACAGGCTGGCGGTCCGTCGTAATGGCCGACAATCGACCTTGGAAAAATCGCTCCAGTTCCGAGCCGGTGAGCGCCTTCAGGCGTGGGTCAGCCTAACGGCTGATGAGCGGCAGATCGAGTTGCATCCCGGCGACGCGCCCGAGATTACGGCTATCCCGCAAACTATCCAGGCGGCAGGCGGCGAAAACCTCAGCAGTAAACAAGTCTCCAGCCTTCCTCTCAACCAGCGTGACTTCAGTAAACTATTGACTCTGGCGGCTGGCACGACTACGGACACCTACGGCGCCGCGAACTTTACCCAGCAGTTCGCCGTCAACGGGCAGAGAGGGACGACGGCGGTGTTCGCCATGGACGGTTTCGATACCACCGATCCCGAACTGGGTGGCGCCACCTTCGCTAATTTCGACGTGGACGCCATCCAGGAGGTCCACTCCGATTCCGGAGTGATGCCTGCTTCCATAGGTGAGGGCGCCGTCGGCTTCACCAATGTGATCACCAAGTCCGGTACGGCCGGCGTGCATGGAGATATGTTCGAGTTTCTCCGCAACTCGGCTCTCGATGCGCGGAATTTTTTCGATCGCCGCAGCCTTGCAAATCCCGGCCGCATTCCACCTTTCCGGCGCAACGAATTCGGATTTACCAACGGCGGCCCGGTGGTCCTGCCGGGTGTCTACGACGGCCGCCAACGGACTTTCTATTTCGGGCAATACCAGGGATTCCGCCAGGTGTTGGGTACTACGCAGGTGCTGTCTGTGCCCACGCCTGCCGAGCGGAGGGGAATAGACACCACGACTTTTCCCGGCGACACTCTGACCGTGCCTGTCAACCCTCAGATCAAATCGGTGCTCGATGCTTATCGTCTCCCCGACGATCCTGAAGGAGCCTTTGGGGCGCGCACCTACGCAACTTCGTCGAAGGTCACCACGGTCAGCGATCAATTTTCAGCGCGCATCGACCATAAGATCTCGGACAAGGCGCAGCTCTCCTCACTCTTCAACTTTGACAACGTCGCGGGTCCACTGACCAACCCCAGCCAGACGGCCATCGATCCCAGTTTCGCCATTACCTTTCTCGATCATCAGCGCCTCGCCGGACTGCACTACACGCGCACCGTGTCACCGCGCCTGGTGCTTGAGAGCACGCTTGGCTACTTGCGCAGCACGCCTCTTTTTGTGCCGCACAATTCGGTTCAGCCGGCACTGCAGTTCGGCGATGGCCTGTACGAACCGTTCAATGGGTCGGGTGGTACCATCACCGGCACCTATAACAACCGCTACCAGTTCCGCCAGACGCTCGACTACACGCACGGCAACCACGCCCTGCAAGCTGGGGTCGAGACGAGCTTCCATCACGACACCCTCATTTACGGCATGCTCCTTAACGGGCAGTACACCTTCGGCGGCGGGACCGCTTACTCGCCTGTCGAGATTGTCTCGGCCAGCGGGGCGCACGACATCCACCCGGGCGATCCCCTACCTGACTCGCTTACCGGCTTGCTGACCGCCACACCATTTAGCTATACGATCTCGGTAGCGCCTCCTTTGTTTGCCCAGGGCGACCACATGGGGGAGAGCGCCAAGCGATTCAAGACCTACAACTTCTATTTTCAGGACACGTGGAAGGCGACTCCGCGTCTTACGGCAACGTATGGCTTGCGCTACGAGTTGAGTTCGCTCATCGGAGAGGCGCACAAGAACACGGGCGGTCTCAGATTTGTGGGCCCCGATGGGCAGCCGACGCCGTATTGGAATCCAGACGCGCAGGGGGTGTTCCGCATTCACTGCTGTCCAAGATAATCGGTTCCCCAAAGTCCTGCGACTGTAGGGAAAGGCTTTAGGACAGGAATGATCGATAAGTGAGGAGGAGGTTTCGGTTCCATAAGTGTGTTGCCTGTCCAAATCATGCCAGTGTAAGTGTTAGCTGCTCGGGTCCGGGAACGATCGGGGGCGTGCCGAAGGGGTTGCGAAGCCAATCGCGCAAGTCCCGATAGGTAAACAGATTCAGGCGCAGCATGGTAGCAAGGTTCGATAGCGACCAGTTAGCCTGAGAGAGGTGGTGCAGCCACTTCAGCAGCAGCATGGCGATCAAGGCTGTCCAAATCTGGATGGCCAGCGCGTTCTCCGTGGTGCCCACGAAGCTCTTGATCTTGAGGTTCTGCTTGAGCGCCTTGAAGAACAGCTCGATCTCCCAACGTTCCTTGTAAATGTGGGAGATGGTCGTAGCTCCGAAGTCGAAGTGATTCGTCAACAACACAATCTCTCGCCCATGGGCGGCGTCCCAGACCACGATGCGGCGCAACAGATGCTTGAAGGTTTGTCGAGCCAGCTTGCTCGAAAACCGGATGATCTGGTCGCAGAGGATGTTACTGTTTTGCGGCAGGGGCCGTGACTGGACGACTTGGTAGACCATGTGGTGCATGGGTCGAGTGACGAAGAAGACGCCTCGGTCAATCCAGCGGGCAAAGAGTCGAAAGTGGTTATAGCCCCGATCCACCGCCACAATCGATCCGGGGGGCAAATCAAAAGCCGGGGCCATCCTGACGTCACTGGCTCGGGCTGGGGTGAGTAGAACGTAGCGCGGCAAGTAGTCGTCGTGGTCCAACAGCACATGAGCTTTGACTCCGCCCTTGGCGCGACGGAACTTGGCCCAGGGGAAAAGCGACAGGCAGAGGGAGATGGTGGTCGAGTCGAGCGAGAGCAACTTATTCTTGAAGCGGAATTGGCGCTTGCGAACCCCCAGTTCTTGCTGCGAGCGAAAGCGCGACAGGGCGGTATAGAACAGTTCTTGGTAAAGCGCGGCCGGGCGATGTTGGTTAGCGTAAGACAAGGTCGACTTATGGGGAGCCGTGGCGATGCCCAGATGCACCAACTTGCCGAGACAGCAGGACAAACCGTTGCAGATCTCGCGCAAGGAATCGGCATGGCCGAGTTGGCAGAACAACATGGAGACGAATTGGGTCCAGCAATCGAACCCCTTAGCCGCACGCTCAGCTTTGTGCTTCTTGACCAGCGCAGCGAACTCGAGCCGTGGAAAATGATGCAGCAGTTGATTAAACATACTCGCGACTTGTACCATAGCGTGTGCCCTCCTCAACGGTTTTCAGAGATGTTTCGGCAACGTCATTCTGAAACAACCGTTGCAGGAGGGCAACTATGGCGTTCACACAACAATTTCAAAAACCTATTTTGGACACGAGTGTTCCGCATTAACCCTCAGCCGCCCTACCAAATGGATTGGACCGGGTTTGCCCCCCGCATCTCGCTTGCCTGGCGGACGACGGATCACACCAACTTGCGTGCCGGCGGCGCCATCACCCCCCTCGTGCTCAACTTATACCAGAATGATTATGTCACCGCTGCCTTCCCTGCAATCTTCAACCCCTTTCTGTCCGCGCTGCCGGGCGCGGCGGTGCCGTTCAAGAATGCGGTAACATCCTTTAACCTGCCACCGCTCTATACCCCGTCTGGCCAACTGGCTTACCCGACCGGCCGCACTAACGACGTTCCGCCCAACACGGTGATCGACGTGCAACGCTTCCAGGATGATTTGGCGGCCAACACTCCAGGTCATGAGGTGACTCCCGTGATCACCGGAGGCATGACCCCAAATTACCGCAACGGTTACATCGCCACCTATTCGGCGGGGTTCGACCACACCTTTGGAGAGGTTAAGCTCAGTGCCGACTACGTGGCCACGGTTGGCGTGAAATTGTCGAGCACGATCTTTCCCAACAGCTACGGCGGGGCCGATCCGGCATTTGCACGATTCACGCAATTTGACGCCGCCGGCAGGGTGACAGGGGGGTATGGAATGTTGGGGTTTATGTCCAGCCACTCGCACTCGACGTTCCACTCCCTGCAGACGTCGGCCTCCAAGACGTCGGCCCGGTTTGGACTTGGCTTTACGGCCAGCTACACCTTTTCCAAATCCCTCGACGACACCAGCAACCCTGGCGTGGGCGGCGCTATACAGACGGGGAACGTCCAGCTCGCTTCTCCGCAGGACCCCTGGAACCCGGGAGCGGATAAGGGACCTTCCACGTTCGACGTGACCCACGTGCTGGCATTGAGCCTAATCCAGGTGTTGCCATTCGATCGCGTGGAAGCTCTGCGATCGTTGGGCAATCGGCTCACGTCCGGCTGGCAAGTACTCAATATCAGCGCCTTGAGTTCGGGATTGCCGTTCACTGTTTACTCGGGCATCCAGCAGACTGGTCTCGGTTCAAACGGTGTGGATCGCCCGGACCAGGTGGGGACGCCGGTCCTGTCCACCAGTCGGACGATCCGCGAGGACTATTTTGGTCAGGGGACGGAAAACACTTCGTTCTTCGACATTCCTATCAACGTTCCCGGTGGCACAGGTCCCAACCACGGACGGCTGGGGACGCTGGGTCGCGACACGTTCCGCGGCCCTCCTCTTCACAACTTTGACGTGGCGCTGATCAAGGACACCACTGTCGGCCACCGCGCGGGCACGGAGGCGATCACGCTGCAGTTCCGCGCCGAGTTCTTCAACGTCTTCAATCTTGTAAATTTCGGTTTGCCCTCAAACGTTGTGCGCGGCACTGGCTTCGGCGTCATCAGTAAGACGGCCGCGAATTCGAGGCAGTTGCAGTTTTCGTTGAAATTACTGTATTGAGAAGTAGTGCCCTTCTTACCGGAAATAAACGCCCCAACCAAGATCACCGGAAACGCCCGCAGGCTCAGAATCGAGAGTTGTGAGGACGCTGCCACAGCGCCCAAGCCGCTCAGCTCCTATTTCCTCTGAGTATTCAGTGCATCGAACATCGCTGCAATGTTTTCCGGAGCAACATTGGCTTGTATGTTGTCCACCTGCTGAAAGACGAACCCACCCCTCATGGCTGAGCATCAACAATGATTTTTCCTCCACGCCCTGCTGCCGGGGCGTGCAGAAGTCCCTCCAAGGTCAGCCGCTCGAAATCCGGGCTAAGTTCTCCCACTCAGAAACCGTTTAGCGTGTTCTTTCAGGATGCAGCGGTCCTGTATCACAAACAGGCTGGCGGCGCGGGCGCGCGCGGCGGCTTCCTTGTGGATGACTCCTTCCTGCATCCAGACCGCTTTGGTGTGCTTGCGGATGGCGGCTTCGACAACCTCCGGCACAAATTCTGACCGCCGGAAAATCACCACGGCCTCGAAGGCATCGGGGACGTCGTCGAGGGTCGCATAAGCCTTCTCTCCGAAGACGGATTGTTCGTTAGGATTCACAGGGATAATGCGGTATCCGTGAGCCTTCATATAGGCAGCCACGCCATAGCTTGGCCGTGCAGGCTTGGAAGAGAGGCCCACTACGGCGAGCGTCTTGCATTTTTCGAGGATATCGAGGATGGAATCAGTCATACCAAACCTCAGGCTGCTGAAGAGCTTTCCTTGAAACCTCGAGGACGTGAGGATGTTAAGTGGGCATGGCTATAGCCTCACGACCTTGAGAGAAGCGGCAGCCGCGCGTTGCAAGGCTTCGAGGAACTGCCCGTTTTCTTCGTGCCTTCCCACGGTGACGCGGAGAGAAGTGGGGAAGCCGTACAGCTTCATCGGCCGCACGATTACGCCCTCGTGCAGAAGCCGGAGGAAATCTTCTTCGCAGTCGCGGCCTGTGTCAATGAGCAGGAAGTTTCCGGCCGAAGGCGTGTAGCGCATGCCCATCAGACTGAGTTCTTGCGTCAAGAACTTCATCTCCTGGCGGTTTGTTTCCACCGAACGCGTTACGTGCTCGTGGTCGTCGAGGGCTGCCAGTCCCGCCACCTGCGCCACGCTGGAGGCATTAAAAGGCGAGCGGATGCGGTTCAGGCATTCGATCAGCTCGCGGTGACCCATGCCGTAGCCCAATCGTATTCCCGCCAGGCCGTGCACCTTGGAGAAAGTGCGAAGAACCAGGACATTCCTGCCCGCGCGGACACACTCCACGGAGCGGGGATAATCCGGGCGCTGTACGTAATCGTGATAGGCCTCATCCAGAACAACCAGGATTCTCGAGGGTATAGCGCCAAGGAATCGGTCCAGGTCTTCGGCGCTGAACATCGTCCCGGTGGGATTATTGGGATTGCCGAGGTAGACCACCTTGGTCCTTTGGGTTACGGCGTGCGCCATGGCGGCGAGATCGAAAGTCATGTCGCGCATGGGCGTCAACACCCGCGCTGCGCCCATGTGTTCGATCGCCAGTCGGTACATGTAAAACGCCGACTCGGAAGTTATCGCCTCGTCGCCGCCGCCGAGAAAGGTTTTCGCGACCAACTCCATCAGGTCAGTGGAGCCGGCCCCGAGGATGATCTCGTCCATGGCCAGGCCGTGGATTTCCGCCAGCTTCTTGCGCAAATAGAAGCCGCTGCCATCGGGATAGAAGTGCAAGTGGTCTAGAGAATGACGGATGGCTTCCTGAGCCTTTGGGGAGGGCCCGAGGGGGTTTTCATTGGATGCCAGCTTGATGGCAGTCCGGCCCAGTTCCCGCTCGACCTCTTCCACGGGCTTGCCGGGCGGGTAGGGCCGGATGCGACTCGACCACGGCGGAAGTATTTCGTAGATGTCGGATCGCGGCATGGTGTTCCGGGTTGGGGCTGGCTCTGACTGCTCCGTTGAAAGCCACCCCATGCCGATCATTCCTGCGCATGTCATTCTTCGCAGGGAATTAGATCTTGCCCTCTCCCTTGGGGAGAGGGTGTCCCGCCACCGGCGTTTTCACCAGCCGGAGCGGGACGGGTGAGGGGGCAATCGCCCGACCCGGGCAACTATGAGCGGACATGCCGGAGTAACCCCTCACCTGGCTCGCTCCGCTCGCCACCCTCTCCCCACGGGAAACGGCTGTGACTTCGACTTCGGCCCTTTCCAATTCTTCAGCCGGTTCACTTCCGCTGTGGTTAACTGGCGAAACCGGCCCGGCGCAAGGCCGTGGTCTGTCAGAAACGCAATCCGGACGCGCTTTAACTTTACCACCGTCTGCCCGATGCGCTCAAACATCCGCCGGACTTGGTGGTATCGTCCCTCGATGAGGGTGATTTCATACCAGGGTTTTTCGCGGGAGGCAAGAGGGCGGATCTGGCAAGGAGCGGTCTTGCGACCATCGAGCACAATCCCCTCTTCCAATCCCTTAAGAGCTTCAGGTCCCGGCTGACCTTCCAGCTTGACTTGATACGTCCTGGGTATGCCGGACTTCGGTGACATCAGAAAATTGGCCATCTCCCCGTCGTTCGTGAGGAACATCAGTCCGGAGGAATGATAGTCGAGCCGTCCGACGGGATAGACCCTCTCCTTGACGCCGCGTACGAGCGAGATCACGGTCGGCCGATGCTGCGGATCGCTTACGGTGGAAACATAGCCCGCGGGCTTGTTAAGCAGAAGGTATAGACGCCGGCCCGTGCGCTTCAACGGCCTTCCGTCAACGAGTACTTGGTCGCGTGCAGGGTCGGCCTTGGACCCCAGTTCGGTCACCACCGTGCCATTTACCGAAACGCGGCCCCGCACGATAAAATCCTCCGCCTTGCGGCGGGAGGTTATCCCGGCCTCAGCGATCAACTTTTGAAGTCGTTCTTGCATGTGGGTCCCTTACCGAACATTGTGCGCCTTGTGTAGGGGCACCCCTTGGGGTGCCCTTGGGAAGGGCAAGCCCTGCCCCTACAAGACACCACCGGTTGCGGCCTCGCCGCGCCGCGTTACCCGCTATTCTCCCTCTTCTCTTACGGGTGCCGGTGAGGGAGCCAGAATTTCCCTGGACTCACCGGGCACGCTCGCTGGCGTCTGTTTAGCTTTGTCAATAGCAGCAGGCGTTTCTTGCGGCGGTGGCCCTGCCTCTGCGGGCGTCCACTCCGAGCCCAATGCCCGTTTTGCGAGTTCTTCGAATTCTTTCAGGCTGGGGAGTTCGCCTACGTCCTTCAGCCCAAAATGCACCAGGAAATCACGCGAGGTCCGGTAAAGAATCGGTCGTCCCACCACATTCTTTCGGCCGGCGTCACAGCGAGTTTCTTCTCCATCAGCGTGTGAATAACCCCCCCGCAGTCCACGCCGCGAATTTCCTCGATCTCCGGCAGGGTCACGGGTTGCCGGTAGGCAATCACAGCCAGCGTCTCCAGCGCCGGCTTTGATAGCCGGATGGGCGGCTTCAGACTTTTCACGAACTTCCGCAATACTTCGTGGTGCTCAGGTTTCGAGTAGAATTTGTAGCCCGCAGCCACTTGCCGGACTTGAATTCCGTGCTGCTCCTGCTGAAAGTCCGACGTCAACTCCTCGAGTTTGGCTTTCACTCGCTCGCGCGCTTCTCCGTCAAGCGTCTTTGAGATGGCATCGAGCGAGACAGGCTCAGGAGCCACGTAGATGATGGCCTCGATCAAGGCCTTTAGGGTTTCGTCATTGAGCATGTACAACTCGGTACTCTGTCCGTTGTCCATGGTCCGTCGTCAGTGGTTAGTTGTTCCGTTCGACCGATGGCGTCCCCCCACAACGGACAACTGACGACGGATCACGGACGCCTAACCGAATGTTTCCTCCAACCCGCTCTGAAGCGCGGCGGCATTCGTCGGGGAGAGGATCTCGTCAAAGCTCTTACTTTTCGAGATGGTGATCGGGCCAAACAGCTCCTTTTGCCGCAGCACTATGGCCCGGACCCTTACCAACTCGAGCAGTGCGAGGAAGAGTGCAATTAACGCCTGTCGCCACACAAAGCCCGCGATGAGTTTCTCCAGGTGAACCGGACCAGAACTGGCATGGAGCACCCTCTTGATGTACTCGACCATCTGCGCAACCGTCACTTCTTCGCGGCGAATCTCGATCTGGGGACGCTTTTTGGCCCGCTCGAGTATCTCGCGGAAGGTCGAAATCAGATCGAAGACTGAAACGGCGAGGCCGGGCTCATCCTCGGCCTCCACAAACTCGCCGATTCCCGGCTGAGACCACATGGCTTCCTCGACCATCCGCTTCGACTGGAGCATCTGCGCCGCATTCTTAAACTGCTCATGTTCGAGCAGCCGGTGCATAAGTTCTTCGCGCGGGTCTTCCTGCTCCTCGGGCGGCGCGTTCGGGTCAGGAGGCAGAAGCAACCTCGACTTGATGTGGATCAGCGTCGCCGCCATGAAAATGAATTCGCCCGCCACGTCGATGTTCAGTTCCTCCAGCAAATGCAGGTAGTCGAGGTATTGCTGGGTGATCTTCGCAATCGGAATATCGTAAATGTTGATCTGTTGCTTGCGAATGAGGTCGAGGAGCAAGTCCAGTGGCCCCTCGTACATCTCCAGCTTCACCGGCGGTGGGGCAGTTCCCCCATGCGTGAACCGCCGGGGAGCGGCCCGATCCGGTTCTCCCCCCACCTTGGCCGGCTCCGCCTCCGCGGTCGGCACTGGAAGTTCCTCGCTCTGCTCGCCCTTGGGCGGATTTTCGACAGGTTCGCCGGAGCCGGTTTTGGGGTCGCGCGAATCGTCATTCATCGAACAACGCCTCTGGAGTGCGGCAGCTTGCTGCCGCTTTTCTCCCACGAGCTTACTCGCGCCTCACCTGTCCAAGTAGTACGCTCCAGTGCACGGCCAGCAAGCTGGCCTGAGCAAAAGCGGCAGCAAGCTGCCGCACTCCAGAGCACGCTCACGTGGTGCTAAGTTAGCTTCACCGCCGCTCGCACTTCCCTCATCGTAGCTTGGGCCACGGAGCGAGCTTTGCTGGTCCCGTCTTCAAGGATATCCCACACCTCTTGCGGATTCTGCTCGTAAGGTCTGCGGCGTTCCTGAATGGGCGCGAGGCACGCATTCAGATGCCCGGCGGCAAGCTTCTTGCAATCCACACAACCGATCTCAGCCGTGCGGCACTCGTGATTCACACGCTCGATCGTCTCCTGAACGGAGAATATCTTGTGAAGGTCAAATACTGGACACTTATCAGGGTCCCCAGGATCGGTGCGCCGCTTGCGAGCCGGGTCCGTGAGCATCGTGGCGAGCTTTTTCGAAACCACATCCGGTGAGTCGGTCAGAAAAATCGCGTTGCCGTAACTTTTCGACATCTTGCGGCCGTCTGTACCTGGCAAGCGCGGCGCGGAAGTGAGCAGCGCTTCAGGCTCGGGGAAAATCGGCTTCAGGTTACCAAGATTCATCCTAGTTGCAGCCGCAACCACTGCCCCTCTTACCTCCCATGGGTCCGTCGCGAACTGCTTCCTTATGACATCCCGCTCAGCCACTGGGAGGGGAGCACTCCCCGTCAGCCGAATCTTGGCCTTTACCAGCGCATTTGCCACTCTTACATCCCACCCGCCCGACTCTATTTCGACTAGCTTTATCCACTCGTCGATCGCACCTTCCTCCGAAATGTCAAGCTCGCCATACCCCAGGTTAAACCGCCGCGCCACTTCGCGGGTCAACTCCACGTGGGGGACCTGGTCCTCGCCCACCGGCACAGCGTTGGCCTTATACATCAGGATGTCCGCGGCCTGTAGTAGCGGATAGCCGAGGAATCCGTATGTGCGCAGGTCACGGTCCCTGATATTATCGAGCTGCTCCCTGTAACTGGGCACGCGCTCCAGCCAACTGAGTGGCGTCACCATTGAAAAGAGCAGGTGCAACTCGGCATGTTCCGGCAGACGCGACTGGACGAAAAACGTGGCCTTGTGGGGATCCAGCCCGCAGGCCAACCAGTCGGCCACCATCTCCCAAGTGTCCTGCCGCAGGCCGAGGGTATCTTCATAGCCTGTGGTCAGCATGTGCCAGTCGGCCACAAAATGGTAGCTCTCATATTCATCTTGCAGCTTCACCCAATTCTGAAGCGCGCCCACCAGGTTGCCCAGGTGCAGTTTGCCGGTGGGGCGCATGCCGCTCAAAATCCTAGGACGTCCGTTGGTTCTTTGGCTCAATGGATTTGCCCTTTTATTCCCAATTGAAGATGGCGCGTTGCGCACACACCCATTCCGCGCAGTCTGCCATGCGTCATCGTAGCACAGGTGTAGGGAAACGCGAAGGAAGCGCTATTGGAACGGTCAGCAGGATGTGGGTCCTCGTCCCTTCGCATTATTTTGCACTTGCAAAAGTCTGCGAATAAGTTGGAGCGAGTAGGTGAGGTAGCGCGGGCGTCCCGTGTGTCCTGGACCACAATCTTCCGCTCCTGACAGGGCTGCGACCACGTAGCGTGCAACACACTGGTGAGCTGAGTCGAGGAAGGCCTATAATAAACTGGGCGCCATAAAGCAGGTTTCAGGTGTCAGGTTTCAGGTGTCAGCACGAACACCTCGCACCAGAGCCTTGATTCCTAACACCTGAACCCTGACGCCTGCCGGACACCCGGCGCCGGGCGCCTGAAACCTGCTCTACTGTCACCCGGCCTTCGTACTGCGGCTGACCAGACGAAGTGTGAGTTCGGACCCCGGACGCATAGCGCGGCTTCGGAGGTCGGGACGGAAGCGTCAACGCGAGTGATTCCTGGAATATTCGAGGATTGGAAAGGACGGAAACCATGGATTTCAGTGGCAAAGTCGTAGTGATAACAGGGGCGGGTTCTGGAATTGGCGAGGCTTGCGTTCGAGAATTCGCCGACCGGAATGCGGCGGTGGCCATGGTGGACCGCAAGGCCGGCGCCAGCGAAAAAACAATCTCGGAGCTTCGCCAGAGGGGTGCTTCCGTTGAATACTTCCAGGCCGATGTGAGCTCTCGAGCCGAGATCGAGCGTCTGGTTCCCGAGGTCATCTCCCGGCTTGGGTGCATCCACGTCTTGATCAACAACGCCGGAATCCAGCGTTACGGGAGCGCAACTACGGTCAGCGAGGAGGAGTGGGACGAGGTATTAAACGTCAACCTGAAGAGCGCCTTTCTGATGTCCAAATACGTCATTCCTGAGATGATCAAGGTAGGGGGAGGGGCCATCATCAACACCGGGTCGGTCCAGTCTCTGACGGCGCAACGTAACTCCGTCCACTACGTGGTGAGCAAGCATGGGATTCTGGGACTGACGCGTTCTATCGCGCTCGATTACGGGAAGCAGAACATTCGAGCGAACTGCGTGCTGCCCGGCGCGATTGATACGCCTATGCTGCGCTGGGCGGCCTCCCTCGATAGCCATCCCGAGAAGGTGCTGGCTGAGTGCGACCGCCTCCACATTCGAGGCAAGATGGGACAGCCGGAGGAGGTAGCACGGGTGATCGTCTTCCTGGCAAGCGACCTGGCCTCGTTCGTAACCGGCGCGGCGTATGCAGTCGACGGCGGATTGCTCGTGCCCACCGGCGGCATGGTTTGCCAGGAGGCGGGAATGGGCGCAACGAAGTAGGGACGGTTGGCGAACCGCCCCCCACGCCGTCTCCCCGACGATCGACGTTCAACAGGACGCAAACTTATGAAACCTGGCCTAGGGTTGTACCGTCATATGTTGACGCCCGAGTACTATGCATTCGCGCGTCAGGCTGGTTGTACACACGTCGTTATCCATCTAGTGGACTACTTCAACCAGAGTTCTTCGAACCCTCGCGGCAACCAACCGACGGGCGGAAAAGATAAGCCCTGGGGGGTTGCCGGCGATCCCGATAAGCTATGGACGGTCGACGAATTGAAGGGCATTCGCTCCGAGATTGAAGATGCCGGCCTTACTCTGGCGGCGATTGAGAATCTCGATCCTGCCCACTGGCATGATATTCTTCTGGATGGTCCCTTACGCTCCCGCCACATTGAGAATGTCAAAACGATCGTTCGCCGGATGGGGGAAGCGGGAATCCCGGTCTTGGGGTACGCTTTCACGTTGGTCGGAGTCGCTGGGCGAATAACAGGCCCGTTCGGGCGTGGAGGCGCCCTTTCGGTGGGCATGGATGGGCCGGTAGAGGCACCCATCCCGAGTGGAATGGTGTGGAACATGATTTACGACCGCAACGCCCCGTCCGGAACGCTCCCTTCCGTTTCTCATGAGGAATTGTGGGACAGACTCCGAAGATTTCTGGAAGAGGTTATCCCGGTTGCGGAGGAATCCGGCGTCCGGCTTGCCGCTCATCCGGACGATCCTCCGTTGCCGGTCTTGCGCCAGCAGCCACGCCTCGTTTATCAGCCTTACATGTACCAACGGTTGATCGATCTTGTGCCTAGTAAGAGCAATGCCTTGGAGCTGTGCGTCGGAACGCTGGCGGAGATGACGGAAGGAAACATCTACGAGGCGATTGATCAATACAGCAGGCAAGGGAAGATCGCTTACGTTCATCTTCGAAACGTAATTGGAAATGCGCCCTATTATCGGGAAACTTTCATCGACGAGGGCGACGTTGATATGATTCGGGTCCTCTCGATCCTGAAGCGCAATGGTTTCAACGGAGTGATCGTTCCGGACCACACGCCACAGATGAGTTGCGCGGCTCCCTGGCATGCGGGAATGGCCCACACCCTGGGCTTCATGGCGGCGGTTTTAGCCATGCTCGAACCACCTTCCACGCAGCCTTGCGGGCAGGAATCTACAGGCCCCGCGTGAGCCTCTCCTGAGTAGTGGCAGGTTTCAAGCTGATGACAACGGAGCCGAAGGAACTAAGTCAACCCCGACGGGTTTGACGTGCAGTCCGGCCCCTTCTGGGCCGGTACAGTTTTTTCGCCTTCCTTCTGCGGGTTTCACCGGCGGCTACCCCATTCGCAATTCATCATCGTTCCCAGCCCCATTTTGCCAGAGGCTGAAAGCTGAAAATTGAAAGCTGAAAGCAAAGGGTCTGAAAACCGATAACTGACGACTGACTCGCGTTGCGGAATTGGGTTATATTCAGAGAGGCCGGGTCAGTGATCATGAGCCAAGTGGAAGAAGTGCGGGCGGCGGCGGATATCGTCAAGGTGGTGGGCGATTACGTCAAGCTGCGGAAGGCGGGCGCAAATTACATGGGCCTGTGCCCGTTCCACCAGGAGAAGACCCCGTCCTTTGCCGTTCACCCAGCCAAGCAGATTTTCCATTGTTTCGGCTGCGGAGTGGGCGGCGACGTCTTCAAGTTCGTGATGATGATCGACAGCCTCACGTTTCCCGAGGCGTTGCGCCGTGTAGCGGAGAAGGTGGGCGTCACGCTCTCGGATACCGTCGGCGACGAGGCCTATGACGGAAGCACACGTGTCCGCGCGGCGCTTTACAAGTTGCATGAGGCCGCCGCCAAGTTCTTTGCCGGCCAACTGAGCGGCACAGCGGAAGGCCGTGTGGCCCGGGCGTACCTTGAAGACCGAGGACTGAGCGATGAAGTGGTGGGCCGTTTCCGTTTGGGATATGCGCCTGGCGATGGCCAAGCCTTGACGCGGCACCTCACAGGGCTCCTGCACGAAGTGGTGCAAGGCGGGGCGGGAAACGAGTCCGAGTTGCTGGAGAAGAGCGGGCTTGTGGGGCGCGACGTGGAGAGGAACCGGCACTACGACCGCTTCCGGCGACGGATTATATTTCCTATCAGCAACGATAGTGGGAAGGTCGTGGCTTTCGCAGGGCGCGCGCTGGGAGATGAGCAGCCGAAGTATTTGAATTCGCCTGAAACTCCCATCTACACCAAAGGGCGGGTGCTTTACCACCTGGACCGGGCCGCGCAGGCCATCCGCAAGCTCGATTACACCATTTTGGTTGAAGGCTATATGGATTGCATCGCGGTGGCATCGAGCGGAATCGAGAACGTTACGGCTTCCTGCGGGACGAGCCTGACGGAGAGCCAGATTCGCTTGCTGGGACGCTACTCGCGGCGCGTAGTAATGAACTACGATCCCGACTCGGCAGGAGTGGCGGCTACGGAGCGCTCGCTGGCGTTGCTCCTCGAGGAGGGCTTCGAGGCGAAAGTGCTGGCGCTTCCGGAAGGGCTCGATCCCGATTCCTTCCTTCGAAAAAAAGGCCCCGCCGCCTACCGGCAACTGCTGGCGACTGCGCCAACCTACATTGATTACCTGACTGACCGTGCCCTCGCCACCCACGGCGCGGAGACGCCTGAAGCGAGGGTCGCTGTAGCCAATGCGATAGCGCCCTATTTGGCGAGGGTCCCAAACAGCATGCTGCGTGGTGAACTGGCGAACAGGCTCGCGACACGACTGCGGATTACGGACCGCTTAGTCCGATGAGGAACTGATGCGGGCCGCGGGGGTGCTCAAAGGAGAAATTCGTCCGCAGCGAGACGTGCACGTGAGCGAAGTGAACCACGCCGTCAAGGCATCGGACTTCTGCGGAGTGAAGAGGTCTGCCTGTGCCGAGACCGAGAGCGCGCTCGGCTGCGGAGGGAACTTTCGCCCGGCTTGTGGGAAGCTCGCCGCGAGGCGAGGGCCTGACGGGGGAGCAGAAGTAATCTCGCCAGGCGGAGCGCAAGCTGGCGCTCGAAGGCTCTCGCGGTGGACCAGCCATGGATAGGGGCAGCTACGACGGATTGCTCGCTGAGTTCCTGGGCGAAAGCAGCGCTATGGCGCATGTGTGAGTGTCCGAAATGCCTCCGCTCTGGTCAGGGAGCGCGCAACCCGACAGGGAAACAGCCGACATGGACATATTGCGTGCGGCTGAGGGATTGCAAGGGAGCCTGCGCAGCGGGTGCTGTGCGGAGGAAAGTTGCTCAGGGACATTGAAGTCCGCCGCTCAGTCCCAGGATAGCCACCGACTGGCCGAGCTGCAGAAGGCTAAGCAAGAGTTGGATAAGGAGTGGCGCGAGCTGCGGGCGGCCGAAAAAAACTGACGAATAAGCGAACGGATTAGTGTATATTACATCTAATAGAGTGGAGCCGGAGAAGTTGGACGGCTTGTCATAGTGATGATTCAGATGCGCTGCAGGCGGCACCGCCCGAAGAAGGGTGGAGTGTCGCCCTACCTTATTGGTATCGAACTAATCCTTCTTCTCCCACAGGGAGGCCCGTTGCTTTGGCGTTCGACGACAAGTTTGACCTAGTTAGTAAGCTGATCTCGCTGGGGAAGGAGAAGGGCTACCTCCTGTACGACGAGGTCAATGACCTTCTGCCTTCCGACGTTCACTCCGCGGAAGATCTCGACGACCTCCTCTCGATGTTCGACAACGCGGGCATCGAGGTGCTGGACTCCCCCAAAGTCAAATCAGCCGAAACGCCTGGGGTTGGAAAAAGTCGATGAGCTCAAGGGGGACGAGAACGCGGAGGACGTTGAACTCGATCTGACGCCCGGAGCGTTGGACAAGACAAACGACCCGGTGCGCATGTATCTCCGGGAGATGGGAACCGTCCCTCTTCTCACCCGCGAAGGCGAAGTCGAAATTGCCAAACGCATTGAGCGCGGCCAGCTCAACGTGCTGAAAACGCTTTCGCGCTCGCCCCTTGTTGCCCAAGCGCTTTTGACGCTGCGCGAAGAACTGAAGGGCGGCGAAAAGACCATCAAGGAAGTGGTGCTTTTTGATGAGGACGAGCTCACGGAAGAAATAGTTTCCGGAAGGGCCAAGGATGTCGTTGAGTGCATCGATGAAGATCGAGCGGCTTTATAAGAAGCTGATGCAGCTTCGGGCCAGAGCGGGACGCCATCCCCCGCACGAAGCGGCCCAGGGACTTCAGGCGTTATAGCTGGGCAGTGGCCCGGCATCGCCTCCTGATCTCGAAGCTCTTCCGGTCCATCCAGTTCACCCACGGCGAGCGGAAGGCTGCTGATCGAGAAAATCCGCCAAGCCATCGAAGAGCTGAGGCCGCTGGAGCGCGAGCTGAACAAGACGCAAAAGAAAGTGGAGGGCTCGCGGACCAATGGCAACAAGGATCTGAGAAAGGACCTCCGCCAACTCCGCCAGCGGCTGGCGGATTTCGAGGACCGGTCGCAATCTTCCGCCGGGGAACTCCGCCGGAGCTACCAGAACATCATCAGCGGCGAAGAGCAGGCCGAAGCCGCCAAGCGCGAACTGATCGAGGCAAACCTGCGCCTGGTGGTTTCCATTGCCAAGAAGTACACCAACCGGGGACTTCAATTTCTGGATCTCATCCAAGAAGGTAATATCGGACTGATGAAGGCCGTGGACAAGTTCGAGTACCGTCGCGGCTATAAATTCTCCACTTATGCCACGTGGTGGATCCGGCAGGCCATTACCCGGGCGATTGCGGACCAGGCGCGCACCATCCGCATTCCGGTGCACATGATCGAGACCATCAACAAGCTGATCCGCACCTCCCGCCTGCTGGTGCAGGAATACGGGCGCGAGCCGACCTCGGAAGAAATCGCCAGCCGGATGGAAATTCCGGTCGTCAAAGTCCGCAAGGTGTTGAAGATCGCACAGGAGCCGATCTCGCTCGAGACTCCGATCGGAGAAGAGGAAGATTCCCACCTCGGCGACTTCATCGAAGACCGGGGCGTGATCTCCCCTGCGGAGGCAGTGATTAACATCAACCTGAAAGAGCAAACGGAGTCGGTACTGAAGACGCTGACGCCGCGTGAGGAGAAGGTGATCAAGATGCGCTTCGGCCTCGACGACGGCAGCGAACATACGCTGGAGGAAGTCGGCCAGAGTTTTGCCGTGACCCGGGAACGCATCCGGCAGATTGAGGCCAAAGCCCTCCGGAAGCTGCGCCATCCCTCGCGCAGCCGAAAGCTGCGGGCATTCCTGGATGCCGCGGCCCACGAATAGCGGGCTAGTTCTGCAACGTTATGGGGTAGGTGACGACTTTCGGTATGTCGAACTGGAGGATACGGACTGCAACGCCGGATTCGCGCACCCCTGGTTCAGCACGGATCACTTCACCGTCCCACCGGATCTCCAGACTGCAGTTATAGACGGAGTCGATCCCCACTTCCAGGATAAGCCGCAGCTTCTGACCGACCGCGAAAGCGCCGGGAGCCCAGAAGAACACTCCCGCGTTGCTCACGTCGCGAGTCCAACCTTTCATTTGCAGGGCCGCACGGTCCTGCTCAGCTAGAACCTCGATGGCAACGGGAAGGGACATCCACTGCCGTACCATAACTCGTCGCTCGAATGTCCGTTGGCATTCAGCCATACCCATCGAAACCTCATCCCTTTCGCTCAGCACGCGAGATGCGGCTGCAAAGCGAATCTCACCACTACGACCGGAAACTAACACAACCCCTGCGACCGTGCAAGGGGAAGTTCTGCCTGTCCGCAACCGGCTTGGGGCCTCAATTCTTCACTGATTGGAACGTGTTGCCTGCCCTGCCGTGCCTTGATACTATGCTATCGGTTTACGGTAGTTCGACGCGGTCGTATAAAGATGTGTTTTTCTTTGCCGCTGGCCGACGCGGTCTCTGGCGGCAGTTAGCTTGCCTGATCATATTGCGAGGTTGTTCAACATCTCAGTTAGAGGGAGAAGGTGTTATGGACGATGCTATTGCAAGACCTCCGGAGGCCGATAATCCGGCACAGTCCTTTCCGGAGCGGCTGATGGGTATCTTCATCTCGCCGGGGGAGACCTTCGCGGATGTAGTACGCAGACCGGGTTTCGTCGCGCCCCTTGTGTTGCTCATCCTGATCAACGTCGCGAGTACTGAGTTATTTCTTCACAAGATCGGCATAGAGCCTGTTTTAAGGTGGGGGCTCGAGCACAGCAGTCGCGTCGCCCAGGATCAGATTCCGGCGCTGGTGGAGAAGATGATTCCTTTTTACACCTGGATGGCCCGTATTGTAGGGCCCGTCTGGCCACCTCTCGTTGCGCTGGTTGCCGCCGTGATCGGGTTGATTGCTGTGAACAACATTTTCGGCGGACGAATAAGTTTCAGGACGGCGTTTTCAATCTCGAGTTATGCCTATGCCGTCAACATCATTTATTACTTATTGGTGCCGACTATGGTTCTCTTTGGAGACCCCGAGCACTACATCAGTAATCCCCAGAACGCGGTGCCGACTAGTGCTGGGTTCTTTCTGAATCCCCTCGACACCTCAAAGCCTCTCCTTGCACTTGCAGGCTCTGTTGAGATCTTCACTATATGGTACATGGCGCTCCTCGCGGTCGGCTTTTCCGTGGCCTCTGGTCGAAAAGTCAAGCCTGTTCCTATCTTTTTCACATTTTTTGGTTTGTGGATAGTAATGGTGCTGATCAAGATGGGCGTATCGAGCCTTGGGTAGCCCGAGATGAGAGGCCCCGCAGGCTGGCGCATCAGAGCCGAGCTCCGCGACGTCAAGGGATTGGTAATCCGCAGAGCTTCGCCAGCCGGCGGACTGGACTCCGGAGCAGAGGAAGGCCGCGGACATCGGAACCGGAGGTCCACGCTGCCCGTGACCGGTAATCAATGGGACTGCGATTTGAGATTGTTGCGGAGGACGGGGCCACGGGAGCGCGGGCAGGTCTCCTGCACACACCTCACGGGGTCGTGGAGACGCCGGTTTTCATGCCGGTAGGGACGGCAGGCACAGTCAAGGGGATGACGCAGGGGCAACTGGAAGAGTTGGGATTTCAAATTCTTCTGGCCAACACCTATCATCTCTACCTGCGTCCCGGTCACGAGATTATCCGGGAAGTGGGAGGACTGCACCGCTTCATGGGTTGGCCTCACCCGATCCTCACGGACAGCGGGGGGTTCCAGGTGATGAGCCTGAAGTCTCTTGGCCGCGTTACGGAGGACGGAGTCTGGTTCAAATCCCACCTGGATGGTTCTTCGCACTTCCTTTCTCCCGAGCGAGCTGTAGAGGTTCAGCTTGCGCTGGGAGCGGACATTATCATGACGCTGGACGAATGCGTCGAGTATCCGTCAAGCCGCGAAGCCATCGATCGCGCTGTCAAACTGACGGGACGATGGGCGAGCCGAGCCAAACGGCACTACGATTGCCGATCGCCGATTGCCGATTGTCGATTGTCGGCAATCCCTAGTCAATCGCCAATCGACGATCGTCAATCGCCAATTCCGGTGCCCAGTCCCCATCCCCCAGCCCCTAGTCCCCAGCAATCGTCAATTGTCAATCGCCGATCGGCAATTCCAGCCCCCTGGCCCCCGGCCCCTTCGTTGTTTGGCATTGTCCAGGGCGGTGTTGATAGAGATCTTCGGCGCAGAAGTGCCGAGGAACTACAGGAGTTGGATTTCGAAGGCTACGCCATTGGCGGGCTCTCAGTTGGTGAACCCAAGCCAGAAATGTATGAAGTCGCCCAATACACTGCTAAACTGTTGCCTCGAGACCGCCCGCGCTATTTGATGGGCGTCGGGACACCCAGGGACTTAGTGGAATGCGTCGCGCGTGGAATCGACATGTTCGATTGCGTCATGCCCACTCGGAACGCACGCAACGCCTGCGTGTTTACTTCCCAGGGTAAAATGGTTATCAGGAACGCGAAGTACGCGCGTGATGAATCGCCGCTTGACCCCGCTTGCGGATGTCCGGTCTGCCGGCGCTATTCTCGAAGCTATATTCGCTACTTGTTTGTTGCAGGTGAGATGCTGGGGGCCATTTTGGCCACTCAGCACAACCTCCACTTTTACGTTGACAGGATGCGCAAAATCAGGCAGTCTTTGCTATTTGGAGCCTTCGCGGAATTTCATTCTAGGGTGTGCGCGGAACCTTAAGCGCGCAAACCATCCCTGAGACGAATCCGGAAAGCCCGAACCCCGCCAATCATGTTCCTCGCTGGCGGGGGTCATACTAAAATCCTCTGCTCGTCGGCTCGACCTTGATCGAGTGCATTTTCGCGAGAACGTTTCTTTTGGCGGCGGACCCAGGTGCGGGTGGGGCGCTAAGCCCGCTCTTTCTCCTTGCGCCCTTGTTTGCGATTTGGTATTTTCTAGTCATCCGGCCTCAACAGCAGCAGCGCCGCAAGATCCAAGACATGCTTTCAAATCTCAAGACTGGCGACCGCGTGGTGACGAGCGGCGGAATTTACGGAACAGTTATTTCCTTCAGGAATGGCACCGTCCAGCTCCAGATTGCAAGTCAGGTCAAGGTTGATGTGGCGCGATCAGCAATCACAGGCATGGTGAAGGAAGAGACGAGCGGAGAAGCAAAGCAGGAGGCGGCAACCAAGCAGAAGAAGTGATGCTGGTTCCGCCCTGCCCATCTGCCCGACCCTCCAGGGAGCCTGGGTGAGACGCTGTAGGGAATGAAGTGAAGTTAAGCGATGGAAATGAAGATTAAAGGTCGTGCGATTCTTATCGCGGTGGTGATGGTGGCTTGCATCCTGGGGATCATTGGCTTCCCGAAGAACTTCCAGGAATTGAAAGATAACGTCCGCAGTCGTATTCGCCTGGGGCTTGACTTGAAGGGCGGGACACACTTGGTGTTGCAGGTCCAAGTAGAAGATGCCGTCAACATCACCGCAGACCAGGCGCTCGAAAGATTACGGGACGAGTTGAAGGCAAAGAACGTTCCGTACGCCGACGTTCAAAAAGCCGACGATACACAGGTTCAGCCTCCCAAACACCGCATTCTCGTCAAAGGGGTTCCCCAGGAAAAGGGCAACGATCTGCAGACCTTATCGGCCGAGCAGTACTCGGACTGGGACCTCGCCCGTGTTCCAGGCGATCCTACCGGTTGGATGCTGGCCTTGAAGACCACCGCTGCGGCGAACATTCGAAACCAGGCTTTGCTGCAGGCAATGAGCACGATCCGCAACCGGATAGACCAGTTGGGCGTCACGGAGCCGACCATTGCTGAGTACGGGCAGAACGACTATGAATTGGTCGTCCAACTTCCCGGAGTCGATGACCCGACGCGCGTCAAGGACATTATTCAATCCACGGCGCTCCTGGAGCTGAAGTTGGTTCAGGATGGCCCTTACACGGGTCGTGAGGCCGCGCTGGCGGCACACGGCGGAGTGCTTCCTCCTGATACGCAGTTGTTGCCTGGACCCACGGGACAGAACGGCGAAACTTGGTACGTGGTCAACCGCGTGGCCGCAGTTACCGGCCGGGACCTGAGCGGTGCTGAACCCTCTCACGATGCTAATGGGCGTCCAAGTGTGAATTTCACTCTTACGCGCGACGGAGCGGCGAGGTTTGGGCGGGTGACGGCCGCAAACGTGGGCAAGGCTCTAGCCATTGTCCTCGACAATCGGGTTTATGACGCGCCGGTTATCCAGAGCCAAATCTCAGACCGGGGCGAAATCACAGGTCCCTTTACGCCTGAGAAGGTGCAGGATTTGGCCCTGGTGTTGCGTTCGGGCGCATTGCCGGCGTCCATCAAGTACCTTTCTGAGGAGACGGTCGGTCCTTCGTTGGGGGCGGATTCGATTCGCCACGGAGTTGTCGCCTGCATCGTGGGCTTTGTAGCGATAATGACATTTATGCTTGTCTACTACCGAGGCGCCGGCATCAACGCCGACTTGGCGTTGGTTCTGAACCTTATTATTCTGATCGCGGCGCTCGGCTATTTCGATGCCGTTTTAACGCTACCAGGCATAGCGGGTGTTATCCTGACGGTCGGCATGGGAGTTGACTCTAACGTATTGGTTTTTGAGCGCATACGAGAGGAATTAAGGCTGGGCAAGGCCGTCGGTGCGGCGGTCGCTGGCGGCTTTGAGCATGCATTTGTAACTATTATTGATACACATGTCACCACCGTAGTCTCCGCGTTGATTCTCTTCACTTTCGGAACCGGCCCGATACGAGGTTTTGCCGTGACCTTGACTATCGGTTTGGTAGCTAATCTTTTCACTTCCGTTTTTGTGTCCCGCGTGATATTTGATTACGAGCTTTCCAGGCGTCAAAAAGGAGCGGAACTCAGCATATAGTGGAAATTACGGGAACTTCGGGTTGCCGTTCGGTGTCAATAGCTAGGTGGCGTACGGGTTAGGGGCCTATGGAGTTTTTTCACGAGCCGAAGATTGACTGGATGGGAATAAAGTGGTACCTCATCGCCCTGTCCCTCCTTCTGGCCGTTGCGGGACTGATTTCGATGGTGGCTAAGAAGGGTCTTGCTTACGGAATCGACTTCCGAGGTGGAACCTTAGTCTACGTCAAGTTTTCTAGGACGCCAAATGTGGACGCGATCCGCAGCGAGCTTGATCGGCAGAATCTGCGCGGCGCAACCATTCAAAGAATCGGCACGCCCAGCGACCGGGAAGTGATGATTGGGCTGGATCTAAAGACGACTGCGTCGAGGGAAGCCCTCGACGAAGGGAAGCGGGCGATTGTGGCCGCACTGTCCGGCTTGTTCGGGCTGGCGCAGACCGGCAAAGTGGATTTCAATAACTCCAGTCCCCGGACAATTTCCGACCACTTGGTGGCTGCCGATCCCCTAGGGCTTTCCTCCAAGGGCCTCGACACTGCTACGAGGACTTACCGTGATTTGGCGGAAGCAATTGTCAATTTCAGGAATTCCCCACCGAGAAGCGGCCTTATTTCAGACTTCCAGGAATTGAGTTCGGTCCCGGGTGTAAACGCGGGAGTGATTGCGACGCTCAGAAATGACTTCTACCTCTCCGGCTTTGCGGTCAAGGACACAGAGATTGTTGGGCCCAAAGTCGGGGGTGATCTTCGCCGGCAGGCCCTTTACGTAACACTGGCCGGGCTCGGCGCAATGTTGGTTTACATCTGGTTCCGTTTTGAGCTATCATACGGCATCGCGGCGGTGGTCGCCACGTTTCACGATGTCATCATTACGCTTGGATTCTTCTCTTTGCTCAATAAGGAAATTTCTCTCACGGTGATTGCGGCCCTGCTGACGCTTGTTGGCTACTCCATGAATGACACGATTGTGGTCTTCGATCGTATCAGGGAAAACGCTCGACTCAGCAAGCGGGAAAACTTCGTTGCTCTGGTAAATCGAAGCATCAACCAGACTTTGAGCCGGACGATTCTGACCTCAGGTTTAACGTTCCTCGCGGTTCTCTCCTTGTTCCTGTTCGGAGGGGAGGTCATCCACGGTTTCTCGTTTGCGCTCGTCGTGGGAGTCATTATTGGGACTTACTCTTCGATTTTCATCGCCAGTCCCGTTGTGGTCTTCTTTGAGCAAAGATTTGGTGGAAAAGCCGTTGTTGGGAGGTCCAGGAGTTACGACCGCGAAGCTGTGCCCGCGCGTCGGTAGTAGGTCATTATTTATTGCCGGGGTCATCCTCCCTGGCGGTCTTAAGAATTCTAGGAGGCGCTAGCCATGTTCGACGAATTTTTGCTTGACTCTGCCCCATCGCGCGCGCCGGTTCTCAAGAGAAAGCATTGGCTCCTCTCCTTGGTAATCGGCGTAGTGGTCTTTCTCGTTTTGTTTTTTGGCTTGCCTATTTTGTCGTTTGGAATTGAGGCCAGAGTGGTTACCGCGCAATCCATCATCGTTGGCGTGCTAACTGCCGGTTATGCGCTCATGTTGTGTTACGTCGTTGCGGATGCGCGCCATCTGAAACTCAATGTGACCGTCTGGTTCGTGATCGTCTTCCTTTTGAACGTGGTCGGTTTCATTGCGTATTTGTGCTACTCCGCGGCGAAAACTGACAACTGGAAGCGCGCGGTGATGCCGATCGCTTACATACTTGAGGGCGTCATGGTCGGCCTCGCGGTGCTGGTTCCCTTGGTTTACACGGAGGCCTTGCCATCGGCGCAGTTGATGACCTTTTTGGCAGCCCCGCCGCCGCCGCCACCACCACCACCTCCTCCTCCTGCAGCCCCCCCGGTGCGAATGATCCATCGGGTGACCATGGCGGACCTAATGAAAGCGCCCACGGTCGTCCCCCGGGCAAATGCTAACCAGAATGCTCCAGCGCCCGCCGTTGTTGGAGTGGTAGGGGGCATACCAGGAGGTGTGCCAGGAGGTACCTACGGAGGTGTACTGGGTGGAGTTATAAGCTCAGTGATGTCTAGTGCTAATGCCGCGCCCCCGCCACCCCCGCCTAAGGCAGCCACGCCGAAACGCATCCGTGTAGGCGGTCAGGTGGAAGGTGCGAAGCTGATCTTCCAACCCAAACCTGAATATCCTCCCCTGGCGAAAATGGCCCGCATCCAGGGGACAGTGCGTTTGGAGGCCATTATCAGTAGGGACGGAGCGATTCAGGATTTGAAAGTCGTTAGCGGACACCCGTTGCTGGTGAAGGCGGCGTTAGATGCCGTCCAGCGCTGGCGCTATCAGCCCACGCTGTTGAACGGGGATCCTGTCGAGGTTGTAACCGAGATTGACGTGAACTTTACTTTGGCTGAGTAATTTAAAGCAAATCTTCGAGGAGGATACAAAACATCATGTTAGGAGTAAAACTCGTTAGCTTGAGTTTGTGGTTGTTCCAGGAAGGCGAGGGGGCTGTCGGATTCGACCCCGTGACCATGTGGCGCTCGATGGGCTGGCCGGCCCGGATGGTGGTCATCGTGCTGTTCTTCATGTCGGCTTGGTCGATCGGAGTCATGATTGACCGCTGGATTGCGTACAGCTCAGCTCGGAAGCAATCCAGGATTTTTGCTCCCGCGGTGGCAGGCGCTTTGAAAGACGGCAAGATTGATGAGGCCATTTCCATTGCGGAACAGAACAAGAGGAGCCACTTGGCAAAAGTTGTGACGGCTGGTCTCCAGGAGTTCCAGGCTCATCAGGTCTCCGCAGAAATTTCCGGCGAGACGATCGAGGCTTCCAAGCGAGCACTTGAGCGGGCCTCGGCCATCGTACACGCCGAGCTGAAGCGGGGCGTTTCCTCCCTTGCGACCATCGGCTCAACTGCGCCCTTCGTGGGCCTGTTTGGTACGGTACTGGGGATCATCAACGCGTTTAAGGGGATTTCGGCCCAGAAGTCCACGGGGCTTGCGGCCGTGGCCGGCGGCATTTCCGAAGCGTTGGTGACCACCGCAGTCGGTCTGTTCGTGGCTATACCTGCGGTGTGGGTCTACAACTACTTTTCCGGAAAAATCGAGTCTTTCGATGTGGAAATGGACAACTCGTCGTCCGAGTTGATTGACTACTTTATCAAAAGAACGTCTCGGGGGAAGAAGTAAATGGCTTACAAATCTAAAGCACCCGGAGCTGTATCGGCCATCAATGTGACACCGATGGTCGACGTGATGCTGGTGCTCTTGATCATCTTTATGGTGATCACACCGATGTTGCAAAAAGGCGTCAGCGTGGACATGGCTCGTGCCAATAACCCACGCGCCATGCAGGACGCTGACAAGGAAGACGCCACGGTTCTGGCAATTACCCGGGATGGAAAGGTTTACCTGGGGTCGGATGCCATCTCGATTGACAGGGTCACCGGCACGGTCAAGGACCGGATCGCGGACAAGCTTGACAAGACGGTTTACGTCAAGAGCGACGCTCGGGCCAGGTATCGTGATGTTATCGCCGTCGTCGATGCGGTGCGGGCGGCAGGGGTGGATGCAATTGGGCTCTTGACCGAAAAGGTTCAGCCCCTAGCGCCGTCCGCCGCCGCGTCCTAATGTCGGATCCGGTTCTTTAAAGTAGAAGGAGGGTACCACTATGGCTATGGCCGTGGGGGGGACAACAAAGGCCCTATATTGGACATGAACGTCACCCCCCTCATAGATGTTTTACTAGTTTTGTTGATCATCTTTATGGTGATCACACCGTTGACCCCGAAGGGTCTGGATGCGCTTGTGCCTCAACCATCCAAGGACACCTCGGTCAATCCGGAAGTCCTGTCGCGAACGATCGTAGTGACCGTGGACGCGTACCATAACGTAAAGATCAATCAGGACGCCGTTGACCTCCGTATGCTCGGTTCGCGTCTCGAGAACATCTTCAAGACGCGCAGCGACCGAGTGATGTTCGTGCAGGGCGCTCCTACCTTGGCGTTCGGGGATGTTGCAGAAATCATCGACATCGCAAAGGGCGCCGGTATTGATAAGATCGGCCTCATCACCAACGCCTTGGAAGAAAGTAAATAGTCCCGCAGATATGCTCAGATCGAGGGAGGAGCTTCAATGAAACGCTATAAGTTCGCCCCGTTGGGGTGTTTGTTGCTTTTGCTGGTGATCACCAGCGGATGCGGTAAGCTACGAGCGCGGGACCAGCTCAACAAGGGCGTTAATGCGTACCGCAACGCACAGTTCCAGACCGCTATCATGTATTTTAAGAACGCGGTAGCCCGGGATCCCACCCTGTTGAATGCAAGGCTGTACCTTGCTACGGCCTATGCCCAACTATACGTTCCTGGCGGAGAATCCCCAGATAACCTTAAGTTCGCTCAACAGGCGATCGATGCTTTTGAAGACGTCCTGAGGATAGACCCCAAGAACCTCACAGCCATCGGCAGCAGTGCGCAGATATATTACAACATGAGGAAGTTCGATAAGGCGGGGGAATATCAGCGGCGATGGCTTCAGATTGAACCGAACAATCCTGTTCCTTACTACTGGATCGGCGTCCTTGATTGGGCCATCTGCTATCCTCACACGCAGCAGATGAGGAAGGATCTAAAGATCGACTTTCCGAAGGATCCTAAGAACCCCAGCTCCTTGCCACCCTTTCCCGAGAAAGCCCGCGCTAAGTTGGAAGAACAAAATGGTCCCCTCGTCAAGGAAGGGCTGGAGGTTCTACAGAAGGCTATTGAGCTTAGGCCGAACGACTTCGACACCATGGCTTACTTGAACCTGACGTATCGGCAAAAAGCTGATCTGGAACCTACGGCTGCGGCGCGCGAAGCTGATCTGAAACAGGCCGAGGATTGGGTCAACAAAGCTCTTGCAGTCAAGAAGGCAATGGCAGCTCAGTAAGTTTTTCCCCACATTGCCGCCGACTTACGAACCCGGCCCTCGCCGAAAAGGAGGGCCGGGCGTTTCCCGCCCTCGGAAGAGAGAGGCTGCCCAGCGTACTCTTCCCTCAACAAACAACGTAGGGTTGTTCTGTAGCAAGGAGAGGGACGGGAGAGCGAACTTTTGCTCCGGCGTTTGTGTCTGCACGCCGAACGGAAATGTAACAGCTTTGTACGTCTAGAGTTGTATCTTGCCATTCTCTCCTTGTCTTCCCTCATCTGGCGAGTCGGGACTTGGGCGGCGCATCACGGGGAGGGTTCCCGCCTTTGCGGGGGGACAGTGGAAGCGAGCGTGACCCCCGAAATGAGGCTCGCCTTCGCGGAGATCTCCGGTCTTCCGCAGTTTAATCCGCCACGGTGTTGGACGGGCACCTCCGCGCAAGCCGGAGCCCAACTTGGTTAATCCCATTAGAAGAGCGGGTTGGCGCGTGTCGCCTCGGCTTCCCTGAAGGCGGCTAGGTTTTTCGCGTCAATTACAGCCGTGCCGGTATCCACGCGAGAGGGTAGGGGCGAAACGGGCGCAGTCCGCCAGTCTTTGAACTCGTGGACGATGTTGTGATGCAGGTCATCCAGAAATCGCAACCCGTAGAAAGCCATGGTGTAGGGTTTCTGGGAAACCGTAGCCGCTATCGCACCCCGCGAGATGAAGTCGAGGGTCTCGGGTGTCTTGTCCATGGCAACGATCGGGATCTTGCCGGCTTTGTCCAACCTGTAGAGCGCTTCCGCCACGCCCGGGCCGCCCGCGGCGTCTACGCACACGATGCCATCGATCTTCTCGTTGCCTTCGATAAGGGAGGATATCTGGTCATTGGCGGAGCGCGGGTCACCTTTGTCGTTTAGGGTGTGACTGATTTTGATCTTCGGATACTTCCCGATCGCGTCGGTGATTCCGCGGACGCGCTCGTCCAGGTTGAGTTGCCCGGGGATAGTGGTCACGATCACCGGACCCTCACCGTGGACCAGTTCGGCTATTCGCTTCCCACTGATGAGCCCGGCTTGATAATTATCTGTACCGACGAATAAGATGCGACGCGACTCCGGGGCATCCGAATCTACGCAGACGACCGGTATCCCTGACTTCACCGCACTGTCGATGGCATCCTTGAAAACATCCGGCCTGGCGGGCGAAACGGCTATCCCGGCAGGATGTTCTTCGACTGCCTTCTTGAACGCCTCAAGTTCGTCCTGCGGAGAGTACGAATCGGGCCCGGTAAACTCGGCCTTCACTCCGAGTCCGCGGGCGGCACCCATAAATCCCGCTTTGGCTTCTTGCCAATAAGGGAGACTCGTATTCACGGCCACAAAGATATACCGTTCGGTTTCCTCATGAAAAGGTTTCTGGCACGAGCTGAATATCCCAACTGATAGAAGCAGCGCAATGGATAAGAGCTTCCATGTGGCTTGTTTCATTTTCCCTCCTCTGATCCGCCCGCTGCGGACGACTCACATCGGCTTTTGGCAGGCCTGCTCGACGACCTTTCCTCTAAAGAGTTAGCAAGCCTACCACAAAACGTGGGCTGTCGTGAAGGCTCCTTCCGGGTTATCCTCGACACAGCCAGGTGAAATGCTTGAACCGGCGTCATCGGCTGCCCTAGAATGCTAATAGGGAATCATGCTTCGCTTTGAGGATATCGCCGCAACGGTCCAGGCTTATCGTCCCGGGGAAGACCTGTCGCCGCTGCGCCGAGCCTATGACTTCTGCGCCATCCGGCATTCCGAACAGAAGCGCCTCTCCGGTGAACCCTTCATCTCCCATCCGCTCGAGGTCGTCCAGATCCTTGCGGAGATGAAGCTGGACCAAGTGTGTCTGACCGCCGGCATGCTGCACGACGTGGTGGAGGACACGGGCACGACGAGTGAGTCCATCGAACGCGAGTTCGGTCCTGAAGTGGCGCGCATAGTGGATGGGGTCACAAAGATCGGCCGCATCAAGTTCATGAGCCGGGAGGAGCAGCAGGCAGAGAACTTCCGCAAGATGGTGCTCGCCATGGTGGACGACATTCGGGTGGTGCTGGTGAAGCTCGCCGACCGCCTCCATAACATGCGCACGCTCGAGTACCTGCCTCCCGAGGGGCAGGAGCGTGTGGCCCGGGAAACGCTCGAGATCTATGCGCCCATCGCCCACCGCTTGGGGATGGGAAAGGTCCGAGGCGAACTGGAAGACCTTGCGTTCAAATTTCTCGAACCCGAGGCCTTTCTCGAGGTCAAGAGGGCCGTCGAAAGCCGCCGCAAGGTGAGCGAGGATTTTCTTGCTGAAGTGCGCGCCCAGGTGGAAGCGAAGATGAAGGAGCATACCATCCCCGCGCGCATTGAGGGCCGTATCAAGCGCTTGTACAGCATTTGGCAGAAGCTCTTGAGGCAACACGTCCCCATTGGAGCAGGTATACGACCTCCTGGCCATCCGGATTATCACGGACAGTGTAAAGAACTGCTATGCCGCCCTGGGAGTCATTCACAACACTTGGAGGCCTGTACCGGGCCGGATCAAGGACTTCATCGCCATCCCCAGGGCCAATCTCTACCAATCGTTGCACACCTCAGTGATTGGCCCTCACGGCCAGCCGTTCGAGGTCCAGATTCGCACCGAGGAGATGCACCGAATCGCAGAGGAAGGCATTGCCGCCCACTGGAAATACAAGGACGGCAGTCCGCTCGCGCCGCAGGACGAGGAGCGCTTTGCGTGGCTGCGGCACCTGGTGGAATGGCAGCAGGAGATGGGCGACCCGGGCGAGTTCCTTTCCACTCTGAAGATCGATCTTTACCCGGAAGAGGTTTACACCTTTACTCCCAAGGGCAAGGTGATCGTGTTGCCCCGTGAGGCGACACCCATCGACTTCGCCTACGCCATTCATACCGAGGTCGGCCACCATTGCGTGGGTGCAAAGGTCAATGGCCGGATCGTTCCACTCAAATACAAATTACGGAACGGCGAGATCGTCGAAATTGTGACCAATGCGCATCACACCCCCAGCCGCGACTGGCTTGCGTTAGTCAAGACATCGCGAGCCCGCAACAAGATCAAGCACTGGGTAAATGTCGCGCAAAGGCGGCAGGCCGTGGAAATCGGTAAGAGGTTGCTGGAGAAGGAAGCACGCAAGTACGACGTGACGCTGAAGAAGATTGGGGCGGAAGACTACTTGCGGGTGGCGCGGGATAACGGCTGCACGCAGACGGATGACCTGCACGCGGGGATCGGGTATGGAAGGTTCTCCGCGCGCCAGGTGCTCGCCAGGCTTGTTCCCTCGGCTCAGCTTGAGACGGCTCATCCTTCCCGGCTTGCCACGGTGAAACGGGCGCTCGGCATCTCCGGCGATAGTATGGCCATCCAGGTCCACGGCCACGATGACCTGATGGTCTATCGCGCCAAATGTTGTAATCCCATTCGGGGGGAGGAAATCATCGGCTACATTACCCGTGGGAAGGGAATTGCAGTGCATTCCAAAAGCTGCCCCAACGTTCGGAATCTCCTTTATGATGCCGACCGGCGAATTGAGGTCG
Source organism: uncultured Acidobacteriota bacterium (assembly GCA_963765485.1). GTDB lineage: Bacteria > Acidobacteriota > Terriglobia > UBA7540 > UBA7540 > CAVROP01. The sequence goes on along the minus strand of CAVXWN010000024.1, from coordinate 96,444 downwards.
AGTGGGTCGGGCCCAAATACAGCCTATATCCTGTTAAGCTCACCCTGTTTACCCGCGACCGCCAGGGCCTCCTGGCCGACGTGACAGGCGCCATCAGCGACATTCGTTCGAATATCCAGAACCTCGAGGTGCACACGGGCGATAGCCACGCGAATATCGATGTGACATTGGATATCGTGGACTTAGAGCACCTGGAGAAGGTCGTATCTTCCCTGCGCAAGATCGAGGGTGTTTACCAAGTCGAACGGGTGATGCATTGACCAGGTTCGATTGCGTCGCTTCTCTTCTCCGCTCTCTCTCCGCACACGTCAAATGGTTGGTTGACGGGGAAGGCGATCCGAGCCAGTGCGTTCTTCACCCCACTGATAGTCCGCTCCACTATCCCAAAAGACTCGAACCGTTGAGGAGGAAAACAGTGAGCAAGAATGTGATTTCCACTTCGAAAGCCCCAGCCGCCATTGGTCCCTATTCGCAGGCTGTAAGGTGGGGAGATTTAATCTTTGTCTCCGGTCAGATTCCTATTGATCCTTCGACCGGCCAGGTCGTGGAAGGCGATGTGGCAGATCAAACCGAACGAGTGTTGGAAAACCTGGCGGCGATCATGGAGGCCGCGGGCGCCAGCCTGGGTCAAGTATTGAAAACTACAGTGTACCTCAAGGACTTGAACGATTTCGGCAAAATGAATGAGGTCTATGCCAGGTTTTTCCGCCAGCAGCCACCCGCGCGCGCCACTGTCCAGGTCAGCCGATTGCCCCGTGATGTAGCTGTGGAAATTGACGCTGTCGCAGCGGCCTGAGGAAGAATCCGCCGTCTTATGCCGTCCCGATGGGCACGGGCGACGGACCGCCGCGGGCGGGGGCCCGCCCACCGTCGAGCCTTACTTCGCCTTTGCAACCTTGCCTGAGCGAATACACGCCGTGCAGACACGCACGGTCTTGTGGACGCCGCCTAAGATGGCGTGAACCCGGCGCAAGTTCGGGTTCCACCGTCGCCTAGTGACGTTGTGAGCGTGGCTGATGTGATTTCCGTACTTTGGGCCTTTCCCGCAGATTTCACAGGCAAGAGCCATAATGGCACCTCGGAAGACGGATAGATACTGCTCTCGCGTTAAACTTTCATTGTACCAGAGCCGCGCAAATTTTGCCCACTTCTTTCGTCCCTTGACGGGTTACAATACCAGCATGACAAACCAACCATTCTTTCGTGCCACTCGCGGCGCGCCGGTGTTAATGATCTTCATGCAGCTTGCGGGTTTAGCAATCCTCACTTCTTGCCAGTGGAAGAGGCCATCTAATCGCGAAACGGTGGCGGAGGTCGACGGCCAGCCCATCTTCCGCGATCAAGTCGAGAGGGTCTATCGAAGCCGCCAGGGTGCAGGATCCGACACCCACAGCCAGGAAGAAGCCTTGAGCTTTAAACTGAACGTCCTGGATGAACTGATCAATAATCAGATTCTAGTTGGCCACGCCTCCCACGCCGACATCACCGTGTCCGAAGCCGAGGTGGATAACAAAGTTGCGGAACTTCAGAGCCCTTATTCAGCGGAAGAGTTCGAGAAACGTCTCCGAGACCAGGGCCTCGAAATGGATGAGTTTCCGTAAAGAGGTACGCCGGAACATTATCATTACAAAGCTTCTCAATAAAGAAATCGTCTCGAAAATAAAGGTGACCGATGCCGACATTGCGGCCTACTACGAACACAACGAGGCCAACTTCAATGTTCCCGAAACCGAGTACCACTTGGCCCAGATCCAAGTCACTCCCACCGCAGACCCCGAGGTACGTAACCTGAAGAACGACGACGCGAAGACCCCTGCCGCCGCAGAGCGGAAAATCCAGGCGCTTTATGCCCGTCTGCGCGCCGGGGAAGACTTCGCGACGGTGGCGCAGGAGTACTCGGAGGATCCTCGAACCGCTTCGGGCGGCGGCGACATGGGATTCGTCCCAGCCTCCGCGTTGAATTCCAGCCCGCCGCTCAGGCAGGCCGTCGCTTCGCTCCAGCCCAACCAGTTCACCGGCATTATTCATCTTTCTTCGGGCTACCACATCATCAAATTGCTCGGCAAGGAAGACGCCGGAAAGCATACGCTTTCCGAACTGCGGGTTCAGAATGCCATCCGGCAGACGCTGAGGAACGAAAGGGAGCAGCTACTGAAAGCGGCCTATATCGAGACGCTACGCAACCGGGCGAAGGTCGTGAACTACCTGGCCGAGCAGATCGTTAAAGGACAGCTAAGTCCTTCTTCCTCGAAGTGAAAGGCTGCCCGGTCCCCTCACTTCTGCATTCTGTCAGACAAGTCTCAGCAGGCGGAACCCCGCCTCCACGCCGGTTTCTTCCTGCGCGTAAATGCGTTCCACGCGGCCAGCCCGGGGAGCGCGGATTTCGTTCTGCATTTTCATGGCTTCGATCACCAGAAGTCCCTGGTCCCGGACCACCTCCTGGTTTTCAGAAATCAGCACCTTAACGATCTTCCCCGGCATGGGCGCCACGATTTCCTGTGGGCCTTTCTCTTGAATCCCAGCGCCATCGCGCCTCCAGAAGCGCGGATCACGGATTTCCACCATATAGTGGCGCAAACCCACCGTAACCACGTAGGGACTCAGGTAACCCTCGGCGTCGCCCGGCTTCTTGCTGACGTGGGCTTCGTAGGAGCGTCCGTCGATCAAGATCGAGTAAACCCCTGGCGAGATCTCTTCACCATCCGCGATAAGCGTCTCGCCATCGGAGGAGAAACGGAGCAGTTTCTCGGATTGAGGTTGCGTGCCGGCCTTTACCTGCAGCGGCGCTTTGTGGCTGGCCCCGGGCTTCGGGTCGTCTTGCAGCAGTGGCTGCAGTCTTCCCGCCGTCGCATGACCATCTTCGGGTTTCGGGCTCTCGCGCTGGCGCGCGGCGCGGGACCTTTCCCCCGGGGGATGCGCCCCCGTCCTGCCTTGCACTGCGCTCGTCGGAGTTGATAACTCCAACTTATGATCCGATGTCTTCGAGCCCGAATGAATTTTGATTTCAAGTCTCATCAGCTTCTCCGGGTCCCCCGTGAGGCCACCGGTTAAGCAGGGAGTCTCTGCCCGCATTCTTCCAAGTGCTGTCGCGTATCGCAATCGGGGTTTTCTTCCCCGCGTGTCCCCCCAACGTGGAGGGCCGTGGCCAGCATGGCGACGCGCTCCTCCTCGAGTGAAGGCGGCGCTTCCTCCATGAGGCCGGCTGCCAGCACGCGGTCGATGAATCCTGTATCCAGGTGGCCTGCGACGAACTCCGGATGCTCCAGCACGCGCCGGAAAAAGGGTATATTAGTTTTGATGCCGAAAATCTCGTACTCGCCGAGCGCTCGCTTCATGCGTGCAATGGCTTCTCCGCGGTCAGTCCCCCAGACCGCGACTTTCGAAAGCAGGGGGTCGTATTCCAGGGGAACTGTCCATCCTTCGTAAACGCCACTATCCCGTCGCACGCCCGGGCCCGCAGGCACCTGGAGTCGGCTAATGTAGCCGGGGGAAGGGAAGAAATTGTTGGTGGGGTCCTCGGCGTAGATGCGGCACTCGATCGCTGCACCCCTCAAGTGGACGTCCTCTTGCCGCCAGGCCAGCTTTCCCCCTGCTGCAATCTGAATCTGCTCCTTAACCAGGTCTATTCCCACCACGAGTTCAGTTATCGGGTGTTCGACCTGAAGCCGCGTGTTCATCTCCAGAAAGTAGAAATTGCATCTTTGGTCAACGAGGAATTCCACTGTGCCCGCATTCCAGTATCCCGCCAACGTTCCAAGGCGCACGGCGGTTTCCCCCATCCGCCGACGCAAATCCTCATCCACAATCGGCGACGGGCATTCTTCCATCACCTTCTGGTGTCTTCTTTGCAGCGAGCACTCGCGTTCGCAAAGATGGATGAGGCGCCCGTGCTGGTCCCCGAGAATCTGGATTTCAATGTGGCGGCAGTGCTCAAGGTATTTCTCGATATAAACCGACGGATCGTTGAAGGCGTTTTGCGCCTCTCGACACGCCAAGTGGTAGGCGGATTCGAGCTCGGCTTGGGAACGCACAAGGCGTAATCCCTTGCCGCCCCCACCAGCAGAGGCCTTGAGCATCACGGGATACCCGACCTCGTCTGCAACTCGATGCGCTTCCTCCAGGCTTTCCAGGTTGTGGTCGGCGCCGGGAAGCACCGGAAGGCCTGCCTGGATCGCGACGTGACGAGACGTGGTCTTGGAGCCCATTAACTCCATCGCGGCTACCGGTGGTCCGACGAATACCAGTCCCGCGTCAGCGCACGCGCGGGCAAACTCCGGGTTTTCAGCCAGGAAGCCGTAGCCGGGGTGGACAGCTTCCGCACCGCTCCGCTTGGCGACATCTAGAAGGCGATCAATTCGAAGGTAACTTTCGGTTGAAGGAGCAGGCCCAATGTGAAAAGCTTCGTCGGCATATCGGACGTGCAGCGATTTGCGGTCCGCGTCGGAATAGACGGCTGCTGTGCGAATCCCCATCTCGCGGCAGGCGCGCATCAGGCGAACCGCAATCTCGCCACGGTTGGCTATCAGGATCTTGCGGAACATCTCTCCTTTATGGCTGTGCGTGGCCCTCGATTATGCTTCCTGGGAAGGGGCGCAAGCTGCCCCCTTTCGCATTTCGGGTGCGTCACCGGTTTCCACGCGACGGTGCGGAATGCGCGCCAAAGACTGAGGTAGGACCTTTGCTGCCTTTGCCGAGCGCGCGCTTCATTGCAGATTATCTCATGGAAAATCATAGCAATGCCACTGCAAAAACCCTTCTTGCAAAAACCCTTCTACCACGGCGACTGCCCTTGTCGCTTCTACAAAACGCCCAACTCACGCTGGTTCTTTCACTTGGCGGGATTCAAGCTGAAACAAAGGAAGGTCCTGTCCGCTTTTTCCTTGACAATTCCTCGCTCTAAATGCAATTTAGCAAGTTTCGCTGGTGTCGGATCTTAGAAGTTCGTTGAATAAACTGTCTGGTTCGCGGACCATGCAGGCCAGCCCCGAAAGCGCGACAGAGCGTGACTCAGGGCGCAACCCCTGGGAAAAGGAGCCCTCACCCCGTCCCGTTCAGCGGGACACCCCTCTCCCGCGCAGGCGGCGGAGGGACAGGGGCTGAGGGAGGAATTGGTAGGCCCACGGCTTGCGCCGTGGGCTGCGCTCTTTCGCCCGCTCCGCGCGCTGATTTCAGCTATGGGTGTTCTTGTTTGCTTTCACGATCGCTGCTTTGATGGCGCCGGGTCAGCGGCCGTATTTACGCGTTTTTATCTCCAGTGCATCGACCCGAAGGCGGAGTTCCGCTACCACGGGTTAGTGCACCGGGCCGGTCAGTTATTTGACGAGGGGCTTTTTGACGACAAGGAAAACGTCATTGTCGATTTCAAGTACTCCAACAGCGACCGGCTCACGTGGTGGTTCGACCACCACCAAAGCGCTTTCCTCACGGAAACCGACGCCGACCATTTTCGACAGGACCGGAGCGGGAAGAAATTCTACGGGCCCGACTATCGCTCTTGCACGAAGTTCATTGTCGAGACCTGCCGAACAAAATTTGGTTTCCAGGCCCCCGAACTCGACGAGCTGGTTTCCTGGGCGGACTTGATAGACGGCGCCCAGTACCCGGATACCAAGACCGCAGTTGAAATGCGTGAACCGGCCACGCAGCTCACCCTGGTTATCGAAGGGACGAGTGATCCACGGTTTTGCGTGTGGCTGATCCCCGAGCTGATTTCTAAGCCCCTTAAGGAGATCATGGATATCCCTGAGGTGCGGCAAACTTTCGACCGCCTTTATGCCGTTCACCTCAAGACGATCGATATTATCCGGTTTCGCGGTGAGTTAACGAATGGTGTGTTATTTTTCGATGTCGCAGACCAGAACTTCGAAGGTTTTAACAAGTTCATTCCTTATTATCTCTTTCCAGCGGCGGTATACAGCGTGGCCCTGAGCCGCTCTCAAGAGCGAATCAAGATTGGCGTGGGCAGCAACCCATGGAACCCAACACCCAAGACCGCCAACCTTGCCAGCATTTGCGAGCGATACGGCGGCGGCGGTCACGCCAAGGTTGCCGCCATTTCGCTGCGCCCCACGGAGTTTGAGCGCGCCAGGAAAGTGGCGCACGAGATCGTGAGCGATCTGCGGTCCCGCCTGCCATAGATTCCTCGAATCTTGCAATACAGCTCAATGGCTGCAAGTCGTCGTTGACAGGATCACCGTAATTTGGACAGCTTGGCAAGACACTATCCGCCGCGCCGCTACCGGCGCAAGTAGTCGTCTTTGCCAGTCAGCCAATCAGCGCGGATGGGACTGAACACGTCCAAGGCCAGTGAGTCTTCCAGCGCCACAACGCGGTGGGGCACGTCCGGCGGAATGAGAAGCACGTCGCCTTCCCGGCCCACAATTTCTTTGCCCTCCAGTTCAAATCTGAGCGCTCCTGCCAGGACGGTACTGAACTGTTCGTTCTCATGATGGTGGACCGGCACTTCACCACCCTTGGCGATGAAGATCTGGGCCATCGTGATTTTCTCGCCCGAGATGACTTTCCTTGAGATCTTGTCGTTCAGAACTTCCTTCTTCACATTCTTCCAGGATATAAGTTCCATAATTGTCCCTCCCTAATTTGCCGCCGTTGTTTGACTTGCTCACTCAAATTGCAGTGCAACCTCCGCGACCCTCCACTTCCGTACTCAGGAGTGTTGCGCGGACAACCTCACCTTCCTCCAGCAATAAGAAAGAACACCAGGCTTCCTATGTCAAGAGACATCGAGTCTAGGTGACAGTGCTATTTGGCATCGGATCCTTGTCGAAACACCGGTCATTTCCGCGGGAACTCGGTTCGTTGAAAGGCGCCAGCGGCAATAGCCGTCATTGTGATATTCTGTTGCGACCTTATGTCAAACCTCGTCTTGCTCGTAACGCGGGAAGGTCTGGGCCACGTCGATTCCGCAGACAGGCAGTTTGGCCTGGAGATGTTCGACCGCTTCCTGCACGCGTTTGAGAGTCAACCAGTGAAGCCGAACTCCATCTGCTTTTATACCGACGGCGTTAAGTTGGTTTGTGACGGGTCGCCCGCACTGTTGGGTCTTCGGATACTCGAGGGACAGGGCGTTCGCTTGGTGGCCTGCCGGACATGCCTTGAGCACTTTAGCTTGACCGCTAAGGTTGCGGTAGGAGAAGTAGGCGGAATGAACGATATCGTCGGACTCTTGACGGAGGCCGACAGTGTCGTGACTGTTTGATGGGGATGTAAACGAACAGTGCGTTAGACGATCGCTTTACTTGTGGCTTCGCGCATCCGTTAGCAACCCCTCACCGGGCCCGCTCCGCCCCGCACCGGACGGTGTGGGGGTTCGGCTGGTGACAACGCCGACGGCGGCCCACCCTCGGCTTTTCGGGAGAGGTCTGGCGCTTAAGACACGAGGGATAGCGGCTCTCCTCCCTGGGGCGCCTGGCCACGCGGCTCTACATCGGATCTCAACCAGCGGAGGGGATGGCCTCTTCGAGAACGAAAATCGCGGTATCAGCCCGCAGGTTGGGAAGAAATGTTACGTCGGTGCACTTTCCGGAGGTGGAGGTTCGGAGCGGGATCTCTCGCAGGACCCTTAACCCAGCTTTTCGGCAGAAATCCCGGAAGTCCCGGATAGTGGTCAAGTGGATGTTGAGCGTCTCGTACCACTCATAAGGCAGCTTTCCAGTCTTCGGCATGCGGCCCTTCAGGAGAAGCTGCAAACGCACCGGCCAGTGAGCAAAATTTGGAAAGCTGACAATACATCGCTTGCCCACCCGCGCCATCTCCCGGATGAGGACCATCGGCCGATGTAGTACTTGGATGGTATTGGTCGAGATCACGTAGTCCACGGACTTGTCCGGGTAGTCAGCCAAGCCTTCGTCCAAATCGCCGTGCTGGACGCTGAACAGGCCCTTGGCGACACACGCCTGGATGCTCGCCTCCGACAGCTCAATGCCCTCCGCGCGGACCCCTTTCAAGACCTTGAGTGCCAGGAGAAGGTCACCCTCCCCGCAGCCCAAGTCCACGACACGTGTGCCTTCTTCGATAAGGCTGATAATCAGCTTGTTTTCGGGAGTGAGCCCTACCAGAGCTCCGGTCTCATGAAATTGCATAGTCTCGGCTAACTCGCTCATAAGTTATGATTTCTGCTTCCACCCGTGGCTGAGAAAGTTCGTGATGAGCGTACTCAGTTGGTCAGATTCCAGCAAAAAAGCATCGTGCCCGTGATCGGTCTGAATTTCGGTGAAAATCACGTACGCGTGCGCACGCCGCAGAGCGGTGACAGTTTCTTTCGACTGGTATGTCGGGAACAACCAATCCGACGAAAATGAGATGACAAGAAACTTCGCTTTCACCCCGGCAAAAGCCTCTTCGAGGCTTCCGTAGGTTTGGGTCAAGTCGAAGTAATCCATCGCCTTAGTGATGTAGAGGTAGGAGTTTGCGTCGAAGCGAGTGACGAAATGATCGCCCTTGTAGCGCAGATAGCTCTCCACCTGGAAATCGGTCAGAAAATTGTAGCCATAAGCCGATTTACCTTGCAGCTTACGGCCAAACTTCTGGTGCATCGAACGGTCGGAAAGATACGTGATGTGGCCGATCATCCTGGCGATAGCCAGACCCCGGCGAGGGAGCGTCTTGCCATAATAATCTCCTTCCCGCCAATTGGGATCGGATTGAATGGCTTGGCGGCCAGACCTCATTGAAGGCAATAGCCTGCGCCGACAGCCTGCTCGTGGTGGCGATCGGGATAGCGAGGCGCACCATGTCCGGGTAACTGACCACCCACTGCAAGACTTGCATTCCGCCCGTTGAGCCGCCGGCCACGCAGAACAACTGCTTGATCCCCAGGTGGTCGATGAGAACCTTCTCCGTGTCCACCCAGTCGCGAACCGTGACCATCGGAAAGGAGAGCCCGTAGGGTCGACCGGTTCGGAGATTCACGGAGCTGGGCCCAGTCGAGCCCTTGCATCCCCCGATAACGTTCGAGCAAATGACAAAGTACTTTCGGGTGTCGAAGGCCCGCCCCGGGCCGATCATGATATCCCACCAACCCGGGTGCTTGTCTCGCGGGTGATGGTAGCCGGCTGCATGGGCGTCGCCGGAGAGCGCATGAACGACAAGGATGGCGTTATCCCGGGCCTCATTCAGTTCGCCGTAGGTCTCGTATGCGAGAGTAATGGGTCCGAGGGTCCGCCCGCACTCAAGGGTCATCTCGTTGGGAGGCGCGGCAAACGTGAAGTACTTGGGTTCGACGATTCCGACCGACCCTGCTTCTGTCATTTCTCTTCCCTCTGCGTCATCTAGGGGCGAGCGGTGCTCGCCCGAGGGCCGAACGCGCACCGTCGCCGAAGCGGCTTTGATGCGTAGGTGACCGTTCGGCCCTACGCTCCGTACCGCGCTGGCCTACTGCCCCGATGCCTGGAGTGCCTGTTCAATGTCCGCAATGATGTCTTCGACATCCTCCAAGCCGATCGAGAGCCGGATGTAGTCCTCAGTCACACCCGTATCGAACTGCTCCTCCGCACTCAACTGCTGGTGCGTGGTGCTGGCAGGGTGAATGACCAGGGACTTTGCGTCGCCAATGTTGGCCAGGTGGGAGAGCAACTTCACGGCATTGATGAACTTGATTCCGGCCTGCAAGCCGCCCTTGATACCAAAGCCCATAATGGCCCCAAAACCGTGCCGTAGGTACTTCTTCGCCAGTGCATGCGTGGGCTGGCTTGCCAGCCCAGGGTAATTCACCCACGTCACGGCGGGATGATTCTCGAGGAACTGCGCCACCTTCAGGGCATTATCACAGTGTCGCTGTACCCGTAACGAAAGAGTCTCGACCCCCAGCAGGATCAGGAATGCGTTGAAGGGACTCAAGGCCGGGCCCAGGTCGCGCAGGAGTTGAACCCTCGCCTTAATGATGTAGGCAAGATTCCCGAAGGTCTTCACGAACTGTAAATTGTGATAGCTCGGATCCGGTTCGACGAGTGACGGGAACTTGCCGTTCGTCCAGTCGAATTTCCCTGAATCGACGAGGATGCCTCCGATCGAGTTGCCATGGCCGCCCAGGAACTTGGTCAGCGAGTGAACGATGATGTCCGCGCCCCAGTCGAAGGGACGGCAGAGGTACGGCGACGCTACGGTGTTGTCAATAATGAGCGGAACCCCGGCCTCATGAGCAATCTTGGCCACCGCCTGGATGTCCAGCATATCGTTCTTGGGATTGCCCAGCGTTTCCGCGAAGATGAGTTTGGTTTTTGGACTTATGCATCTGCGGAAATTCTCTGGGTCCGACGGGTCGGCGAAGACCGCCTCAATGCCCAGCTTGGAGAAAGTGTGATGGAATAAGTTATAGGTGCCGCCGTAGAGGCTGGCGGAAGAAACAACCTGGTCGCCGGCTTGGGCAATGTTGAGGATAGCGAGGGTTTCGGCAGCTTGCCCGGAGGCCGTCGCCAGCGCCCCAGCCCCACCTTCGAGCGCCGCTACCCTTTCCTCGAGCACCGCCCAAGTGGGATTCATAATGCGGGTGTAGATGTTGCCGAATTCCTTCAGGGCAAAAAGGTTGGCGGCGTGAGTTGTGTCATTGAAAACGTACGAAGTGGTCTGGTAAATAGGGACGGCGCGCGCCCCGGTCGTAGGATCGGGAAGTTGTCCGCCGTGCAGCGCGATAGTGTCGAAACCAAGTTTTCTTTCCAACGGGTCCTCCTGCTTTGAGATGCGTAACAGTCCTTACATTGTGGCGGTGGGCTCCGGGATCAAGTATCGGTCTTCGAACTCAGCCAGCTCGGGTGGGATGCCTTCCTCTTCTTCTCAGCCGGCCGCTCACCGCACTGATGGTCTTCAAGCCGTTTCCGGTGACGGTAATGACGATGGACTCATCGGGATTCAAGCGCCCTTGGGAAAGCAGCTTGCGTGTCACCGCCACAGTGACACCGCCAGCGGTTTCCGTGAAGATCCCTTCGGTTTCTGCCAGCAGGCGGACGCCATCCACAATCTCCTCGTCGCCAACATCTTCGCCGGCGCCGCCAGACTCGAGGATCTTCTTGACCGCGAAATAGCCGTCCGTCGGATTGCCGACGGCGAGAGACTTGGCGATAGTGCGGGGCCTCTGTGGCTCGATTTCAGGGCTGCCGAGTTTTGCCGCCGTCGTGATGGGCGAGCAGCCTGTCGCTTGGGCGCCAAAAAACTTCGTCCTTACCGGCTCCACCCATCCGAGCTTTTGAAATTCCTCGAAGGCCTTGTAAATCTTCGTAAGGAGCGACCCGCCGGCCATCGGGACCACGATATTCTGCGGCAGGCGCCAGCCGAGCTGTTCGGCGATTTCATAACCCACCGTCTTTGAGCCTTCAGCGTAATAGGACCTCAAATTCACATTAACTATTCCCCAGGAATACCTTTGTGCGATTTCCGAGCAAAGACGGTTCACCTGGTCATAACTGCCTTGGACTTTAACGAGGTTCGCCCCGTAGACTTGGGTGGCGATGATCTTTTCGACCTCGTGGTCGGCGGGAACGAAGATAAACGTTCTAAATCCAGCGGCGGCGGACTGCGCCGCCACTGCATTCGCGAGATTCCCCGTGGAGAAGCAGCCTACCGTGTCAAACCCGAATTCGCGCGCCTTAGTGAGCGCTACCGCCACCACGCGGTCCTTGAAGGAGAGCGTGGGGTGATTGACCGCGTCGTTCTTCACGTAAAGCTCGCGCACTCCCAACGCACGCGCCAAGCGCGGGGCGGTGATGAGAGGAGTGAACCCTGTCTGTTTGCCCACTAGGGAATCGCCCTTGAGAGGCAGTAACTCACGGTATCGCCACATGTTTGCCGGGCGCTCCGCGATGTCCTCACGTCTCAGGTCCGCCCACAGTTTTCCGTAATCGTAAACCGCCTCCAACGGCACCCAACACTCCTCGCAAGCAGCAAGCGGTTCCAAAGGATATATCCGCTCGCACTCGCGGCACTTGAGATGAACAGCGTAACCCACAGGGCCTCCTTGCTTGTCTGCTCACCTGAGTGTGGCTGCTGGAAACGGGGAAGGTCTTCGAAGAGGCTAGAAACTCAAAAGCCCCTTCCGGCTGGGAAGAGGCTCATTAACAATCGTTCGGCCCCTCTCATCTTCCCCATATCCGGGCGGGAGTTGGCACCTGTCCCCCAATTAAATATCGGAGCGGTTGTCGTGGCGTCACCGGGCCCGTCCCTCGGCCACTCTAGATGAGATTCAGGGTTACTGAATCCAATATTCTGTTGTCAAGTCAATGCTACGAAAAGGCCTGCGAGGTGTCAAGAAAAATTTGCGTAGAATCCAAATTTGAATGTAGTTCTAGTTCTCGATCCCCACCAAAACCCCACCAAAAAACTTGGCCTTAGGAGGGAGAAGAGGATATAGTATCGGTTCCCATCAAGTAAGAGATGTGGGCCGGCTATTCATGACAAGACCGCTCCATGGGAAGTCAAGGGGCAGCACGATACTTGTTTGTACGGTGCTCGACTTCGCCATTGTCTGCGCTCTGGTGAGCTGTGGACAGGGGGAACACCCCGCGTCGATCGTGTCCCTTGCTCCGCTATTAGCCAGCGTCTCGCCCGCCAGTGGCCCAACGGGGGGCGGAACCGCAGTCGCCATTACAGGAAGTGACTTCGACGCCGGTGCTACCGTTTCCTTCGGCGGCGGCCTCGCGAGTTCTGTTAACGTAAGAAGCTCAACCCAAATCACAGCCATAACCCCCGCGTCCTCGGCGGGGGCCGTCAACGTAACAGTCACGAACAGCAACGGCCACAGCGCCAGCCTCGCCAGTGGCTTCACCTTTCTGAGCCCGCCCACCCTAAGCGGCATCTCGCCTGGCAGTGGTCCCGCAGCGGGTGGCACGCTGGTCACCCTGACGGGGACCGGCTTCCTAGCCGGGGTAACCGTGACCTTTGGCAGTGCAGCGGCGACTTCAGTTGCTGTGGTCAGCTCAACCCAGATCACAGCCGTAACTCCCGCGTCCTCGGCGGGGGCCGTCAACGTCGTGGTGACGAATCCGAATGCACTGAGCGCAACCTTGACTTCCGGATTCACTTTCCAGCCGGCACCTGCGATTGTCTGTACCCTCACCTTGCCGGATGGCAACCCCTTGGTTCCCTACCATGCAACCCTGATCTGCCCAGGGGGCACACCCCCTTACACGTGGAGCCTTCTTTCCGGAACGTTGCCGTCCGGCCTCGTACTGAATCCGTCCACGGGCCTGATATCCGGCACACCCTCCGAAGCTACCGAAGTGAGCTTCACAGCGCAAGTTACCGACTCCTCAACTCCCACGCCATGGACCGCGCAAACTGATGTCACCCTCAACATCGTCACCCCGGGGCCGAGCGACCCCGAGCTCCCGCAAGTCTTTATCGACACCACATTCCCCGACACTTCGGGATACATCGGCAAGACCGTCTGCGCCTCGGGATGCGATTACGTGACCGTGCAGGCGGCTCTGAACGACGTCCACAAGCAGGGCGGAGACACCAACGGGGAGATCATCCAACTGGCTTCGGGAGCGACATTCACCGAAAACGACACCCTCCCGGCTTACACCATGGCCGCTGGCAAATGGGTCATCGTCACGACCAACACGGCCAGCTCGAACCTGCCCGCCGCAGGGGTGCGCCTCACGCCGTCGTACTCACCCACGAATGGCGGGCCGCTCGCTCAAATTTTCAGTGCCAATTCAACCCCTGTCTTCCAAACCGCGTCGGATGCCAACTACTACTGGTTTATGGGTGTGGAGATGGGTGTACCCAGCAGTGTCACCCTGAATTACGGCATCTTCGTTGTGGGCAACGGCGAGACGACGGTCGCGACATTGCCCAACCATATCGTCCTGGATCGCTGCTATGTGCACGGCAATGCGACAGGCAACACCCGCAGAGGCTTGGCCGCTAATGGAACCTACATCGCGGCCATCAACTCCTATTTCGAGAATTTTCATGACACCGGGCAAGATACGCAGGCAGTCGCGGCTTGGAACGGCCCAGGCCCAATCAAAATCGGCAATAACTTTTTGGAGGCTGCTGCTGAGAATGTGATTTTCGGAGGCTCGGACCCGACAATACCTAATCTCGTGCACTCGGACATCGAGATTCGCCAGAATCACTTCTTCAAGCCGCTCTCGTGGAAGTCCGATGATCCGAGTTATGCGGGGATTCTGTGGCAGATCAAGAATCTCCTGGAGTTCAAGAACGCCCAGCGTGTCCTGGTGGAAGGGAACGTGTTGGAGAACAACTGGCTTCAAGGACAGGATGGTTTTGGAGTGCTGTTCACCCCACGCAATCAGAGCGGTGGATGCCCGTGGTGTACCGTCTCAAACATCACCTTCCGCTACAACATCTTTCAGCATTCCGGGAGTGGATTCAACATCGCCGGCGAGGACAGCAACAACACCAGCCTGCCCACGACCAACGTCGTCATCCACGACAGTCTGATGCTGGATATCAACGGCCCGGCGTGGGGAGGAGCGGATGGAAGGCTGTATCAAATCACTAACGGGGAAGCTAGTCCGGTTCTAACGCCTCCCGCCAACATCACGATCAATCACAACACGAGTTTCCAGAGTGGCGCAGTTGCTTATGTGGGGGAAAATGAGAGCGATCCCGTAGCGGGTTTTGTTTTCGAAAACAATATTCAACCTCACAGCGTGTACGGGTTTTACGGCAGTAATGTCGGGACGGGGAACCCCGCTCTTAACACTTATTTTGCCGCTCCAGTGTTCACTAACAATGTGATAGAGGCTCTGCCGAGTGGGATAACCTCATCGGATTATCCCATACGGAATTTCTTTCCCGCGAATTGGGCCGCGGTTCAGTTCATCAATTACACGGGGGACGCGAGCGGTGACTACCATCTGCAAGCGACGAGCCCTTACCACAATGCCGCAACGGATGGCAGGGACATCGGGGCTAACATTGATGCAATCAGTGCGACGACGGCGGAGGTTTCTCCTTAGCACTGGGTCGGACAACTCGAAGGCTACCCCTGGGTGAGTCTCTGCGGGGCCCTGATGTTGGAAAGCGGGTGGCGGAGAGTAGGGGTCTTTCAAACCGGTCACCGACTGAAAAGTGGCGCCGGCTACCCGCCGGTTCCGCTTGGAGCAGGCCGCGGTGGCGCAGGAACAACCGCCAGCGGAACTCTTGCGAAGGCCACGCGCTCATGCGCCGGATCGAGCACATTCACCTGCAGGGTGTAGCGCCCGGGGTGGAATTTTGCCAGCGGAATCTGGACAAAGTAGCTGGCTTTGCCGTCGGAAGACGTCACCACCTTTCCAGCAAAGGGCCCCACATCCGCCACCTTCGCGCCCTTCCGGAAGAAGGCCAGCGCCACCGAGGGCGGGAGGGCGCCAGCCTGCCCAGTTTCAGGCGCGGCCGCTTTCGAGGTCAGTTTCCCTGTGTAGGACTGGAGCAGCACGAAGAGATCCTGGTTGGTTCGGAAAACTCTCGTCACACTCGGCAAAACGGATTTATCTTCCAGCTTCAACGGATTCTCGTTTTCGTCCTTGGACCTGCCCCTGCGTCCGCCCCTGCCTTCACCACCTTTGACTTCGTTTGAAAGCACCACCGAACTCAAAAGAAGCCCGCCCGTCGAGACTGGAGGCAAATCGAGCGGCTCCTCAAAAGTCCCCATTTTCCCAGTCTGGTTTTCCCTGACAAGGACCTTCAATTGGAACTTCCCCGGTGGCAAGACCAGACTTCCTTCATAGAGGAAATTGCCGGCCAGCAGTATGTCGTAAGATTCACCGCTTACTTTCACCGGCAGCGTGTCCCGCAGCACTCCAACCGTTTTTCCGGACAAGTCGGTGGCCCGCCAGATGAAATCGAATTCCGTTTCGTGCGTATTGGATTTCTTCAACAACTCCACTGCTGAGCCAGGAATTTTAGCCGCCAGCACAACATAATAGGTGTTGTCAGGACGGAGGAAGTACGAGGCGTCAACCACAAACGGCAAGTCCAGAAACGGCTGATCGAGAGTCACCGCTTGCTGAAGCTGCGCTTCTTTGTCTTCGCGCGTGAACTGGCGAAAATTCTTGGGAGCGAAGTAGCCGGGCCTTGCTTGAACTTTCATATCGGGCCGGGTCACCTCGACGCGGATTTTTCGGAACCGCCCGTCGGAGCGGGCGTTTGTGGGCGAATAGCCCAGCAAGTAATAACTGGAGTTTTCCGATTGGACTTCCTGGAAAGCTTCGCCAAAATCATTCATGTCATAGAAGGTTCTTCCCCCCGTATCTTGCGCCAGCGACGCCAGGGTTTCCCGGCTGCTGTGCATCGAGGAAATCTGGGAGGACACCGCCGAACCACTGTACACGGCCGTCCCGGAGGGGCTTGCAGAAGATGCGTCGCCACCGGGCGGCAGCGCCATCAATCCGCGAGTGTCCATGGTGTAGAGCGAGACGTCCGACTGGTTGGCAGCGGCGACGGTGGCCAGCAACTGCGCTTGGTTTTCAATCCCGGTCCCGGTGATGCCGCTGGAAAAGTGAATGACTGACTTTCGTCCCGGAACCCCGCGCAACATTTCTGCCAGGGATTCGACGGCCGCGAGCTTCTCATCGGTGTTAAAGATATTGAACTCGGTCTCGTCCGGCGTGAACGCGTCAGAAACATCCTGTGTAACCACTTCTTGGCCCGACGCGTCGGTGGTGCCGGCTTCACCCACGCTTCCGTTGGCAGCCAAGTTGGACGACTCCTCTCCCAGCAGGATGCCATTCATCGCTTTCGTCAGAGCATCGCGGTCGTTGGTGAAGTTTTGCACCACCCGCAGGCTCGACGTGTAAGTGACCACAGCCACCAGATCCGCCGGTGTCAGCCTTTTCTGCACAAAAGTGGTGGCGGCTTTCATAGCGCGCATCAGGTCGTCCAGCTGCATCGAGGACACATCGAAGAACAACAGCGTGAGCCGGTGGTCCTGCAAGATTCGCGCCGGTGGAACGTTGGCGGGGAGTTTATCCAGGTCGATGGTGGGCGGCAGGCCGTTCGGGGTGCTTGCTTGCGCCAGCTTCTCAATGTTCTCCAGGCTGAAGGAGGTGATAGTTTGCGGCACCCCGTCCTCGAAAACCCGAAAGTCTTTCGCCTCGAGGTCGGTCACCGGCTTGCCTTTGGCCGTTACCCGGACGTCCACGAGCACGACGTTCGTCTGGCTGCGCAACACGAATGCTCGGCGAGGCGCGCCGACCTGCTGCACGCCGGCGCCTGTGCCCTGCCCCTCCAGCGCCGAGGGCGCCACGGACAGGCCAAATACCAGCCCTGCAATTGCGAATTTAGTAAGAAAAATTTGTCCGCTTCGCTGCATTTTAGTGTCCTTCGAGTCGAAAGGGCAGTCGAGGAGTCAAGAGGGCAGTCGGGAAGTCGAGGAGTCAAAAAGTCGAAAAGAGCAACTGCTTCCGAACCTTCGACCTTTGCTCTCGACTCTCCGCTGCCCCTTCAAGTCAAGGGGTCGTACTTTCGACTCTCGACTCCTCGACTGCCTTTAGAACCTCAGGCGCAGCGAAAAGACGATGCTGCGCATTGCCCCTACACTGGTAACGCGCCCGAAGCCCTGCCCGTTGACCACCGTACTCAGACCGGTGAATTTCGGCGTATTAAAGATATTGTTCGATTCGACGCGGAAGTCACCCCGAATCCCGTGCTCGCGAGAGAAAGTCACCAGCTTGTCAAGGGACATATTGAAATTCACCGTGCCCGGTCCAGGAATCGTGTCACGTCCCGCATCGCCATAGTCGCCCGGCGCCGGGAGCGAAAAGGCAGCCGTATTAAAGAAAGCCTGCGCGGTCCGGTCCGAGCCCGAGAGTTCGACAGGCAGACCCGTGGCGTCCGCGCGTAAGTTGGAAATTGCTGCCGTCCCGGCACGGTTGCTGAGGTTGCCCAGTACTTGAGCCGTGTAAGAAAAACCGGACTGAATCGTCGTGACGCCGCTGAATTGCCAGTTCCCAAACACCTTGCCCATTGGTCCAGCCTTATTCAGCCAGCGGCGCTGCTCGCCAAAGGGGAGCTGATAGATGTAATTGAGGAGCAGTTTGTGCCGCATGTCGAAACTCGAAAGGCCTCGTTCGGCTTGCAGGTCGAGGTAATTCTGGGCCACGGTTCTACCCGCCCCGCCCACGCTTGCGGCATCGTCGATCGCCTTCGAAAACGTGTAGTTCGCGCTTATCGAAAGGCCGGCATGGAATTGGCGGCGAAGTCCCACCTGTAAGCCATGATAGATGGAAGCAGCGCCTGAAGTCTCGTAGGTAAAGGCCAAGGCATTCTGGAGTGCTGTCTGGGCCCCGCTGGTGATCGGCGCTCCGGGCGGTGATTGGTTGGGCGCCAGCAGCAAGTCCAGCTTGGTCCCTTTTGTGCCCACATACCCGACGGAAAGAATGACGTTCCGGACGATTTCATCTTCGACCGAAAAGTTCCAGGTCTGCGCGTAAGGAGTGCGGAAGTTCGGATCCAAGGCGTAAGTGTTGCTCAGAACGTTCGATCCTAATTGGGGGAAGCTGTTCTCCAGCGTCAGCACCTGTTTCGGAGTCGTCACCAGGGTGGAAGCTTGGGCGAAGGGCGGCTGGCTGGCCATGTTTGTAAAGAGCCTGGAATAGATGCTGCCGTCGTAAAAGATTCCGTAGCCGCTGCGAAACACCAGGGAGTGTTGAGACCAGGGCCGGTACGCGAGGCCGAGACGCGGAGCAAAATCGTGCGCGTCCCCACGAAGCAGTGAGCTGGGCAGATTTCCAGGGTTTTGGCCGGTAACGACCGCCGCAGACGAGAAGCCGGGAGTGAAAGTCAAGTCTGAAAGATGGCCGTACCTCTCCGTGAAGGGAAGGAAGTATTCATAGCGCAGGCCGTAAAGAATCGTCAGATGCGCAGTGGCCCTCCAATCGTCCTGAAGGAAAACCGAATACACCCAGGAGCGGAAGTAGTTGCTGGTTTCTCCAAAGCGGACGGAGGTAGTCTGCGGGAGTCCCAGCAGAAAATCTGCGAAGTCGAATCCCGTGTTCGCAACCGGGAGACCGCTCGCGGTGAAGTCGCTGGTCGTATAGCCGCTGAAGGCAAAAGTCCCGCGCGCATTGGGGTCCGTCAGAAGGTTCTGTTGGACTCGCCGCACCTCGCCTCCCAAACGGATGTTGTGCTTACCGATGTTGCGAAGAAAAACGTCAGCGCCGCGGAAAGTCTGATTGCGCGCGAGGGAGGGAAGGACGTCATTCAGCCCCGTGAAGTTCGTAAACTGCGTCGTCGGCAATCCCCAGTCAATCGGACTGGTTGCGATACCCTGAATCCCGAGATCACCGGCGATGTCCTGCTTGTACGCATAAGCATTAAGCGTGGAGGTTCTCTGCCGGTTGAAATTGGCAGTCAGTATATTGAGCGTGCGCGGCCCGAGAGTGTGAATCTCACTTAAGTTCAAGTTCTGACCTCGCACGGAGGTCGACGAGGTCAAATCGGGAAAGCTCGAAACCGAGTTGCTACGCGCAGAATTGAAGAAGTACATGCCATTAATACTGTCCTTCGCGGAAATCTGCTGTCCTATTCGACCCATTATCCGGTCGTTGGCCGTGGGCAGAGATTCCTGGAGGTGGAAGTTCTGGACCGCGCCTGGAACGTTCGGCAAGGGAATGTAGTTCAGCAAGCTTTGGGAAGCCTGGTTGATGCTCGCCGGCGGAATGACGTTAAGAATGCCGTTATAGGAGAACTGAGTTGGGTTGTCGCAGAACGGTGTCCCCGGGCAGGAAAGTGGATTATAGATTTTCGGAACAGTCCCGGCCCCTGACCCGGTAGGAATCTCGGCCTGCGAGAAATCGCCTCCTCGTTCGGCGATCGTAGGCACGGTTGCAAAACTGTCGAACGGACTCTTGCCACGCGTCATGCTGTAATTCACGAAGAAACTCGTCTTGTTCCCGCCGTTGTATATCTTGGGGATCACGAGGGGGCCGCCAATAGATCCACCCACCTGCTCCGAGTAAGAAGGGATCTGAGGTGACTCTGCTACGTTCAACGGGTAAGGATGAGCATCAAAAACCGAATTGGTGTACTGCTCAAAGATGTTGCCCCGCAGGCGATTGACTCGGGCCCGGCTCCTCGACCAATTTCCTCCGCCACCGCCCGCCGTAGCAAGCATTTCAATCGGACCGCCTCCGCCAAATCCCCCTCCGCCGAATCCACCGGGTCCGCCTCCACCCGGACCGCCACCACCGGGTCCGCCGCCCGGTCCACCTCCACCGGGGCCGCCACTCTGAAAACCTGGAGGGGACTGTCCTTGCTGCATAAGTGCCCGAAATTGTTCGAACCTTTGCCTCCGATTCTCATCACCTCCGGGAGTCGAAGCGGAGATGCCTTCGCTGCCGGTCAGCAAGAATGAATTCGAGGCACTGGCGGATGAATCAGCATCGACGGGATTCTCGGCCTGCATCCTGCCGTCAGCCGATTGCCCTTCAGAGAACCGCACGCCGCCTCCGTTCGGATTGCCGTTCATTCCGGCTATCAGACTCGGCTCGAGCCCTTCGACTCCCATGGCAGCCAGAGTTTGCGCCGGCTGGTTCTGAAGGTTTTGCGGCAGCCCTTGCCCCGCAGCGCGGCTGGTTTCGCCGGAAGCATTGGCCGATTCCGGCATGTTTATGGTCAACGCGACGTTTACCTTCAGGCTCTTTCCTTCGGTTACGGGAATGGGTTCACGGGCATCAGGTTGAAACCCGATCAGGGAGACTTCCAGCTTGTAGCTGCCGGGTGTGAGTGCGTTGAAGGCGTAGTTCCCGGCTTCGTCTGTCCAGGTCTCCTTTCTTTCACCTGACTGGGGATTAATCAGGACCACCGTGGCGCCGGGAACAGAAACCCCGCCAGGTCCACGCACGTGGCCTGTCAGCGTCCCTGCGCCTGCGCCGCCGGCTTGAGCGGGTAGTCTGGTCGGAAAAAGTCCCGCCAGCACCACCACCAGCGCCGTCAACCAGATATTATTCAGGCCTCGCCTGCTTGGGAGGCTGGCAAAAACTGAAAAACTCATATCGCCTTGGCCCTTAACCGCCGGTAACGAGCTTGCCCGTTTATGATAACACGGCGCAACTGACGCTCACCCTCTTCAATGATTACGAGTTTGCGGCGCTCGCGGTTACACAGTAGTATTTAGTGTCATTCCGAGCGCAGCGAGCCCTTTCCCGAAGGCGGCTTTGGGCCTGACTTCCGAGGCGTTCGCGCAGGCAGGTCGCAGGACGAGGAATCTCGTTCCGATTGATTTCGCACCCAACCTTGAGCTTCGCACCAAACCGCGCCCAAGTCCTTCCAATCGCACCATTCACCGATACGGGGTAGACTTACATCGTAGCCACAAGTATTCTTAAGACGTCGAAACTCAGGAGGAGGTTTATGCGAAGACAGATCGCTTGGGTCCTTGGGCTCATCCTTGCTACTATCACCAGCGCTGCCTACGCGCAACAGAAGGATGAATCGAAAACGCCGCCGCAGAACGCGCCGCGAGAGTTCGCCGGGCCACCTGTTGTCGGAACCATCAACTCCGTGGGCGTGGACCGCTTCGATATCAAGAAGGCGGATGGCTCGACGCAAACCGTGATGGTAGATGAACGCACGCGCTACCGCCAAGGACAACAGGACATCCAACTCGAAGATTTGAAGCCGGGAGACCGGGTCTTTGTCCGGGGTCAAGCCAACTCTAGCAACCAGTTCGTGGCTGAGGCTGTGCGTCGTGCTACGAACGAGGAAATGCAGCGTTTTCAGAACGCGGGCGAGCGAGCGTTTGGTGAGATTGTCTCCATCAATAAGAATCAACTCAAAGTCAGGAATCCGCGCCAGGTTGAGAAAACCGTGCTCGTCAATGAGCAGACACAATTCATGAAGGATGGGCAGTCCATCGCTCTCAAGGACCTGAAAGTCGGCGACCGCATCTTCGCCCTCGGCAAGGAAACCCAAGGACAATTCCTGGCAACAAGGGTCGTTACCGGCCAATTCCGGGGTCCAGGCCAGAGGCGTGATAACCAGTGATCGTTGGGGCTAGGGTCTGGGGACTGCGGACTGCGGAAGGACAGCGGGCAGCACGAATTTGTGCTTCGATTTTTCTCGTGCTGCGTCGGCCCTCTCCTCCTCGGAGGCTGTCTCAAAACTAGGCATTTTAGAGTTTTGCACTTCGTAACTTACTGATTATTCGTTCCAAAAACTGTGATTTTGCCAGTTCTGCGACAGGCTTGTCGGGGGAGAGGGTGACGCGCCGCCGTTTTCTTGAACCGGGGCGGGCCGGGCCCACGCTGGCCGAAGGGAGAGTCGGCAGCCGCTGACGATTGGCGCTTCGGCCTGCGGGCGGGTGAGGGGGCGCGAACCTGGTTCCGTCCCATTGAGGGTCACACAACGGGCCGTTGAAAGCCTTGGCCACTTTTCCATCGTGAGGAAAGAAAAGCAGATCGGTCGGCGACCGCAACGCGCGAGGAGCACAAAAATGCAGAGAATACGGACTACTATCATTGCAGCCTGCTTGTTGAGCGGGCTGCTCGGACTTGAACATCACGTGTTCGCCGGGCAAGTAGCCGGCGAAGCACCGCCCGCCGCGCCACAAGCGCGTCTCCACCGCGGCCAGGCGGAGCGCGAGCTTCAGAGGATGAGCGGGACCCTAAACCTGACGGAGGAGCAGAAAACAAGAATCCGGCCGATCCTACAGGAACGGAACCAACAGCTTAAGAATCTGCGAGCGAATTCTTTGCTCCCGCAAGGGGAAGCGCGCAAGAAAGCAACCGCGATTCGCAAGTCCGCCCGCCGGCAGATCGACCTGATCCTGACGCCGGAGCAGAAAGAAGAACGTAAAGCAAGGCTGCAAGGGATTCGCTCGAAGAAAATAGTGAACAGTAAATGATGAATTGCGAATTATAAGTTGGGGAAGCGGAACGGTCAGTCCTGGGCCGCAGCGCGCAGAACAAACTCTGCGTCCGCAATTCACTTTTTGCTATTTGCATCGCTATGGGAATACTGATGGGGAATCTGGACGTCCGACTCTTGAAACACACGAAAAGAGCCGAGCTTGACAGCTATTTGCGCCTTTACAGCCGCAGTTTCAATCCGGATGAGCGGGTCAGCCCGCGGGTTCTGCGCTGGGTCATTCAGCCCTCACCGGCCAGAGTCAACCCTGTGCACCTCTTCGCAGCTTACGTGGACAGGCAGTTAGTGGGCGGCGCCTGCACGCTGGTTCTCCCGATGTTTCAGGTCGTATTCGGAAGTTACATCTTCGTTGATCCTGCACTTCGGGGGCAGGGCCTGGGCGCGAGGATTCTGCGCGAGGTGTTGCACGGGGAGAGGGAGGGACCTCATGGCTGGAACTGGAGGGTCTACGGTGAAGTCACCGCAGCTTCAGGCGATTGGTGGCACAAGCTCCTGGTGAAGGTGGGTTTCCGCTTTTTCAAGAGCATGTGGCCGCTGGGTTCATATCAGAATCCCAACAAAGTCGTGCCCGGCCGCCTCTGCTATTTCAACTTCCGGAAGCCGCCCGAACGCTTTTCTCAGCCCGCCCTGTTGGCCTACCTTCATGCTCTGTTTTACGGCCCCAAAGCCATGCATCGCCACCTGCTGCCACGGCTTAAGCAATTTGTTCAGCTTGAGGCCTGAGGTCCTGGCCCGGATTTCACCGCGCTCTGCCGTTTTGGGTCGGACGCCCGGAAGGTCCTGCAACCCCGGGGAGCTCCGCGGGGCGAAAGATGCGGAAAAATCACAAGAGTCTGTACTGGCGAGGTTAAAGTTGCGGCTGGCTTGGCTGGCGCTTGACCCATTGGTAGGCGGCGATTGAATTCTTCCAGAAGAATTTCTCTGCAACTGCTTTACCCTTGCCGGTGAAGTACTCGCGGACGATTTTCAGGACTTGTGGGTACGGCCCCCAGCGATCGCCATTCGGCCAATCGCTGCCGTATATCAGCCGGTCCTGGCCAAAGGTGTCCCAGATTTCATCCAGTCTGGCCCTGTAGAAATTCAGGTCATCCGGGACTCGACCGCCGACTCGGCGGAGGACTTCGGAGACCTTGACGTAGACTTGAGGCCGTTTCCCCAGCTCTCGCAGATTGGCCTCGTACTCGCTACGAGCCTGTGCTTCTGCCGGAGGCTCGACCTGGGGCAGGTGATCGATCACCACCCGCAGGCTGGGAAGCCGATCCGTGAGCCGCACTAGGTCCTCGATCAAAGCCGGGTCAGGTTGCGCGGAATCCAGCCCCAAACCCGCATCCGCAAGAGCTTTGAGGTCGGAGATGAAATCCGGCGCGGACAGTTGTCCGCGGAAGTCCCTATTCCACAGATTCCCGTATCGAATACCGCGAAACAGTGGGTTCCGGTGAAACCGTTCCAACTGCTGGCGGAAGTCCGGCTTGCCTGGCTCGAGGTCCCCGACGGTCCCGACAATAATCGTGTCCTTCGCCGCAATGTCCAGAACCCACTGGTTATCTTCCAGCCAGGGACTGCACTCAACCTCGATTGCGCCGACGACGCCCAGGGCCTTCGTGAGCCTTCGATAGCGGTCGGGCAAAGCAGGCCGGTAGAGGGCTGTGTCGTTCTTGTCGGGCCACGGCACACCTTGCGGGCGCGTCGGGTCGAAGAGATGTATGTGTGCGTCGATGATTGGCATGGAAGCAGCTTCTGCGTCTGTATGCAGACCAGCGATGCTCGCCGCGGCATACAGAAGTGTTCTCCGATTCATGCCGTTCATTCTACCATGGCTCGTGGAGCGTCGCTTGGCGTGCGCATAAAGAAAGAGGGAGTGCTGAATAGTGCATTCGCCCGCCGCGACCCCTCTCGACGACGCGCGATGGGCCGGAGTGTCCTTGTGAGCGTGTCCAGCCGAAGTTCGCTATCCGTCGGCTGGCGTAGATTCTTCGGGCCCAAGACGGAGGCCTCCGAACGACAGGGAAGGGAAAGCTGACGGCTGATAGCTAAAGGCCGATGGATTCTCTGGTCACGCAATGTTGAACTGCGGTTGGCTCGGCTCGCGCCTAACCCAACGGTAGGCGGCGGCCGAATTCTTCCAGAAAAACTTCTCCGCAACCGCCCTGCCTTTGCCGGTGAAGTACTCGCCGACAATTCTTAGCGTCTGCGGGTACGTGCCGAGGAGATCGCTGACCGGCCAGTCGCTGGCGTATATCAGCCGGTCCTGGCCGAAGATGTCCCAGAGCCCATCCAGTCTCTCCCGGTAGAAATCCAGGTCATCCGGCACTCGACCGCCGACTCGGCGGCGGACTTCGGAGACCTTGACGTAAACCTGAGGACGTTTCCCCAACTCTCGCATATTGGCTTGGTAGGCACGACGAGCCTGCGCTTCTGCTGGAGGTTCAGCATGCGGCAGATGATCGATTACGATCCGCAAGCTCGGAATCCGATCCGTGAACCGCAGCATACCCCCGAACGAAGCAGGATCGGGCGGAAAAGTGTCCAACTCCAAACCCGCATCCGCAAGCGCTTTGAGGTCGGAAATGAAATCCGATCCAGTCGACTGATCGCCGAGGCTCCCGACTCGAATACCGCGAAACAGCGGGTTCCGGAGGAACCGCTCCAAATGCTTTCGGAATTCCGGCTTGCCGGGCTCCAGGTGTCCCACGGTCCCAACTATCATCTTGTCCTTCGCGGCAATATCGAGGACCCACTGGTTGTCCTCCAACCAAGGGCTGCATTCAACCTCGATCACGCCGGCGATGCCCAGCCCTTTCGTGACCCTTCGATACCGGTCGGGCAATGCAGGTCGGTACAAGATCGCGTCGTTCTTGTCAGGCCAGGGCACGCCCAGCGGGCGGGTTGGGTCGAAGAGATGGATGTGCGTGTCAATGATCGGTATGGAAGCGGCTTCCGCGCCGATATGCAGACCGGCGATACCAGCTGCGGCATACAGAAATGTTCTGCGATTCATGCGCGTTATTCTACCATCGCCTATGCTCTTTTGAACACTGGGGAGTAATCAGGCGCACTGAAGGAAAACATCACATGTCATTCTGAGCGAAGGATCTCCGCAGTCAAGGGATCAACACAACTGCATAGATCCTTCACTGAGCTCAGGATGACGGTTGCCTCGGTGGGTGGTACGTGATGACAGTTGCGGCATTGGATGGTTCAGGATGTCAGTTGCTTTGGTGGATGGTTCAGACATGGCCTGCGGACTTCGCAATTGCGGGCGAGACGCCCTTGTTACGTCAGTTGCGTTTCGCCCATCAGGTACTTGTCAATGCCGCGCGCCGCCTTACGGCCTTCGGAGATAGCCCAAACAACCAGCGATTGGCCGCGCCGCATGTCTCCCGCCGCGAAGACGCCTGGAACCGAGGTCATGTAGTTTGCGTCCGCGTCGACATTGCCCCGTCCATCGAGCTTTACGCCCAGCATCTCGATCATTCCGTTCTTGACCGGGCCTGTGAAACCCATGGCGATCAGTACGAGGTCCACGTCGAGTGTGAAATCCGTGTCCGGGATCGGTTCGAACCTGGGGGATGGCCCCACACGGACCGCATGCAATTGCTTCACGTTCCCGTACTTGTCGCCGGTAAAACTGGTCGTGGCTACTGCCCATTCTCGAATGCCGCCTTCCTCATGCGCGGCTTCGGTTCTCAATTGAAGTGGCCAGAGAGGCCACGGCGTGCTTGGCGAGCGGTCCAAGGGCGGCATCGACATGATTTCAAATTGATGAACCGACGCAGCCTTCTGCCTGTGCGCAGTGCCGAGGCAGTCGGCTCCTGTGTCCCCGCCCCCGATAATCACCACTCGCTTGCCCGAGGCCAGGATTTGTCCGTCCACGGCATCTCCGGCCAAGCGCCGGTTCTGGTGTGGGAGGTATTCCATGGCGAAATAAATGCCCTTCAGCTCGCGCCCCGGCACCTTGAGGTCGCGCGGGCTCTCAGCGCCTCCGGCTAGCAAGATAACATCGAAATTGCGCCGCATGCCTTCCACCGGAACGCTGCGGCCGACATGCGCCCGAGTTTTGAAAACCACTCCTTCCCGTGACATCTGCTCAAGTCGCCGGTCAAGAATGGGCTTTTCCAGCTTGAAATCGGGGATGCCATATCGTAGCAGACCACCGATGCGGTCGGCCTTTTCGAACACCGTCACAGCATGTCCCGCCCGGATCAGTTGCTGCGCCGCGGCCAAACCGGCAGGTCCCGAGCCGACGATAGCAACGCGCTTGCCGGTAAGGATGGAAGGGGGTTCGGGATGGATCCAGCCCTCGCGGAAGGCGTGCTCAATGATTGTCTGCTCGATGTTCTTGATCGTTACAGGAGGGCTGTTAATACCCAGAACGCAGGCAGCTTCGCAGGGCGCCGGGCATACCCTTCCGGTGAATTCGGGGAAGTTGTTCGTGGCGTGGAGGGTACGAATCGCTTCTTTCCAGCGATCGCGATAGACGAGGTCATTCCAATCCGGGATGACGTTGTTCAGTGGGCAGCCAGTGTGGCAGAAGGGCACGCCGCAATCCATGCAGCGCGCCGTCTGGACGCGCAGCTTCTGCTCCGGGAATTCCTGGTACACCTCCTGGAAATCATTGATGCGCTCAGCGATGGGGCGGCGCAACGGGACTTCGCGCGTGTGATCCATGAATCCGGTTACCTTACCCACGCGGCGCCTCCCGGATTGACCGCCGGCCTGAGGCATGAACCGGGGCCAGAATTGCGGAGGCGCGTGGAACACCCAGCACTCGCTTGTACTCGTGCGGGAAGACCTTGGTGAACTTCGGCAGCATCGTCTCCCAATTATCCAGGATCCACTTGGCACGTGGACTGCCGGTCAGCTCCACATGACGAGCGACCAAGAGCTGAACGAGGTCAGCATCCTGGGAATCGGTGATGGGCTCGATGTCCACGCTGGCGCGATTACAGCGCACCTGGGCGAACTCTCCGGTTTCATCCAGGACATAAGCAATCCCGCCGGTCATGCCGGCGGCAAAATTACGGCCAGTTTTGCCCAGCACGATCACCGTCCCCTTGGTCATGTATTCACAGCCGTGGTCACCGACCGTCTCCACCACCGCGATGGCGCCGGAATTGCGTACGGCGAAGCGTTCGCCGGCCATGCCGTTGAAGTAGGCTTCGCCGCTCGTGGCTCCGTACAGAACGACATTGCCGACCAGGATGTTCTCTTCAGGTTGGAACGACGAAGCCCGGGGAGGGTAAATAACGAGCTTCCCTCCGGACAATCCCTTGCCGACGTAATCGTTGGCCTCACCTTCGAGAACCAGCGTGACCCCTTTCGCGAGAAAAGCGCCGAAGCTCTGTCCCGCCGAACCTGTGAACTCGAATCGAATGGTGTCATCGGGCAGGCCCTCGGGCCCATAGCGGCGAGCAATCTCGCCGCTCAACATCGCGCCCACCGTGCGGTGTGTGTTGCGGACGGGGAGTTTGATTGAGACTTGGGCGCCCCGCTCGAGAGCCTCCCGGGCATGGTCGATCAACTGATAATCGAGCGATTTCTCAAGCCCATGGTCCTGGTTGATCAGGCAGCGCCGGCCCACCCGGGTAGGCACCTGGGGATTGTAGAGGACCGGCGACAAATCCAAGCCACGGGCTTTCCAGTGGTCAACGTCCTGACGCTGGACGAGGCAATCGACGCGCCCGACCATCTCCTCGAGCCTGCGGAAACCAAGCTGCGCCATAATCTGCCGCAGGTCTTCGGCAACGAAAAACAGGAAGTTGATCACGTGTTCCGGCTGGCCTCGGAATCTCTTTCGCAATTCGGGATCCTGCGTGGCCACGCCCACTGGGCAGGTGTTCAAATGGCATTTGCGCATCATAATGCAGCCCATGGAAATGAGTGGCATGGTGGCGAACCCAAACTCCTCAGCTCCGAGCAAAGCCGCGATGGCCACGTCGCGCCCGGACTGCAATTTCCCATCAACCTGCAAACGAATGCGGCTGCGAAGATCGTTCATTACCAAGACTTGCTGCGTCTCCGAGAGGCCGAGCTCCCAGGGGATGCCCGCGTGCCGGATGGAGGAAATCGGAGAGGCGCCGGTTCCCCCGTCGTAGCCGCAGATGAGGATAACGTCGGCATGCGCTTTGGCGACGCCCGCTGCCACGGTCCCCACTCCGGATTCCGCCACCAGCTTCACCGAAATCCTCGCCTGCGGGTTCACGTTCTTGAGGTCGTAGATAAGCTGCGCCAAATCCTCAATCGAGTAGATGTCATGGTGAGGCGGAGGCGAGATCAGCGAGACGCCGGGAATGGAGTGGCGCACGCGCGCCACCGCCTCATCGACCTTGTGCCCGGGAAGTTGCCCGCCCTCGCCGGGCTTCGCGCCTTGCGCGATCTTGATCTGCAATTCATCGGCGTTCACCAGGTAATTCGTGGTCACACCAAACCGGGCCGAGGCGACCTGCTTCACCGCGCTGCGGCGCAAATCGCCGTTGGGGTCGGGGCGAAAGCGCGCTTCGTCTTCTCCCCCCTCTCCAGTGTTCGAGCGGCCGCCAATGCGGTTCATCGCGATGGCCAGTGTTTCGTGCGCCTCCCTACTGATGGACCCGTAGGACATGGCCCCGGTGGCGAACCGCTTGACGATTTCGGATGCGGGTTCCACTTCGTCGAGGGGTACGGGGGGGCCGGTGGGCCGGAGATCGAGCATCCCCCGCAACGTGTAAAGATTCCGGCTCTGTTCGTTGACAATCTGCGAGTACTCCTGAAACGTCTGGAAACTTGATTGCCTCACCGCATGCTGCAGTTTGCTAATCGTAAGAGGATTCAGCAGATGCCGCTCACCTTGCACTCGATATTGGTAGCTGCCGCCGATCTTCAGCTCCCTGCCGGACTCGGCCGGCGCCTGCATCGCGAACTTATGCCTCATGAGGGCTTCGCGGGCTAGAACCTCCAGACCTACACCCTCAATCCGAGAAGGAGTGCCCGTGAAGTAACGCTCAACAACCGCGCGGTTGAGCCCGATCGCTTCGAAGATTTGCGCGCCGCAATAACTCTGCAGAGTGGAAATCCCCATCTTGGAGAGCACCTTGAGCAGCCCCTTATCCACGGCTTTGATGTAATTCTTCAGAAGCTTTTGGAACGTGTAAGAGGAAGGGAAGTACCGTCTCACGTGCAGGTCTTCCAGCGTTTCGATAGCAAGATAGGGGTTGATGGTGCTGGCGCCGTAGCCGAGCAAGAGCGCGAAATGCATAACCTCGCGCGGCTCGCCCGTCTCGACGACAAGGGCGACTTGGTTCCGTGTCTTCTCCCGCACCAGATGATTGTGCACGGCAGAAAGCGCCAGAAGGCTCGGAATGGGCGCGTACTCGCCATCCACGCCGCGGTCGGAGAGAATTAGCAGCGTGTAGCCGGACCTGATCGCCAGCGAGGCGCTGCGACAAAGGTTGTCCACGGCCTCCTGCAATTGTTGTCCGCCTTCCTCCACGCGGAAAAGCATGGGCAGCGTGGTGGCAAGGAAATCTCCCTGGCTGACCCGGCGAAGTTTTTCCAGGTTCCAGTTAGTGACTATGGGATGGCGTTTCCTGAGCGTGTGGCAGAGTTGGGGCGTCTCGTCCAGGATGTTGCCCTCACGTCCGATGTAGTCGTAGAGCGACATCACCAAGTCTTCGCGAATGGGGTCAATCGCCGGGTTGGTGACCTGCGCAAACATCTGCTTGAAATAATTGAACAGTAACTGGGGCTTGTTCGAGAGACAAGCGAGAGGAGTGTCGGTTCCCATCGACCCCACAGGCTCTTCGCCGTTCTGCGCCATGGGGATCATGATGGTGCGCAAGTCTTCGTCCGTGTAGCCGAAAGCGCGCTGCCGCATCAGGATGGTGGCGTGGCAAGTGGGTTGAACGCGCGGCGGATCGGCCAGTTGCTTCAGCGTGATCTGGTTTTCACTGAGCCACTTCGCGTAAGGACGTCGTGCAGCTAGTTCCTTCTTGATTTCCTCGTCAGGGATAATACGGCCCTTTTCGGTGTCCACGAGGAGCATGCGGCCTGGCTCAAGCCTACCCTTGAAGCGGATCTCGGCGGGATTCACCGGGAGCACGCCCGCCTCGGAAGCCATGATCACCAGGCCTCCCTGGGTCACAAGAAAGCGACCTGGCCTTAGTCCATTGCGGTCGAGTTTCGCGCCGATCACGCGGCCGTCCGTAAAAGCTACGGCTGCCGGCCCGTCCCAGGGCTCCATGAGCGAGGCGTGGTACTCATAGAACGCCTTGACATCTTCCGGCATGGTAGGATCGCTCACCCACGCTGCCGGAATCAGCATTTCCATCACATGCGGAAGGCGGCGCCCGGCGAGCGTCAAGAGCTCCACGGCGTTGTCAAGGTTGGCCGAATCGCTGCCGCCAGGGGCGATGATGGGCTCAAGCTTGTTGAGGTCTTCACCGAAGAGGGGCGACGCCAACACAGAAGTCCGGGCGTGCATCCAGTTCACGTTGCCGCGTAGGGTATTAATCTCCCCGTTGTGACAGAGGTAGCGGAAGGGATGTGCAAGATGCCATGTTGGAAAGGTATTGGTGGAGAAGCGCTGGTGAACCAGACAAATCGCGCTTCTGACTTCCGAACTCGACAGCTCGATGTAAAAGTTAGCGATTTGAGGAGCAAGGAGCAGGCCTTTGTAAACGATGGTCCGCGAAGAAAGTGAAGGAATGTAAAAGAAGCTCTTCTCCCGAAGCTCGGTTTTGGCCACTTCGCTTTCTGCGCGCTTGCGGATAACGTACAGCTTCCGCTCCAGGGCTTCCTGATCCATCCCGTAGGCTCGCTTGATGAAGACTTGCTCGATGTAAGGCTGGGTGCTGCGGGCCAGGCGTCCAATCGTGTTGGCGTTTACCGGTGTGTCCCGCCAGCCGAGCACGAACAGGCCCTCGTCACGCACGATCTCTTCCACGAGGGCCTCGCAGCGCATGCGCTCATGCGGTTCCACCGGTAGAAACACCATGCCCACTCCGTATTCGCCGGGAGAGGGCAGGGCGAAGCCCAAGTGTGTGCACTCCGCTTCGAAAAAGGCGTGAGGTACTTGAATCAAAACTCCGGCTCCGTCACCGGTCTGCGGATCGCAGCCGCAGGCGCCCCGGTGTGTGAGGTTGATGAGAATCTCGATGCCTTTGAGGATGATGTCGTGGGTTTTCTCGCCAGAAATATTCGCGACAAAACCGATTCCGCACGCATCGTGCTCGTTGCCCGCGTGGTAGAGACCCTGCGGCTCCGGCAAACCTCGGGATGTGAAGCAATGGGTCATGTCTAAGTAGCTTTTCTTCTGCAACTTGCTCAAGGCGCTCGGGCGTTCCTGTCGAGGGACGCGATCAATGCACGGGAAAAGTCGCGGAAGCACCACCGAAATGACTTCGCCTTCTCCCCTTCGCCCAACATCCTTCAAGACTGCTCGCTTGAAGAGGAGAGGAGATGCTCAAGAGCCCCGTTGTTCACGGGGTGCGAAGGCAGCGAGGGAAGTGAGACCTACACGACTAGTATGCTCAACCATCCGAGTGTCTGTTAAATCAATAGTTTTTATACAGCCAATAAGCCCTTCGGGCGTTCGCCGACTGGTACAATATACCCGACTTCCGAGGTGGGAGCCAGGACAGATTTCGTGGCCAGCACTTTGAATGTTATCGTCCAGGGCAGGGCAAGCCATACTCCTGCGTCGCTACTGTAGGGGGCGGCTTGCCGTCCCCTCCGTTTCATTTCGTTCATGGCCTGTATTCTCGACGCGGGTTGGTGGCCCAAACGCCCCGTCAGGAATTGTTGACTCCCGGGATCCCTGCTTTCCAAGCTCGTTGTAACGAGCGCGTTGTACCCGCACTGTGTCAGCCCGCTTTCGAGCACGAGTCGGGAGGCCCTCCGGTCAAAATCGCCCGTACTTGCGGTAGGCTTCCACGGGATGAACCCCCTGCAGAATCGCCTTGCGGACAAAGTTCTCAGTGTTGACGACCTCTTCTGATTTCTCGAGCACGTCCACGGTGATCTGCTTTGGTATTACGAGAACGCCGTCCTTGTCGCCCACGATAAAATCTCCACGGCAAATCCCAACTTTCCCAATGTGAATTGGCTGGCCATACGACACGAGTTTCCATCGCCCCACGACATCGGCGGGCGTCCGATAGCGGCAGAAAACAGGAAAACCCAGCTTCAGAATGTAATCGATGTCGCGGGCGCCACCATCAATCACCGCGCCGCGGGCTCCGCGAAACGTGGCGGATTCACAGGAGAGTTCTCCAAGATGCGCGCTTAGGCCGTCGTGGGGCTGCGAGACGATCACATCTCCGCACTTCAAATCGCCGAGCATTTGCAGAATCGGCACAAAGATCACTTCCGGGTCTACACTCTCGGTGGGCTGGCCCTCCACCGGCATTGCCACGCCGGCGATCTTTTGGTCAATCGTCAGACCTTGAATGGCCGCCGGCAAAACCTGGTTGTGATAGCCCATTTCATCCAGTACGTCTGAGATTGCACCTGTATAGATAACCGAAAAACGTCCGCATACCTCATCGACGTCAAAATCAACGGCAGGGTTCTGACAACTGCTCATTTGCTCCTCCAAAACGGCCGTTTGCTTTGTTTGCGCCTCAACGACAGACGCTATTGTTCTCCCAAGGATGATTTCACCGCATCCCGGCGACGGGTGTCCTCTAAAATAGTGAAACACTATTATCCCATGGCATGCCATCGGGAAGCCGTCTTCGCTATACCAACGGGGCTGACTTTGTGTCTCTCGACATCGCAGCAGGAGGGTGAAACAATGCCGAGCATTCTGAGCACGGCCACGAGGACGGAGGCTTGCCATCATGGAAAAGGTTCCTGCTGGGTGCCCTTACCGTCCCACGTTTGCTTTCACGGCTTGGAAGCTCCAAGGAGCGCATGAAGTATGCAGCAGACAACTCATGATGTCTTGATCTTCGGGACTGGGCTCGCCGGGCTGCGCGCCGCGGTCGAGCTCTGCATCAAAACGCGGGGCAGCGCCGACATCGCTATCGTATCGAAGCTGCAGGTCATGCGTTCGCATTCCGTGTGCGCAGAAGGCGGCACCGCCGCGGTGATGCGCCCCGAAGAAGGGGACAGCCTCGAGTTGCATGCCTGGGACACCGTGAAAGGCTCCGATTTCCTGGCGGACCAGGATGTGGTGGATCGTTTTGTGAAGGCCTCGCCGGACGAAATCCGCCTGCTCGAGCACTGGGGATGCCCCTGGTCGCGCCGCGAGGACGGGCGAATCATGCAGAGGCCGTTCGGAGGGCATTCTTTTCCGCGCGCATGCATGGCGGCTGACAAGACCGGCTTCTTCGAAATGCAGGCCCTCTACGACACCCTCCTCAAATACAAGAACTTCAAGCGCTACGACGAATGTTTCGTCACCTCACTGCTTCTCGAAGGCGGTCGCTTCGCCGGCCTCACACTCTATGATCTGCCCACGGGTGAGTTCTATGTGCTGCGCGGCAAGGCTCTGCTGATTGCTTCCGGAGGGTTGGGAAATCTTTATGGGTTTACCACCTACTCTCAGACCGTCACGGGCGATGGACAGGCCATTGCCTACCGCGCCGGCCTGGCCCTCGAGGATCCTGAGTTCCTCCAGTTTCACCCCACGGGCCTCGTGCCCTCGGGCATCCTGATGACGGAAGGCTGCCGCGGCGAAGGCGGTTACCTGCGCAACAACAAGGGCGAGCGTTTCATGGAGCAATACGCGCCCAAGATGATGGAGTTGGCCCCGCGCGACATCGTTTCCCGTTCGGAGATGACGGAAATCCTCGAGGGGCGCGGTTTCTCGGGGCCGGATGGCCTCGATTACATCAACCTCGATCTGACCCACCTGGGCGCCGAGCGCATCAACAAGCGCCTGCCCTTGATCCGCGAAGTGTGCATGAAGTTCCTCGGGATCGATCCGATCACCGCGCCCATCCCCATCCGGCCCGTGGCCCACTACTCGATGGGCGGAATCGAGGCCGATATCGATGGCCGCACGAAAGCGGAAAACATTTGGGCCGCCGGCGAGGTGGCGTGCCACTCGATGCATGGCGCTAACCGCCTGGGGTGCAACTCGACCGCCGAATGCCTGGTGTGGGGCGGTATCACGGGCCGTGAGATCGCGAAGTACCTGGCTCAGAGCCCGAAGCTCAGCGACATGCCGGAAGGCCAAGCGCGGGAAGAAGAGAAACGCATCTTCGACGGGCTGCTCAAACAGAGCGGATCGGAGAACCCCGCCCACATCCGCCGCGAGCTGCGCACCTTGATGGATAAGCACGCGGGTGTCTATCGCACCGGCGATTCCATGAAGGAGGGCCTGGACAAGATTACCGAGCTGCGGCAGCGCTTGCGGAGAATCAGCATTCAGGACAAAAGCCGCATTTACAACACCAACCTCATCCGGGCGCTCGAGACTGAAAATATGCTCGAGTTGGCCGAGGTGTTGCTCGTTGCCGGCCTGGCGCGCGAGGAATCCCGCGGCGCTCACGCCCGAACGGATTTCTCTACACGCGACGATGAGAAGTTTCTCGCCCACTCAATGGTTTATAACGAGCGCGGCAAGCCGAGGCTCGACTACAAACCGGTGACCATCGCTAACTGGAAGCCGGTGGAGCGAAGATACTGACACATCTAGGGGTGCTCTGCGCGGTTTCACCCGATTATGCGCGCGGTCGGCGCGGACAAGATCACGATGCTGGGGAAGGTGATCTCGATGCGAGTGAACGGTTACAAGTCCTGGCTTGAAATGGTTGGAACTCTCATCAGCGCCATCCTATTCCTAATTGGCCTAGCTGGAGTTCCTGGTAACCTGACCACGTGGTTCAATTGGTTGTCTGTCCTGAGAGCCGGTGTGCCCTGGTGGGTCCTAATTGCCGTGTCAATTGCCTTGGCTGCCTTGATCTGGGTGCCAAAGATTAAACGGCGCAGCATATTACATGAAAGGCTCCGATACGGAGACGTCATCAAGCTAAGGCACAAACTCACTGGCTGCGCACTTCATTCCCACAATCTTCCCTACACCCACAGCAACACATCAGGTCAGCAGCAAGTGACGGCATTCGCGGGCGCAGATCGTAATGACTACTGGATTGTCAAAGGGGCGCACGGTTTTGGAGCGTTCGATGGAAGGGGAGGTCCCGTAAGAAGTCATGATATTATCCGCCTGGAACACCAAAGCACGAGGAAGAACCTCCACAGCCACATAGGTCGCCCCTCGCCCATCACAGGCCAACAGGAGGTCACGGCTTATGGCATGGATGGGCTTGGCGATACGAACGACGATTGGCGCATAGATGTCGAGGGTGGTGGAGAATGGCGAGAGAATCTGCCTATCCGGTTGATCCACGTTGGTTCGAACTGTGCCCTACACTCCCACAGTGGACAGAGCCATCCGCTTTTTACCGCTGGTCAGCAGGAAGTGACCTGCTTCCCCAATAGGGACGACAACGACATTTGGTTCGCAACAAAAGTGCGTGATGATGGCGCCTAACAATCGCGCGCACCGCCGCGCAGTTAATTGGCGTCCTGTGGCACCCATTGTTAGCCCGATAGAATTAGGGCGGGGCAGAATCCGAGGGCAGAGAGTTGAATGATCCTTAAGGTCTTCGTGAAAGAGGGGAAGGGTGGCTATTTTGTGGCCAACTGTCCGTCGCTGAAAAGCTGCTGGTCTCAGGGGAAAACCCGAGAAGAGGCGCTGGAGAATATTCGAGAAGCCATAGCTCTTTTTCTGGAGCCCCGGCCCAGCGAATGTGGTGTTACCGCGAAGCGGTGAACCGTGAGTAGCCGTGGGCGCAAGCCCACGGTCGGCATCCCCTGGAAGGGACCCCAACCCCGAAGGGGTTGTCCAAGGTAGCCCGGCCCTTTCAGGGCCGGGCGTCGCTTGATGCCATCGCATCCGTGGGTTTCACCCACGGCTACTCACCGTGCTCCCCTTCGGGGAGCAAAGCCGGAAGTACACGGGATGATCGATTGAGGGTGCAGGTCGCGAATATGGAAGGCGTCCAGTTTATTGTCGTTTCCCAGGGAAAGAAAACCGGAGTTCTATTAAACCTCAAAAAGCATGGACGCCTCTGGGAAGACATTTACGACAATTGGTTGGCCGAAAAAAGAAAGCACGAACCCCGCGAGACGCTCCACTATGTTCGAGCTCGAGTGAAGGGGCAAGGAAAGTTGAGAGCAGTGAAATGCGAAAAGCGAATTATGAATGCTGAATTATGAAGTGGGAATGGGGACCTGTGAGCGGCTTTCGACGTTCAGTAATTTATAATTCAGAATTTATAATTTAGCTAATTTCTGTCTGATAGCTGATAGCTGACAGCTTCTGAGAAGTTACATGTCGACATTGCTCCAAGATCTCAAGTACGGCTTTCGAACCCTGTCGCACAGCCCCGGGTTCACGGCGGTGGCTGTCCTCACGCTGGCGCTGGGTATCGGGGCGAACAGCACAATTTTCAGTTGGATCAATTCAACCCTCCTCAACCCTCTTCCGGGGGCCGAGCGCGCGAGTGAGCTGGTTTCCCTCACCCGGGGAGTCAGGGAAAATCCCAATCCGCCGTTCTCCTACGCTGACTATAAGGATCTGCGGGAGAGGAATCGAAGCTTTTCCGGTATGCTCGGTTACCACATCGGCGACTCGGTGGCGCTCACGGGGACCGGCAAGCCGGAACGGATCTTGGGCTTCCTGGTCTCCGCCAACTACTTTGACGTGCTCGGCGTGCGGCCAGTCCTCGGTCGCGGCTTCCTGCCGGAGGAAGAACTGAAGCCCGAAGGCGCGCCGGTCGTGGTCGTTAGCTACGGCCTGTGGCAGACGCATTTCGGCGGGGACGCTTCCGTCATTGGCCGCACCCTGCGTATTAACCAACATCCCTTTACCATTGTCGGAGTCACCCCAGACGTTTTCCGGGGGAGCATGACCGGGTTGCGTCCGGACCTCTGGATTCCGTTGGTCATGGATCCGGTGATCTCCGGCGGTTGGACCCGGTTTTACCAGCGCCAAACCTCCTGGCTCAATGTGTACGGAAGGCTCAGGCCGGGAGTGACGCGCGAGCAGGCTCAAGAGGAAATGAACGTCCTGATGCAACAGATCGTGAAGCAGTATCCCGATTCGCATCTCGGACCCAATGACATTACGCTGGACCCGCTCTGGCGCTCGCCTTTTGGGCTCAACTCCGTCCTCGCGGCGCTCCTGCCCATTTTGCAGGCGCTGGCAGGCGCTCTGCTTTTGCTCGCCTGCGCAAATGTGGCGAATCTGCTCCTGGTGCGGGCGGTGGGGCGGCGGCGCGAGATCGCGATACGCTTGTCAATGGGCGCCGGGCGCGGGCGTTTGGTGCGGCAGTTCCTGGTCGAAAGCCTGCTGCTTGCCTTGGCCGGCGGGGTTGTCGCCATGCTGCTCACCGTCTGGACCGCCGGGACATTCGCAGATTTCATACCACCCACCAGCATCCCCGTCTCGATCGACATCCGCGCTGACCGCACCGTACTCCTGGTGACGCTCGTTATTTCGGTGCTTACCAGCATAGTTTTCGGCATCCTGCCGGCACTGCGTTCTTCCAGAATCGTGCCGGCCACGGTGCTCAAGGAGGAAGCGGGAAGCGTGACGGGCGGACTGCACAAGTCGGTTCTCGCCGGCGGCCTGGTGGTGGCGCAAATCTCGCTTTCGCTGCTCCTGCTGATTTGCGCCGGGCTGCTCATCCGCAGTTTCCGCGCGGCGCAGCGATTTGACACAGGTTTCGAGCCTGACCACGTGCTGCTCGCTTCCTACGACCTTCTTCCCTTCGGCTACTCGAGAGCTGCGGGAATTGAGTTCGATCAGCAACTCGTTGCCAAACTCGAAGCCCTGCCCGGCGTCGAGTCCGTGACCTTGGCCAATTGGGTGCCACTGGGCAGCGGGCACCACACCACGATCGTCGACCCGGAAGGTTACATCCCCCGGCCCCATGAACAGATGGACATCGGGCGCGCCAACGTTGGCCCGGATTACCTTCGCACGCTGCGCATTCCGCTTGTGGGGGGGCGGGACTTTACGCTTCAGGACACCGCCAACTCGCAGCCGGTGGCCATCGTCAACCAGGCATTCGCGGCCCGCTTCTGGCCGCATCAAAATGCGCTGGGGAAGCGCGTACGGGCGGGAGTTGGCGGATTTGACAATTCGTACATGGTCGTGGGTGTGGCGCGAAACAGCGATTACCAGCGTCTGAACGAAGCTCCCCAGCCCATCATTTACTTGCCCCTGCTCCAGAACTTCCATTTCGACGCGGTCATCCACGCGCGGGTCTCGGGCGATCCTGCGGCCTATGCAATGGCGGTCGAAAAAACCGTTCATCAACTCAACGCCGACCTGCCGTTGTACAACGTGATGCCCCTCAAGACAGCCGTCGAGCTCGCCAGCACAATGGAGAGGATTGCCGGGACATTTGTGGGGGCTTTTGGCTTGCTCGCCCTGGTGCTGGCGGCGGTGGGAATCTACGGAGTGGTTGCCTACACCACACGCCAGCGCTCTCATGAAATTGGCATTCGCATGGCGCTGGGGGCGGAAAGAAGCGACGTCTTCCGCCTGGTGCTGGGCCAGGGTCTCCAGTTAACGCTCATCGGCTTGGGCATTGGACTCGCGGTCTCCTGGGTCGTGACGCGTTTCCTGCGCACCTGGCTGCTCGGTATTACGGCGACCGACCCTCTGACTTATGCGGGTGTCGCTATCTTGCTCAGCCTTGTGGCGCTTGCTGCTTGCTATATCCCGGCACGTAGGGCGACCAAGGTGGAGCCAACGGTGGCGCTGCGTTGCGAATAGTGAATGGTGAATTGTGGAATCTTCTGTCATGCTGAGCGCAGCGAAGCATCTTTGCAGTTCCTCTTTTGCGGTGGCTAATGTTGCACGCGGACTGCAAAGATCCTTCGTCGCCCAAAGAACGGGGCTCCTCAGGATGACAAGCAGTTTGGCTGACGGCTGATGGCTGACAGCTTCTGCAATCGTCAATCGAAAATCGCCAATCGGCAATTTTCGCGGGAGGCCGGCATGGTCGAAATCCAAAGGCACGATAACCGACTTGGAATCTGGGGATGGCTGGGGGGCGGGCGATGGGGCGTCGAGCGCTACGCCTACATCCTGCATCGCCTCACCGGCCTGGGCATTCTCACCTACTTCTTGATACACGTGGTGGTTACGAGCCTGCGCGCCAAGGGCATCTACTTGTGGGTCGAAGGGGGCGTTCTTCACCAGCCGCTTTTTAAGTTCGGGGAGTT
Organism: uncultured Acidobacteriota bacterium; assembly: GCA_963765485.1. Lineage (GTDB taxonomy): Bacteria > Acidobacteriota > Terriglobia > UBA7540 > UBA7540 > CAVROP01. The sequence goes on along the minus strand of CAVXWN010000024.1, from coordinate 56,388 downwards.
TCTGGTTTTCGCGGCCTTCGCCTACCACGCCTTCAACGGCATCCGTCTGGTGCTCGTGGAACTCGGCTTCGCGGTGGGCAAGCCCATCGAGCCTGTTTATCCCTACAAGACGTCGCTGAACGTTCAGCGGCCCGTGCTCATTGCCATGATGATTTTGGCGGCATTGTTTCTCGCAGCAGGGGGGTATCAGTTCCTGGGATTGGCGAAGTAGCGCCGACCTTCATGTCGGCAGGTGCTGAGCTAAAGCTCAGCGCTACTAGGTTGGCAACACAGGAGTGAGAGATGCGTGAAACGAAATACTGGACCTGGCACATGGCGGCGGGAGTGGTGATTCTCTTCCTGCTTGGCCTCCACATGCTCATCATGCACCTGGGCGGGACGACGCATCTGTTTGCCCCCCACGGCGGCGAAGCAGTCTCGAAGGCCAACAGCTTGTTTCGGGACGGCAGGCTGTTCTTCACCGTCACTTACATTCTGCTGCTCGGCGTGGCGCTCTATCACGGCCTCTACGGCCTGCGGACCATCCTGTTCGAGCTGACGCTGAAGCGTGCTGTTGAAAAGGTCACGACTTTCGTCCTTCTGGTGTTGGGTCTGGGATTGTTCGGCCTGGGCGCCTGGGCAGCCATCGCGGTGCATGCCATCGCCATTACAGGGGTAGGGAGGTAGCCATGCTAGAAAGCAGCAAAACCGTGCGAGAGATCAGATTCCACATCACGCGCTATAATCCTGAAAACGATCGCATGCCTTACGTGAAGACCTACACCATACCGGTGCGCGAAGGAATGACGGTCCTGGACGGCCTGCACTACATCAAGGACAATCTGGATGCAACGCTGGCGTGGCGCTATTCCTGCCGCATGGGTGTCTGCGGCTCGTGCGGCATGCTGCTGAACGGGCAGCCGACGCTGGCCTGCAACACCCAGATCCTGCACATCGCCAAGCGGGATCTTACCGTGGCGCCGCTGCCTAATTTCGACATCATCCGCGACCTTGTCCCCGACCTCCTAATCATGTTTGACAAGCACCGTTCGCTCAAGCCTTACGTGGTGCGCGTGGAGGAGGCCGAGATCAATGACCCGGCAGGTGAGTTCTACCAGTCTCCTAAGGAACTGGAAGCCTACCTGCAATTTACCTATTGCATTAAGTGCGGCTGCTGCATGGCCGCCTGCCCCACCCTGGCCACCGACGCGCGATACTTGGGCCCCATGCCCTTGGCGGCAGCGCAGCGCTATAACCGGGACGCGCGCGACGACGGGCGGCGCGAGCGCAGTAAGCTGACGGGCAGCGCGCACGGCGCTTTCCGTTGCCACTACGCGGGCGAGTGCTCGCGCGCCTGCCCCAAGGGCGTCGACCCCGCCAAGGCCATTCAACATCTCAAGCGCCAGTTGGTGCTGGATTATCTCCACTTGGCGCGGCGGAAAAAGCCATGCCAGAAGCTGCACGGACCAAGCCAAGGCAAGCCCCTTCCCAACGTCCCCGCCGCGCCGGCAAAGACGGTCTGAGGGAAATGGCTCTGACCATTGCGGCCCAAATGTAGGCCTTCAGGTAATACCGTTGCGCGTGAGTGCTGTCATGCTGAATGCCCATGGGCCTGCGGCCCACCCACAGAAATGAACGTCACAGGTTTCGTCACCCCCGCCCAAGCGGGGGTCCGCGCCACCAGAACGAACTGGATTCCCGCTTCCGCGGGAATGACGTGACTCTCGACAAAACGCAGGGAAGCATTCCTGTAGTTAGTCGCTGATTGCCAAGCCCAAAAGACAACGGCGCAGATCCCTCGTCCGTCGACTGAAGGACACAGGATGGCAGGGGGCTGCAACTTTGGATGTCGGAATTACCCACGCGGTTTGAAATGTGACACACTGCTCCTGTAAAATGGATTTCGTAGGGCTGTGCTTGCAAAGAGCGGGGCTGTTGACCGCAACCAAGACGTGATTCTTAGTGTCCTCCGTGCCTCTCAAGCTTTAACACAGAGCCCACGGAGCATCTCAGTGAACTCCGTTTTGAGGTTGTTCTGGCCACGGAGGACACGGAGGCACTAGCGACACGAGGAAACATCTTCAGGGTGGGAGGCGAGCCTGACTGCCAGCGCTGACGCGCGTAACCATGGTTAAATTTCGAGAATATCTGACCTATCGAGGAGGGCCGGGACAGTGGTCCTGGATTCTGCACCGGCTGACCGGTGCGGGCGTCTTTCTTTTCTTGCTCGTCCACATCGTGGACATCGCTCTGGTGGGCTGGGGTCCTGCAATTTTTAATAGGTTACTTTTCCTTTACCGTTATCCGCCCTTTCGCGTGGGTGAAATTATCCTGGTTGGAGCAGTAATTTATCATGCTCTGAACGGCGCTGCGGATTTGCGTCATTGATTTCTGGCCGCAAGCCGACGCCATCCACCGCAAGCTTGTATACGCGGTGGGCATTGCCTTCGCCGTGGTCTTCATTCCCACGGCGATCTACATGGCAGGCACAATACTGAAGTAGGGGGACGCATCCTAGCCTGTAGGGGCGCATGGCCATGCGCCCCTGCGAGCGTGGTACAGAAGTAGAGGGAGCCGATGAACGGAGCGGGCAGAGCAAGACCGGAAAGCGGGCTGGAACTTTATGCCTGGATGTTCATGCGCGTTTCGGGCGTGGCGTTACTTTTTCTGGCATTGGGACATTTGTTGGTTATGCACCTTATCAACAACGTCGATAATATTGATTTTCAATTCGTGGCGCGCCGATACGCCACGCCGTTCTGGAGGACGTACGACCTGGTGATGCTCTGGCTGGCTCTCATCCACGGGTTGAACGGCATCCGGACGCTGGTCGGAGACTATGTGCGGCCGAAGGGCTGGCAGGTGGCGACACTGGCTTCGCTGTATGTTTTCGGTTTTGTTCTTCTGGCTTTGGGGTCGCTTACCATTTTGACCTTCCAGCCGTGAAGAAGTCGTCAGTTATCAGTCATCAGTCTTCAGTAAGAACCGAGAACTGACACCTGGTGGTTGAAACGGGTAGACAACTGATGACTGAGAACTAAATGGTTCAACGTTACGATGCGGTGATTGTGGGAGCGGGGGGCGCGGGCCTCATGGCGGCGTTGCAGCTTGCGGGGCACGGGCACGTCGCTGTTTTGAGCAAGCTGTACCCCACGCGGTCGCACACAGGGACGGCCCAGGGCGGCATCGGAGCCGCGTTGGGAAACCTGGAGGAGGACCACTGGGAATGGCACATGTTCGATACGGTCAAGGGCGGCGACTATCTCGTCGACCAGGATGCGGCGGAAATCCTATGCCGCGAGGCTATCGAAACCGTCTATGACCTGGAACACTGGGGCCTGCCCTTCAGCCGCACGCCCGACGGCAAGATCGCGCAACGGCCTTTCGGCGGCCACACCAAGGAATACGGCAAGGCACCCGTGCGCAGGTCATGTTACGCCGCTGATCGCACCGGGCACATGATTCTGCAAACCTGCTATCAGCAGTGCATCAAGAACCAAGTGCATTTCTACGATGAATATCACGTGCTGGACTTGCTCATCGAACAGGGACGCTGTGCGGGAGTGGTGGCGATGTGCCTGGCCACGGGCGATATTCACACCTTCCACGCCAAGGCAGTTCTGTTTGCCACCGGCGGCTGTGGGAAAATGTTCCGCGTAACCTCGAACGCCCATTCGCTGACCGGTGACGGCATGGCCGTGGCCCACCGCCGCGGGATTCCACTCGAGGACATGGAATTCTTCCAGTTCCACCCGACGGGCATTTACAAAATGGGAATTCTGCTGAGCGAGGCGGCGCGCGGGGAAGGCGCCATTCTTCGGAACTCTTCGGGTGAGCGCTTCATGGAGCGCTACGCTCCCACGCTGAAGGATCTGGCTCCCCGCGATATGACCTCGCGTGCCATTTACCAGGAAATCCGCGAGGGACGCGGCATCGACGGAAAGAACTACGTCCACCTCGATTTGACCCACCTCGGGAAAGAAGTCCTGGATAAGAAGCTGCCGGATATTACCGAGTTCGTACGCACTTATCTGGGCCTCGAACCGCTTACGGAACTTGTACCCACCCAGCCGACCGCCCACTACGCGATGGGTGGTATACCCACCGATTTGGACGCGCGCGTGGTGATCGATGAGAGGAACACGCCGTTGCCCGGCCTCTACGCGGCGGGTGAGGTGGCATGCGTTTCCGTTCACGGGGCCAACCGTTTGGGAACAAATTCATTGGTGGATATCCTGGTTTTCGGCCGGCGCGGCGGGCGGCACGCGGCGAAGTTCATCAAAGAGAACGGTTGGGCGCCTTTGCCAGCCAAGGCCGACGAGCGGGCCGCGGCGCTGGTGAGCAACCTGAAGAATTCCCATGGCAAAGAGCGGCCGGCGGACATCCGGGATGCCCTCCAGGACGAAATGATGGATAAGGCTTCCGTCTTCCGTGACGCCAACCGCCTGACGGCCATGCTCGAGAAACTACGCGAACTCCGCAAGCGCTATCAGCAAGTGAAGATAGGGGACCAGAGCGCGCGTTACAACACCGAGCTGCTGGAGGTGATCGAGCTGGGCGGATTGCTGGACCTTGCGGAGGTTTTGGTAGAAAGCGCGCTGGTCCGGCAGGAGAGCCGCGGTGCACATTACCGCGAAGACTTCCCAAAGCGCGACGATCCCAACTGGTTGAAGCACACGCTGGCCTATAAGGGTGAAAGGGGGATCGAATTTAGATACAAGCCAGTGACCATTACGAAATTCGAGCCGAAAGAGCGGAAGTACTAGGTTTACCCATGCAGGTGACGCTAAGAATCAAACGCTTCAATCCGGAGAAGGACAAGGAACCGTGGTGGGGCGAATACACGATTGATGCCGAGCCTACGGACCGGCTTCTCGACGCCCTGAACCACGTCAAGTGGTACCAGGACGGGTCGCTGACTTACCGCCGGTCCTGCGCGCACGGCATCTGCGGGTCGGACGCCATGGTGATTAATGGGTCGAACCGTTTGGCTTGCAAAGTATTGCTGAAGAACTTGGGCCAGCGGATCGCCATTGAGCCCATGCGGGGCTTCCGCGTGATCAAAGACCTCCTGGTGGACATGGACGACTTCCTGGCCAAGTACCGGAGCATCAAACCTTACCTCATCACTCACACGCGTGAGCCCGAAAAGGAAAGGCTGCAATCACCGGAAGACCGCGAAAGGTTCGACGACACCACGAAGTGCATCCTCTGCGGCGCCTGCACCACCAGTTGCCCCTCGTTCTGGGCGAACCAGGACTACGTCGGCCCGGCTTCAATTGTGAGTGCGCACCGCTTCATTTTCGACAGCCGCGACGAAGGGACGGCGGAGAGAGTGCAAATCCTGAACTCCGCCGATGGAGTCTGGCGCTGCCGCACAATCTTCAACTGCGTCGAAGCTTGCCCTCGCGGCATTAACGTCACGCGCGCCATCGGGGAAGTGAAGAAGCTCTTGATGTTCCGCAAGCTGTGATACGCTTGACATCGGTCGAATTCGGGGGATAGCATTCATCCATGCTATCCCCTGCCATACGACCACCTGTGGTGGCGGGCCGCTTTTATCCCGGCAATCCGGAGTCCTTGACGCGTCAGGTCGATCAGTGCCTCGGAAACGAAGGGCAGAAGATCGAAGGCGCCTTGGGATGCGTAGTGCCCCATGCCGGCTACATGTATTCCGGGCACGTGGCCGGGGCGGTTTTCGGCAGGCTGCCGAAGCGCTCCACCTATATCATCCTCTGCCCGAACCATTCAGGCCGCGGCGCGCCCCTGGCGATCATGTCGAGTGGCGAGTGGTTGACCCCGTTAGGAAGGGTGCCGGTCGATTCCGCCATGGCACGACTGCTGCGGCAGTCCTGGGGGTTGCTCATGGAGGATGCCGAGGCGCATGAAGACGAACACTCCCTGGAGGTCCAACTTCCCTTCCTTCAGCGCAGTGTGGGAGAGTTCAAATTCGTCCCCATTGCCATCGCAGCCGGCGGGTATTCGGGGCTGGAATCTCTTGGCCACGGCATCGCCCAGGCAGTAAGAGCCTCCGCTGCCGCCGCAATGGTCATCGCTTCCAGCGATATGAACCATTATGAACCAGACGGCGTAACCCGCGTCAAAGACCGCAAGGCGATCGAGAAGATCTTGGCGCTCGACGCGCCAGGCCTTTACGACGTGGTGCGTCGCGCGGACATCTCGATGTGCGGATACGCTCCCACCATCGCCATGCTGACCGCTGCGAAAGACCTTGGCGCCCAGTGCGCAGAGCTTATCAAATACGCTACGTCCGCAGATACGAGCGGAGACCGCGATGCTGTCGTTGGATACGCTGGCATCGTCGTCTCGTTCTGATCCTGGTGAATTCAGCTAAAAGTTTTCCAAGACTTCTGTGACGAGGGTTCGGGCGAGATCGCGGGAGAGGCGGTCAAGCGCGGCTTGATCCTCTTCGAACAGTCCGGAGGTGGTCTGGCTCACCTGGTACTCTTCCCTGAAGACAAAGTTCGGATTTGCATAAACCACTTTCTGGCTGTGTAAGTCCCGCAGCTTTACCTCGGCTGTGACCTGGATCTGGAGCGACGAGGCCCGCCCTGTATTCAGGTCAAAGGTGATAACGCCCGAACGTACGTCCTTAACGGTTCCATTCAGCACAGCATCGGCCCCGGTCGGCGTTGGCGTAATCCGGAATTTCGTCCGCTCGATAAACTCGCGCGTGATAGCGGCGGCGAGCTTCTGTTCTATGCGAAAGGTGGAAGATCGGTTGACGAAAAGGGGAACGGCGATGGTTTTGATGTCCGGAGGTAAACGCTCTCCCCGCCCGGCGACCTGATACCCACAGGAAAGAAGGAACGTCAGAACACCAAAGACTACAAGCAGCAGGCAATGCCGCCGGAACTGTTCATAACCAGCACTCATAGACATTCTACACGGCGATTTGGTGGCAAAGACTTTCCGCGACCTCGACCGCATTCACGGCTGCAAGACGAAGATCATCAGCGACGGCCCAAATCCAGAGGCCGGTCGGGTGGTCAGGATCAGCGGTTACGCTATCCACCAGGATCTCGTCCGACCCCGCAACGTCGACTGGGGTAGGCGAGGCTTGTGACTGACGCCGCGTTTGGACTCGCCCTCCTTGCCAAGCCTCCCCGGCCTTTTCAGGCGCAACTGGCTGACTCGTCTCGATGTAGAGGGATACCGCCAACGAATGATACACAGGAGCCTGAAAGAGGCGCAAAGCAGGAAGGGGGACCCTGCCCTGCAAGTAATCCTTGATTTGTTTCCGGAGATGATTCTCAAGCGCCTGGAGTTCACTCCCACCTGTTCCCCCGGGGCGCGACAGCAAGTTAAAGGCCAACTGCGCGCCAAAAACCTGCCGTGGAATCTTCTGGAAGCTGAGTAGGTTCAGGGTCTGCTTCTGAAGTTCTTCGATACCGCGCGACCCGATCGTGGAGACGGAGCTGAGGATGTTGGCGACGACACTTTTCAGAGGGAAGCACGCGGCCAAACGGAGCAGCAAGGCGCTGATCACAATCGTAGCGGGATGAGCAGAGACGTAAACCCGGTCTTTGCCACCATCCTCTTTATCTTCAGCCGGAAAACCGCGGTCGAGGAAGGGTACGCTCAGCACCCTCTGACGGAGGGGGATCTGAGGTTCGGCCCTTTCTTCGCCGGCGCGGAGGTCAATGACGAAGCAAGCGGACTGCCCGTGGCCTGAGGTTCGGGTAGGTCCCAGGAGGGGAGGGATCTCACGGGGACTTGATGCAATAAAGGCAAAATCCAGATCGGACGCGCTCACCTTCTCGTCGAGAAAAGAGGTTTTCGGACCCTCGCGCAAATCAAGGATTGGCAATTCGAGTTCATCCTGATCGTCCGTGAACGTAAGCAGGCTGGAGAAAGGGAAGCGGTGTTCTTCCAGCACATTCAAAAGTTCCCTTCCAAGCAGGGAAGATGCGCCCGCGACGGCGATCCGGTATCCGTCTTCAGAGACTTTCATGCGCGGCGAACCTCTTCCGACGCGGGGGGATGGGGACGGCGCTTCGATGTAATCCGAAGAATGATTCCGGAGAGGCTGTACGTAACGGCGATGGTCAAGAGGACGGGTTCGGAATACACCCAGACGGCCCAGACGACGAGCCCCAGGAATATGATGGCAATGTAAGAACGACGCTTTCTCAAGTCCAGCGTTTTGAAGCTGTAATAACGCATCCTACTTACCATCAAGAACGCTAGAATTGCAACGATCACCATCCAGCCCAAGCTATAGCCCCATCGGAGCAGCGGGGTGTTTTCCCAGTGGACGACGGCCGCGATCATTCCTGCCGCAGCCGGAATGGGCATGCCCACAAAATAGCGTCGGTCAGCGCTGGGTTTGACGCTATCGATGTTGAATCGCGCCAAGCGAGCAGCCCCGCATATCAAGTACGCAAAGGTCACGATCCAACCCACCTGTCGTAAGTGCTGGATCAGCAGTGTTCCAATCATCTCGCTAATGGCGCGAGTGCCCCAGGCATAGGCCAACATGGCCGGGGCGACGCCGAAAGTGATGATGTCGGCCAGGGAATCGAACTCGCGGCCAAAAGCCGATGCGGAATTAGTCAACCGCGCGATTCGGCCGTCGAGCCCGTCGAATAGGATGGCCCATCCGATGGCCCTGGCGGCATTATCGAACGCCGCCGCACTCAGTCCCTCGCCGCCGCCTGCCGCCAGTGCCTGAGAGCCCCGAAGCGTTGACAGGATAGCGTAATAGCCACAGACTAATGTGCCTACCGTGAACAGACTGGGCAGAATGTAGAGACCACGCGCCATTCCGCCTTTCTTATTGAGTTGGGGATTCAGTGTGGCTGGTTCCAAGGATGCTGCTCCCTGCTCGGACGTGATCCCCGGCCTGAATTGTCAGTTGTACGTCCGGCTCCATGAGAACATCGACACGCGACCCGAACTTGATTAGCCCAACGCGCTCGCCCCGCGCGACCGAGTCGCCGCAATGTTTCCAGAACACTATTCGCCGGGCGAGTATTCCAGCAATCTGCTTGACGACGATCCTTCCTTGCTCACCCTCAATAGTAAAAACATTTCGCTCGTTTTCAACTGAGGCGGCTTCCTGTGAGGCCACCCGAAACAAGCCCTTCTGGTAGGCGACCTCTTTGATAACACCCGCTATGGGGGCCCGGTTGACATGCACGTTCAGGGGAGACATGAAGATACTGACGCGGCGCACGGGGCGGCCTTCGTAGCTCTCCTGGACTACTTGCACAATGTGACCGTCGGCGGGAGATATGATGGCTTGCGAGTCGGTGGGTATCGGGCGCTCCGGGTCACGAAAGAAGTTGAGCGCCAAGAAGGCAAGCACCAGAAAGAAGATGGCGCAGACTAGAAGGAAAGGGCTTCGCTCCCGGAACCAGAATCCGAGGAGACCGCCAGAAATGAGCACCAGCGGAAGACCGTACCAATATCCTTCCTGCCGCATATACCCTTGGGTGCCGGGCGGCGAGGTTTTCACCTCCGCTTCAGCCTCACCCTACGCTCTGAAGGATACCACCTTTGCAGCCCAGACGCGACAACTCCTCCTCGTAACTCGCGCACCGCCCCCGCGTTTTAGTGCACTGTCTGGGCTTGCCGCACCAGCAACTCCATCTGATCCTTCACCCGCAGTTTCAGCTTCTTAAGGCGCACCTCCTCGAGTTTTTCCTCTTCCGTAAGGAAGATCTTTGAAGCAAGTTGGTCAAGCTGGGAAGAATAGCTGAAGTGTTCTTCGCGAAGGCGTCGATATTCTGAATTGTTGGCCATCAATTCCTCCCGGACGGCCTCGGTCGGAGTGCTCACGGCTCTGCCACCTCCCCATGTGAATTGGTAACATAGTCAGGCTAGCACACCAGGCGGGCCCATTCAAGCCGGAAAAGGGCTGGGCAGCAGTTTCGCAAAGCTCGTGAGCAGCAGCGTACGGGAGGCGGAATCAGCGCGGTTTCGACGCTTGCAGTGGGGCGGTGCAGAACTGGTGGCATTTTCGAGAGCACTTCGCCGTGGGGCGCAGGTGCCCAGGCGGAGTTCGGTTGTTTGGGGGGCCAGCGGGAGGGGAGAAACACCTAACTGGTATCGTCAGGGACGGGGCGCGACAAGCTAAGCCAGAGGCGTTGACAGAGAAGAGCGGCTTCCAGGATGGGGTGGGTACCACGGTGGAGGTACCGAATGCGGTAGAGCCGTTCGATGGTCAGGGCCAAGCAGGTCAAAAGCCAGACCAACAGCAGGCTATTTTGTTCATGATGGCAGATATGTTCGAAGCCGTAGCGGTTCTTGGCATCGTTAAAGCCTTCGTTCTCGATCTCCCAGCGGCTCTTGGCCATGCGGAAGAGGGCGCGACTGCTGACCCACTGGCGGGGGAAGTTGGTGAACCAGTAGGCCTCACAGATTTCGCCGTTGGGATGGTACTGACGGTAGCGAACCACCCGCACCGTTTCCCAGCGCAGGGTTTCCCAAGGGTCGAAGTCGTCGGCATCCCAGATTTCGACTCGATCCTTGCCGTGACGGAAGACGTGATGGGGAGCTTGGTGGAGAAATCTTTTCTGGGCAGCCGCCAACAATTCGGGGAGATTGTTTTTCAAGCGGGCGACGACGAACAGTCCTAAATCCCCGGCGTCGTGCAGGAAGGGGGCCTTGGCGAAGTTCCCGTCGACCACCACATAATCGGCAAAGCGTCGGCCCAGGTTGCGGGCGGTGCGGCGGAGAAGTCGCCGCCCGGCACGGTACTCGCTATCCCCAGGGCCGTAGGGTTCGATATCCAAGGGTAAGGTTAGGCCGGTTCCCACCACACTGCTCATGACCAACTTATGATGGAAGCCGAGGATCTCCCTTTTCTGGTTGCGGTGGGGACGGCACAGATCGCAAAGATTTTCCTGCGATCGGCCCGCGCCGGTCCCGTCCAAAGCCAGTCCGATGAAACGGCAGTCGTCGAAGGCTTTGTGGCGCTTGGCCTGATGGACAGCAGTGACCGCCGCCTGACGAGTGACGGCCGGGTCGAGCCGTTCGGTGAAATAACCGAGGGCATCATCGCTGAAGCTCCGGGAAACTTCCAGGGCGCGCGCCCGAGCGCCGACCAAGCTTTCAATGGCCAGGAAAGCCGCACGCCGCAGCAGCCTCCCCAGGAGCAAGGCCCACAGCAAAGCCGGGGCCGGAATGCGACCCGCCCTGCGCCCATCGCCGGGCGCTCGCAAGTAGGGCTGCAAGCGCAGACACTTCGAGACGTACTTCTTGAGGCGACGCGGCGTCGGCCCTTTCACCGCGGCTTGCGCCTTTGCTGACGCGCCAGCACCAGGAGTTGGGCGTTGGCGGCCAAGACCTCCCGCACCGCCGCTTGGAGTTCCCGTCCGGCCTCGACCCGGCGGCGGACGTCCTCGACCCAGTCGCTGGGAATGTGCTGCACATGCTTCTTGCCGCGTACCATGAAGGTGAGGGACCAGGCGGGATGCCCCCGCGGGTCCTTGGCACAATGGCAGGTGGGCTTGCCGCAGCGGAGATGGGAGAGGGAAAGTGAGCCGGGCAGTAGATCGTCGGGAAGCTGGAAACGGCGCACCAGTTCAAATTTACGTTGCCGGAGACGCGCAGCTTGAGGGCCGCGAGGTTCGTGTTCGTCAATCATCTTATGGTAGCAATACCATAAGAAACAAAAAAAGTCAAGCGCTTATTGGGAATGCGAAAATAGGAAGGGTTAGGAGAGCAACCGCTGAAAGCCCGCAGGAAGCCTGACTATTGCCTGCCGTCGCAGCAGTCCATCACCGGTTTCCGAAACTGCTGAGGGCTGGGGCGAGACGGCGCCAGACTGGGACTAGCTGGAAGAAATACGGGACGTCAGATGTCGCTGCGAGTGCAGATTGCATGAACCTCCGGCTCGCCACCGTGCATGAACATGCTCCAGGTAATTTCCCTCATTGGTCAGGGAGGGGCAAGGGGATTGTTGGCCTGCGCGCTGGGTCTCTTACCCACGACCCCCTGACCCCTCCTCAGCCAAGGAGGGGAGCTCGTGGTGAGAAATCCGGGCTATAGGGAGGGTGGAACGCCGGCGGGCGGGGAGATTTGCAGCGAAAAGACTAACGCATCTTCCCACGGACCGTTATAATAATCCCTTCTCCGGGAGAGCAGGACGAACCCTACGGAATAGTAGAGCGATTGTGCCGGCGCGTTTGAGGCGCGCACTTCCAGATAAATGCGCCTTGCACCCTGTTCCGACAGTCGTCGGCGCCCTTCGGCAAGAAGTTCCCGTCCCACACCTTGCCGCTGATGGGCTGGGTCGACGGCCATGTTCATGAGCTCGGCCTCGTCGATTACGCGGCGGAAACCTACGAATCCCACGATCGTGGGTGGAGTCGCCGTATCGGGCTCGGCGACCAGGATCAATCCCATTGGGTCGTCCATCAGGTTCTTGTAGTCTGCCAGGGTCCACCGGGCGGCTCGAGGGGACTTGCTCTGGATGCTGACTATAGCCTCGAGATCGTGATCAGAGACTTCGCGAATTCGCATCGAAACTCCTGACTCCCGAATCACGAATCCCGTGTCACCCCTTCCAACTCAATTCTGCATCGCACCGCCGAATATAATAGGCATCAAGATCGCTGGCCACCTGCTGTTTTCCTGTCTGGTAGTCTCGGAAGCCGAGGCGCGCAATAGACTCGACCAAGCTCCCCGTAACCGCCCGCCACTGGAACGAGCTGGGGAGGCTTTCACGTAGGCCGAGAGCTGTCCGATCGTGCTCCCTGACCACGCAAGTTGCCGCCGCCCCTTGCGGCAGGCGAGTAGTGAGAAAAGGGCCTAACTCTTCTGTTTTCAGCAACCATCCTTCACCAGCCGGCAACTGGGATGCTTGGTATCCCGTATCTCCTTCGGGTTGGCGATGGAAGAGTCCCACAAAGAACTCATCCCGGTGGGCATCGAAGATGGGGGCGGCCCATCCCGTCCCTATTCGAGCTGCTTCCACGAGAGCTTCCAGCACAGACACCCCGCGAATCGGCAACTCGAATGCCTTCGCCCAGGCTTGTGCTGCGGCCAGACCCACTCGAATGCCTGTAAAAGACCCCGGCCCGGTAGCGACGGCAATCAGTTCCATATCAGCTAGCCCTCGAACAGGCACGCCATACCGCAGCTTAGCTTCTTCGATCGCCTGGTCTATCATATAGAACAGGCTGACGGAGTAGCGGTTTGCGGGACCATCATTTGCGACGCGCGCCAGACATTCAAGGTCACGAAAAATGCCCACACCTCCGAGTTCACTCGTTGTGTCAAACGCCAGAATCAACATGCCCAGTCATTATACGTGGGCCGAGTCGCTGGCGCAGACAAACTTGTGGCGGCTTGAATGGCCGGAATGCTCTTTCCTTCCAAGTCCCACAAGGCCGATTTTCGACCAGGACCGCCCCGCCGGTGATTTTCATTCCAGTCGACAGCGGTTGTAAGTCTGAATGAACAGCCAGATGTGGATGGAAACGAACGGCCCGTAGAGAGCGTATGCTACAATTGCCTTGCGATGTGATTAATTGAAAATGCCTAACGCCGCTCGGGCGGGTGGTGGGGCGGAAGTTTTTCCTCGGCTACCATCTACCACCTACTGTTTTTCCCTTCTATGGCTGACGCAACTAAATCCGCTTCTCGGCCTCTCGAGCTGACAGAACTCCTTACCCTGATGGTGGAGGTCAGCGAACGGATCAACTCGACACTCGACCTCGACGAGCTGATGACCCGCATCGCAGAGATCATCAAACGCGCCATCGACTACGGGGTCTTCGCCATCCTTCTGCTCAACGAGAAGACCCAGGAGCTGCACATTCGCTTCAGCATCGGCCACCCGGACGAGGTAGTGCGGAACCTGCGGATCAAGATCGGTGAGGGGATCGTGGGGCGCGTGGCGCAGACCCGCCGCTCAATCCTGGTGAATGACGTGCGGGAGGACCCCAGCTATATCCGTTCTTTGTCTCCCATGCGGTCGGAGTTGGCGGTCCCGCTGATTACCAAGAACCGCCTCATTGGCGTGATCGATCTGGAAGCGCCCTGGCCGGATTTCTTCAACGATTCGCACGTCAGCCTTTTGGAACTCCTCGCCAGCCGAATGGCCATGGCGTTGGACAATGCCCGGCTCTATCGCCGCAGCGTGCGGCAGGCACGGACTCTGCAGTTGCTTAACGAGATCAGCCGGGAAATGAGTTCCGTCCTGGTGTTGAGCGAGCTTTTGCGGAAGATCGGGACGTTGACTAAACAAGTGATTGATTATCACCGGTTCAGTATCCTGCTGGCCGATGAGCGAGCCCAGACTTTCAATGCCGTGATCTCTCTGAAACAGAATGAGCATGAGCCGGAGAAATACCTGGTCCGTTTTGGTCAGGGGATTGTTGGCGCCGCCGCCGACCTCCGTCAGACGATGGTGGTACGCGATGTCTCTAAAGACCCCCGGTACGTCCTCGTCAACCCTGATACACGGTCGGAGATGGCTATCCCTCTAATCTACCGTGGCCGCGTCATCGGCGTCGTGGATCTGGAGAGCCCGCAATTGAGCTACTTTACGGAAGAGCACGTCCGCATTTTTTCCACACTCGCTCCGCAAATCGCCATTGCGATTGAAAACGCCCGGCTTTACGAACGAGTGGCGCGAAGCGAGGCACGCCTCGAACGCGACCTGCAGCGTGCCCAGGAAATTCAGATGCATCTCATGCCGGGGACGGCACCGTCCATCGCCGGCATGGAAGTAGCTTTACGCTTCGAGCCCGCTCGAGAGTTGGGGGGCGACCTTTACGATTTTCTCACTTATGGAAAAGACCGCCATGTGCTCGCGATCGGTGATGTGAGCGGCAAGGGTGCTCCTGCGGCCTTGTATGGAGCTATGGCCAGCGGCATACTTCGCAGCCTGGCCCCCCAAAAGCTTTCCCCCCCGATTTATTGAGGAGACTCAGCCTGATTCTTCTCGAACGCAAGATCGAAGGCCACTTTATTACGCTGACTTACGCCATCTGGGAGCCGCGCACGAAGACGCTTCGCCTCGCGAATGCGGGAATGCCTTTACCCCTCCTGGTGAGAAAAGGTCAATGCCGGCCCATTCGCGCCGAGGGAATTCCTTTGGGCCTGCTGGAACAGGCCCAGTACCAGGAAACATCGGTGGGGCTGCGATCAGGAGATTTGTTGGCGATGTCCTCGGATGGCATCGTCGAGGCGGCGAACACCCAGTTGGAGGAATTCGGGCCGCGCCGCCTGGAGAATGTGCTGCGCCAAAATTTTCATCGCTCCCCTCAGGAAATCATCGATATTCTTTTCGAAGAAGTTCGGAAGTTTGAGCAAGGTCGCCCGCCGCGTGACGACCAGACGATTATCCTGATCAGGGTCCGGTAGCAGGCGGTAAGCAGTGGGCAGCAAGCGTAGCGCAGGGCCCACTCCCCGGACCTGCGGCTCTTAAAAAGCAGAAAGCAGAAGGCAGTGGGCATTCCAGGGCGGCGAGGGAGAGGAGAGCACTTCAAGATTCAGAATTACCCTGCCCCCCTCGCCTCTAGCCCCGGTTGCTCAAGGGGTGAAAGCTGAACACCATCACCGGCCGCCGGCAACCGACTACTAACTACTGACTACCGACTACTGACTACTGACTACGGTGAAGCAACCTATGGAGTTTTTCCGCTACGAATCACGGCAATTACGGGGTGAAAACGTTTCAGTCGAGTCGCTCGGCGAACGCTTTAGGACGCCCACCTACGTCTACAGCCAGGCCGCCATCTCCAGCAATTTCTCACGTCTAAAGCAAGCTGTGACGCTGGTGCCGAACCTCGTCTGTTATTCCGTAAAAGCCAATTCCAATCTAAGGATTCTGAGCCTGCTCCGCCAGGCGGGAGCTGGTTTTGACGTTGTTTCGGGTGGGGAACTGGCGCGTGCTTTGCGTGCCGGGGCCATCCCCGAACAGATCGTTTTTTCGGGTGTGGGTAAGACCGAGGGGGAAATTGATGCGGGTATTTCCGCCGGCATCCTGATGTTCAACATCGAGTCGGCGGGGGAACTCGAGCTGGTCGAAGGCCGCGCCCGCTCTCTTGGGCGGCCCGTCCGCATCGCCATCCGTGTTAACCCCGATGTTGAGGCGCAAACTCACCCTTTCATCTCCACTGGCCAGATCATCCACAAGTTTGGCGTCCCGAAGGACGAAGCCCTGGAACTTTACCGTCATGCCGCTGGTTTCCCCCACCTGAAGATTCATGGGGTGGCTTGCCATATCGGATCGCAAATCCTCGAGGTCGAGCCCTTCCTTAAAGCCTTGGACGAAGTCCTGGGCGTGGCGGAGCAACTTCAGGCCGCGGGCACTGCGAGTCGAATGCCTCGACCTCGGCGGCGGATATGGAATCCGATATGCTGAAGAGCAACCCCTCGACTTCGAGGCGCTGGCGCACGGTCTGTACGAGCGGTTGCGAACTGCCAATTACCGGCTGATCCTCGAGCCGGGGCGCGCCCTGGTGGGCAACGCGGGCATCCTGCTGACTCGCGTGCTTTACGTGAAGCGAAACCGGCAGAAGAATTTCATCGTGGTGGACGCCGGAATGAATGACTTGATGCGCCCCACGCTCTACGGTTCTTATCACGAGATTATTCCTGTGCGCGAGCATCAAGGGGATAGGCTTCAGGCCGACGTGGTGGGCCCGCTTTGCGAGACGGGCGATTTTTTTGCCCAGGATCGGGAAATGCCGGACGTCGAACCGGGTGAGCTGCTTGCCATCCTCGGCGCCGGCGCTTATGGCTTCGTTCTTTCCTCCAATTACAATACTCGCCCGCGCCCGGCTGAAGTGCTGTCCACGGCAGCAAGGCAGAATTGATTCGGCCGCGTGAAACACTGGAAGATTTGATGGCGGGCGAAGTCGCGTGCAGTAGGCAGTAGGCAGACTTGAATGTAACTAAGCGCCACTGCTCACTGCTCACTGCTTACTTCCTGCTGTACTACCGCTCTCCCCACTTCAGTTTTTGCCGCAGAATCTTGAAGTAGTCCTTGTTCGGGGACTGGATAAGTTCAACGTAAGAGTCCGCCTTCTTCAGGCGCACGCGGTCTTCGCTATGAGTGGCGATTCCAACCTGGCCGTCCACCGTGAGGTAGGCTGCTTCACGGTGGGTTGTTACGGCTATTTCAATGCTGGCGGTATCGGGAAGGACGAGGGGACGATGGGTCAGCGTGTGCGCGCAAATGGGAGTTACGACAAACGCCTGCACGGTCGGCACGGTGATGGGACCGCCCGCGGCGAGGGAATAAGCGGTTGAGCCGGTGGGCGTGGAGACGATCAACCCATCCGATTTATACGAGGAAACGAACTGGCCGTTGACATGCAGTTCAAAATCCAGGATGCGGGAGATGGCGCCCTTGTTTAACACCGCGTCGTTCAGCGCCAGAAACGTTGTGATGACTTCATCGTTGCGAATTAATGACCCCTCGATCTGAACGCGCCGCTCGCTGCGGTACTCACCCTTCAAAACAGATTCAAGGGTCGGGTAAAGCTCCTCCCGGGTAATCAGCGTGAGAAACCCGAGGCCTCCGAGATTGACTGCCAGAATAGGCACGGGCTTGCGGTTCAGGGCGCGCGCCGTAGCCAGAAGCGTTCCGTCGCCTCCCAGCACAATCAGCAAGTCCACCTTTGCGGGCATTTCGTTGCGCGTGAGGCGGGGTTCGGATGTGTTGATGATCGCCCCCGTTTCCCTGTCGATACACACTTCGATGTCGCGTTCTCGCAGCCACTTGAGAAGCGGCGGCACAATCTCACGGATGTCGGGATTCTTCGGTTTTGAAATGATCCCAATCTTCTCTATGGTCATTGGTGTCGGGGTCCTTTAACTGGACGCTGAAGAACTCGAACTGAAATTGGCGGTTATTCTAGCCGGACTTTTGCCAAACTGCATGTACGAAAAACTCGAGGTTTCCCCCGGCGCCGGGCAGGATGCTTTCGGCTTGGGCAAGATCGCGAAAGCCTAACTCCAGCAGTTTGCGTGAAACCTTTGCGACCGCTTCCTGGCGAAGAGCCGGCTCGCGGACAATGCCGCCTTTGCCCACCTGTCCCTTCCCGACTTCGAATTGCGGCTTAACCAGCACCAGCACATCCGCTCGCCTGTCAAGCAAGTCCGGCAGCACGGGGAGAATCAGAGTTACGGAGATGAAAGAGACATCCATCGTGACCAGTTCCACGCGAGCCCCGATAGTGTCAAACGTCATGTACCGCGCGTTGGTTTTCTCGAGTGAGACTACGCGAGAGTCGCGGAGGAGTTTCCAATCCAACTGGTTGGTCCCTACGTCAACGGCAAACACCTTGGCGGCGCCCTGTTGCAAAAGGCAGTCGGTAAATCCGCCCGTGGAGGCGCCGATATCCAGGCAGATTTTCGTCTCCGGATCGATGCGGAAATGCGCCAGCGCGCCTTCCAGTTTTAGGCCACCGCGGCTCACGTATTTGAGTGGTTCTCCAACCAAGCGGAGCTTTGCTGCCGTGCTCGTCAGTACGCCACATTTTTCCACCTTCTGCTCGTCTGCCAGCACGTGTCCCGCAAGGATCATGGCCTGGGCCTTCTCACGAGAGTCTGCCAGCCCCCGCTCGACCAGCAGGCGGTCCAAACGAATCTTGTTGTGCCCCGTCTCTCTCATTGCAGAGAGAGTACCGCCAAAAGGAAAAGAATGAAAGTCACTGCCCCGGATGTCGCGCGGGCATCCTGCCCGCCGACCTCCTACAAGAGTATGCTCTGGAGTGCGGCAGCTTGCTGCCGCTTTCCTCCTGCGAGCTTGCTCGCGCCTCACTTCTCCAAGTACCGCTTCGGTGCACGGCCAGCAAGCTGGCCTGAGCGAAAGCGGCAGCAAGCTGCCGCACTCCAGAGCGCTTCAGCTAATGTCTGAGAAAGAAGTACGCCGACATGGCAATCCCCACGGCGATGACGAATCGCCGGACGATTTGCGGATCGAGTTTCTGGGCGTAGTGGGCGCCGCCGTATCCGCCCAGGACGGCGCCGACGAGCATTACCAGGGCCTGTGGCCACAGCACCGCGCCCGCCGCGATGAACGTGACCACGGCAGCGCCGTTGATCACGGCATTGAGGAGTGTTTTCAAGGCGTTCATGGCGTGGATATCTTCCATCCGCAGCATGGTCAGGAGCGCGAGCATCATTATTCCGATGCCTGCGCCAAAGAAGCCACCGTAGAGGGCAATCAAGAACTGAAAAAGGATCGATGCCGTGCCCGCCAGCCAGCGTGGCTGTTCAGAAGTGCTGAATGTTGTCTCCAGCCACGTCGCTATGTCCTTGCCAAAAATGAGAAGCAGCGTGGCCAATAGAAAGAGATAGGGTACGAAGCGCAAGAAGGTGTGCTGCGGGGTTCGAAGGAGGACCAGGGCGCCGAGCGTTCCGCCCACCAGGCTGGTTGCGATCATCGCGAGGAGAATTCGGAAGTCTCTGGGAAACCGCTTCCGGTATGCGCCCGCGCTGGCAACAGCGCCCGGCCATAGTGCCACCGTCGAAGTGGCGTTGGCAGAGATGGGAAGCACGCGCGTGAAAATCAGAGCGGGAAACGATATGAAGCTGCCACCGCCGGCGACCGAATTCATCACGCCTGCGAGTCCTGCAGCTACAAAAAGCAGTGCGGCATTCGATAGGGTCATGGAAAGTAGTCGACAGTCGACAGTTAACAGTGGACTTGTTCACATTTGCCCTTTGCCCTGTGAATTTTGACCTGCTCTTTCCGGCTGAAAGAACAGGTCAAATGGCAAAGTGCGAAACTCAAACTTCAAATTTCCTGGGGACACGGCTAAGCACGCAGGATCGAGCGATACTTCATTGGTGCGCGCGCAGGCCACTCATCCGCGAACGCCTTGATGCGGTTCACGATACCGTCAACGTCCAGTCCATACTTGGCGTGCAGCAGGTCGGAAGCGCCGTGCGGAATGATGCGGTCGGGCACCGCAATGCGCAAGATGCTGCCTGGAACTCTTCGGTCATGAAGCAAGGCAGCGGCCTGAGCGCCAAAGCCTCCCGCTTCCGTCCCTTCCTCGGCAGTTACCAGGAATCGCTTTTCAGCGGCCAGGCAACAGATCAAATCCTCATCGAGCGGCTTCATAAAGCGCGCGTTGATAACGGTTGCGCAGATGCCCATCGCCTCCAGCCGCGTGGCTGCTTCAAGGCAGGGGTAGACCATGCTGCCGAGGGCGAGAATGCCGACGTCCCCTCCTTCCCGGAGTATTTCACTCCTGCCGATCTCCAGCTTCTTGAACTCCGAGTCGATTGGAGTGCCGATGCCATTGCCGCGCGGGTAACGCAACGCGGCGGGGCCCGCCACCGTGAGCGCAGTGTAGAGCATGTGGCACAGTTCGTTTTCGTCCTTGGGAGCCATCACTACGATCCCGGGCAGGGCGGAGAGGAAGACCAGATCGTAGAGCCCGTGGTGAGTTGGTCCATCGGCGCCAACGATGCCGCCTCGGTCGAGCGCCAAGGTGACGGGAGCTCGCATCAGGCAGGCATCGTGCATCACTTGGTCGAAGGCGCGCTGCAGAAAGGTGGAATAAATGGCTACGACCGGCCGCATCCCTTCGCACGCCAGGCCGGTGGCGAAGGTCACGGCGTGCTGTTCCGCGATGCCAACGTTGAAGAAGCGGTCTGGAAAAGACTTGGAGAATTCGTCCAGGCCTGTGCCCTCGCTCATAGCGGCGGTAATTGCGACGATGCGAGAGTCTTTTTCCGCCAGTTTGCACAGGGCCTTGCCAAAAACCGAGGTATAAGAGGGCGCCGTGGCGGGGGCCTTGTGGAAGACGCCCGTGGAGACATCAAACTGAGTCACCCCGTGGTACTTCACCGGCAGTTTTTCGGCGATGGGGTAACCCTTGCCTTTCTGTGTAACGATGTGAACCAGCGTGGGCTTCGAGTGGTCCTTGACCCTGGCGAGTACAGCCAAAAGTTCATGGATGTCGTGGCCGTTGATGGGCCCAATGTATTCGAAACCGAGCTCTTCGAATACCAAGCCAGGAATCAGCACCGTTTTCGCGGACTCCACGATGTCCTTCGAGATCCTCAACAGGCGCGGCCCCACGCGTGGCACGGCCAACATCAACTTCTCGACCTCTTCCCGCACCCGGTGATATGCCTGGCCATGGACGATGCGGTTCAGATAGCCGGCCAGCGCGCCGACGTTGGGCGAAATCGACATCATATTGTCATTGAGAATGACCAAGACTTTTTTCTGTAGGGTGCCCAGGTTGTTGATTCCCTCGATCTCCTCACCTGCCGTGAGACCTGCGTCTCCCACCACCGCGACCACATGATAGTCCTCGCCCTTCAGGTCGCGAGCTACCGCTATGCCCAGCGCGCCGGAAATGGCTGTGCCGGCGTGGGCCACGTTGAAGGTATCGTAAGGGCTTTCGTCGCGCACGGGGAAGCCAGAGATTCCCCCGTACTGGCGGATGGTGGGGAAACGATCGCGGCGTCCGGTCAGGATCTTGTGTCCGTAGGCCTGGTGGCCGATATCCCAGACGATTTTGTCCTTGGGCGTGTCGAAGGTGTAGTGGAGCGCCACTGTCAGCTCGGCGGCGCCCAGGCTGGAGGCAAGGTGGCCGCCTATTTTCGAGATCACGGAGACCATGTAATCGCGCAGTTCATCCACTACCAGGGGTAGTTCTTCGCGCGGGATCTTTCTAAGGTCCGCAGGTGAATCAATGCGGGGAAGGTATTTGTATTCCATCAGTTCTGCCTCACAAGCAGATATTGGGCGATGCCTCGCAGGATGTCGGCGCGGTCTCCGTAAGGTTCGAGAACCTCGCAGGCCTCCACCACTAGCCGGAGAGCCATTTGTTGGGACGCTTCGATTCCGTGGATGGCGGGATACGTAGCCTTGTGCTGTCGGTCGTCCTTGCCCACTCTTTTGCCCAACGATTCCTGGGTGCCCAGTACATCAAGCAAGTCGTCTACAATTTGGAATCCCAGTCCTATTTTCTCACCGTAGGTGGTGAGGCGGGCCAAGTCTTCTTCCCCGCCTTGGGCGTAAAGAACTCCAGACCTTATCGCGGCGCGGATGAATGCTCCCGTCTTGGCGGAGTGAAGATATTCCACCATGCGGCTGTCGCCCTTCTGCCCAACCATCTGGAGATCAATCACTTGGCCGCCAATCATGCCTCCGTCCGTCCCGATGGCATGGGCCAGTTCATGGATCACCCGGAGCTTGCACGGTTCAGGAGGCGGACCCGGAGTGGAGAGGACTTCGAAGGCCAGCGTTAGAAGGGCGTCGCCGGCCAGGATGGCGGTTGACTCGCCGAAAGCGCGATGCGAAGTGGGTTTGCCCCGCCGCAGATCGTCGTTATCGAGAGCAGGCAAATCGTCGTGGATCAGAGAATAGGTGTGGATCAACTCCAGCGCGCTTCCTAGGCGCACCAGCAACCGCTCGTCGCCGCCCATCAGGCGCCCCGCTTCCAGGCAGAGAATCGGCCGCAGTCGCTTCCCTCCCGCAAGCACTGAGTAGCGCATCGCTTGGTGGATACTGGGTGGAAAGTGGTCAGAGGTCGGGAGCAGGCGGTCCAGTTCCTTGTCGATCTCGACCCTCGCCGACTCGATGTACTGTTGAATGCCCTCTATAGAAGCAGTGTTCAAGGTCTTGTCTTTGCCGACGACTATACGCTCTCCCGCCGAACAGCCTAATTGTGGACTGAATTTGCCCGAAGCGGAAGCCCTATTAGCAGTAGGTGGCACGATGACCCGAGATCTGCCGCCCTTTCACCAGCCGGAGCGGTACGAGTGAGGGCGCGTCCAGCCGCAGTTATGCGCAAAGACCAGCAGGGGATAGGGGAGAGTTGACGGCTGATGGACGCCAGCCTCTTCTCGTGCGTCACTGGTCACTCGTCACTAGCCAGTTCGCCCGGTTCGAAGGGCTCAGCAACCATCTTGCCTCCTGCTTTTTTTGTGAGGATCTCCACTTTCCCTTCAGCTTCTTCCAGTTGCTTGTGGCAAATCTCGGAAATTTTCATTCCTTCTTCGTAAAGCTGCAAGGCCTTTTCGAGCGGCAAGTCAGCGTCCTCGAGCTCGCGCACGATTCCATCAAGGCGTTCCAGGTTCTTTTCAAAACAGTCGCCTTTGACGGGTTTTGGTGTTTGGGTCATCTTAGAGCCTTCAGCATTCAGCCATTAGCCGTCAGGCTGCTGACGGTGCCTGTGGTTGCAATGCGTTTTCCCAGGATTTGTGCCACTTCGACCGCGATGGCGTAGCGGCCAAAGGGAGCGGCGATTTGCACGCCCTGGACCATGTCGCGGAGTGACAGCAGAGTCTCCTGGGCGATTTTAACACCTTCCGCCCGGGCGCGCTCTCCCGTATCCGCTTTTCTCATTCGGTCCATAACGGACTGCGGAAGAGAGGTACCGGGCACTTCATTGTTCATGAATTCGGCGTTGCGGTAACTCGTGAGTGGGCAGATCCCTGCAATCACCGGAATACGGCCCGCTGCCAACTCCATCCGCTTCAAAAGCGTCTCCAATTGCTCCACATCAAAAACCGGTTGTGTGACGGCGAAATCTGCACCCGCTTCCAGTTTGAGTTGGAAGCGGTGAAGTTCTTCCTCAACGCTGACGGCGTAAGGATTCAAACCCACACCGATCAGGAATCCCGTCTGCTTGCCTAAGGGGTTGCCTCCAACGTCCAACCCGTGGTTCAAGTTGTTCAGGATGTTGACCAACCCGATGGAATCGACTTCAAAGACCGCGGGTTCCAGGACCGTGGGGAACTGGGCAGTCTCCCTGGTGAGGAGGAGGATGTTGCGGAGGCCAAGTGCATGCGCTCCCAGTGCGTCGGCTTGAATGCTCAGGACGTTGCGATCACAGGCGCCGTAATGGAGAAGGACTTCGACTCCGACTTGCTGCTTAAGGAGGGCGGCAAGCGTGAGCGGACTCATGCGGCCGGTTACCCCGGTGGCATCGGGAATGTTGATCGCATCAACTCCCTTTGCCATCAGGTACTGCACACCTTCCAGCTCTTTGGCGGCGTCGCAGCCTTTGGGAGGGACAACCTCCGCCAGAATTGGAAACTCACGGCGCACCAGCTTTTCGGCCAGCGGCGAGCGCTTCTCCACCGGAACAGGTTCGAGCGCCCGCCCCGGCCGCTCCAGGACCTCAATGGCAACGCGCGAGCGCTGCGGGCTCAGCGAGCGGACTGCCGCCTTGATCGCCTTAATATGCTCCGGAGTCGTGCCGCAGCATCCACCCACAAGCCGCGCTCCGGTCTGGACGAAACGGCGGGCGTAACTGGCCATGTACTGCGGCGAGCTGACGTAAATGGCTCGGCCCTGCACGGTGCGGGGCACTCCCGCATTGGGTTGGGCGGAAAGCTTCCGGCTTGTTACTGCCGCTATGATCTCCAGCGCTTCCAGAATGGCCGCCGGGCCTACGCTGCAATTGAGCCCGATGATATCCGCGCCCCATTCGTCCAGTTTGCGGGCAAAGTCTTCGGGCAATGCTCCGCTAGCCGTGCTGCCGTCATCCTGCACTGTCATCTGCACGACCACCGGCAGGGAACATACGTCGCGGGCGGCGAGCAGTGCCTGGTGAGCTTCGTTGGGATCGATCATGGTCTCGACCATGAGCAGGTCCGCGCCGCCCTCGGCCAGTGAGACGATCTGCTCGCGAAATGCCTCCCTCGCTTCCTCGAGTGAAGTTGGTCCCAAGGGTTCCAGGCGAATTCCCAACGGACCCACGGCGCCCGCCACATAGAGATCTTCTCCCGCTACTTCGCGGGCAAGGCGCGCGCCGGCCAGGTTAATTTCGCGGACCTTCTCGGCTTGATTGTGCCTGTCCAAGCGCGGACGCGTGGCCCCAAAGGTGTTGGTTTCAAGGATTTCAGCCCCGGCCTTCAGGTAGGAGAGGTGAATCTCCTTCACGAGCTGCGGCGAGCTCAGATTCAACTCATCGAAGCAACGCGTCAGGGAGATGCCTCTGGAGTAAAGCACCGTCCCCATAGCTCCGTCGCAGACCATGGGCCGGACTTCGATTTTTTCCAGGAAGGGTTCCCGCATCCCTGCTTTTAGTTTAGCACGACGGACCCCTGGGAACGAAACGGCCTATGATATTCGTTCCCTGCGGGTGGCTGATGCTGCTTCGCAAACATGCGCGGATCGTAGCTGAGCGGCGCCACCTCGCGCACCAGAATTCTCTTGTAGTCGGGATGCTCCGGATTAATCAGGCACTTATTCTCGTCAGCAACTAAAAGTATCCCCAACGAGGAGATATTCGTGCATAATTTCATCCACTCGTGATTGAATCGATCTTTCAGACTTTAGCGGACTTCTTCGCCCGATACGGCTACTGGGTGGTGTTCTTTGGAGTGATGCTGGAGAACGGTGGCCTGCCCTCGCCGGGTGAAACCGTGCTGCTGTTTGCGGGCTTCCTCGCTTACCAGGGCGAGATTCATCTCGTTTGGGCGATCGGGATAGCGATTGCCGGAGCGACGCTCGGCGACAGCCTCGGCTACACGTTGGGTCGTTATGGAGGGAACGCCTTCTTCGATCGCTACGTCAAGCGCTTCAAGTTCCTGGCGCGCCAGTTTGAGAACGCCAAGGCGCTCTTTTTGAGGCACGGCCACTGGGCCGTGTTTCACAGGCCGCTTCATCACCGGGCTGCGGGTATTCGCGGGACCGCTGGCCGGGCTTTTCAAGATGCCCTACCTGCGGTTCCTCCTCTTCAATTTCACGGGCGCGGTCATTTGGGCCACGGCGATTGGTTGCGTGGGTTTTCTTTTCGGAAACAGTTGGGACGACTTGGCTCACGTCATCAAGGATATACACCGCGTCGCGCTCGGCTTGGTTGCAGTACTCGCCCTGGTGGGTCTGATCGTCTATTTGCAGCGGCGCGCAAGAACTGGCTAGTGTGGCGTTCCACTTGAGCATTTACCGGCCCAATGCGCTCACCACCCCCTTCCCCTCCTCTTTGAGGAGGGGAAGGGGGTGGTCAAGGGATTAGGCCGGACGCCACACTAGCCCTATCGAGAGCCGCTCTTTAGTCTTTTCAGATCTTGTTGCGCAGCCTTGAAGTGGGGATTCATTTGGACAGGCCGTTCTCGAGCTCGGAGACGGCTTCTGCACTTCGGCCTTGTTTTTCCAGAATCAGCCCTAGCAGCCAGTGAGCATGGGCGGCGTCCGGCTCCTCCGCCTCAGGTTCCTGCGCAAGGTACTTGTGCAAGTAGGTCTTGCCTCGCTCCAGCTCAACTCCTGATTCAAGCAAGGCGTCGGCAGCTTCAAAGTAGGGGGCCGGATCGTCTGGGACATTTTTCTCGGAAGTGGAAAGAAGGGCTTGGAGTTCGCCCCACCGCTGTTCGAGCGCAAAGACCTTTGCCAAGATGGAATAGCCCTTTGCCCGTGAGGGATCAAGCCGCACCGTTTCCAATGCATGCTTTTCCGCACATTCGGTCTTCCTGTAAGGGGCCTGCGTGTAAAAGGCCGCGAGCGCGGACTGCGCTTCGTAGTTCTTCGGATCAGCTTTGACGGCTTTGAGAAAACACTCTTCGATTTTGGGAAAGTTCTTTTCTTCTCGGGCCAACTCAGCCTGCGCAAGGTATCCTCGCACAGGATTGAGTTGCACCATTTCGGCAGCGATGGCGCGGGCCCTTCCCTTGTCGCCGCCCATTATTCCGGGCGCTTGAAAGCTATACTGCATCAAGGCATCAAGCGCGTCCAGATTTTTGGGGTCACGGGCGAGGGAAGCGTCCAACTCACCCTTGAATTTCTTCGCCAGACCTGCAGCCGTGAACATGCTGGCTCTCGCCGCCATCTCGCCGTAAACTTCCGCGAGGTGGAAATGATAGTTCGAGTTTCCGTCTTCAAGCGCCACCGCCTGTTGCGCGGATTTCAGAGCGCTGTCCAAGTCCCCAAAAGCCAGTTGTGTTTGTGAAAGCAGGCAATCCGCCCAGGGATCGTGCGGATTGGCGGCGACGCGCGGCTCCAGAATTGCGCGCGCCCGTTTCCAGTGGCCGGCATCTATCAGCGCTTCGGCAGAGCCCGGATCGGCAGCGGCGGCTCCGATGGGAAAAAGCAGAAAGCAGAAAGTAGAAAGCAGAAAAAAGAAACTGGAAACTCGAAAATGGAAACTGGAAGCCTTGTTTTCTAGTCTCTGATTTCTAGTTTCTAGTTTCTGCTTTTCAGTTTCCATTTTCATCGTTGAATTCATTTTCCCTTGAGCCACCTACTCCGGATCGCGGTCTGCTCGGGCGTGGCGCCGGGCAGTTCCTGGATCGAGTACGAGCTCGGAACCGGCGGGTCGAGCGTCAGATTGACGATTTGCCGCCGTCCGTGGCGCTCCACAGTGAAGGGGACGCTTGCCCCGGCGGATAGGCTCTCAAGCGTTCATTCAAATCTTCCGTGGCCAGAGACTGGTTATCGACCGCAATCAGCAGGTCATCGCGACTGAGCCCGGCGCGGTCGGCGGCCCCACCCGGCCGGACAGCCAAGACCCTGACGCCGCGGTTGTCCAGTTGGGGAGTTATGCCGATGATCGGCGGCGAGCCGGCGGGAACAGCGGTCCGCAAAGTAAGTCCGGCCAGACCGAGCACCCTGCCGTACGGAAGCGGGGCAGTCCCGCGGACGTAGCTTTCGAAGAATGCCGTTAAGTCGCTCCCCGCCACTTCATTCACCGCTTCGAGGATGTCTCCCTCCTCGTAACCTCGGCCCGGGCTGTAATAAGTTGTGGCCGGCGCTTCGTAGAACTTGTGGTACAGCGACGACAGCACATCCAGAAGCGACTTTGCGCCCTGCGTTCTGGACCGGATCTCCAAGTCCAGGAGCATGCCGAGGAGCGCGCCCTTGTTGTAGTAGGAGATGGTGGAATTTGCGAAGTTGGTCTCCTGCATTTGAGGAACGCGGTCGTAGAACCAGGCGTGGAAGCTGGAGCTCTCGGCGGACATCAGCGTCCGTCCGGGTTCTTCTTCCAGAACGCGGATCTCCTCAGACAGGCGGCCGAGGAACTGCTCCGGGGTCCACAGGCCCGAACGCAACAAGCTGAGGTAACTGACATAGGTGGTCACCCCTTCGGCAAACCAGAGGGAGGGCGTATAGACTTCGCGGGTGTAATCGAAAGGTCCAAGGTCGGCCGGCCTCAGGCGCTTGACGTTCCAGAGATGAAAGAACTCGTGCGCGGCGTTCTCCAGCGCCTCGTCGAGGCTGCTGCTGAGGCTTCCCCGCATGATGATCTGCGTGGAGTTCAGGTGCTCCATCCCGTCCCCCATCGAAACGTCCGGAGCAAAGTGGAAAATAAAAGTGTAGTGCTCGAAATCCGGGGCAGGCATCAGCGCCATTTCCGCATGGACGATCTTCTTGAGGCCCTCGACGAGCTTCGACGTGTCCGTGTCATCCTCGTCGTAAGAGTGCACGGCGACGCGGATCGTCTTTCCCTGCTCCTGGAATTGCTGCCAACTTGATTTCGGCGGAAGCCTCGATGGGAGTGTCAACCAGGCGGTCGTAATTGGGTGCATGGAAAGTCCGCTCGCTTGTGGACTCGGAAAAGCCGCTTATCAACTGCCAGTCTTTCGGCGCGTCCACGGTCAGCGTCAGCGGGTCGGGCTTGTGCCCTGCGATATACATGAAGATCGAAGGCCCATTCAAGTTGGCGTGCGTGCTGTCAAACTGCGAGAAGGATCCGTTCAGGTCGTTGGCGAAAACGCGGTAGCGCACTTTTACGGTTCCGCCGGCCTGGCGGACGTCCACGCGCCAGGTCTGCTTGTCGAGGTTTGTCCAAGCCAGCGCTTGCCCTTGCGCGCCGAAGGCCTCGAATTCCTGCACGTTCTTGGCAAAGTCGTAAATGGCGTAACGGCCCGGCGACCAGGCAGGCATTACGAAGTCGAGGGAATCACCCGAGACTTTGTCGGCCGTGATCTCGACGGTCACAAGGTGCAAGTTGGGATGCGTCAGGACAAGGTGATATTCCAGTTGCAGTGGCGAGGAAGCAGGCTCTTCAGCCAACAGCGGGCTTGCGGCCGTGGCCAGCAGGAGGATGATGAGTAGAGCCGCCCGGCGTAACTCCGGGCCATCTTCGGTTGGTGTCTTCGATGAGTGTAGTTTCAGTGTCTTCTCCGATTCGCTGCCAGGATGCTCAATAAACCCTCAGTATCGCCCTCGCCTTGGAGGTTGACGTTGACGGCTTCCGAATGGTCTCGCCCCCAAATCAGAATAGCAAAAAAACATGCGGATTATTTCCTCTCACGGCCCAGGACCAGTTTGTGGACGGCGGCCTGATCAACCGCCGCATCGCTGAATAACATGGGAAAGCTGCGGCCGTTGTACCAGGCGTCGAACTGGTCCTTGTAGTAAGGGCTGAACACTTGGCCGGACTCGCCGAGAGTAATGTTCTGGACCGAATGGTCGAGGTTCGAGAAGTCCACGACCATGCGCATGGAAGGACCGTGCCGGGCCGTTGTCGCTTTCACCGTGGTGGCCGTCCCCGCCTGCGGAAAAGGGCCAACGTCCAGCAGCCTCCCCAAGAGCGGAAAACCTTGACCCAGGGGATGGTAGAAGGTCAGGGGGATGGTATTGCCCCACTTCCATGCCTCGTGACTTCGACTGCCCACCAGGCTGGGAATTTGTTTTACGCCCTCTTCGAGGCTCTTCATCAGGGTATCCGCGAATGAGGAATCGCCGGGCGGGAGCCAGCGCGTCCAGTTGTTCGCCAACACGTTCTCAAGGAATGTCGTGCTCATCCCCCAGTGGTAGCCGGAGAGGTCGTCGCCCAGTTTGGGTTTGAGGATGCGTTCGAGCAGGGCTTTGCGGGTGACTTCGCACACCAAGGTGGCGGCAGAGTCCATCCTGGCCTCGCCATCCCAATGCACTCAGCAGGCTGAGGGCGTACTGGGCGTCAGGGTCTGTGCGGTTCATAGTGCAAGCCGGCTTGCAAGAGCTGTCCGGCGAGCCACTTGTCTTCCAGAGTGAGAATGTCGGTCTGAATGCGCAGCATGTCGTCAACGGTGAAAGCCTTGCCCATGCGAAGTAGTTGAAAGATGCGCGCCGTGCGAAAGGGTTCAGCCCACGTCGCTGGTGATGAAATAGGGATAACCGTCAGGCACAACACGGCCATTGGCCGTGGCGATCATTCCACTCGATGGGTTGTAGGAATGCGGAAGATCCTCGAAGGGAATGTAGCCCGTCCAGTCGTAGTCGTCCGTACTGCCGGGTGCGGGCACAGCGCCGGTGCCCTGTTTCCGGATGGGCACCCATCCCGCTGCGTAATAGCCAATATTTCCGTCCACTATCGGCGTACACGAAATTCTGCATCGGTCCCGTAAAATCGCGCAAGGCGGCGGTGAACTGCTCCCAATTCTGGGCCTGGCTGATTTTGGATGCGCCGTTGAACAGAGCAGAGAGGGCATGGGGTTCCAGCGCCGTCCATCGCAAGGCGAGGTCGCGGCTCACCCTCATGAGAAATGATGGGGCCATGGCGCGTTACCTTCACACGTGAATCGGTAATCCCGCTTCCGGCGGACCTTGATGACCTCGTCCCGGACTTCAGCATCAACCCATGCGCCGTTGTGGAGATACTTGTTGGGATCGCGGGAGTCGAAGCTTTCCGCGTACAGGTCCTGGACGTCCGGACCCGTATTGGTCATCCCCCAGGCAATCTTTTCGTTGTGGCCAATGACCACAAGTGGCAAGCCAGGCAAACTGACCCCACTCACGTTCAGGCCCGGCGCCTTCAAGTGAATCATGTACCAGACGCTGGGAACACTGTGATCGAGGTGAGGGTCATTGGCAAGCAGCGGCTTGCCGGACTGAGTGTGAGCGCCGCTGACAACCCAGTTGTTGCTTCCCAAGTCCTGCCTTGCTGCTCGTCCCCTGCGGAAACGAGCGCCGCCAGGGTCGGGTCAACTTCAGATAATTCCCCTCCTTGCTCAAGGAGGCGGCAAGGGGGTGGTTGTCCGCGCTGGGTCCCGTCCACCACCCCCTGATCCCTGCCTCCGCCGAGGAGGTGAGCCATTTTCTTGGCAGCCCTGGTGGCGGCGACCTCTGCCACCGGCTCATCCAGCGGCGAGTGGTCCGGGAAAAGATCGGCGGAGAGTTCAGGCCGAGCTTTGCCCGGATGCGTTCTCGCATCAAATCGCTCCGCCAAGTTGTGTTGAGCGTCTTGGCCATATTCAGCGCCACGTCTAGGGAATCGACCTCCGTCCATGATCGAGGCCGGTAATTGAGCAACTAGAATTCTATGGGGAGGCGGTGCTTGTGGCTGGCGATGAAAGCGTTGACCCCGTTGGCATACGCCGTGAGCTGAGCGCGTGCCTCAGGGCCGAGCTCTGCCAGGGCGCGCTCAGAAACCTGCCGGAACCCCAGCGTTCGGTTCTCGATGTCAAGCCGGAGCGTCCTCTCGCCAAAAACTTCCGAAAGTTCCCCTTCTGCCAGCCGCCGGCTCAGGTCCATCTGCCACAGGCGGTCTTGAGCAGTCACGTAACCTTGTGCGAAGAACAAGGTCCTGGACCGAGGAGGCACGAAGGTGAGGAACGCCGCGTGCGTCGCGCAAAACCTCGACAGGCGCTGAGAGCTCCGGCGAGCCGAATTGCTCCATCAAGTTGGGGCAAACTCGCCCGCACCCGCCAGTACAACCACCCGGCCCCACCGACGATGATGAGCAGGAGTAGAATCAGCAGAGAAATGATCAGGCGCTTGATCATCCGCCTCATAGCTTTGAAACCTCAGCCCAGGGAATCGAGGACCGACCTTCCAGGATCATGACGACAGGATGGTAATCGAAATTCCACCGGCTAGCAATAATCGGAAGCTTGGTGCCCGACCCGGCAGTGGTATCATGCATCATCCGATCGTTCATATCGCCGAAGTCTTAGGGGAGGACGGTGTCATGTTCAACTGTGTTGCAAGATTAGATCGAAGGCTAGGAGTGCGGATCTTGGCCGGACTGTTCACTGCCGGTCTGGTGTTAGCGGTTCCGACGGCTGGCTGCGCCTGCTGAAGGACCAGTTCGCTACCTAGAAAACACGAAGATCTGGATCCTGGAGACTGACCACACCTCATACGTAGTCGGGGTAAACGAGGAGAACGTGGTCCAGAACCTTTACTGGGGCAAGAAGGTCACCCGCGACCAGGACTTTGCCCCCGCCTACGTTCGTGAAGCCTATCCTTTCGTAAGCCCCTACAAAAAGACTCCGGAGGAATACCCTGGCTGGGGTGGCATTCGCTATGATGAGCCGTGTCTCAAGGTCGCGCTCGCCGACGGCACCCGCGACCTGGTGTTGAAGTACGTGTCGCACCAGGTGAAGGGTGACACGCTGGAGATACGGACCAGGGACATCAACTACGACCTGTTCGTGACGCTGGTTTACCAGGTATATCCTCCCTATGACATCATCTGCAAGCATGCTTTTATTGAGAACCGGACGAAGCAGGCGATGGTGCTCGAGAGCGCGCAGTCGGGGGTCTGGTATGTTCCGCTGGGGACCGGCTATCGGCTGACCTATCTGGCAGGACGCTGCGTCGGCGAGGCGCAGTTGATGCAAGAGGTGATTCAGCAGGGAAGAAAGGTTTTGGAGAGCCGGGGATTGGTGACCAGCCAGCAAATGAATCCTTATTTCGCCCTTGACTACAAGGGTGAGGCGAACGAGGAGAGCGGGCGGGTGTGGTTTGGGGCGCTGGGGTGGAGTGGCAACTGGAAGATTGTGGTGGAGCAGACGCCGGACCACCAGGTGCGCGTGACCGGGGGATACAACGATTTTGATTTTGGATATCAATTGAAGCCTGGGGAGAGCCTGACGACGCCGGAGTTTTACGGAGGCTACTCGGAGCACGGTTTTGGGGAGGCGTCGCGGCACCTGCATCACTTCGAGCTTGCGGAGATCGTGCCGCGCCAACCGCCCCCAAGCTTGAACCCGGTTTTTTTCAATTCGTTGTGCGCCGACGAGGCGACCGAGAAGCGGTACGCGGCGATGGCGGCCAAGATGGGGGTCGAGCATTTCATGATCGACGCCGGCTGGTATACGCCGCTTGGCGGCCAGGGGGGCTGGTCCAAGCACGAGGGAGACTGGTACCCGAACCCCGAGCGCTTTCCGCACGGGCTGAAACCTTTGATCAACTACGTCCGCAGCCTAGGCATGGAATTCGGGTTGTGGTGGGAACCCGAGGAGGTGAGCGTTGACAGCAACCTCTATCGCCAGCACCCCGACTGGGTCATCAACTTTCCTGGGCGGCCACGCACCGCCACCGTAGACCTGCATGCCTTGAAGCTGAACCTAGCCCGCGATGACGTGAAGGATTATCTGTTCAACGCGATGGACAAACTGCTGCAAGAGAACGACATCAAGGTGGTGAAAATAGATATGAACCGGCACGTTTCTGAACCGGGCTGGCCGGAGGTTCCTATCGCGCAACAGAAACAGATCTGGGTCAAGTACGTGACGAACGTGTACGATCTCATCGATCGTCTTAGGGCCAAGCACCCAAACCTCGAGATCGAGAGTTGTGCCGGAGGGGGAGGGCGTGTGGACTTGGGTATCCTCCGGCGAACGGAAATGTTTGACCCTTCCGACGACAATGACCCCTTGGACCGCCTGCGAATGTGGGAAGGTTACACGTATGCCTACGCGCCCAAACTGATCAAAGCAGGGGGCTATGATAACCCCACCACAAACGGCCGCAGCACGCCTCTAGCGTTCCGCATGCTGCAAGGGATCAGCATGGGAGGGTCTTTCGAACTCAGCGACGCTATGGAGAAATGGTCTCAAGCGGACCTCGATTTCACCAAGAAGATCATCGATTACTACAAGGCTATACGGCGAACCCTGCAGGAAGGCGACTTTTACCGTCTGGCCTCCCCGCGGGTAGGCAACCTGACTGCCGCAGAGTATGTGGCTGCGGATGGAAAGCAAGCGGTGCTGTTCGCATTTCTGCATTCGCAACAATTCATCTTTCAGCCGCCAATTATTTACCTGCGCGGGCTGGATGAACGCGCCCTCTACCGGCTCAAACCTTTCGACGACAAGCTGGCGGAACAGCAGCGAGTTCTGAGCGGTTCGTACCTGATGAACGTGGGTTTGAACTTCAACCTGGCGGGGGATTTTGACAGCACCTCGGTGCTGCTAGAGAGGGTCGAGTGACAATGGCTTTTCAAACCAACCGCCGGAGATTCCATGTCCTGCAGGATGGCAAGCCTTTGGATGTAGTGGCGATTGGCACGTTCTATTTCGATGCGGGAGAGGGCGCCGGGCTGGAGCGGCGGTACGAGGTTCTTGCCATGGACGGTGATGGCAATCGGTCCCCCGCCGTCTTGGCGACACGGGCAGGCTGAATTTCGTCACCCCGCTATGGAGCTGTGCGAGGGGCGGCAAGAATCAGATTCACTTACAAGCTAAACGGAGGTCAGGTTATGGCAAGCCGTGCCAAGTTGAGAACGGTTTTGGTCTTCTTGGGGATGACCTTGACAGCCTGGTCAACCCCAGCCCTCAGGGGGCAATCGACCGTCAAGCTCTGGGAAGAACCACTGGTAATCCCAACCTATCAAATTGGGGCGCCTGAGAAGAACCCTATCTTCTACAGTGGCCGCGCTTACCAGGGCGCCAAGGGAACCATCTACCCTTACCCGATTCTGGATAAGCTGACCGACGTCCGCGAGAACAAAACGTATCATGCGGTTTACCTAGAAAATCAATATGTGAAGCTTTGTGTGCTGCCGGAAATCGGCGGCCGCATCTGGTCTGCTGAGGACAAGACGGACAACTATGATTTCTTCTATCACCAGCACGTCATAAAGCCGGCGTTGATCGGCATGCTGGGCGCCTGGATTTCGGGCGGCGCAGAGTGGGATATTCCTCACCACCACCGGGCCTCGACCTTTATGACCGTGGACCATTTGCTGCAAGAAAATCCCGACGGCAGCAGGACCATTTGGGTGGGTGAGATCGAACTGCGCCATCGCATGAAGTGGATCGTGGGGTTGACCCTCTATCCCGATAAGTCTTACATTGAGGCGACCGTCAAGCTCTTCAATAGAACGCCTCTCGCCCACTCTTTCCTCTACTTCGCCAATGTTGCGGTCCACGCCAACCAGAACTACCAGGTGATTTTCCCCCCGCGCACGGAGTTTGCCACTTACCACGGAAAGAACCAGTTCTCCCGCTGGCCCATCTCAACCAGCGTTTACAATGGCGTCGATTACACGCGTGGAGTGGACGCCAGTTGGTGGAAGAACCATCCCGCCCCTACCTCCTGGTTCTGCTGGAATTATGAAGAGGACTTTTTCGGGGGATACGACCACGGCAAGCAGGCGGGAGTCGTCCATATTGCAGACCATCACGTGGTGCCCGGAAAGAAGTTCTTCGAATGGGGCAATGGGCCGGAACAGCGCGTGTGGGACAGGATCCTGACCGATGCCGACGGGCCTTATCTCGAGCTGATGGCTGGGGCTTACTCCGATAACCAGCCGGACTATAGCTGGATTGAGCCTTACGAAGTTAAGGTATGGAAACAATACTGGTACCCCATTCGGCTCATGGAAGGCATCAAGAATGCCAACCTCGACGCAGCCGTAAACCTCGAGGTCGACTCCGGCCGCAACGCAAAGATCGCTCTCAACGCCACCTCGGAATTCCGCGATGCAAGGGTCGAGCTGAAAGCCGGAGACAGGGTACTGTTCGAGCAGAAGTTGGACATCGGCCCCGAGAAGCCCTTCAGAACGCAAATCTCACTGCCCGCCGAGGTGAAAGAGGATGACCTGCGCGTGGCGCTGTTTTCTTCCGACCGCCGCGAGCTCATCTCTTACACTCCTGTGAAGCCCAAGCACTCTCCCATGCCTGAGCCGGTGAAACCTCCACCACCTCCCAAGAGTATCAAGACCACTGAAGAACTCTACCTCACCGGATTGCGGCTCGAACAGTTTTACAACCCTGCATTCGACCCCTATGCCTATTACGAAGAAGCGTTGAGAAGGGACCCGGGTGACTACCGGGTGAACACGCAACTCGGCATCCTCGATTGCGAACGCGGAATGTTCAAGGAAGCGGAAGAGAAACTGCGCACGGCTCTCCGCCGTTCCACGCACGACTACACGAGTCCCAAGGATGGGGAGGCGTTCTACTATCTGGGAGTGGCGCTCGAAAGCCAAGGCAAATATGACGGCTGCATACGATGCCTTTTATAAAGCCACCTGGAGCAAAGCTTGGGATGCGGCGGGTTACTACGCCCTGGCGCAGATCGCCTGCCGCCGCGGCCAGTACACCGAGGCAGCGGACTTCCTTGATCGCTCTATATCCATGAACGTGTCAAACACCAAGGCCCTCAATTTGAAGGCGGTCGCTTTAAGACGTATGGGCAAGGCTGACCAGGCAAAGTTGCTTGCTTCCCAGGTGCTTTCCGTGGACCCCCTTGACTCCTGGGCTGGAAATGAGCAGTGCCTGGCGGAATTCGCCGCCGGCCAGGAAGACCGAGGCCGACCAGGAGCTGGCCGCGCTGAAGTCCAAAATGCGGGACGACGTCCAGTCCTACCTCGAATTGGCCACGGACTACGGCGACTGCGGTTTATGGGACGAGGCAATTAACGTCCTCTCCAGGCTGGACGACACCTCGAAGTCCGGCCCCGGCGTTTACCCGATGCTCGCCTACTATCTCGGCTATTTCTATGAAATGCAAGGTAACGCAGCAGAAGCCGCCAAACATTACCATCTGGCGAGCAGGATGCCGCCTGACTATTGCTTCCCTTCCCGCTGGGAATCAGCGGAAGTTCTCAAACACGCGATGAACAACGACCCTGGGGATGCGCGGGCGCCTTATTACCTTGGCAACCTTCTATTCGATCATCAACCGGAGAACGCCGTCCGCGCCTGGGAGACCGCGAGGGCTCTGGACGGCAGCTTCGCGACCGTGCATCGCAACCTCGGCCTGGCCTATGCGCGGGTCGAGAATAATCTCCCCGAGGCCATCGCCAGCATGGAAAAGGCCGCGGAGTGCGATCAGACAGACCCAAGGCTCTTTTTTGAATTGGATCAGCTCTACGAACAATCCGGAGTCGCTCCACAGAAGAGGCTGGCGAAGTTGGAAAGCAATCAGCAGACTGTTCTGGGATCCGACGACGGAGTGCAGCAGGAGATTACCCTGTACGTCCAATTGGGGCAGTACGAGAAGGCCATTGATCTGCTCCGCCGTCGCCACTTCCATGTCTGGGAAGGCGGAGGAGAGATCCACGAAATCTACATCAACGCATATCTTCTGCGAGGCCAACGGTCCTTCAAGAACAAAAGGTATCGGGAAGCGCTTGCGGATTACGAGGCGGCGCTCGCGTATCCTGAGAACCTCGAGGTAGGAAAGCCTTATCTGGCCGAGCGGGACGCGGAAATCAACTACTTCATTGGGACAGCCTGGGAAGCGATGGGCAATGCCAAAGAGGCACGGGTGGCTTACCAGAAATCGGCAGTACAGAAACTGGAGAGCCCTGAGATTCGGTATTTTCAGGCATTGTCATTAAAGAAGCTTGGGCAGGGTACGCAAGCCGCTGTTCTCTTTGACCAGTTGCTCAAATCGGGCCGGGAGGAACTCGGTAGCTCTGTGGACTTGGGTTACTTCGCGAAGTTTGGGACTAGGCGCTCCGAGGCGGCCCGCCAAGCCGAGGCTCATTACCTGATGGGTCTAGGATTACTCGGCAAGAACAATCGGCAGGAGGCCAAGGCAGAATTCAAGCGCGTCCTTGAATTCGACCCCAATCACCTCCGGGCCGGCACACAGTTGTCTCTGTTAGAGTAGACGACCCCAATCGGAAATCCAGGTCTAGATTTCGCGGCGGCCTTCGATGGCCTTGAGCATCGTGATCTCGTCGGCGAATTCAATTTCGGAGCCGACGGGAATGCCCATGCCGATTCGGGTGACTTTCACGCCCAGAGGCTTGAGGAGTTTTGAAAGGTAAACGGCAGTGGCTTCGCCTTCCACAGTGGGGCTGGTGGCGATGATGAGCTCCTTGACCTTGCCGGATTTCAGCCGCTCGATCAGGCTCTTGAGCTTCAACTGCTCGGGACCCATGCCTTGTAAAGGCGAGAGCACGCCATGAAGGACGTGATAAAGTCCGTGAAATTCCCGCGTTTTCTCAACCGAAACCACGTTGTAGGGCGTCTCGACTACGCAAATGACTTCGGGTTCGCGGCGGGAATCGGAGCAATATTCGCAGGGATCGGCTTCAGTGAGGTTATTGCAAACGCTACAGAGCTTGATCTTGTCCTTGACGTCCAGTATGGCGCCCGCCAGGCGCTCGGCCTCCTCACGGGGCACACGCTCCAGGTGAAAAGCTATGCGCTGCGCCGACTTCGGCCCGATTGCGGGAAGCCGTTTCAGCTCATCAATCAGGCGGGCCAAGGGCTCGGCGTAATCCTTCATGGGCGTGGAAACGGGAAAAGCGAAGCTAGAATATGGAAATTCTAAACTGGAAAAATCGAATATTGAACAGCGGAACCTAATCCTTGGTGATTGCGTGCCACTGCGGCGCCGGACCGGTGTCTATTATCCACTTTCAAATTTCTATTTTCCAGTTTCGGCGTCCGTCAGGTAAGGCCGGGAATATTGAGCCCGCCCGCCAGGCTCCCCATCTGGCTGGCCAGTTGTTCATCCACCTTCCGGATTGCTTCATTTACTGCCGACCAGGACGAGGTCCTGCAACATTTCGAGGTCGTGAGATGCAAAAAGTTCTGGTTCAATGTGGACTTCGTTCAGTTGCTTTTGGCCGTTCATTTTGACGGTCACCATGCCGCCGCCCGCCGAGCCCTCCACTTCCAGTTCGTCCAATTGCTTCTGGAGCTGCTCCTGAAACTGCTGAACTTGCTTCAGAATTTGTTGCATCTGCTGCAGGTTTTTCATCGCTCACTCCCGGCTGAGGTCTTTGACATCTACCAGGATGCCGTCAAACTTCTTCCTGAAGGCCTCAACTCCTGGGTCGCGCTCCGCCCGCTCGCGCGCGCTGAGCCGGGGGGCCTTGAGTCTCGGCTCGCCTGCTCCTCAAGTGTAACATAAATCCTAACGGGCTGGCCGAGCACCTGGGCGCACACAGCGCGCAGAATCTCCTGCTGTTCCCGGCTCTTCAAAAGATCGGCGTACAAGGAGTCCTTAGGCGCGAAAAGAAATCGGGCTTCACCGTTCTCGAAGCGCCAGCCGGCCAGGTGCTCCAGACAACTGCTCAGAAACCTCTTCGATTGGTCGAACAGCATCGCTTTGATGGAAAAGAGCCGCGCATCTTCGGCGCTCGTCGAAACGGCGGCGGCGGAGTGAACTGTTTCCACTGCGGCAATAGGCGCGGCAAGCGGCGCGCTCGGCGACGCGGGACCCGCCGCCCTTAACGCTCGTCTGTGGCGGTCGGCATCCTGGGTCTTGAGCGGGTCGGGGCGAGCGGGGCCTGCACCCAGGTTTTTCGGCGCCACTCCCATCGTCTTCTCGACCGGGCCATGCTGGCCAAGCTGCGCCAACAACGCCTCCAGTGAGGCCAGACGCCGGGCGTGCACCAGCTTCATCAACCCAAGTTCCAGGTGGAAGCCCGGTTGGAGCGAGTAGCGCATTTCGCTTTCGGTGCGCAAGAGGAGGTTGAAGAAGCGAGCCAGGTCTTCCTCGCCGAAAAGCTTCGCCAACTCCGCCAGCCGCGCCCGCTCCTCGCTCGCCACCTGCACCAGCGGGCTGTCCGCGCCGCAACTCTTGGCGACCATCAGGTTGCGCACCATGCGGGTGAGTTCCGCGCAGAAATGCGCGAGTTCGTAACCTTCCGCCGCGAGTCGCCCCAACTGCTCGAGAACCCGCCGGGAGTCCCCCGCGTGGATGGCCTCCACCATGTCATTCAGCAACTGGGTGGGAACCACACCCAGCACCTGGCGCACCCGTGTTTCCTCAAGCCGGTTTCCGCAGGATGCGATCACCTGGTCGAGGAAAGAAAGGCCGTCGCGCATGCTTCCTTCGGCAGCCTGCGTGAGGGCGCTGAAAGCGCCTTCATCCGCCTCGATCTTTTCCTGCTCGCAGACCCATTTCAACCGCGAGAAGATCTCCTGGTAGTCGAGCAGCCGGAAGGAGAAGTGCTGGCAGCGCGACTGGATGGTGGAGGGGAGTTTGTGGGGCTCCGTGGTGGCCAGGATGAACAGCGAGCGGGGCGGGGGCTCCTCGAGGGTTTTCAGCAGAGCATTGAACGCCTCGGTGGTCAGCATGTGCGCTTCGTCGATGATGAAAATCTTGTACCGGTCCCGCGCCGGAAGGTAGCGCACGGTCTCACGCAGTTCGCGGATTTCGTCAATTCCGCGGTTCGAGGCCGCGTCGATTTCCATCACGTCGATGGAATTGCCCGCCACGATTTCCCGACAGGAGGGGCACTCCCCGCAGGGTGTCACCGTGGGTCCTTGGGCGCAGTTGAGGGCTTTGGCGAGAATGCGGGCGGTAGTGGTTTTGCCCACGCCCCGCGCACCCGAGAAAATATACCCGTGCGCGACACGCTCCATGAGAATGGCGTTCTTCAGGGTGTCGGTAATAAGCCGCTGGCCCACCACCTCATCAAAGACCTGGGGCCGATATTTGCGGGCTATGACCTGGTAGGACATCTTAGATTTTGGATTTTAGATTTTGGATTTTCGATTGGAGCATGATAGTTGCATTAGCGCGGGCCTTAGTCGCAAATCCAAAATCTAAAATAAGTTGGGTCAGACTTCGGGTGATCTGCGGCACCCGGAGAGGCTCGTTACCGTTGCTTCCTTCCGGACCTGGCGGGGTTCGCGAACATCCGTCGCACAGAGCCCGAAGTCTGACAAGTCCGATGGTCTGAGTCCTTCCCAAACAGACTCACCGTACCATGGAATGGTAGCACGTGCCGACATGGGCCGTCGAATTTTTCGCACTGCCGTAGGGGTCAGTTTGGAGTGGTAGCGGCGACTTCGCCTCGCCATGTGGCGGCGTAAGGCCGCCTCGACACCAGCCCGACCCACTACCACGTTGTTATCGTCCAGTCGAAATGTTTTGGAGTGCGGCAGCTTGCTGCCGCTCTATCCCCGCGAGCTTGCTCGCAGTCATCTAGGTTTGTGACGTCAGCTTCCGGCCAGCAGACGGGCTTGTAGGAAAGCGGCAGCAAGCTGCCGCACCTCAAAACCGGCTTCAGCAGCCTACGACGCGGTTGCTCGAGAGGGTGGCGAACTGGAAGGGCGGACGCTTTCCGCCATGCTCTTCAGCTCCTCGATCTCGTGCCGCAGGCGAGCCTGCCGCTGGGAGAGACTCCAGGCGTAAATCACAAAAATGAGCCAGAGGAAACTGTAAGCCAAGACCAAGTATATGTTGACCACGTTATGACCTCGGAGTTGAAAAGGCCGGCGACCGTCGCAACCTTGTTAATTCCCGCCGCGCCTCAGCCAGCCACAAACGCTGCCGCAACAAGTAGGAAAAGAGGCACAGAAATGCGCCCCAGGTGACCAGCAAAGTCACCCACATGCGCGGGTCAATTCCGGAACCCTCCCCGCCGGCCATCACGGGTTGCGGATGCTGAGTCCTCCACCAGCGGATGGCCATATAATCGACCGGAACATCCACAAATCCGATGATACCCACAACGGCAGCAAGGGGTGCAACGCGCCCTGGGCTCGAAATGTAACTGCGCAACATCAGGTAAGAGACAAAGAGCAGCCAAAGGACGAAAGTCAGAGTGAGCCGAGCATCCCAGGTCCACCATATTCCCCAAACGGGCTTGGCCCACAGAGGGCCAGTCACCAGCACCCCTGAGCAGAAAACAAACCCCACTTCGCCCGCCGCATGCGCGAGATCGTCCGCCAGAGGTGAGCGTTTCCAGAGATAGCCGACGCTGCCTAGAAAGACCACGAAGTAGGCAACGAAGGCCGTCCATGCCGACGGAACATGGATGTAGAAAATGCGCTGCACCTCGCCCATGGTAGCTTCCTGCGGCGCGTAAAGAAACACCATGCAAAACGCAAGAAGCAACCATGCTAGCGTTGCGAGAAGATGAACTGTGGGAGAGAGAATTTTGCCCATAAGATGCCAGTTGTCAGTAGTCAGTCGTCCGTGGTCCGTTGTCCGTCCCCTCCAAGCTGTCATTCCTCGCTGCGCTCGGAATGACAGTCGGGGCCGTGTTTGGGGTGGCAGCGAAGTATCTCATTCAACGGACCAGCGACAACGGACAACTGACAGCGGACTATTCCTCTACAACATACTCAAACAACAGACACGACAGGACTGTGAAAACTACGGCGATGCCTGCCGCGAGCTTAATCCAGCTCATATAGCTTGGGGGCGGATCGCCCTTCAGCGCTCCCGTGGAGGCTTCGATGCCGGCGATGAAGACCGGGACAGCGATGGGAAACTGCAGCACCGGCAGCATCACCTCGCGCATCCGGGTGTTGGCAGCGACGGCTCCGAACGTGGTGCCGACCGCGACGTAGCCCACGGTACCTAAGAGCGTAATCAGAGCAAACCACCTGAGCGAAGGCACAAAAGAGAAGTTATACCAGAGGCCGGCTGCGAAGACGATAACCAACTCGGCGACGCCGAGGAAGACCAAGTTGGCAAGCATCTTGCCCAGATAGACCAAACCGGGATCGGCCGGCGCGACCGCCATCCCTGCCAGGCAGTCATTCTCACGTTCCAGTGCGAACGAGCGGTTGAAGCAGAGGATGCCGGCAAACGCAAACGAAATCCACAACAGGCCGGGAAGCAGTCGCAGCGATTCTTCACCAGCCGGTTCGAAGGCGAAGTTGAACAGGAATACTACCAGGATCCCAAAGACACACATCGCAGCCAGCGTCTCGCGATTCCGCCACTCGACCCGGAGGTCTTTCACGAAAATTGCCGAGATGATCCTGAGGCTTTGCACGGGCTTAGGATTCAGGAGTCAGAAACCAGAAGGAAGTAAGGGCAAACTTCACGCGGTGTGCATTTGCCTCACCTGCGACAAGGGTTACGGACAGGCGAGGGGTTATTTCCTGATGTCCGCCTAGCTGATCCCCCCTCAGCGCGCAACCGACCCCTTCCGCTTACTGCTTACTGCCTTCTGCTTTCTGCCTACTGCTCTCTGCCTTCTCCCCTGTCACTCGCAACAGGTTCCGCTGAATGAAAGGGCCGTCGTAGCGAATCCTTCCTGCTTCCAGGACTATGAGTCTTCGCGCCAGCGCGGCGCCTCGCTCGAAATCATGCGTAGAAAATACCACAGCTTTACCCTGAGCCGGAAGTTCCCGCATCAGGTTTTCCAGGGCACTTGCGGTGTCGGCATCGAGGCCCGTGAAGGGTTCATCCAACAACAAAAACTGCGGTTCATGAAGGAACGCGCGAGCGAGCGAGACGCGCTGTTGCAATCCTCGCGAGAGTTGCCGAACCGGGGTGCGTGCCCGGTCACCCAGACCGAAAAGGGCCAGCGCAGCCTGAATCTTTCTTTCCAGCCGAGGAAGGGCATATAGCTCGCCGAAAAACTTCAGGTTCTCATGCACCGTCAGGTCGCCGTAAAGGAAAGTCGTGTGGGACACGAATCCGATTGCAGCCTTCGCCGCCGCTGGGTGGCAGTGAACGTCCTCGCCGCCGAATAGCACCTCGCCCTCGCTTGGGCGCACGAGCGTCGCCAGAAGGCGGAGCAAGGTGGTCTTGCCGGCGCCGTTTGGGCCGTAGAGCAGAATGGCGTCTCCCGGCTCAACGCGTAACTGCACCTCCGCAAGCGCCGCGAGGTCGCCAAAGTATTTGGAAACCTTGCGAAGTTCGAGAGCGACGCTAGCGTGAGGAAGCGTGTCGGGTGGCATAAGACTCAAGCAGCGATGGCGAAGCTTTCTTCAGGCTTGCCGTCAGTCGCGCTTTCAGGTCCAGGCGCTCTTTCCAATACTGCTTTTCAGCTACCTTGCCGGCAGCAAAGAGCTCATCGAGATCGGCGAGGGAATTAAACAACGCCTCAACTTTGGCTTCGAGGTCTTTTTGTGTCTGACTCGCTCTGCGCTGCCCGCTAAATCGCGGCCATTCCTTGGCCAGGCGGACACCGAGCGCCCACATGAGCACTAACAGGAAACAGGCCAGCAAGGGACCGCCAAGCCGGATGATGGGGTTGGGAAGAACCTTGACTTGCGTATCAGCTTGGGCCGCCTCTCCCGATTCGCCCCGCACGACTTCACCGCTCAAGCGAGCTTCGAGCTTCGTCTGGCTCTGCAAGCCGGCTGCGACATACTTCTGACTGCCTGTATCGGCGTCGGCCCCTGCGGGTTTGAAGAGGGGGGAATCCACGGTGAGGCTTGGGGGGGAAACCAACAGTTCCGCCCTGTCGATGGGATAAGGATACGAGTCGCCCAATACGAGACGGTTCGAGCTGTAATCCACATCGTAAGCAACCATCACGACCGTCAGGCCGGGCTTGAGAGGACACTGAAGGAGGTATTCTCCCGGGGCCTTACCCGGGCTGATAGGCTGTGGCAGTGGCATGTTCATCAGCCCTGCCACAGCCGCGTGCGGCTCCGCTCTGTCTGGTGACAGCCGGAAACGAATTGTACCGTTCGAATTGGCATAGCTGCGAGGGGGGTCGTTCGTATTCCTGAATGCAAGCATCTCCTGCACGTGCGCCTTGTCGCCCTCCGCCTGAACCACCACGCGTGCCGACTGAATGCGAAGCGGCGGTGCTGAGGAACTTGCCTCGTACACCGTTATACTGGCATCAGCCGTTCCCCCTGAATCGAATTGCGCCGGCGCGTTGTAGTCCACTCCCTTGTATGTCGTCTGAATCAA
The DNA here is from genome assembly GCA_963765485.1 of uncultured Acidobacteriota bacterium. Taxonomy (GTDB): domain Bacteria; phylum Acidobacteriota; class Terriglobia; order UBA7540; family UBA7540; genus CAVROP01. Next base: position 11,771 of record CAVXWN010000024.1, on the reverse strand, counting down.
ATAAAACGATGAAATATCTATGTTGGCGGAGGGGAACACAAAACGCCCACTTGCGTCGGTCGTGACCGTCGCCACCTGCTGCATTCCGCCGCGCGGAAGCAGCAATCGCACGGGCTGATCGGCCAGAGCCTTGCCGGTGGTGCCGTTCGTCACCCGCCCCTGCACTCTACCTTCCGCTCGCACGCTTGCCGGAAGCACAAGGAGTAGCGAGATGAGCGCCAAGCAGACCAGACGCACTGAGCGCAAGCCGTTCATCTGATTTCTGGTTCCTCAACTAAACTTGGTAGTGCCAAGATCCCTGCTGCGAAAGCGAGTACCGCGCCCTCTCTGTTTCCAATATGGAGTTCAGAGGGGACACAGATCTCCACACTGGCTAGAGGACGTACACCATCAATTATTCTGAACCAGCCGCAAAAGCACAAGTCTTTTCAATGAGGCCCTAGCGCCTCAGTCCGTGTAGCGGCGGCTTCACACCGCCATGCTTCGCGCCGCCACGCGGCGAGTAGATTCGTCGTTACAACTCCAACTGCGGGCGTGAGAAACTCAGCCTAAACCAATTCACTTCACCACCACGTCCCAGATCTTCGATCGCCGCGAGCTGCCGGCCGGCCCGTCCACGTACAGCACGACGATGTACTGTCCGGCCTTCTGATAAGCGTGGATCGGGTGCTGTTCGTTGGAAAACGTTCCGTCACCGAAGTCCCATTTCCAGGACGTGATCTTACCGACAGAAATATCCTGGAACGCCACCAGCCGCCGGCTCATGTCCAATACCTTAAACGACCATTGCGCTTCGATGGCCTTCTGGAACTGCGGCTCCAGCGGCATTAGCCTGAATGCCACGAGGTCGTTGGCGTTCCCATACATGGTGTGGTGGCGTGAGAGATTCCAGAACGTATGCTCGTCGCTGTTGACGTCGTCGTAATCCATCACTGCCCAGGACATCCCGATGAGCTTATTCTCGGTCAGCACCGATTCCACGGCTCGCTGGGGGCCTTCGCAACCGGCGTAGTCAAATGGGGTGATCCAGAACTCCAGCGTGAGTTTCCCTGCTTCCCCGGGTTTGAAGTTGTAATTGTATGCAGCGTTGGCATAGGGCAGCTCTTTCACATAGGAGTTGCAGCCCCACGCCAGCGCCCAGTCCTTACCCACGGCCGGAGTCATAATGTGGTAGTTCTGCGCCTGTACACCGTGCATGGAAAAGTGCGCGTCCCATTCGCTCAGTTCCTTGGTCAGCCGGAATGGCTCGATCAGCGGCCCGCCGGAAAGGTCCCCGTCCACAACCAGTTCGAAGGTGTCGTTGTGCAGACCGGGAAGCGAGAAATCCCAGTAATTGTCGTAGGCCTCATATAAGAAGTAGAGACGGTTCAGACCCTTGACCCACCCGACCTTGACGCGCACATCCAGGTTCTTTCTATCGGGTTCTTTAAACTTGCCGGTGTCGTCTACAAGCTGGTCGATGCCGATCGCGTAATCTTCGGGCACCATCGCCCAGTCGTCGGCGTTCCCGTCGATTCGTGGGATCATGTTGGGTGGAAACTGGAAAATCTTAAACGTGGTCCCTGGCCGATCGAGGGCAGCAACAGGATAGCAGAGCAGCATCATAAGCGACAGAAGCAACAGGCGAGATGATAAGGTCATCGTGAGTCCTTAACCGGGGTTCCTTTTTGGATGCCGGGCTCCAGGTATTCTACCCCCGACACGCCACCCTCAGACCTGCGTTCGTGGAGGTGTCATACCTTGGAGTGCGTGACCCGAACCGCAGGCATGCCGTCGCTTTCGTCTATGACTTCCACATCGTAGAAGATATTGGGGCTTTCTCGCTTGAGGACGCGGCAAACTTCCACAGCCAGCAGGCGGATCTCAGTGTCGGCATGAGGGCTGCCGCGAAGTTCCAAAAAGTGCCGCCAGGAGCGACTGTTGCCGGTGACGAAGATTTTGGTTTCACAAGCGTTGGGAAGGATAGATCGGGCCGCCTGACGCGCCCACTTGCGACGGTCCCGCGCCGGCATCTCCGGATGCTTCTTTTGGACGTATCGGGTGGTGGCTTCCCCCAGCTCGACGTAGGCCTTGCGGATCGTCTCGATTGTCTGCAACCATTTCCGGCGTAAGTCTTCGCTTTCCTGGTAAAGCGGCGGCACTACGTAGCGGGCTTCGCTCTCGTCCACGTAACGCTGTGAGAGCTGCGAGTAGCCGAAACCTGCCCGGTGGCGGACCAGTTCGTGCGTCAGGGCCCGGCTTACGCCGGTAATCAGCAGGCACCAGACGGCGTGCTCCAGCACGCTGCCGTGCTTCGAATTCAAGATGTTTTGGAGATATTCCTGGTTGGATTTCCGTCCCCTGCCGAAAGACATATAGCAGGTGCGCCCGGCAATTTCAGTAAGCACCTCAGCAGCAGCTTGCGCATCCGTGGTGAACTCCAAGCCCTCGTCCTGGAGAAAACGCGCCACCTCCTCCTGCACCACCGACTGGCGGCCCACGACGTAAACTTTTGGCTTGGTGATATAGCGATCAACCATCGGGCGTCCGGTTTCAGATGCCCAGGAGCCTGTGTGAGAGCTGTCGTTCCAAGCCTTTCACTCTCATTCCGACCCGGAACGAGGCGAAGGGGAGGAATCTCGCCCTGCCCGTTCAGGGTCGTCCCTACTTGCTCGCCGCCGGAGATTTTTCCTCGACGGGCGTAGCGGCGGTCTTTTTGAAGTCAGCGTACTTGCGCTTGAACCGCTCCACGCGGCCCGCGCTGTCAAGAATCTTCTGTTTGCCGGTGAAAAACGGATGGCACTTGGAACAGATTTCCAGGTGCAATACGTCGCCCTTGCAAGTGGAGCGCGTTTTGAAAGTACTTCCGCACGCGCAAACTACGGTCACTGGGTGATAGTTAGGGTGAATAGCCTTCTTCATGGAACTCCTCAAGGACGAATGCCTAATCTCTTATTTTAGCTGCCCTCGCGCGAAGTTTCAATCCAAAATAGACTCAGGGGTGCTTGAGATAATCTGCGACTCTTCTCGGGAGGGGCAGGTCAGGCTTCCTGCGGGCTGCCCGGGTTCACTGCACGGCGCAACTTTAAGCGGGCGGTGCAGTTCGAGAGGTTCGGCTCAGCGCTCCACCACAGAATGCGCAGCAGCGTGGAAGAGAGACAACGCTGGCGAGTTCAACTTCCGGGCTTAGATATTCTGGTCGAACCGGCTCCTCGCGAAGGAGGTCCGTGGTGAGATACTTCTTGTTGTCATCGGAGAACACAGTCACAACAACTGCATCGCCACCCGACAACTCCTGCGCCTTCAGTGCAGCCAGAAAGTTGCACCCGGAGGAGATACCCACGCCGAGAGCGAGCGTTTTGGCCAGCTTTTGCGCCATCAGAATCGAATCTCCGTCGGAGACTGCAATCACTTCGTCTAATTCTTTCAAGGCGACGATCGGAGGAATGAACTCATCCGAGATCCCCTGAATTCTGTGCTTGCCCACTTTGTCCCCGGTTGAGAGCGTAGGCGACTCTGTCGGCTCTACGGGATGAATTCGAACGGCGGGGTTCTGATGTCGAAGGAAACGCCCAACCCCCATGACCGTCCCCCCTGTTCCGACTCCGGCGACAAAAGCATCCGGCTTCAGTCCGGCCTCCGATAGCTGTATCCAGATTTCCGGACCTGTTGTGGCTTCATGAGCCTGAACGTTGGCCTCATTCGCGAACTGGCGAGGAAGAAACACGTTGTTGGGGTCGGCGGCGGCAAGTTCTTCGGTCATGCGGATACTGCCAAGGAAGCCTCCTTGTTCCGCAGTGACCAGGACGATGTCAGCGCCATAGCTTCGGATAAGACTTTTTCTTTCCGGGCTCATCCACTCTGGCATAAAAATCGTTACGGGATGCCCCAGAGCCCGGCAGAGCGCGGCAAAGGCAATCCCCGTATTGCCGCTTGTCGCCTCGGCAATTCGTTGCCCAGGGCGCAGAGAGCCGTCGGCATAGGCGCACTTCAGGATGTGCAGCGCCATGCGGTCCTTGATGCTGCCCGTGAGGTTAAGCTGTTCGCATTTCGCATAGATGACCCGGCGCTTGCCTCGGAACGTCAGGCCGATTCCCAAAAGAGGTGTGTTGCCGACCAAGCGAGACAATTTATCCAGCCTCTCATTCAATGATTCCACTTTCTTGCCTCCCATCGCAATGCGGCTCTGTGGTCAATGTGCCGGTCAGGTTCGGCCCCGCTGGTACATCGATTACCTGCGGCCGCAGACTCAGTCTCATCGCATTTCGCCAACAAACTGCCACTCTGGCATCCCGGGCTCCGGGAGTATACACCTCCACCGCCTCGTTCGCAGCCGCAATTTTCCAACGCAATTTTCCAACCGCAATTTTCCAAGCCCAAACGCCAGCGGGCCATCTGGCATCTAGGTGCGCCTTCGCAATGGGATCCACCGGCACGTTGACGTTCTTCCGTGTGATTCCTCGGATACCTCACCTTCCTGTCATCTTCGCCTGAATCCTGACTCCCGATTCCTTTACCCCAGCACGGGCACAGCTACGGAGCGCACGGCTCGGGAGTCGTCGCTGAGGAGAAAGTGGACGAGGCGCGCCACGTCGCCGGTCTTCACCCACTTGGAGGAGTCCGCCTTGGGCATGGCGAGGCGGTTGGCCTCAGTATCCATTGTTCCCGGCAGGATACAGTGAACGTGGATGTCGTACTCTTTTAGTTCATCTGCAAGGATTTCGCTGAGCTGGCGAACTGCCCCTTTTGAAACGGCATAGGCGGCCATGCCTGCCCCGCCTCCGCGCAAGATTGACCCGCTCGATACTGTCACGATCCTGCCGCAGTTTTGACGAATCATGACCGGGACTATGGAACGTAAACAGAAGATCAGGGAGCGCAGGTTTAGACTGAACATATGGTCCCAGGCCTGGTCATCGGTTTCGAAGCTCTTGCCGGCCGGAAGCCGCCCGCCACGGCCACGAGGTAATCGATACGCTGCCACTTCGACAAGACATCTCCCACCAGCCGTTCGACTTCAGGCGCCTGCGTTAGGTCCACTTTGGCGCCGGTGAGATTCCCACGGTGTTCGCCCGCACGGCCTTCCAAGTCTCCCCATTGTTTGTCGGACCGGTACGTAACCACAACGCGGGCGCCAGACCGTAACAGATCCAAAGCTACGGAACTTCCTAATGCGCCTGTGCCACCTGTCACAATCGCGACACGATGGTCAAATTCCATAACGCCTCCTGGCCCGCCTTCAATGACCCGGTGGATAAAGATGATACCAAATTGGGAGGTTGCTGAAAAAAGGCGCTGTCCTCCCAAGATCGGTAGGTGGTTGGTGTGAAAAAGACCCCTAACAACGGGCTCCTCGAAGGTGAGTTCTGGTTCGGTGAGGCGGCTACTTCTTGTGGAGTTTGCGACGAATATCGGGCCAGAATTCTTTCAATTCAAAGCCCGCCGCATCTCCCCATATCTGCGTCAACCAGATGTTGGTGCTGTTTGCGGCAGTCCGGTCATGGGGCGGATGGTAGGTGTTGGAAAGTGCTGCCGCAACTGCACTGCCTGCCCACTCGGAGTAGTTGAATTGTGTTTTGCCGGAATCGTTGCGCGTGATAAAGACCCGCAATGCAGCGGAACCAGCACGGTGAAAGAACCCCCCTTTACCTGACTGGTAATAGCGAGGATCTTGGTGGAGCAGTGATGGGAAGACGGCGCCCACCATGAAGTTCTCGATTGTGGTGTCGGCGAAGGCAGCCCCGTAGCGCCTGGCGTAGCCGGCGAAACCCTGTCTGAAGCTGGGATCAGTATTTTCAGCCTGATCGATGAGGGCCAGAACGCCTACGTATGGGTACTCGACGGGGTCGAACGTTCCCAGTGCCACCAGCTTGAATTTCTGCCCGGCGGTGAGCGGCGGGATCTTCTTGGCATTCTCCACCGTCAGATAGTTTGGCAAGGTCCAGAAAATGCGGTCATTCTCCGGGCTCCTCTTTTCCTGGATAGCGGGGTCCTTATTGTCCCCACTTTTTTCTCCCGTCTTGGCCTGGCCTTGCGAAATGGCATCCGCAGACACCTGGTTTTGCTGCTGTGCCAACAACGGGAAAGGTAACAATAGCGTACCGATTACCATCGCACCAAGAACAAACGTCTGCGGCCAGTTTCGGCTGATCATAGTTGCTCATCGTCTCCCGGCTCGGGGACCTGTGCCAAGAACTTACCTGCACAGCTTCCGGGTTTATAGCCCCTTGAATTTGACGCAAAAATGACAAAGAGGGTTACCTGTAGACTCGCCAACCACTGCCGAAAAGGCTCTATTCTCGGCCAGTTCTTGGCGGCTGAAGGGTGATATTGAACTGCCTATGTTAGTTGCTCTCGTCCCTGCCGAAAGACACTCGGACCAACTCGATTAGCGTCCGACGTCCCGCGCCTTCTAGCGCGACGACCTTTTCCAAGTCGCGGGCCTTGATCTCGAATGTAGTTTTTCCGTCTGAACCGTGATCTGTGAATTTAGTGACTTCACTTCCCAGGCGCTCTTTGTAAAAGGCCTTCACTTTTTCCAATGAGTCTGAAGTTTCAAACTTCGCGGCCAATATTCGCACGCTCTGCTCGCCTCCAAAACCGAGGTTTACGGATGCTGAGTCTTTGTCTTTCACCTGCGTTGCGCCGGGGTAGAGGGGCAAACCCAAGGCATCTACGCTGACGTCATGATGAGCTTCAATTGATCCGACCGGAGTGTTGATCGAAACTCCCTTCTTGCCGCTTCTGTCCTCCTGGACTTGAAGCCGGACGTTGTGGGAGAGGAACCTCAAGCCGGTCCAAACGGCGATTCCACTCACCAGGACAATCAGTGCCAGAACTAACAGGGCAATGGCTACAATGTTGTTGCCCGACCGTGGGGGTTGTGGCGGAATGGGGGGACGCGGCGGCTGGGGGCTTGCACTCATGGGACTCTCCTCGACACTCTTCTCTACTGGAGCATACGCAATCGCGGCCTTGCAAGTTCCTGAAGCTTAGGCCCGCCGCGGTCCGGATGCAAGAACTTCGTTCGTCCGAACTCCGTGAGTCCGGCCCAAGGCGGCAAGCGTTAGAAACGAAGAGGAAAGAATCTTGAACTCCCCTCCTGGTTCAGGAGGGGCCGGGGGTGGCCGGGGCACCACGCCTTCATCCCCCCTCCGAGAGGAGTGGAGTTCGCTTTACCCCCCTGCTGCCGATACCCTCGGCCGCTTCGGTCGGGGAACGGTTGAGTGGGACCAGCCCAGGATGATATTCTCAGTTTGGTACGGCCAATCTGAACGCTCGTCAGGAGAGGATGCGAATGCGTTATAGGAAACTGAACAACAGTTCTTTCACGGTGTCTGCAATCGGCCTGGGATGTATGGGCATGTCGGAGTTCTACGGACCCCGGAACGAAGAGGAGTCTATTGCAACCATTCATCTCGCGCTTGACCTGGGTGTGAATTTTCTGGATACCGCGGACATGTATGGCACGGGTCACAACGAGGAACTGGTTGGGAAAGCCATCAAGGGCCGGCGCAATGATATCGTTCTTGCCACCAAGTTCGGCAACGTGCGGGGGCCAGACAGCAGCTTCCTGGGAATCAACGGCCGGCCCGAGTACGTGCGCAGCGCCTGCGAAGCCAGCTTGCGGCGCCTGAACATTGAGACCATTGACCTCTATTATCAGCACCGCGTCGACGCCGGCGTGCCCATCGAGGAAACCGTGGGGGCTATGGCGCGGCTGATCGAAGAGGGCAAGGTAAGGTGCTTGGGGCTATCCGAGGCCGCTCCCGCGACCATTCGCCGCGCGCACCGCACCCATCCCATCACCGCTTTGCAAACCGAGTATTCACTCTGGAGCCGTGATCCTGAGGGCGATATTCTTTCCACCTGCCGGGAACTTGGCATTGCCTTTGTTGCTTACAGCCCGCTCGGTCGTGGGTTTTTGACGGGGCGTTTCAAGAGCGTAGAAGACTTGCCCCCCCAGGATTTTCGCTGCAATCATCCGCGCTTCCAGAGCGAGAATCTCAAGCGTAATCTGGAGCTGGTTCGCCGCCTTGAGCAAATCGCCACGGAGAAAGGTTGCAAAGCGTCGCAGTTGGCTTTGGCCTGGGTGCTTGCTCAGGGTGAGGATATCGTGCCGATTCCCGGTACGACGCGGAGGGCTCATCTGGAGGAAAACATTGTGGCTTTGGAGCTAAAGCTCTCACCCGACGACCTTGCGCGCATCAACGAAGTTGCCCCCAAAGGAATAACGGCCGGGGAACGCTACTCGGAAGCGGCGATGAAGGTTGTGAATCTGTAATCGCCGCCGGCCGGGTTGCGGAAGGCCCGAATGGGACAACCCTTCAATCTCCTCCTCGAACCATGTGCACCGGCGCTCTATGAACGCCGAAGTCATTGAGTCTAAAACACGGCGGTCATAGACCGCCGCTAGTGCGCCTGAGAGCGCACCGGGTTGGAGGGGTGAAAGTCCTCTCCAAGTCAACGTAACTTGTAATCGCCTGCAACTGCGTCGTGGCGACACGGGGTGGGGAGCAGCAGGAGGTGAACGGCCAGTCCGTACGATAAGAAACTCGATTCGGCCGGTGTGGCGTGGCGAGCCTGCTAGCGAGTGGCGAAGCCCCGAGTTCCCGTTGGGAGTAGACCCGTGGGGAAGCAATCTCGGTGCGATCCGTCGATGGGTAACGTGCCCTGACGAGACGCAGCGTCCACAGGTGGTTGGAGACGGAATGGTCGGAAGGCCGGGTGCGTGAATCAGGGAGACCTGCTCGTGCCAGAGCCGGTGTTCATGCCTGGAGAAGGCCGAAGAGCCGGGCGAGCAGGAGTCAGAGCGTCCATAAGAGCGAAGAAGGGCCTGTAATGGGTCCGGAGCGAAGGGACGCAGGAAGGTGGAGACGTGACAGACGGAGCAAGGCAACCCCCGGAAGCAGTGCCGGAAAACGCGGCTAAGCCCGCCGGAGAGATTCGGGCGCGATGGGCCTGGGTCGAAGCCGAGGTCTGGACGGAACGGATGCTGACAGCTCTCGAACAGGGAGTGATGGGAGGGAAGTGGCACAGTCTGATCGACAAGGTCTATGCGCTGCCCAACCTGCGGCAGGCCTACGCACGAGTGAAGGCGAACCACGGGGCGGCAGGCGTGGACCACGTGACGGTGGAAGAGTTCGAGCGCGACCTGGAAGCGAACCTGGAAAAGCTCTCGCAGGCGCTGGCGGACGGAAGTTATCGCCCGCAGGCGGTGCGGAGGCATTGGATCAACAAGCTGGGCAGCAAGGAACAACGCCCGCTGGGGATTCCCACGGTGCGCGACCGGGTGGTGCAGGCGGCGCTCCGAGCGGTGCTGGAGCCGATTTTCGAGCGGGACTTTGCGGCGCAGAGCTACGGGTTCCGACCGAAGCGGGGCTGCAAGGATGCGCTCCGCCGCGTCGATCACCTGCTGAAGCAAGATTACAGTTGGGTGGTGGACGCGGACCTGAAGAGCTACTTCGACACGATCCCGAGACAGCAACTGCTGGAGCGGGTGAAAGCGAAGGTTTCCGACGGGCGAATCCTGAAGCTGCTGGAAACGTTTCTGACGCAAGGGGTCCTGGAGGAAATGAACCTCTGGACACCGGAAGCGGGAACGCCCCAGGGCGCGGTGATCAGTCCGTTGCTGTCCAATATCTATCTGGATGCGCTCGACCACGCGATGGCGGTGCGGGGCATCGAGATGGTGCGGTACGCGGACGACTTCGTGGTGTTGTGTGGCACGCACGGGGAAGCTCAGCAGGCGCTGGAAGAGGTGCGACGCTGGACGGCGCAAGCCGCACTGATGCTGCATCCGGTCAAGACGCGGATTGTGGACGCCACCCAACCGGGGGGCTTCGATTTTCTCGGTTACCATTTCGAGCGGGGGATGCGTTGGCCGCGCCGAAAGAGTGAGCGGAAATTTCGAGACACGATTCGGGCCAAGACCCGGCGCACGCACGGGCAGAGCCTGGCGGCCACCCTCGTCGATCTGAACCGAACCCTGGTGGGCTGGTTCGAGTATTTTCAACACAGCCAAAAGACCACGTTCGCCACGCTGGACGGCTGGGTGCGCATGCGCCTGCGCAGCATCCTGCGCCGCTGGCGGGGCGGCAAGGGACCGGGGCGCGGAGCGGATCATCAGCGCTGGTCCAACGCCTACTTTGCGGAGCGCGGGTTGTTCTCCTTGGTTACAGCTCATGCCACCGCCAGTCAGTCCTCTCGGAGGTAACACCACCGACTGGAGAGCCGGATGCGGGAGATCCGCCAGTCCGGTTCGGAGGGAGGGGGAGCGTCACTACGTTCTCCCTACCCCTATCAGCGTCCTGTTGAGAAATCTCTCTGCTACACGCTCCTAACGCCCGTACTCCAGGGCGGCCTCATACATTGCCACGATGTTCTCCGGGGGAACCTCCGGCTGGATGTTGTGGACGGCACAGAGCACGTATCCGCCATTCTCGTGTAAATGGTCAATGCGGCGTTTGACCTCTTCTCGCACTTGCGCAGGCGTTCCGGTGGGCAGCACACGATGGGTATCGATTGCTCCCCAAAAAGCCAATTCACTTCCGAACTCCCGCTTAAGGCGATCGCTGTCCATGTCCACGGCAGAAACCTGGACGGGGTTCAGGGCATCGATTCCCACCTCGATCAGGTTCCGTATCAGCGCAGAAACCGATCCGCAAGAGTGGTAGAGGATCGGCTTCCGGTGACGCTTGACGGCGTCGGCTATCGCTTTGTGCCGAGGCTTAATCATCTTCCGATACAGATCTGGCCGGAACAGGGTAGCATTCTGGGTGGCGATGTCATCGCCGTACATCACCAAGTCGACGTAGTCACCCGCTTCTTCCAGGGCGCGATTCGCTATCTGGATAAAGATGTCGGTAATCCGGTCGATGAGGGCTTCGGCGAAGGTGGGACGGAGCAACAGATCCTCGAGCCACGTTGCGTAGCCGCGGAGATACTGGCACTGGTGGACGGGGCCAACGTTGAAGTTCAAGATCACGGCGTAATCCGTCGCCTCATGCAGGTTCTTGGCCCGCTCGCGAAGCCCCTGAAAGCGGCCCGAGTCCGCAGGATCGGGCCAGTCAAACTCCGCAAGGTCTTGCAGGGTAGGGTCTGCGAAATGGCAGAAAGGACCGTCGGAGTTTATGTAATGGGTGCCCGCATGCCTTGCCCAAGTTACTCCCCATTCATCCACCGACGTGTTTTCGGAAATCTTGCGCTCAGGCCGGCCCAACGCAGATCCAAGGCGAAGGGGACGGGCGTCGATGTCAAAGCGGCGCAGGATAGCCTCGTCGGGGAGAACAGTGCCGGAGCGGGTGGAGCAGATAACCGCTGGCGGCTCCGCCGGGAGGCCAAGGTGCGCCCGTAATCGCTGGTGGGCCTTGACCGTGATCGTGGTGGCCCCGGTGGCGCCCAGGTCAAGGGGGACACGGTCGGGCGCCTTGTGCTTTAGTGCTGCCAAAACCCGCTCGCGGTGGGTCATCGTCATATCTCCCATTAATGTGAGTCCATCGTCGCGGCGCTCTACGAGCGCCGAAGTTCATTGATTCGAAAGTACGGCAGTCATAGACCGCCGCCACAGCGTTTTTCGTGCTCCCCACCTACGACATGCCAACTACCATCGACCGCCAGAGATGTTATTTGGCTGGAAGCTTGTAGCTTACTGAAAAGCCACCTGGGCCGGGATTTTCGATCTCGGTTCGTAGCCGCGGGTTGGTTTGAACAGCCTTATCTGGGTTTCCCGGCAAGAGCCTGAAGGACAAGTCTGAAGGAAAGGGGCCAGGGAACAACAGTAAGCAGAAGGC
>CAVXWN010000023.1:0-148318 GCA_963765485.1 uncultured Acidobacteriota bacterium | reverse complement strand
AATCGGAAGGGAAACCACTCCCGCGACTTGGCGAGTCGGCCCTGAGAAGGCCGAAGGTTATTAGTCCCGCAGTCGCGGGATGAAACCCGCGGAAAGCGTCGCCAGTGAATGTTCGACCCCTGCAGGGTCCAATATCGGTTCTCGCCCTTGTCCGTAGGTTCACCGACGGCTAATGATCTTGTTCCCCCTTCAGGGAACTTCGGGGACTCTGACGCAGACCCACCCCTTATCCCGGAGGCCAGCGGAACACGCGCCCGGCAAGAAGGTGAATGTGAAGGTGGAAGACGGATTGACCGGCCCAGGAGCCCGTGTTGACTACTAGCCGGTAACCCTTAGGTTCGAGATTCCGCTCACGCGCCAGTTGCGCAGCCGCCGTAAACAGTCGCCCCAGGAGCGGAGCATCGTCGGGGGTGGTATCTTTCAGCGAAGCCAAGTGTTCGCGCGGAACAACTAGTATGTGGACAGGCGCTTGCGGGTTGGTGTCCTCAAACGCCAGGATTTCGTCATCTTCGAAGACAATTCTAGCAGGTACGCGTCGTTGGATGATCCGGCAGAAGATGCACTGGTCCATCGATTAATTCAACCTCACAACGAATGTCTCCGTCACCTGGTTTGCCCTAAGGAGTCTTTGTGCCAAAGAGCGAGCGGCGTCTTCCGTGCTCTCGTGCCCAACGCGGACGCGGTAAAAGAGGCCGTCACCGCGATCAAAGTTCTGAATGATAACCGGCCCGAATTGAGATTGGATGCGCTCCTTCAACCGCTCAGCGTTGCTCCGGTCCCTAAAGGCTCCTACTTGTACCGCGAAAATCCCTGGAATCGCGCCGCCCTCTCCAAGTCCGAGAATCTCAAGGCGTACCTGTGCAATGCCTGGCATGTGCATGGCCTGAGCCGCCGCATAAGAAAGGTCGATGATGCGCCCTTCGACGAAAGGCCCGCGATCGTTGATGCGCACGGTGACCTCCTGGCCGTTCTCGAGGTCGTGAACATTTACTCGGGTGCCGAACGGCAACGTCCGGTGAGCAGCAGTAATGTCGTACATGTTATAGATTTCGCCACTGGCGGTCGGACGCCCGTGATAGGGATGGCCGTACCAGGAGGCAATTCCTTCTTCGCCCTGAACAATCGCGGCGGGCATGGGCGAAGGTCCCGTCGGCAGGGGCGCGCCGCGGGTTGCCGGAGCGGCACGATGCCGGTGCAGGCAACCGACCGAAGCCAAAATGAGACTTCCCACTGCAACAATGCGGGCCATCCGCAGCAGGTCGGCTCTGTTCGATTTCCGCGCCAAGCTATTGGCCACTTGGTCCAAGCTCGTCCTTCTCCAGGCTCCGCGCCAACTTGGCCAAGTGCCGGGACGCCCTACGGAGCAGCATCGCCAATTCCTGGCGAGTAGCAGGTTTCAACCTTTTGTCGAGGTAGTCTGCCAGTTTTGCCACTTCACGATCCACCGCACGCCCGGCTTCTTCGAATTTCATCGCCCTTCCCCCTTCCCGCTGTCGCTATTCTAATCAACATGCCTGCGGGCGACAAATGAATTTCCTGACCCGCCGGAACGTGCCTGGGCTATAATCGATCTTGCCGCCGGTATCAGCAGGCAGGTTGTGCTGACATGGGCGAGACGTAGGCATTACAAGTCGCGGTCATTCCCGCGAAAGCGGTCCACTCCGCAACCTCTCGGAAAGGCGCTGCCGACGGACTCGATTCCCGCTCTTGCGGGAATGACTGGCGTCCGGAAGGGGATCGCGTCCCAAATGACACCGGCATCCGCAGGCAACCTGAATGGAACTTCCTCCTAAACTCTGGTTTCAACTGGAAAGACTGAAGAAAGCGCTCCGTTCCACATTCGGTTCTTCCAAGCGAGATTACGATACTTCGCATCGGATGTGCCCGAACTGTCGCGCTTTGGTTGAACGCGATGCGGCCGAATGCCCGTTTTGCCGTGAGAAATTAAGGTCGGCTCGGGCGCGTTCATCACCAGCCATCCCCGGCAGAATCTTGGGCGTAATCCCTATTCCTTCCACGGCTACGTCAGTGGTTGTGGCAGTGAATATCGCCCTTTACGCCCTCTCCTGGTACATGACCGCCACCTCAGCCTCGGCCCAGCTCAACGGGGCGCCTGCCATGGGCGGGATCAGTGGCGAGGTGCTGCTGCGCCTCGGTGCCAAGAGTCCTTACATCCTGGTCGGGCAATGGTGGAGACTTGTTACGGCGATCTTCCTGCACGCCGGCTTGCTGCACATCGGGTTCAATCTATGGTGCCTATTCGACCTCGGGCCTGAGGTGGAGTCGCTGTTCTCGACCACCAAGTTCGTGGTCTTCTATTTGGTGTCAGGCGTGGCGGGATACCTTTTGAGCCTTTGGTGGAACCCCTTCGGGATGTCCGTGGGGGCTTCGGGCGCGATCCTCGGGTTGATTGGCGTCCTGATCGGCGCCAGCTTTCATCACGGTCACCTTGGCAAGGAATATCGTGGACAGCTCCTGCGCTGGGTGCTTTACATCGTGATTTTTGGCCTGTTTTTCGCCGTCGATAACGCAGCTCACATGGGTGGCCTGGCCGCCGGAGTGCTCCTTGGATACCTTGTGCCGGAAGGCGAGGATGCGACTCGAGCCGGTCAAAACCTATGGAACATCCTCGCGGTGCTGTCAATCGTGGTTATCGCAGGCTCGTTTGCCCTGATGGCCTTACAATTGGGCCAACCTCTCCGGTAGGTTGCAGTGGTGATCCCGCGTCTGCGGGATCGCCAAGTGGCGGTATAAAGCCGCCTCTACAATCCACTGCCGAATATCCACCAAGATTCGGAAAACAGTGTCATTGAAGGAAGGAAAGCCCAAGCAGAGGCTCTACATTGGCCGAGTCCCTCATAAAGAAAAAACCCGACCATTGGTGGGATCTCCTGCCGGATGTGTGGTTCCTGCTCAGGCCGCGCCGGGGCCTGCTGGCCGTCAGCTTCGTCGTGATGGCCGTGAACCGCGTGGCTGGGCTTGTTTTGCCGGCGTCCTCGAAGTATCTAATTGATGACATCATCGGCAAGCGTCACCTGCAACTCCTGGTTCCACTGGTGCTGGCCGTAGTCGGCGCGACGGCGGTGCAAGGGGTTTCTTCTTTCGCCCTGACCCAACTCCTCTCCAAGGCCGCGCAGCGGCTTATTGCTGATCTGCGATGCCAGGTGCAGGCCCACATCGGGCGGCTGCCGGTGGCCTTCTATGACTCCAACAAGACCGGCGTCCTCGTGTCCCGCATCATGAGCGATGTGGAAGGGGTGCGAAACCTGATCGGCACCGGGCTGGTGGAGTTTGGGGGTGGGCTGCTGACGGCGACGTTCGCCTCGATTATCCTGCTGCGCATCAGCGTTTTCATGACCGGCCTGGCTTGTCTGGTTCTTCTCGGGTTCGGCATCTTTCTCCGCAAGGCTTTCGGAGTGATCCGTCCGATCTTCCGAGCTCGCCCGAAGATCAACGCCGAGGTTACAGGACGGCTGACCGAATCGCTGGGCGGCGTGCGGGTAGTAAAGGGCTACCACGCCGAAGCCCGGGAAGCAACGGTCTTTGCGGCGGGAGTGCGCCGGCTCCTCGACAATGTTCTCAAAACCCTCACCGCCACTTCCTTGATGAGTCTTTCTGCGACCACGCTGCTGGGCATGGTCAGCGCCCTCATTATGTATTTGGGCGCCCGTCAAATCGTTGCCGGACACATGACCCTCGGCACTTTCGTGACCTACACCATCTTTCTGGGACTCCTGGTGGCCCCGGTTTTCCAGATTGTCATGATCGGCACGCAGATCACGGAGGCCCTCGCAGGGCTTGAACGTACGCGTGAGGTCCTCCGCGAGCGCCCCGAGGACGAGGACCCGGCGAGGTTGCTGCGCCTGGATCACATTCAAGGTGAAGTGGTCTTTGAGAACGTCAACTTCGCTTATGAAGCAGGGAAGACGGTGCTGAACGATGTCAGCGTCAAATGTGAGCCGGGGACCGTTACCGCCCTCGTCGGACCGTCCGGGTCGGGAAAGTCCACCATTATTGGGCTCATCGCGGCCTTCTATACGCCGAGCGCCGGTCGAGTGCTGGTGGATGGAATTGACCTGGCAAACGTGCGCCTGGACTCCTACCGTAGCCACCTGGGAGTGGTATTGCAGGATACCTTCCTGTTCGATGGAACCATACGGGAAAATGTCGCGTTCTCTCGCCCGGACGCCGGCGAGGAACAAATCCTCGCAGCTTGCCGCATTGCCCGCGTGGATGAGTTCGCGCAGACTTTCGAAAAGAAGTACGAGACGGTGGTGGGCGAGCGGGGCGTGAAGCTCTCCGGCGGTCAACGGCAACGCGTGTCCATCGCGCGCGCCATTCTCGCCGACCCCAGAATCCTGATCCTCGATGAGGCCACGTCGAGCCTGGATTCGGAATCTGAGGCGATGATCCAGGAAGGGCTTTCTTACCTGATGCACGGTAGGACCACTTTCGTCATCGCTCACCGGCTCTCAACCATCCGGCGGGCTGATCAAATCCTGGTGGTGGAGCAGGGTCGCATCATCGAGCGGGGCACACACCAGCAACTCTACGCTGCGCGAGGGCGATACTACGAGTTGTACACCAAGCAACACGGAGTCGAGTCAAACCTCTTCCTGGCCCCGGGTGAAGGAGACAAAGTGCGGGAAACCGGAGTAGAGCCGGAACCTTCTGCCATTGCTGAACGAGAGGGGACGATCCCCGACGCGGTGCGACTGCTGCGCGGGCAGGACGGATAGCGTTGCTCTAGACCACGCCGTCGACCCTCACACCAACCGAAGGCATCGGCAACATCCTGCTCGCCGTCGGTCCCGCTGTCATCTGAGGCCCCCGTTCTTTGGGGGCCGAAGAATCCCTGCAGTTTCTGTGCATGATATGAGGCGGCGAACGTCTCCCGCGAACTGCAGCGATCCTTCGTCGTCCCAAAGACCGGGACTCCTCAGGATGACAAGCTTTGGGGGGCGATGATCACCTTAGCGGCCACTGGTAAGACTCACGTCCAGCGGCTCGAACATGACGGCGGATGGATGGTGACTCTCCTCGAAGGCCGCAACACGGTCTGCGAGGCGCAAGGTCAGGCCGATGTCGTCAAGGCCCTTGAGCAGGCATTCGCGGCGGAAGGGATCCAGTTGGAAGGAGAATTCGAGGCCCAGGCCATCTGTAATGGTCTGGCTTTCAAGGTCAACGGTCAGCCGGTATCCCTCATTCTTCTCAGTCCGCTGGAATAGTTCGTTTATTCCAGCATCGGGCAGCGTCACCAGGAGTACGCCATTCTTGAAGCAATTGTTATAGAAGATGTCGGCGTAGCTGGGCGCAATAACGGCGCGAAAGCCGTAGTCAAGAATCGCCCAGGGAACATGCTCGCGGCTCGATCCGCAGCCGAAGTTGGCGCGAGCCAACAGGATTGATGCTCCCTTATAACGAGGCTGATTCAACACGAAGTCCGGATTGGGCGTCTTGCCGTCGTCGAGGTAGCGCCAGTCGTAAAAAAGCACGCGGCCGTAACCTTCCCGCGTGATCCACTTCAGAAACTGCTTGGGGACCATCTGGTCCGTGTCAACGTTGACCCGATCGAGCGGGGCGACAAGTCCTGTATGTTTTGTGAATGGTTGCATATCCTTGGTCCGTAGTCCGTGGTCCGTTGTCCGTCGTCAGTTGCTCCGGTCCGTCCATAAGCTGCTAAGGGGGAATTGGCCCTTACAACGGAGTACTGACAACTGACAGCGCGTAAATCCCGGGTGCCGCGTTATCCCACCTTCCATTCCCGAATATCCACAAAGTGGCCTTCGATGGCGGCGGCGGCGGCCATCGTGGGGCTGACCAGATGAGTGCGGCCGCCCTTACCCTGGCGTCCCTCGAAGTTCCTGTTCGTGGTGCTGGCGCTGCGCTCGCCGCTGGGAAGAACGTCGGCATTCATCCCGAGGCACATGCTGCAACCTGCATCGCGCCACTCGAATCCTGCGGCGCGGAAAATCTTGTCCAGGCCTTCTTTTTCCGCCTGGGCTTTCACGCGCATGGAGCCGGGAACGACCAGCGCGCTTTTGATGGTCTTCGAAACTTTTCTGCCCGCCGCAACACGCGCTGCCAGGCGCAGGTCCTCGATGCGGGAGTTGGTGCACGAACCGATAAACACGTAATCGAGCGGGATATCAACGATGCGTGTTCCCGGCTTGAGGCCCATATACTGGAGAGCGCGTTCGGCAGCCGCGTGGTCGACAGGATCCGGAAAACTGTCCGGCTCGGGTACTTCTCCCGTAACGTCAGTGACCATCCCAGGATTTGTCCCCCAAGTAACTTGAGGCGCTATCGTGGCCGCGTCCAATTCAAGCACTCGATCGAAAGCCGCGTCGGGGTCCGAGGTCAGGGACTTCCAATAGTCGACGGCGACTTGAAAATCCTTGCCGCGGGGAACGAAGGGACGTCCTTCCAGGTAGGCGAACGTGGTGTCATCCGGCGCCACCATTCCTGTGCGCGCGCCACCCTCGATGGTCATGTTGCAGACCGTCATCCGGCCATCCATGGAAAGAGCCCCAATCGCCTCTCCGGCGTATTCGATGGCGTGTCCGGTCCCGCCCGCGATGCCCATCTTGCCGATGACAGCGAGGATGATGTCCTTCGCGGTCACGCCCGGAGTGAGGCTTCCGTTGACCCGGACCAACATGGTCTTGGATTTGAACTGGGGGAGACATTGAGTGGCCAGCACGTGCTCAATCTCGCTGGTGCCGATACCGAAGGCCAGCGCGCCGAGGGCGCCGTGGGTCGCCGTGTGACTGTCACCGCAAACGATGGTCTGGCCCGGTTGAGTGACGCCGAGTTCGGGGCCGATCACGTGCACGATCCCCTGATTGGGATTCTGCATGTTGAAGAGCATGATGCCCGTCTCGAGGCAGTTCCGCTCGAGGGCCTCGATCTGCGCCGGCCGCCACCGTATCCAGCAACGGGAGTTGCCGGTCCTTTGTGGGGACGCAGTGGTCCATCACCGCAAAGGTAAGGTCCGGCTGCCGCACCTTGCGCCCCGCCGCTTTCAAGCCGGCAAAGGCTTGGGGCGATGTCACCTCGTGGACGAGATGGCGGTCGATGTAAATGAGCGGGGGTTGCCCGGGCTCTTGAGCCACGAGGTGGGCTTCCCAGATCTTTTCGTACATTGTGCGTGCGGGCATAATATTTTAGTTGCGGGGCAACAATCGTTATCTCCCCGAGCGTTAAATTATATGCTAGCCCGCAGCTTCTATCAAATTAGTTGGAATTGAGGTAGTGTCCTAATTTGGCGTGCAGGGCCAGGGCTTGTCCCGGCCAAGCCGCCCCAAGTGGCGGCTCTCCCGACAGTCAAATTGGGACACCAGTCGCAAATGAGATATCCCCTTCTCCATCTGACCAAACACTTGGCCGCCGCTAGCGGTCGTACGTGCTGTCGAAGGGATTTCCTGAAAGAAGCCGCCGGAGCTTGCACCGCGTATGCGAGCTTGGAGACATTGGTTGCAACAATCGGGGCGAAGGCTCCCCAGAGGAAAAGAACGATGGTCCGTTGGCAAGCACACACCGTGGCAAAGATTCCGAACGGCTACCAAGTGGCGGTTGCCGACGTCAACGGAGACGGCAAGCCCGATGTCCTGGCGTTAAGCTCAGTGGAGGGCATTGTGGAATGGTACGAGAATCCCTCCTGGAAGGTTCGGCCCATCACCACGGCAACGCGAAAGAATATCAGCCTGGCGCCGCTGTTCCGCACTGGCTATCCGGAACGCGGCTTGGCGCTGGCCAGCGACTTTGCGCTTGATGACAGCACGTCCGGCGGAAGCATTTGGTGGGCGGAACCGGGCAGTTGGTTGGATTCCGAATGGTCGCTGCGCTTGATCGGGCGGATTCCCACCTCGCACCGGTTGCGCTGGGCGAACCTGGACGGGAACGGCCGCATAGGGTTGGTGGATGTTCCCTTATTGGGTTATGGCGCAAAGGATCCGGACTACAGCGTCGGTGCGCCGCTCACCTGGTTCGAGCCTCCAGAGCCACTCCTCCACGGGAACGTTTCCGCCCCTGACGCCGGCAAGGGGGAGTGGCTTCCGCGCCTGATTGACGACTCGCTGACCGTCGTCCATGGCGTCCACATCATGGACTGGGACAACGACGGTCGCGATGAAATCCTGACTGCCAGCTTTGAGGGCGTTCACCTTTTCCACTCCACTGGAACGGGCCGCGACCTGCATTGGACGAAGACCCACCTCGCGGCGGGCGACCAGGTTTCAAGGCCCCATCGCGGGTCGAGCGAGATCGGCGTCGGCAGGCTGCAAGGGCGGCGTTTCCTCGCCACCATCGAACCCTGGCACGGTGAGCATGTGGTTGTCTATACGGAAGGCAAACCGGGCGATTTTTGGAGCCGCCATATGATTGACGGTAGTTTCCGCGACGGCCACGCGCTGGTGTGCGCGGACCTCGATGGCGACGGCAATGACGAAATCGTGGCGGGGTTTCGCGGTCCGGGAACGAGCCTTTATGTGTACTACGCAGTGGACGCGTCAGGCCTGAAGTGGGAGCGCCAGACGCTGGATACGCAGATGGCGGCGTCAGGGGTCGTCGTCGCCGACATCAATGGCGACGGCCATCCGGATGTGGTGTGCATCGGCGCTTCGACTGGAAACGTGAAGTGGTACGAGAACCTCGGCTAAGAAGGGAACTTCAGGGCGCGCCAGGAGGACCGCAAGCATTAGCGCAGCAAGGATCACCAGGAATTGAACGAGAAAAATAACGAACTGAACCCGGCAGAACAATTTCGTCCTCCCTCACCGTTCGAGCGGCATGTGAAAAGGCGTTTCTACGAACCTCTCACATAACCTATCGGCACTGGTAAGCAGTCTGATGAGGAAGTTCGGCAGTTTCTCTTCGCGCGGTTCTCCTGGTTCATTCGCATTTCGAGTGTAAGAGACCCGCGAAGCACGTACGCGTGTGCTTGCCAGAGCACGGCCCCTTCATGTTGTCAACACGTCGTTACTAGCTGAGATCAATTGACAGCCACCAGGGGCTCCCTTAAGATGACCGCACGCTCTGGCCCATGACCAGTTCGAGACTCCGGCGCGAACTCTTGCTTCCGGCAGGCCCCACGACCGGCCCGAACCCTACAAGCTGAGGTCATTGGCCCCATAAGAGTATTGTCTGGGTGATTGAAGAACTGTACAGATGCCCGAAAGAGTTTGAGTTCCAATCAACGCAGGGCGGGAATTGAACCATGGTCAATCTGGGCATTGCAGGTCTAGGCCACATCGGTCGGATTCACCTCGAAGCGAGCGGCAGGATAGAAAACGCCCGCGTGGTTGCCGTAGCGACTTCCCGCCCCGAAGATGCGCGTGGACTCTGTTCGCCGGACGTCTTCATTTACACCGATTATGGAACTCTTTTGCGGCATCCAGGTCTGGATGCGGTTGTAGTCTGTCTGCCAACCTTCCTCCATGAAGAGTACGTCCGGGCGTCGGTGGAGTCCGGGCTGCACGTGCTCTGTGAGAAACCGTTGGCGCTCGACGCCGGCGCCGCAGAACGCATGATCGGGGCGGCGGGAAAGGCACGCCGCCTCCTCATGGCGGCTCAGGTGCTGCGTTTCTGGCCACAATACGTGCGGATCAGAGAATTGGCAGACTCATCGGCGATTGGCCCGGTTTGCGCCGTGCGGGCTTACCGGCTGGCCGGCTATCCCAGGTGGGCTTCCTGGTTTCGCAACCCGGAGAAAAGCGGCGGCTGTCTGCTGGACCTCCAGATTCACGACGTGGATTTCATTTACTGCCTGCTGGGATTTCCCGCATGGGTATCGACCGTGGGGATTCAGTCGCCATCAGGAAGCTGGGATCACGTGTCGACAACGCTGCAATACTCGGGTGCGGTTGCGACTGTGGAAGCAAGCTATCTGATGCCGGAGAGTTGGCCGTTCAGTTGCGGCATTCGCGTAACCGGCGCGACCGGCTGCTTGGAATTTCAATTCCGGGTCGCTGGCAACATTGAGCAAAGGCGGAACGCGGTGGAGGATTTCCTCATGTACGGCCCTGGCGGAGCGATCGCGCGGCCGGAATTCCCGCCCGGCGATATGTACGCTTCACAGCTTCACTATTTTGCCGATTGCCTCGAACGCGGCGAACCTCCCACGCGGTGCCCGCCCAGGCATTCTCTGGATGTGATGCGGATCATGGACGCGTGTCGGCGCTCTGTGGATACTGGCCAAGCGGTGAAGCCTGAGGCCGCTGAAGAAAATTCAGGAGGACATTCGCCAGGAGTTTAGCTCGCTATCGTTGCGGTGGAACGTATCCAGGAGGAGGGGCAATCCCTTCGCCAAAGAAAAATCTTTCCATCTGCTGAGCGATAAATTCCTGAGCTTCCTTGGTGGCGGGAGACAAGCGATACTCGTTAATGAGCATCCTTAAATGGTCCACCCACTGATCCCAGGCTTCCTGCGAAACGTTGTCGTATATCCGCTGGCCCAGTTCACCGCTCCACGGGGGTTCCTCGAGACCTGGAAGCTCTCTGCCGAGCTTCACACATTTCACCATTCGTTGTGACATCGAATCACCTCTTCCTGTAGATTTCCAGATCCACCACTTCTCCTTCGAAAAGCGGAAGCTGTTCGCACGGTTCAAGGAGCCCTTTGTGAAAGGTGGCGGAGGCGCGCAAAGGCCCATGAACTTTCGACCGCGAGGCGGGCGGTGCGTCCTGAACCAGGTCCCAGTGGCCTTGCGCCCGTTCCTTCTTCCACCCTTGCTCGGCCGCATCGAGGGCCTGGTTCGCAAGTCGATCGGCTTCTTGATTCTTTTCACGCGGCACATGCTGAATGGAGAACGATTCCAAGCGCGCGATCATTTGTCGCGCCCGCTCCTGGAGGGGTTTCAGTCCCGGGCTCTTCACCTTGTAGACGCCCTCGATTTGGCGTGCTACCAACTCTGAATCCGTTTGCACCTGAACCCGCATGTGATTGTTGCTGAGAGCATATTCCAGCGCCGCGAGAAGCGCTTGGTATTCGGCAAAGTTATTGGTGGTTTCCCCTAGATACGCTGAGAATTCGGCAAGTCTGGAGCCGTCGGGAGATTGCATCACGACGGCATAGGCTGCGGGGCCGGGGTTGCCACGTGAGGCGCCGTCAATGTGCGCAATAACGTCAGGGGACTTGGCCATGGGGTGCGCTCCCGGCCCGCGTTTCTTCCGGTGCCGCGACCGATGATGGGGTAATCGGCATACAGAATTCAATCGGTGGAGAGTATCTCAAGCCGTTGCTTCTGCGCCTTGGCCGTTTGCTTCGACCGTCTGGGCAGGGGCAGGTTCGACATAATAGATGATGCGGCCGCAGTTTTCGCACGTAAGAAGGACCTCGTTGGTCCGCACTTCATTATAAACTTGGGGACGGAGAAGGACATTGCAGGCCGTGCAGAGGCCTTCGCGGACTTCGGCTACCGCTATGCCGCGTCGCGCCTGACGGATGCGCTGGTAGAGATTTCGCGTTGTTTCGCTCAAGCCATCCTGGATTTCGTTGCGGCGGGTTTGCAGCCGGGTGCGCTCGTCGTCGTCAGCCTTGCGCTCGGATTCTAATCGCGAGACCTCAGCCGCCACTTGCGCTTTCTCACTGTCCAAGCGCGCCCCAGCCTCCTGGATGTATTGCTGAATGCCCTCCGCTTCCAGCATCCTCTCCAGGATTCTGTCCTCGATGGCCCGGATGTTGGCTTCTTCGCCTTCGATCTCTTTCGTCATTGCGCGGAATTGTTCGTTCGTTTTGACCTGGTAAAGCTGGTCCTTGTGCCTGGCGATCTTCTCCTGAATCACCTTGACTTCGCCATCCAGGTCCTTCCGCTCCTTCTGATTTGTAGCCAGGCGCTTCTTGCGCTCCTCTTGGACATGAATGAACTCATCAAGTCGGGACTGAAGGGATTGAATTTCCGCAGGCAATGACTCGATCTGCTTTGTGAGTTCGGCAATCTTCTGATCTACTTGCTGAAGCTCGACAACGTTCTTGAGATCCGGGTGCACTTCCTCTCCTATCCGAAGTGTGCGGCCTGGGTGGTAAAGTCCATGCTCGGCGGTTCCGCTGCCGGGACCTTCGGCGCATTTTCATTCTTGCACATTCCGGGCCAGCGCGGCAATATCTGCTGCCTACTTGCGCACGATCCTTTGGATAGATTCAGCGCGGCCGGTTAGGGGGTCGGCTTCAATCAGCACGGCATTCAGGCGGACGTCGCCTTTTGCCACTTCAAACCGGGCGGGGATTTGGCTGAGGAACTTTTTAATCACAGATTGCTTGTCAATTCCGATTACAGAGTCGTAAGGACCTGTCATCCCGAGGTCAGTAATATAAGCGGCGCCTCTCGGAAGAATCAACTCGTCAGCCGTCGGGATATGGGTGTGAGTGCCGATCATAGCTGTCACGCGGCCATCGAGGTACCAACCCATGGAGACCTTTTCGGACGTTGCTTCGGCGTGAAAATCCACAAGCCGGATTCTTATCTCCGCAGGGATCTTGGCAAGCTGTTCGTCCGCTGTGCGAAACGGGCAGTCGATGGGGCTCATAAAAACCCGCCCTTGAAGATTCAAGACCGCGTAGCCGACCCCGAATCGGCTCTTGCCCAAGTACAATCCCTGGCCGGGAGTGCCGTGAGGGTAGTTGGCTGGCCGGAGCAGGCGGCCATCAGAATGCTCACTTAGATAAGAGTAGATTTCTTTCTTGTCCCAGATGTGATTTCCCGAAGTCAGGACAGCGATCCCCATGTCGAGTAACTCTTCGACAAGCGGCGGCGTGATTCCAAAACCAGCGGCTGCATTTTCACCGTTGGCCAGGACCAAGTCAGGGTCGTACTCCCCAACCAACCCGGGGAGCATTTCCTTCACAATGCGCCGGCCCGGTTGGCCGAAAATATCACCGATGAAGAGTATTTTCATGCCTGAGTTCAATCCGCTTCCTTCAAGAAGCGGTCGACCAGCCGGGAGCACTCATCCACCTTCTCATCGAGGCGTTTGGTTGTTGCCTCGTACTTTGCCTTCTCTTGGTGGAACTCGTCAGCGATGTTGAGCCCCGCCAGCACTGCGACGCGCAGCGAATCGACCGTCCGTGTGCGAGCGGCGATAGCACGCATCTTGCCATCGAGGTATTGCGCCAGCTTCTGGATGTACTCCTCGTCGAGGTCACCTCGCATGCGGTATTCTTGATCGTATATGAGAACCCGGATCCCACCTGCATCCTCAGCCACGTTGGCGACCTGCCTCCTTCGCGACGTTTCAGCCTCGAACCCACACACCACTGGAAGAGGAAATCCCGATTCTACTACCCACTGGGTTCAGGGGTTGTCAACGCATCGATCCGTTGGAGAAGCTTCTCGACGCGTATTCTCACCTCTTCCCGCTCCCGCCGAAATGCGATGAGCTCCCGTTCGCATGCGTCCGTTACCTTGGCCCGCTCCCTAGATTCGGCCCTGAGCTTTTCAAGTTCCTGTCTCAACGCGAGTTTCTCCACCTGGGCTTGCTTGAAAAGCTCGAACGCCTTCAAGAGTCTCTCTTCGAGCTTTTGTAGTTGATCTTCGGTTTCGCTCAAGGAGCTTCCTCACTCCAAATTGTGGCCGATAAGGAAAAGGACCTCTCGGCTGTCAGCCTCGCAAACGCGCGCCGAGCGCTTCAAGCACAGCGATGATCCCCTGACTAGCCGCTGCTATTTCCTCACTGGTCATGGTATGCGTTTGGCTCTGAAAAGTCACACGCAAAAGAAGGCTGTAATGACCCGCCGGTATTGGGCCACCCCTGAAAAGGTCAATCGGGCGGAGGCTCTGTATTTCGTCCAAAGTAAGGCGTCGGAGAGCAGCCTCGAACTGCGCAAACATTACCGTTTCCGGGACCACCAGCGAGAAATCGCGTTCCACCGCCGGAAACCTGGAAAAAGGCCGGAACGTGCGGGAGCGAAGGGGAAACGTCAAAAGGCGTTCGAGGCCCACTTCTGCGAGCCAGGAGGGCTGGCGCAGTTTGTAATCTTGTTCGATTCTGCGGCTGAGCCGTCCTAAAACGACGAGAGTCTCACCTTGCGATGTGAATCGGCCACTCTGGCCCGCCTCGTAATGCTGGTGACTCTCCTTTTCAAATTCGAGTCCAGCGATCTCAAAGAGCCCCAACAATACCTCGATATCACCCTTAAGGTCGAAGAAATCGAGGGCCCTTTCGTTGTCGTGGACTGAGGCAGGGCGCCTGCGCCCGGTGAGCCCCAAGGTCAGGACGCGACGCTCCTCCGGCGTCCCAGCCGGCGACAACGAATAGGTCTTCCCCAGCTCGAACAGACGCACGTCGTTTCGATCCCGGTCGAGATTCCAGCGCAGGGCATGGACCATGGTCGGACCGGCTGAAGAACGTAACGCCGAGGCCTCCTGGCTAAGCGGATTAGCCAGGACCACAGGAGGTTCTCCAGCGAAGCGGGAGTTTTCCTCCGGATCGACCATCGAAAGCTGGATCGTCTCATGGTATCCGAGGCTGCTGAGGAGATTCGAGACCGCCAATTCTTTTTCCCGGATCGCGTTGCGTTCCACGCGCGGGGGGGCGGAACGCAATCGCGCCGGGAGGTGGTCGTAGCCAAAATGCCGCGCTACTTCTTCGATCAGATCGACCTCACCGGTGACATCCAGGCGGAACGAAGGCGGGGTCACCCGCCAGCCTTCCGATGCTCGTCGCTCGGTCATGAACCCAAGGGATCGAAGGGTTCGCTCGACTTCTTCCCACAGGACTTCCGCACCGAGAATGCGCCGGATTTCACTGCGGCGGAGGACAAGGTCTTCGCGAAGCCGCGGCTTCGGGTAAACGTCCAGCACACCACGAAGAATCTCCCCGCCGGCCAGTTCGGCAATCATCTTGGTGGCGCGATCCAAGGCCACAGGGGCCATCTCGATGTCTGCTCCACGCTCAAAGCGGTGCGAAGCCTCGGTGTGCATTCCGTAGGCCTTTGCGGTACGCCGGATCGAGAGGGGGTCAAACCAGGCGCTCTCGAGCAGTACGGAACGCGTCGTAGAGAAAATCTGGGAATCTTCGCCGCCCATAATGCCGGCTAGCGCGACCGGACGCAGGGCATCGGCGATGACCAGATTCTCAGGAGTGAGCGTGCGTCCCGTTCCATCAAGGGTGCGAAGCTGTTCGCCGGGATGCGCCCTGCGCACGATGATCTTGCGCTCCCTTAGCCGCCCCAGGTCAAAGGCGTGCAGAGGATGTCCGAGTTCCATCAGAACGTAGTTGGTGACGTCTGCAACGTTGTTGATGGGCCGCTGTCCCACCGCCTCCAAGCGCTTTGCGAGCCAATCCGGTGACGGCATCACTTCCACGTTCTGAACCACTCGGCCGCAGTAGCGCGCGCAAAGGTCCGGATCGGCAATCTGGATGGAAGCTTCCTCTGCGGTTCGGGCGCCTGATTCCTTAACGAAAATTTCCAGCCGCTTGAGCGGCTTTCGGTACAGAGTAGCCAGTTCCCGTGCCACGCCGTAGTGACTGAGACAATCCGGCCGGTTGGTAGTGATTTCCAGGTCAAGCACCCAGTCATCCCCCGCCGCCGCGAAGGACTCCACGTTCAGGCCAACCATTGTCAGGTCAGACTTGAGCTGGCGAGGCTCACTCGGAATGTCGACGAATTCTTTAAGCCAGTTGAGTGAGATCTTCATTGAGTTAATTGAAGAGTTAACAGTCGACAGCCGACAGTTCACAGTCAAGACCCTCACGAATCGGGGGCAGGAACTCTTTGCTGTTGACTGTAGACTGTCGCCTGTCGACTCTCATCAGAACTGTTCCAAGAACCGCACATCGCCCTGGAAAAAGAGCTGAATATCATTGATGTCGTACTTCACCATGGCGAACCGGTCCACGCCGAGTCCAAAAGCCCATCCGGAGTACTTGTCCGGGTCGATGCCTCCGTTGCGCAGGACCTGCGGGTGAACCATGCCGCTGCCCATCAGCTCGATCCATCCACTCTCTTTGCAAACCCGGCAGCCCTGCCCGTCACAGACGAAGCAACTGACCGCCACCTCGCCGCTCGGCTCCGTGAACGGAAAGAAACTTGGCTGGAAACGGGTGCGGACCTTCTCGCCAAAAAGCTTTTTGGCAAAAAAGTCAAGCGTGCCTTTAAGGTCCGCGAAGGTAATATCTTTGTCAATGGCCAGCCCTTCGATCTGGTGGAACATGGGGGAGTGGGTAGAATCAGGGTTATCGCGCCTGTAACACTTGCCGGGGATGATGATGTAGAGCGGCGCCCCATACTTCTCCATGGCGCGGATTTGCACCGGCGAGGTGTGAGTCCTCAAGACCGTTTTCGAATCGATATAAAGCGTATCCCAGTCGTCCCGCGAGGGATGACTCTCCGGCATGTTGAGCGCGTCGAAGTTATAGTAAGTGCTCTCAATCTCCGGGCCACTCTCAATCCAGAAGCCAAGGCCGAGGAAGATATCCTCGATTTCGCGTTGCATCCGGGTTACTGGATGGATGGATCCCAGTGGAGAGCGGATGCCGGGAAGGGTGAGATCCCGCGGCGTCTGACGGCCAACATCGGAGGCAAGGGGTGATTCGGTCTCCTTGCAAGCCGCTTGTTGAAGGGGCACAGCTTCGATGAGCTTTTCGAACTCCAAACCGGCGGTAAAACGACGAAGCTCATTGAAGTGCCTTCCCACAGCGGGCTTCAATTCTCTCGCCGCCGGCTTTAACCACTTTTCATCGACCAACGATAGCAACCCGCCCTTGCGCGCCAGCCACCTGTCACGGAGGGCCTTGCAAAGCCTGTCCCGTTGAGGTTCGTCGGGCGCGCCGGCAGAGACCAGCTCCGCGCGTTCGTGTTCGGCAGTCTTTCGCAACTCAGAGAAGAGCGACTCCACTCCCTGCGCGTCTTTGACGCCTAGTTCCTGAAGGCTCCTTCCGATTTTTTCGTCAATGGTCATGGGGCGAATCATGGGCGATGTCGCGCTGCCAAGGCTCTTCGCTGTCATCAGTGGGCTGTTGACTGCAAACTGGCTGCCGCCTGTTTCACTTTGCCCGCCAGCTCAGCAAAACCACCCTGATCGTTCACGGCCAATTCGGCAAGCATCTTGCGATCAAGTTCCACGCCCAGCTTCTTCAAGCCGTGGATGAACTGGCTGTAGGTAAGGTCATTCGTGCGCGCGGCGGCTCCGATGCGGATGATCCAAAGCCGACGGAAATCGCGCTTCCGCTGTCGGCGCCCGCGGTAGGCGTAGCGCCCTGCCTTATCGGCAGCTTCCTTCATGAACCTGTAGAGTTTGCTCTTGTTGAGGAAATAGCCCTTGGTGAGCTTAGCGAGTTTCTTCCGATTCGCGCGGCGAACCGTGCCGCGTTTGACTCGAGGCATGGGGTTTGCTCCTTCCGATAGAATCAGGGCGGCTCAGATCCCTTACGGGATGAAGGCACCCAGCCATTGGCCTTCCCGCGCCTGTAAAAACAGGGATTAGGGGTTAGGGATTAGGGGTTAGAGGCTAGGGATTCCGCTGGCACATCCGATATTACCCTTCCTTGTAGAGCCGCTTCCCCTTCACTTCTCCCCCTCGCCACCTCCCAGGTCTCTTGTCCCTAATCCCTAGTCCCT
Source organism: uncultured Acidobacteriota bacterium (assembly GCA_963765485.1). GTDB lineage: Bacteria > Acidobacteriota > Terriglobia > UBA7540 > UBA7540 > CAVROP01. Next base: position 130,761 of record CAVXWN010000023.1, on the reverse strand, counting down.
AGCTCCTAATCCCTACGAGTAAGGCAACATAGCCCGAATAGCGGGAGCATTCGCAGGGGAAACGACGACGGATTGGCCCAGTCGCCGCTTACGCTTGCTCGCCTTCGAAGTCAGAATGTGCCGTGCAAAGGCGTGATGACGCATTACCTTGCCGGTGGCGGTCAGTTTGAAGCGCTTTTGCGCGCCCTTATGGGTCTTCAACTTCAGCTTGATCTTCTTCGGCTTTGCCAACTCTATCCTCCAGGTTTTTCCTGTGGCGCTTCGGGCGCGGGTGGTGCAGGGGTGACAGCGACGGACACCTCAGCCGGCTTGGGCTGAGGGTTCCTGGGTCGTGCCGGGGACGTCCCCGCCGCTGAGCGTGAAGCCTCGGACGGCGCACCCTTGCCCGGTGCTTTCTTGGCGGCAATAATCGTCGAGAGATTCGGCCCCTCAATCTTTGGCCGAGTCTCCACCATGCCTACTTCACCCACTTCTTCCGCCAACCGCTGCATCATTTTGAATCCCAGGTCACGGTGGGCCATTTCTCGGCCACGGAACATGATCGTAACCTTCACCTTGGCGCCTTCGCGCAGGAACCCGATAACCTTGTTCCGCTTGGTCTCAAAATCATGCGTGGAAGTCCTCGGCCGCATCTTGACTTCCTTCAGCTCGATCGACTTCTGGTTCTTGCGCGCCTCGTGCTGCCGCTTGCTGAGCTGGTAAAGGTACTTCCCGTAATTAATGATGCGGCAAACCGGCGGGTTCGCGGTAGGAGCAACTTCCACGAGGTCGAGACCCTGACTGCGAGCGATCTTCAGAGCCTCGAAGGGCTGCATGATTCCGAGCTGTCCTCCCTCCTCGTTGATCACCCGAATTTCACGGGCTCGAATCCTCTCGTTTATTCGAACAAATCGGTCGGCGATAGGCATTCCCTCCTGGCCCCGCGGGGCCTCCCGCTCTGCTTATGGCTTCCTGGTTAGACGAGTAGGGGAGCATGGCCATGCGCCCCTACGCCTTCTGAGGCCGAGAACACAGCTTACCATTTCGAAGCCCTGGTGTCGATAAGCTCGCGAATCCAGCCGATAAAATCCGCCAGCGGTCGAAAGCCGGCGTCCCCGGTGTCCCGGCGCCGGACGGATACACCGTGGGCCTGAGCTTCACGGTCGCCCACTACCAGCATGAAAGGCACCTTCTGAAGTTGCGCGTCGCGGATGCGCGCGTTCAATTTTTCATTGCGGTCGTCCAGGCTGGCGCGCAAGTTGGCGCGGCGCAATTCCTCGCAAACCTCGCGAGCGTAATCCAAGTGCTTGTCGCTGATGGGGAGTACCACGGCCTGGACAGGCGCGAGCCAAACCGGGAAAGCTCCCGCGTAATGCTCAATCAAAACGCCAAAGAAACGTTCCACAGAGCCCAGAAGAGCCCGGTGCACCATCACCGGAGTGTGCAAATGCCCATCCGAGCCGACGTACTGCAAACCGAAGCGCCGGGGCAAGTTAAAATCAAACTGCACCGTGGTGAGCTGCCAGGGCCGGCCGATGGCGTCCACCAGTTTGACGTCAATCTTGGGCCCATAAAATACCGCTTCACCCGGCATACACTTGAAGGGAACATCCATGCGCCTCAGCGTGCTCATCAGCGCGTCTTCCGCCAGATTCCATTCGTCCACCGTGCCCGCGTAATGCTCCGCATTTCCCGGATCGCGGGCGGAAAGCTCCACTTGATATTGCTCGAAGCCGAAAGTCTTGAGCACCAGGAAGGCAAAATGAACGCAGGATTGGACCTCGGCTTCCAGTTGGTCGGACATGCAAAAGATGTGCGCGTCATCCTGAGTAAACCCGCGCACGCGCAACAACCCGTGCATCACACCCGAGCGTTCGTAACGATAAACTGTGCCGAGTTCCGCCAGACGCATGGGCAACTCGCGATAGCTGCGTACGCGCGACTTGTAAATCAGAATGTGGCCGGGGCAGTTCATGGGCTTGAGCTGATACTGGTCGTTCTCCACCTCCATAGCCCCGAACATGTTCTCCCGATAAAAGTTGGTGTGGCCGCTCGTCTCCCACAAATGCAACCGCATGGCATGTGGCGTAAAGACAAGATCGTATCCCCGCGCGGTCAGTTCGTCGCGCAGCCAGTCTTCAATTTCTCGGCGGATGATGCCCCCCTTGGGATGCCAGAAAATGAGCCCCGGACCAGCTTCGTCCTGAATGCTGAAGAGATCGAGTTCCTTTCCCAGCCGCCGGTGGTCGCGCTTCTTCGCTTCTTCGAGCTGCGCCAGGAAATCGTCCAACTCCTTCTGACTGAAGAAGGCAGTCCCGTAAATGCGCTGCATGGGGTGCGAGCGTTCGTCGCCTTTCCAGTGCGCGCCGGCCACGCTCAGCAGCTTGATCGCCTTGATACGCCCCGTGGACGGGATGTGCGGCCCACGGCAAAAGTCCAGGAAATTGCCGGTGCGATAGGCTGAAAACACAGGGTCGGCCTTTTCCTCGATGAGCTCGCACTTCAAGAACTCGCCCATTTGCTCGAAGAGCTTCTTCCCTTCCTCCTTCGAATAGTGAACGCGCTCATTCGGGTAGTCCGCCTTGATGATCTCGCGCATCCTTTCTTCAATCCCCTCGAGATCATCTTCCGTGAAAGGCTTCTCGCGATAGAAGTCGTAATAGAAGCCGGTCTCGGTGGCAGGGCCGACTCCCGGGTGCGCGTCGGGGAAAAGTTCCGTGACCGCAGCGGCCAGAACGTGAGCCGTCGAATGGCGGTAAATCTCCAGCCCCTCGGGCGAGGATGGAGTGATGAACTGGATCGGCGCGTTCTGTTCGATCGGAGTCGAAAGGTCCACCAAGCGGCCGTCCAGCTTGGCCGCCAGTGCGTCCGCCGCCAAGCGTGGTCCGATCGACTTGGCCACCTCTAGCGCCGTTGTCCCCTGAGGAAATTCCTTCACCGTCCTGTCAGGGAATGTGATTTGAACGTTGGCCATTCCTACCTTACATCCCAGATGCACGAATATGAGCTTTAGAAATATAGCAATTCCAGCAGCATCTGGTCAAACAACCCCTACACGAGCCTGGCTGGTATTTCCGATTTTTCGATTGCCAATTGATACTTCGGGCGATTCACTACTTGGCTCTTTCAATCGACAATCAGCAATCAGCGATCATCGCCAGTTTTTTCGCGCCCGGCGACTGCCTAACGGCTTGATAAGGCATCGAGCAGCCTTTGCTCAATCTTGCGAAAGGCCGCGGCATCGCGGACGTATTCGGTGAAGGAGGAAACGGCACTGGCGGAAATTTGCTCGGCTGCAGCGGGATCACGCGCCTTGAGCGCCCTAAGCATCTCATAGTCTTCAATGCCCGAGCGCATCGCCTCGAACCGGATCGAGCTTCGGACGGTGAGATGCTCCCGGTCGGGATAGACAATGAAGGCATCGCCGGAAGGCAAAAGATCAGTATTATCGTTGATCACTGGCTGCGTGTCGAGCAGGGGTTTTGGTGTCCAATAATTTCCGCCCCAGTGCAGGAATCCCGTGAATCCGTAACGGAAATCGAGCCACTGGAGAAGCCTTACCTTGATTAGGGGGAAGTCCATCAAGCGATTGAGATACCTCCTCTGAGGGTAAAGGCAGGTATAGAACCAGACGGCACGCCCGCTCCCGATGCGCTGCTCGAGGAGCCCCATCTGGTCATCGAAACGGCCGAGCTGCGGAACCCACACGTCGCAGTTGCTCTGGAGCACCTCGGGCATGTGGGCGGCGTCGATGGCGTCGAGAGTGGAAATGCCTGGCATTTCGCGGTGGACGAGGGCGGCGAATCTTCCGTAGTAGCGAGGCTCGTCGCCGTGCGGCTCGTCGAGGACGTGCTGGAGGTAAAGTGTGTCCCAGGCCTTTTCCTTCAGATGTTTCCCCAACGCTGAGAGGAAGGCGGAAAGAGAAGTCTCGACGCGCGGATCGTCAGGCGGCAGGGAGACCTTCTGGGGCTTGCCGTCGACAATCTGGAAGGTGGGGACGAGCAGCGGCGCGGCATAACTGCCGGCGCGGTCGAGCAGGTGGCTGCCCTCGATGTACCCGATAGCGCCGGCCTGCCTGAACGTTTCCACCCAACGGTCGAAGTTGGTGAAGTCGTATTGGAGATTGCCGCCCTCGACTCGCGGCTGGATGAGCGTGAGTAGCGGCGTAATGATAACGTTCTGGCGATGGGCCGCAAGCACCGAGGCCACATTAGAGACAAGCGTCCACCACTGCGGTGAAAAGGCCGCCACGCCATAGAACTGTCGCGAGGTCTTGTCATCCAAGCTGAACCAGTTGGTGACCTTGAGCGACATCTCCTCCGGCACCACCGCGTTCACCACTCTCAAGCGAAAGGGCCTGCGCGCCACCAGTCGCCTACCGGAGCGGACCAGAATTGAGCCGTCGTACACTCCCGCCGCCGCGTCGGCCGGAATGTGAATCGTCACCCAGATCGGTGTAGTGCGGAGGGGCTCGAGATCGAAGGGGAAGTCCTCCAGCGGATCGGGATACCACCCCGGCGCCACGCCCACCAGTTCCTCCGGCGGAGAGTCCGGCGTGTGCGAGCCCACTACCACATAAGCGACGTGATGCACCTCGACAGTCGATAGTCGGCGACCAGCGCCGCCTTCGAGCGGCTTCACCTCCACCGTAAGGTCGGGGAGCGGCCCGCCTGAACGAATCGCAAGCTGCACGCTCAAGTGTTGGTTCCTTGCACCGCTGAACTCGGGAGTTTGCAGACCGTGCGTCCCGCGAGTGTCCCCCGGGAATACCTTGTCCAGCGAGTCAACAAACCAAGTGCTTAGCACCGACGAGGTACTTCCTCGCGCAAGGCCAGTCGTTAACACGCAGCCTGCGACTATCGCCAACAGGAAAGAACGGAACATGACTTCCCTCTCAGGAGTAATTTAACCCGCTCCAGAGCGCATCGATCTCCGTGGACGTCTAGGCTTCCCCGCCCTGGAGCCGGAATCGGACCGAGACATTGTGCACCCGTTGGGCCGGGGTTTCCACTTCGATTTCGGGCTGCGCATGTGTCTGCCTCACTCGTCGGACCAGTGACCTACGTGAGTGACAGTTAGTCAGTCCTGTTAGCCTGTCTGTTGTACTCCGGTTGCATTCCCGGTAAGATCTAGCTGGAGTGAGCACCGGGCTTAGAACGAAGCGGGCCGGGGAGCTTGCATTCAACGCTCGCCTGTTAAGTGACTCGGAACGAAAGCGGAGGAAGAATGCGTAGATTTCTTGTCGGGGTGGTCGTTGTGTTCGCGCTGGGCTTTGCAGTGGCTCGCACGACAGCAAAGCAGTACCGGTACACTGGCAAGCCGGACAAAAAAGTGCTCAAGGCGGCACAGAAGCAAGAAAACAAGGCGCTGAAGCTCCAGCAAAAACACCAGAAACAGTTGTGGAAGGGCGCGCATATGTCTAAAGCGACACGCGCCGAGGCCAAGCACCAGATGCAGCGTCAAAAGCGGGCACTTCGCGAGAAACAAAAGGATGATCGCCAGGATCTGAAGGACAGCCAGCGAATGATGAAAGAAAGCGCGAGGCAAGTGCGTTAGCCCGCGTCACTGCATCGCAAAGCCCGGATCTGCTCCCTCCCGGCGATTGAGTTGAGAACTGGGTACGGACAGCCGAGTGGAGCGCGATCGGGCCTCAGCAGGGCGACAACGCTGTCCAGTACGAAGGTCAACTTTCCGTTGGGATCTTCTCTCCAGTAGAGCCGGGATGGTTTTGGGAGGTCGGCATGAAGCGAAGCGCCTGGTTGTTGACCATAGCATTTTTGTTGGTTCCTTTGCTGGGGGCACAGGAGGCCCAAAAGCCGGAAGGAGAACAGGGGCAAAAGCCCACCCTCGGCCCCCAGCCTGCTCCCACTCTGCATGGTCAGAGTTCTCAAACAGCTACGGTGAACGACTTCCGAAGGCTCTCGCTAATTCGCACTGTTTATGTCGAGAGAATGGACAACGCTCTGAGTGAGAAGTTGGTTGAGAGCGTTGGGAAATTGGGCCGTTTCAAGATCGCCTCCAAGCGCAAAGAGGCTGATGCCGTCATGACCGGCTCATGCTTGGAGTCGCGCCGTCTGAAACGGCTTCACTCCGAGGTGTTTATCGCCGATCGAGGCGGCAAGTCAATTTGGCAGTATAACCTCTACCGGCCTTACAACCCTCCTTCCCTCGAACAAGCCGTCAGCGAAACCGCGCAAATGGTGGCGGAACAGTTGGCGCAAAGCCTCAACGAGGCCGGAATAAAGTGATCGCGAGGGTCAGGGCACGGCGTGTCGCGCTGAAAGAAATCGCCGGAAGAGCAAAAGCACTTCACACAAGGACGCGAAGAATAGTAGGGAGCTGCACTGTGCGTGTCTTTGCGCCTTAGCCCTTGGCGTGAGCTGTTTGATTTTTTCACACGTCCCAGGGGCTGGGCGCACAGGGCTGGGGAACCTCCTTTCTTTCGCCCCCAGCCGTTGGTTCTTCCGGCTGTGACTCCTTTGCTTATGCACTTGCGTCCTTTCCGTTCCGATGATCTCGAAACACTCTACAACATCGATCAGGCTTGCTTTCCACCAGGTATTTCTTACGAGCGAGAGGAATTAAGCGCGTTTATAGGCCACCCGCGAACCAAAACTTGGGTGGCGGAAGAGATGGGGAAGATCGCCGGCTTCCTCGTCGCCAACCGCGAACCACAAAAAGTGGGGCACATCGTGACCATCGACGTGCTGGAACGCTGGCGGCGGCGGCGAGTCGGGAGCTTGCTGATGGACGCCGCTGAGCATTGGGCCCGGGAGCAGAAACTGTTGTTTGTTTACCTCGAGACAGCAGAAAACAACATTGCAGCGCACCGGTTTTATGCGGCGAGAGGTTACAGGAAAGTTGACCGCGTCGAGAACTACTATCCAGACGGTACCGCCGCCTGCGTCATGCTGAAATGGTTGAAAGCAAACAAACCAGTTGATGTCTGAGTGCTGAATGCCAAAAGATGTAGAGGTGGCTTTACGCTCCGGCGCTCGAAGCTCTGGAGCGTAGGGCGCCGCCAACTGGCGATCCCGCAGACGCGGCATCGCCGCTACAATGGCAAACCGTGCCGCCACCCAGGAGTTTTCGAGATTGACATTCGTGGCAGGCTAATGTTGAATGCCGAAATCTGGCGAGCGTAAGAAGCAAAAGAAAGAGCCTTTAAGCATCGAACTTTCGGGATCGACTGAGCCGAGGAACCCATGCCCATCAAACTGAGGTCATCCGACAGTAAGGTTATTGCTATTGCAATTCTCGTTGCTGCTTTTTCGCTCGCCATCGGCATCAAGTACTTCTCTCATGCATTTCCGGAGGCGGCGATTCAGTTCCGCGTGAACCGGGACGACTCTGCTCCCCTGGCGCAGAAGTTCCTTGCCGAGCGTGGTTTCAAACTTGGCGGTTACCGCCATTCGGCGGTGTTCGATTACGACGACGAGGCGAAGGTTTATCTGGAGCGTACTCAAGGCCTGGAACGGATGAACCGGCTGACGCGCGGGCCTATTCATCTCTGGCATTGGTCCCATCGCTGGTTCAGGCCACAGCAGAAGGAAGAGTTTCGCGTGGACCTGACGCCCGCGGGTGAAATCGTGGGGTTTGACCACGATATCCCGGAAGCGACACCGGGCGCCGAACTGGATCAGGCTTCCGCCCGTAGCATCGCGGAAAAGTTCGTGAGTGAGGTGATGAAGCGGAATCTCGCCGACCTCGAGTTCGTCGAGACGCAGACGGAGAAGCGGCCGGCGCGCGCCGACCATGACTTTACGTGGAAGCAAAAGAGCGTGGACCTCGGTGATGGAAGCCTTCGCATCGAGGTCGAGGTGGACGGCGACCAGGTGGCGGGCTACCGCGAGTTCATCAAGGTTCCAGAGCAATGGAGCTCGGGACTACGAAAAGCTCCGCTCGCGCAACACTGCCGCTCAAATCGTTGACGAGGTTTTCTGGATCCTATTGAGTGTCGCCATGCTGGTCATTCTGATCCGGCGCCTGCGCGACCATGATGTGCCGGTTTGGATGTCTCTGGCTTTCGGCGGGGTCGCCGCCGCCTTGTACCTGCTTGGCCAGCTCAACGCCTTTTCCCTGGCTGAATTCGGCTACCGAACCACGGACTCGTACTCCAGCTTTGTCACCAACTATCTGTGGGACAACCTTCTTTCGGCGGTCGGCCTGGGAGCAGCTATATTCCTGCTGATAGCCGCTTCGGAACCGACATACCGTGAAGGCTATCCGAACCAAATCTCCCTGCGCAGATACTTCAGTTGGCAGGGTCTGCGAAGTCGGTCGTTTTTCATCGCTAATGTGGTGGGAATCGCTCTCACCTTTTTCTTCTTTGCCTACCAAACGGTTTTCTACCTTGCCGCCAACAGACTGGGCGCCTGGGCGCCCGCTGACATCCCTTTTTCCGACTTGCTGAACACACGATTCCCCTGGATTACGGTGCTTTTCATCGGCTTTTTCCCGGCCGTTTCAGAAGAATTCCAGTTCCGGGCTTTTTCCATTCCGTTCCTTAAAAGGTTGTCGCGCTCCGGGCCTATCGCCGTGGTGGTCTCTGCTTTCATCTGGGGATTCCTCCACTCGGCATACCCCAACCAGCCATTCTTCATCCGTGGGCTCGAGGTGGGGCTGGGCGGCATTGTGGTGGGCCTTATCATGCTGCGTTTCGGCATTCTGGCCACCTTGGTCTGGCACTATTCTATGGATGCCCTCTACACGGCGTTCCTCCTGATTCGTTCCCCAAACCATTATCTGATGGTGTCGGGCGCTGTCTCCGCGGGCATCATGCTGATCCCGCTGGTAGTCGCGTTGGTCGCCTATTTGCGTTCCGGAACTTTCAGCGAAGACGAATCACTTACCAACGCGCGCGAGGGCAGTTCCAAGCTGGTTCGCAAAGAGGTCATGGAACTGGAGGCCCCTCTTGTCTATCATCCACTCCCCCCGAAACGCCTGGTGCTGGCTGGAGTCCTCACCATAGTTTTCATTTTGCTGGCCGCCATTCCTGTTTATCGTTTTGGGGATGACGTCTCGTTGCATATCACCCGCGCGCAAGCCGTCCACGCGGCTGATGCCTACCTCCGGCAGCGTCAAGTGGATCCGGAACGTTACCATCGGGTGGCGTGGGTCCGCGATAACGTTGACCCCTTGGCGCTCCGCTATCTGCTCGAGCACAAATCCATTGAGGAGTCGGACCGGACCTACCGGCTGGCGACCCGGGTCGCGGTTTGGGAGGTGCGTTACTTCCGGCCCCTGGAAAAGGACGAACGCCTCGTCTTCTTGGATCCAACCACCGGCCAGGTTTTCGGCTATCGGGTGTTGTTGGACGACAACGCGCCGGGCGCCGCTCTTTCCCCTGAGCAGGCGCAGGCCTTGGCGGCAAAGTGTGTTGAGGAGCAAGGCTACCATCTTTCGGAATTTGACCTACAGAACTCGGAAGCGGAGAAACGGAAAGCTCGTGAAGATTACGTGCTGGTGTGGCAGGCCAAAGCCGGCGACCCTCGAAATGTCGGAGATGCGCATTATCGCCTGGAGGTTGACGTGGCCGGCGACCAGGTCGTGGCGTTTGCGCGCTCGTTCAAACTTCCTGAAACGTGGGAACGAGCACGCCGTTCCTCGAGTCTGGTCAACTCGGTGCTGTCCTTTGCGGGTATCCTGGTAGGTTTGGGCCTGGTCGGGGCCGGCGTGATCTTGTTGGTCATGCAAATCAGGTCCGGCCAAATACCTTGGCGCCCGGCAGCGAAGGTGGGCGCTCTGATCCTTGCGTTGATGATTTTTGCCGGGCTCAACCAATGGCCAACGCTGGACCGCCAGTATGAAACCTCTATCCCTCTGGCCACATGGCGGCTGTACGTCGCTGTTAGCCTGTTCGTCGTTCCGCTGCTGATGAGCCTGCTTTCCTGGCTGCTGGTGGGTCTCGCAACAAGCCTGTATCCGGAGGCTTGGAATCTCTTGCGAAGCAGTTGCCGGCGCGTTTGGCGGCGAGATGCCGCAGCGTGCATTGTGTTAGTCCTGGCCGCCGAGGCGGGCCTCAGCAAGCTGGGAGCGCTTTTCGCCAGCCGCTTTCACGTCTTTGCCCCAGTGGGCATCGAGATTTTCCAAGACTTACTCAATGCTGCTTTGCCGGGCGCGGGCTTTTTCCTGCGGGCGATCGAGCGGAGCATCGTCTTCATCTGTGGGCTGGGCCTGGCAGTCTATGTCTTTCGCTTTGGATGGGTGAAGCGGGCCTGGTGGCTATGGGGCGGAATACTGCTGGGGCTGGTTGGACTGGGGCCGGCGAGTGCGCATTCGGTTCGCGAGTTCTTTGCCGGCTGGGTGATGAGCTTTGTTCCCCTTGCCGTTGCGGTGGCGATTGGTTTCTGGTTCTTCCGCAATAACCTGCTGGCCTATTTGGGCGCTGCTTTCTGCCTGCTGGTGGCGGAGCCTTTGGTTTCATTGTTCTCACAACAGGCTGCTTTCTACCGGTCGAATGGGTTGTTGCTTGCCATCCTGACGCTCCTCTTCCTGGCATGGCTGCTTTTTGCAGGCGCGGAAACCGAGGTTCGGAGCGAGCCATGATTAAGCTCGATGAAATTGAAGTGCGAGTACTCGGCTCGCTTCTGGAAAAGGAAATTACCACGCCGGATTACTATCCACTCTCGCTGAATTCTCTCCTCAACGCCTGCAATCAGAAGTCGAACCGCGACCCGGTTATGGCGCTGGACGAGAGTGTGGTGATGCAGGCGCTGGACAGCCTGAATGAAAAAGGTCTGGCAGGCCCGTCAACCAGCGCGGACAGCCGTGTTCCGAAATATGCACACCGGCTACAGGAAGTCTTCAATTTTGATCGAAGAGAAATGGCTGTCCTCTGCGTGCTCCTGCTACGCGGTCCGCAGACTCCGGGCGAATTACGTGGACGTTCGGAAAGGATGTACAGGTTCGACGACCTGGCAGCGGTGGAGTCCACGCTTCATCACCTGATGGAAAGAGAACCTCCCCTGGTGAAAAAGTTGACTCGCCAGCCGGGCACGAAAGAGTCGCGTTACGCGCACTTGCTGGCCGGAGATGTGGAAGAGTGGATCGCACCGGCGGAGCCCTGCACCGGACGGGGCGGGGCGGAGGCACAGCCGGTCGCTGCGACAGCCGGTCAAGTTGAACAGCGGATCACGCGGCTGGAGACTGATGTCCAAAGCCTGCGAAAGGAAATCGCTGATCTCCAACAACAACTGGAAGACTTCCGAAAGCAATTTGAATGAGCCGCGACGGCGGAGAGTGAAGGGGCTCATGCGCGGGCGTACGTCGTCTTGTATGCACAGCGCGCTTTTGGCGCCGGCAGCGGGACACCGTTCATTAATCGACGATCAATTCCCATCCAAAGCCTGGGCGATCCGAGGGTCTCATATATATGCCCTCGGGTCCCCGCGTAATATTATTTTCCTCCTCGAACCGCTGGTAGACTTCCGGCGGACCGCCCGGCGGAGGCATAAACATTTCGCACCAAGGGCTATTGGTAGTGGCGAGAATATAGTGCGGGCAACCGCGACTCCATCCGCCGTGCGGAATGACGGGGATATTGTAGGCGGCGGCGAGTGCCCCAATATGACGTATCTCGCTGAGTCCCCCACACCAGTTCAGATCGGGCTGCCAGATGGCGGCGCCTTTATACTCCAAGAGAAGTCTGAAGCCCTAACGGGTATATTCGTGCTCACCGGTGGCCATCTGAGTCGATTTGATCGTCGCGCTTAGTCTTCCGAATCCGGCATAGTCATCGGGAGGAAGACACTCCTCCATCCAGTAAACTCGATAAGGCTCCACCATCTCAGCAAATTCAATCGTGTAATGTTCCGTGAGCGCCATCCAGCAGTCGAGCATGATATCGCCATCGGGTCCCAGTTGTTCGCGAGTTTTCTTGACGAGTTCCACGTTTTTCTTCATGCCTTCGCGTCCGTCCGCCGGTCCATAAGGAACAGCCAGCTTCACCCTCTTGTAACCAAAATGGAGATGCTGTTCGATGTCGTTTCCGGTACAGTAGGCAGGGATTTTCGACTTCGTTTCCCCACCCAACAATTTGTACACGGGCATGCCCAGAGCGTTGCCGATGATATCCCACAAGGCTAAATCGACAGCGCTGATGGCATGCACCACGATACCCTTGCGTCCGTAGTACATGGTTGATCGCCACATGATGTCCCAGAGCCTTTCGACATCAAAGGGATCCTCGCCGATGAGCAACTTGGGCAGGTGCTTCTCAATCACAAAGCTACATCCAGGTCCCCCATAACCAATTCCTTTGATTCCTTTGTCGGTGGCAATTTCCACTACTTCAGGTCCGAGATCGGCCGCCATGAACAGGTCCCGCCTGGCTTTGTACTTGGGATAGATCGACATCGGGTTGGCGACTTCGACTCCACCCGTGGACCACGAGCCCGGTGTGGGTTCATAACTGGGCAGCGGCTTCTTCGGTTTCGGGCGCACCATCCTGACGTTTGTGATCTTCAGTTTGCTCTTTTCGTCCTGAAAGGGAAGCGGCGGAGGCGAAGGCAGTGGCGCAGACTCAGCCTGTTCACACTCACGTGAGGTGGTCAAGGCGCCCATGGATAATGCCGCACTTGCCCCGAGAAATTTCCTGCGATTCATCTTGACGCTCCAGCGCGGATAAATTTAAGGAAGTACTTAGAAAACTGAGCACTTTAGCAGAGTTGGGGCGTCAGTCACAATTCTTAATTCTGTCCGGCACTAGCCGCCACGTGAGATGACTCCGCCTGTCCTGCGCCCGAGGCTCTTTTCAGTGGGAAGCCAATACTATCACGAAGACCTTTGTGCGCGCACGATTGTTGCTCAAATTAGGACACTATCTGGACGCGAACCGACCGATAGCTTCCAATTTGTCATTGTGGTAGGATGGGTTCGCTCGTATGCTTTGTTGTGCGAACCCTAAGGGAATCACTCCCTATAGGGTCATTCACTGATTAAACCGAAAGGAAAGGCTTGTCATGTCCGGGCATTCTAAATGGGCGACAATTAAACACAAAAAAGGCGCCTTAGACGCGAAGCGTGGAAAGACCTTTACGAAGATCATCAAGGAAATCACCATCGCTGCGAGAATTGCTGGCGGAGACCCGGATGCCAATCCCTCGCCTTCGTACGGCCATAGCTGCCGCCAAGGCTGAGAACATGCCGGCCGATAACATCAAGCGGGCGATTCAGAAGGGTACAGGTGAACTTCCCGGCGCAACGTACGAGGAAGTGGTCTACGAAGGTTACGGGCCTGGTGGTGTGGCAATGCTGTTGGAAGTGACGACGGATAACAAGAACCGGACCCTGTCAGAAATCCGCCACACCTTCTCCAAGCACGGTGGGAACCTGGGAGAGCACGGTTCCGTGGGCTGGATGTTCACTAAACGGGGCTACATTGTGGTAGAAAAGGGGAAGGCCAGCGAGGAGACGCTGCTGGAATTGGTGACCGACGCGGGCGCGGATGACATGGCCGAAGACGGCAGCAACTGGGAGGTTTTTTCACCCCCTGGGCAGTTACACCAGGTTGTTGACCGGCTGAAGACTGCGAACATCACCCCGGCTGCCGCGGAAGTCTCCATGATCCCCCAGTCTTACGTGAAGCTGACTGGCAAACAGGCCGATCAAATGCTCCGGCTGATGGAAGAGCTCGAAGACCATGAGGACGTCCAGCACGTCTTCGCGAACTTCGATATCGAGGAAACGGAGCTTCACGCCCTAACGCAGTCGAAATGATTAAGTTGCCTGTCGGCGCTGAGTTCAGGCTCGGACGCCTTGTCAGCCCCGCACTCTTGGATGGCATGGCGGTCGGGCCGAAGGTCGCCGTCCGCCGCCAGTGGCAGGGAACTACCAGCTTCGGACTCTCGGGGTTTTGACTCTTCCTCAACCGGCCGTCACCCGCTCGTCCCCGCAAGGACGCGGCACTGGATGTGCATCGCCTATGGGGATATGTTCTCGGAGATCCCGGCTTCTTATCGCCCCCCTCGGTCTCGTCATCGTGGCAGGCAGTTACCCTACCTCGGTTTTTGCCCAATCAGCCGGTGTTCCGGCCAAGCTGACTTATTCAAGGATATTCAAAGGCAGCACGCCCGAGTTTCTATTGATCACCGTGGACTCAAAAGGGCTGGGGACCTTCGAAGGGCATAAACTGGACGAAGCACAGAGTCCTCGCCCCTTGCAGCTTTCCGCCGGCACAACGGAACGAATCTTCGCGCTGGCCGGGGAACTTCACAACTTCCAGTCCGTTGACCTCGAGAGCCCACAAGAAGGTGGCAAACCTGGGCCAGAAGACATTCGTCTACCAGCAGGGCGATGACGTGAACCGAGTGGTTTTCAACTACACTGAGAACCGAGCGGCACGGGACCTCGTCGACATCTTCGAAAAAGTCAGCGCGGTTGAAGAGCACATTTCAGCGCTTGAATATGAAATGAAGTATGACTCGCTGGGTCTCTCCCAGGAGCTTTTGCAAATCCAGATTGAACTCAACAACCACAGCCTGGAAGACTCCAAGCTGCTGGTTCCGACGCTTGAAAAGATTGCCCACAATTCGCGCTTTCTTCACTTGGCGCAAGTTCGGGCCCAGCAGATCATCGAACGTATCCAATCGAATCCTTAGTGAGGGACCGCCTTCTCAGAAGGCCCTGAAATAACCCATCCACCTGTCATCCTAAAGTGTGAACGCTGGAAGCTGACGGCTGAAACGCTTTTTTTCTGACTTCTTCGCTCCGCATGACATGCCAATATGTTCACCGGGCAGGTCCGGCGCCACCCTTTGAGCGACGGCAACCTTTTGGCTTTCCCCCTCGTCAAGACTGCTGTAGGATCAGAGTGGGATGCGAGGCCCTTTCATCCGGGTTTGGGGAGGTGACCCATGACACCTACAAAACTGCGAGTTGCAAGAATGGTAGTTATGTTTGGCGCAGCAGTTTGCCTGGTGGGTGGCGCAGCTTGGGGCCAGACTTATTCTCACGCTCGCGTTGTTCGCCTCAGTTTTGTCGAGGGCTCAGTCACAGTACAACGGCCTGATGTTGCCGATTGGGCCGAAGCCCCGATGAACACCCCTCTCCAGGAAGGTTTCAAGCTTTCGACCGCTGAGAACAGTTTTGCCGAAGTTGAATTCGAGAACGGTTCGACTGTCCGCCTTGGCCAGCTTTCGATGCTGGAATTCACCCGCCTTGCCTTGTCTCCCGACGGGAGCAAGATCAACCATCTCAAGATGGACCAGGGCTATGCGACGTTCCATGCGGCTCTCGAAGGACAGGACGTGTATGAGGTCAGCACACCCGACGCAACGCTCACCCCGTACGGCAATGTGAGGTTCCGTGTTGACGTCGACTCCTCAGCGGAGCGGGTGGAAGTCTTCAATGGCTCGTTGGAAGTCGCAAGTTCTCTGGGTTCTTGGACTCTCGCCAAGAACTCTGTGCTGGAACTGAGGCCCGGTACAGACTCCCCTGACCAGCTTTCGGAAGGAATCACGCCGGACGAATGGGATCAGTGGGTCCAGGAGCGAGAGAGTCGAGCCGAAGTCCGCCACCAATAGCCCTTCGCCAAGCGCGAATTCGAGTATTTCCAACGACGCTTCCTATGGCGGGACTGATTTGTCCTATTATGGCAATTGGTCCTACGTGTCGGGCTTCGGATACGGGTGGATTCCCAATGTCCGTCCGGGATGGTACCCGTATTCGCTTGGCCGCTGGTGCTGGTATCCGGGTTTTGGATACACATGGATTTCTGCGGACCCCTGGGGTTGGTTGCCTTACCATTATGGCGGTTGGAACTTCGTTCCTGGCGCCGGCTGGATGTGGTTCCCTGGAAGTTTCGGCATGTGGTCACCGGCATTAGTTACTTGGTATGCCGGCCCCGGATGGATGGGGTGGAGGCCGCGATCCGGCGTGCCGATCAACGCCTGGACTAACCATTGTCCGCAAGGCCAATCCTGTGGAACTGCCGTAAGCGCTAACAACTTTCAGAATGGCCGTCCGGTGAACCCTGAAAGCGCCCTGCGACTGAACGTGGCGTCTGGCATGAAGATCGAGCAACCTGATATCACGCCGAATCAGCAAGCCCTGCTTCCGGGCCGAGTAGTGCCGCAACCCACCGGGTTTGCCAACGCCAGACCTGGAGTGCGAGGTACAGGGGGCGCAGCCGTTACCTCGACGGCGATAACGCTGGTGCCGATGCACCATGCACCACGTGCGGTCGCAGGCTCGAACCTCGCCGGCGCAGCGGCGGTTGGATCTGCGACCCAGCATGTGACGCCTGCACCGGCGTCAGGGGTACTCTATGATCCGGCGGTGGGACGATATGTAAACAACTCTGGGCTCCCATCCCCGGCCACTCAGGAGCCGAACGGACTGGATATCCACCCAGTTCCTTTGGTCGGGTCCCGTGGGGGAGTTTCGCCAACCCACGCCGGCCAGCCGCCGTCACGAAGTCCAGTCGCACCGACGGCTGCTCCTCAAAGCCATCCTCAGAGTTGGTTCTACCGTTCTTCCCCTCAGCCCGCTCCGGGCTCGTCCGCAGCTCCCCGTAGCGGAGGTTCAGCGACGGGCGGCCAGGCGACGCGTGGAAATACCTCATCGGGAGGCGGCAATCCGAGTGGCGCGGCCAACGGTGGAGCCGCCGGAATGGCTGGCGCGTCTCACAGTGGAGGGTCAGGCTCAGCCGGCCCCCACCACTGACAGATTCCCCAATGTTCTCGTGGACTTCTCACCCTGCGACAAACCAGGTCTCTGCTCCGTACTATTGTTGAAGTGGAAGGGTGACTGTGTCCTATTCCGCTCTAATGTCGCACGCAAGCTTTCCATCCAATTGAGTCCGTCATCGATTTGGTCCCTCGAGTGATGATCGAGGGCGCGGAGTCCGGAGGCTACATGAGACGTCGTCATTTCGTAAGGGGAAGCATTGGCGCTTTCTTAGGTCCGTCTATCTATGGCTCGAGGGCGCTAGCTAATGGATTACAGACGGGGCGAGAACCCATCGAGCCGCACCACAAGGTTGAGCTTGAAAACGGATTCTACCGCGTCGAGGTGGACCTTAAGAACGGCACAATTGTCGGCCTTCGGGACAAGATAGGAAGCATCGATCTGATTACGGAACCCCGGCTCGCTGACAACTTTCGCCTGCTGATCCCTCTGCCGGACCTTGAGGCAAACTACGTCCTGGGCCGCGAGCAACAGCTTACCTCACATGAAAAAGGGCCGGACAGCCTCGACTTAACTTGGCAAGGTCCGCTCAAGAGTTCTAAAGGTGATTTCGATGTTAGTGTTTCGATGAAAATCCGGCTCACCGGACCTTCCCTTGAGTTCTCGCTCAGTGTCGAGAACCGAACGCAGCATCAGGTTGCAGAGGTCTGGTATCCCATTCTGGGAGGATTCACCGGCATCGGCGGCCGCCAGGATTCGCACGAAATGATCCCGTGGGTCGGAGAATCGTCGCGTACAGACCTTTTCCGGCAATTCGAGGGACGTTCTCCTGGGGGAGGGCTTGGAATTCCCTACGTCGAGACGTTCTGGGCCTACCCTAATCCTATGCCCATGCCTTGGATAAGCCTTTACAACAGCACGTTGAACCGTGCGATGTATTTTGCCTGCCATGACACGATCTGCCGCTATAAAGTCGTCCGTTTTGAATTGCACCCGGGGATAGGGAGTCGTCGGTACGGTGGTAACTGGCCCCGGCGCGAAGAACTCGACAGCAATACTCCGCTTGGCTTGAAACTTCATTGGGCGCACTTCCCTTATACAAAATCCAGAGAGACTTTTGCCGGCCCGCCGGTTGTTGTCCAGTTTCATAGTGGTGACTGGCATGATTCCGCACTAATTTACCGGCAGTGGTTCAAATCGCAATTCACCATTCTCGAGCCGTCCTCGAACTGGATGCGCCAGAAGCTCGCTTTTGTCGACACCATGTTCCTTCTGCCGGAGGGCAATGTAATTGTGAGGTTCAAAGATATTCCTCGCTGGGCCAAGGGAGCTGCCGATTACGGAGTGACCTCCGTATTGATCAGTGGCTGGAATCTAGGCGGACATGACGGTAATTATCCCTACTACGATCCGGATCCCCGTCTCGGAACCTGGGATGAGCTTGCGGAAGGTGTGGGCGAGTGTCACAAAATGGGGATG
Organism: uncultured Acidobacteriota bacterium; assembly: GCA_963765485.1. Lineage (GTDB taxonomy): Bacteria > Acidobacteriota > Terriglobia > UBA7540 > UBA7540 > CAVROP01. The sequence continues at coordinate 112,674 of CAVXWN010000023.1, read as the reverse complement.
AAGGTCTTCTTCTTCTCCAATATCCAGCCGGTGAGAGTGGACACGGAGTGGTTTCGAAGTGAATTGAACCGATACACGTCCAGGGACAAGTGGGGGGTAAATTATGCCGTAAACGGATGGGGCATGGGAACACTGGGCGCTCGTTTGGGCTACACGCGACCGCCGCTCCTCGGGGATTGTTCCGCAATCCCGGATTTCCGAAAGATCATTGTGGCGAAAATGAAAAAGCTCGCCGAGATCGGCGCCGACGGACTTCATATTGACAAATTCTCGCCGGACCCGGGCCTCGACTTCAATCCGTTGTCAACCTTGAGTCCCGACCAGGCCACCTCGGTTGGGAGGCTGCTGGCTTTGGAGGAGATTCTTCAAGCCTGCCGGGCTATTAACCCGGAATTCGCAATTTCCACTGAGTCCGCTTGGGACAGAGCGCTGACCTACTCGAACGTAGCGTGGGCATGGCACGACAATTCCTCGGATCACGTTCCCGTCTTTAAGTATACCTTTCCAGAGTGGTTCCCCGGTCTCGTGGTTCCTCAACCTTTTGATTTTACGCCGGTAAACAACGCGGTCCGGTACGGCTACCAGATATTCATGGGGCCCGCTAATTACATTGCCGCGGACTCGATGGCTTATCCGCCCATGCGTCGACTCTCCGAATATGTTCGGGAGATACTTCGAATGCTGGAAAGCCTTAAGGACACCATTTCCTTCGGAGAATTTCTGGACACCCAGTTCGTTGAGTTCGAAGGCCCGAGCGAGATGCGCTATTCGATGTTTCGAAACCCGAGAACTGGGAAGCGTGCGTGTGTGGTCGTGAACCTTGGCGAGCGCTCGCAAGAAGCCTCGATAGTCGCATTTAATGGAAATGCGAAGGGCGAAGTGATTGTGCACCAGCCGTTTAGTGACCTCCGGAGAGGCAGCTTTCCAATCAAGGTGGTCGTGCCTTCCGAACGCTTGGCAATCCTTACGGAAGTATAAGGAAATGGGTCGCGCGGCTGGCGCATCAGACATAAAAACCAATGTCTGCGCCACGCATTATGAAAGCCCGGTAGCCACGGTCAGTGCTCTCCTGACCGTGGGCTTGTCTCAGGCCCGATATCCGACCGGCAAGGTTACGTAGTCAATCTGAATGGGGCACCCCGCCACCGTGGCCTTGTCCAAGGCAAAATTGTTGTAGCTAGACCACCGCCAATCTTCCGGCCTCTTCGCCAACCCTCGACGCACCGGATTCATGTGCATATATTCCAAACGCTCTTTAAACTCCCGCTCGTGCCTTACGAACCGGTCCCAAAACTGGTGCTGCCAAAACGGCCCCTTGCTGCCGCGCCGACCATGGAACCACAAGGTCGTGATCTTCTTCACGTCATGGAGTACTTGCGAAATCAGCAGCGGATACTGCGCCCAGATCAGAGCGTGCCAGTGATCGGGCATCAAAACGTACCCGCACAGCAGAAACCCCAACCGTTGTCGCGAGGCCTGCATGACGTCGAGGATCACGGGATACTCGCCTTCATGGAAGCGTCTGATCCTCGGTCGAAGATTGACGTTCACAAAGAAGATACGGTCCGAGAGGCGTAACCGGTGAACGTTCGACATGACGTGAGCATAACACTTCGGACGTATACCTCAAAGGGAAGAGCCCACGGTCAGGAAAGCACTGACCGTGGCTACCCGCTACCCGCTCTCACCCAAGCCGCGCCGGCAGCGGTTTGAGGGGAGAGAATGAAAAGAGGGAAGTGAAGAGAATGCAAAGGCGAAGGATTAACACACCGGTCAAACGCATCATCCTCCGCTGGGAACTTACCACGCAACGAAGGTGACGTGCGATCCGACCATCATCTCCAATCGGAGCTTCTCAAAATACATTTCTTCACACGTTCCTGACACCATTTCTGAGCCTTTCCCTTGACAAGCGAGACAAGATAGGCTACCATTGTAGCTTAAGCTGTGCAAGAGGTCACGGCCTCCAGGGAACACGATGTGGCAATGCTACTGCCCGCCCCAACCCCCTCGCGAAAATGTGGCAAGCGGCACGAAAAGCCCGCAAATGAGCTCCGCTGTGAGAAGGACAAGAGGTCTGATCTTGAAGGAAAACCAAAAAAGGAATTCTTCAAAATTGAAGGAACGAAGCGGGAATGTCTATGAAAACAAAGGAGCGCTGTGGAAAAGTTGAGGGCGAAGCGGGAATGTTATAGAAAACACAGGTACTTACTGGTTTAATCCGGGAATATTATAGAAAGAAAGGGAGTTATTATCTCAGGATGACAGCGAATGGGCCCTGCGCAGGGTTCCGTCAAAGGCGAGACGGCAGGAATGGCCCCGGAGGGGCCTACCTTGAGTAGCCGCAGGTTTCAACCTGCGGGAAGGGATTGCCCGTCAGAATTACCCCAACCCCAACGGCAGAGATTTATTGGCGAGCTTTAATTGGACACGGCCCACGAGATTCCGCCGAAAGGGGTGAGATTTGCCCCTCATGTGTCTAAGTATATGTGGCGGTATATAGCTGCGTAGCGCCCCGGTGTTGCCATTGATATTCAGTATTTTCAGCTTTCGTCCAGCCGGATTCACCATAGTACCGCCATATTTAAGTAGACGTTCCTTTCCCTCCGTGCTATCCTGGCCCCACTATGAACATTTCCTTCTTTAATAAACGACTCCGTTTCTCCGGGCCCGGAGGCATCCTCCCCGTCAGCCATGACGACCAGGTCGCCGCCGTCTGGCCATGCTCATCGTCGGCCAATGCGAAGGCAAGGGCGCCACCCAAGCCGCTAGACAATTCCACTTCAGCCGCCCGCGTTATTACCAGTTGCTGGCCGCCTTTGAGCAGCAGGGAGCTCTCGGTCTGGCTCTGCAACCGCGCGGCCCCAAGACGGATTACCGCCGCACGGAGCAGGTCGTGCGCCTCGTCATCCGCCATCGCTTCCTGGATGCGGAGGCCTCCGCCGAGGTGATCGCGCAGAAACTGCAGCAAGAGGGCCACGCCATTAGTCAACGCAGCGTCGAGCGCATTATCGCCGATTACGGCCTGCAAAAAAAAACTCTACGCCCTTAACCCCGGCCAGCCGCCCCAGTATGTCCAGGTGCAGAGAACTCGTTCCCAGCAGCGAACCTCACCCGCCGACCCGGCCAGTCTGGAGCGTCAGGTGCGTCAGTTGTTGGCGGACAAAGTCTCCGGCAACCAAGTGGGCATTTGGCTGCTGCTGCCTGAGCATCTGCGCCTGGGAACTTGGGACCTTCTGTTACGCTGGAGCGGCCAGCCGCCCCAACGGGTGGAACCCCGCTTGGGCCTGCACTTGGTCAACGAATCGGCTTTCTGTCTGTGTTCCTATCGTTATCGGCGCACTCTCTCTCAGAAGGGATTCGAACTGGCCAACGGCTTGCCCTTTGTTCCCACCGATCAGGCCATGCATGCCTTGTTGGACAGCCATACGGTAGCGGAGGCTCAACAACTGCAAGTCGCTTTGGGTAAGCTCCGCCGGGCAGGCCAACATTTTGGCGGCCAACTTCTGGCCATGGACCCTCACCGCATGACCAGCTACACCCAACGTCAGATGCGCCGGCACCGCTTCAGCACTACCGAAAAGCCCACCAAGATGGGCCAAACCTTCTTCCTTCTGGATTGCCAGACCGGACAGCCGCTCTGCTTCACTCTCGCCTCGTCTGCTCCCTCGGTGGTCCAAGCCACTCCCGAACTGCTGCGCCTGGGCGCGGAGATTCTCTCGGCGCGACCTGATGCGACCTGCAAGCCGCTGGTCTTAGCCGATAAAGAACATTACAGCCAGGAACTCTTCCATGCCGTGGGGCAGCAGGGACGCTTCGACCTGCTCTGTGCCCTGCCGGCCTATCCCGAGTGTTTGAAACGCTGGGGCAAAATCCCCCACACCCACTTTGCCCCGCGCTGGCCGGGTTATGCCACGGCCACCCAGCCTTACTACTTCCAGAACGATCCCCAGACCCTTTACCAGGAACTGGTCCAACGCAGCGGAGTCAAGAAAGAGGACCTGCAATATCAGGGATTCTTGAGCACCGTCCTGCGCCCGGAGGTCCAAGCCCTCACCCAGGAGTACCCGCAGCGCTGGCAGGTCGAAGAGTTCTTTAAATTCTACCAGGCGATGGGATGGCATCGCACCGGAACCTTGAACTTAAATGTCCGCTACGGACAGTTGACCCTGGCGTTGCTGGCTCAGGCGGCGGTCTATCAGTTGCGCCAGCGCCTCGGCAAACCGGTAGCCGACTGGGACGCAACCCACCTCGCGCGCCATCTCTTCGAAGGTCTGGAGGGCGACATTCGGGTCCGGGAAGACACCATTCTCATCACCCTTTACAATGCCCCCAACGCCCAACTCTTGCGCGCCCATTATGAAAATCTTCCCTACAAACTGCGCCAGGAAAGCGTCGATCCCCACATCCCGTGGCTCTACAATTTCAAACTCGACTTTCGATTCAAATAGCTTGCCTCCGATGAAACTGTCATTGCTGTCTAATCATCTCCGGCTTTAAAATCTCTGCCAACGGGGTTGACCCATGGTCCGGCCCCTTCAGGGCCGGTACATGTTTTTCGCTTCCTTTCCGTGGGTTTCACCCACGGCTACTCACGGTTTGCCCCTGCGGGACAACTCCTGCCGTCACCCTGAGAGGACTTTGCCGCGACCCAGCGGAACTCGCTTGATGCACACCGGTAATGGTCACTATAATGTGACCATGAGCGACAGGAGGTGACCATGAAGACCATTCGGGCGGGGGAGTTCAAGGCACGGTGCTTGAAAGTTATGGACCACGTCCAAGCTACCCGGGAGCCCGTGATAATCACGAAGCGGGGACGGCAGGTGGCCAAGCTGGTTCCCGTCGACACGCGCGGCGACGATATCTTTGGATGTCTCAAAGGCGTCATCCAAATCGTCGGTGACATTGAATCGTCGGCCGTGGCGCCAGAGGAATGGGAGGCGAACCGGTGATTCTTCTCGACACGCATGTCCTGATTTGGGTGCTGTTGGAACCTCACCACCTTTCGCGCGCAGCGGCTTCAGCCATCCGCCGGGCGAGGAGAGACCAAGGGATTGCTGTGGCCGCCATCAGCCTCTGGGAGCTCGCGATGCTATTCTCGAAAGGGCATTTGCAGGGACGAGGTAGTGTCGAGGCATCCGTGCGGACGCTGATCGAGAAGTCGGGCTCGGAGGTCAAGCCCATTACGCCGGAGATAGCATCGCTGGCATGGCAGTTTCCCGACGATTTCCCGCGCGATCCCGCTGATCGCCTTATCGCCGCCACGGCGCGAGCTGAAGGGATGACATTGATAACCCGCGACCAGCGCATTCGCCAAAGTCCCCTTCTCAAGACGCTCTGGTAATTTCTTGAATTTGCGCGTTGCTTTGCTAAACAGATTTGAGGAGTTCCTTTTCTACGACCACCCGAGCGGCCGGGCACGCATCTACGCTGCCATGCGGTGGAAGGCAGAACACCTGCATGAGTTAGGGAACAGGGAATAGGAAATAGGGAGGAGCAAAAGCCAATAGCCTCACGTTTGTTGTCGCCTCTAGCCCGCAATCTGTTCCCGATCACCTGTTCCCTCTTCCCTATAAAGTAAATGCCTTGAGTTGCAGCACTCGGTGTGCTACCTTGTTGATTTGATAAGGGGATAGGTCGCCGGGGACGTTTGACACCGAGCCGCGTCGCCGACCAGAGCGTGTTAGAAGAATCGTTCGGCCCATGGTATGTTCGGCCCGGGGGGTTTGATGTAAATGGGAGTCCGGTTTCCGGAAGATGAACGCCTTGCTGGCTGGAAGATCGCATTCTTCCAGTACGTCATCGTTCTGACACTCTTTGGGCTGCTTGTCGGATACTGGCGGATGCAAATCGGGAAGCATCAGTTTTATCTGGATCAGGCTGAACGCAACCGGGTTCGCAACCTGCCGATCATCGCACCGCGCGGGAGGATATTGGACCGTGAAGGGCGCGTGCTGGCGGACAATTTTCCGGCATTCAGCGTGCTGCTGATGCGCGAAAGCGCGTCCATCCTGGCGCCCGAGCGGGTGGAAGCAATAGCCCGAGGCCTGGGTCTCGACCCTGTCGAACTGCAGCATCTGATGGAGCACACGGAACGCCTGCCGCGGTTTCAGCCGATCGTTTTGAAGCAATCGGCGACGCTTGATGATATCGCCTTTGTGGAATCTCACCGGCCTGAGTATCCCGAATTAGACCTCATCCAGGTTCAGCAGCGCCTTTACCCCAAGCGTGAAGTTGCCGCAGCGACCTTGGGTTACGTGGGCGAAGTTTCGGAGGATATGATCGCGGTGGCTGGCTCGCCTTTTCGGTCTGGTGACGTTGTGGGCAAGTTCGGAATCGAACGCCAGTACAACGAAATCCTGGCCGGAAGTGATGGCATGATGCGAGTGATTGTAAATAGCCGTGGCCAGGAAGTGGGATCGCTCACCACCATCAATGCTATGCCGGGAAACGACGTTCGGCTGACCATCGACCTGGATTTGCAGATGGCGGCAGAAGCCGCCTTGGGCGACCAGCCCGGCGCGGTTGTGGCCATCGACCCGCGGACCGGCGAGGTGTTGGCAATGGTCAGCCACCCCTCGTTTGACCCCAACGATTTCGCCAAGCGGATCGACCGAGAGGAATGGCAAAAACTCAACGACGATCCGATGAAACCGATGATGAACAAGGCCATCCAGGCACAACTGGCGCCCGGTTCGGTCTTCAAGATCATTACCGCTACCGCCGCTTTGGAATCGGGGACGATCCGGCAAGACTTTACTCTGCAATGCTCCGGCGCCGTCAATATTTACGGACACACCTACCACGACTGGGTCTGGGAGAAGCACAAAGGACATGGAAGCGTTGACCTGCACCGAGCCATTACCGTCTCCTGCGACGTGTACTTTTACACGCTGGGAAAGCTCCTCGGAATCGAGAAAATTGACTATTTCGCCAAGCGTCTGGGGCTAGGCGCGCGAACCGGAATCGATTTGCCTGCCGAGGCGCCGGGGCTGATCCCCTCTCCCGAATGGGTGCGGAAGGCTTTTAAGCGAAAATGGTGGGCGGGCGAGACTATGTCCGTCGCTATCGGCCAGGGGGCGGTGGTGGTTACGCCTTTACAGTTAGCTTATGTGATCGGCGGAATCGTCTCGGGCGGAACATTCTACCGACCGCATCTGGCTTTCAAAGACCAATTGCTGGCCCTCGGGGTGAATCCCCCTGACGACAGCGGGCGAAACTTTCCCCTGAGCGAGACAACTCTGGATGCCGTTAACGCGCGGCATGTGGGCCGTCGTAAACGAAGGCGGTGGGACGGGTGCCAGCGCCCAATGCCCAGGAATTGATATTGCCGGCAAGACCGGGACCGCCCAGGTTGTCAGTGTTGACTTGCAGAAATCCGAGAGAGAACGCGAATTTCAAGAACAACGCATGGTTCGTCGGGTATGCTCCCAGCAATAAGCCTGCGATCATCGTCGCAGCGCTTGTCATGCAGGGGGAACACTCGACCGTGGCAGTACCTGTCGTGCGCGAGGTGATTAGAGCTTATTTCGATAAGAGGGCAGCGCAGAAGCCTCCGCTGGAACAAACGCAGAACCAAGTGCGATTGTTGAGCAAAGCCGGCGCTATGCCATCCACGAGGCCAGCCACCCCAGCGGAAGTTCGCTAGAAGGAATTCGCTTAATAATGAATAAGCTGTTCCGGTTTCGCGATATAGATTGGCTTCTTCTTGCAGTGGCTATTGCTATTGCGACGATTGGAGTCCTTGAAATCTACAGCACCACAGCACATTCCGCCCTCGAAGGCCAGTTCAAGAAACAGATCTATTGGATAATCCTAAGCGTCATTCTAGCGTTGGTGGTCAGCCGCGTCGACTACCACTTCCTTTTAGCGCAAACTCCGTGGCTGTACATCCTGTCACTGCTCCTCTTAGGTGAGTTACTAGTTGCTGGCCATGCCGTGGCGGGGGCCAAGAGATGGATACATTTTGGCGGATTTACATTTCCAAGTGTCAGAATTAGTCAAATTCGTTATAATAATGGGTGTAGCGGCCTATTATGCTGAAAGACGAAACAGCTCCGCTACCTGGGGCGACTTGGTCAAGCTGGGATTGTTGGCTGGAGTGCCCGCAATCCTTGTTGCCTTAGAACCCGACCTTGGTACGGCTCTGACATTGCTTGCCGGTTGTCAGTGTGGGCATTTTGTTCGCTGGAATTCGGTGGCAGCAGGTTGCTGTGCTTTTCTTGTTGGGAGCGTTGGCCTTGCCGGTGGGATGGCACTTGCTTCGTCCCTATCAACGCGACAGGTTTTTGACCTATGTTCACCCGTCACAGGACACTCAAGGTACTAGCTACCAGGTAACCCAGACTAAGATTGCCATCGGCTCGGGCGGCCTTTGGGGAAAAGGCATTGGAAACGGCACCCAGAGCCGCTTGGGCTTCATCCCTGTTTCGCATGCGGATTCCATTTTTGCCGCCTTTGGCGGAGGAGCAGGGATTCGTTGGTACGATGTTTGTTTTGCTGCTTTATTTGGTGTTGCTGCTCCGCCTTTTGGATGGGGCGCAAATGGCGCCAGACCGTGCCGGAGCGTTTCTGCTGGTAGGGCTTGCCTCGGTGCTGTTTTTCCAGGTCGTCATCAACACGGGGATGATGATCGGGATATTCCCGGTGACTGGCATTCCACTGCCACTAATGAGCGGGGGAGGATCATCCCTGCTGTTCACCTTTCTGGGGCTGGGCGTAGCTATAAATGTCCGGGCGAAGCGATTTGTCAATTAGGTGAAGCGTCGGTTCAGGGAAGACTCGGGAGAAGATCCGGCGCAGGGCTTAGGAGTTTGAACCTCGGAACTGGCTGCGTTGGCGCCAGTTGATCTGCGGACAAGGTGGGTCCGGAATGGTTCGCCTTTATGCGACATCAAAGCCACCTGAGATCGATGTAGCCCGGTCTGCATGCGATGAACTTCGGAGTTCCATCAAGCGACGGGCCAGGGAAGCTGAGGGTTGATCTCCGCCACGGCGGATGAATCCCCGGGCAGACCCTGAAAAGGAGTTTCCATGTCAAAGGAGATGTTCATCTCTTCGTCTCCTCACGAGACGAAGTTGGCCGTATTGGAAGACGACCAGTTAGTCGAAGTGTATTATGAGCGCGATACGGACGTGGGGTTGGTAGGCGGCATCTATAAAGGCCGCGTCAGCCGGGTGCTCCCCGGCATGCAATCTGCTTTCGTGGACATCGGGCTGGAGAGAGACGCTTTCCTCTACGTCTCGGACTTCTTTTTCGAGGACCAGGATGATTATGATAAGGTCCTCGAAGAGGCCGAAGCCCGCGCCGTGCGCTTTACAGCAGAACAGGCGGAGACTGGAGCGCCGGCGACGCCACTCGCCGAAGCGGGAAACAAAGAAGCCCTCCCCCAGATAGCCGCGCCTGCTCTGGCGATTTCACAGATACCCAGCGGGGAAACGCCGGCCCAAGCACCACTCGAGAGCCCACCTGTCAAGATGCCCGCACCGGAAACGGGCGCCTCTCCTGAGGCAGGAGCAATCCCTGCTGCTTCCACCACTGCTGAGGCCGCAGGAGAAGCGCATGAGCGCAAACCCTTCGAACCGCGGGGCCGCCGCTGGCGGCATCGGGGCCGAAGGTTTGGTGAGCATCGCCATGCTGAGCACAAGTTCACCCCTCGGGAGGAGAGTTCGGCTCCTCCTGCCTTTCAGGTTTTGCCTGGGGAATCCCTGGCCAAGTACGGCCATGCGGCTTCCGAGCCGCCAGTGCCTGAACCGGAGGAGGACATCGCTGCCGAGCAGGAAGGTGTGGAGACGCAGTCGCTGGTGGAGACCGAGAGCGAAGGCGCCGCTGAAACTGGCTCTTTGGAGCCGACCTCTGAAGAGGCTTCTTTTTCTGCAACTGAGCAGCCGGAAATCGAATTTCCGCTTGAATCGACGCTTTCTGATGAACCTTATCCCACGCCCCAAACAGTGAGCGAGGAAACACTTGGCCCCGGCTCGGAAACGGGGCCCGTCAGTGCGAATGCGCCGGACCTGCCTCCAGTGCCTTTCACAGCCTCTGAGGCCCAACCCGTCGTCGATCCGGCGTCTATAGTGAAGCCTTCAGCGGCCCAGCTTGCGGAAGCCCAGGCTGAAACTGAACGACCTGGAGCGGAGCCCGGTCTGGTCGCTCCGGGAAGTGGACAAGCCTTCGCCGAACCGCGAGTTGTCGAGGAGGATGCAGAGCCGCAGACACCTCCCGTCGAATCGGCGGCGGTCGAGTTCGCGACGGACGAGTCCTGCCCAAACGCTTTAGACGAAACTGGCGTGGCGTGGGATGTACCGATCGAAGAACGGACCGCAGAACCGGCTTTCGCCGGCGATAGCGCGGAGGAGGCCCTGGCCGAACCTTTTCCGGAAACCGCCCAATCATCCGAGGCGATTCCTGAACCTGCGTCACCTCCGATGGAGGTGAAGGCGCCCCAGGAACCTGGGCCCGCTCAGGAAACAACGCCCGAGGCGCCCAGAGCGCCCACTGAGCAAACGTACACGATTGCGGGAGCCCCACCAACAACCCCGCTTCGCACCCCGACGTGGCCGGAGAGGACGCCGAGCAACGGGCTACCATGGCCGGAACGAACCTCGGCGAGAGTCGCGGCCCGGCAACAATCAGCCGGTCCAGATCTCCAAGCTGCTCAAGGAGGGGCAGGAAATCCTCGTGCAGATCTCGAAGGAGCCTCTGGGGACCAAGGGTGCGCGTATTACCTCCCACATCGCGCTGCCCGGCCGCTACCTGGTGTACATGCCGACCGTCGACCACATCGGCGTGTCGCGCAAGATCTCACAAGAAGAGGAACGCCTGCGTTTGAGGAACATCATCCTCGAAAACAAAGGCTCGTTGACCGGCGGATTCATCGTGCGGACTGCCGGCCAGGGCCGCTCTGAGGAAGAGTTGAAAGCGGACCTGAGATTCCTCTCAACGCTCTGGAACGAAATACGGAGTAAAACGGAACGCGTAAAAGCTCCTGCGCTGATCCACCGCGACCTCGACCTGGTCCAGCGGGTCCTGCGTGATACGCTCACTCCAGATTTCATATGCGTGCGTGTGGACAATGAAATCGAATACGAGCGCGTGTCTGGATTTTGTGAATCGCAGTCAGCCCTCCTCGATCAGCAAGGTCAAACTCTACATCCGCGAGACGCCGCTGTTCGAGGAGTTTAGCATCCTTGCGGAAATCGAAAAGGCGCTCAAGCCCAAAGTGTGGCTCAAGTCCGGAGGGTATATTGTCATCAACCAGACCGAGGCCTTGGTGGCGATTGATGTTAACACGGGCAAATACGTGGGCAAGACCAACCGGCTGGAAGACACCATCCTGAAGACTAATGTCGATGCCGTGAACGAGATTGTCCGCCAGATTCGTTTGCGGGACCTGGGCGGCATCATCGTCATCGACTTCATTGACATGGACGAGCGTAAGAACCGCGCCAAGGTAACCCAGGCGTTGGAGGAGGCCCTGCGTAGGGACCGGGCGCCGACCAAGGTCATTGCCTTCCACGATTTTGGTCTGGTCGCAATCACCAGGAAGCGAGTCAAGCAATCCCTGGAACGGACGCTCTGCGAGCGTTGCAGCTACTGCTCGGGTTCAGGGTGGGTCAAGTCTCTCACCACGGTTTGTTATCGAGATTTTGGCTGAAGCTCGGAAGATGGCCAGCCAGATCGAAGGCAATGTGATGACCCTCCGCGTGAACCCCGAAGTGGCCAAGGCTCTCAGGTCCCGCGATGGGGTCTTGGTTTCCGAGCTCGAATCACTCACGCGCAAAGACGTCGTCATCAAGAGCGATCCGACCGTGCATCAGGAGAACTTCGAGATCTTCTGATACTGTTTCTTGGTCAAGTGTAGTGCTTCAATCCGGTCGAGACAGGTGAGCCCATACTCACCAGCCCTGCGCACTCAGAGCAGAGTCACCGTATAATATCGATGCGGTGCTCCCGGCGGAGACGTGGCGGTCTTCCGGCCTTCGGCCAGCTCCAATCTCTGCCGCGACATCCTTCCTCTTCGTGGTCAGAAATTCCGGCTAGCGTGGCAGCATTTTTTCGCCCGTGATCTGCAGCGTTGCTTCGACACCATGCGCTCCTTCAGTGGGCTGGCTACCGCCGACGAAAACGGTGTAGCTGCCGGGCACAATCCGATGTTCGCCGTTCTCAGTGACCTGGCTGAGGTCGCGCGGATTGAGGGTGAAGAGCACATGCCGGATCTCGTCCGGAGCGAGATGGACACGCTGGAAGCTTTTGAGCGCGCGGAGCGGAGCGCCTGGCGATTGCGGGTACTCGAGATAGAGCTCTGCGACCTCATCGCCACTGATCCCGGCCGTGTTGTGGAGGTCCGCCTGGACAGTGAGCCCCTGGCCGGCAGGGAGCGCTTGGGATGAAAGTCGGAGGTTACTGTAGACGAAGCTCGCGTAGCTCAGGCCATAACCAAAAGCGTAGAGCGGCTGGCCGTGGAAATATCGGTATGTCCGGCTCTGCATCGAGTAATCGTCGAAAGGTGGAAGCTGATCGATTGAGGCGTAGAAAGTAACGGGCAGCCTTCCGGCTGGGTTGTTGGCCCCCGACAAAGTCTCGGCAATGGCCGTGCCGCCTTCTTCACCCGGATACCAGGCTTCGAGGATCGCAGCCGCATGCTGCTCAGCCCAGTTCACCGCCAGCGGGCTGCCGTTCATTAACACCACCACCAAAGGCTTGCCGGTGGTGGCGAGCATTTCGAGCAGATCCTGTTGGGCGCGGGGCAAGCCAATGTCCGTGCGGTCGCCACCACTGAAGCCCGGGACGCGAATCGGCATTTCCTCTCCCTCCAGATTCGGTGAGAGTCCAACGAATGCCACTACTACATCAGCCCGCCGTGCCACCTCGACAGCTTCCTCGCGCAGAATATCCGTCGGCGGTTGCCAGGTGAGCGTGACGCCGGCTCCAAAAAGCCGGGACTCATGTACATATTCAAGCCGGAATGCATGAGCCTTCGCGTCCTCGAAGTGCGCCTGAAAACTGGTTTGCGGCTCTTTCTTTTCTTGCTCGGCTGTCGCGGGGACAGGGAGCGTTGTGTCGAGAACCAGCTCGCCATCAAGATAGATCCGGTAAGCTTCCTTACCGGGTTCGGGAAGCCACTCTGGCTTCCGCACCGTAAACGTATAGTCGCCCGGCCCGGGCGGAGTGAGCGTGCCGGTCCAGCGCACGGAGAAAGCTTTCATGGGCACGCCCGCAGCGGGCGCTGCGGCGTTCCAATCAAACTGAATCAGCAGGTCTCGGCGTGTGAGCACTGGCTCCCCGGAGAGCTGCATATTGGAAAAGTATTCCGCCTTCAGACCCTCCGTGCTCGCACCACCGGCGGTATGGAACACGGTCCGTGGCACAGGCACCGGCAACTCCTCGAGGTAGGGAGCGCCTTGTGAGTAAAGAACCTTCGCCTTGCCTGCAAATAGTCTCCGGATCCCATCCAGAGGATAGACGGGATGAGACGGTTGACCGTTGTAGTTGCCCTCCAGGGCAGCCAGGGACTCCGCGTTGGGTCCTATCACCGCGATCGTTTTGAAACTCGAATTAAGAGGCAGGAGGCCCTGCTGGTTCTTTAACAGAACCATCGATTCGCGCGCCGCTTGGAGCGCCAACTGGCGATTCGCCGGCGAGTCATTTTGGGACATCGCGATCTGGTTGAACGGAACGGCACTGGGCGGGTCAAACATGCCCAACCGGAAGCGTGCCGTGAATAGCCGCTTCACCGCCTTGTCGATCTCACTTTCTCGAATCAGCCCGTCCTTCACAGCCTTCACCAGCAAGACGTATTCATTGCCGCATGTCGTGTCGGTTCCGGCGCGCACCGCTGCCACCGAGCCACGCTGGCCGTCCGGGGTAAAGTGGTGTCCCGCGGTGATGTCGCCCACCGCTCCGCAGTCGGAGGTCACGTAACCCCGAAAACCCCAGGCTTCGCGCAGAGTCTTCTGGAGCAGGTAGGAGTTGGCGCAGGCCGGCGCGCCATCGACGGCGTTGTAGGCGCACATGATGGAGTCTGCGTGCCCTTGAGTGACGGTGGCGCGAAATGCCGGAAGGTAGGTGTCCTCGAGATCGTGCGGCGAGACGTTGACGTTGAAGCCGTGCCGCCTTGTCTCCGGCCCGCTGTGCACGGCGTAGTGTTTGGGCGTTGCCACCGTTTTCAGATACTTCGTGTCATTGCCTTGCAGGCCGTTCACGAAGGCTACGCCCACCTTTGCGGCCAGAAAGGGATCTTCGCCGTAGGTTTCCTGACCGCGTCCCCAACGGGGATCGCGGAAGATATTGATATTGGGCGACCACAAAGTGAGCCCAAAGAAAATGCTATGGTTGCCTTCTTGTTGGGCCTGGTTGTACTTGGCGCGCGCCTCGGTGGCGATGACTTCGGCCTCGCGACGCACGAGATGGGTATCCCAGGTGGCCGCCATTCCAATAGCCTGTGGAAACACAGTGGCATACCCCGAACGGGCGACACCATGCAACGCTTCGCTCCACCAGTCATAGGACGGAATACCAAGCCTGGGTATGGCTGGAGCGGTGTTCTGCATCTGCCTGACCTTCTCTTCAAGTGTCATCTGCGAAACCAGCTTATCAACTCGCTTCTCGATTGCCATGGACGGATCGCCAAAGGCCGGCGCTGCCTCCTCGGCCTTATTCTGCGCGTGAGCCAGCCGAGCAAGCGCACAGCCTAATACGGCCACGCTTAACAAGTATGAGAGCGCCTTACGTATGACTTCACATCTCGTCGTGTCCATAGACCTCCTCCCGCGCATAGGCGATGACCAAAGCGGCTCCACCCATCTCGAAGACATCCCCGGTGGCGGCCGGCGGCCAGTTCACAAATTCCAGTTTCTGGTTTCCACTTTCCAGTTTCCCTTTTCCAATTTCAGCTTCCGTCAGTTGACCTCTGCAACCAAAGGGCCGGCAAGCGCCTTGGTAAAGTAAAGGACACCCGGCTGCGTGGGCATCCAGGTGGAAGGCACATGACGACTGGTGGGGTGCCGAAGCGTGACCCACAACGACAGGCCCTGCCATTGCATACCGCGGCCGAGTTCGCCATCCGCGCCGCCAATGGCGTAGTCGGCGCGCGTAAAGAAGGCCGGCCCGATGGTGTTGGCGAAGGCCGGCACCAGCGTCGTCCGGCTCTTGAAGCTGGTAATGGCATTCTGTTCAATCGTCAGCGGGTGTAGCTTGGCGCCTAAACGATGAGTCTGTCTTCGCCACTCTTCGTCGTTGGCGAACTCAACCCCGAAGTGGGGTTCCCAGAAGGCAATATGACAGGCGCGCCCAATGCCATAAACGACCACCAGCTTAGCCCCTTCCTTGCGCAGAGCGTCGATCCGATCCGGGTACTCAGGGAGCAGTCGCCGGGTGGCAAAAAAGCGCTGGCTCGGCGGCACGGTGAGGTCCGAGAGAGGCCGGTAGAAAGCCATCTCCATGGCGTTCTGGAATGCGCCGGGATGGTCGCTGGGGAGCGTATTGCCCTCACTGTCGCTCCACTCGTCCATGTTGAAACCGTACACGTGCCGGCAGGGAATATTCCAGTCGCGCAGGAAATAGACCGTCCAACGGTACATGCCCATTGGGCCCACGGGCAAAATCAGAGCCAGTTTGCGGCCGGCTTCTCGACAACGGCGAATTTCCATGGCCAGCTCATGACCCAACATCACGTCAAAATCCGCCACGTCATCAGCCATGCGGATCGAAAAGTCTTTGTGCCATTTTGGCTGCCGATCGAAGATGGCGACTGGGTCGTCGGCCACACAAGCGTCCCACTGCGCCAAGTCCCATGCCGCCGGGAAGAAAGATTCAAGCAACGAGCCTTTGAACGTCGTCAGAAGGTTCATCTGAGTTAACCTCGCGATGCGGTAGATTCGAATCAACTCTTCCCTCGCCCCCTTGGGGAAGAGGGGACAGGGGTGAGGGGTTCTCCGGTGGAATCTGGAACAGCTACTCCGTGACACCGTCTAAGTGCAATTGACGCCACCATTGCGTTGCGGATCCGGCACACGGGGATTGTACACCTTTCTTGGTGCTCCCACGTCTGCTCCAGCCGGATTCTCGAAACGAGCTTGCTTTCGGACGACCGTTGTTTTAGACTGGCCTGCCTCGTAGACCCGGAGCGCCCAGTTAGGGGGCGAGGGCGTTGGTTGTGCCACATCCCCGCCTTCATCTTTCCTTCCTCGCTGCACGTTGGGCTACAGCGGGGAGGAACCTGGCACGTCTGATCTCCTCCAAATCGCAGGATCCAACATGTATCAGCGCTACCACCTTCAAACGAGCCCCGCACCTGAGATCGCGCCTTTTCCCAATCGCACGCGCGTGAAAGTCCAAAAGCCTGGCTTGGCCACGCATCTGCTCGAAGAACTGATTCGCCATCGAGGAAACCTGGAAGTTGCACTGAGCCGGCCTTGCTTATATGGCGTTTTCTCAGGACCTGTAGGAGGATTCGCGCCCCGAAGCGACTCCTGTGTGGGATGCCTGCGTTGCACGATTGAGTATCCCGAAATGGTACAGGTTTGCCTTAATCCCGAACATCAGCGTCTGGGTGACTCGTATTTTACACCAGAGCACGTTGACACCGTTTGCTACGAAGCACGAACCGGGAGGGTACCCGTAAAGGGCGCCGGCTACCGGGGCCGGTTCGGTGGCGAAGGCTGGGACGGCAATGTGGACGGACATGTCTGAAATCGTGCGTCCGACGCGCGATGGCATCCACGGTCGAGAGTTCATTTCCACCTCGGTGGACATTGGTCAGAAGCCGCCCTTCCTCACCTTCGATGAGCAAGGGGTAGCGACTGGGGAAAGCGCAGGAACTTTTTCCATTCCCATTCCAGTTTTGTTCGATGTCCCGCCCCCTTCTGTCCTATCAACCAAATTCCTCCCGATCCTTGTGGCCGCTGCCCAAAAGGCCGAGACGTTGGTCGTCTTGCCAGTTGGGGTGCTCACGAGATTCAGGCTCCAGGGGCAACAGATCGTTCCACTGGTTAGCCATGAGGATGCAACCGCACTCACCGAAGCTCCGCTTCGCGCCGCCCATGATCGAGCTTGATGGCTGGAACGAGGCGCTCTTACGAGAGATTCGGACGCACTTTCCCGATAGCACGATTTGCCTGCGCCACGATTTCGTCTCCAAGGAGGAACTATCAAGGTACTATCACCGGGGAATCCGTGTGTTCCACTTGGTGGCCAATTATCATGGCCTGGGACGGGACGGGCGGTTCGTGCTGGACCTCATCCGGGAGGCTCACGGAGCCTTTGTCGAGGCGGGGTGCCGGGACGAGGTGACCCTCCTGGGGAGCGGGGGGATCATCGCGGCCGAGCACGTTCCCAAAGCCATTATCTGCGGTCTGGATGCTGTCGCCCTCGACACATCCCTGCTGGCGGCCCTGCAGGCCCAGTTCCTCGGTGAATGCCTTGAGCGCGAGAAGATCCGCTTCCGACTACCCAGACGGCTTACAGTCAACTGGGGTGTGCAGCGAATTGCGAACCTGCTGGCTTCCTGGCGCGATCAACTGCTGGAGGTAATGGGAGCCATGGGCCTCCGGGAAGTCCGCCGCCTGCGGGGCGAGATAGGCCGCGCGATGTTCCAGAAGGATTTGGAACGCGAAGCCTTTGCCGGGATCGAAGGCTATGACCACTAGAGAGAAGGCTGCCGAGCAGCTCATCATCGAAAAGCATACCGCATCCTTACGCCGAGGCTTCCACCTTTGGCCTGAGCTGGGAAAGGGCAAGCTGCCGGCAATGGGAGACTACCGCTGGACTGCGGACCTGATTCTCTCCACTTGGCTACAGGCCGAAACGGGCAAGCCACCCGCCAATGGCCTTGAACACCGGGTGGGCAATTCCGGTGGCGGCTTCGATTTGCTCGATTTCAAATTCCTTCCGGAGGACCGGTGGCTTCCCAACAACGCGGCCATTGATCTTTCTATCCCGCTCAATCGCCGAACCTACGATCGCCGGATCGAGATCCCCATCCCCTTCTACGGGGCGGGGATGTCCTTTGGGTCAATCAGCGAGCAGGTGATGCTGGCTCGAGCCAAGAACGGCCCAGGCATGGAAGACCTTCACCTCCACAGGTGAAGGAGGATACCCGGAATCCCTCCTCGCCTACAGGGGCCACGTAATCACTCAGGTCGCCACCGGCATGTTCGGAGTTAGAGAAGAGACGATCCAGGATGCGCCGATTGTCGAGTTCAAGTATGCCCAAGGGGCGAAGCCGGGTCTGGGAGGACACCTGCTGGGCGACAAGGTGACTACTGCCGTAGCCACCATGCGCGAGTCGGTCCCTTGGATCAGCCTGTTTTCACCCTTTCCGTTTCACAGCGTTTATTCCGTCGAGGATCACAAGAAGCACGTTGATTGGATCAAGACGATCAACCCGGAAGCGCTCGTTTCCGTAAAAGTCTCCACGCCCACGGACATTGACATGGTAGCCGTAGGGAGTTACTACGCGGGGGCGCACATCATTAACATTGACGGGAGCTATGGCGGCACCGGCGCGGCGCCGGAAATCGCCAAGAAGACTATTGCCATGCCCATTGAGTTCGCGATCCCCAAGGTGCACCGCTACTTGCTCGAGGAGGGCATTCGACGTGAAGTCGTGGTTATGGCCAGCGGCGGGATACGCACCGCCTATGACATTGCCAAGGCGATTGCTTTAGGCGCGGATGGAGCCGTCCTCGGTACGGCGGAATTGGTGGCCCTGGGCTGCACACGATGCGGCAACTGCGAGCGCGGTCGGGGTTGTCCCTTTGGGCTTACCACCACCGATCCGGAGCTCTCGCAATTGGTGGAGACTGACTGGGGCGCCGAGCGACTCAGCAACCTGTACCAGTCCTTCCAACTGCAACTCCGCGATATACTGCGCCGGCTTGGGCTCACGAAGGTTCGCGATCTCGTAGGCAGAACAGATTTGCTGATCTATCGTAGCCAGGCAGGAGCGTGCTGATGATTCAACCGGAGGCTATCGCCAAGATCCTTGCGTCAAGGGAATCTCTTATCCCCGAAGGTGGTCCACGCACAATATTGCGCAAGGCCGAGACTGAGGGCGGCTGCGGCGTAATGGGGATCGCCTGCAGTGAAAGAATTCCGGCACGCCATCTACTCCAGGCATTAACCCAAATGCGCAACCGCGGCAACGGCAAGGGAGGCGGCATTGCAGCGGTGGGACTCGAGCCCGAGGAGTTTGGTGTCAGTCGGGAGATCCTCGAGAACGACTACCTGCTCGCCATCGCCTATCTCGACTCCCGCGTCCGGCTGGAAGTGGAGCAAAACTGCATCGAGCCGACCTTCGAGATCGCGCAGGCTCGCTCCTTGCCCAGCACCAAGGACTCGAGGATTGTTGAGAGCCTCAGCGTCAGCCCCCCGGAAGTCTTCTTGTACTTCGTGCGGGTGAAGCCCGAAGTCATCGACGCGTTTCGAAAAAGGAATGGTCTGGAGGCGGCAGCGACGCCAGCCGCACGCCTGGAGAGCATTGAGGACGAGATTATCTATCAGAACAGCTATCGCTTGAACCGCGCCTATTATGCGTCCACAGGCGAGAAGCGCGCCTTCGTCCTGTCGCATGGGAAGAACATGCTGGCGCTCAAGATGGTCGGCTACGGTGATGACGTAATTCGCTATTACCAACTCGAGGATATTCACGCCCACGTGTGGATTGGCCACCATCGCTACCCGACCAAAGGCAAGGTCTGGCATCCGGGTGGCGCGCACCCCTTCGTCGGACTCCACGAAGCCCTCGTGCACAACGGCGACTTCGCCAACTATGCCTCCATCTGCGAGTACCTGGCTCAGCGGAATATCTACCCTCTCTTCCTGACGGATACGGAAGTTTCCGCACTCCTCTTCGATCTTTTGCACAGGACCTACTCCTACCCGCTCGAGTACGTGATCGAATCTCTGGCGCCCACAACGGAGCGGGACTTCACCCTTCTCCCAAAAGAAAAGAAGCTGATCTACCAGCAACTTCAGACCGTGCACATGCACGGCTCGCCGGATGGTCCCTGGTTTTTTCTTATCGCTCAATCCGGCCAAGCGCAGGGAGCTTACCGTCTGATCGGCATCACCGACACCAGCATGCTGCGTCCGCAGGTCTTCGCCTTGCAACAAGGCCCTGTCTCCATCGGTTTGGCAGCCTCGGAAAAGCAGGCCATCGACGCCACTCTCGAGAGCCTGGCCTCGGAAGATTCGCGATTCTGGAGCCATGCCGATCTCTATTGGAACGCGCGCGGCGGCAGCCATACGGACGGTGGGGCGTTCATCTTCACTGTCCAGGACAATGGGAATGGTCCTGCCAAGCTCGTATGTACAGACAAGTTCGGCCGGGGCATCGGGTTAAGCGCCCTTCAGAAACCCTACACCGCGCAGGCCATCGCCTTGCCGACCGACATTGCCCCACCCGACGTCCCCACTTTCGAGCTGTTCGCATGGGTCAAGGAGCAGTTGCTGAGCTGGGACTATGGGAGTCTGCTCGCGTTTCTCAGAGCCCTGGAGCGCACTGCCGTCGAGGACGACGATCAACGGCGGGCCTTGGGCGTCCTCACGCTCATGATCGACCGTCGCTATCCCACGGCCTCAATGCGGCGGAGCAGCCTGCTCTCACTCTTCGATCAAAGCTTGGCGGCGATCGTCGAGTCCATCCGCCAATCCCCTTCCGAAGCCTATACTTTCGTCAGCGCGGGGAATCCTCTACCCAGCCCTTGCGGCGGGGCTCAAACGGTCGTTGTAGATGCTCGAGGCTTTGCGGCGGAGGGTGAACACTCGCTGGCTCGCGAAATCGTTCGGCTTTACCAGCACGGCTTTCGACAGTTCATAGTGGCTCACGCCAAGGGGCATCGGTTTATCGCTAATGGCTTAGGGGCTGGCAGCGCAGGCGTTCGCATCGACGTTTATGGTTCCTCCGGGGATTACCTGGCTTCAGGCATCGATGGAGCGGAGGTTTTTGTTCACGGCGACGCACAGGACCAACTGGCCCAGATCATGAAAGACGGGAAACTCGTCGTTTACGGCAGCGTCGGCCAGACATTCCTCTATGCAGGTAAAGGCGGCCAAGCATTCGTGCTGGGCAGCGCCGCGGGACGGCCCCTCATCAACGCGGTCGGCAAGCCCCGCGTGGTAATCAACGGGACCTGCCTTGATTATTTGGCGGAGTCTTTCATGGCCGGAGATCCGCTGAACGGCGGTGGCTTCGCTATCCTCAACGGGATCAGCTTGAATGACCAGGGCCAGATTGTGGAGCTGGAAGTGCCCTACCCCGGTGGCAACTTGTTCTCGCTTGCTGCGGGTGGAGCGATTTATATCCGCGACCCGCGCATGAAGGTCTCTGAGGAACAACTCAACGGCGGCGAGTTTGCCCAGCTCGAAGAGCGCGATTGGGCAGCGCTCAGTCCCTTGCTCGAAGAAAATGAGCGACTCTTCGGCATTCCCGTGGCGCGGCTGCTCGAGGTCGACGGAATTGCGTTACCTCCTGCGAAGGTGTATCGCAAGATTCGCCCCAAGGCCATCGCCGCGCTCCACTCTGAAGAAGCCTGGGTGAAAATGAATGCCTGAGTCCGAGCTTGTCAGGGCAGAGCGGCAATGATCCTTCGGTACTCGTCTTCTGTGAAGGCGCGTAGGGTCTCAGTTTTCATGCCACCCTTTGACCCCGTTGCGAGGTGATGGATACTGTCTTGCTGCACTCTTTGAGTCATTCGGCATGTGACGAAGAGGTATAGACATGAACGATGCGCGTAGGACCGAAAACCGCACAGGCAGGGAGATGCTGCTTCAAGATGCAGCTTTAGCGGAAATTGTCCGGCGGCTGGTGGAGGCTTATCAGCCGGAGCGCATTTTCCTGTTCGGTTCCAAGGCGAGGGGCGATGCCGGGGCGGACGCGGAACTCGATCCCCACCTGGAGCCGTTGCTACAGGAGGCCGCTCCGCTGAGGGTCGGAATGACAAGGAACGCAATGGTTTTTCAGCATCCTGCTACGTTTCCTTCGCAAGGTGTGTGGAGTGGCCCTCTGCGAGTGTTAAAATCTCTTCTCCTATATGAGCAGCGCAGTGGTCACCCACGCCTCCGCGAATCGTTGGTTGGTAGCGGTTGCTGTCATGTCCAGCGCGATCATGGAAGTGCTGGACACTTCAGTGGTCAACGTCAGCCTGCCGCATATTGCGGGCAGCCTTTCGGCCACCGTCGATGAATCCACCTGGGTCCTCACCTCTTACCTAGTTGCCAACGCCATCATCCTGCCCATCACCGGCTGGCTCGCGAACTATTTCGGGCGCAAGCGATTGTTGCTGACCGTGGTGACGGGGTTCACGGTCTCGAGCCTTTTGTGCGGGATTGCGCCTAATCTGCCGGCGCTTATTTTCTTTCGCGTGCTCCAAGGCACCACCGGCGGAGGGTTGCAACCGATTTCCCAGGCTGTGCTGCTCGAGGAATTCCCTGGCCTGGAGCGCGGCAAGGCAATGGCCTTTTGGGGGATGGGCATTGTCGCCGCCCCCATACTTGGCCCTACGCTGGGTGGGTGGATTACTGACACCTATTCCTGGCGCTGGGTCTTCTACATCAACCTCCCCATCGGGATCGCCAGCCTAATCATGATCGGCCTGTTTGTTTACGATCCACCCTACCTGCGCCGTGGTAAGTTGCGTGCCGACTTTTGGGGTTTTGGCATGCTGGCGGTGGGCATGGGGGCGCTGCAAATCATGCTGGACAAGGGCCAGGAAGAGGACTGGTTCGGAAGTCGCTTCATTATCACGCTGGCCGTGCTGGCGGCCGGTTTTCTGGCGGCTTTCGTCATCCGGGAGATGACCATCGAGCAGCCCATCGTTCATTTCCGGCTGTTGAAGTATCGAAGCTTTGCCGCAGGCATCGTGTTGGCCACGGTGCTTGGGTTCGTGCTTTACGGCAGCCTGGTGACGTTGCCTCTGTTCATGCAGACCCTGCTCGGTTGGACGAGCGCGATCGCCGGGCTTTGGACCAGCCCACGCGGCATCGCCACAGCCTTCTGCATGCCGCTTGTGGGATACCTGCTCGGCCGAGGCTGGGATGGGCGTTGGATGATCGTGTTCGGGTTCGCCGTCGCCAGCCTCGCTTTCTTCGGCTACTCCCACATGGACCTTAATTCCGGAACCTGGGATATCCTCGTGCACCTGCTAAATCAGGGCGCCGGCTTGGCCTTCGTCTTCGTCCCCCTCACGACTCTCACCATGGACCCGATCCCAAAGCAGGAGACCGGCTATGCCACAAGCCTTTATAGCGTCATGCGAAACATCGGATCGAGCATGGGCGTTTCCTTTGTCACCACCTGGATTGCGCGGCGCTCCCAGTTCAATCAGTCCCTGCTGGCCGCGCATGTGACGGATAACAGTCCTTTCACCCGGCAAGCACTGGAACAGGCTCGAGCATTGTTTTTGCGGGGCGGTTCCGACCCCGTCACCGCGAGTCGCCGCGCCCTGGCGATGCTCTATGGGGTGATGCAGCAGCAGGCGACGTTGTTGAGTTTTCTGAGTGTCTTCCGGCTGATGGGCATCATCTTTCTGCTCATCATCCCGCTGGCGTTCATCATCCGAAGGCCGCGAGGGAGGATGGCCGAAAATCGGCAAGTCGCGACGCATTAACCTAACTTCAAGTGTTGAACCGCACTGTCGCATCATGGTGAACAATGGGGCGACTGATGGTTCGCTCAAAATGGCGGGAATGTTCGTGGATTCGTTCTACCGTGAGGGTGGTCGGACGTCCAGAATCAGACGAACTCCATCGCAGCCCGCTCGCAGAAGCAACAGCTTCATTAAAGAATTGCCAATCTTGTTCCAGGAGCAGGTTGAGAATCTCAATGCGTCCGGGGGGAGTCAGACCGGTAGCGCAAATCTCTCCTTGATCCTCAGAGGTTCAGGCAGGGGGCCAACTCACCTTCAGATTTTTCCATCAAACCGGATGGCGAACGTCTGTTCGCAAAAGGCTCTGAACTCCCCGATGAAGTGAGCAGCGCCGTTTTCGGGTAGAGGGTAAGCCTATGAAAAAAATCTTGCTCGTGTTGCTGGCACTCGCGTCCTGTTCAACGATTCTAGGCGCAAAGGAACCGTCGAAGGCGACAGACTTTTCGGGCGACTGGGTCTTGAATTTTGACCAGACGAGGAATCCTCCCGCAGGTTTGCAAGGTTACAGCATGGTCGTAAGCCAAGATGAGCGGCAACTCAAAGTGGCGACAACGCTCGAGGGGAATTTGCAGGCCGCTCCGATCGCGCCAAATTCCGGCGCGGGAGGCTCGTCACGGGGCGGCTATCCCGGCGGCAGGAGAGGGGGGATGGGGGGCATTGGCATGGGCATTCCAGGCGTCGGAATGGGAATGCCGCGGGGCGGGGGTGGAAGACCCCGCAACGAGGGACCATCGCGAGGAGATGTTGCCGCTTACCAGCTTTACCCTAAGAACGCTGTATACAACCTGGATGGCAGTGAATCGACCACGCAGGTTGGTGACTCGGACCAGACCAACGCAACCTCGAAAGCAGAGCGGGAGAAGAACGGCAAGGAACTGAAGCTTTCTCTGGCGGGTAACGGAGACTCCGGCCAGGGAGGTGGCAAGATTCAGATAAGAGAGCAGTGGAGACTTTCTGAAGATGGGAAATCTCTGCGGGTTGACCGGAGCATCAAGTCGCGTGAGGGTTCAGGCACAGTGCATCTCGTCTTTTTGAAAAGAGAAGCGGCCTCGAACAGCAGCGCTTCACCGCCTCCCCAATAACTCTCTTTAACCAGGGAGGGGAACTACCTGGAGCATCTTGATGCAAAGTGACGGGCCGCAGGCTCATGGAATCTCCGCTTGGGGGTCGGAATGACAGGATCTACAAAGGTTTTTCAGTACCCTTCTAGGCCGGGGACCGGCGGCCGGCTAAGAGTTTGCCTTTTGTTGTTCCTGGTTTCCCTGTTATTACCGACTTGGCCTCTGCGGAGCCAGCAGCCGCCGACCGTTTCCGTCAACGTCAAGGTGGTCAATGTGCTGGCCACGGTGCGCAACAAGCACGGAGAAATCGTGCGCAATCTAACCAAGGACGATTTCGTGCTAGAACAAGACGAGCGTCCGCAAACCATTCGCTATTTCGCGGCGGAAACCGACCTTCCCCTGACCCTTGGTCTGCTCGTGGACACGAGTATGAGCCAGCGGCGCGTTCTCGACCAGGAGCGAAGCGCCAGCTCCACCTTTCTGGATCAAGTGCTGCGCGTAGATAAGGACAGGGCATTCCTGATTCACTTTGACCGGGAAGTAGAACTGCTACAGGACCTCACTTCTTCACGTCAAAAGTTGCAGTCGGCGCTGGAGTTGCTTCGGACACCGCAGCCCAGCCAGGAGGGCGGTGGCAACTCTCCTGGTTCGTATCCTGGCTCGCGCCGGAGAGCGGGTGGCGGTGGCGGGGGCACTTTGCTCTATGATGCGGTCTACCTGGCGTCAAACGAGTTGATGAAGAGGCAGCAGGGCCGCAAAGCGCTGATTGTCCTCTCCGATGGCGTGGACCGCGGCAGCAAAGAGACTCTGGCCAGCGCCGTCGAGGCGGCCCAGCGCGCCGACACCCTGGTCTATTCCATCCTGTTTGCTGATGAGGAGGGCTACGGAGGAGGGTATGGCGGGCGCGGCATGGGCGGAATGGGGGGAATGGGTCGGCGCGGTGGTCGGCCCGGGAGGTACCCCCAACAAACGCGTCCGGACGGCAAGAAGATCCTCGAGCAGATTTCCAAGCAAACGGGCGGCCGCCTCTTTGAAGTTTCCAAGAAGCAGCCCATCGAGCAGATCTACGACCGTATCCAAGAGGAATTGCGCAACCAGTACAGCCTGGGTTACTCCCCCGACAGAGCGGACGTCGGTGCGGGCTATCACAAGATCCGTCTTACGACCAAACAGAAAGACCTGACCGTGCAAGCAAGAGACGGATATTATGCAGAGCGGTAGACTCCTTCAGGCCAGACTTTGAGACACGGAGTCTACGCCTGGGAAAGCTGAAGTCCGCTGGACCCGCGCGTATCGTGGCACCTACACGCACTCGCCTCCGCACAAGCGAAGGATCGTGTTCAAAAGAGCTCGCAACTCAGGACAGGCCTGGGCCGCGAGCAGAAGATCGTTTTCTCGCAGAATCCGTTCGGCGTCTCGCGGCTTGACGTAGTGACTCCTGCAGGTACCGGCGCTGAAGACCTCCCCGATTCGAACGGAGGGCGGTCGGGTGAGATTCACGGTCTCGGGAGGACCGGCAGGCGCGGCCTTGTTATGACCCGCCAAGCGCTGGATGGTGCCCCAGAACGGAAGCAGCCACGCTTCGAATTCATGCTGGGCGGCGTGTGGAAAGAACTGTGGGTTCTCGCCGACCCACTCGCGCATTTTCCTCTTTGCGTCTTCGGCGTCGTGGAACTCTCCAGTTCCGGTGTAGACGTCCGTTAGCGCAATCACGCCGTCGGCGGGCGGCTTCCCGCTTCGCAGCAAGTGTTCTACGACACGCCTCAGGCGCTCTCTCGTCGGGATGCGACCGTCGTACGGCACAGGATCGAGACGGGGCATCCGACCTGCGAGCCGCGTTTCCAAAAAGCGCCGGAGGTGAGGAAGAAAAGCGCGCTCGGTCTGCCCTTCAATTAGGACGGCGATCTTCATGCGCGTCCTCCCATTCGCCCCATTCGCCAGACCTCATCCAGTGTGTACTCGGCCAGCCATTCGCCCAAATCCAGTTGGTCCGCCCACGTGAGCTGTGCCATCCCGTCGGCGGTCGAATCAATCACTACCACTTCGGCTGGCTTCAGGAACCGCACGAGGCGGTCCGAATGTGTGGCCACGATCAACTGTGTGCGATTGGCCGCTTCTCGCAAGAGTCCGGCGAGGAGGCTCAGAAGGTCGGGATGAAGGCTGACCTCAGGCTCGTCGAGCAAGGTAAGGGCAGTCAGACCAGGGCTGGCGAGAAGCGTCGCTAGCCATAGGAAACGGAGCATTCCTTCGGACAGTTGATGCATGTACAGGGGCCGCGACAGGTTCTTGTCCCGCCACGTCATGGCCAGTGTTCCTGCGGCGACGGGAGGAAAATCAAGGCGCTCGAAGGCCGGGAACGCCGCGCGGAGTGAATCCTCGATGGCTTCAAACCGGTCGCGGTCGGCTTCGCGCAAGTAGAACAGGCAAGAGACCAAGTCCTCGCCATCTTTTCCGGGCAGGGAGGCGGGCCGCATCGGTTGCGGCAGGCGTACGGGTGAGCGCGGTTCGACGTCCAGGACGTGATAGAAGGTGGACGAGGCGAGCTTCCTGCGGAAGTCCTCCGGCTCACGATACATCTTGGGAACTTGAGAGAGCGACGTTTCTAGTGGGTTATGCTCCCAATTTGGACGCACCAGACTCCTCTGGTCTACTTCAAAGTACCTCACGTCTGAGCCGTGGGAATCGATATGCTTGAATGGCGGCGGCTTCGCGTAGCGCTGCTGACTGAGGATTTCTTCTTCGATCAGGTAGGACGTGCCTTGCGGCGTTAGACGCAGCAAGTATTCGAGCGGTTCGTGACCGGGGACACCCATCGAGATGCCGAGTGAGAGGTCTTCCTCCCGGTCATAGGTGATGACTGCTGACAGCCCAGAAAGGTCGCTGATTGCCTTATTAAGAGAGCCTTGCGCCGAGCTTGCCAGGAGGGAGAACACATCCAGCAGAGACGTCTTGCCGGTCCCATTGGCGCCGATCAGAACGGTCAAAGGGCGCAGCTCAAGTTCGACATCGCAAAGGCGCCGGAAGCGCTCGACTGAAATCTTTTTGAAGCTGCTTATGCGGTTCGTATCCGAATCTCTCATATGGCCAACCCCGGTCCTGACCGCCGCCACTGTCCCCGCCGCGGCTCGCAGTGACCTGAGGATAGCCGAAATCGCCATAGACCGACAAGCGACATTTGTTCCAAAAAAGCTGGAAGCCGCACCCTTCGTGTTGCTATGAAATTGGACGGGGGTATATATTCAAGGTATCGGGATGTCGAAAATGGAAGTTTTGACTTACATCCTTTTGTCGCTTACGCTCGCTCTGTCTACTGCCTGCGGATCAGCCGTGGCCTCAGAAGAAGGCAAATCGTCCCCTCAGCAGCCCCCTCCCGCTCACCCGCGCCGCTGAAGAGTTCAAAGTTCTGACGCGCGATTTGGGCATGCGCCCCGGCAGCCCGCCGGCTGCGCAAAAGCATCGTGGGCGGAAAATGCTTTGGCACGGCCGTGTCTTCGAAAACTTCCGAAACGATGCTCTCGATGCCATACCGCACCAAGTGAAGCAAAACGGGGAAAGCGTTTCTCCGTTGCGGCGCAATCAGTTCGGTTTCAATGTGGCCGGCCCTGTGCTCATCCCGCACCTAGTGGAGAATTCTAAGAACACGTTCTTCGCCCTGTCCTATGAGGGTGTCCGCGAGAGCATCTTCCGAGCCTCACTGCACACCATCCCCACCGCTGCCCAGCGCACCGGCGACTTCTCTCAAACTGTTGATCAAGCGGGGAACCTGCTGCCCATCTACGATCCGGCCACCACAACCCCAAATCCCGCTTACAATCCAAGCCTGCCGGTCTCGACCAGCAATCTCCAGTACTTGCGCTCGACCTTTGCTGGAAACCGCATTCCACCCGACCGCTTGGCGCCGACCGTTCAACAGGCCTTGGCGCTCTACCCTCTGCCCAATACAAACATCGGCCCCTTTTTCCAGAACAACTACTTCGTCAATGCTCCGGCGGCCGACACCGCAGACGGAATCATTGCCAAAGTTGAACACCAATTTGGCGCGCGGAATCGGCTTACCTCCGTCAGCACCATTTCCAGCGGGTTCCTTAGCTCCGCGAAATATTTTCCGAACATCGCCAGCCCAACTGCACCGGAGCAGCATTACTCCACCCGGCGCACGGAACTCGACTACGTTTTTACCGCCAACCCCAAGACCGTCAACACATCCAGTTTTACCGCGGTCTCCGACACGGCACGGGCTGGGGATCCTTCTCAGTCTCCTTTTCCTAACTTTCAGTTCCTCAGCAACTATCTCTCAATGGGCACCGGTTATCCCAACTCGCGCAACGCTCGCAACACCTTCGAAGCTCGAGATGAGGTCTCGACTCGAAAGGGCAAACATTCTCTCGGGCTGACGTTTCAGACCGATCACTATCAGGTGAATTCGTTCGATGCCGCGTATCCCTCCGGCTATTTCCAGTTTGACGCAGGTCTTACCAGCCTGCCGGGCATTATTGACACGGGCGATCCGTTCGCAAGCTTCCTTCTCGGCCTGCCAGAGTACGCGGAACGCACCATCATTACATCGCCATCCTATTTTCGCGACTCCTACCAAGCCCTCGCCGGGAGTGACAAGTACGAACTCTCGAAAGACTTGACCATCACCCTCAGTCTCAATCTCAGCCGCCGGACGCCGCGGGTGGAGAAGTACGATCGACAGAGTACGGTCGATCCGTCCGTAATCGACCCCTCGAATGGCCTCCCCGGCGCGCTCGTGTTTGCCGGTCGCGACGGCATGCCTCGCGCGCTACGTCCCGCCAATATCGATCTCGACCCGAGCTTGGGCATCGCTTGGAACCCGCGCGGCGGCGCCAAAACTGTCGTACGCGCCTCCTTCGGCCGGTCGCACGGGCAGATTCCGATTTACAACGGCCAGTGGGGTACGCAGGGATTTAATGCTCGCCAGACCTTCCTTTCGGCGAATACAGAGCTAAGCCCAGCGCTGGACATGACAGCCGGGATGCCGCCATACACGACGCCGCTCCCTGACCTCAGCCCATCCGCGGCTGACAATACGGTGGCGGATTTCGTCGATCTGAGCGGGCGGGAGCCGGTCTATCAATCGGCTTCGCTTTCCGTGGAGCGCGAGATACCTTTCTCCATGGTAGTTTCCGTGGGTACGAATTACAGTGCGGGCCGGGATATACTGGTCGGCGATGGCACGGCCAACCCCAACGCGATCAACCCCAGCTACCTGAGCTATGGCAACGCGCTTTACGACCTGGCCTTTCGCGAGACGCTGCAACCGTACCCGCAATACCAGGGCTTCGAGCTTTACGGTCTCTATCCGTGGGGCCGCTACCAGCGGAACTCCGGCTTCGTGCGAGTCGAGAAGCGCGCCTCGTTTGGCCTTGCGTTCACTGCTTACTACGAATTTTCCAAGCAGCTCGACGATTACTCGGGCCCTTACGGAAACCAGGACTTCTTCAACTCGCGTAACGACTGGGGGCTTTCCGCTTACAATACGCCGCAGTATCTGCAACTCAGCTATGTCTATGATCTGCCGTTCGGCTCCGGCGAGCCGCCACTCCAATTATTGCGTTGGGGGAGGCCGCTGGTCAGTGGCTGGTCGGTTAGCGGTACGGCCTACTGGAATGACGGGACTCCGCTGGCAATGCATCCCGAGTTCAATAACACCGGAGACGTGCTTCCAACACTGAACGTGAATGTAGTGCCCGGCGTGGACCCGCGTGTGGCCAATCCGGGGCCGTCTCTGTGGTACAACCCAGCCGCCTTCGATCAGCCGGCGGACTTCACCCCGGGGAACGGGCCCCGAACCGAGCCGAACCTGTTGGGCCCAGGTTATAATTCAATGGACCTCAGCGTGACCAAGCGCACGCCCATGGGCGGTGACCGCGTGCTCGAATTCAGCGCTACCGCGATTAACATGCTCAATCATGCGAACTGGAACTATCCCGACACCAACATTGGTCTAACCAGCGCACCCAATGTAGACGCCGGCAGGATCATCGGCTCTCATGGCGGACGTGTAGTCCAGCTTGGACTGAAGCTCAGCTTTTGATGTGGCGACTCTGCTCCGCACTCCCGGCTGTTCTTTTCGCGGTTTGCACGATTCCCACGCTGCATGCGCAAACGGCCAGCGTCTCGATACCGGCCTGGATTGAAACGAACGACTGCGCCCTTCCTCCCAAGTTCGAAGCTGCGCTCAACGGCAAGACGGCGCCCGTCACGGCACAGCTAGGCCCACACAGCGACCAGGTAATCGTGGTGGTGTTGGATCTGACTGGGGATCTGTCGCTCATCGAGGCCGCCAAGCAGGCACTGATTACCGAAATCTCCAAGCTGCCCCCCAACGCTTGGGTTGGGCTTCTCCGCACCCAGGATGGCCTGCATGTACTGGCCGATCCCGGCGCGGACCACCAAGTGCTGATCGACGCAATCCGGTCCCTCTCCAACAGCACCGAACCCGGGTTGCTCGAGACCGTTGCTTCGGCTCTCTCGTTGGCGGATGGCATCCTGCGCAAATCCCCGGTGCGCGTCTCCGTCCTGTATATCACGGACGGCAGCATCTACAGTTACCGAGAGGACTACACGAACCCCGTCATTAACGAGAGCGATCCACACGATCTCAGCCGGCGTTTCCCCGAGGCGCTGATTAACGAGAAGATTTCCAAACTGGTGGAGGCTAGCAACTCCCTCGAGGCGCCCTTGTTCGTGGTTCATCTCAATTACCGGCGGGACCGGCTCAACGTAGCCTATCAGAATGGTCTGAAGACCCTCGCCGAGGCGACGGGGGGCCGGAGTGATATTTGCAGTTCCGTGGCCGAGATTCCGGAAGCAGTATCCGCCATGTTTGGGCGAATCTCGAGCGCCTGGAGGCTTACCCTGGCGCTCCCCGGCAAAATTCACTACAACATCCAAATTCACTTGAGCGCTCCATGCTCCAATGGAGACCTGCGGATCTCGTGGCGCACGCACTTGCGCCCGAAGGAGGGATAAGAGGATGAGGCTGGGACGTGTGCAAATCACTCTCGAGCTAACTCTGGGGGTTGCCCTTGTTGCCTCGCTGGGTATGGTGTTTCACCAGTTCCGGCGACTCGCCAGCATCGAGCGGCAGCGCGCCGCAGACTTGCAATCTTTGCGCCAATTACAGGAGGTTCTCCGCCAACGCGGGCTTCAGAAGGCTCCTGCCGAGGCGGAAAGCCCGGCTCCGCCAGGCGATTTTCAAGCCGCCCTCGCCCAGCGCAACGCGACCATCGAGGGGCTCAATCACGAACTGAGCGAAGCCCAGGCCAACATTCTGGGACTCCAGGCGCAGCTCGCAGATTCCAACGAGGAGCGCGAGAAGGCGCTTGCCAGCGCGAACGAACTCCAACAAAAAGAGAAACAAGATTGGCAGAACCAGCTCAACGCCTTGAAACAGGATCTCGAATCCGCCCAGGACGAATTGCAAGGCTCCCGCCAACGCCTCGCCGCTCTGGAAGCAGACAACGCCAAGCTGAAGAACGATAACAGTGTGACCTCGGGTCGCGCCGCCGAATTCTCGCGGGTGGTGGCTCAACTGCAAGACCTGGATAGCCGCCGCGATGCCCATCTGACTTCCATCATGCGCCGTTACCGTGACATCACGAGCCAATTCCGCGCCATGAGCGGTATGCTGGGTTCAAGCCGGGATTCAAGTTCCAGCAGCCCCTTCAGCGACGCGGCGCTCACCAGCATCCAAAGCGCCGTTTCCTCCGCCGACGATGACCTCCGCCAGCTAGGCGAGTTGAATGCCCAGGCACGCCAACTTGAAAAGAGACTGGCGAAACGGTGAGGAGACAATGACGGAGGACACGGAGAGTTTTTTCGCTCGCCATTGGCTTTCCTCTCCGGCGCGGTTGAGTCGGCCTTGAGAAACTGCATCACTAGCCGCCCGCGGCCCTGCGGTAGCGGCCCATGTGTTCTTGAAGCTCAGGATTCTTGGGGTCGAGACGCAAGGCTATCGATTGGATCCTGACGGCTTCCTGGTAACTTCCGCTGGCGTAATTGGCCTCTGCCAGGGTATCGATGAATTCAGCTTCTTTCCATTGGGTCAGTTCCACGGCCCGACGGGCGTGTTCGAGCGCCGCGCGAGGGTCGCGCCATTTGGGATCCTCGCAGGTGGCGTAAAACCACGCCAAGTTATTGTGCGATTCGGCCATATTGGGGTCGATCTGCAAAGCTTGTTTGTAATGCCGGATTGCCTCCGAATAGAACTTCTGCTCAGCATAGAGGTCGGCCAGCACCCTCTGCCCCTCGGCAGTGGCCGGGTTCTTGCCCAATGCGCCCTCAAACGCTTGCTGCGCCTTGCTGAGGTCACCCTTCATGCGGTAGGCCGCGCCCAACGCGAGCTGCGCCTCGGGCGCCCCGGGACTTAACCGGACGGCCACGCTGTATTCCCGGATGGCCTTGTCGAACTGTTGCTGGCCCAAATAGATCGCACCCATCATCACATGTGGGCGCTCGTCGCGGGGCGAGTTTTGCGCCGCCGCCTGGAAACGTTTAAGCGCCTCGGCATCCTGGTGGGCAAAACGCAGCCGCACACCCTCCGCGAGCAATTGGGTGACATCACGAAACCTCACGTAAGCCTGGGCGGTTGAAGCCATCGCCAAAGCCACCACCAGGACAGGCACGACGACTACAGTTTGCGAAGTCCGCTGTCCGCCGGACCACGGCGCCAACTGATCTCCGGGCGGCGGAATAAGGGCCGCCAGCACCAGGCCGCTCAGCAGCCCGCCCAGGTGCCCCCAGTTGTCGATCCCTCTGACCGAAAAGCCGAAGATCAGGTTGATCACGATGAAGGGAAGAATTCCTCTGCCGAAAGCACGGCCCCACCGGCGGGGGATGAGGTTGCGGTGCAAGTAGCCCGTCACTAGCATGGCGCCGGCAATTCCGAAGATGGCCCCTGACGCGCCTGCCGCCACGTTGGTTGAGAGGCTCATCGAAAGGGCCGAACTGCCCATGCCGGCCGCAACGTACAGCAGCGCAAAGCGCCCATAGCCGTAAACTCGCTCCAGGATCGGGCCCAGGATAAAGAGCGCGTAACTGTTGACGATCAGATGCAGCCAGCCGATGTGAAGAAACATCGGCATCACTAAACGCCAGTATTCCCCTCGTCGAAAGTAGGGCGCGAACGATGCCCCGAAACCTAGAAGCACGTCCATATTCGTCGAGCCGCCGGCGAAGGTCATGATGAGAAAGACAGCAACATTGATCGCCAGGACTGCCAGGGTGACCATGGGCCAATATCGCCGCGGGTTGAGGATTAGGGGTGGGATGTTACCGGGAATGGTGATAGGGGTATCAGACATAAGAAGCAGTGACGAGCGACCAGTGACGAGCGGGAGAGCAGGTGCCAAGTGTCAGGTTCCGGGGGCTGGGTGCTGGGGACTGCGGGCTAGGGAAAAACATATCCTTAACACCCGCCGTCCGGCCTCTCTTTGTTTCCTGAATCCTGAATCCCGAATCCTGTTTGTCACTCGTCACTTTTCACGGGTTCGTAATACTTTTCTCCCGCACAACTCCGGCACAGGACGTCATCACCCCGCCGGCGCTCTCGGCCGTCGTTGACGCCTTCGCCGCATTGCGCGCAGGTGACGCGGGAGTGGGGGCGTCCCGGCAGGTCCTCCGGCTTCAGTCTCACGCGAACGGTCTCCAGGTTGAAGAGGTCCTTATTCCCCATCAGCTTGTAGGCTTCAAGCTGTGCCTGAGAGGGGTCCGCTATGGCCGGGAACATCGCTTTGGCTTTTTCGCGCGAATCGTCACGAGCTACAACCCGCACCGCCCGGCCCGTCTCGAGGTCCACGAAGGTCGCCGCAACTTTCCCGTAGTCTAGGTACTTGAGTGACCGCTTGCCCAAGCGGCATCCGGTGACCAGGCTAACGGCGTCCGTGGCGCAGCGATCAATTTCCACAAAGGTCAACAGGCGCTTCCGGGCCTTGACCGGATCATCAATACCGATCGAGCCTCAACCCAAGCATCGCCATGCGGATGCCCAGGATCTGGCCGGGACACATGTGCCCGTGGCTCTGCGCTGCCAAGGTGACGTACTCTTCCAAGGTCTTCATCTCCGGCGTCTTTCGAGCAGAAACCCTCGCCCAAACGCGCGCGTGGCATCCAATCCCACGCGGCTTATCCCTGCGTCCCAGGCTTCATTATACATCCCAATTTCCGGGGACAGCTAGGAGGCCTTTAACCTCCACTGCTGGGCTTCGAGCCCTCCCAAGTATCCCCTCACCCGCCTGCGGGCCGAAGCGCCAATCGTCAGCGTAGCGAGCCGGGTGAAGGGTTTCTTTCCTTCCAATGAGGGCCGCTTTCCCGTCCAAACTTACGGATTGGAACTAAAGAGGCATTGCAGAAGATAGGGATGCGTTTTCGAAGCGCCGACCGTGGCACAGGAGAGCGCCGCAGCCAAAGCCCAGCGCCACAGCCAGGGTTGTCCAATAAAGTGCAAACCTCAGCGGAGCGGATACCGTCCACACTCGCGGACCGTCTCGTACATGGCTAGCACATTATCGATGGGCAGGCGCCCCTGCACATTGTGAACTGTGTTGAATACAAAACCCCCGCCGGGGCCGAACGTCTTCAGACGATCGCGGACTTCCCTGCGAACTTCGTCAGGAGTCCCGAACGGCAAGGTGCGTTGTGTATCCACACCACCACCCCAAAAGGTGACGCGCTCCCCGAATTCTTTCTTGAGTTCGCAGGGATCCATGCCTACCGCAGAACATTGCACAGGGTTCAGGACGTCGAAACCCGCATCGACAAAATCGGGGAGTAGCGCCCTCACCGATCCGCAGGAGTGGATAAAGGTCTTCCACGGTGTATGCTCGTGAATCCAGTTGTTGATCTGGATGTGGAAGGGTTTGTACAGGTCGCGGTAAGCCTTGGGTGAGATGAAGGGACCGCGCTGAGATCCGAAGTCGGTCCCGCTGACGAAAGCCGCTGCGATCTTGTTGCCGACGACTTGATGAATCCTCTCCAGGTTTTGCAGGCCGATCTCGCACTGGCGTTCGAAGATTCTGTACACGTAATCGCGGCGCGTCGCCGTACTGACGTACCACTCTTCGATGTCCCGGATTCCTCGAGGATGTTTCAGCCAGGGAGTGGGGACCATTGCAATGTCCCCGAACGACGTGCCGCCGAAGTTCCCCAGGATAGCTTTGTCCGTCTGGGCGTAAAGTCTCTCTGCCTCGCGCTGGAGGTACTGCAGATCCTTATCAGAGATGGGCTCGAACTCTTCGAGGTTATCCTCGACGTTCAGGCTCGCATCGTCAATGGGCGGCTGCCGAACTATTGTGTCAAAGTAGAACCCGCCCTTGGGCATCCGCCCGCTGGCTGGGGCAGACTTGTCGCCTTCAGGGTACATCAGGATGTCACCATTCGGCTCAGGTTCGGTGTTGAAACCCTGAGGAACCAGGACCGGCGTGCCCGCAAAAGTAGTCCACGATTTCCAGCCCTCATTCCTGAAACCGAACATAGTGGTGGGCTTGCCCAAGCCGACCACATCCACTCCAAGCGCTTCGATAAGGTCCGGCCCGATCTCACCGAGCATCTGGTAAGGTTCTACGACCTTTACGGGTGTGCCCGGCCTGTCCAAACCAAGGGCCTGGCGCAAGCCGTAAACCGTGTCCACCTGCATCCCGGTTACTGCGCTTGCGCCAAGGTCGATTGGAACCCGGTCGGGCTCCTGGTGCTGAAGAGTCAAGCTTACACGCTCGCGCGACGTGGTCATAGTCAAACTCCCCCTTCTACGTCTCCCTCAGGCAGACGCGGCTCGTTGCAGATTTCAAGGCAACGGATCACGCTACGGGAACGAGCTTGCGGGCCAGTTCGACGGCGGCGGGGGCGTCTTTTCCGAAGCCGTCCGCGCCGATCGAATGCGCCCAGGCATCGGTTAGAGGAGCTCCACCCACCAGGACTTTCACGTTGTCCCGCAGGCCAGCAGCAGCAAGCGCCTCGATCACGGCTTTCATGTTCACCATCGTCGTGGTGAGGAGGGCCGACATGGCAACAAAGTTTGCATTGTGCTGCTTCACGGCCTCCACGACCTTATCCGGTGAAACGTCAACTCCCAAATCCACAATCCGGAACCCCGCGCTCTCCAGCATCATGGCCACAATGTTTTTGCCAATATCGTGCAGATCGCCCTTGACCGTTCCGATAACCACTGTGCCCGCAGGCTTGACGGCTTCCTCGCCCAGCAGTAGCGGCCGGAGGATGGCAGTGGAAGCTCTGGCCGCCCGCGCGGCGATCAGCACTTCCGGGATGAAGAATTCACAATTGCTCATGCGACGCCCAACTTCATCCATAGCAGGAATGATTGCCTTGGGAAAGAACTCGTGGGGCTTGATTCCCTCCTTCAATCCTCTTTCTGTCAATTCCGTGGCGACGGGGGCCTTCCCGTCGAGTATTGCTTGTTGCAGTTCCTCAAAGATGCTCATATCACTCTCCTCAGTTAAAGGTCTGTCTTGCCTGTGGAAATGCCAATTCCTCTACAAAAACGTCCTGGAAACTCGGGTCAGCGTTGAGCGCCACGTGTTCGACGCGGCGGCGAACCCCCGCGTACGACCCGTTCTCTGAATCCAGGCTGAACAGGGCCATCTTGGCTCCGAGAAGGGCCGTGTTCCCTGCTGCGGCGACCGTTTCCGGCGGAAAATCGATCAAGCCGATGCGCTGTGCGCTGGCCCGATTGATGTAATTGCCAAATGCTCCCGCCAGATAGAGCCGGGTAAGTTCTTTCGCGCCCTTCCGCTCCATAAGCAGCCTTATTCCGGCGGCGATGGCAGCCTTGGCGAGCTGAAGTTCGCGAATGTCATTCTGCGTGAGGACGACGGGTGGCGCCAGGTTCCAACTGTCCTCACGGTTCGAGAATCGCCCCGAAGTTGTAATCAGCCCGAGTTCCAGTCCCGCTGCGACGGCGTCCACTAATCCGCTTCCGCACAAGCCGCGTGGAGGGCCATTTCCCAAAACGCGGCAGTGCACTCCGTCGCGGTTTACCGTCACTTCAGAAATTGCCCCGCTGGAAGCGCGCATACCCATGGAAATCCTGGCGCCTTCAAAGGCCGGACCTGCTGCCGTAGATGCGCAAAGCAATCCGTCTTTATTCCCAATCACAATCTCCCCGTTGGTCCCCAAATCGACAAGTCCGGCGAGGTCCTCAGCCTCAGTGAGCTTTGCGGCCAGAATACCGGCCAGCACATCGCTCCCCACGAACCCGCCCAAACAGGGCAGGAAACGCACCGTGGGATCGCCGGCGAACTTCCAACCCAGCGCGCTGGAGCGGAAAATCTGGAGACCCGCTTCCGCAGGCTCGAACGGATAGTGCGCAAGCGGCTCGGCGTCGATCCCACAAAAGAAGTGGTGCATGACCGTGTTGCCCACCACGACCATGTCGGCGATTTCGGCCCCAGGCTTTCCCACCGAGAAAAGCAACCGCTCAATCAGTGCGCCAATTTGCTGGCGGATCAAATTCTCGAGCTGGAGTTGTCCGCTCCCCAATACGGCGAACTGCAGCCTGCTCATCACGTCGGCGCCGTGACGCGCCTGGGCATTCAGCGCGGTGCTTACTGCCAGCACCCTTCCCGTGGCCAAGTCCAACAACTGAGCCACAAGGGTTGTGGTACCCAAGTCCACCGCCACCCCAAGGCCTGGTCGAGGCCGGAATGCGAAGGCGGTGTCGTCAACTAGGATTGCGGCGTCCCACTGGCGGAGCTCGATCTCCAGGTCGCCCTCAACAACACACTGGCAGGCAAGACGCCACCCGCTGGCGATCTCCTCCGGCGAAAGCCGCTCCTCCTGCGCCCGGTTAACTTCTGCCTTTCCCTTCAGCACGCGGATGCGGCAGCCCCGGCACCTCCCTTGGCCGCCACAGGGAAATTCTACTCCTTGGTCGAACAATAGATCGCGGAGCGCTGTCCCGGCCTGCGCACTTAGCTCGACGTGCGTGGGCCAAAGAATAATCCGATGGGATTGGTTTACAGTCAAGCGCTTTCTCTCCGTGAGTCGAGAAGTCGAGAGTCTAGAGTTAAGAACTTC
This sequence comes from uncultured Acidobacteriota bacterium, assembly GCA_963765485.1. Taxonomy (GTDB): domain Bacteria; phylum Acidobacteriota; class Terriglobia; order UBA7540; family UBA7540; genus CAVROP01. Next base: position 73,906 of record CAVXWN010000023.1, on the reverse strand, counting down.
TCGACCCTTGACTCCTCGACTGCCGAGTGCTCACGAGCGTAACGCACCATGGCGTGGAGGTTGGCAGGAGGTGTCTCCCGCGGAACCTCGCAACCGGCTCCGACAATGAAGCGCGCTCCGGCCTGCCGATGACACTGGCCTACCGCTTCATAAACGGATTCGGGCGTCCCGTCCTTGAGGACTCGCACAGGATCGATGTTACCAAGGAGAACCTGGCCAGGCCCCATGTTTTCACGGCCCTCGGACATAGGTGAAAGCGAGTCCAGTTCAACTATGGAACAGTGCAGCCTGCCCATACCCTCCAAAATGCGCCGCGTATTCCCGCAGATGTGCAAACGAGTTTTTATCCGCTCGGACTGCAGCGCGTCAACCAGCTTTTTTTCATAGGGCCAAACATACTCTTCGTATAACTTTGGTCCCACCAGCGAGGCTGCTGCGTCTCCAATCCCGATCAAATCCGCTCCCGACTCTACCTGAAATCTTGCGAAACGCAATTCCATCTCGATGACAAAATCGAACACGTCTCGTACAAAAGCCGGATCATCGTAGAAATCCAACATGAGATTGTTAATGCCTCGTAGGTCGGCCCCCTGCGCGCAAGGACCCTCGATCCAACCCTCCACCAGCTTATCGTTGCCAACGCGTTCTTTCATCAGCCCTACGGCCTGTGCCCGGTTGTGCATCCTTCCAGGGCCTGTGGGGTCGGGGATCTTCAGGCTGGCGAGCCTGGTCTTATCCTTCAGCAGGGCGTTTTCTTCGTCAATAGCGGGCGGTTGGTCCGGGAAAAACGTGATGGCAGCGCCCAGATCGGACGCCTCACAAGCAGGGTCAGAGATTACACTGACGTGGTCGATGCCAAACCGCTCCGCGACACACACCTGACCTTCGGCCTGGACGCGACAGTTCGTGGCGTAGTGGAAGTATTTCGCTCCGATCTGGTCGGCAGCAAACATCATTGTGATTGGCATGGCGGGAAGTGAGTCCACCGGCCGGCCTTCCATCATGGCGAGTGCGCGCTCGCGGCTATTCATAGACTCCTTCCGCTCGCGCTGTTGCGATCAGAGCACGAACATTCTCGTCGGGCGTATTCGCCGGGATGGCGCATCCGGCGTTGAGCACGAAGAGCCCACCGGGCTTCCACAAGGAGAGCAACTGGCTCGTTTTTGCCCTGACGAGGGCAGGAGTCCCTCGAGCGATCACTCCGCTCGGGTCGATGTTCCCAAAGAGCACGTGCCGGTCGCCCACTCTTGACTTGGCGCGCACCGCGTCAGTCTTGTAATCCAGTTCGAAACCGCAGAAGTCGTATCGCGCAAGGAAATTAAGAATCCGTGACGTATCACCGCAAATGTGGATCACCGTGAATATGCCATCCGCTGCCAGGTCCCTAACCAGTCTCTCTTCATAGGGGTGGGCGAAGCGGTCGAACATTTCCGGGGAAACAACATCAGGCCCCGCCAGGCTGTCGCCCATGGATGTAAAGTGTGCGCCCGCCTTAATGAGTGCGCGGTGGACAGCAAGATGACTGCGGTAGCAGGTTTCCAGCAAGCGCCCAATCGCAGGGTTTTCAGGATCGCTCGCCAAATCCATCAGGAACTCCTCGATTCCACGAACCATGCATGCCAGATCAAACGCGGCCTGATCGGCGTTACCGCGGATGGCAACCTCGCTGCCGACCTGCTTCGCAATGAGCCGCACGCCTTCAAGCAGGGCCGGAATGCGCCCATCTGTTTCCGGGTTGATTACCTTAAGGCGGTCGACGTCGCGCAAACTCTGGATAGCAGGGGCAACGATGCGGCCGGGCTCATTGGGGGCGCACTCGGAAGTTGCTCCCATAGCCTCGGCCAACATGGTGGTGTCCGTATCGATGAGAAGACAATCATGGCCGTACTTCTCGAGGGCTGCCAAGTGGGTGCGCGCGATAGCTTCAGGATCGGAGCGATATTCTTCCATGGGGATCCCCGCCTCGCGCGCCGCAAGCATGAAGTTGTGCAGGCACACCGGAACCCTGTCCGGGATCTGACCCGCCAAGACAGCCTTGACGCGCTGGAGAGAATTCATCACTCAGCCCCTTTAATTGAGATAAGCCCGCCGCCGTAATCGGCCACAACCTGCCCTCCCGGGGGAACGACCAGAAATTCCTTTTCGTCCCAGACGCCACCCACCAGCCGTTGGAACATGCCAAGGTCCCCGACGAGTTTCTCGAACTTCCATCCGCGCTGGGCAGCCTCTTCACGAGCCTGGCGTTCAAAGATCCCGTCCGGTCCCAGACCCATGTCAATGTAAGTGAATTGGCGGTAATTCTTTGTCAGGTCGCCCAGTTCGCTCCAGAGGTACTTGGCATTGTCTTCGCCGTAGCGTGCCACAAGCTCCTCGTAATTTTGACCGACGCCCAGTACCTTCCCCACGGAAAGCTGGCTGAGCTCGCCGTCCGCCTTTCCGCGCTCAATCCATCCAGTAGTCTTGAAGTAGACGCCCGGGTGGCTGTTGAAGTAATCCAGATAACGCTCGGAGCCGCCGAGGAAAAGCGTTATGCAATCGTGGGCGCGCGGAATAACCAACGGGTACTTGCCGGCAGTGAGCCCGACCACCCCGTTGTTGCAGAGGCCGTACCCGAGCAGCACGGCCTCATATCTGGGGTCGTCCACGCGCTCCAGCGCAGCCTGCAGGCGCTCGCGCATACCCTCGCTGCCGATGTCGTGCAGACCCTTAGGAAGGAACTCAGCGTCGACGGTGTTCGGCGAATGCGCGACGACCGAGCAGAACTCCCGATAGAAAATCTCGCAAGTGATCAGTTTCAGCCGCACAAAGCCACTCCTCGCCGGACCCCAGCAGGACGCCGAGAACCCTTCTACAACGTTGTCATCCCGAGCGAAGCGAGGAATCCGGCTTTGGAAATAAGGCACTTGCGAGATTCCTCGTCGCCCCCCAATAAGAATGGCGGACGGAATGACACGCTAACCAGCTCTTTCAGCATCCTGCTAGTGTAGTGCCCCGTTCGCCTAGAAGAAAGGGGCGGGGGCGCCGGCCCATAAAAAAAGTTGTTGATCTTCGTCCTGGAAGTCGGTTTATCATAGAGCGGTCGGCGCCAAGAGGAGCAAGATACCACGCCTGGGCCTTGATTGTAGCAATCTTCGGCCAGAAAACCCACTATCGGGGGACTCGATGACATTGTGTCCTCTTTCGGGGTCTACTTATAACGTGCATAAAATCAATTTGTTAGCGTGCACGAGAAGAACCGTGTATATTTTCTTTCTTCGTGCATCCTGAAAAAAGGAATTCGAATCTATGAGCCTCAGCCAACTTGCTCGAACTATCAAAGAATCAGCGACTTTGAAGCTGAATGAGACCGCTGCGCTGCTCAGGGAGAAGGGCGAGCCGGTGATTCACCTGGGCGGCGGCGAGCCCAAGAGCAAAGCGCCCATCGATGCGGTCATCAACTGCACATCTGTACTCAACACCGGCGATATCCGTTATACGCCACCGGATGGCATTCCGGCGCTCAAGAAGGCGGTCATTCGGTACACCGAGGAGCGCTACAACAAAATCATCTCGGCGGATAACGTGATCGTCTCGGGTGGAGCCAAGCAGGCGATTATGGTGTTGCTCCACGCCATCCTCGATCCGAAGGATGAAGTCATTTTCCCGGCGCCCTATTGGGTGAGTTACCCGGAGATGGTGAAACTCGCGGGTGGCGTCCCGGTGGCCATCACGCCCGAGGATGGCAGCTTCCATCCCACCGTCCGAGAGATTGCCGATGCCGTGGGTTCCTATACGAAAGCGATCATCATTAACAGCCCGAATAATCCATCCGGGGCGATGTTTTCGAAAGACTTCATTGCCGAAATAGTCGAGTTTTGCGAAAAGAAAAGCCTGTATTTGATTATGGACGATATCTATAACCGGCTGGTCTTTGACGGCAAGAGCGCTCCCATCTGCTACGACTACATGGAGTTGCCCTTCGAACAATCCAAGCTCGTGGTCATCAACGGCGTGTCCAAGATGTACGCCATGACCGGTTTCCGCATCGGCTGGGCAGTTGCTAACAAGGAACTGGTGGAAGCGATGGCGACCCTTCAATCACAGCAGACCTCCGGCCCCGCCTCGCCCTCTCAATGGGCTGCGGTCGGAGCCTCTGAATGGGGTGCAGTCCTCGGTAGAGAACTTACGCATGACCCTGGAAAACAACTGCAATGTGATGGTCGAGCGCCTGCGCGCAATCGACGGGGTCAAAGTGGCCAAGCCGGATGGCACGTTCTACTGCTTCCCTGACTTCAGCGCCTATATGAAGGATTCGCAGAAGCTGGCGAATTTCCTCCTCGATAAAGTGCGCGTGGTTACCGTTCCCGGCAAGGAATTCGGATTCGAAGGGCATTTGAGACTAAGCTACTGCGGCGCCATCCGCGATATCAGAGAAGGGTTGGAGCGCATCCAATGGGCGCTTGACCCCACCTCCGCAAATGAACTCTACCTTGGCGACCGCAAGCTGGTGAGGGACTGGCTATGAATATCTATCTCGACGTTCAATCTCCTGCGGTGCAGGAAGCTGGTAAGCTTGCCAGCGACTACGGCCTGCAGAATCACGGCCTCACGCACCTGCGCCGCGTTTACTGGAATCTGCCGACTCCGGCGCTCTACGAAGAGAGCGTCTTCCGCTCGGAGGGCCGGCTCACCCACCTCGGACCGCTGCTGGTCAGCACCGGAAAGCACACGGCACGCGCGGCGGCGGACAAGTTTGTGGTCCGGGAACAGACCACCGAGGACCGGGTCTGGTGGGGGCAATACAACCGCCCCTTCACCGGCGAAAACTTCAGTGGGCTGCTCACTCGCTTGCAGGGCTACCTACAGGGCAGGGACGTCTTCGTGCAGGATTGTCACGCCGGCGCCGACCCCGAGTACAGCCTGCCCATCCGCATCATCACGCAAAAAGCCTGGCATAGCCTCTTCGCGCGCTGCATGTTCCTGAAGATTCGTAACCAGGATGCGCTGAAGAAACACGTCCCGGAGTTCACGGTGATAGCTGTGCCCGGCTTTCTCGCCTCACCGCTGATTGACGGCACGCGCACCGAGACTTTCATCGTGCTCAATTTCCGTGAGCGGCTCGCGGTGATCGGCGGCACGAGCTATGCCGGCGAAATCAAGAAGACCATCTTCACGGTGCTCAATTTCCTGTTGCCGCTGGACGGCGTGCTCTCCATGCACTGCTCGGCCAACGTCGGTTCGGACGGGGACGTGGCCGTCTTCTTCGGCTTGTCCGGCACCGGCAAGACCACCCTTTCCGCCGACCCCAAGCGCCACCTGATCGGCGATGACGAGCACGGCTGGAGCGACAATGGCGTATTCAATTTCGAAGACGGCTGCTACGCCAAGGTCATCCGCCTCTCACCTGAAGCCGAGCCGCAGATCTATGCCTGCACCCGCCGATTCGGGACCATCCTCGAGAACGTCAGCTTCGACCCCGTGTCGCGACGCCTCGACTTGGACGATTACCGTGTGACTGAGAATACCCGCGCCGCCTATCCCCTCGAATACATTGAAAATTATCTGCCCCAGAAGCGAGCCGGCCATCCCAAGAACGTCGTCTTTCTCACCTGCGACGCCTCCGGCGTCATGCCGCCCATCGCCCGCCTCAATCCGGATCAGGCCATCTATCACTTCATTTCCGGATACACCAGCAAGATTGCGGGCACGGAAATCGGCCTCGGCATCGAGCCCGAGATCACCTTTAGTACCTGCTTTGGCGGGCCGTTCATGGTCCATCACCCGTATGCTTATGCGGAGCTGCTGAAAAGAAAAGTCCTCAAGCACGGGGCGAATGTCTGGCTGGTGAACACCGGTTGGACCGGCGGGCCTTTCGGGGTCGGCAAACGCATCAGCATCCATCACACGCGCCGTTTGCTGAACGCCGCGATGAACGGAAAACTCGTCCGGGTCGAGTACAAGAAAGATCCGGTGTTCGGCTTCGACGTTCCCACCACGTGCGAAGGCGTGCCCTCCGATATCCTCGATCCCGCCAGCACTTGGCCCAGCCGGGACGAGTATTTCAAGAAGTACGACGCCCTTGCCGCGCGCTTTATCGAGAACTTCAAGCTGATGATGGCGGAGTGCCCGGAGCATATCCTGGAAGCCGGCCCCAAACGCCTCGCCCTCGTCTCTGCACGGTAGCCGCGTTGGCCTGTCGCTCCGCTGGGAGCATGCCGCGCGGTTCCCGCTCGGACCCCGCACCCCTCCTGACCAGGGCGGCTCGATGAGCCGCCCTTTGTATTTCCGCCAACCCCCTTGCGCGGGACACACCCTCCCTCACCGGGGACGGCTGGCGCAATACACTTTCTTTCTTCTCAAAAGGGCGGTAACTTCTCGTTAAAGGCAGTTCGGCAATGTGAGGCAGACCGCGTCTTATGCGAACAGTATTGTCCCTGACGCGCACTCTCCCCGTGCCGCGGAATGGGCGTAATCTGCGGATTATTTGCTCCGCACGAATCGCTTGTATTCCAGTGACGGCGCGCCGCAGTTCAGCAGCAGGCCGACTTCGAGGGCCGTGACCTCGATTTAGAGAACGCTAGTGTAGTGTCCACTAATTGAGTGGACAATGTAGCGCCGCCGTCTCGGCGGCATCTGCCGGCAGGATGCCGGCGCTACGAGAGGGAGCGTTGTCCAGTTATTTCCTGGACACTACGCTAGTTATTTCTTCCCCCTACCAGTCCAGCGCTGCGCCGTCATCCACATCATAATTCTCCGGGTTTTTCCAATCGTGCCCGATCTTGTCGGCCATAGCCTCTTCGTCCAGCTCGATTCCAAGCCCGGGGGCGGTGGGGATGTCGATGTACCCGTTCCTGACTTTGAAAGGGGTCTTAAGGTACCCCTCTCCTAACGACACTTGCTCCTGGCACAAGAAGTTCGGGATGGAAGCTGCGAGATGCAATCCGCAAGCAAGCGAAATCGGCCCCATGGGGTTGTGGGGAGCAATTCCCGCATAGTAGGCCTCTGCCATCCCCGCGATCAGGCGGACCTCGGTGATTCCGCCGGCGTGGCATAGGTCAGGCTGAAGGATTGCGGCAGCTCGCTTTTCGAGAATCTCCCTGAATCCCCACTTTGTGAAGATGCGTTCGCCGGTGGCGATCGGCAAGTAAGTCCCACGGGCAATATCAGCCAGCACGTCCACGTTCTGGCAGTTGACCGGTTCTTCGATAAACATGGGCTGGTAGGGTTCCAGCGCCTTGATGAGCAATTTGGAAGTCGGTGGAGGAACCGCGCCGTGGAAGTCGATTGCAATGTCGATCTCGGAACCGGCGGCAGCCCGCAGGGCGGAGAAATGCTCGGCGACGTTATCCACGTAGGCTTTGCTCTCGATGATGTGAGGCGGTCGCAGAGATGCCGGGCCTGTCTTGAAAGCCGTGAAACCCTGCTCCCTGGCCTTCGCCATCTCTTCCGCTGTACCGGCATGAGCGTAAACGCGGACGCGCTGCCGGGTCGGTCCGCCCAGCAGTTCATATACCGGAACACCAAGCGCCTTTCCCTTGATATCCCAAAGCGCCTGATCTACGCCACTCAACGCACTGGTCAGGATCGGGCCGCCACGATAGAAGGCATGACGGTAGATGGCCTGCCAATGATGCGCCACGGCTCGTGGGTCTTTCCCCACCAAGTACGGCTCCACTTCTTTGACTGCCTGGGCGCACGTCAGGGCCCGGCCTTCTAGCAACGGCTCGCCAAGTCCCGTGATTCCAGCGTTTGTATGAACCTTTAAGAATAGCCAGCGAGGCTTAACAAGGATGGTCTCAAGCTTAGTAATTTTGATGCTCTCCTTCACCACCGGCTGTTTCTGATTCTGGAGTGTGGCTTCAGGCGCCGCAGCTGAAGGCCGGGCTACGGCTGCGGGACCGAAATACTCTGTAGCACCCAGCCCCAATAAGCCTGCCGAGCCTTTGAGCAATGACCGGCGTTGCATTCCTTTCGGGTCTTCTCCGCTCTCGTTCATGTTCAATCCTCCTTTTTCGCAGTTTATTATCCCCCAATCTCCAACCCGCTCATATGCCGAGCAAATAATTGGGTGAGGTTTACGCCGCTGTCAAGACCATTTTCAGGTCAGATTGCGCGGGTTTTCGTCACCGTCTTTTCCTGCTGTTACCGACCTCCGGCGTGGTTGCAGGGCGGGAGATGTATTGTGCGACCTGTTGATAGATTAATCGATTCTTCTGTTAAACCCTTTCAGGATGGCCTTCTTGCCCTATGTACACGGTCATAATGGCCGAACGAGGCCGTTGCTGCTGACAGTTAGTCCTGAAATAATCTGGTCGGAACGATAATTGCCATGAATAAAATGTACGCGGAGCGTTAGGGTGATTTCACCCCAAAGGATTCCGCATTGCGAGCTGTCGTAAAAACTCAGGGACAAATCAGAGGGAAAAGGGTAGAATTTCGGATGCTAAACTAACTAAAAAGAAACCGATGGCTCGGGGTTGCCGCCTTTCCGGCAAACGCCTCCGCCCCCGAGTCCAAAATGTTAGGCTTCTATGAGCATAAACATTGGTTTGGACATCGGCGCTGTCAGTCTCAAGCTGGCCGCCATCGGATCGACGACGGACGACCTGCTCTTCCGCAGCCTCACTGAAAAATCCAAGACATTTTCCGGGGCCACGTTTCCCGCTTCCAGCCCATTCGCGGGACGGCCCCTGGTCCTCTCAACCTACCGGCGCATTCAGGGGAGCCCCATTCAATCCACCTTCGATCTGCTGCAAGAGCTTTACGAGCACCTCTCGGAGGAAACCGTGGAAGGCATCCGCGTGACCGGCTCGGGCAGCCAGCTCATCGCGAAAATCCTGGGCATTTACTTTGAGAACGAGTTCCGCGCCATTGCCAAGGGCGTGCGAGTGTTCAACCCAGAGGTGCGCACGATCTTCGAAATAGGTGGCGAGTCGTCAAAATACCTGCGGCTGGATCCGGAGGCGACGGGAAAGCACCTGGGAATTGTTGATTACCAGACCAGCGGCGAATGCGCTGCGGGCACTGGTTCCTTTATCGACCAGCAGGCCACCCGGCTGCGGTACGGCATCGAGGAAGTGGGCCCGGCGGCATGCGGCGTAAGTTGCGCGGCCCGCATTGCCGGCCGATGCTCTGTGTTTGCCAAAACGGACATGATCCACGCTCAGCAGAAAGGCTACAGCACAGAGCAGATCCTGCGGGGCCTCTGCGACGCCGTAGCGCGAAACTTCAAATCGAGCATTGTCAAGGGCCGGGCCGTGGTTGCACCGGTGGCCTTCATTGGTGGTGTGGCGCTCAATGAGGGCATCTCGAACGCCCTCCGAGAAGGGTTCAAGCTGGGCGAGAACGACCTCGTCATCCCCGGCCTCTACGCGTGGCTGGGGGCGGTGGGCGCAGCCATGCTGGAGGCCGGAGAATGGCGCAAGCGGTCGTTCAAGCGCATCCATCAACTGCGGCAACATGAAGCCGCCAAAAAATGTTTTGCCTGCACGGAAGCGCTCTCTATGAAAAACGTGCTGCTGTTGCGGGACCACGCGGAAGTGAAGTCGCCCGCGGCTGAGCCGGAACAGGACGGCCACGAACCCGTACCCGGCCCACTGGCGGAGATGGCAGATTCCGAGTCTCAGATCTTCAGACGAGAACGAAACGGACGTGGTACCGAGTGGTCACCCCCAGGCGGAAATGGCAGGTCCGGAATCTCAGATTTCAAGCCAAAGCTCAAACAAGGTCGAAGCGTACTTGGGAATTGATATCGGCTCGGTAAGTACAAACCTGGTCGTTACGGATGCGGCAGGGAATCTTCTGAAAGAAATCTACCTTCCCACGCAGGGGCGGCCTATCGAGGTGGTCGACCGCGGGCTCAAGGAGATTGAGGCCGAACTCGGGAGTTGCCTTGAGATTCGCGGGGTGGGGACGACGGGTTCCGGCCGTGAGCTGATCGGCGAACTGGTGGGCGCCGACACGATAAATGACGAGATCACCGCCCACAAGACCGGCGCCATGCACGTTTGCCAGCAAATGGGCATGGCCCCCGTGGACACCATCTTCGAAATCGGCGGGCAGGATTCCAAGTTCATCCGCATCGAGAAGGGCGTGGTGGTGGACTTCACCATGAACGAAGCTTGCGCGGCTGGCACGGGCTCGTTCTTGGAAGAGCAAGCCGAGAAGCTGGGGATTTCCATCAAGGAGGAATTCGCGCGGCTGGCGCTCGCGTCGGAGAATCCCGCACGGCTTGGCGAGCGTTGCACGGTATTTATGGAGCGTGACGTTACGGGGCTGCTGCTGAAGGGCGCGGAGGTTGGGGATCTCGCGGCGGGCCTGGCTTATTCTGTGGCCTTGAACTACCTGAATCGTGTGGTGCGTGGAAGGAAAATCGGCAACGTCATCTTCTTTCAGGGGGGAACGGCTTACAACGACGCTGTGGCGGCCGCATTCTCCCAAATCCTCGGCAAGCGGATCGTTGTCCCGCCGCATAACGGCGTGATTGGGGCCATCGGCATGGCGCTTATCGCGCGCGACCGCATGAAGGACGCCGGCCACGCCAGCCGTTTTCGGGGCTACGACCTCTACCGGGTGAAGTTCACCGCGCGCGACTTTGTCTGCCGTGCGTGTTCCAATTACTGTGACATGAAGGAGTTCACCATCGCGGGAGAACGCACCTACTGGGGAGACCAATGCTCCGACAAGTTCCGCAAGCGAGCGCGCTCCGACCGCAAGCCGGCTATCGAAGATCTGCTCGAGTACCGGGACAAGCTGCTGGAAGAAGTTCTACTGCCCGCCAAAGGTTCGAGGCCCACCGTGGGCATCCCGCGCTCCATGTTCTACTACGACCACTTCCCCTTCTGGTGCGCCTACTTCCAAGAGCTCGGATTCGATGTAAGGGTTTCGGCCGCGACTGACCGAAGGGTCTCCACCCGAGGTGAAGAGTTGGCCGTCGCGCAGCCTTGCTTCCCGGTGCAGGTAGCGCACGGCCATGCCCTGGAGCTGCTGGACAAAGGGGTGGACTACCTCCTATTGCCTAATATCGTCAATGCCGAAGCCCCGCCGGGCGGCGTGGATTCGCACCTCTGCCCCTGGAATCAGACGTTCCCCTTTGTCTTGCGCGCGGTGCCGCAAGTGGAGAAAATGCGCACCAAGTTGCTGATCCCCACCGTGCATTTCCGCTTCGGGCGGAAGCACGTCGAGAAGGAGTTGGGGGGATTCGCTCGGTCACTCGGCATTTCGCGCCAGCATAGCGAACGCGCGGTGACGGCAGCGTACGCCGCTCAAGGAGCCTTCACGGACGCCGTGTTGGAGGCAGGCGCTCAGGCCCTGGCCCAGCTCAAGGAAAGCGGCGAGCCGGCGTTGGTGCTGGTGGGGCGTCCTTACAACCTCTACGACCGCAGTGTCAACTGCGACATCCTGCGCAAGCTGCGCACGCTTTATGGCGTGAATGTTCTGCCCATGGATTTTCTCCCCCTGGACTTCGAAGACATCAGCGCAGTCAACGCGAACATGTACTGGAACTCCGGGCGGCGCATTCTGGAGGCTGCGCAACTGACTCGCCGCTACCCCAACCTGCACCTGGTCTATATCTCGAACTTCAAGTGTGGTCCGGACTCCTATATCAAGTCGTTCCTCGACGATGCCGCCGGCAAGCCCTCGCTGGTGCTCCAGTTCGACGGCCACTCGAACGACGCCGGGTTTATCACCCGCTGCGAAGCCTATCTGGATAGCAAAGGATTTCTGCGATGTCCCTCTTCGACCACCGTCATGTAAGCCGTCGCATCAGCCTTGGGCATCCCCTGGCGGGCAAGACGGTTTACATCCCCACCATGGCGGAAGGCAGCTCAGAGGCATTCGCAGCAGTTTTTCGCTGGCTGGGCATTGAAGCACAGCCCACCCCGCCCTCGAATGAGCGGACGCGCGAGCTGGGAAGCAAGCATACGACCGGCGACGAGTGCTACCCGGCCAAAGTTACGGTGGGCGATTTCCTGCGAGTCATCGAAATGCCCGGCTTCAAACCTGCGCGCGCGGCGTTTTTCATGCCAACCGCGGAGGGTCCCTGCCGGTTCGGCCAGTATGCCCCTTTCTTGAAGAAAATCCTGCGTGAGGCCGGTTACAGTGACGTCCAGATCCTCTCACCCTCGAGCCAGAACGGCTATGCTGCTCTGGGCGACATTACCAACGCCTTCCTGCGGGCGGGTTGGCGGGCGCTGGTCGCGGCGGACACGCTCCACCGTGCCTTGCTCAAGACCCGTCCCTATGAGACAAGCCCAGGCGCTTCGGACCGCGTCTACCAGGTGTCCCTTCAGGATTTGTGCCAAACGCTGGAGACGAGTTGCGCTGACATGGGCTGCCAGCTCGTGAGCTTGGTCGAGTCGATGATCCGGGCGAGAGAGAGGTTCCGGCGCGTCCCGACGCGCTACGATCCCGAAACACCGCTGATCGGCATTGTGGGGGAGATCTTCTGCCGCTTGAATGTCTTTTCCAACGAAGACTTGATACGAAAGTTGGAAAGCTATGGAGCTGAGTGCTGCCTGAGCCACATTGCTGAGTGGGTGGCCTACACCAACACTGAACAGGAACGAAAGCTTCGTCTGCGCGGACGAGTCATGTCTCTGGACATGCTAAAGGCGCGCTTGCGGACGTACATCCAGCATTCCGATGAGCACGCCCTGATCGCCCCATTCCATGAGGACTTCGTGGGTTACGAGGAGCCGGATATCAAGGAGGTCATAAAACTGGCCTGGCCTTATTTGCCGGTCGGCGGCGCGCAGGGAGAGATGGTCCTGAGCGTGGGGATGGCCGCTTACCGTGCCCTTCAGGGGGCCGACGGCGTGATCGACATCAGCCCCTTCACCTGCATGAACGGAATTGTGAGCGAGGCCATCTATCCCAAGCTCAGCAAGGATTACGGCGGCATCCCCATTCGCAATTTCTATTTCGACGGCACCCAGGCTGACCTCGACCGCGACCTGGGCATCTACCTCGAACTCGCCCGGTCGTACCGCGAGAAAAAGCCTTATCCGCGCAAGTATGCTCCCTATTTCACCCAGCCTGTTGCTTGAAGTGCATCCGTGCTCGTCTTGAAGCGCACTCGCGGCGACTTTACGTCGCCATGACCATGTGGAAACCGTTGGGGTTCTGGCGATGTAAAATCGCCGCTACATCTGCCAGTTTCCAGTTTCTATTTTCCACTTTCCGCCTTCCATTCCTCCCAATCCTCCAACACGGCCTTGGTCAGTTCATGAGCGGCCTCGTGCAGCCAATCCGGCTTTCGTTTGCCCAGGTCGCGGCGAACGGCCTTGATGGCATTCCTGCTCCCGAGGTGGATATTTGCGGTCTCGAACCCCATGGCGTGAAGCAGCCGTTCTTCATCACGCTGCTCAGGCAGGGCGGCCAGTTCGATGCGGGAACAATGGGGGGACAGCCGACGCACGATCCATCTGCCGCGCAGATGCACAAAGGGGTCAAGGGCCCGCTCGGCGTTGGTGATGATATCCTCGTAAATTATCTTCTGCGCACCTTCACCTTCATTTGCCCAAACACACGCCGAAGGCGCCATCGCCTTCGCCTCGCGAGCGACCCTTCCTCCTTCCCAGTCTGCGATCGCCACGTAACGCTCCCTGCCAAGGCTCCCCAACCCTGCTACCCGATGGGCGACGCGATAAATCAATTCTGGTTCCGGCAACAATTCTTCAAGCGCTTTCCGGGCGCCTTTGGGGATTTCGCCGCGGACGGTGGGCAAAGCGTTCATTTTTCCCCAAAAATGAACCGGGTCCCGGAGTTCGCCCGTGACAGTTTCCCGCAGCCACTTGTGACTCTCCTCCAGAACGAATGGCTTGCCGCCTTCTTCGAGACCGTCACGGTAGCCGGTCAGAATACTCTGGCACGCGGCTTGCGTGGTTAGCGCCAGATGGCTGGCGGCGATGGCCAAGTGTGCGCTCACCGCGAGCCTGACGAGGTCGTTCGTGTAGGCCATGGGAAAGGCCTCGTCAAAATCGTTCACGCCCCAGATCAGGCGTCCTTCGGCGTCGCGCCACGTCCCGAAATTCTCCAGGTGAAGATCGCCTACCGCCAGGACTTGGGGCGCCTTCGCCTCATCAAAATGAATCTCCTTCCAGAATTGAGCCCAACGATAAAATGTGGCCCGCAAAAAGGCGAACGGCGCCTCCGCCATCCGCGAGTGCTTCAGCGCTAGGTCCGTCTGGATGAGACTCAGGCGCTCGCCCAGCCATGTTTCGTATCTCTTGGTCGCCTTTTTGATCTTCATTTCTGCGTTGCCCCCTTGGTCTCTGAGTACCTTGTGCAGGCGGCGCGAGCATGTCAGGGCTTACTTGTTCCTGGCAACAACTGGAGATTACCCGACAAGGAGTCTTTTGGCAAGCTGTAGGAGCTTGTCCGACCATTGCTGCAGTAGTCCGAGCGAGCCAGGAGAGGTATACTCACCACACTATGAAGGAATTTCCAGCCGGGAAATTGCCCCCACGCGTTCTCCAGGCTCTCTTGGCCACATGTCGAGTGTCAGGACGCTCCAGAGTCGTTCGTGGGCCCGCGCTTCGGTGAGGACGCCGCCGTAATTGACCTCGGCGCAAAATACCTTGTGGCAACAACGGACCCGATTACGTTCACCTCGGAGCGAATCGGATGGTATGCGGTTAACATTAATGCCAATGATGTCGCAACTCTCGGAGCCCGTCCGCTCTGGTTCTTGGCGACTCTACTGCTTCCTGAAAAAGGCACTTCGTTGGCACTGGTCCGCAACATCTTTCGGGACACACTTCGCGCCTGCCGGGAACTGGGCGTGACGCTGTGTGGCGGTCACACGGAAATTACCCGTGGCCTTGACCGTCCGATTGTCGTAGGCCAAATGCTCGGGGAGGTCGAGAAATCGAAGCTGGTTCGAAAGGAAAACCAGCGACCAGGAGACCTTGTGCTGCTGACTCGCGGCATCGCGATTGAGGGCACGGCCATCCTGGCAAGGGAAAAGTATCGTATGCTCGCCCGGAAACTGGAAAAGAAAACTCTGCTCCGTGCCCGGCACCTACTCGTACACCCCGGGATTAGCGTTGTCCGGGAGGCAATGCTCGCACAACAGAATGCTGAAGTCCACGCCATGCACGACCCGACGGAAGGCGGGTTGGCCTCGGGCCTGTACGAACTCGCAATCGCTGGCGGCGTGGGGTTGCGCATCTGGAAGGATCGGGTTCCCGTATTTGAGGAAACTCGCAGCTTCAGCGCGATCCTGGGATTCGATCCCTTTGCCTTAATCGCCTCGGGGGCATTGTTGGTGGTGACGAGCGCGAACTCGGCCCCCAACTTGCTTCGCGCGTACACTCGCCATGGCGTGAGAGCGGCCATCATCGGTGAGGTCAGGAAGGCCAAGGAGGGCATCCAGGTAGTCGAGAGGGATCGGGAACGTCCGCTTCGGGTTCCGGCGATAGATGAGATCGCTCGCCTGCTTAAGTAAACGTCACCCAAGGGCTTAAGAACGATTTTCAGGGGCATCCTTTCGTGCTATATTACTAAATGCGCTAGTCATTTCCGGTAGACTTGGGCGCCTTCTTGAGAACGCTCCGGTTCGAAAAAATGGGGGAAAACTAGGACTAAGACATCCAGGCTTGGGGACGCGTGGCGACGCCTTCGGTAGTAAGTTTATTCGACGGGGTGGAAACGAACTTCGCACACGTCTCGCGAGGCTACCCCACATTCCTTTCAGGAACCCCGATGAATGCTTGGCAGGAAGTCCTAAATTACCTCAAGACCAAGGTCAATACGCAGAGCTACCAGACTTGGTTGAGACCCTCGCGGTTCAGCCATGGGGAACAAGAAACTATTGTGGTGCGCGTCCCGAACCGAGAATTCCAAGAGTGGATCCAGGAGAATTACGGGGCCCTTGTCACGGAGGCCCTCGACCACCTAAGTTTGGGCTTCAAGAAGATTCGTTATGTCTTCGATGAGAGTGGAGACAAGAAGAGTGCAAGCGGTGAGGATTTGAAGCCTTTGCAGGGAAAGTTGGACTTTGATTCCGTCGACTACCAACTCAACGCTAGGTACACCTTCGACACTTTCGTTGTGGGCTCTTGCAACCAATTCGCTCACGCCGCGGCAAGAGCGGTGGCAGAGGCTCCGGCAAAGGCTTACAACCCGCTCTTCCTGTATGGCGGAGTGGGCTTAGGGAAAACCCACCTCATGCAAGCTGTCGGTCACCTGATTAAGCATAACTGGAAGGATATGCGGTTGGCCTACGTCTCCTCGGAGGTTTTCACTAACGACGTCATCAACTCCCTTCGATATGATCGTATGGTGTCGTTCCGCGATAAGTATAGAAACGTCGATGTGCTCCTCATGGACGACATCGAGTTTATCGGTGGAAAGGAACGGACGCAGGAAGAGTTTTTCCATACGTTCAATGCGCTCTACGGGGCCCAGAAGCAGGTAGTTATTTCAAGTGACTGCCCTCCGAAAGAAATCACTGGTCTAGAAGAGAGGTTGCGCTCCCGCTTTGCCTGGGGTCTGACCGCTGACCTGCAAGCTCCCGATCTTGAGACCAAGAGGGCTATTCTGGCCAAGAAGTGCGAGGACCGCGGTGTAACTCTACCCGACGACGTCAGCGATTTCGTTGCGCGCAAGATCAAGTCCAGCATAAGGGATCTTGAAGGCGCACTGACGCGGCTTATCGCGTATTCCTCTCTTACCGGCGCAGAGTATTCCCTCTCCAATGGCGCAGCAGGTCTTAAAGAGCCTTGTTGATCTGGACGAACGCCGAGTCTCAATCGAGAATATTCAACGGATAGTGTGCCAGGAGTTCGGCCTGACGCTGCCTCAACTAAGAGCAAAAAATAACAGCCGGCCCGTGGCGTACCCGCGACAGATCGCAATGTACCTTACGAAAGAACTCACACCAGCGTCGTTACCTCAGATCGGAAGGGAATTCGGTGGGAAACACCACACCACCGTGCTGCACTCTATCAATAAGATTTCGAAATTGCGCCAGACGGACAGAGATTTGAACAGACTTCTCAACAAGCTTCGAGATAGTCTTGATTGAACTTAGCGACTTCTCCACGATGTTTGTGAGGAGAAAGCTTGTGAATTCTACTTTGGAACGCGGTTCAGCACGGCTATTCCACAGCTTTTCGGGTTCTATCCACAGGGTAAGCATCTACAAGTGGATGCTCAGGAGAGTATTCCAGGCTTTTCCACAATTACACAGCGACTACTACTAAAGATTCTCTCTAGGATGCTAATAAAATGGATTTCTTAATCGCAAAGTCGGACCTCTTGAAGGAATTGGCACTCACCCAGGGAGTAGTTGAGAAGAAAACTACAATCCCTATTCTCTCTAATCTACTTATTGAGGCAGAGGAAAATGTCCTTAAGATTAGCGCCACGGATCTTGACCTTGGGATATGTTGTCATTGCCCGGCGAAGGTGAAGAGCGTGGGGTCGGGGACGATTCCTGCCATGCGTCTTCTTGAAATCGTCCGTCGCCTCCCCGAAGCTGAGGTTCACTTCAAGGCCCTGGAAAACCACTGGGTCCAGGTTACGTGTGAACGCTCCTCCTTTAAGTTAGTGGGCATGGCAAGGGACAATTTTCCATTATTGCCGACTCTCCCACCTCCTTTGGCGAGCCTCCCTTCGAATGTTTTTGCAACGGCTATTCAGAGGACTATCTTTGCCATATCGAGCGAGGAGTCGCGCTACACTTTGAACGGGGCGCTGCTGTTACTGAAGCCTAGCACCGTGACTATGGTGGCGACCGATGGGCACAGGCTTGCCATAATTGAACGGGATATTGAGCTTCCTGGGCTTAAGAATGAGCTGAGGCTCCTGATCCCAAAGAAGGCTATGGGGGAGCTTGTGAGGTTGCTTTCTGAGGCGGAAGAAGAGTTTCCGGTTCAGATATCGAAGGATGAGAGCCATCTTTTCTTTTCTCTCGGCGAGCGGGTGTTGATTTGCCGGATGTTGACGGGCCAGTTTCCAAATTATGAAGCTGTTCTTCCCCGCGAAAACAACCGTGTGCTGGAACTTGATAAGGAAACAATCTCTGCTGCCGTGCGCCGCGTGGCCTTGCTTGCCGATGAGCGCTCGCGCGCCATCCGGATGCAATTGGAGAAGGGGAAATTGGAAATATTCTCGTCGAGCGGGGAATATGGCGAAGCTAACGAAGTACTCGATACGTCGTACCAGGATGAGACTATACGGATAGGTTTCAATTACCAATATCTACTGGATTTCTTTAGCGTGGTGGGAGAGGGCGGCAAGGTCAGCCTCGAGTTGAAGGACGAGCAGAGCGCGGGGCAATTTCGACCTATTGAGCAGGGAGCGTACCGGTATCGCTACGTCGTGATGCCCATGCGAATTTAGCCGCTACGCCGCGGGACCTTGAATTGGCCCTTGGCGGCGCGAGGATTTGTGGCGTCGGCTTCCCAACAGGGGAAAGAGTGAGGGTCAATAATTCTGAAGCCGGGTGGACAGTCAGATCGGTTGGTGCAGCGGAGCCGGCGGGGAGACTCCTTCTCTGCCGGTTTTTTTGTGTAGGTTTCGATTGGATGGGAGGTTTGAGGAACACGTGAGCAAGCAAAAGGCGGCAGAAGCTAATGGCGCCCAGGCTTACGACGCCGCTAGCATCAAGGTGCTCGGTGATCTGGAGGCGGTGCGCAAGAGGCCGGCGATGTACATAGGATCGACGGGTGCGCTGGGCTTGCACCACTTGGTATGGGAGGTAGTGGATAATTCCGTCGATGAAGCGCTGGCCGGCTACTGCGATCGCATCGATGTCGTAGTCCACAGCGACAACTCCGTGACGGTCATCGACAATGGGCGTGGCATCCCGGTAGATTTGCACAAAGAGGAAGGGCGTTCTGCGGCGGAAGTCGTGATGACGGTCCTCCACGCCGGCGGGAAGTTCGACACGAACAGCTACAAGGTTTCAGGGGGATTGCACGGCGTAGGCGTCTCAGTTGTCAATGCGCTCGCCGAGCGGCTCGATCTCGAAATATGGCGCGACGGGTACACTTGGGAGCAATCCTACGAACATGGAAAGCCGCTCGAGCCTTTAAAGCGGGCAGGCAAAACCGAGCGCCGCGGCACCAAAATTACTTTCCTGCCGGACGCCACGATCCTCGACCCCATTGAGTTCAACTACGATACCCTAGCTCAGCGTTTGCGCGAACTCTCCTTCCTGAATAAAGGCCTTACCATTCGCCTCAAGGACGAACGCACCAATAAACAGGCGGAATTTCATTACAACGGCGGAATTGCGGAGTTCATAAAACACCTCAACAAGAACAAAGAGGTGCTTCACCCGACGCCGATTTATGCTGAGGCTGATCGTGATGACGTCCACATGGAGTTTGCGCTCCAGTACAACGACGGCTATGCGGAGACGGTCTTCTCTTTTGCCAATAACATCAACACTGTGGACGGTGGTACACATCTGTCGGGTTTCCGCTCTGCTCTGACACGAGCTATCAATCAGTACGGCCAGAATCAGGGGCTTTTCAAGGACGTGAAGGAGAACCTCCAAGGCGAGGATGTGCGCGAAGGTCTTGTGGCGGTGGTCAGCGTCAAACTCCCGCAGCCCCAATTCGAAGGCCAAACGAAAGGAAAGCTCAACAGCGACATCCAAAGTGTGGTGGGCAGCTTCGTTTACGAGAAACTGATGGAGGCTTTCGAAAAAAATCCCACCGTGGGGCGGAAGGTCTGCGCTAAAGCTATTGACGCTTCTCGCGCCCGTGAGGCCGCCCGCAAAGCCCGCGAACTTACGCGGCGCAAAGGAGCGCTCGATTCCGGTGGGCTCCCCGGGAAGCTCGCAGACTGCCAGGAGAGGGATCCCGAGCGCTGTGAGATCTTCCTGGTTGAGGGTGATTCGGCCGGCGGTTCTGCAAAGCAGGGGCGTGACCGCCGCTATCAAGCTATCTTGCCACTGAGAGGGAAAATCCTGAATGTCGAAAAGGCGCGCTTCGACAAGATGCTGGGCCACGAGGAAATCCGGGCCCTGATTACGGCGCTCGGCACCGGAATCGGCAAGGAGGACTTCGACGTCTCCAAGCTCCGCTATTCCAAAATCATCATCATGACCGACGCGGATGTGGATGGATCACACATCCGCACGCTGCTACTCACCTTCTTCTATCGCCAGATGCCCGAACTGGTGGAGCGCGGTCACGTCTTTATTGCCCAACCGCCCCTTTACCTGATTAAAAAAGGCAAGTCCCTGCGCTATATCCGGGACGAGAAAGAATTCCGGCGGGAAATCATGCGCCGGGCTACGGAAGACCACACCGTCGAGGTTGGGGACGGGAAGAGGACCAAGCTCCAAGGTGGTGAATTAACAAACTTCCTGATGGCGTTAGCCGAATACGTGGAGCTCTTTGACAAGCTCGAGAAAAGGCTCGGCGACGACCGCCCAGTCAATGCCTTGCTGAAGGCCGAACTGGGAAAGAAGATGGAACTCGAGAACAATGACAAGCTCGAGTTGGTCAGCAAGGAACTTAAGGCGGAAGGATTCAAGACAACACTCCGCCTTGACGAAGAGCACAATCTTTACACCCTAACGTTTTCCAGTGAGACGCTAGGCGAGCGAACCATCGATTGGGACCTGATCTCGAGCGCCGACTACAAGCGCCTGCTCGACCTCCACCGCCGCGTGCGCGAGTACGATAAGCCCCCGTTTATCATCGCTACCAACGGCGCCCAATTAGCGATTGAGGACCGCCGGCAACTCCTCGAGCACGTCATGGCCTTGGGGAAGAAGGCGTTCACAGTGCAGCGCTTCAAGGGCCTCGGAGAAATGAATCCGGATCAACTCTGGCAGACCACCATGGACGTCGAACAACGTGTGCTGCTTCAGGTGAAAGTCGAGGACCAGGTGGAGGCGGATTCCATCTTCACCGTGCTGATGGGTGACGTCGTCGAACCCCGCCGCCAGTTCATTGAAGATAACGCGCTGGACGTGAAGAACCTGGACATCTAGACGTTATTCATCTTGGTTCACCGAAGTGAAGCACAATGCGTGGCCATGGGACCCAGGCACCATCTACACATCCCCCTCAGAGCATACATGTTGGTCCTGTTGTACCTTGCGACAAGGACCGCGGTCGGCGGTGCCGGGCTGCGGTGGGTTAGGGGAGAATACCGGAACCCTAGTCTCGGGTATTCGGTCACACTCCCGCCTAGCTTGAAAGGGGTCACTGGAGAACAGGCCGGGCCCGAACGCGGCGTAAGAGTCCCGCTGCCGACAGGCGGCACGGTATCAGTTTACGGGGAGCCGAACAGCCCCGAGTGGAAAGCCCCAGTTGAGGGTGTTCGCGATGAGCTTTCGAAAGAGAGATGCGCTCGTGAGCAGCAAGAGATTTCGCCCATTCGCCTCGGCAGGCTCAAAGGCGCCAAGGGACGGCTGGCTTGTGGGGACCGCGTTGTGGTGATCTTACTCGCATTTCGTCCTGGTGGCGGGCCGATCTACTGGCTACGACTGGATACGACACCCGGTTACGAGCACCGAGACGTCACTGTCCTTAGCGACATCGCAGCGACATTCAAGCTGATTCCCTGGAAATAGATGATCGTTTGGGGAAAACATCCTTGACCCACCGCTTTTGACCGAGGACCCTCCGCCAGTGTATACTTGCAAGTGTATACTTCGCGCCGCGGAGAGTTGGAGAATCTAATGGTTGTTACAGCAAAGCAGTTGCGTTTGAATACGTCGAGGGTCCTCAAGAAGGTGCAGCGGCTGGGGTCGCTCACGGTCACGCTGCGGGGGAAGCCGGTGGCGAGACTCTCGGCACTGCATCCAGAGAAGCCGATGCGCGTGCAAGATCATCCCTCAGTCGGAATTTGGGCCGACCGCGAAGACATGAAAGACGTTCACGCGTGGCTGAAGAAGATTCGCACTCCAAGGTATCTGCGTGATCCTCGACACTGACATACTGGTTTGGGTGCTCAGAAACCACACGCCTGCTTTGCGATTTGTCGATAGCATACCCCTTGCGCGCCGCAATCTCTCATCGGTTACCTATTTGGAACTTCTCGACGGGAGCCAGGATGCACGGGACCGTAGGAGCGTGAAAGAACTTGTGGAAGACGTCTTTGCGGAGGTCGTTCCGTTAAGCGAAGCAATTACAAGGACTGCAATTCGCCTAATGGAGGAGTTTGTGCTGGCTTACCGGCTCGGCGTTGAGGATGCCCTCATAGCTGCCACAGCACTCGAACGGCAGGACTCCCTGGCCACCGGAAACGGTAGGCATTTTAGAATGATTCCGGGACTGGAGCTTAAGGTATTCCGGCCGTAGCCGCGGCGGGGAAAGCACCGTTCACGTAAGGAGGCCAAGAATCTTTGCCGTTCTGAAACAAACTAACTGCGAAGGTTCTTCGCTTCGCTCAGAATGACAGCCGAAAAGATCAGGACGACAGCGAATGGGCTCCGATTGACAGTGGGCGATAAGGGATAGGATCCATGGGTGATCAAGAACTATTCAAGCCGACGCGGGAAATTCCCGTCAACATCGAAGACGAGATGCGCAGGTCGTATCTCGACTATGCGATGAGCGTCATCATTGGCCGCGCGCTTCCCGACGTGCGGGACGGGCTCAAGCCGGTGCATCGGCGAATTCTTTACGCCATGTACAAAGAGGGGAACACCTCCGACAAGCGTTACATCAAGTGCGCCGGCGTGGTCGGCGAAGTTATCAAGAAGTATCACCCCCACGGCGACGCGGCTGTTTACGACACATTGGTACGCATGGCACAGGACTTCAACATGCGCTACCCCCTCATCGACGGTCAGGGCAACTTCGGCTCGGTGGATGGCGATCCTGCTGCGGCCTACCGGTATACTGAGTGCCGCCTGGCGCGCATCGCGGAAGAGATGCTGGCCGATATCGCAAAGGAGACGGTAGACTTCACCCCCAACTTTGACGAATCCTCGGAAGAGCCAACAGTCCTTCCTACCCGCGTCCCGAACCTTTTGATCAACGGTTCGGATGGCATTGCCGTAGGGATGGCAACCAAAATCCCGCCGCATAACCTGACCGAAATCATTGATGCCACCATCCTCCTCATTAATAAGCCCAACGCTTCGCTCGAGGAAGTGCTTTCACTTGTCCCCGGTCCCGATTTCCCCACGGGCGCTTACATTTACGGCAAGAGCGGAATCAAGTCAGCCTATGCGACCGGGCGCGGGCAGTTTACCATGCGGGCGAAGGCGGCCATCGAGCGGCCCACGAAAGAAAAGCAGCAGATCGTCATCACGGAGATACCCTTCCAGGTGAACAAGTCGAAGGTTATTGAGCGCATCGCGCAGCTTGTTCAAGAGAAGAAGATCGAGGGCATCAGCGACGTTCGCGATGAGTCGGACCGCGACGGGATGCGCATCGTCGTCGAGTTGAAGCGGGGCGAGCAGCCGGAAATTATCCTAAACAACCTCTACAAGCATACGCAACTCCAGGAGACCTTCGGCATGATCATGCTGGCCATTGTTAACGGCCAACCGCGCACCCTGCCACTGCCCGAAGCCATCCAGCTTTTCATCGACCACCGCGTCAGTGTGGTTCGGCGGCGCACCGCCTACGATCTGCGCAAGGCTCAGGAACGCGCGCACATTTTGGAGGGGTTCCTCAAGGCGCTTCAGCACCTGGATGCCATTATCAAACTGATTCGCGCCTCCAAGACGCCGCTCGAAGCGCGCCAAGGCTTGGTCGCACGGTTCGAGTTTACGGAGCGGCAGGCCCAGGCTATCCTCGAGTTACAGTTGCAGCGGCTGACGGCTCTGGAGCGCGAGAAAATCCAACAAGAATACGATGACCTTCAGAAGAAGATCGCGGAGTACCAGGAGATACTGGCCAGCGAAAAGGTGCTGAAAAAAGTCATTGTGAATGAGTTGAAGGAAATCCAGAAAGATTACGGAGACCTGCGGCGGACGGAGATCATCGAGGAGCAGGCGGAAATCAGGCTCGAGGACCTTATTGCGGTTGAGGATGTGGTGATCACCGTCTCGCACTCCGGCTACCTCAAGCGCACACCGCTCAGCATCTACCGCCAGCAAGGGCGCGGCGGCAAGGGACGCCTGGGGATGAAGACGCGCGACGAGGATTTCGTCGAGCACCTCTTCATCGCTTCCACGCATAGCTACATCCTGGTTTTCACCAATACCGGCAAGATGTATTGGCTGAAGGTCTATGAAATCCCGGACGTGGTAGCGGCGGGGAAAGGCAAGAACATCGTCAACTTGGTCAACCTTGCTTCCGGCGAAAAAGTCGCGGCCGTCGTGGTAGTCAGAGAACTGCCGGACGAGCCAAAGGATGTCACCATTGAAGGCGAAACGTATGCCGTGGAGGGCTACGTGATCCTGGTGACGCGTCTCGGCCTGATCAAAAAGACCCGTCTGGCGGAATTCTCCAGCCCCAACTCACGAGGGATTATCGCCATGAAAATCGAGGAAGGCGACGCGCTGATTGGCGCCAAGCTGACCTCCGGGCGCGATACCATTTTCCTCGCCTCGCACGAAGGCATGGCCATTCGTTTCGCCGAGAGCGACGTGCGCGACATGGGTCGCGCTGCATATGGCGTTTACGCCATGGACCTGGAGAAAGGCGACTACATCATCGGCATGGAGATCGTGGGCGAGCAGGAATTGATCCTCTCCGTCACTGAGAAAGGATACGGCAAGCGGACGCACATCACCGAATACCGCTTGCAGACCCGCGCCGGCAAGGGCGTCATCAACGTGAAGACCGTTGAACGCAATGGCAAGGTTGTCGGCGTGCTGAGCGTGAGTGAAGAGTCGGAGGTTATGCTCATCAGCCAGCAGGGCAAGATCACTCGCCTCGATGCCGGCACCATCCGTGAATCGGGCCGTTCCGCGCAGGGAGTCAGGCTGATTAATCTCGAAGAAGGCGACCAGGTCGCCGCCGTCTGCCTGGTCAGCAGCGAGAACGGCGGCTCCCCGGCACAGCCGCCGCTGATTCAATAGGCTTACGCTGCGCACTGTAGGGCCGCCTCCCGCCATAGCGGAAGGGCTTGGCCGGGGCAAGCCCGGTTCCTACACCCTAGATTCGGAAACTCCGAAACCTCGGTAGTGGGTTAGCCCGATGTAGAGGCGGCTTTACGCCGCCATCGGATAAGGTGAAGTCGCCGCTACAACAGCACGTAACTTGACCGGAACCTGCGCTGGCGTTATCTTAATTTCGTAGGGCTGATGAATGAGTGAATTGGAACAGAAAGAGCAGCTTCTCACCGAAGCGCTAGGCACGATTCCTTCTTTGATCGTTGCCTATTCGGGGGGTGTGGACTCGGCTTACCTCGCTTATGCGGCGCACCAGGCGCTGGGCGACCGTATGCTGGCCGTTACGGCTTTGAGCGCCAGCTACTCCGAGCGCGACCGGCAAGAAGCGCAGGCTGTCGTGGCGCGCTTCAAGCTGCCGCACGAATTCATTACCACCGACGAACTGTCGAACCCCGCCTATCGCGCCAACAATCCCGACCGCTGCTACTTTTGCAAGGACGAGCTGTTTGACAAACTCGATGAACTCGTCGCCAAGCGCGGATTCGCGGCGGTGGCTTACGGCATTAACGCGGACGACCAGGGCGACTGGCGGCCCGGCCAGCGCGCCGCCCGCGAACACAAGGTGATGACCCCGCTGCTTGATGCGGGTCTGACCAAAGCTGACATCCGTGAGCTAGCCCGCCGCGCTGAGGTGCCGGTTTGGAATCGCCCGGCTTCCGCGTGTCTTTCCTCACGCATTGCATATGGCATCGAGGTGACGCCGGAGCGCTTGGCGATTGTGGAAAAGGGCGAAGAGGCTTTACGTGCGCTTGGTTTCCGGCAGTTTCGGGTTCGCTATCATGAGAAGCTAGCGCGGATTGAAATTTCTCCGGAGGAGTTGCCGCGCGCCTTGAACCCGGAGATGGCACGCCGCTTTGTCGAGATCTTCAAGCCTTTGGGATTTACCTTCGTCACCCTGGATTTGGAAGGCTATCGCACCGGATCCCTCAACACCCACCTCATCAAAATTGGAGCGTAGCGCGGACCTGCGTCCTTTGCAGGTCAGCGACTTTGAAAGTTCGGCGACGGCAAAAGCCGCAGACGTGGTCGGCGCTTCTCATCCGTCCAAAACGACCCCTCACCCGTCCCGCTCCGGCTGGTGAAAGCGCCGGCGCGGTTCACCCTCTCCCGCTGGGAGAGGGCAGAAACCGAATTCTCTGCCATCCTCTCTCTCCACAGAGAGAGGGTGGAAACCAAATTCTCTGCCCTTATATCGCAAACTCTTTAGCCACGTGGATGGTGTTGGAGTGGATTTGGATTGTGTCCTCGAGGCGCCGGGCGTAGCCACCCGCCAGTGTGACTGCGACGGGTATGTTTTTGGCTCGTGCCTTCTCGAAGACCAGGCGATCGCGCCTTTGGAGGCCTTCGAGAGAGAGTTTCAACCCCCCAAGTTGGTCGTCGCGGTAGGGATCGGCGCCGGCTATGTAGAAGATCAGGTCAGGATTGAATTCCGCCAGCGCCCCATCCAGTCCCTTGGCAAGTTTCCTCAAGTACTCTTCATCTCCGACACCGTCATCCAGGTTAATGTCCAGCGAGCTGGGCGGCTTAGGGTAGGGATAGTTGTTCTCCTGGTGTATCGAAAGGGTGAAGACCGTGTGGTCGCCGCCAAAGATCGCCGCCGTGCCGTTACCCTGGTGGACATCACAATCGACCGCCATAGCGCGCTCGATGATCTTGTTCTTTTGCAAGCTGCGAATAGCCACGGCAAAATCATTCAACACGCAGAAACCTTCGCCGTGGTCAGGACAGGCGTGGTGAAAGCCGCCGCCCACATTGACGGCTACTCCATCATCGAGGGCCAAACGTCCGGCCAGGATTGACCCGCCGGTACAAAGCCAAACGGCCCGCACCAGTTGAGGGGAATAAGGGATCTCCAGCCGCAGGGCTTCCCGATACGAGAGCCTGCCGGTCTGGAGCTTGCGCAAGTATTCCCGGTGGTGCACCAACGCAATATCGTCATCCGAGGCTGGGGGAGGTTCGATGAAATCTCCCGGCTCAGCGATATGCGCGCGTAGCAACTCTTCTTTGACGAGGCGATACTTGATGGACGGGAACACGTGGTTCCCCAGATTCAAGTCGTAGCGATCTGAGTAGATGAGCTTCATTCCACCGTCACAGACTTTGCCAGATTTCTCGGCTGATCCACGTCGCAGCCGCGAAGGACGGCGATGTGGTAAGCGAGAAGCTGGAGCGGGACGGCTTCCAGGATGGTCGAGAGCGTCCCGCTGGTGTGAGGCAGCACCACCAAGTGATCGGCCATGGCGCCTACTTCGCGGTCGCCTTCAGTCACCAGCGCGATGATCGTAGCGCCGCGCGCTTTGGCCTCCTTGATGTTGGAGAGGGTCCGCTCGTAACGCTGCCGGGAAGAGGGGGAGTCCCAGTTGCAGGTGGCGATGACCACCACCGGCAGCCCGTCGGAGATGAGGGCAATGGGGCCGTGTTTCATCTCGCCGGCCGGATACGCTTCGGCGTGAATATACGAAATCTTCTTCATCTTGAGCGCGCCTTCCAAAGCCACCGGGAAGTGCACGCCACGACCCAGGAAAAGAAAATCCGAAGACCTGTAGAAGTGTTGAGCTAGTTCTGCGATCTCATCATCCCTTTGGAGGACGGATTCCAATTGCTTCGGCAGCGCAGCAAGGACTTTCAGCCAGGACTTGCTATCCTCGAGGGAGAGAAGGCCACGCACCTGAGCCAGGTAAAGCGCGAAGAGGTAAAGGGCAGTCAACTGGGCGGTAAACGTCTTGGTGGAACCCACGCCAATCTCGGGGCCCGCATGGGTGTAGATCGTGCCATGCGCTTCGCGTGAAACCATGCTTCCCAGCACGTTGCAGATGGCGAGTGTCTTCGAGCCCTTAGCCCGTGCCTCGCGTTGCGCGGCGATGGTGTCTGCCGTCTCGCCGGACTGGGTGATGAGCATGGTCAATGTTTGCGAGTCGACCAGGGGGTCACGGTAGCGAAACTCCGAGGCGTGGTCCACCTCGACGGGAACGCGAGCCACCCGCTCGATCATGATTTTGCCCGCCAGGCCCGCGTGCCGCGAGGTCCCGGCCGCCACAATCTTGATTTCGCGGAAGGCGCGGAATTCTTCTTCGCGGATTTCCATCTCGTCCAGAAACACTTGGCCGGTTTCAAGCGAGAATCGGCCCAGGGCCGTGTCGCGAACAGCGCGCGGCTGCTCGTAGATTTCCTTGATGGTGAAGTGCTTGAAGCCGCCTTTTTCGGCCAAAATGGGATCCCAGGTGATGTGCTGAACGCGGCGTGAGACGGGGTGGCCGTCAAATCCGCTCAGCTTCACGCCGTTGGGCGTAAGCACGGCCAAGTCGTGGTCGGCCAGAAAAAAAAGATCGCGGGTGTGATAGAGGATGGCCGGAACGTCACTGGCCACAAAGTATTCGTCCTTGCCCAAGCCGATGACCACGGGCGGCCCCTCGCGCACGGCTATAATCTTGTTGGGGTCGAGTGTGGAGATGATCGCCAGGGCAAAAACGCCCCGGAGCTGGCGTACGGCGGCGCGCACGGCTTCCTCGAGGTTGTTCGACTCTAAGGCTCCTGAAGCCCCGGAGTTGCCCTCCAGGTACTTCTCCACGAGGTGAGCAATGACCTCAGTATCAACTTCCGTGGCGAACTTGTGGCCTTCGGCTACCAGCCCCTTCTTCAGCTCCAGGTAGTTTTCGATGATTCCATTGTGAACCACGACCACCGTCCCCTTACAATCGCGGTGCGGATGGGCGTTCTCTTCCGTGGGGGCGCCGTGGGTGGCCCACCGCGTGTGCCCCACGCCGTAAGTTCCGTCCACCGGGTCCAGGCGGACCGCTTCTTCGAGGTTGTGCAGTTTGCCCGTGGCGCGGCGCACCTGCAGGTGGTGGTCCTGAATAACTGCAATACCTGCCGAGTCGTAGCCGCGGTATTGCAATCGCTGCAAGCCTTCCAACAAAACGGGTACGACGCGTTTGTTTCCGATGTAGCCAATGATTCCTGACATGAGGTCCTTCTTCCTGGCGAGTGGCGCAGCATCGCTGGACGACCGATTCAGGAGGAATGCGCAGGGTAACTCCGGTACAAGGAATGATTATAGCAGACGGAATGCGTCTTCCCACGTACCTTGCGGACTGTCCAGGCAGGCTTGTTTTTCAGATTGGTTGGCCGTTGGAAGCGGCGCGTACCAGACACCGTGGGAACGGAAACCGGAACGGCTTTTCAGACCTCAACTCGAATGTAGTTGGGGTCTCCCTCGACGCTGCGGAGCCTCAGTTCGTGCTTGCCAAACCGGTAGCGGATTTCCCGGGGATCTCCAAGGAACGGTTCGATCTGAGCGCGAACCGCCGGGTCACCGAAATCGTCGGTGATGACCCATTTACCGCTGCCGCTGAGGGAGGTGGTTGTCGCGCCGCCGCTCTTTTCCAAGGCCAAGGTCCCAACCAGCGACCGGAGCGCCACGCAGGTGGCCCCAGCTCGGACTCGCCTTGCGATGGCTTGCAACGTGTCGGGGCTTACGCTGACTCCGGTGAGAAAAATCAGCCGGGCTGTCTCCAACAGCGACTCGCCGACCAGGTGGTCATAGACCACCACATTGTTGAGCGGAGTGAAGAACGGATGGATCGCAACGTTTTCCGGCACGGGGGAATAGTCCGGGTTCTCAGGCTTCAATTGCATGGCAATGCGCTGCTTCTCGTACGTAATACCATCCCTGCCGGTGAACCCATGCGTGAGCAGATCCCAGATTTTCAACCAGGCCTCGGTGGCGGCGTCGGAGTGCAGGTTTTCGGCGCCGTAGAGGCGGTCAGGCCAGCCCGGGCGGGAAAAACGCTGCCCCCAGCAAGTATCAGGGAAGCGAACGATAACGATCTCGGGCGTCACTTCACGAAATGTGTAAGGACGAGGATGGGCGGGCACATACTCGCGGCAAAACCAGCGCAAGATCTTTCCGTATTCCGTGAGGCGATAAACCTGCTGGGAATGGTAGGTCACTAGATTCCAGGGAACGCCTTGCGTGCCGGCGGGCAGCGAATTCCAGCCTGCGCCCTCGATGTAGATGTGGCCGACTCCCATCCAATAAGCCAGCAGGAGATTTGATCGGAACTCCTCCGGGCTATGCCCGGGCAGGGCATCACCACTGCCCTGGCTCCACATCTCGAGGTCGATCCAGAAGTTCGTCTGGTACTGTTGCGCGGCGCCCAGAGCAATGGCGACCGTTACCGGCGAATAGGACATGCCCATCACTTTCGCGCACACCCCGCATCCGGCTCGCGCGATGGTATGGAACATCACCGGCCACACGCAGGTAACTACGGTGTCCAGGCCAAAGGAACCGTAGTGCTCGCGGGTTCGGCGAAGGCCGTCGAAGGTTCTTTCATAGGCCTCCAGAAGGGAGAGGCCATCCACCTTCGCCCAGGGCTCGATCCCAAAATTAGCTCCGTAAGGGCGCCAATTCAATTGGCGGACGTGTTCCCCTTCGTCCATTACCACACCCTGGCTGCGGGGATTTTGGCCATAGAACGCCAAAGTGCTCTCGGGTATCTCCTTCCAGTGGACGGCCGCGGAGAAATGCATACCAGCCTGTTCGCAGAACCGGACCATGGCCCTTGCCACAGCCTCCTGACCTGCCTCCGAGATCTGCTCGGCAGTCTTGTAATCACCTACGCTGGAAGCCGTATAGAAATTGGCATAATTAAGGCCGATGTCGCTTAATCCGTCTAGCACGCAGGCTGGCATGGGGACCTGTGAGGGCAGTTCCAAGCCGACGAAAAGGCCTTGGGGGAGGCGGTTCTCTCCAAGCTTGGCTCCAGGCTGCAAGTTCTGCGCGGGCTTCGCCGCCGGCGCGGCCAGCATCGCCCCAAGCGTCCCTGCCGACCGGGAGAGGAACGTCCTCCGGGAGATTATGGATGGCTCCCGTTTTGCAGGTGCAGCCGCAACCGCCGGCCCGCCGACTGTTACCCCGTTCAAGGACCTGCGTCGCGAAAGCGTCTCCTGCATGATCGGTCTCCTGTCCCGCCTCAGGTTCTATACGACGCGTTAATGGTGATGTAGTCGTGTGTCAGGTCGCAGGTCCACATACGGGCAGACGCGCTGCCCTGGTGGAGGTCGACACGGAGGGTCATTTCCTTGCGGTCAAGCTCTTTGCGCGCGGAAGCTTCGTCGAAGCCCGCATCCAAACCATTCTGGCATAGCACCAGGTCGTTGACGCGGATCTCCACTTTGTCGGGGTCAAAGACCGCGCCGGAATAACCCGCCGCGCAGATGATGCGGCCCCAGTTGGGGTCGCTTCCCGCAATGGCGGTCTTGACTAGCGGTGAGTTCGCGACGGCGCGCGCGACACGTTCGGCGTCGGAAGGCTTTCTGGCCCCGAGGATTTCGACGATCACCAGTTTCTTTGCGCCCTCTCCATCCCTGGCGATCATCTTGGCCAAGGTCTGGCAGAGTTGTGTAAGTCCCTCGAGGAACCACGCCCAGCTTGAATTGCCGGGGCGCACACCCATGTCGGAGAGGCCACTTGCCAAAGCCACCACGGTATCATTCGTGGATGTATCTCCATCCACGCTGATGCGATTGAAGGAGACATCCACGGCCGCTCGCAGCAAGTTCAGGAGTGTCCGCGGGCCGATAAGCGCATCCGTGGCCAGAAAGGAAAGCAGGGTTGCCATGCGAGGATGGATCATCCCGGCGCCTTTGGCGACTCCCGCCAGGTACACGGGTCTTCCGCTCACCTCCGCGCGGAGAACGCACGACTTGGGGAACGTGTCGGTGGTCATGATGGCACGCGCGACAGCCGGGGCGTTCTGAGCGGAAAGACTTGCCACGAGGGTGGGGAGCTGGTTCGTGACGAGGCTAGCCTCGAGCGGCACTCCGATGACGCCGGTTGAGGCCACCAGGATCTGGGCGGGTTGGAGGCCCAACAACTTGGCCGTCGCGCGCGCGCTCTCCCTCGCCATCTGCATGCCCTTGCGCCCCGTGCAGGCGTTGGCGTTGCCGGAGTTCACCAGCACCGCGCGGCAGCCCCCGTGGCTTTCCGCGAGGTTCTGCCGTGAGAGGAGTACCGGCGCCGCCACCACCAGGTTTGTGGTAAACAGGCCGGCCGCCGTGGTCGCAGGCGCATCGGAGACGATCAAAGCCAGGTCAAGATCGCCTCGCGCCTTTTTTATCCCCGCGGCTACGGCCGCCCCTCGAAATCCTCGCACCGAAGCGAGGCTGCCTTCCACGACTTCCCAGTTTTGCATGCTTGCACTCATTCTAGCGGCGCTCCATGAGCGCCGAAGTCATTGTTCTAAGATACGGCGCTCATAGACCGCCGCTACAACGCGATTTCTTCACACCTTCTAACCAAGGAGGGAAATTGATCGAGCATTCGTATGCGTGGCGGCGAGCCCAAGGCTCATGAGTCTGTGCCTGGACAGAAAAGCTGTTACTTAACCGTTGCGCCGGGCGAGAGCTCCACAACGCCTGGCGTAGCCGTGGGCGGCGGTTCGGGCCCCGCCACTTTTATTGTTCGCAAGGTCTCGTCGCACGCCTGCATGTAGAGAGTCTCGTCTTCCGCTCCGGGGGAGCAGTCTGCCTCGATAATCCGTTCGCGGCACATGATTCGAGCCGTCAAGTGCATGTACCGGCCCTTGAGCTCGCGAATTATCATAGCGTCACGATTATTGATCTTCGTACGCTCGAGATGATAGGCCGGAAGATCTTCCACCGCGCCCTTTGTCTCCCATTTCGCCAGAACTTCTGGAGAAAACTCCCAGGTCTGGTCAGGATTGGGTTGTGAAGTGATGGTGAGCGAAGAGCCGATGCTCCAGAACTTGGATCGCGTGATCTTCACACCGCCTGGGAATGTCTCGATGCTCCCGTTGAGTCCGTCCGCGATTTGAAGATCAATTCCAAGCGAATCGTTGTGATAAGGGCGTTGGTTCAAGATCTCCTCGGTGACTCGCTGCTGGTGGCCCGGATACCACTTCACCAGCAGGTATTCGCCCCCTACGAGACCGCAACCGATGATCAAGATTGAAACGCCGAGGATCAATTGATTTCGGATCGACTTCTTCATAGCAGCCATCTTAACCTGTGTCTCAGAAGTGCGCAACGATGCCAAGAGGGCTGGTGGTGAATATAATTCACCCTCTTCAAAAGGTACTGGAGCTGAAGTTTCAACTCCTCGCCAGGCTACCGAACCAGGATGAGCGGACGTGTCTTTTCGACGACTTCTCCAATAGCTTGCGCGGGGATTGGTAGCGCCCGGAGACCCTCGACGAGCTTAGGAGCGTCTTGGGCAGCGACGGAAAACAACAATCCGCCGGAGGTCTGGGGGTCGAACAGCAATGTCCTGACCTCTTCCGGGACGCTGCTCGCGAACTCGACGCAACTCCCGATAAAGTCCCTATTCCTTTTTAGCCCGCCAGGCAGGAAACCGCCCCGCGAGTACTCGACTGCCTCCGGCAAGAATTCGACCCTGGTGGAGTCAATCGCCAGGCTCACCTTGCTTCCCACCGCCATCTCCCGGGCGTGGCCGAGCAGGCCGAAGCCGGTGATATCGGTGGCGGAATGGACGTCGAGTTGCCGGGCGACTTCGCTCGCGGCGCGATTCAGCGCGCACATGGATTCGCTTGCGGCCTTCGCCGCGGACTCGCTGGCCTTTCCCTTTTTCAGCGCCGTGCTGATGATTCCGGTGCCCAGCCGCTTGGTCAAGACCAGCCGGTCGCCCGGCCGCGCCGCAGAATTGGTGAGGATTCGTTGCGGGTTGACGAGGCCGGTCACCGCATAACCGAACTTGATTTCCTCGTCCCCGATCGAATGGCCGCCGATCACCGCGCAGGCAGCCTCGAGCATCTTGGCGTAACCGCCTTGCAGGATCCTCTCCAGTATGTCCATCCCCTCTTCTTTGTTGGGATATCCCACGATGGAGAGCGCGGAGATCGGTCGCCCGCCCATGGCGTAAACGTCGCTCAAGGCGTTGGCCGCAGCGATTTGGCCGAAAGTGTAAGGGTCATCCACGATGGGGGTGAAGAAATCCACGGTCTGAACCAGCGCCAGGTCCGGGGCAAGTTGATACACTCCGGCGTCGTCGTTGGTGTCGAAGCCCACCAGGACATTTGGATCGGATTGTCTCGGCAGCTTAGCCAGCACGCGGTCCAAAATACTTGGACTCAACTTGGCCGCTCAACCCGCCGCTTTGACCATCGTGGTCAGCCGAACTGGAGGCACAGGCAAAACCCCTGCGGGCGCGGCTGGTCGAGCTGTGGAAATGCCCAAAACAGCCCCGCCACGTTTCTGAATGCAACCACCTCCGCAGTATAGCAGAGCACACGCCGCCACGGCAGCGATGTGCTATCCAAAACTGGAGCCGTTAGGCAGGAGGCAGTGGGCAGAACCGCAGGCCCGCGACTGGCGCTTTCGCTGGCCGGCGCCGCTGCCATTTACTTTCCCGGCGAGGTCCATTAGCATTTGGTCCACGCGGCGAAGCTCTGGAGTGCGGCAGCTTGCTGCCGCTTTGGTCAGGCCAGCTTGCTGGCCGTGCGGTGCCGACCTCGCTCCACTTGCCGACGAGCAAGCTCTGCCGGTGAAAGCGGCAGCAAGCTGCCGCACTCCAGAGCTTCGCGCAAGGAGGAATAATGGTGGTCAAACTCCGCGGAAGAAGATTTCAGGCCGTCTCTCTTATGCTCTTCGTCATCGTGGGTGTCGCTGTCGCTCGAGGCTCCTTCACGCTCGAGCAGGTGATGAGCTCGCCCTTCCCAACCGAGATCGTGGCTTCGCCTACGGCCGGCAGGGTAGCCTGGGTGTTCGATTCGCGCGGTGTTCGCAACATCTGGGTGGCTGAGCCGGATGGCCGCGGAGGCTACCCATCACGGCAGCTCACCCGGTACACCCAGGATGACGGGCAGGACATCGGCCAGCTCACCTGGATTTCCGATGGGCGGGCGATAGTTTACGTTCGTGGGGGCGACTTAGAGAGCGGCGGCTCCTACCCCAACCCGGCGAGCGCGCCCGAGGGTGTCGAGCAGGACGTGTGGGTCATGTCGCTCGCGAGTGGTGCGCCGCGCAAGCTGGCCGAGGGCCATTCCCCGGCGGCTTCTCCGATGGGTGATGGTGTTGCCTACATTTTCAAGGACCAGGTGTGGCTGGTCAAGCTGGGCGAAAGCGCCAAGCCCGAACAATTGATCCACGACAGAGGCAAAAGCAGCTCGCTGCGCTGGTCGCCCGACGGTTCGCGTCTCGCTTTCGTCAGCCGTCGTGGCGACCACAGCTTCGTGGTCGTGTATAACGTGGGGGACAAGAGCTTGGTGTATCTCGATCCGAGCGTAGACCAGGATTCCGCGCCTGTCTGGTCGCCGGACAGCAGGCAGGTTGCCTTCCTACGCATCCCTGCGCGCGGCGACCTTGCCTTCGGGCCGAGGCGCGCCGGCCAGCCGTGGTCGATCCGCATGGCCGACGCTGCCACCGGCCAGGGTCAGGAAGTTTGGCGCGCCGATACAGGCAGGGGCAGCGTGTTCCGCGGGATTTCTGCCGAGTATCAGATCTTCTGGGGCGCCGGTGATACGCTGGTCTTTCCCTGGGAGCGCGACGGTTGGACTCATCTATGTTCCGTTCCCGTCGCGGGCGGCGCTGCAAAGCTCCTCACGCCCGGCGATTTCGAAGTGGAGTTCGTTTCCCTCAGTCCCGATCGCCGCCAGTTGATTTTCGCCTCGAACCAGGGTGACATCGACCGCCGCCACCTGTGGCGCGAGCCGGTGGCGGAGGATCACGCCACTCCACTGACGAGGGGCGATGGAATCGAGTGGTCACCGGTGATGATGAGTGATGGCGCCACGATTGCACTGCTCCATTCCGACGCCCAGCGCCCGGCTCGGCCGGCGATTGTGGCTGACGGGGGCGACATTCGCGACCTCGCTCCCGAAGCGCTTTCCGCCGATTTTCCTGCCGCAGATCTCGTCACCCCACAGCAAGTGATGCTTTCCGCTGCGGACGGGCTTCGCATCCACGCGCAGCTTTTTCTGCCCAAGGCGGAGGCCTTCGGGCAGCGGCGCCCGGCCGTAGTCTTCTTCCACGGAGGCTCGCGGCGCCAGATGCTGCTCGGCTGGCATTACATGGCCTACTATCACAATACTTATGCCCTCAATCAGTATCTCGCCAGCCGCGGCTACGTGGTGCTATCGGTCAACTACCGCAGCGGCATCGGCTACGGGCTGGAGTTTCGCGAGGCGCTCGACTTCGGCCCCAGCGGGGCGAGCGAGTTTAACGATGTCCAGGGCGCGGGTCTCTATCTGCGCCAGCGAGCCGATGTGGATCCGAGTCGCATCGGCTTGTGGGGCGGCTCTTACGGCGGGTATTTGACGGCCCTCGGCTTGGCCCGAGCCTCCGAGCTGTTCGCCTGCGGCGTTGACCTGCACGGCGTGCATGACTGGAACCTCGAGAACGAGAATCGGACCCCCTCCTACGACGCCGCGCGAGCTGACGCGGCACGACTGGCCTGGGAGTCTTCGCCGCTGGCCTCCGTCAAGTCGTGGCGCTCGCCGGTGCTCCTGATCCAGGGGGATGATGACCGCACCGTTCCCTTCACCGAGATGGTCCGCCTGGTGGAGGCGCTGCGGAAACAGGGCGTAGAATTTCAACAGCTCGTATTTCCGGACGAGATTCACGATTTCTTGCGACATCGCACTTATCTGGGGGCCTACCAGGCGGCTTCTGATTTCTTTGACCAACACCTCAAGAAGTGAGCCCGCGCTCGGGAGCCGGCCCTAGCTCTATGCCGGTAGAATAATCTTTTGTGCGGGCTTTCCGTGGGCGGTGAGAAGCCATGGGTGAAACTGTCGAGAGGTTATTGGCGGAACTCAAGTGCGGCTTGCAGGGCCTCTACGCCGAACGCTTGCGCGGTGTCTATCTTTACGGCTCCTATGCCCGTGGGGAAGCAGAACGCGAATCCGATTTAGATATACTCATCGTTCTGGATCGGTTCGACTCGTACGGAGCCGAAGTCGATCGCACGAGCAAACTGGTTTCGAACGTTTCCTTACGATATGGGATCAGCGTGAGCCGGGTTTTTGTACCCCAGCACGAATGGCAAGAAGGCGGGGGTCTGTTCCTCGCCAATGCCCGCGAGGAGTCAATTCCAGCTTGAACACCGACGCCCTAAAGTTGCTGGAGAAAGCGCGACGCGCTCTTTCGCTCGCGGAAATCCTTCTGAAATCCGGAATCTCAAATCTTCCATCCCCCGACTCTAAGGGGGCCAGCGGCCCGCCGGGTCATGTCGAGTCCACGAACCGAGCGCCGGATTTGTGCCTTTCAAACCTGCGGTTCGTCCTCTGAGCGGCCAACGTGGACGCACAAAGCGACGCCGGGCTGCGCGCTCGACGTCGTCCGATCAACAGAGTCCCGAAGCCGCGAGCCTCTGTGCTACGCCGCAACAATTAATTCTTGACAAATCTCCAAGCGATAGGTTTTATGCCAGCAAACAGGTTGCGCCCGTCGTGGCCGAGGCGCAAAATGAGATTATTGTGGTGACCGGCTGCACGTTTTACTTTTGAGAGGGGCGCGCGATGAGGATTTCTTACGACGCCGAGGTGGATGCACTCTACATCCATCTCCTGGAAGGTGAGCACCAGTGCCGGACGTTGCGCCTCACCGATGAGGTTAGCTTGAACATTGGGCCTGGCGAAGAACTGGTTGGTATTGACATACTAGACGCCAAGGAAGTGTTGGGCAAAGGCACATTGCCGACAGTCGTTTTGGAGAACGTCCCTTCCGTCCCGGCTGGGGTGTAGTTCCTAACCGTGCCAAGCCCAACCAGACTCAACAACCAGACCGCGATGATTGAGGCCGGTGCTCACGTCCGCTACCGGAACTCGAGGAAGCGCGCCAGCAGCTCCTGGCCACGCGAAAATGAAGACGCGATTCCTGGCCGACGCCGACCTTAACCACGACGTCGTGAAGGGCATTCTCCGCCGCGCGCCTGGGATTGATTTTCGCACGGCAATCGGCGACGAGCTTCGCGGCCTGAGTGACCGCGAGGTGCTCGCCTTGGCCGCTTCCGAGGGACGAATTCTTGTTTCCCACGACCGAAAGACGATGCCCCGCGCCTTTGCTGAATTCGTCAGGGGCACGAGCAGTCCCGGTGTGTTCATCATTTCACAAAAAGTAGACCCTTTTGCCGCCATCGAAGCTCGCCTTCTTGTTTGGACCGCCTCCGAGGCCGAAGAATGGGCCAACCGAATCTGCACTCTCCCGCTGTAGGCACACGGGTGTTAGCACCGGCTTAAATGGGAGCCAGTTGTGCGCCGTGAAAGGCGCTGATCTTCAGCGGGTGAAAGTCCCGCCCGGGAGCTGGTTCGCTCCACCCGGTAGCAATCGGAGCGGCGGTGGAGGTAACGAAGCCGCTGAAGCCTCCGATGGAAAGGGTCGCAGTAGGCGACTCCGCGAGTCTGTAGGCCGTAACGTGAGTGAACGCTGAGCAGGCCTCGAAACAATTTGATGCAGGAGCTGACCCGCCAATTGGTCGGGGAAGGTCGAAGTCGGGAGGACAGTACGAGCGGACAGGTTCTCTCGGTCCTGCCGGGGTAATGGCGACGGCATGCAGGCATAGGAGATCAGACGCAACACGGGAAGCCCCAGCGGTGATTGCCAGTACGGGATCAACTGGCACCTCGTGAGAGTCAGGCTGGGCCGTCTGGGGTCTCGGGGAGGTCCATAGTACCGTTGAGACCGGGTAATGCCGGTGGAGGGAAGGGGCCTCAGTTGGGAGGAAACGCTCGAAGCAGTGAAGGAGAGAGGGATTGGCGATGAGTCTAGCAACCCCGAGTAAGGTTCAGAAGCTGCAGAAGGCGTTGCACGATAAAGCGAAGGAATCGCCGAGCTATCGGTTCTACGCTCTGTACGACAAGGTGTATCGGAAGGACGTCCTGGCTTGCGCCTACGACCGCTGCCACGCGAACCGTGGTGCTGCCGGGGTAGACGGTCAGGAGTTCGAGGACATCGAGGAGTACGGCGTGGAGCGGTGGCTGGACGAACTGGCGGAAGAGCTGAAAAGCAGAACCTATCAACCGCAGCCGGTACGCCGGGTCATGATTGACAAGCCCGGAGGTGGAAAGCGGCCGCTCGGAATTCCCGCCATAAAAGATCGTGTCGCGGAATTGGCTGCAGTCTTAGTGCTCGAACCGATTTTCGAGGCCGACCTGCAGCCGGAGCAGTACGCCTACCGTCAGGACCGCAGCGCGTTGGACGCAGTAAAGCATGTCCATCGGCTGCTCAACACGGGCCATGGACAAGTAGTGGACGCGGATCTGAGCGGATACTACGACAGCATTCCGCACGCCGAGCTAATGAAGTCGGTGGCTCGCCGGATCGTCGACGGAGCCATGCTACATCTGATCAAGATGTGGCTAGAAGCTCCGGTCGAGGAGACCGATGAGCAGGGGAAGAAGCGCCGGAGTACCCGCAATCGAGACGAGGGTCGGGGGACTCCGCAAGGGGCTCCGATCAGTCCGCTGCTCAGTAATTTGTACATGCGCCGGTTCGTGCTCGGTTGGAAGCAACTGAAGCATGAGAAGCGCCTTCAAGCGTTCATCGTGAATTACGCGGACGACCTCGTGATCTGCTGTCGTCGCCAGGCCGATGAAGCTCTGGCGAAAATGCGGGACATGATGTTGAAGCTGAAGCTTACGGTGAATGAGAAGAAGACGCGGGTCTGCCGACTGCCGGAAGAAAAGTTCGACTTCCTAGGGTACACGTTTGGTCGGTGCTATTCGCCGAAGACGGGACGGGCCTATATTGGGACTGTTCCGGCGAAGACACGGGTGCAGCGCATCTGTGCGGCGATTAGCGAGCTGACCGGACGTAATCAGACCCTGCGGGACACCAAGGCCTTGGTAGCGGACCTCAACCGGAGATTGATCGGTTGGGCGAACTACTTCTATCTGGGTCCGGTCAGCAAAGCCTACCGTGCGGTGGACACGCATTCCTGCCGACGGTTACGCCAGTGGCTGTGCGCCAAGCACCAAGTGTCTGGGCCTGGCACGGGGCGGTATCCCGATGTCACCCTGCACGAGGGACTGGGCTTGGTCCGCCTTACGCGGCGGACTGCCAGTTTTCCGTGGGCGAAATCGTGAACCTCTCTCCGAGAGCCGGATGCGTTAGATGCGCACGTCCGGTTCGATGAGCGGGGTGTGGAACAGGAGTATGCGTTCGCTACTGGGACACCGACGGTCCAACGGCCCGGTTACGTCTACGCGACCCGCCTGCCACCGCGCCACACCTCGACTCTACTCATCAGTTGGAAGGGAGCCACTCGGCGAAAAATTCTGATTTTGGGCACACTACAACGCTTGCGGGATGTACGTGTTTAGCCTCCCCGCATTCCGAGCTCGGTAAGTCCCGACCAAATATCAACGCAAACAGTTACCCTCCAGCGCCGTCAGCGGGAATGGCCACCGTGAAGAACGGTGTGATCCCGCGCACAGCAGGGGCAGCTTGGCCGATAGCCGGGCTCCCTCGTAGGGGCTCATATCGCGGCTCGGCCGTGGGCTGCTCAGCGCGGTGCCGGGTGTCTCCCTGCGCTTCAGGGGTGAGCAGGAGATATTGGCGCCAAACGGATTTTCTTCCGAAATGGTCGGGCGACGCAAGGAAGGCTGTCCGAACCCGAACCGTGGGTACGGCCGTCTCCGAGGACCTAGTGTAGTGCGTCATACATAGCTTTACGTATTTTCGGGGTCCGAAAAACCTTGCTGCCCATGAAAACCGGCCGTCTTAACGTGGTCCGAAATGTAAAGAAGTGT
The DNA here is from genome assembly GCA_963765485.1 of uncultured Acidobacteriota bacterium. Taxonomy (GTDB): domain Bacteria; phylum Acidobacteriota; class Terriglobia; order UBA7540; family UBA7540; genus CAVROP01. Next base: position 33,151 of record CAVXWN010000023.1, on the reverse strand, counting down.
TGGACGCACTACACTAGGGCATCTCTCCGGAGTAATCGCGAATACGCGAGTCGGTTTCACCTTGACATTCTACCTGAAGCGTAGTACCTTCACCTAGTATGTCTACCAAAGAACAGCAAGAACGCGTCGAACTTCTGCAAGGGACCTTAGACCTGTTGATTCTCCGCACGCTGTTGCTGGGCCCGGCGCACGGCCACGCCATTGCCAAGGCCATCGAATTCCGATCCGAGGACGTGTTGCGGGTCGAGCAGGGGTCTCTATACCCCGCGCTTCACCGCCTTATCAAGCGGGGATGGATCTCCGTCCAGAACGGCACCTCTGAGAACAACCGCCGAGCTAAGTTCTACCAGCTGACAGCGAGGGGAAGGCGCCAATTAGAGGTTGAGACTAGCAAATGGGACAAGCTGGCGGGAGCGATTGCCCGGATTCTCACGCCTGCGGAAGAGGAGGCCGAATCATGAGCCGCCGCAAACGCATGATGGAGGATCTCGACCAGGATATCCGCGACTACATTGAGCGCGAGACTCAGGACAACATCGAGCGCGGCATGTCGCCCGAGGAGGCGCATTACGCCGCCCTGCGCAAGTTCGGCAACGTGGCAAGGATCAGGGAAGACACGTGGGACGTGTGGAGTTTCGTTAGGCTCGAGCAGCTCTGGCAGGAGGTTCGGTTCGGTTTTCGCACATTGCGCAAGTCCCCCGCCTTTACTGCCGTCGCCGTGCTCACGCTCGCCCTTGGCATCGGTGCTAACACAGCTATGTTTACCGTTGTCAACGCCGTGCTTCTGAAGCCCCTGCCGTTTCCTGACTCGCGTAAGATCGTCCTCATTACTTGGTCTTACGGTCAAGAATCTCGCCGCACGCTGACGATACGGCAATTCAAATTCCTTGAAGAGCACAATCGCGCTTTCGACGCGGTCGCGGGCTACCGGTCGTTCTTCGACGCCCGGCTCGATTTGGGGCCTTCACACCAATGGGCCCGGTTCCTGTCGGTCACCCACAATTTCTTTCGCGTGCTGGGTGTCAACCCCGGACTCGGGCGGGGACTCTTGCCGGAAGAGGATCGCCCGGGCGGCCCGCTGACCATGCTCATAACTGACAGCCTCTGGCGCAGGGCGTTCGGTGCCGATCCAGCCATCGTCGGGAAACAAGTCTTGTCAGAAGTTGGGAGTTACACCGTAGTGGGTGTTCTACCGTCCTCATTCGAGTTTGTGGAGCGCGTCGACGGCTTCGTGACGATGCAGCCAGGAAACAGCATCATTGACCAAGGGACGAACACAGAGGTCATCGGGCGTCTCAAGCCCGGCTTTGCCCTTCGGCAGGCGGAAGCTGATCTGGGTGTGTTGTTTCAAGGGTACCGGAGCGCGCAATTGGGAGGGGCAGGTGAGAGTGGGATCGGCATGATCCCTTACCAAGATTATTTGGCGGGCGATGTTCGTCCCAGCTTGTTCCTTCTATTCGGAGCGGTCGGTTTTCTTCTCTTGATCGCCTGCGCAGACCTCGGCGGGCTCATCCTTGCGAGGGCTGCGACTCGTCAGCAGGAGACCTCCATCCGGCGGGCCCTCGGCGCCAGCGGAAGCAGGCTGTTCGTCCAATTCGTCACCGAGAGTCTCTTGATTTCTCTTGCGGGCGGAACTGCGGGATGGTTCGGCGCATATTGGCTGCTCGACGGCCTGGCGGCTGCGATACCTTTCGACCTTCCTTCCACCGCCCACCTGCGGCCGGACCTGCGCGTGCTGGTCTTTACATTGGCGGCTGCTGTTGGCACCGGCTTGGTGTTCAGCCTTCTGCCTCTGGCCAGACTCGCGCGCCTGGACCTCAACGATACATTGAAGCAGAGCGGGGCGAGAATCGGCGAGGGCCGCGGACATGCGCGCGCTCAATGCTCACTGATCGTCTGCGAGGTAGCCATCTCCGTCACCTTGCTCGTTGGTACGACGTTGTTGATAGAAAGTCTTTACCGGATGCATCAGGAAAAGCTCGGATTTGAGCCAGGGGGAGTCATCGCGTTGCAAATATCGGTGGGAAAGAGTCACCGCCAGTCGGGTGCGGCACGCTGGGATTTCGAGCGCAGCGTTCTAGAGCGATTCCAAGCACTATCGGCCGCCCCTTCAGTCGCCAGCGTTAGCATGCTTCCGCTCACTGGGCAGAACAACCTTCCTACCCAGCTCGTCGGGAAGCCCGAGAACAGCATCGGCGGAATGGAATATCGCGCCGTCACCTCGAAATACTTCCAGACGTTGGGGATTCCGGTTCTGGAAGGGCGCGGTTTTCAGCTTTCCGACACGCGCAGCTCACCGAATGTTGCTGTCATCAGCGAGTCAGTGGCGCGCCAATGGTTTCCGGCCGCCAATCCCATTGGCGAGCAGCTACAGGTGGGAAGGTATCAGGACCATGAGTTGCGGGAGATCGAGGAGTCCCCCCGCGAAATAGTAGGAGTGGTGGGAGACGTCAAAGCTTACGGCCTTCTGACGGCGCCGTCGCCCCCCACGGTGTATGTACCCGCCGCTCAAGTGGGGGATGGAATCGCGGCAATCTTGGATCGCACCGCGTGGGTAATCCGAGCCAAGGCGACGGCCGGGTTAGCGGAAGGGCTTCGGTCGGCTCTGGCCCAGGTCGATCCTGAAGAACGCATTCTCAACATTCGTCCGATGACCGAGGTCGTTCGGCAAACAATGGCACGGCCGCGATTTGACTCTATGCTGATGGGTGCTTTTGCGGGATTGGCAGTCGCGCTCGCCGGCGTTGGCATTTTGGGAGTGCTTAGTTATCAAGTGAGCCGACGCACGCACGAAATCGGTGTGCGCATGGCGCTGGGAGCGGAGCGAAGGGAGGTCCTGGGGTTGGTCATACGGCAGGGCATGATTTTGGCAGCGGCCGGAATCGGCCTTGGCAGCGCCTGCGCCTGGGCCCTCTCTCGCTTGTTGGAAGGCCTGCTTTTCGGGGTCCGCGCTCACGAGCCCACGGCCTTTCTCACGGCCGCCGTCATCATGATCGCAGTGGCTTTTCTTGCGAGCTACCTCCCCGCGCGCCGGGCAACCAAAGTTGATCCCATGGTCGCGCTGAGATACGAATGACTGACGCCCCTTCGGCCGCACAAGCTTTTTTAGAAAGATTAACGACTGTGGGCGGTCGCTGTTTATGGCCAGACTGGGAGACTGAACTGCACTCGCAAAGAATTGGATCGAATCCGGTTCCGCATATATAGAAACTTCTGTAGAGTCCTACCGCGTCCCCGCCGATGAGGCCGCCAAACCGGTTCCCTTTGAACCTGATGAAATCGGCTCCCTTTTATCCCCGTGCTGACACGCGGGATCGGCGGCATGTGAGGTTAAACGTTTGTCCGAGCACGGCCTCGGGATTTTCTGGTTCAGGTAATCTGTGTGATCTCCGAACTCCGTGGACTATAATCTTCTGCCGCGGTGACCATCCCGACCAATACGACGATTGAATCCGGCACGCAGGTTCGGAGCCTGAGCCCGATCTACCGGGCCTTCGGTGTCGGCGGAGTCCTGAAGGTGAAAGACCGCCTGTGCAAGGTTGAATTCAGGCCCTCGGTTTTTTCCCGCCCGCCCTTCCGGTCGCAAAACTAGATTCTCGGGATGCACGAGGTTGCAATCTGTCCCGCCCCAATCGAATTGGCCAAAGCCGGAAATTGGGACGATGCCTGGAGGTTCGACTTGCGGCGGATGGCGGCAGGCCGTAGCCGTATGCAGTCGACCTGAATCGGGTGGGCCGCAACCTTGGCCTTGTGCAAAGCGAGATCGCTGTACCTTGAGGATGCTGCCCTCCACGTCGCTCAGGTTGCGTCGGCCTCCGACGATATCGGGACAGGTTCCGCGCGGCGCTACAGTAACCGCAACCAAGGGATTACGGCCCGCAACACTTAATGCTCGACAGATCTCCAGGTGATAGGCTAGCATTCTAGCTTATGATACCGCCGTGGAGCGCCCGCAAGTACCCGACGCGCCTCAGCGGCTTTGCCTATCCTGGCGACGAAAAGCCGCCGCAGCCGGTCATTCCCGCGAAAGCCGGAATCCACCTCCTTCTGAAGCGAGCGTGGACCCCCGCCCTTCGACAGGCTCAGGGCAGGCTTTGCGCGGGGGTGACGATGATGATTTTCATCTCCACGGGTGGGCCGCAGGCCCATGACCGAGTTCGGCCAGCGTGGGTCGCCACGGAGGACCCAGCTAAGCCGACCGTCGCGAAAAGCGGGCCCCAATCTGGAAAAAGGATTCTTTTTTGACGGAACGAAGCGGGAATCTTATTGAAAACAAAGGACCACTGTGGAAAACTTGGGAACGAAGCGGGAATGTATATGAAAAAACAGGCACTTAACCCTTTAAGCCGAAATGTTGTTGAAAAGACAGCCACTTAGTCGGTGGGCTGTGGGGAGCGCAGACCCTCTCCAGTTTAGCGCGAATTCGCGAATCGAAGGGGGCTGTTCCGTTGATTGAAGTCACTCCGGCCAAACCTGCGCGGGACGAGAAGACTGCGGTTGAGATATGCCTCAGTCCGGGCTTCGAGCCCCTCTCCGGTCACCCCTTACCCCTCCCGCTCCGCCCCGCGCCGGATAGTACGGGGCTCCGCCCTGAACCGTCCGGTGCGGGGCTCTGGCTGGCAAAAGCGCGGGTGGCGGGACACCCCCTCCCCGGGGAGAGGGTTCGCCGTTGCGGCCGGGAGATGGCTTCTTCGGCTCCGCCGGGCATCAACTTTGCATCACAAAGTACTTGACAACGCTTCTTGCGTCCTGTATAAACTCTCCATGGTATGTTCGGGTCCAGTTCGCGCGCGACGTTCCAGGCCAGTGCCCATGCAAACGCACGCCATTGACGATTTGCGGTTCATCCGCGAGACCATGGAAAGCGCGGCTTCGTTCACCGCCGTTCCAGGATGGGGCGGAGTGGCGATCGGCATCACGGCCTTGGCTGCTGCGGTACTTGCCTCGCTTCGCACGCAAGTGGACTGGTGGGTTGGGGTGTGGGGGTTCGAAGCCCTTTGCGCTTTTGCCATCGGCGCGTCGGCGAGTTTCTGGAAAGCGCGGAAAGCGGAGACGCCTGTGCTTTCAAGGCCGGGCCGAAAGTTCGTACTGGGCCTGTCTCCTCCCATGCTGGCGGCCGCAGCGCTTAGCATTGTGATTTACCACGCTGGCATATTTAACCTGTTGCCCGGTCTTTGGTTGCTGCTTTACGGGGCCGGCATAGTGACGGCCAGGGGCTTATTCCGTTAGAGTGGTCCCAATCATGGGCCTGTGCTTCATGTTCGCGGGAATTGTGGCCCTGTTCTGTCCCGCCGGCTGGGCAAACTTGATCATGGCTGCCGGCTTCGGCGGCGTTCACATCGTCTTCGGGACGATTATTGCGAGGAGGTACGGTGGCTAGACAAATTTCAAACGCCCAAGTCCGTGTTGCAAGCGCGGGCCGGGCGGAGCGGGGGGTTCAGCGATCGCGCAGGGAAGCGCCGTTGGGCGCGCCGGCCGAACTTGATCGCCTGGTTCACGAACGGATTCGGCTGGGCATCGTGAGCGCCCTGGCGGTGAACGAATCGCTGAGCTTCAATGACCTCAAGCAATTGTTGAAAACAACCGATGGAAACCTGAGCGTGCACGCGCGCAAACTTGAAGAGGCGGAGTACGTCGTCTGCGAAAAATATTTTGAAGGCCGGCTGCCGAAAACCGTGTACCGGCTCACAATGACCGGCCGGCGGGCGCTTGAGCGCTACCTGAATCATATGGAAGCGCTGATCCGATCCATGCGCGCGCGGTGATCTGTAAACCACTTTTTTTTATCTGGAAGCTTTGCATGGTGAAGTCCTTTGGAAGGCAGACTCGGTTGACGGGACAGTTGCCGGGCGGTCCTGACCACTCGGCTCGCCACTCCCCGCTTGACTCGCGGCGAGGAGTGGCCGATGCGGCCGCCGAAAACGGCCACTTGATTCATGTGGCCATCATTATGGACGGAAGCGGGCGTTGGGCGGCCGCTCGAGGCCTGCCGCGCAGCGCGGGCCATCGCGCGGGCGTGGATGCGGTTTCCCGCACGGTGCAGGCCGCCTCCGGCCTCGGAATAGGCACGCTGACGCTGCACGCCTTTTCCTCGAACAACTGGCAACGCCCTTCGTGCGAAGTTCGGGAACTGATGAGCATTTTCGAGGAATTCCTGCGGTCATCGGTGGCAGAATGGGTGGACGTGGGAATAAGGGCCAGCGTCATCGGACGGCGCGACCGGCTCGAGCCTCCGCTGGTCGCCGCTATTGAAGCTGCCGAAGCCGCAACCCAGGGGGGCGGGCGGTTGCACCTGCGCCTGGCTATTGATTATTCAGCTCGCGACGCCATTTTTTGCGCCGCGCGATCCCTGGCCCACCGCGAAGCAGCTACGCCCTCCCAGTTTACGCGCCTGCTCGCCGAGGTCACTCACGACGGGACGCCCGTCCCCGATCTTGACCTTCTGATCCGCACCGGCGGCGAGCAGCGGTTGAGCGACTTCATGTTGTGGGAGTGCGCTTACGCGGAGCTCGTCTTCACGGACCGGATGTGGCCGGACTTTGAAGCGGCCGACCTTGAGGCCGCATTGCGCGATTTCCGGTCCCGCCACCGCCGTTTCGGGCGCGTCCCGCAGGCCGCAGTGATTGCCGATTGATGATTGTCGATCGACGAATGCCGATTGAGAAAGGGATATGGCGAACTGCACCGGCCTCAATCGGGAATTTCAGCAGATTGACAGCGGAACAATTCGCCGCAACGCTTTTTCAATCGTCAATCGTCAATCGACAATCGACGATCGGCAATTCCAGGAGGGACCTCTGACGATGTTGAGCAGGGCGCGGCTGGAACTGAGTCTACTTGCAGCGGCAGTGGTTATGGGCATTCTTGCGGACGCACTCCTTCGCACGATGCCCTGGGGTCTCAACTTTTTCGTCTGGATGGCAGTGCTTTCTGCTGTCATCACCTTTCACGCCCGCGGGAGAGAAGGTGCTCTTTCAGGAGGTGGGCACTGGTTGCCCGCGCTAGTCGCTCTTTTTGCCCTTGGGCTCGTTTGGCGCGATTCCCTCGCATTGAACATGCTGAGCTTTTTGGCGCTGCTCACGGCGTTTTCCCTGGTCATCTTTCGGGCACAGGGAGGCCGGGTTCGTCTTGCCGGCCTTGCCGAGTACGCCCTCGGAGCGGCTGTTGCTGCGTTCAACGCTGGCTTCGGGTTGCTGCCGGTGTTATTCAGCGAGAGCGACTGGAGGAAGCGACTCGGTGATCGTTGGTCGCAACGCGCGATGGCCGTGGTGCGCGGAGTTCTTTTCGCTCTTCCCTGCCTGCTCATATTCGGCGCACTGTTCATGGGGGCGGACGCAGTGTTCGATAATTTCCTCAGGAAGACCTTGCGCGTGAACTTCCAGCACGTGTTTACCTACTTCTTCATGGCCGGCTTTTTCGCATGGTGCGTCGGGGGCTACCTGCGCGGCGTGCTGTGGGGCAAGGAGATCGCAGCCCTAGAGGCGAAGCGCCTCCCTTCTTTTTCGCTGGGAATCATCGAGGGCGCCGTGGTGCTGGGCGCGATCGACCTTCTATTTCTCGCCTTTGTCGTCGTACAGGTCCGTTATTTTTTTGGCGGCTCCGCCCTAGTCCAGGCGACAACCGGGCTGACCTATGCGGAATATGCGCGGCGCGGTTTTTTTGAGCTCGTAGCCGTGGCGGCGCTCGTGCTCCCTCTTCTCCTCCTGCTGCACTGGCTGATTGTCCAGCGCGGCCCCAAAGGAGAGCGAGTTTTCGGGGTTCTGGCAGGAGTCCAAATCCTCCTGCTGTTTGTGATTATGGCCTCCGCCATCCAACGCATGCGTCTCTACCAAGCTGAATATGGCCTCACTGAGCTGCGCTTGTATCCAACCGCGTTTATGGGCTGGCTCGGGGTGGTTTTCGTCTGGTTCGCCGTCACCGTTTTGAGCGGGCGCCGCGAGCGTTTTGCCTTCGGAGCGATGGTGGCGGGCTTCTTACTAATTGTTGTCCTGCAGGCGCTTAATCCGGACGCGCTCATTGCTCGCACCAATCTCGCGCGCGCCAAAGCAGGGCGCTCTTTTGATGCTCGCTACGCAGCCCGGCTCAGCGCCGACGCCGTGCCGGAACTTGTAGCGGCCCTGGCGGGCCTGAACCCACAAGACCGCTGCACCGTGGCATCCGGCATCCTGAAACGTCGGGCGCTGCCTCCGCCGCCTGATTGGCGCGCCTGGAACTGGTCTCGTGCACGGGCCGAGCAGGTGGTGCGTGAAAATGAAGTCAGCCTGACGGCCGTCCAGTGCGCCGCGCAGAGGTAGGATTGCCTTTTATAACACGCTGCGGAAAAAGCCTTCCAAGCTGTCATTCCGATCCCGCCCTGCAGGAGAGGAATCTCGCTCTGAGTGTTTTCAGGACAATGCGAGATCCTTCGTCGTCCGCCAATAAGAATGGCGGACTCCTCTCGGAATGACAGGCCAATCGAGTTTTACCGCAGCCTGATAATCCCTCGAGCCGGCCAGTTGCTGATTCCTCCGCCAGCGGGTTAATCTGGTGTTATGCCAGATAAAGATGGGGGGGAGATTCAGATGGCAAACGAGCTGAAAGATAAAGTTACCGTGGTCACCGGTGGATCGCGCGGAATCGGTTACAGCATCGCCGAAAGGCTTCTCAGGGAAGGTGCGCAGGTTTACATCTGCGCGCGAGACGCGAACATTCTAAAGCAGTCGCTCGAAGGACTGCGCAAGCATGCCGGCGGCCGGGTTGAAGGCATGCCGGCGGATGTGGGACGCTATGAGGATTGCAGAAAGCTGATCCACACTGCCGCCGAGCATTTCGGAGGCATCGACCTCCTTGTGAACAACGCTGGAATCGGAATCATGAAGCCTGTGGACCAACTCACCCCGGCGGAGTGGGACGCCACAATTCACACCAACTTGTCGGGCGCGTTCTACTGCTGCCGCGAGGCCATCCCGATAATGCGCAAGCGCGGGGGTGGATACATCTTCAATATTTCGAGTCTTGCCGGTGTGAATCCATTTGCAGGTGGGAGCGCCTACAACGCTTCCAAGTTTGGGCTGAATGGGTTCAGCGAGGCCATGATGCAGGATGTCCGGTACGACGGCATTCGTGTCAGCTACATCATGCCCGGAAGCGTGGATACGGACTTCGGAGGCGCGCCGGCGAGCAGGTCCCGCGCAAATTGGAAGCTTACCGGAGAAGACATCGCCAAGGCGGTGGTTGACCTTTACACGTATCCTGCTTCGACACTTGCGAGCCGAATCGAGATGCGCCCCGCGCAGCCGCCCCGGAAGAAGTAAGGGCCGCCTCATGGTACAATGACGATTTGAGGAGAGGCTTTCCCCGGCAATTGAGCGCGCACGCTTCACATTCCAGTTTGCCTAGCTTCGGCCTCCGTTTGAAGCTCTCGACAGAGGAATCCTCTAATGTTCCGCCTTTCTCGGAGTCAACTACTCGGTTGTTTTCTGCTGCTCACCGTGATTCTGGGAATACTGCTGGTGCGCGCGCTGCGTCTGGTATGGTGGTCCCGATAGAAGAGGGCGCTCCCCTGGTCGCCATTGTCGGTCCCACGGCTGCGGGGAAATCGGCCCTGGCGCTTGCGCTGGCTAAATCTCTGGACGGGGAAATTGTTAACTACGATTCGGTGCAGGTCTACCGGGGATTCGACATCGGGTCGGGGAAGCTTGCCCTGGACGAGCGTCTCGGCGTTCCGCATCACCTCCTGGATTTTCTGGAAGCCGACGAGCAGTTTACGGCAGGAGATTACCGCCGGGAGGCCCTGCGAATTTTGGGGGAAATTAAAGAACGAGCGAGATTGCCCGTGTTCGTCGGCGGCACGGGGCTCTATTTACGAGCGCTTTTCATGGGATTGTTTGAAGGCCCCCCACGCTCCGAGGAGTTGAGGGATCGCCTGAGGGGAATCGCAGAGCGGAAAGGCCGCGAGTTCCTCTACCGGCTTCTGCAGCGGCTTGATTCCGAAGCCGCCAGCCGAATTCAGCCCCGGGATACGCAGAAAGCTGTGCGGGCGCTGGAAGTGTGCATCGTCGCCCGGACTCCTTTTTCGAAGATGCAGGCGAGCGGCCGAAGCGGCCTGCAAGGGTATCGGGTCGTCAAAGTGGGGTTGGACCCGGATAGAAACGAGCTCCACCGGCGCATTAACAGGCGAGTCGAGCAAATGTTCGCAGGCGGCTTGGTGGAGGAAACACGTGCCTTGCTTGCGCGTCAGGACTCGAGCCGCATCAAGGCTCTCGGCGCGCTGGGCTATCGCCAAGCCTGCGCTGTGGCCAGAGGCCAGTTGAACTTGCCGGATGCCATTCTTCAGGCGCAGGTGGCCACCCGGCGATACGCCAAGCGGCAGATGACTTGGTTTCGTCACGAGAGCGGAATCATCTGGTGTGGCGGGTTTGGCGACGACCCCTCGACGCAAAGCCAGGTGATCGACTTGTTGCATCACGCAGGGGTCGCCGCTCTGAGGAGAGGACTCGAATTGCAGAAGGCGGGGCTTAACGTTCAAATTCCCGATGAGGACAAACGATGATCGGGCCTGCATCAGAAAAGAGTGAAAAAATGGAGAGGCAGCCGCAGAATATCCAGGATGGGTTTTTGAATACCGCGCGCAAGGAAAAGCTTCTGGTTACGGTCTATCTGTTAAGTGGGGTCAAACTCGTTGGCCGCATCCGCAGTTTTGACAAGTATTCTTTGATCTTTGAGAGCAACAGCCAGGAACAGTTGGTTTTCAAGCACGCAATCGCTGCGGTGGCGCTGCCGCGCGCCGGAAGCGTTCCTGTGCCCGCGTCAGCGGAGGGGTAGAAGGATTCGCAGCGCACGAACATCGGAGAGGGTCATCCTGGCAGGTTGGAAGTCATCCCTGTTTTCGGGGGTGATTCCTGGCGAGCCGGATGCGGTGGCGCTGCCGCGCGCCGGAAGCGTTCCTGTGCCCGCGTCAGCGGAGGGGTAGAAGGATTCGCAGCGCACGAACATCGGAGAGGGTCATCCTGGCAGGTTGGAAGTCATCCCTGTTTTCGGGGGTGATTCCTGGCGAGCCGGATGACGAGGATTCGCTTCGGGAACTCCGCGAGTTGGCGGTGGGAGCCGGCGCACTCGTCGTCGGCACCCTGCTCCAGCGGGCTCCGAAACCGGACCCGGCAACTCTGGTGGGGAGGGGAAAAGTAAACGAAATCCGGAGTTCCGCGCACAGCGCCGCCGCGGAGGTGGTGATCTTCGACCACGACCTCACGCCCTCCCAACTGCGCAACCTGGAGCGGGAGTTGGACCTGCGAGTGATCGACCGGACTCAACTGATTCTCGATATTTTCGCCGGCCGAGCTCGAAGTCGGGAGGGCCAACTGCAAGTGGAGCTGGCCCAGTTGACCTATCTGCTTCCGCGACTCGGGGGACGCGGCGCCGAACTCTCCCGGCTGGGGGGCGGCATCGGCACGCGGGGACCTGGTGAGCAGCAGTTGGAGTATGACCGCCGGCGCATTCGCACGAGGATTCGCTCGTTGCGCGCGGCTATCGATAAGGTTCGGGGGCAACGCGCATTGCATCGGGCGTGGCGACGGGATCGCCAATTCCTCACGGTGGCCCTGGTAGGCTATACCAACGCGGGGAAATCAAGCCTCTTCAACGCTTTGACATCCTCGAGCGTAACCACCTCTCCACGGCTCTTTGCCACTCTCGACCCAACGGTCCGCGCTTTGCCGGTGCAATCTCGAAGAGGTGTTTTGCTTTCCGATACCGTGGGGTTTATTCAAAAGTTGCCCCCACACCTCATCGCTGCTTTCCGCGCCACTCTGGAGGAGCTGGAAGACGCCAGCCTGTTGCTTCATGTTACGGACGCCTCCGATTCGCGACACGTGTCCCAGGACGGCGCGGTGGAGGCCCTGTTGGAAGAACTGAGCGTGGGGAACACTCCCCGGCTTCACGTCTGGAACAAAATCGATCTTGTGGACGCAACCGGCAGAAAGCGGCTTCCCGCGGGTCCTCGAGATGTTTGGGTCTCCGCCCGGACAGGTGAAAACCTTGACCTCCTGCTGCGACGAATCGACCAGTCGTTGACCGCGGATCCTGTGATTGAGGCTGACCTCGAATTCTCGCCGGCGGACGGCGAGAGCTTAGCGTTGCTTCATCGCTCCGCTGTCGTGCTGTCGACCCAGTACGAGGACGACCGGGTTAGAGTGCGGGCACGCCTGCGCGAATCACTTTGGCAGCGGCTGAGAAACACGGAAGAAAAGACGGCTCCGGACCAATGAATCCCAGCATTTTCACCCCAAAACAGTCTGTGGAAAACTTTGTGGAAAAAATTGCCGCGCCGCAGGTGGTCGTCATAGCCCGTAGACCCGCTAGAAATGCGGCTCCCGTGTATATCATGTAAACTAACTCTTTATTTTCAGTAGTTTGCGAATGGGACTCCGAGCAAAATTCGTTGAATCGGTCCTCCGGTGTCGGCGACCAAAGTGCACCGCAAACACTGCGAGTTTTGCACAAAGATTAGGCATGCAGGGGAAGTTGCCGCGTAGCCCTCGAATATTTCTCTGTCCGCATGAAATAAGGCTGAACTTAGGCTAGCCTCGCAGGGTAGTTGTTCGGTCTCCAAGGGAGAGAGCCGATATCCCATCCGTTTTCGGCCGCCAGCCCTCTTTCGAATCCGGCTTGAAAGCGGAACCGTTGCAAAGCTGAATTATACATGCCACGCGTCTCCAGTCCTGCCTCTGGATGCGCGTTGACACTCGTTTGCACGTCCGCTATATTTGGATGGGGCGCAGAGTTGGCCGTGATGTAGCGCCCTCGGCAGTCGCGGAAACCGAGCCCTTCCGATCACTCCTCACTGAGGGCAGATCTCGAAATCGCATGAATCTCCCCATTTCGCTCACCCTGCTTCGGATCTTCTTCGTGCCCCTCCTGGTGGTGCTATTGCTGACCACAGGTCACAACATGGACCTTTGGGCGGTGGGGGTTTTTCTACTCGCCGCGACCACCGACCTTCTGGATGGCTATCTGGCGCGCAAACGCGCCCAGGTGACGACGCTGGGAATATTGCTTGACCCTATCGCCGACAAGTTGCTTACCTCCGCCGCCTTCATTTCGCTGGTCGAACTTCACCTGATTGCGGCGTGGATGGTGGTGATTATCGTGGGAAGGGAATTCGCCGTGTCCGGCTTGCGTGCCATAGCCTCTGCGGAAGGTTTCACTCTGCAGGCGTCCGAGTTGGGAAAAACAAAGATGCTGTCCCAGGTTGTGGCGATCACGGTCATCGTGCTTGAGAAGCGGCACCCGTTGCTGCACCGTCTCGGCGATGTCCTCTTGTGGACGGTGGTCCTCTTTGCGCTCGTGTCTGCCGCGCAGTACTTCTTTTCCTTCTGGAGAAGATTGGATGTGCGGGTCAAGCGGCGGGCGACGACTCAGGTGGTCATTCTCGGGACGAGCGAAAAGGAAAGGGAAGAGCGAGATGTTGCAGCTCACTGATGCCGAGAAGAATCGACTGCTCGAGCTGGCAAGGGGAGCACTCGAGGAGGCCGTACGCTTCGGGAGATTGTCGGTAGTGACCGAAAACGTCGGCGCTCTTGCGACGCAGTGCGGCGCCTTCGTCACGCTTTGTAAAGGGAAACGCTTGCGGGGATGCATCGGCCATATTGACGCGCTCAGACCCCTCTACGCCACCGTACGCGAATGCGCGAAAGCCGCAGCGCTTGACGACCCACGCTTTGACCCCGTGGCGCCGGCGGAGTTGCCCTCCCTGTGGCTTGAGATTTCCATACTATCTCCTCTGGTAGATGTTGCTCCGGAACAAGTCGAAGTGGGCCGGCACGGACTACTTATTTCGCGCGGAGCGCAGCGCGGGCTTCTTCTGCCTCAGGTAGCTGTGGAATGGAATTGGGACCGCGAGCAGTTTCTCGAGGAGACTTGCAGGAAAGCCGGCTTGCCCCCTGATGCCTGGCGGCACGGCGCAAGGATCCAGGCCTTCACGGCGCAGATCTTGAAAGAACCCTCCAGGATGGCTCATTCCTCACCCACCGCAGGCTGAGCTGGAATTCAACTATTTAGGATTGTTGGTTGATTTGCGTATACAACCCCCTCCTCTCCTCGGGAGAGGGTGGCGCGCAGCGCCGCGTGAGGGGGTCGGTAGGCGATGGAATGGCCATTTGCGCACGTACCCCTACTCTAATTCCACACCATAACCGACGTTAATGTCCCGCCGGGAGTTGACGATGATCGCCGCCGAAGACTTTTCTTGCGTGGAAAGAACCACAACCTCTCCCACGGTCTCACGGGGGATTGGGGGATAAACGAACAGCGAGAAGGATGATGGCCCCCGAAGATAATAGAAGACCCGATAGCGCTGTCCAGACTTCGCTCCGTCCTTTTCTCCCAAGTTGAGGTACACGATATCCCCAGCGACCAGGTTTGCGGAGTTGTTGCGGCCCGCCGTAATGACCCCCAAGCTCTTGCCGTTGGGGAGGGCAAAGCGCTCCAACTCCTCGGGCACGTATTCGGGAATGGCACGAGGTTGATACGGCACAGCGAGATCGCCGGGATAAATAGGCCCGCAGGCAAAGCTTACCTCGGCGACTGCCCCCTCTGGAGTCACATGAGCCACTTTGGCTCTCCCGACATCCTCATAAGGCTTGCCGAGTGTGTGGATGGACCAATGTTCACCGGCGTACCGCGACGTGCGGAAGAGCTCTTTTCCCGGCCTCACGAGCGAGAATTCTTCACCGACTGAGAAGACGCCTCTGCTGCTGCGGCTGTAGAGATAGATGGATTCCCTGGGCGCAAATTGACGGAGGCTAGATTCCAAATCGTTATTCGCGCCGTCGACGACAATGATATCCGCAGGCACCTTACTGGTCGTGATAAACCCCGTGCAATCGGCCTGGGAAGGCGAGGCAACGGGGATGGGAGATGCCGGCGGTGTTTGCTGGCCCAGCGCCACCGCCATTGGAAAAATGAACCATACGACAGCGAAGCTTAGAATTCCTGTCCTCAATGCTTCCTCCCCTTCGGTCCTGGCGCTGGCGGGTGGGCGCCTCGCCCACCCGCCGACGAGCGAATCCCCATCTAACAAGATGCTGAGAAACCTGTCCACTCTGTCATTCCGAGAAGTCCGCCATTTCTATTGGCGAACGACGAGAAATCGAGCACGTCCTTTGTTCGCAGCGCGAGCTTCCTCCCCTTCGCTCTGCTCTGGGTCGGAATGACAAGTCTCGTAGACGTCTTCCAGCGTCCTCTACAGGGCAGTGTAAAAAGTAGGTTATTGAAAGTCAAGCAATAGCGGGGCGTACAAAGGTACTAGTGGCCCGAGTCAGAAACTCTCTGCCAACGTCTTCCTCCGCGGGTTGCACTTCCACCTGCGGGCATCCTGATGTAGATTGGTCGGACAGGTTGACACGGGTCTGTCAGGGACCTGGCAGCTTGCTGAGTAACCCGTCGGCGCTGTCGTTCGGGGGGGGCCGCGGGCAGTGGTCATGGAAGAGTTTTTCAGGAACCTGCTGAAGGAGGCGCGGAGATGAAGATTGCGATTTCGGTTTCCGACAAGGAAAAGGCCAAAGGCTCTGAATCCTCATACTACAAGGCGCTTTTGGCCGTTGGGGCGAAGCCCGAGGAGGTTGGTGTGGTCTCACCATCGGACCCTTTCGTACCGAACATCAAAGACTACGATGGGGTGCTATTTGCCGGCGGGCAGGATATCAACCCCAAGCATTATGAGGAAGCGATCAAGTATCCAGGCCTCATTCAGATCGACGAGAAACGGGACGCCTTTGAATTCGAGCTGTTCGATCGGGCACACCGTCGCGCTCTGCCGATCCTGGGCATCTGCCGCGGCATCCAGATGATCAACGTGAAGTTCGGCGGAACGCTCCACCAGGACTTGCATTCGGAAGCTGCCGTCGAGCGTGAGCACATGCAGTCCGCACCACGCTCGGAGCCGACTCACATTGTCGTACTGACCGACCCCGAGTCGCAGTTAGCGGAGGTGTTCAAGGGGAGCTGCCTGGTGAACAGCCTGCATCGCCAGGCCATCAAACGCCTGGGACGCGGGCTTAAAGTGACCGCTCATTCGGAAGATGGACTGGTGGAGGCGGTGGAATCCGCCGATACATATCCATTCCTCATGGCCATTCAGTGGCATCCTGAAGAGATGACTGACCGACCCGAGCAGCGGAAGATATTTGAAAAGTTCGTTGCCAAGTGCTGCGAACCGCAGCACAATGCAAGACGGAACTGAAGGTCCAAAATGCCAACGAAAATCTACTTGGTTAAAGGCGACATCACTAACGTGGCGGTCGACGCGATCGTCAACCCGGCCAATACGGATCTGGTCTTGGCATCCGGCGTCGCGGCCGCCATTCGCTGCAAGGGCGGTGAGCGAATCCAGGAAGAGTGCGATCGCCTTGCCCCCCTCCGCTTGGGCGCAGCCGCCGCTACAACCGGCGGGAACCTCCAGGCGATCTTCGTGATCCATGCCGCAAGTGTGCGGCTGGGCGAGAAGGCGACGGCGGAATCAATACGGCTTGCAACGCGGCAGAGTCTGTTTCGAGCCGAAGAGAAGGCGATCAAGAGCTTGGCCCTACCGGCGATCGGGACCGGGGCGGCGGGATTCCCGGCCGGAGAGTGCGCGCAGATCATGTTGAAAGTGGTCCTTGACCACGTCAAGATGCGCACCAGTCTCGAAAAAATCTACTTTGTCCTTTACGACGATGCGACGCTCAAAGCATTCGAAGAAGTTTTGCAGAAGCTGACCTCGCGGCCCCAGGCTGGCGCGGCCTAGCAAGGCGACCCGGCTAATTCTTTGCAACAACCACCCCCTACCCGCTCGCGCCGCGGCGGGAGGGGAGCCAGCCCACCAACTCCCCTCCTCCCTAAGGAGGGGGCCAGGGGGGGTGGGCGCGTGCGGCCTGTCAATGGTTAAGTGGGACACCACACTAGCGACCCTTTGAGCGCCTGAATTCTGACGGCGGCTCCGCGGAGCCGCGACATTTCTCGCTTGCTGTTCGCCACCCTGTGGACCAAACGCCTTTCAAGACGTTTCTCCTAGACACCATAAAGAAGTCGGGGCCCGTCACGTTTGAGCATTACATGGCGATGTGCCTTTATCACTCGGAATATGGCTATTACACACGAGGGCGCGACCGCACCGGCATGGCGGGCGACTACTTCACCAGCCCCGACCTCCACCCTATTTTTGCTCGCCTGATGGCGCGCCAGGCGGCCGAGATGTGGGAGTTGCTTGGTCGTCCCTCCCGGTTCTCGTGGATTGAGATGGGCGCGGGTCGCGGTCTATTTGCGCAGGATTTCCTTTCCTGGGTGAAGAGTACCCTGCCGGATGTCGCCTCGGCGCTCGACTATGTGGTGGTCGAGCCTGCCCCAAGACAATGTGCTCGCCTGAGAGAACGGCTCTCGGAAAAAGCCCTCGAAGGGGCAGTCCGCCTCCTCGAGAGCCTCGTGGCACTTGAGCCCATTACGGGGTGCCTCTTTTCGAACGAATTGGTGGATGCCTTTCCGGTTGCGGTGGTCACCCGGGCAGGCGGGCATCTGAAGGAAGTTTATGTTTCCGCCAGAGGGGACGAACTCTGTGAGAAACTCGGCCCCATCAGTAAGCCTGCCATTGCCTCTGCGGTGGCCCGTTACGCTAACCGGCTTGAAGAAGGGTGCCGTGTCGAGGTGAACCTGACGGCCACCCAATGGATGCGGTCGGTTGCCGAGAAACTCATGCGGGGTTTCGTCATCACGGTTGATTACGGCGACCTCGCCAAGTACCTGTATACACAAGAGAGGCTTCAGGGGACGTTGCTTGCCTACCGCCGTCACCTACCATCAGAGGACTTCTTCAGCGCCCCCGGAGAATTCGACTTGACCGCGCATGTGAACTTCAGCGCCTTGATCGACTCAGGAAAGGCTGCGGGACTGGAATTCACGGGCTTCACCACCCAGGAGAGATTCCTCCTGGCGCTGGGTGAAGGGAACAAGTTCGCGGATCTTTACGAGCCGGGGGCGAACGAGGTGGAAAATCTCAAAGCCAGGCTGAAACTAAAGCGGCTTATTCATCCTGAAGGGATGGGAGGCATCTTCAAGGTTCTTATCCAACACCGGGGGATGACGTCACCCATGCTCACGGGATTAAAACACGGAAGTATTGGCCTCTGACGGTCGGTATCGGAATCTTAGCGGTCGCTCATGTCGCCACGCCATAGGCAGGAAGTATGACCAGGGTGTACGCGAGTCGCCTCCAGTTCCCCGAAGGGGAGCTACATGAGTAGTCCCGCAGGCGCGGGATGAAACCCACGGTAGCCGTGCTCATCAAGCCACCCGCTTTGGAGGGGGTGTCCTACTTACGGAGCCTCCAGGCCGGCCAAACGCTGCCGCCTTCAACTGGCCTGTTTTGTCTCTTGGGAGTAAGGCTTCTTGACGTACCGGTTGGCTTCGTCCAGGGCGCCCTGCGTGTTATCGTTGGTCTGCAACGCGCGCTGATACTCATTGAGTGCACGATCGCGCTGCCCAGTCACGTCGAAAATCTGTCCCAGCTTCAGGTGACTCCAGACCTCGACCCACTTTGGGTCCATATCCCCATCCAGAGCACGGCGAAACTCCTCCATCGAGGCTGCGTAGTTCCGTAACTTGAAGAAGATTTCACCTATCCGGTAATGGGCAAGCGAGCTGTTTTTGTTAAGTTCAAGGACCGCCTGGTACTGTTTGACCGCCTCCAGGTACGCCTGTTCCTGGGAGAGTTGGTCGGCGCGAGCCATTTCCACCTGGAACTTGATCTTGTCATCGTACTTGAGAATGCGGCTGGCAGGATCCACCATCACGCGCAACGGCCTGGTGCGTGTGTTCACCGTAAAATCCGCGGTCGTACCCACCATATCCACGCGAGCGTTCACAGGTTTTGTACCTTCAGTAATGACGCGAACCTCTACCGGCATGTGGAAAAGGTCCAGGTCCTGTTGGATCTTGCCCATCACTTGGTACCCTTTCGCAGTTCTGTACACAGCCCATGTCCGCTTGAACTGGGGGACACCAGTCGAACTCACCCATTGAGCGAAAAAGTACGTCAGCTCCTGTTTTGAAGCATTCTCTGCCAGCTTCTGAAACTCGTCCGTTGAAATAGACTTCCAGGCGTACTGCTGGCACATGGCCCGCAACGTTTTGAAAAACGCCTCGTCGCCTATGAGCCAGCGAAGCATGTGAAACACCATCGCGCCCTTCTGGAAAACAATCGACTGGTACTCCGGCGTGAACTCGTGCAAGCGCCCTGATTGGGCAATGGGGACAACCTCCTCATGGGTGAGCGTGCCAACCTCCACTTCGTGCATGAGGTCTTCAAAGGCTGTGTCTCCAGCAGCCTCCTGCACGTAAAGGGCGGAGGAATAAGTCGCCAGCCCTTCGTCCAGAAACGTGTCGTCGAGTGAGGCGGGACTTACCAGGCACCGCCACCACTGGTGAGAAACCTCGTGCGCCAGCAACTTATAGTTAACCTGAGTGGAAAAGCCACGAGAAGCGAGTGCGACCACGCCTGGCGCTGTATATCCGCCGACGGTTCCGTCTTCGATTTCCGCAATAGCCAAGTGGCCGTTGGGCAAAGCCCCAAATTTGTCGGAATAAAAAGCCATGATCTTGGCAGCCGTTTCGCCGTAACTGGCGGTGAAGCTTTCATGGCCGGGTTTCATGTAAAGTGTGATGTCTGCGCCCACTGCCGTCGCCGGTACGACCACGTAGCGCCCAGCAATCACCGTCCCAGGAAACGATGGCTGATCGTATTGGTAGGTGAACCTAACCTTACCGGGCTCGCGCGCGGGTGCGGAAGCCTTTCCGGAGGCAATCACAGTTTCGTCCGAAGGCACCGTGATCTGCATGGTGGCAGCAAAGCGGCCCACACCGTATTCACTGACGGGGAACCACCGTCCCGCATAGAGGAGGTAACTACCTTCCGGCCCGATGTACGCTAACTTCAGGTTCTCAACCGGGCTGCCCTCCGCTGAAGCGAGGGCGCCTGCATACTTGACCGTGATCGAAGAAGCTGTCCCCTGCGGAATGGGGTTCAGGAAATCGACAGAGAGGTTCAGACCCGCTTGCCGAAAATTGATATCTTTGCCGGCGGCATCCTTTACGCTGTCAACGCGCAAGCTGCTGTCGAGGTCGAAGCTCATTGTGGAGAAGCTGGCCCGAGCATTGAAATCAACCCGGACATTCGCCGAAATGAGATGTGTCGAAGGAAAGAGTTCCGCCGCGATGGTGTACTTCGTCACCTCGAACCGAGGCGCAGATGACTGCGCAAAAGCAGCCGGCTGGATTAACGCAAGCGCCAAGAGCAAGGGTGCTGTGCCAACCAGAAGCTTCCCGAAACGCGAGAACCTGCGGAGAAACTTGGCTGCCCCGCGCCCCGGCTCAGAATAGTTCATAGATTGCTCCCCTCGTCCCGGCGAGCATTTTCCACTCTCTTCGCCCATAATCCCGGTATCCGCCGAACTCTCTCAAGACCGTTGACGTTGCGCCGCTCCGGAGAGTTTCAAACGTGAAAGAAGAGGATTCAGAAATCAGGAACCAGGATGGCCTTCGAATAAGGGTTCCGAAAACGACTCGCTTCTTCAAGCGCCGCCGTCTAATGCTCTGTCTCCCTGTAACTTAAGCAGCCTTCCGCCGGACCGCCAGATCGTGGGAAGATTTTGCCGGAGTTCTTCGCTGGCCATTCTGACTCGCGCCCGCTGAACTCCTGACTCCTTGTGATCACGTTTTCCTTGCAACTCCTACAAATTTGATTACTCGCGAAGCCAACAAGTTGCATGGCGTGGAACTTTACTTGCTTAGCCAGCCTGCGGGCCATGTCTTAACAGCATAGGCAGGCTAGACGACTCCGTCAGCATCTTATCAGAAGACGTTCGACCCACCGGCAAGCGACTGGAACATTCCTGCCACGGCATCGGCTGCCCGCCCGACAGCCCCTCCTGGACCCAAACGGGGCTTGAGGGCCCGAAACTCCGTCTTTATCTCCTCGTATGCTTGGGGATGATCAAGTAAGTATTCTACCTGACTGGCGACGTTGGCAGGAGTGAAATCAGCCTGGATGAGTTCGGGAACGACCTGTTTCCCTGCAAGAATATTGACCATACTGTAAAAGGGGACATCGACAAGAACCTTCCCGAGCAGCCAAGTGATCGGGGAGACACGGTAAACCACCACCATCGGCCGCTCGCACAGAGCTGCTTCGATCGTGGCGGTGCCACTTGCGACGATCGCCAGGTCGGAATACTGCAGTGCGTCATAGGTGGCTTGCGTCGTGGCGCGCACCGCCGCGCCGCCGCCGTAACTCGCGAACTGTGCCGTTTCCAACCAGTCGCTGTCCAGCGTGGGTGCAACTGCAACCACAAACTGAACTTTATGACTAAGTGAGAGACGAGCAGCGGCGCCGAGCATGCTGGGCAAGTTGTTGCTCACTTCCTTCTTACGGCTTCCGGGCAACAACGCAATCGTCGCCGTTGCTGGATCCAGTCCTGTCCTGGCAAAGAACCCTTCTCGGGACAAGCGTGGCCGCACCAGATCGACCAGAGGATGGCCGACATATTCCACCGGAATTCGGGCTTTGCGATAGATGGCCTCTTCAAAGTCAAAAATACAGAGCATTTTGTCGATACGAGCCTTGAGCTGCTTTAGCCGGCTTTTCCGCCACGCCCAGACCTGCGGACTTACGAAGTAGATCGACGCGAATGCCTCTTTTCTTGAGCTGCTTGGCCAGGCGCAGGTTGAAATCGGGAAAATCAATCAGGACGGCGAGCTGAGGCCGGCGCTTATCCACTTCGTGAAGCAAAGCATGGAAGGCGCGGTAAGCTCGTGGCAGTCCGCCGACTACTTCCGCTATGCCGATCATCGTGACCTGGTGGGCGTCCACCACGGTGTCCACCCCGGCCCGGCGCATAGATTCACCACCACAGCCGAAAACCTCCAAGTTGTCCAAGCGGGCTCGCAGGGCGGAGACAAGTTCAGCACCGTAAACGTCGCCGGACCGTTCGCCGGCTACGATCATGAGGCAAGGTCCAGACATTGATTACATGGTACCATGTTTCGGGAAGGCGCCTTGGCAGTGAGGCTCCGGTTTGATACGAATGGATTCGCGTTCAATACCGCGCAAAAAGCGGATTTTGGACTGCTTTTTTCGCTTTGTTTGGCCTTTTTTGTGCTCAAAAACCAGTTTGTTTTTGCCACTTTAAAAAGTTAAGTCCTTTGTTTTAAACAAACTCCGTAGCTTTGTTTCGTCAAAATAGTATCTTTCTTCCATTCCCTGCCGTCTTCCCCCGTCCGCTGGATCAATTCCGCAATCGCTTGCCGTGCCCTTTTCCGAGCGCGGTCTCTTTCGACAACTCATGTAGGCTAGCATGTCTCGGTTCGGGTGTCAAGAGGAAAGTGGTGCAGGAGTTTCCTCATTTTCTTATACGTGCCAAGCCAGGAGGAGTTGCACGGGCCAAGCGTCGGGGGGTGGAGCGCAGGTAGGCGGGCGCCCTTGCGAGAGGACTTTGCGAACGCCTTCGGCGAGGGCGTAGAAGCAGAAGAGCGGGATGCCGAAGAAGCGCAGCGAGACATCTGAGGTTGGATGTCAAGGGGATTGAAGACCAGGAGGGCGGCGAAGCCGAAGCAGAAGCCCGCAGGCCGCAAGCACGCAGGCAGCTTTCCCTGCCTGAGGCGCTCATCGAAGTAACGGCGCATGAAGACCTTTCTGCCTCCGTGTCCTTCGCCGATTCGCTCCGGCTCGGCCAACGCCCGTTCGGCGGAAAGCGTGCCGCTGATTGTCAAATGTTGGGTGGTGAAACCAGTTGCCTGAGAGCTAAGTCGATCAGTCGATCATCAAGGATGCGAAGCTTACGGTCTGCGGCGGACTTCCCCGCAGGCCATTTGCTCAGTCCCTCACGAATACCAGCGATACTCGGTTCGCACTGCTCTCGCGCTATGAGCCAATCAACGGTGGCAAGAAGCTCCATCCCAAGGGGCGATTCGAACCCATCGATTCGCTTGGCAGTCAGGTCCAGAACTTGTCTGAGCGTTTTCGCTGCATCCTGTTTGAAATAGAGATCGACGTAGTTGCGGCGCTCCTCATTGAAACTGATGGTGTCCGATGGCCCTGCGTCGCTTAGCCGTTTGTCGCAATGGAGATAAGTTCCGTCGAGGTTATTGAGCAAATGGCGAAGCCGCTCCGAGTATGGGCCGTACTTGTCAGCAACAAATTGAAGATTTAAAGGATCATCAATCCCTAACGATTGGATGCTGCGTTCGAGAAACCATCCGAGCTTTTGAACTTCAAGGTACGTGCATTCAATGCCCAGCACCCAGTAGCGTCGAATCATCTCCGCCACGAGCGCACGCGCCGGAGTGAGCTTCTCCACGCCCGTCCGCTTGGCCACGTTCTGATATTTCTCCGTGGGCTCGTAGACCACTACATCGACATCCTCAAGGTCGCCGAGAACGCGTTCCACCTGTTGCCGCACTTCACTCCAATTCAACCCGCCATTGCCGGACCCGAGCGGCGGCAGGGCGACGGAGTGGATATGGTTTCTGCCGAATCACTCGCTTCAAATCGCCCAAGCCTTCGGTAATCCACTCCAACTTGGAGGGCTGCCGCCAATGCTTCTTCGTTGGGAAATTGATGATCCACCGAGGGCCGCTAAGCGCGCCAGTTTCAGTGACAAACATCCGGCCAATCTTGATCTGATGGTGTTTGCAAGCGTCTTCGTAAGCAAGGAAGTTGCCCGGGAATGCCTCTTTGAACATCAGAGCGATTCCCTTGCCCATCACTCCCACCGTATTGACCGTGTTCACCAACGCTTCAACCGGCGCTTCGAGAAGATTGCCTTGGATGAATCTCATCATTTAAAAGTACCAATTCGCTTGGACGGTTGTCTTGATTTCTCAGACCGCGCTGATCAAGCTCGGACCTTCAACCCAGCTCTTAACCGCACTCGTATAACAGCCTATTCCCATTAGCGCATCCGAGAGGAACGCATTTCCAGACGAGCGCCTCCGCCTGATAGCGCTCCTTCTTTCCTGGGTCGTCCGGATCATTCTTGAAATCGCGGCGGTTCAGCAAAGGCCAATCAATTTGGTCCAGGCGATTCAAATCCGTGAAGTAATTGGCCATCAGCACATACGCGTGGCTGTCCGTGAATACGAACGGGATGCCAAGTTCCGATATCTTGAACAAGGACGAAACCAAAATGACGATCTCCTCGTTCGGAACCCTCGGGACGCCACCATAACCCTGTCTTGATGTTATACATCATGATCGAAAATGGCGTGAAATAAAAGGGGACATAATCACTCAACGTCCCACCCGGTCCAACGGGACCACACGGCGGGAACGTTTATCAATCAATTCGGGATTCCCGATATTTCGGTAGTTGGGATCGAATATCTTTCCGTTGCGAGCATGCAGTCCATTGTCGAGAATCCACGGGAGGTTGTCCCGGTGAATGATCCGAAAAATCAGCGCTTTGGTCGGACTGAGACTCATTCGCTGCCGATATCTTTCTTTCGCGAAGCAACGCACATGCCGCTGGTCACAGCTCAGATTCTTGTTAAGCTTACCGACTTGGCTCGGTCAGCTCCGAAGCCACGCTCTCATTTTACTGAATTCGACAGAGGGAAGCGCAAAAAAGCTTGAGCGGGATGCCATCCCTGAAACGGTTCCGCGAACGCTTGCACGCAAACCAATGTATGCGCCCCGCGTGGTTCTTGCTGTAAACTGTAGACTGTGAACTGTCGACTGCTCCTGATGATCTACCTCGACCACAACGCGACGACGCCGATTCTGCCGGAGGTGCTGGAAGCGATGATGCCGTACCTCACGACGGAATGGGGCAATCCGTCGAGCGCGTACAAATTCGGCGCGAAACTCAAGTCGGTGATCGAAACGGCCCGCGAACAGGTGGCGGAGTTGATTGGGGCGCACCCGCATGGATGTGATTTTCACTTCGTGCGCGACGGAGAGCAACAACGCCGCCATCGCGGCCGCGCTGAAGGCGAACCCCACCAAGCGGCACATCGTCACGTCCCAGGTGGAACATTCCTCCGTGCTGAATTACTGCATGGCGCTGGAACGAGGCGAGTTAACCCGTAGCAGGCGGGTGTACCGCCGACGTGCGTCGATCGCAGATCGACGCTCGGCGGCGGAGGCCGGCGCTACAGCCACTGCGGGGTGAACCCGCCGCTACAGACGCGGGCTACCGCGTCATCTACCTGCCGGTTGACCGCGAGGGCTTATTGAATTTGGCCGACCTGGAAGCAGCCATCACGGATGAGACCGCCGTGGTGTCGCTCATGTGGGCGAATAACGAAACGGGTGTGTTGTTCCCTGTCGAGCAATCGCGGAAATTTGCCGGTCGCGAGGCGTGCTGTATCACTGCGACGCGGTGCAAGCGGCGGGCAACGTGGAGATCGGCATTGGATAGGAACGAATCGATTTATCCCCATTTCGAGAGTATTGAGTCGAGGTAGCGCATCACTGGGCCACGACTAAGATTCTGATGGGCAAATTGATTCCTATAGTTTCTCAAGCACCCGTAGCAACTTGTGCTCTCATCACAGCCGCACTTTCCGCCAACTCGGCTTCGCGCAGCCTCCAGGTTCGCTCTAAAGACTTTTTCCTCCTCTAGCCCGGCGACAAGACCTGCCCCTCCGGGCACGTTGTCATAGAGGATGATCGGAGGTACAGAATGCCCCTCACTATGAGCTACCGTCGCATTCAAGTCAGCCGAGGGTACCTCCAAAACCTCCGAAGCGCCTTCGACCAGGGCGTAGGCCAGGGAGTACGCAAACCAGGCGGGCTCCATTTTCTTTTCAGATTCCGGATGGAACTGAAGTTGTAGAACATCGGTTTCAAACTCGTGGCCGAGAGAGAGCCGTTCAAGCGTACCGTGACAATCTTGACCATAGGGGGTCTTGTGAGTCTTGTCCCGTTTCCTGAATCCGGCGCCACATCCCCCACAGATAAAGAATCCCTCCCCACGTCGGCCTTCGCACAACACGGTCATCAACCCTGGGGATGCCTTTTTCATAGTGATCAACGGCGATTGAGAAGGAATAGCGATGATGCCAGTGTCAGGGCCGAGTGAACCCGCAAAGTAGGGTCGCGTTGTGAACACCCTTGCGCTCCGATTAATGGGATCCTTTGGCTTGTCACGATTGGTCACGAATCCGAAGCGAGGAATAATGTACTTCAATACCGGCAAATGATGAGCACATGGCGTGATTGGTTCAGGGGCCCCGATGTTCCATTGAAAGAATATATTATGTGGTGGACATCGCTTGTAGAGCTTTCGTGGCCACTCCTTCTCGGCAACTTTCTTGAGCCCGTATGAAATCCACACTTTCTTATTCGCAACCAGCTTGCTTGTCGGAGCGAATTCTGACAGGGCAATTGTCAGATCTCTTTGGAGAGAGACTTCCATCGACTCCTGACTGTGTTGGGTCTTCTGAGTATCAAGTTCCACGACATCAACCGGGAAGCCGTACTTTGGGATCACGGCCTTACGGGAGAGGAAGGAAAGAACCTCCTCATTCGCGATTTCGTTCGCCCGTCCCTTCGCCCACTTGGCATCGTCGTATTCCTCTTTGGCCGCAGCAGCCGCCCCATGGTCCTTAATGGTCCTATAGTCACTTTTGACCTCTGCTTCGGCTAGCGAAAATCGGCTTTCGTCGGCTGTTATCCTTTCAATCCACCCTCCATCCGCAAGGCCGAAGGCGGCCACGATCTCGGAAGGAATAATTGCATGCAAAGATTCTTCGAGTTCAGCTCGGTGCTCGTAGAGATAAGCTCTGAGGTCGATGAGGCCGGACGGGCTGGCCAAGTCCTTAAATAAGCCTTGGACTGCTTTGAACCTTTCACGGAAGGCTCGAAAAAAGGCAGATAGCGCCGTTGCGGCGACGTGCCGAGTGATGATCTTTTCATTTCGAAGGCTTAGGACTGGGGGCCGGACTTTGCCTCCGAGCATCCGGAGAGGCTCCGAGAAGTGGTAGAGGTCATGGGGTCCACGGCGACAATACGTGATAGCAAATCCAGGGAAACCACTCCGGCGACCGGCTCGCCCGACCCGCTGAGCATAGTTGAATGCCTCAGGCGGAACGTTGCGAAGGAAGATAGTATCAAGGTTTCCCAGGTCTACACCTAACTCAAAGGTGGTCGAGCAGCTTAGCACGTGGATTCGATCATTCTTGAAGTCCCTTTGAAACTCTCGTGCCTTCTCATGATCAAGCTGGGCAGTATGCTCTTCCACGCGCAGCGGGCCTGGCAAGTTCTCTTCGTAAAGAAGGCGATAGTGGTTCGGCCCCAATTCCTTACGGCGTACTTCCTTAAGCGCGCCCTGGCAGCGATGCCTTGGACAAATCGCGCGGACAGACCTTGACTGCAGACGACCACACGTGTCACATCGGAAGATTGTTCCGTTATCCGCGATAAGTCCGAGCCTGTACCAATCTGGGTTAAGCCTGCGACCGCCGTTCACGGAGAGGAGCAAACGATCATGGGAATCAGGAACATTCTCATCAACTTGCCTCAGGCTTTCCCATATGGCCCTCAAGGCGCTCGTTGCCTCCTCAACAGCCTCTTCCGGCGAAAGGTCTGGCTTCATCCTCTTGAGAAGTTTTGCCAGAAAACAAACGCGTTTCCCTCGTCTTTCCATTCCATCTTTTTTCACCCTTCCTTAACTCACCTTTCTCGTTCAAAAGGACACGCATTTGCCATCCCTGAAGGCCGAGGTCGCTCCAATTCAGTGAGACATTAGTCCCAGTTCGAAGTTCTACGGCCCGGTCTGTTCTCATGAAATCGAGAAGGATGTATAGCAGGTCCCACGCTTCTGATTCAACAATCGACCAAGGTTCATTTCCGAGGATTTCGGGAAGCTTGAACCACTCAGGCTGTCCGACTGACCACCGAATGAGTCCGACACCTTCAAGTGAAATTCTTTGTTCATCGGTCAGCAGCTCTTTGTAGAGAGCACGCCAAATATTCTTGCGAATGGTCGGTTCATCATCTGACGCCCTTTCTGCGAAAGCATCACGGTAACTTTGGAAGGCCTTGTCGGCAATTGTGGAAAGCGCAATTCCGTCAGCAGGATACGGAGAAAAACTTCGTGCTATCTTGTAAACCGAGTTGCGACTGAGAATGCCCTTGTAGGAGTCTTCTAGGTACCAGGCAAAGAATGCGGCTTCCTGACGTCCATCAGCAAAGGCAAGCACCTTTTTTCGTGTCTCTGGCAGGCTTTGATAAAGAGTCGTGGCAATTACAGCGTGAGGGCCGTCGGTACCGTGGACAACTTCTCGCACAGGGTCGCGCCCAGCGGCATTGTACCCGCAGGCGCCACATCTTGCCATTTGATCTGCTCGATCTTCATCCTTAACGCCCTGTACACTTGGTGATTTTTCCTTGACCACGGGGATTGAGTTTTCGTGCCCGCATATTGGGTTGCCTTGCCCTATCTCGCCGCATCGGGCGCAAAGTTGAAACACTTCTCTGTCATCGACTCCACTGCCTTCATCTTCTTCGTCATTATTCCACCCGTTCTCAAGAGGCCGAAGGAAAGTAGCCCCAAAACTAAGATTACTCGGATCTCGAATAGCCTCCACCAACTTGCCTTTCTCAATTCTGCCGACGAAATCGAGTTGACCGCATTCTCGACATAGCGCCACTTCAAACGCTGCGTCCTCTGATTCGCCGAGACTTACGATCCAAAAACACCCTTTTCTCCGGCCAGTAAGACACAAAGGCACCTTCGAGTGACCTGAGCAGGAGATGGTAGCGGGCCGACAAAAGAGGACTTTCAGACACAGGGTCCTTCGCTTGCAGAAGAAGTTCAACTAACTCGGAAAGTGCAGGCACCCGTTTCTGACCTGGCAAGTCATCAAAAATTTCATTTGCAATTTTGTCAACTTCGGCCGGCTCAGCCGTGATGAGACGACGGAGACGCGTTGCGCGACCGTCATTCTGAAGGATCCTACCGATGGTTTTCGAAAGATTGTCGTTATCAAGAACGGGTATACCCAGTTTAATAATCAATTCTGAAAGAAGCTTTTTAGGTTCTGCGCCTTTTCCTTGAAGGACTATTCCGAGAAGCCGATAGTCGTCTGGAGTAAGACTCTTGGGACCCGGTTCGGGAATCTCTTCGGTTTTACCTAAAATCACGTTATCTTCATGGAACTCCTCATTAAACAAGTCGAGAGGCAAACGTTCGCCACCGTTGCTCTGTCCCCTTCTTCACCTACCAACGTGGCGCTTGTCGCAATGCATCGGAAGGTACCCAGAGCCGGCCA
Organism: uncultured Acidobacteriota bacterium; assembly: GCA_963765485.1. GTDB lineage: Bacteria > Acidobacteriota > Terriglobia > UBA7540 > UBA7540 > CAVROP01. The sequence goes on along the minus strand of CAVXWN010000023.1, from coordinate 3,874 downwards.
CCTTCCCTGAGCCTTCGCTTAAGACGCCTGATGAGCATCGCCATCTCTGTGCCGCGAGAGCCTCGGTATTGGTGAGCCTCATCCAGTACAATATGTTTCCACCACCGGGCAGCACCGTTATCAAATAAGGGGCTGTCGTCCGGCCTGAGTAACAGATATTCGAGCATTGAGTAGTTCGTGAGTAGGATGTGGGGCGGCGTCTCACGCATTTCGGAGCGAAACACCATCTCTCCGCTTAATCGGCGCGCCCTATGGTCGGCAGCGTGCCGTCTGGAGTCGGCGGCATCCTCGGGGGTTTCACCGATATACTGGCCGAATGTAAACTGAAATTGTGAATTTGTCTCTTTAAGGCGCGTGGCGATTTGCCCTAGGCGCTCGCGCTGATCGTTCGCGAGGGCATTCATTGGGTAAAGGACTAATGCGCGCACGCCTGGACACAGTGTGCCAGCTTGATACTCCTGAAAAAGGTTCTAACAGAATGGGATAAATGAATGCTTCAGTTTTACCGCTCCCTGTCCCGGTAGCGATCACAGCATTTTGTCCAGTGAAGACCTGCTGAATCGCCTCTTCCTGATGTTGATATAGGGGCCGGTCGCCGTCCACTGCCTTTAGAAATCCTTCGCCGGGTTGAGATCCGAGGAGACTCTGAAAGAGAATCCGTGGAGTTAGGGTTCGTTTGAAGACGGGTGTTGCTTCGAGGTATGGTCCTTTGCTTAGATGCCCGGAGTCGAGGGCGTCTCCGAAAGAAGTCCGTAATACGGAATCTCTGAAGTAGAAGGTGGTCTTCAGATACTGACGGTATCTATCCTCAATTTTATTCGCGAGAACAACTACGTCCATCTGTCACCCTTATATTTGATCCGCTATGGTTCGCAAACCTGAGTACGTCTCTCACTTCGCGATCATTTTATGTGCCAAGTGCCCTGAGCGTCCTGATATTCACCTCGCCACTCATCGCACCAATTGTGAGCATATGTGTACTTGAAAGTGCCCATCGACACCCTGTCCCAATGGTGACGGCGACACCATATCCAGTCGTGGGAAATTCTTGCGTGGTCGCAATTGCGACAGAACTGCATCCGCTTGGAGTCCATTTCACTGGGTTTGAGAACAGGCGGGGTTGCTGGCGTTTCTGGAGCGCCGACTTCGCACAGGACCTCACCTATGACAGCGCCCGCTTTCAGCATCCCGTCTCGCTCAAGCCAGAATCTCAGGCTCGCGTTCTGTGATCGATCTCCCAATTCGGCGGCATCCCCGAAGTCGCGCAGAGCAATGGAAACATACCTTGAGTTGCACTGCACCTTGTAGGTGCGTCGACTCTCTTCTCGAAAACCGAACAAAACCTCATCCACCCATCGGGGCTTCGGCAGCCACAAGTGAAGAACCGTGTTAGAAGTTGCCCTGAAAGCATCACGCTTAAAGTTCAGGGGCCTATCAAACTTTTTGGTCTCAAACGGTGGCGAACAATCATCACTTTGACTCCACCAGATTCTGTCAACCAACAATTGGATATCAACGGGATCTGCCGACGAAAATTTGACTTCCCAATAGGTCTGGTCAAATGCGGGGTCTGGAGGGATGGTGACAGCCGTACATGTCGGCCCCTGCTCAACGACGAGAGCGGACGCATGATCTGCAGTCGGCCTCACGATGCAGTCGGTAGTATGGTGAAACTTTACCGCCACGGGCTGGTGTCCGTTTTCGGAAGGAAGAGGTTGCGGCGGCGGCATACTGATCTCTGTTAGCGCAGATACAAATCTAAAGTCTAGGCTGTCCATGAGGTCGTAGTTAAGGTTGTAAAACCTGAGGAAGTACCAGCCGCCACGCCTAGCCCCAATTTCGGGTGGCAGGTTCTGCTGCGCCCTTTCGGGCTCCGGAATAAATTCCTTTCGCCATCTCCTGCGTCCGGTACCCTCCGCACCGATGACGATGGTCGCAACGTTTCTCCAAGCATAGCCCTCCTGAACTTCTATTTTGGGAGGTAACTCACCGAAGAGAGGGCATGTGCCTTCACTTGCATCGCTCAGCCGCTTTCCAATGAGTTCGAACCTCGCTCCTGTATATTCCACTTCAACGTTTTTGCCTTCGGGCGTGCAGAAGGCGATCCTGCTCATCCCCTTCCGTTCGAGATTAAAGAAGTGGGCCTTGTACCCGGGTAGGGACGTTGGTTCTGGCTCGACTGGTGCGGGACCTGAAAGACGCTGATCTCGCTCCCAATCGTCTGGAGTTATAACGAGGTAAGAACCGTGCGAAGCAAACTTCACGCGGCGTCCTTGGTTGTGGTTTTGGCCGCTGAGTTTAAATAGGAGATAGTTTTCTTCTCCAAGAATCACGAGGAACAGGATGTTCATTCCACTGAACTAACACCTGGCCGCTCATTTGATTCAGCGGCCAGCAGTTATCTCTAGATCCGTCCTGCGCAAGCGACGATCCATTCTGAAGCACCATCAGACCGCTAGTTCCAAGAAGCTCTTCCGGCACTTCGACTGCCGCCGTCCATTGCCATTCGCTGTTCCAGCAAACAATCTCGGGCTTCAGAGGCACGACCTTAGCTTCCCGCAACGGGGGCTTTTTCAGAGGTATCGTTGCGCCGCGTGGCTTGCCCCCGCGGTCAATGGGTTCCACCACCTTGGGCTCAACTCCCGGCTCACTCTGCGCCGCGACTGGCGTCGGATTTTTCCTCTTCTCTGCCCACGCTGACTTCGGCAGGAAAGTCCTCAGTAACATCGGGCACGGGCGCAGGTATGCCCATCGGGACTTGCCCTGATTGCAGTTCTGATTGGTTTCTTGGGGATCCTTTTCACCTTGAGAAGGCTGGGGCTCCTGTATGACTTCGTCGAGTCTGTTCTGTCCATTTGTGTTTACTTCTTCGAAGCCCTCGGAGCCTTTTCCACTCTGTTGGGCTTCGGGCTCTTCACTGGTGTGCTCGTTGACCGCTCCTCTGACGCGCCTCGCTTCCTGGCCGTTCCCTTTTCGTTTCTTCCATTGCCCACGCTTTAAGGCATACACCAGAATCAGACTGGCGGTAGCCGCCAAGATCAGCCAAACGGGCGTAAGCCCTCTAATGCCATGCATGATGGGAATTCCCGAATGGTAGCGTTAAGCGTCTCATATCCACAATGAGTGGCTTGAGCAGATCCGCTTCGATGTTCAGGTTTTACTGCTCGGAGCACTTCCGCATGCGGTCCAGCGTGCCTTCGATCATTTCGGCAATGGCGGGAATCTCGACGCGCGTGTCCGTGCAAAGGACCGAGATGGGCTTTTTTCGCTGTTCGGCGGGGATGGACAGAACGGCGTCGAAAATCAGCGACGCCAGCATGGTGCTGTCCTTGCCGCCGCTAAAGCCGACCAGCCAGGGCCGCTTGTCTTCCAGATAGAGTTGGCGGAGAGAAGCTTTGATCTCCTGAAACATCCTTGCTCCCGTCGCGGGGAGTATGCACGCCCCTGCTTATATTTTCAAGTATTGTCTCTAAGATATCATCAGTGGCACCTGGCGGAATAGGGGGGGGGCTCATCTGATTGTGGGGGCAACATCTAACACGTGGAATGGTTGGGGGCCGGGTTTTCGCCCAGGCTCTGAAGCTTGGTCCTTCCCGTGGGGGGCAAGAAATTCGGGCGGCGCCCAGCGACATTTTGTAGCCTCCAATCCTGGTAGATTTCTTTGTAAGAGATCGCTGGAATCTCTCAGCAGCAAGGCCCTCCTCGCCAAGCCTTCAACGCACGGTGAAGGCCGTGGCCCGCCTCGTCCCTGTCTGGGAAACAGCAAACCACCTGGCCGCTTCCGGACATTGGTCCGGCATCTGGTTATCGCGGTGGATGATCGACCAAGAGTCTGACGGCCTCACCCGGTCTCAGTCCTGGCCCCGGCGGGTAG
>CAVXWN010000022.1:0-92349 GCA_963765485.1 uncultured Acidobacteriota bacterium | reverse complement strand
GGGAGCCCTTGCTGCAGGTCCGGGTGGGAATTCACCTCCAGCCACGCGCGGCACTGGCTGCGAATCTCGACGTACAGGGTCTTCATCCCAGCCTTCTGCGGCCACAATCAGTCTCGCCCTGGCCAATCGCCTGGTAAGCCGAGGATGGAGGACACCGTTTCTCCCGCCACCCAATCTGGATGGCCCCCCTTTGGGAGCATTCTGGTGAGACGATTCAGCCCGCAATCCAATATCTTCTCGACAAACGGATTGATGTACAGGCATACATGGCATCGCGGGACGGTCCAGGGAAACAAATCGTGAAATAGTAGTACTGCGTTCAGGCGCGTGTAGCGCGGTCCTCCGGGGCTTGTCCAAACCCCATCTGGCAGTCTGCCTAGCTCTGGACCGGCGACTCCTGCGGGAGTCTGAGTGTAGCTGCAATACTCCCGGCCAAACAACGCCTCAAGCGTGTCAATCTTGTCTAAGTGTACCGCGAGCGAATTCACAGCCACGACGAACGGTAGATCCAGTTTGCCATACCTCCCCGCCTTTTGCAGAATAGCCTCCCTCAGAGGCGTTCGATCATCCACCCATCCGCCTCCTTCAAACTCGATTCCGATGGGGCGCACGCCAGCCTTGCCGCGCAAAGCCGGGGACTTTGGTGTCACAGAGAACTCCATTGCCCAATCTTTGTCCGACCAAAGCCAACGAGGACAGTGACTCAGTCCGTCACGTTTTATAGCAGCGCTGACTTCATCCGGATCAAGTAAGGCCAATTCCTTGGCCAAAAAAGCTCTGATCTTGGCGGCGGACGGGACGGATTCGCCTTTCGATATCACGTCCCAGTGAATAAAGAAATTCGGCGAGTCAAGGCGATTAAGTGCATCGTGGAGTGCGTTTCTTACCGCTGTGGTCGCAGCTTCCTGGTGGGATTCACCGCTAGCCACGATGCCCTCAAAGTAAAAGGACTCGCCTTTCGCCGGTGTGACCAGGAAGTCCGGCCGCTTCGTTGCCCCACGTACCTCTGGGTGAATCTGTATGCCATGGCCCAGTCGCAAGAGAAGCTCATGGAGAAACAACTCAAAAAATGCGGATTGGTGATTCACATTGTCACTGGACCGAAATCGAGCACGAAGGTCCTTCCGATGTGGCTCCGGATAGCGGGAAAACCATTCTTCTAGGACTGTGCGTATCGCCTGGAAGGCTGGTCGTGCAGAGCGGTTGAGATACTGGAACTTCGGCTCAGAATATGAGGCCGGCCCGGTGTCGTCTCTGTCAGTGTCATCAAATAGCTTCATTTTCGTAACAATAAATAGACTTATCCAAAAGCAAAGGCCGCGATCGCTCTCGGCCTATCGGCCGCTACGCAGGCACTTCTACGTAAGTTGAGTAGGTGTGCGTTTCGGGCGCGGGCAGGCCTTCCAGGCGCAGGCCTTCGAGATGGAACTCAATCGCCTCGCGCATGTTCTGCTCGACCCCTTGTCGCGTGCGGCCGCTGGAGACGCACCCCGGCACGTCGGGCGAGTAGGCCGAATAGCCCGTGCCGGTTTCCTCGATAATGATCAGAAACCTCCTCATCGTTTCGCGCCTGCCTGTTTCAAAGGTACCGCAGGGCCACTTCCAGGGGAACCTTCTTTAGGGATCTAACACGCAAAATGGAAAACCCAATCACGCTGCCTTCCGCGTCGACTCTTACCATCACCTGGTCGTTCTCAGTAGGGCGCGAATAGCCGGGCTTCTGCTCGAAGGTGACTTCCAGAAAATCAGCCTCGGGGTCAAACCACATCTTTACAATTCTTTCGGCCATAGCGCGGTGCCTTTCTTCAGCCGGTCTGTCAGGTACGCGGTCACGACGAATGCTTGCGCGGCAATCGTGCGCCGGGAATTATGCCAGTACTTTCTTACTGATGACCGCACAAAGGAGATACATGGCAGCTTCGCTTAGGAGGAGGCAGTACGCTCTGCTCGGGGAATTCTGCACTACCTGAACCTTCTTGAGCAAGTCAACCGGGGTCTTCTTATCCTGGGCTGCCTCTCTTAGGTTAATCCCGTGGGCGATCATGTTGCGGAGCATATAGAGGTCGACCGCAATCCCGCCGACTGTGTAAGCAGGGCGCTGATAAGATGGACATCTCCAGTCGGGGAAAACATGGGTCGACTCGCCCAGACACTCGCATAGCCTCTTGCGGAAATCGTTGCGCCCCCTGCCGTCGAGCGCCGCTTCAAGCCCCATGACGCTGAAGAGACCCTTTATGAGTGGGTGAAAGTGCTCCAGCGAAAGCTGAAGCAAGAAAACAGTGTTTTTCTCTTCGGGAGAACCACTTTCCATTCTCGCTAGGACCTTCGGCATGAGCTTGCGCAGTTGAGTGATCAGCGTATGATCGAAACGCCGCAGTCGTGCCCACTCGCCGGGAGACATCTCTGGCCTTTGGTTAACCCCCTCGATATCGAGATGGCCGCCTGCGCGTGTGGCACCTTGGAATATGTAGCCGAGCGTCCTCACCGGCTTGATAATCTGCATGGCCATCAACCCATTCTGGAAACGGTCCATGTCCGCATCTAATGGACCAGAGAACGGTTGCGAGACTCCGCAGGCAGAAGAAACAGTCAAGACTTTTGGCCCAGTAAGCTCTCTGGAGACTGCCCAGGCAACCGTAGTCGAGGGCTGCGGAGAGTTGCGGCGTTTTTGCGGAAAGGAGAAATCCATCAGGAAGTTGCACCTCGGAGTCGTCCCCCATCTCCACGCCCGACAACCCGGTAAATGTCCAAAGGAAACGCTCAGTTTGCGAAACCGGTTCCACTCGCTTACTCCCCAAATGACAAAGGCCGCGACGGCTCGCGGCCTTGGTTAAACTGTGAACTGTCCACTGTTGACTTCTCTTCGACAACTGAGTTGAGCAGCCACGCCCATCTGAAATCTCAAATTTCAAATTTGAAATTCCAAATACCGAGCATCCGCTCCGGACCTGTCCAGCCGAAGCTGAACTCCAGAGCCGGTTCTCTCTTAGAAAGGAGGTGATCCAGCCACAGGTTCTCCTACAGCTACCTTGTTACGACTTCACCCCAATCATGGGTCATACCTTGGGCGCTATCCCCCTTGCGGTTGGAATTACGACTTCTAGTACAGCCCACTTTCGTGATGTGACGGGCGGTGTGTACAAGGCCCGGGAACGTATTCACCGCGTCGTTCTGATACGCGATTACTAGCGATTCCAGCTTCATGCAGTCGAGTTGCAGACTGCAATCCGAACTGAGACCGGTTTTTTGCGATTGGCTCCCCCTCGCGGGTTCGCGACGCTTTGTACCGGCCATTGTAGCACGTGTGTAGCCCTGGGCATAAAGGCCATGAGGACTTGACGTCATCCCCACCTTCCTCCCCGTTATCCGAGGCGGTTCCCTTAGGGTGCTTCCCTTACGGGCGAGCAACTAAGGATGAGGGTTGCGCTCGTTGCGGGACTTAACCCAACATCTCACGACACGAGCTGACGACAGCCATGCAGCACCTATGCAGCCGTCCCTTGCGGGAAAACCTCATCTCTGAGGCCGGCGACTACATTTCGAGTCCAGGTAAGGTTCTTCGCGTTGCGTCGAATTGAACCACATGCTCCACCGCTTGTGCGGGCCCCCGTCAATTCCTTTGAGTTTCAGCCTTGCGACCGTACTCCCCAGGCGGAGCACTTAATGCGTTAGCTTCGGCACGGCCCCGTGAGGGACCACACCCAGTGCTCATCGTTTAGGGCTAGGACTACCAGGGTATCTAATCCTGTTTGCTCCCCTAGCTTTCGCGCCTCAGCGTCGGTTACGATCCAGGAAGCCGCCTTCGCCGCAGGTGTTCCTCCCGATATCTACGCATTTCACCGCTACACCGGGAATTCCACTTCCCTCTCCCGCACCCTAGCACGGCAGTCTCGAGCGACCCCCCTGGGTTAAGCCCAGGGATTTCACGCCCAACTTACCGTACCGCCTACACGCCCTTTACGCCCAGTAATTCCGAACAACGCTCGCCCCCTACGTATTACCGCGGCTGCTGGCACGTAGTTAGCCGGGGCTTCTTCATCCGGTACCATCAGAACTGGCTCTTCACCAGCCCATTTTTCCCGATCGAAAGAGGTTTACGACCCGAAGGCCTTCATCCCTCACGCGGCGTTGCTGCATCACCCTTTCGGGCATTGTGCAAAATTCCCCACTGCTGCCTCCCGTAGGAGTCTGGCCCGTGTTTCAGTGCCAGTGTGGCCGTGCGCCCTCTCAGGCCGGCTACCGATCATCGCCTTGGTGGGCCGTTACCTCACCAACTAGCTAATCGGCCGCAGCTCCCTCCTCCAGTGACCCTTGCAAGGCCTTTGATCCCAACAACCTGCGTCATCGGGATGTTATGCGGTATTAGCCCAGGTTTCCCCGGGTTATCCCCCACTCGAGGGTAGGTTAGCTACGTGTTACTCACCCGTTCGCCACTTTACTCATCCCCTTGCGGGGACTTTCTCGTTCGACTTGCATGTGTTAGGCACGCCGCCAGCGTTGATTCTGAGCCAGGATCAAACTCTCGTTTGAAACTTGGCTCGCCTGCCGACTTTGCCAGGCCTCCCGATTGCTTCGGAAAGCGCTGCCTCTGCCTGCAAGCGTTAACTTGTGAGACCCCCTCCCGTTTCAAACCCGGAAGGAGGTTATCGTTCCATCCCTTCTCCTGAACTGTACGGTCCAGGATTTGCCGTCGGGACAGAACGAGTCGCTCAGCATTTGGACCCGAATCCGTGAAGGATTCAGTCCGATTGACGTGGCATGCTCAACTCAATTGTCAAAGAGCTTCGTTTCCCGCTGATGGCGGGGTCCCCAAATTGGGGAAGGTTGGAAAGCTCGCGCCTGAGGCATCTCTTCTCTGCCTCGCTGATCTTTCCGGCACTCACTCTGTAAGCTGGTTATCTCGCAGAGCAATTTCTAATTCTACCAGGAGTCGGGTACTTGTCAAGAGATTTCGCAAGCCAAATCTCTTTTCCGATTCCTGCTCGTGTCAGCGCGCAAAGATTCTCCGAAGTGCGGCAACTTGCTGCCGCGCTCCAGGAGCTCGATGGTCGCGGCGGTGAGCTAGTCGCTCTTTTCAAAGCGACGGCGGAAGCGAGTTCCCTAACTGAAAAGACTTTGGAGTAGAATTGGGGTCTTGCCGCGCGATTGGGTCTGGGTGGGCCAATGGACACTCACTGACAACGTCGTTACCGGTGGGGAGGCAGTCTCCATCTACACCGTGGACGAGTCGGAAATCGCCTCCCTGATGCAAAAACTCCAAGATTTTTCTCCCTTGTTGCCCAAGGAGGTTATACAGTCTGGAAGATACCTCTGTTGATTTGCGCATTCGCTTTGTCTACTTTGGCCCGACATCGCGCTCGGGAGAAGAAGGAGAATCAATTAAGCTATGGAAGCTGCAACCAAGCAAAGCACATTTCCGAAAGTCGGCCGGCGGGTTTTCCTCGCCACGGCCCTGGCCGGCGCCGCGGCGTCGGAGACTGCCGGTCAACGTGATTGGAGCGGGAAAAACCCCATTCATTATCCCGATCCGGATATCATCGTCCTGGACAAGCGATTTGAAAAATACAGGGTGAAAAGTACGCCCATCGAGCGATTGTACACGGGACTGCTTTGGGCCGAAGGGCCTGCGTGGAATGCCGGCGGGCGCTATCTGGTTTTCAGTGATATTCCCAACAATGTGCATATGCGGTGGCTTGAGGAAGACGGCCACATCAGCGTCTTCCACAGCCATTCCAACAATGGCAACGGAAACACCTTTGACTGGGAAGGCCGGCTGCTTTCTTGCGAACACAACACACGCCGCGTCGTCCGCTACGAACACGATGGATCGGTGACCATCCTGGCGGAGCGCTGGCAGGGTAAACCTTTCAACGCCCCCAACGACATCGTGGTGCATCCTGACGGGGGCATATGGTTCACGGACCCTGGCTACGGCATCCTGACGAATTACGAAGGGCACGTGGCGCCGCTCGAGATCAAGGAAGCCGTCTACCGAATCGATGGCAAGACGGGGAAGATCGGCCTAGTCACCGATGAAGGCTACAAGCCTAACGGTCTCTGCTTTTCACCGGACTACAAGTTGCTTTATATGGTCGACACGGGCGCCACGCATTACCCCCAGGCTCCTAAGATCATTAAAGTATTCGACGTGGTGGATGGCAAGAGTCTGCGCAACGGGCGGACTTTCACTTCCATGGAACTGCCCGGCAAGGGGGCAGGTTTGGCCGACGGCATCCGCGCCGACAAGGATGGCAACATCTGGGCCGGGGCCGGTTGGGTGGGCGAGGGATACGATGGCGTGCACGTCTTCGCTCCCAGCGGCGAGCGGATTGGCATGATCCTGCTGCCGGAAATCTGCGCTAATCTCTGTTTCGGCGGAAGCAAACGAAACCGGCTGTTCATGGCCGCCAGCCAGTCGCTTTATGCCGTCTACGTCGATACCCAGGGCGCCCACATCACCTGAGAAGGCAGAAAGCAGAAGGCAGTGGGCGGTGGACAGAAACAGAGTCCCCCGCGGTCGGCGGAGCGCATCGGACCTGCGTCTTTTGCAGGTCTGCGGCTTTCAAAGATTCAGGATGGGAAAAGCCGCAGCCTTCGAAAAGCACGAAGTCTGCGTTGCACGCTCGTGAATTCTTGGTCTTTTAGCAAACATCTTGCACGCGAGGTTGGGGCATCCCTTGGGCAGGGCAAGCCAGCCCCTACAAGACATGTCTGGTTGCGGCTCCGCCCTGCTGCGCTACCCGGCTTCTGCTCTCTGTCTTCTGCCTTCTGCTTTCAGTTGGGCCCTTGGTCGGAGCGAGGTCCGTAGTAGTCCGGTTGAGGAAGCAAGCGGTCGCGGTCGTAAGGAGGGTCCTCGTGATCCGGCATAGTGAAGTCTGGAAAATCCTCCTGCCAGCGGCGGCGCCACTGTTCGTCGGCATAGTATTTCATTTGCAGTTGGATATCCTCTTCGCTACAGCCGCCCAGCGGACTCAAGTGGTACGCTCCGTCCTCGTCCGGCGGCATCGCCTTGACCTCCTCACGCAGCATGTCTGACCAAAGCTCTGTATAAAGCTCGCGGTCGCTCAGATGGTCCGTCTCCTCCAGGAACACGCGCATCAGCGCCAGCCGGTGAATCACCTCCCAGAGCTTCTTGGTTATTTGTTCGTCATTGATAGTTTCAGGCGCCGGTAACTTCATGCCGGATTCTTCAAGTTGCTTGAAATTCGTGGTCCAGGGGGCTTCTTCATAGGCGACCACATGCTGCCAGAACCCCTCCGCTACCTCGGGCGGGGTGTCTTCCATTTCGCCTTCGAGCATTTTCGTGCCCGTAAGCTCTTCCGCCCGACGCTTCAATTCCGCGATCCTCTTTTCGCGCTCGACTGCTTCCTCTTCGCTGTCTTTTGTGCCCAAGATACCCCTCCCCGGCTCTCCGGTAACGCTGCCTCGAGAGCGCCGATTATAGCGCACATCCGCCGCGCCGTGTCGCGGCGGGGCAGGACTGTGCCCTTCAGGTGGGTCGTGGTGGGGGCTGCCGGCTTCTTGCCGCAGAATTACATGGCACAGGGTACTACTCAGCGTCTTCGTCTCCGAAGCCTAGAAGTGGGGCCAGACGGGCGAGCACATCTGATATTACTTCGGCGGGAACGTGGGCCACAAACTCGGCTTTCCGCCGCTTCCAATCCAGACTCTTCAAATGATCCGAAAGCACGACACCCGAAATCGCCAAACCCTCAGGCACAGGTACCTCGAAAGGATAACCCTTGACGCGGCTCGAGATGGGGCAGACCAGGGCCAGCTCGGTTTTCTCATTGTATGCAGCAGGTGAAAGAACCAGAGCCGGGCGGCGTCCTGCCTGCTCCCGCCCGACGTGCGGGTCGAACGTCAACCAGATCAAATCCCCCGCGGTCGGGATGTAACTGCGGGTCACCAAGCTTCCTTCCCAATCTGCGGACCCCAATCCGTCTCACCGTGGCGGTTTCTGGCTGTAATCTTGGAGAGCAACTCGTCAAGCTGGTACTTGCGCCGAGCGGATCTCATCACGATCGCTCCGTCCTTGCCCACCGCCAGCGTGACTTCGTCCCCTTCCCGCAATCGGGCAGTTCCAGCAACTCTCTTAGGAATCCGGACCGCAAGGCTGTTACCCCATCTTGCGACCTCTGTCTTTGTCATCGCGTTCATATGTATCTACGCTGAATATACACGACTGCACGCTGGTTTGTCCACTCGTTCGCTGGAACGGCAGCAGCTCAATTTCGTATAGAGGCGGCTTTACGCCTCGTGCGGCGAGGTCAGATCCCCTCTACGATGGCACTGGCATCACTGGCATCACTGGCATCACCGAACTGCCACCTTGGGTGCTGATCTGTTATTCTGTAAGGTTCAAATTTCCCCTACAGGAGACTGTGCATGCATTCGAGACCCCGTTTGCTGCTCGCCCTGGCGTTATGGATGGTCAGCGCAGCGGCTTGCCACGGCGTCCAGAAGTCCTCAATCGAGGATGCTCTGGACTCGCTTTTTGCAGTACACACATTCGAACAGGTTTCAATTTCTCCTGATGGCAAAAGGGTCGCCTGGGTCAAACCTTTACGAGGAAAGAGCGAGAAACCGGCGGGCAACTCCGCAATATATGTGGCTACCCTCGGCTCCTCAGAACAGCCGCGCCGTATCTCCGCCGGCGACGGCATCACTGAATATACCGAGCACGACATTGCCTGGTCTCCCGACAGCAGGAAACTGGCTTTCCTTTCGGACAGGGAGAGCTCGGACCAGCTCGAACTCTATGTCGCGGACGCCCTGGGTCACACGGCGCGCCAACTCACCAGCCTGACCGGATTTCTTGCTTCTCCTTCCTGGTCCCCAGACGGCAAAACATTGGCGCTGCTTTTTACTGAGAATGCGCCACGCACTCCCGGTCCACTCGAGCCCATGACGCCACCCTCGGGCCTCATCGAGCAGCGGATCTACGAGCAGCGGTTAACGACCGTCGATGTGGCTTCGGGCCAAGTGCGCCAAGTATCACCCGCCGACCTTTACATCTACGAATACGATTGGTCACCCGACGGCAAAAGGTTCGTGGCCAGCGCGGCACGCGGCGTAGGCGACGCCAACTGGTGGATCGCCCAGCTCTGCATCATCGATCTCGATTCCCGCGGGACAAAGTTCATCTACAAGCCGCCTCTTCAGATCGCGGAACCTCACTGGTCTCCGGATGGGAAGACCATCGCGTTCATTAGCGGAATCATGAGCGATGAGGTGAGCACCGGAGGCGACATTTACACGATTCCAGCTACCGGCGGCGAAGTCCGCCAACTCACGCCCGGCATCAACGCTTCACCGGCAACGCTCGCCTGGCTCCCGGCCTCGGAAAGAATTCTGTTCACAGAACAAATCGACGGCTCGAGCGGCATTGCCACGGTTGATGCTCGCGATAGGAAAATCCAAACTCTCTGGAGCGGTCCTGAAACTATTTCAGCCGGAGGCGCTTGGGACTTTGGGATATCCCTCGCTGATGATGGAGAGACCTGCGCGCTCGTCCGGCAATCATTTCAGCAACCCCCGGAGGTGTGGGCGGGGGGAATCGGAGCCTGGAAGCAGCTCACGCGCGAAAACGCCGGCATTCGCCCAAGCTGGGGCAAGTCCGAAAGTATCCATTGGTCGAATGACGGGATGAAAATCCAGGGCTGGCTCGTCTACCCGGCCGATTACGACCCCTCCCACCGCTACCCGATGGTGGTGTCCGTGCACGGCGGTCCGGGCGCCGCGGAAAATCCCTCTTGGCCGGGACCATTCTTTGACCTCGCGCTCCTTTCGCATGAAGGATACTTCGTTCTCTTTCCCAATCCGCGAGGCAGTTTCGGCGAGGGCGAGGCCTTCGCCGCGGCAAACGTCAAGGACTTCGGCTACGGCGATTTTCGCGACATTCTCGCGGGCGTTGACCATGTGGTGAAAACGCGCCCGGTGGACGAACACCGAGTCGGAATTGCAGGCTGGAGTTATGGCGGCTACATGACCATGTGGGCCGTGACCCGCACGCAACGCTTCCGCGCGGCGGTGGCTGGGGCAGGCATCGCCGATTGGCAAAGCTATTACGGCGAAAACGATATCGACCAGTGGATGATTCCCTTTTTCGGCGCCTCCGTCTACGATGACCCGGCCGTCTACGCCAAGAGTTCTCCCATAACCTTCGTCAAGAACGTCAAAACCCCTACTCTCATCCTCGTGGGTGACCGCGATGGCGAATGCCCTGCGCCCCAGTCCTTCGAGTTCTGGCACGCTCTAAAAACCTTCGGGGTTGAAACCCAGTTCGTAGTGTACCCGGATGAAGGCCACGCGATCTCGCACCCTGAACACGAGCGGGATGTCACCAGGCGCACCCTTGAATGGTTCGACCAGCACCTGAAGTAGATTGATGATTGCTGATTGTCGATTGACGATTGTGCGGGCGGAAAATCGAAACTCGAGATTTGAAACTCGAAAGTGGACTCCACCGGATCCGAGCACCGTCTTTTGCGAGTTTCGATTTTCGAGTTTTGAATATCAGAGGGGGCTTTGGTGCCGCCTCGAAAGCCTATAATGCTTGCGATCCGAGGAGGTAAACAATGGGCGATCTGGTTCGAACCGGACTCTCCCTGGAGAGTGAGCTCTTGGAGACGTTTGACACCGCCATTGCCCGCAAGGGATATCACAACCGGTCGGAAGCCAGGCGGGAACTCATTCGAGAGCACCTGGTCGAAGAAGCGGCTGGCGAAAACAAGGTCATCGTGGGAACCCTGACCATGGGCTACGACCACCACCAGCCAAACCTCTCCGCAAAGCTGATCGAGGCCCAGCATGCGGCCGCGAGCAAGGTTCTCGCGGCCACGCATGTGCATTTGGACCACCACCACAGCGTGGAGGTGGTCATTTTGAAAGGCCGAAGCGGTGAGGTTAAGAGCCTGGCTGATCGGATCCTGAGTCTGCGGGGGGTCAAGCATGGCAAACCGACCGTCGCGACCTCGGGGAACGATTTTCCTGTTGACGCGAAGGCTACCGGACTATAGATTTACCCTCTAGTTTTTGCTGTCTGCTGCCGATCGGGGCAGGAGGAGGGGCGGCCGTCAAAAGTGGCAACATGCCTGAAAAGCGGCGCCTACTCTAACGTCTTACAAAAGGAGACATAGTATGAGGGTCGGACTGTTCACAGCGCTTCTGGCGAAGCTCAGCTTGGACGAAGTCATTGAAAAGCTAAAACCGCTCGGGATTCGCACCGTCGAGTTGGGAACCGGGAACTACGTTGGCGACCCGCATTTGAAGCTGGACTGGTTGAGCCAACCCTCCAAGATTAAAGAGTTCAAACAAAAGCTCGATGACCAGGGCATAAGCATCAGCGGATTGAGTTGCCATGGGAATCCGCTTCATCCAAAGCGAGAGATCGCGGACGCGCACGCGGAGACCAGCCGCAAGACGATTTTGATGGCCGAAGAGCTTGGGGTCGATCGAGTGAACGATTTTTCCGGCTGTCCCGGTGATTCGGATAATTCCCAGTACCCAAACTGGTCCCCGACTCCCTGGCCGCCGGATTTCCTGGAAATACTAAAATGGCAGTGGGAGAAAAAGATTATCCCCTTCTGGATGAAGCACGCCAAGTTTGCCCAGGACCACGGCGTGCGGGTCGGAATCGAAATGCATCCTGGATTCTCGGTCTACAACCCGGAGACCATGCTTCGCCTGAGGGAGGCGGCCGGACCTTCCGTCGGTTGCAACTTCGACCCCAGCCACATGTTCTGGCAAGGAATTGACCCCTGTGCGGCGGTCCGCAAGCTGGGCGAAGCAATCTTTCACGTTCACGCCAAGGACACCCGCCTTTATAACGTGAACGTTATGGTGAATGGCGTGCTCGACACCAAGCCCTATAGCGACGAAAAGAATCGCTCGTTTATCTTCCGCACCGTCGGTTACGGTCATGGCATGGATTTCTGGGCGGACTTCGTCTCCACCCTTCAGATGGTAGGTTACGACGATGTTCTGTCAATCGAACACGAGGACAGCCTGATGTCTGTGGACGAGGGTCTGACGAAGGCGGCCAATTTTCTGAACCAGGTCATTATCAAGGAGAAACTCAAGGAAATGTGGTGGGCGTGAGAAAAGCAGTGACGAGTGACAAGTGACGAGTGAGGAGCCGGAAGGGCAAAATCCTAGGGCAGTGGCGAGTGACAAGTGACGAGTGAGGAGCCGGAAGGGCAAAATCCTAGGGCAGTGACGAGTGACAAGTGACGAGTGAGGAGCCGGAAGGGCAAAATCCTAGGGCAGTGACGAGTGCCGAGTGACGAGTGATGAGCCGGAAAGGTAGCGACCGTCGCCGCGTTTTGCTTGTTGCTTCTCGCTCGGCACTGCCCCTAGCCCCTCCGGCTCGCCACTTTTCACTGCCTTGAGGGGTCATGCTCGTCACTCGGCACTCGTCACTGCTTTTCCGGCTCATCACTCGTCACTCGTCACTGATAAAAGGAGGAGAATCCCAAGATGCCAGAAGTCAACGTTGCTCTTATCGGTCACCAATTCATGGGCAAGGCCCATTCAAATGCTTACCGGCAGGTCAGCAGATTCTTTCCCGGCAAGTATCGGCCGCGCATGAAAGTGATCTGTGGGAAGGCTTGCACCGAAGAACTCGAGGCCACGGCGCGACAATTTGGTTGGGAAGAGTCCGATTGTGAGTGGCGCCGGGTAATCGAACGCAAGGATATCGACATCGTGGATGTCGCGACGCCGGGATACCTTCACCATCCGATGGCCATCGCCGCCGCCGAGGCCGGTAAGCACGTCATCTGCGAGAAGCCCCTGGCCAACAGTCTGCCTCAGGCCAAGGAGATGCTCCGCGCGGCGCAAAAAGCCGGCGTACTCCACATGGTGAACTTTAATTATCGCCGTGTGCCCGCCATAGCCTTCGCCAAGAAGCTCATCGAAGATGGCCGGCTCGGCCAGGTCTACCATTATCGTGGCGCGTACCTCCAGGACTGGATCATGGATCCGGAGTTCCCCCTGGTGTGGCGACTGGAAAAGAAATATGCAGGTAGCGGAGCCCTGGGAGACCTTGGCGCCCACATTTCCGACCTTGCCCAGTTCCTGAATGGTTACATCAAGTCGGTTACGGGCCAGATGACCACGTTCATCAGGGAGCGCCCTTTTCCCGGAACGGGTGAAGGCGCCTGGGGGTCCAAGGGAGCAGGAGGGGAAAAAGGCAAGGTCACGGTGGACGATGACATGAACTTCCTCGCGCGCTTTGTAAACGGGGCGGTGGGAGTCTTTGAGACGTCACGCTTTGCCGGAGGCCGGAGGAATTACAATACCTTCGAAATCTACGGCAGCAAAGGCAGCCTGGCTTTCAACTTGGAACGGATGAACGAGCTGGAATTCTACGACTGCACTGAGCCCAGCGAGCAACAGGCGTTCAAGACGATTTTGGTGACGCAGGCCACCCATCCGTACATTGGCGCTTGGTGGCCGCCGGGCCACATCATTGGTTACGAACACACGTTCGTCCATGCGATCCACGACTTCCTGACCGCGTTGGAGAAGGGCCAACCGCCGCAGCCTGGTTTCGATGAAGGTGTGAAGGTTCAAGCCGTCCTTGATACTGTGGAACGCTCTGCAAAGTCAGGTCGGTGGGAGAAGGTGAAGATCTAGGATTCAGTGTTCGGGATTCAGGAGTGAGGGAAGAACAGGGACTGGGGGCTAGGGGCTGGGGGTCGGGAAGAGCCAACCCATAGCACTCACTTTCCGGCCTTCCCCTGGCCCTGAATCCTGACTCCTGAATCCTGAATCCTGTTCTTGAAAATACTCTTACTGGACAAAATGCGATGGCTTACATGATGGGAATTGATGTTGGGACCACTGGCACGCGGGCAATCATCGTCCGCCCGGATGGTCATATTGTGGGAGCTGCCACGGGCGATCACCAGCCCATGAAAATGGCTAAGCCCGGTTGGGCGGAACAGGAGCCTGAAGACTGGTGGCATGCGAGTTTAGTAGCCATCCGTGGCGCGCTTGATCAGGCCCAGCTCAAGGGCAGCGACATTGACGCCGTGGGATTCTCCGGCCAAATGCACGGCGTGGTTCTAATGGACAGCACGCCGGCGGTCCTCCGGCCTGCCTTGATATGGTGCGATCAGCGCAGCCAGGCACAATGCGACTGGATCACCTCAACGGTCGGGGCGGAGCGACTGATCAAGCTCGCCTCCAATCCCGCCCTCACCGGCTTCAGCGCCCCCAAGCTGCTTTGGATCCGCGATGAGGAGCCGAAGACATTCGAGCGCGCCGCCCACTTCCTTCTGCCTAAGGACTTTGTGCGCTTCCGTCTTACGGGTGAATTCGCCACCGACGTTTCGGACGCCTCAGGCACCTTGCTTTTTGACGTGACCAACCGCCGGTGGTCCCGCGAGTTGTTGTCGGCGCTTGATTTGGACGCCAAGCTCCTGCCGCGCGCCTACGAGTCCGTCGAAATCACGGGACAGATCACGCCCGAGGCCGCAGTGCTCACCGGCCTGAGCGCCGGGACGCCGGTAGTGGGTGGCGCGGGCGACCAGGCCGCAAGCGCCGTGGGTAATGGGATCGTCGAACCCGGACTGACTTCCGCCACGCTGGGCACCTCGGGCGTGATTTTTGCTTACACAGAGGCGCCCAAGCTCGACCCTCGCGGTCGCATCCATACGTTCTGCCATGCCGTTCCCGGCAAGTGGCACGTGATGGGGGTCACTCAGGGCGCTGGACTCTCCCTACGCTGGTTCCGTGAAAACTTTGGAGCTTCGGAGTCCTGGTACGCCCGCCACACGGACACTGATGCCTACGACCTCATCATCAACGAGGCGCGGGGGATTCCGCCGGCAGCGGCGGCGTGCTGTGGCTACCCTACCTGATGGGGGAACGGACGCCTCACTTGGACGCTCAGGCGCGAGGTATGTGGTTCGGTCTGACCGCCGTTCACACGCGGGCACACCTCATTCGCTCCATCTTGGAAGGGGTGGCCTTCAGTCTTCGGGACTCGCTCGAGATATTCCGGGAGTTAAAAATTCCGGTCGAGCAGATTCGCTCCTCCGGCGGCGGCTCTCGCAACTTCACTTGGCGCCAAATCCAGGCGGACATATTTGGCAAGGAACTGGTGACCCTCCGAACCTCGGAAGGCTCCGCGTTCGGCGCTGCCTTGCTCGCCGGCGTGGCTGCAAAGACCTATTCGAGCGTTTCGGAGGCCGCGGCAGAGGCGATACAAGTGAAAGAGAGTATGACCCCCCTGCTGGAAAACGTCAAAGCTTATGACCGCTATTACCGCGTGTATCGCGACCTTTATCCCGCTGTCCGGGATTTGGCTCACACGCTGGCGAACATCGAGTAGGGCCGAACGGCGTTCGGCCTGGACGAAAGAAGCAGGGGCCTTCCACTGGGAGAGGACATGGACCCGATTCCCGACAGGACACTACCATGAAAACCCGCCGCGCTTTGTTTGCTTTACTATGCTTCTTCCCGTCGCTTCCGTTGGGAGGTTTCGGCATGGAGAATTACTCGGTTAAGAAAGAAGTCGTCGAAGGCCACACCACTTATCACCTTCTCGATTCCAGGCTGAAAATGGATGCGGGCATCGTGCCGGATATCGGCAACCTTGCCTATCAGTTCAAGGTGAATGGGAAGGATGTGCTGATTCCGGTGGAGTCCTTCAAGGACTACCTCGAAAAGCACACCTTCGGCTGGGGAATTCCCTTCCTGGCGCCCTGGGCCAACCGCATCGATAACGAGTATTACTACTTCGAGGGCAAGAAGTATTTGCTGAACGATGCGCAGGGGAATATGATCCGTGACCCTTTCAGACAACCTCTTCACGGCCTCCTGGTTTTCGACACCCAGTGGAAGGTCGTGAAGACCGGCAGTTCGGACGTCGACGGGGCGTTCATCGTCTCTCGCCTGGACTTCTACAAGTACCCTGATCTGATGGCGCAGTTTCCCTTTGCCCAGGTTTACGAAATGACTTACCGCCTCAAGGACGGAAGACTCGAATGCGTCACGCAGGTCACCAATCTCGCCAATTCCGACCTGCCCGTTCATTTCGCGTTTCATCCCTACTTTCACCCGGATGGCCCGCGAGCCGACTGGAAACTGACCATCGGCGCTCAGAAACACTGGGTTGTCACTAAGAAACTAATTCCTACGGGCGAAACCGAACCCACCGACAAGTTTCTGCCCGGGGTGACCAAGGGCGTGGCCCTCGGCAAGACTTTCATTGACGACGGCTTCTCCGACTTCCAACGAAACCCCGAGGGGCTCGGCCATGTGGTTATGCAAGGAAGAACTCAGAAGATCGAAATCCTGTACGGCAAAGGGTTTGATTATGCGATCGTCTACGCCCCACTCGATAAAACGCTGATCTGCGCGGAACCCCAAACGGGGCCGACGAACGCCTTTAACCTGCAACACGAAGGGAAATTCAAGAACCTGATTGTCCTGCCGCCAGGAAAAACCTTCGGAGCTTCGTTCTGGATCGTGCCTCTGGGGTTCTAGCAGGATGCTGAAGAACGTTTGTGACCATTGTCATTCCGAGCGGGGCGTGGAATTTCGCCCCGGGAAAAAAGCCGCGAGATTCCTCGTTGCCTGCGGTCCCCAGGATGACAGCTTGGGGCGCTCCGAATCAGAGTAGGCCGGTTGAGAACGCCTGAAACCCGAATCGCTATGCGTGGGGGGTAGGGGAAAATGACACGACTTCAGAAGGTGCTGATTAGCTGCGCTCTCGGCGCTTTGCTGGCATCGGTTGGAGTACCAACCGGATCGCGGCACAATTTTTTGACTGCAAATCCGATAACCTTATTCACAGCGAGGTTTGCCATGGCAACTCCGAATGATTCCTTTTCCGCAAGGCTTGAAAAGACTCAATTCAACGGCTGGAACGCCTATCGCCTGACGAATGGCATCGTCACCCTGTACGTCGCCCCGGACATCGGGGGCCGCGCCATTCAGCTACAGCTTGGCGATAAGGGGTTGTTCTTCGTAAACAAGGACCTGGCCGGCAAGGTTCTGCCACCCGAACAGAACAACGTCAAAGCCGGCTGGGCCAACTACGGCGGCGACAAAGTATGGCCCGGACCGGAAGGGTGGATGAACGAGGATCAGTGGCCCAGCATCCCTTATTACATACTCGATGGCAGCAGGTTTACCGCCGACGTAATCACGGAGACTCCTGCTGAGGTCGCAGTACGCGTGACCAGTCCTGCGGACCCGCGCACGGGTGTGCAATTTGTGCGGACCTATCACGTTTATGCCGGAACCACTCGCCTCAAGGTCGACCAGGTGATGCGCAACATCAGCCGCCGGCAGATTCGTTGGGGGATCTGGCACTTAATTCAAAATGACGCCGCGGACGCTCACGACCTTTCGAAACCAAATCCCGACCTGTACCTGTACGTCCCGCTCAATCCCCACAGCAAGTATCCCCAGGGCTACTACAACCCATATGGCGACGCCCGGCACCCAAGCTACCAGGTGCTGCACGGCGGTCACATGTTGCGCGTCCACTATCTCTACCGCGTCGGGAAGGCCGCAGCCGACACGGACCGTGGCTGGTACGCGGTGGTCAACGGGCAGAAAAACATCGGCTTCGTCGAGAACTTCACCTGCTTCCCCGAAAAGGATTATCCCGACGGCGCCGCAGTGGAAACCTGGAATAACGGCCCGGGTACAATTTCCCGCGGGCCTTGGGACCAGACTCTTCCTGACGACCCGAAGCAAAATCCCTACATCCTCGAAACCGAGGTGCTAAGCCCCTATGCAACGCTTAACCCCAGCGAGGAATACTCGTTCCCAGTCTATTGGTCACCAACCAGTGTTCCGAATCCGGTGCTGAACGCAGTATGGGCAGGCGCCATCAACGAGCCGCTAAAGGCTAGCCTCGAAGGTGGGCAGGTTAGTCTGAAGGGTGTCTTCGGCGTTTTCACCCCAGGAACACTGGTCGCCAACTTCTACAATGTGATGGGTGAAGAACTGGGTCAGGCGACTTTGCAGCCCGTTGATCCCCGAGAGATTGTCCGGCTCGATAGGTCCGTCCAGGCGCCCGCAGGGGCTTTCCGTGTGAGCGTCTTCGTACGGGACGGCGAGGGTGAGAACTGCGGGTACTTGGGCAATGTGGTTCTGAAGTAGAAGCCGTATGATGCTGGGGCGGCTTGCGAACTTGGCTCGCCCGAATTGCCCTCGTTTTGATAGGGGTAGGGAGAACGTAGTGACGCTCCCCCTCCCTCCGAACCGGACTGGCGGATCTCCCGCATCCGGCTCTCCAGTCGGTGGTGTTACCTCCGAGAGGACTGACTGGCGGTGGCATGAGCTGTGACCAAGGAGAACAACCCGCGCTCCGCAAAGTAGGCGTTGGACCAGCGCTGATGGTCCGCTCCGCGCCCCGGTCCCTTGCCGCCCCGCCAGCGGCGCAGGATGCTGCGCAGGCGCATGCGCACCCAGCCGTCCAGCGTGGCGAACGTGGTCTTATGGCTGTGTTGAAAATACTCGAACCAGCCCACCAGGGTTCGGTTCAGATCGACGAGGGTGGCCGCCAGGCTCTGCCCGTGCGTGCGCCGGGTCTTGGCCCGAATCGTGTCTCGAAATTTCCGCTCACTCTTTCGGCGCGGCCAACGCATCCCCCGCTCGAAATGGTAACCGAGAAAATCGAAGCCCCCCGCTTGGGTGGCGTCCACAATCCGTGTCTTGACCGGATGCAGCGTCAGTCCGGCTTGCGCCGTCCAGCGTCGCACCTCTTCCAGCGCCTGCTGCGCTTCCCCCTGCGTGCCACACAACACTACGAAGTCGTCCGCGTACCGCACCATCTCGATGCCCCGCGCCGCCATCGCGTGGTCGAGCGCATCCAGATAGATATTGGACAGCAACGGGCTGATCACCGCGCCCTGGGGCGTTCCCGCTTCCGGTGTCCAGAGGTTCATTTCCTCCAGGACCCCTTGCGTCAGAAACGCTTCCAGCAGCTTCCGGATCCGCCCGTCGGAGACCTTCGCTTTCACCCGCTCCAGCAGTTGCTGTCTCGGGATCGTGTCGAAGTAGCTCTTCAGGTCCGCGTCCACCACCCAACTGTAATCTTGCTTCAGCAAATGATCGACGCGGCGCAGCGCATCCTTGCAGCCCCGCTTCGGTCGGAACCCGTAGCTCTGCGCCGCGAAGTCCCGCTCGAAAATCGGCTCCAGCACCGCTCGGAGCGCCGCCTGCACCACCCGGTCGCGCACCGTGGGAATCCCCAGCGGGCGTTGTTCCTTGCTGCCCAGCTTGTTGATCCAATGCCTCCGCACCGCCTGCGGGCGATAACTTCCGTCCGCCAGCGCCTGCGAGAGCTTTTCCAGGTTCGCTTCCAGGTCGCGCTCGAACTCTTCCACCGTCACGTGGTCCACGCCTGCCGCCCCGTGGTTCGCCTTCACTCGTGCGAAGGCCTGCCGCAGGTTGGGCAGCGCATAGACCTTGTCGATCAGACTGTGCCACTTCCCTCCCATCACTCCCTGTTCGAGAGCCGTCAGCATCCGTTCCGTCCAGACCTCGGCTTCGACCCAGGCCCATCGCGCCCGAATCTCTCCGGCGGGCTTAGCCGCGTTTTCCGGCACTGCTTCCGGGGGTTGCCTTGCTCCGTCCGTCACGTCTCCACCTTCCTGCGTCCCTTCGCTCCAGACCCATTACAGGCCCCTCTTCGCTCTTATGGACGCTCTGACTCCTGCTCGCCCGGCTCTTCGGCCTTCTCCAGGCATGAACACCGGCTCTGGCACGAGCAGGTCTCCCTGATTCACGCACCCGGCCTTCCGACCATTCCGTCTCCAACCACCTGTGGACGCTGCGTCTCCTCAGGGCACGTTACCCATCGACGGATCGCACCGAGATTGCTTCCCCACGGGTCACCTCCCAACGGGAACTCGGGGCTTCGCCACTCGCTAGCAGGCTCGCCACGCCACACCGGCCGAATCGAGTTTCTTATCGTACGGACTGGCCGTTCACCTCCTGCTGCTCCCCACCCCGTGTCGCCACGGCGCAGTTGCAGGCGATTACAAGTTACGTTGACTTGGAGAGGACTTTCACCCCTCCAACCCGGTGCGCTCTCAGGCGCACTAGCGGCGCTCTACGAGCGCGAGGTCATGGTACCAAAATACGGCGGTCATAGACCGTCGCTAGGGCGTAATTTCGTCACCCCCCTGGCTTTCCGGAGGGCATGCTCCTGAGGACCCTGCAGTAATCAACCTTCAAATTTACGACCCGTCCCTGCCCAGATTTGTTCAGGTTTACACGCACGCCGACATATTACAAAGGTACTATAGTATAGAGCGTTAACTTCCCGTGAGAATAGTGAGGAGTGCGGTTGGCCTCGGGCGGCCAGAAGCGCCGTGGCTAGCAACGAATCGTGATTCTCGACTTTCGAATTGATTGGGATGGTGCCGGTCAAAGGCGTCATCGCGTCTATGGCTGGCGGTCACGTGGCGTCGAGCCATAGCGCGCACTGCCCGCATTCAGCAAGCAAGGGAAGGGCGTTTTCCTGGCACCGGCCACATCGAAGCGGCAAGAGTGTTCCGGAAGCGGTGGCAGACACGACGCCGGAGGACAGACTGAAAGTTGGCCAACGATGAGGGTGGCATTGAGAGGGGGAAAAGAGACCACATTGGTGAATGATGCTGTTGGAGATGCCGAAGGCTGCACCAGGCGGAAGCAAGTTCAAAGGAGTGCGGGCTACACTTTGCTTCAGCTTCTTATCACTCTTGCCGTGGTGGGTGTGCTGGCAACCTTCGCGATTCCAACAACCGGGAATGCCTTGCGCAATTACCGGCTGAACGCGGCTGTGTCCGCCGCCAGCGGAGCAATAATGGCCGCCCGCTACCAAGCCATCATGCACGCTTACCCGTACAACATAACCTTCGATTCCACTCGCGCAACCTATCAGTTGGCAAGCGAGCCGCCGGGGTCGTCGAGTTTCACGGCAGTGGCCAGCGCTGTCCCGATCAGTGGTGTCGGCGACGTCACGATCAACCGGACTACCACGCTTCAATTCAATGCCAATGGGACGGTTTTGGCCACTACGGGTACTCTGAGTTTTACGATCAGCAATGGCATTTTGACGAAGACAATTAACGTGACAGGGGTCGGCGATGTTTCGGTCAACTAGAGCTGCTTGGGACTGTGGGTTTACCCTATTGGAGACCCTTATAGCCCTGGTAGTTCTCACCGTGGGGGTGGTCGCGACCGCGGCTCTGGCAGCGCGCACCATGAGCACCAGTCGCCAGTCGAAGTACGTGAGCTTGGCAGCAGAATTGGCCTCGGAAAAGCTGGAGGACTTGAACCGGTGGGACGTCGACGATCCACAGATTTGTGTGCCGACGGGAAGCTCATCCGTGGGCAGTCTGACCTCGGATATTCTTCAAACCACTACTTGCCCGCCGCCTCTCAGCATGTGTGCGTCGACAGGAATCTCCGATACTGTGAACTACTACGACGACGTCTCAATCAACACGGTCGTTACGGGCGGCAACAGTCCATGTCCGAGCACGACTTACGGCTGTTTTTCTGAGACCGTGAGCACTTACCAAAATGGCAGCCAGGTTTACGTCACCACCGTCCACCCCCCGAACGGGCAGATACAGGCACTTACTCCCGCCAGCACCATACCGCCTACACTCGTCACCTTCCACCGGCGCTGGATTATTGAAGGTAATACCCCGGTAGCTGGCGTAAGCTCGATTTGCCTGGCTGGCACGCGACGCGTTACGGTTCTGGTGACCCTGATGGACCGGTCGGTGCAGCCTCCGGTGACGTTTCAAATGAGCACGGTGCGCCCATGAGCATGAAGAAGGGAAGCTGCCTCATGAGGAGTCATCTATTTCGTGTCCCCGAACTTCATCCTCGAAACCGGGGTTTCTCACTTATCGAGCTGATGGTAGCGATGGCGATATTCCTCCTGGTGAGCGCGAGCGTCTTCATACTTTTCTCCCAGCAGCAAACGAACGCAAATCAGCAACAGGGGTTGGTCGGCCTTAATATCGGTATCCGCAATGCGGTCGCGCAATTGCAGCTCGACTTGGCAAACGCAGGCACGGGATATTACGTCGGAGCCAACATTCCGAGCTGGCCGGTCGGCATCACCATCGTGAACAACGTGCCTGGGTCAGGCACGTCCTGTTACGACGCCACGACCAACACGTACACCGCTAAGTGCTTCGATCAGCTTAATGTCCTTACAGCGGCGAACTCCACCACGCCGCCCTACCCCATTAACGCCACGGACAGCACCGGAGGAACTAGCGGGACGTCGAACTGCTCAGACACATCGACGGGGGTGGCTTACGGTCAGGCTGCCGCCGGGCTTTCGCTCGCGGCGACGGCTGGGAATTACAGCGCAGGTGACCAACTGCTCTTTTTGAACGGTAAAGGGTCAAAGATGACTGCGGTGATTCTGACCCAGGCCCCGTTGGTCGTCGGTACGGCCATCAAGTTTACATTTAACGCAACGAACGCGGACGGAACCAACACCGGACTCAACTGGCAGACCAACGACCCCCTGGACATCGCGGCCTGCAACGGCGGGCCCTGCCCAACACTCAATAGTTTTGGGAAATCAGTTCTGTGGCGGCGATTGGATTCTCAAGCTGTCCCCCATCAGCTATTACGTAAATGCCTCTAACGCAAACGACCCGCAGCTCATCCGTAAGCAAGGCAGGCAACCCAGTAGCGGTCATGGACCAAGTGATTGGGTTTAAGGTTGGGGCAACGATCTGGAATAGCATCACGAACACGATGAAAACCCAGTACAACTACGATGCCTCCACCTACAACGTCAACAACAGCAGTCCACCGCCCTATGACTCGGCCTATATGTTTTCTCTGGTGAGGTCGGTGCGCGTCTCCCTGATCGCGCGCACGAAACCCAGCACCGACCCTTCCTTCACTTTCCGTAATCCATTTGATGGAGGGCCCTACCAGGTCCAGGGCGCCTCTGTGGTGGTCAACCCACGGAACTTGAGCATGAATGACTGAGGTGCCGGCATGAACGGCAAACGGGAGTTCGTCGACATAGTCAAGCCGCGAAGCGGGCGAAAGAAGGTATTTTTCCAGCAGCCTGTCACAGACCGCGGATTCGCACTCATCTTCACCCTCTTGTTGCTGGGCATGATGAGCCTGATCGGCCTGGCGATGGTCTTGTCCTCGAGCTCAGACATGTTGATTAACGGCTACTACCGCAACGCCCGAGGATCGTTTTACGCCGCAGACTCCGGGCTCAACATCGCCCGGCAACAGCTTCTTGACCAACTCATCGCTCAAGTTCCCAGCGCCTTTCAACTGCTGCCCACCAACGCAGCCGCGACGGCTTTGAGCACCGTTTTGGGTATGTACACAAGTTCCACATCCCTCAATGCGGGCCAAGCTGGCAACTCATGGATCGAGAGTTTCGTGATTCCCAATACTACTGCCTGCCCGACCACCCTTACCATCGCGCCAAATTCGCCCACCATAACCGCGACGAGCTCCTCCACAGGCCTGCCCTCGGGCTATCAATACATTTATAACTACAATATCTGCGTTAAGGGAATGGCTCAGGGTTCGGAGCAGACCAGCGTCTCCGAGAATGGTAGTTTCATTCTGAGTATTGCCGGCCAACAGGCATCCACCACGGTCGCCTTCTCCATTTTTGGGGGGTGGGTCGACGTGTACCCTACCTGCCTCGGGGCGCTGGTCCCTGGCACTATGACCGGCCCGATGTTTACGAATGGCGCCTGGGAATTTGAGACGGGCGGCGTTTATATCTTTACAGACCCGGTGGGGCAGGCGAACGCAAATGCGGACTTCTGGATTGGGGGCTGCATTCAGTCCCCAACCAGTTGGTACACGAATGGCACCCAAACAATTAAACCCACCTTTGAAGGAAACCCGCCTTTCAGCCTCGGGCAACCAGTTCAGCCTTCGCCGGCGAATTCCTTTAGCCAAAAGTGGGCAGCACTCGACGGCGAAGGGACAGGCGAAGGCACCTCTGCTCCCAGTAATGCGCAGATGAATGCGGTACTGAAGAACATTTCCGAAGCGGCCTACCCCACCACTGGCGCCTCGACGGGAGTCTACTTGCCTTATTCGTGCAGCGGGAGCACCTGCACCATGACCGGTGGCGGGATCTACGTTGAAGGCAGCGCCTCGGCCATGTTGAGCATCGGAAACGACAGCCTTGGGAACCCGACCCAGAGTTACACAATCACGCAGGGCAGCACGACGACTACCATAACCACCAATGTCGGCACGAATACAACCACGGTGACGTCCGGAACCACAACTCTGACCCTGACCGGCGTCCCCACGAACTGCAGCACCATGAACCCGTTGCCCGCAATCTGCACGAGTGGCATGGCGGGAAGCTCCCCAGGCACTATGCTCTACGTCAACGGGACACTTAACAGCCTGAGCGGCCCGGCCCAGGGGGTACCCGCTGTGCAGGACGGCTCCCAAATCACCATCGTAGCCAACGGTAACATCGATATCACCGGCGACGTGATTTATAAGACCGAACCCGTCACTACCACAGACAACCAAATTGTCAGTTCGACTTGCTGTAATGGAGACCCCGTTTCCACTCTGATTCCCGGCAACGATCATAATCAGGTGCTGGGTATGTTTACGGCCAACGGGAACATTAACCTGATGTCCCCCTACTCCAACAGCAACCTCCAGGTTGATGGGAGCCTGGCGCCCCTTCAGCAGGGCAGCACGTGGTGTTTCACGTGTACCGGCTACATCAATACCTTCAACAACGTTGGCGGGCAGATCCAAAGTGGCATTTGCGGATGCGACATGTCTACCCAAAACACCTACTTCGACCGCCGGTTTACCGCCCGGGCTGGTTTTGTTCCGCCGTGGTTCCCCGCAACTACGATCACCAGCACCGGCTCATCACCGGCCGTAACGAAACCAACCGTGCAGCGCGTTCAGTGGGTGCTGAAGAATATGTAAGAAAAGTCCTCAGTCGTCAGTTCTCAGTCGTCAGTCACGCCTGTCATGCTGAGCCCGCCACTTTTTGGCGAGCGACGAATCTCCGCAGTTGCCTTTTCCCTGCACGGCCGAGTTTTGCTTGTTTACTCCACCACTTTTTCCCCGCATCATATCCAGTCGGTATAGCAGGTTGGTGATAATGTCATGGTCTGAAACAGCGTCAACCGCACATGCGCCCCGAGGCAGGATTCTGCTCGCCTTCGCGGCTGTTTACATTATCTGGGGTTCCACTTACCTCGCTATCCGATACGCGGTCGAAACAATTCCTCCGTTTCTCATGGCAGGGTGCCGGTTTGTCATTGCCGGAGCCGCCTTGTACGTGTTGACACGCGCTCGCGGTGCCCCTCGCCCTTCTGGTCACCATTGGGTCACCGCGGCCATAGTAGGGGCACTACTCCTGTCGGCTGGGAACGGAGCATTGTGCTGGTCGGAGCAGCGAGTGCCTTCGGGACTCGCGGCGTTGCTGCTCGCCACAATTCCGATCTGGATGGTCCTCCTCGATAGCTTGAGACGGGGTGGCACGAAGCTCGATGGGCGCGTGATTGGCGGAATGGCTATAGGTGTTACAGGACTTGCCTTGCTGGTGGGTCCGGCTCACTTGTGGGGCAGCTCGCGCGTGAATCTTGCCGGCGCGGGAGTCGTAATGATTTCGTCGTTTTCCTGGTCACTCGGTTCCATTCTCTCGCACAAGCTGAAATTGTCCCCATCTCCGTTTTTGGCGGCGGCGATGCAGATGTTGGCGGGCGGCGCCTTGCTCTTGTCGCTCGGCTTCCTCACTGGAGAAGGCGGACATTTCCATTTCCGGGAAGTCGCCAGCCGCTCTTTGTTAGGTCTTGTTTATCTGATTGTGGCTGGCTCTCTGCTCGGTTTCACTGCTTACATCTGATTACTGCGTACGGTTCCTACGGCGCGAGTCTCCACGTACGCCTTTGTGAATCCGGCAGTGGCGGTTTTCCTTGGCTGGGCGTTGGGAGGCGAAGCATTGACTGCTCGTGAATTGCTTGCCAGCGCCACCATCATCGCAGGTGTAGCGCTCATCATCTCCCACCGGCCAAGTCCCGTCGCTGTCTACCTGGATACGGAGGGCCTCCCCTCGGAGAAACCAGAAGTCAGAAACTAGAAATTAGAAACTGGAAACTAGAAAATGGAAGCTGGCAGACTCGTAGTCGAGCTTCTAGTTTTCGGTCTGGTATGTCCCTAACTCGTCGCGCTCGTTTCCACGTAGTCTCCTCTTGACTCTCGGCTTTCGACTCTCGACTTTTTTGGGGCAGCAAGAATCGGGTTGCCTTGACGCTCCATCCTGGCGATGATGGATCAGGATGGCAGACATCATGGGTCCTTCGGTAAAATTCCCTTCCTTCATAAGGAGGGAGCAGGGGGTGGTTGACCGGCGCGCTTCGTATCGTGCTCGCCACTCCTGACCCTCTCCTCCGCCGAAGAGGGGAGGGGGGTTCAGGGTAGGGAGAAAAAATAGAAATGCAAAGAAAGGTTGAAGAGTATCAGCGGATCGAGAAGGCCATACGATTCCTCGCGGAGAACTATCACCTCCAGCCTAGTTTGGAGAAGGTGGCGCAGAGCGTCAGCCTTAGCGAATTTCACTTCCAGCGGCTCTTTAGGCGCTGGGCGGGCATCAGCCCCAAGCGCTTTGTCCAGTTTCTGACACTGGAACATGCCAAGAAATTGCTGGAGGAGTCCCGGAGCGTGCTGGACGCTACCTATGATGCCGGCTTGTCCAGTCCCAGCCGTCTGCACGACCTTTTCGTAAATGCCGAGGCAATGACTCCCGGCGAGTTCAAGACCAAAGGAGCGGGCCTCATGATCAGCTACGGGTTTCACCTCAGCCCCTTCGGCGAGTGTCTTCTCGCTGCCACCGAGCGCGGCATTTGCGGGCTGGGCTTCGTAGGTGAAGGCGGCAGGTCGCAGGCGATCGAGGACTTCAAGCGAAGATGGCCGGCGGCCGAGTTCCAAGAGAATTCCCCAAAGACACGCCCATATATCGAAAGGATCTTCAGCCCCAAGAAAAGAAACGGCGCTAATCCGGTGAAGTTGTTGTTAATCGGTACAAACTTCCAGATCAAAGTCTGGGAAGCCCTGCTCAGAATTCCTTCGGGATCCGTGGTCTGCTACGAAGACTTGGCTCGCCGAATTGGGAAGCCGACGGCCGCACGCGCTGTCGGCAGCGCGGTGGGCCGGAACCCCATATCCTTCCTCATTCCTTGCCACAGGGCTATCCGCAAAATGGGGATTACTGGTGATTATCATTGGGGAGCGGCTCGAAAAAAGGTTATCCTTGCGTGGGAAGCGGCTCTCAAGAATGGAGACAAGGACTAGCACATGGCTGCCCCGTCTTTGATGCTCGATGCGGATACTCGCGCCAGACTTTGGCGGCAGTTAGTGAACGCCATTGAAAACTACGCCACAAAGCTGGAGACCGGCCGAGTCACCCCTCCGCTCGATCCCGTGAACCTCCGCACCCTCCTCTCGCGCTTCGATTTCTCCGCGCCGGTGGATGCTCTCGAAGCCCTCGATTTTCTTGTCGAAGGTCTGTGGACGTTTCAAACCCACACACCGCATCCCCGCTATTACGGACTGTTTAATCCCGCACCGACTACCATGGGCATCGCTGGGGACGCCCTGGTTGCGGCCTTCAACCCTCAACTCGCCGCCTGGAGCCACAGCCCACTGGCCATTGAAATTGAACAGCATCTGGTGCGTGCCTTCGGCGGTCGATTTGGATACGATCCCGCGCAGACCGATGGAACTTTTGCTTCAGGTGGCATGGAAGCCAACCACACGGCGGTCCTCACCGCTTTGGTGCAGGCGTTTCCGGAATTCTCTTGCCGTGGCGTCCGGGCGCTTGCCGCCCAGCCCGTTCTCTATGTTTCCGCAGAGGCGCATCATTCCTTGTTGAAAGTGGCTCGACTGTGCGGGCTGGGGACGGATGCCGTGCGCGAGATACCAGTGGAAGAGAGCCTGCGCATGAATCCGGAAGCCCTGGTTTCGAGAATCGCCCAGGACCGTGGCCAGGGCTTCGCGCCTTTCATGGTGGTCGCAACCGCGGGGACCACCAACGCAGGGGTGATCGATCCCCTTGCCACCGTCGCAGACGTGGCCTCGCGTGAGAAACTGTGGTTTCACGTGGACGCGGCGTGGGGCGGGGCGGCAGCGTTGGTCCCCGAAATGCGCCCTCTATTGGAGGGTATCGAGCGATCTGATTCCCTTACCTTCGATGCGCACAAGTGGCTTTCTGTGCCCATGGGCGCGGGAATCTATATCACCCGGCACACCGAGATCCTGGATCGAACGTTCCGCACCGCCGTAAGGTATATGCCGCGCGAGGCAGCGGAGTTGGACGTGGTCGATCCTTTTATGCACTCCATCCAGTGGTCCCGCCGGGCCATAGGTCTGAAGGTGTTTCTCTCGCTGGCCGTAGCTGGCTGGGAGGGATACGCCGCAGCAATCCGTCAAATGGCGGCTAGAGGCGCGCTGCTGCGAGAGCAACTCGAAGCAGCGGGCTGGCAGGTCGTTAACGAAACGCCGTTGCCCGTCTGTTGCTTCGTTGACCGGCGGCATGCGGAGGGCCGCTCCGCTGCCTACTTGCACGCAGTGGCCATGAAAGTCGTCGGCTCCGGGAAAGCCTGGATTTCAACTAGCCGCCTGGCCACCTCAGTGCCCGTGCTTCGGGCCTGCATCACAAACTACCGGACAAGCGTCGAAGATATTACAGCCTTAATTGGGGCTCTCGAGGAGGCTCGAAGGCAACTCAGCTAGAGGGTTTCATAACATAACCATCCCATAGGTCGCTGAACAACCCCCTCACCTGATCCAGGGTAACGCCCCAATCTAAATCCCAAATTCGCATCACTAGGCGGGCTGCTAAAGTCTTCCGGCGCTCCAGCGGATAGCGTCTTGGACCAGGGTACGGTAGCCGGGGTGCAGGTGGGCGGTTTCGCCGTGGCCAAGTTGAATGTACACCACGCGGGACTTTGGATAAGGACTGATCCAGGCTACCGGACCGTCGCTGGTGGGATTGTCAGTCTTGAGCAGCACTTTGACGTCGGGCGAAATCCACATTCCCTTGTAAGTTTCATCCCAAAGGTGGAGCGTTCCCACCCGCGCCGTAATGGGGTGATTCACGACCGCTTTGACGCACTGTTCCTCACCGTGCTTGAAGGTTGAGGCCGGCATGCTGCCTTCCGGTTTCAGCAGGTACTTGCCGCCCACCACCTCTTTGTACCACCACTCCCAGAACGGGTAATCCGCAATGGCATGATGGAGGACCACAATTCCCTTGCCGCTCTCGACAAAGTCTCGCAAGTGGGTCTTCTCGGTTTCTGTTATTTCATTGGAGAGATCGTAGAGCACGAGCACGTCATATTTGCTTCGGCTGTCGTCCCGGAAGGCCTCGTGGTTGGAAACGGCGTGGTCCCAATGCAAGTCATCAGCCCCATCGAAAACAGTATAGAAGGTGGTGGGATACTCGTGCCCTCCTGTGACGACGAGCAACTGCAAGGGTTTCGGTTCTGACTTGGCGGCGCTGACATCGGCGGGGAGTGTTACGGCGCCGGTCGCGGCCCACTCGGTTCCGCGCAGGAACGTATTCACGAATCCTTTCTCCTGCATCGCGGCAACGTCGTGGCCAAGGGCCGTGTACATGGCTCGGCCCTTCCCGTAATTGACTGTCCAAATTATCGGCTCGTCCTTGCCCGTCCCGCCATTCGTGGGATCATCGAAAGCTGTGGCCACGATGTGAGCGTTGGGCGACATCTCGTGGCTGTGGTAAAGCTCGTCCGAGACTACGAAC
This sequence comes from uncultured Acidobacteriota bacterium, assembly GCA_963765485.1. Lineage (GTDB taxonomy): Bacteria > Acidobacteriota > Terriglobia > UBA7540 > UBA7540 > CAVROP01. The sequence goes on along the minus strand of CAVXWN010000022.1, from coordinate 62,561 downwards.
GAGTCCTCCATGCCTTTGGCAATGGGGTGCTCTCGGTCCACGAATTTCACCGAGAAGCAGTGCCGGGCCGCGTGTGCCGTTTTCGGCGGGCCATCGGTCCACCGGCCACCGATCATATTAAAATACTCCTCCCACGGCGGCTCTTTGAACCCCATGCCCCGATGGTTGTCGCCGAGCACCTGGAGGCCGGAGAAAGCGTAGCTGGCCGCATGAATGGCGACAAGCCCCTTGCCCGATTTCACGAAATTCTCGACCGCCTTCTCAGTTGCTTCCCCCCAGCGGGGGCCGTCGTAGTCGAGCACGAGAGCGTCGTAAGCGGCCAGCGTTGCCTCCGTGATTCCAGCCGGCTCTTCTTCCACCCGGACATCAAAGCGCCCGCTCTGCACGAGGGCCTTCCGCAGAAAAGGCGTGGTGGTCCGCCAATCGTGGTTGTTCCGGCCGGAGAGAATTAGGACGCGAATCGCTCCCGGCTTGAAGAAAGGAATCGTCACCTGCGCAAAGCCCGGTGACACGAAAAGTAGAATCGCAGCCTGTAAGAACACAACAGCTAATGGGGTATTGGAATGATTTTTCATTGACGTCCTTCCGTAAGGTCTCGAGCGCAGGGTTCGAGCTTTCGGTTGCCGTTACTCGACTTCCCTTACTCTCCCAGGATACTGTTCAAATGCGCCAGGCTGCGGCGGGCTTGTTCTTCGGTCCCGCACTCCACCGACATGACGCCGTTGAAACCTGATTCGCGCAGAATTCCGACCACCTTCTTCCAATCGATCACCCCATCGCCGCACGCGCATCCAACCGGCGTACCCGTCACCTTTCCCCGTTCCTCTTCCGAATGCGCGAGGGCGATGTCCTTGGCGTGCACGTGCACTAGCAAATGGCTAACAGCCCGCAGGCCGTCGTAAGGGTCTTCGCCCGCCAAGTAGGCGTTTCCGGTGTCGTAATTCACGCGCAGATACGGCGACTCCACCAGGGTGGCGATTCGCAGCAGCCCTTGGGTAGACTTGGAAATGCTTTGGTGAGGTTCGATGCCGATGTAAATCCCGTATCGCTCCGCGGTTCGAAGGACCGTAGTGAGTGTGTATTTCATCACTGGAAAAGCCTCGTCCATACTTACCCAGGGGGGACGGATGCCCTCGTCGGTATTCACTACCGGCGCTCCGATTGCGGCTGCAAATCGGATGGCCTTTTGCAAGTAGGGCACGCTGATTTCCGGCCGCATCAGGGGACAGTGGGCGCTGAGGCCGGAAGCTCGGACGTCGTATTGATTCAGGATGTCTTTCATCTCTCCCGCCTCATCGTCGAGAGAGAAAGAATGAAAGTAGCCGGCTTCGCTGAGCAATTCGCGCCCGTTGTGGACCATCGGTTCAACGAAGCAGTAGCCGAGCCGCGCGGCGCGCTCCACCCCTTCAGCAAATGACTTGTCCTGCGAGCGGATGAACTCCATGTTGACCCCGGCTTGAATGCTCATATCTCCCACTCCTTTCGCCAGACAGCCTGGCTTTTCTGTTTGTAAGCGATATTCCCCATATGGCAGGCTACTGCGCCGTAATGTCCCGCCACCACGTCGGCATTAGGTTGTTGGCGCGTGCGCATGCATTCCAGCCAGTTCGCCATATGGGCATCGTTCGTCGGCCCGCTGACGATTTCGCCCAGTTGGGCGTTTTCCTTGCTGGGGATGAATCGGTAGCCGTAGCGGAAGATGGAGAGTCTGCCCCCCGTGCCCATAAAGACGATGTCTGCCGCGCCCTCCGGGATCATGTCCGTCAGCGTTGCCTCGAACGTTACGTTCAGCTTCTCAGGGTACTCGAGTGCGAAGTTGATGTTGTCCGCAGTGTCCCGCCCGTCATCGTAGAGGTAAATACCACCCATCGCCACGGCCGAGAGAGGACGCTGGACGTCCAAAAACCAGTGCACCACATCCACCATGTGTACGAACAGCCCGCCGGTTTGCCCGCCCGTGGAAAAGTCCCAGTAAGCAAAGCGGTTGAAGTAGCGTTTTGCATCCCAGGGGATCTTGGGTAACCAGGCAAGGCAAGCGTCCCAATCGAGTCCGGCCGGTTTGCGGTCGAAACCCGTAGGCACCTGCGTCAAGTAACCCCCGTTGGCGTTCCAGATGGTGCGCACCATGTTCACTTTTCCGATCAGTCCACTGTCAAAGAACTTCCGCTTGGCCTCGATGAAGTGCGGCGTGCTCCTCTGTTGAGGGCCCACCTGGACGATTCGGTTGGCCTCCCGGACAGCTTTCACAACTTTCGGCCCCTGCTCCGGCAGGGAAGTCATGGGCTTTTCAACATACACGTCTTTGCCGGCTTTGCAGGCGTCAATCGTGATCTGTGCGTGAACGTGGTCGAAAGTGGCCACGATGACGCCATCAATATCCTTGCGCTCGAGGAGTTGACGGTAGTCAGGGTACTTATCCACTTTCGTACCTGCGGTGTCTTCACCCTGGTTGCGCCGCACATCCCAGATGTCTGACACGGCGACCCAATCGAAGTTGCCCACCTCGTTGGCACGCTTCATCAGGTAAGTCCCACGCTGGCCTGAACCAATGATGCCCAGACGGATGCGGTCGTTGGCGCCCATCACGCGCAGGGCAGCAGCCGCTGTGGCCGCCCCCACCATGAAACTTCGTCGCGATATGCTCGTTGACACGGGTTCCCACCTCGCTCTATCGGCAGTACCAAGAACTCTCTTGTTTCGGACGGTAAGCATACCAGAAAAATTCTCGCTTGCCACTACTGTCGCAGGACACGAAGTCTGTGTCGCGCGGTGGGCTTCCGTGTCCTCCGTGACCGGAAGCGCGTCAACACGGAGGCCACTGAGACTCTCCGTGCTCTCAGTGTTGAGGTCTTGAAGGCTCGGAGAACACGGAGAATCTCGTTCTGCTTGCGACCGCCGGGCCGCCCTTGGAGTCACGCGCACTGCGTTGTCCGAACCGGTGAACGGAAAGCGCAGAGTTTCCGGGAAGCGACATATGCTTTGCTCGAAGGGAGTGAAGAAGAACGTTATTATGCACTTGACGGACGGCGCTTAGTTGTGTAAACTCGTAAGCGGATATATGCTTATCCCCTGAGGAGCGCTTCATGCCCGAGTCCGAAGGAACCACCCGTGTGACCATCACCTGGTCCAAGGAAACCGATCTCACCCTGCGCTCCTTCCTCGGCGCGCAAGGCCTGAAAAAGGGCGCTCTCTCCAAGTTCATCGAGGAGGCTGTCCGCTGGCGCGTCTTTCACCAGACCGTCAGGGCCGCACGCGAGCGATTCGCCGACATCCCCGAAGACCAGCTCCAGAAGGAAATCGACGACGCGGTTGAGGCCGTCCGTGCCGAACGGTACCGCCACCGTGCCAAGCGGACCTGATGCGCGTCATCCTTGACACCAACGTCCTGCTCTCCGCCCTGCTCTCGCCCCGTGGCGCGCCGGCCAAGCTGCTCGCCGCCTGGGAAAAGAAACGGTTCACGCTGGTCATCTCCGACGAGCTCCTCGCAGAATTCCGCGAAGTCTTGCGGCGGCCTTTCTTCCGGGCGAGGTTGCGCGAAAGCGACGCAGAGCTTTTTGCCGCGAGCCTTCACGACTTGGCCCTCTGCTACCCCAAGCCGCCGCCTTCCGGCGCCGCGCGGGACGCCAGGGACAGCTTCCTGCTGGCGCTCGCCGCCGTCAGCGAGGCGGCGTTTCTCGTCACCGGAGACAAGGGTCTCCTTGCCCTGAGACGGCACGGCGCCACGCGCATCGTGACGCCTGCGGCCATGCTCGAATGCCTGAAGACGCCTGACGCGCGAGTCACGGAGACGCCCTGACCATGCCCCGTTTTCCCGCCTGGGATTGTACCGGCAGAAGGCAGAAGTCAGAATGAAGAGCATGTGCTTTCTGCTTTCTGCTTTCTGCTTTCTGCTTTCTGGCTTCTACTTTCTGCCCTCTACTTTGTGCCCATCGCCAGAGCCTTCGTGCTCGATCAAAAGCCGTATGCACACGCCCATACGATCGTTGCAGAGCGCTCTATTGGTCTCGTCGGTGCGCTGCGGTAGAATCACCCACTCTGGGAGGTGGAGCGATATGAAACGGGTCAGGGAGGAAAGGCTGTACGGGGAACTCGCAGGTGCGCCCGGCGGAACTCGCCCGGCTCAAGCAGTAAGTGCCTGGATGAAGCGGCACGAGCTTCCTGATAGGATTTGGGTCTGCCTCGCGGTCTTCTTAGTCTGGCTGATTTCTTATTCGCCTGCCTTGCCCCGCACCGGACGGTGCAGGGCATGGGCCGCCGAGGATTGGCCCCGGCCTCAACTAGTCCCGCTTCCCCTGCAAGTCCAGGGAGTGTCGAAAGCCGTATTGAGCTTGAACGGCGCCTGGAAATTCACCCTCTCTCCCCCTAAGGAATTCTGGTTGAACGGCTCGGCACCCGCGGCGTGGCCGGATGTCACCGTGCCGGGGGAACTGGTGATGCAGGGCTTCGCGATCAGCCGGGACCTCGAATACGCTTATAAGCGGTCGGTCTTGATTCCCGCCGACTTCAAGGGCAAACGAATTATCTTGCGGTTCGATGGCGTTTACAGCTACGCCCGCGTCTGGGTGAACGGAGTCTTGCTGCGCGAGCACCATGGAGGCTTCACTTCCTGGGAATGCGATATAACGAGTGCAGTGACTCCCGGCCAAGCCGCGTGGTTCACTGTGGGGGTTACGGACCGGGCGGATGAGATCTCTTACGGCAGCAATTACGCCAAACACTATATGGGCGGGATTCTGCGCGATGTGAAACTCATCGCCCTGCCTTCGACCAACGCCACTCGCTTGCAATTGGAAACCGACCTGGACCGAGCCTATAGTGATGCAACACTCCGACTGACTGCCGCGGTGGCCTTTCATGGAGCCGCAGGTGCCACCCTGAAACTTCAATTGAAAGATCCTGATAACCATGAGGCAGGCTTGCGGCCCGGCTCGCTTGCGTTAACGGAGGAGAAAAACGAAGCCCGTTTGGATATTCCCGTACCCGCCCCCAACAAATGGGACGCCGAGCATCCTAACCTTTACACGCTCGAAGCCAGGCTGGTGGTAGATGGCGTGGCGGTTGAGACCCTGGAAAGAAAGATCGGCTTCCGCAAGATCGAGATTCGCGGGAACAAGCTCTACGTCAACGGGCAGGAAGTGAAGTTGCGCGGCGCTTGCCGGCACGACGTCCACCCGCTGCGAGGAAGGTCAACTACGCCCGAGCTTGATGAGCGGGACGCGCTGCTGTTCCGCGATGCGAACCTGAATTTCGTGAGGACTTCCCACTACCCGCCCTCGGAGAAGTTTCTGGAGGCCTGCGATCGCTATGGCGTGTACGTCGAGGAAGAGACTGCCGTCTGCTTCGTGGATGCTGAATGGAATGTGTCGCGCCTCATGAGCCAGTCGGATCCTAATTTTCGTTCAAGATACATGACTCAGTTCTCGGAGATGATTGAAAGAGACAGGAGTCACCCTTCGGTGCTCATGTGGTCATTGGGGAATGAAAGCCGGTGGGGAACCAACATCGCGGAAGAGTACGCCTATGCGAAGCGCGAGGACCCGAGCCGGCCGGTGATTTTCAGTTATCCGGGAACCGTTCCCTCGGGCGCCGCCGGCTACAACGTCTGGAGTGAACACTATCCCAACGTCGACGGCGATTTGAAAAGCCCCGGCGTCCCCAAATTGAACGACGAATATGGACACGTCGCCTGCTACAACCTCGAGACATTGAAGCGAGACCCCGGCGTGCGGGACTTCTGGGGCGAGAGCATCCGGCGCTTTTGGGATAACTGCTTCGCCTCGGAGGGCTGCCTGGGTGGCGCCATCTGGGGCTCGATCGACGAGGTTTTCATGCTGCCGGACTCACCCGTGGGCTACGGCGAATGGGGCATTGTGGACGGATGGAGAAGGCCAAAGCCGGAATACTGGCTTGCCAGGAAAGCTTACTCACCCATCCATATCAGTGATAGTCCGGTTGCGAACCCTGGGCCAGGAAAGCCGCTGACTTTGCCAGTTCAGAACCGGTTTGACCATACGAATTTTAGTGAGCTCACCATCAACTGGAGCGTAGGACCTGATTCCGGCACATTCACTCACTTCGACCTCCCGCCCCACGGATCAGGAATGCTCTCTATCCCCGCGCGCGCCTGGCAGAATGGGGACATGCTGAGTTTGAAGTTCTATCGCCCTGGCAGGATCCTGGCGGATGAATTCAATCTGAGGCTGGGCAGGCCAGCCCCGGTTTTCCCCAAAGTTCAGGGTCCCGCACCGGCGGTGATCGCGGATACCAACGCCCTTCGCGTTGCCGGCCCGGACTTCACCATTACCTTCAGCAGGCAGACCGGACTGATCACCGACGGAATCTTCCGTGGAAGGAGAGTTCTCGAAGGCGGCCCGTATTTGCACTTGGGCGCTGTGAATCTCCCCGGTTGGTGGCTAACCAACCTCAGTTATTCCACCACCCGCGACGAAGCGGTCGTTGAAATCACCGGACGGTACATGGCCGTCCGCGGCAACGAAGATCGGGGAAAGACCGAGTTTCAAGTCAGAATTGATGGCGCGGGGCTAATCACCACCCACTACACGGTCTTCAATTTACCGGAAGACGCCAGCGAAGTCGGTGTGTCCTATGACCTCTCGAATGATGTGGACCACCTCACCTGGCAGAGAAAACCCCTTTGGTCCGGCTATCCGGCCGACCACATCGGCAGGCCCCAAGGCGTTGCCCTCAAGGTTGGCGGCCACCCTGAGAAATACCGCGCGGAGCCTGCGCATCCCTGGGCGGAAGACTCGAACGATTACTTCCTCTACGGAAGCAGCGACCCGGGCGGGCGAGGGACCAACGATTTTCGAAGCCTGAAGGCCAATGTCTTCTACGCTTCCTGCGTCTTGTCCGGAACAAACCTCCGCCTGAGAGCTGAATCCGATGGCTCGGCTGCGGCGCGCGCGGAGGTTCGCGCCGGGGGCAAAGTCGTCTTCAGCGTTGATAACCTGTGGGGATACCCCGATCTGGCTTGGGGAACCCTCGCACGTCCCCTGCGCCTTCCGAAAACCTACACGAATTCGGTGCAATTGAGGTTGACAGATAATGACGACGTCCGCATGTCTTTCGAAGACGTTTTCTAGCAGAGGCGCAGGGGCATGCGAGTCTGTGTGAGAACTCCATCCACCTTCTCATGCCGATCCCGCCCTGCGGGAGAGGAATCTCGCTTTGAGTATTTTCAACACAATGCGAGACCCCGCTCTGCCCGTTCCACAGCAGAGCCGGCTCAAAGGCTGAACCAGTTTCACTGTCTCTTTCCCGCCTGCCTGCACCCTCAGTTGGAGGGCGCAGCCGCCGGCGGAATTTCCGTGGCTGTTCCTGCCTTGAACTGGAACGACACTGCTTTCCCACCGACGACTTGTACGTCAACCGTACCGGTGATCGTGTTTACTCCGGGCGTCGGATCGCCGTCCGCAGTCACGTTCACCTGGGCCGTCCCCAGCTTCCCCGTGGCTGAGACCACCGCCGACAAACCATCGGCAGCCGGCGCTACAGTCAGGATCGTCAGGTCAGACGCCGACCACACGGGCACGCTGGCCAGAGTGCCCGGATTCCCAGCCTTGTCTACAGGTTGGATCTCGACCAAGAACTGTTGACTGTCCGTAATTACGAGCTCCATTCGTACACCTCCTGTGAATGTAACCTTCTCGAAGGCCGATAACTCGATTCTCCAGATCGCGACTCCCTCGCGAGCGGCGGCAACCGAGATGGATGTGTCCCCGCCGCCTGCGAGCGGAGCCTTGATAATAGGATGAGAAAGGCCCAAACGCTGCGTCAAATCCATTTCCGACAGCATGCGCTACCCCTAAGCTTCATCAGCGGTTCGCCGCGCGCATTGAGGATTTTAGAATCTCTGAGAACTGACCTTCCGCCGAGAGCGGAGCCGACGGGAATTACCGTTTCAGGCCCCGGGGGCAACTTCATACAACTGGCTACCTCGCAACCCTTCGTCCCACGATGGCCGAGCTTCTGTCCTGGATGAACTGGTGTTTCAGATTATCCGGGATCCTTCAATTCGGGAAGAATATAAAGCCGAAATTTCCGTTTTGATTTAGCGGTCAGCCGATAATGTACACCTGACCGCCTCAATATGGAAGTGTCGAGCCGGGTATTAGCAGGAGGGTCGAAGGCGGTCGAGTGTGAATGGCTGCATAGGCCCTGAAGGCAGCCGTCAGAAAACGTCGCGCGTGAAGTCTTCTACTAGGGGCGCATGGCCACGCGCCCCTGCCTGATGTGTAGTGGCATTCCGAGCGCAGATTTCATGATCGTTCGGCTCACCACTGTGCATGAAAATGCTCCAGGTAATTCCCTTCCCGCCGCGGCGGGAGGGGGCAAGGGGGTGGTTAGCCAACGCGCCGGGTCCCGTGCCCACCACCCCTGCACCCCCTCAGCCGAGGAGGGGAGCCATTTTCAAAGCGGCGAAAAATCTGGCTCTGACCGGTTCTTCCACCCGCGCCGACTCTCCTTGAGCTTCATAGCCTCAAGTCGTTTGCGACCAATTTACGAGTCACCCAAGTACACAGTGTGCAGGATTCGCTCGCAATGATGCTGGCGTAGTAACTTCGTAACACTGGCAAGAAAAGCCGCAGATCTTGAAAAGCAGATCTGCGCTACTTTCCGGATTCGCCGAACCGAGCTTTGACCGTCACGATCTCGTAAGGATGGACAGTCAAGGTGGTTTCCTTGCCGCCGTCCTGGAGTGGGAGCGGAGCATCCTGTTTCTCCATTAAATTCACTTGTGCGGCTTGGGTGGCGGCTTCGGGGAAGTGCAGACGAACTTCGCCGGCTCTTCCCTCAAACTCGAAGAACCGGAATACCAGCGCGGCATTGTCTTCAGCCTTCTTTACAGCGGTCAGAATCACGTTTCCGGGTTCGATCTGGATGAAGGAGTGAGAAGCGGGAAGCACCCCTTGGTGTGGGCAAGCGGTGACCGGAATGAGAGGGAAGTTGAGCTCGAGGGCGCGGCGCTCAGTTTCTGCGGCCTTCCAATCGCCGGCATGCGGATAGAGGGCATAGGTAAATTCGTGGAAGCCTTCATCGGCGTGCGCGTCAGGCGAGGCGGGCGAACGCAACAAGGACAGGCGGATGACGTTTCCCTTGGCGTCGTAGCCATACTTGCTCGCATTGAGCAAGCTGAACCCGTGGCCGGCATCGGAGAGGTCGCCCCAGCGGAGAGCCGGCACTTCAAACATAGCCTTTTCCTCGGGAGTGTTCCGGGTTGTTGGCCGCTGGATATTTCCGTAAGGAATTTCATAGGTGGCGTGATTGCTTTGCACGCTCACCGGGAAGGCGACCTTCAGCAGGATATGCTTTTCATGCCAGTCGGCCTGCATGTTGACGTCTACGCGGGGCACGCCCGGGTATATGCAAATGTCCTGGACAAACGTGGAGTTCTGGAACTTCTTCCTGACGCGAATCACCGCTCGAACCGGGGTATTCTCAATCAGTTTTACTTCCTCCGCATCCTTCAGGTCCCACATCTGGTCCTCGAAGTTGGCGTCGATGTTCCAGGCATCGTAATCCTTCGGCTTGTCCACGAACGTCTGGAGGAGGTTGCCGCACGCCCCCGGCGCCAGAGCTTCGCGGCCGTCGCGCTTGTTGAGCAAGCTCGTGATGCATCCCGTCTTGGGGTCCACTTGGAGGCTCACAAGTTCATTTTCCATACGCTCCGCGCCGGCTTTCAGCGTGGCGCCGGCAGCACGTGCGCGCGCGACGGGCACGAGACGGAAAACTGCGTATCCCATGGCAGGCACCGACCTGGCCAGGAACCTGATTTTCACGGTATGGGTAGTGTCGTCGCGGGAGAGCACGGAAGAGGCAAGAACGGCCCCGGCCGAGTCGCGCACTTCGATAGCGCTCTCGGGGGCAAGGGCCGAAGGGAACTGTGCCTCGGCTTCTGCCACGTCAGTACGCGCCCAACTGAGGGGGTTAAAGAGGACTACAGGAACGCCCTCTCCCTCGGTATTGACGCGCGCCGTGAGAGTTTTCAGCGAGCCTTCGAGGATCTTATTGCCGGATAATCCCACCATGCCCAGATCGCGGGCTGCGTCAACGTAGTTGATGGCAATGCCTGAACCCGGCATGATGTCATGGAACTGGTCGAACAGTACCTTCTTCCAATCGTTCTCCAGCTCTTCCTGTGCGTAAGGCTGCCCATCCAGCATGGCGAGAGAAGAAAACTTTTCAGCATTCAGCAGGAGTTCTTCGCTTTGCCGGATGCGTTTCTTCGTTTCGGACTGAGTCGTCATAACCCCGCGGTGGTACTGGAAGTAGAGTTCGTTGTTCCACACGGGAATCTTGAGGTGCGCAACGTTCTGCTCAACATCATCGAAAAAGGACTGGGCAGTACCGAAGGTCAATTTGGGGAAGATGTTCTGGCCGTTCTGCCAGCGCAGGGCGGAGTCAAGCATGGTGCGGGTCGGGCCCCCTCCGTGGTCGCCAATCCCGTAAAGGTGCATGATCTCAGGCATGCCCGTCTTCGAAACGTACGCAGACACATCTTCGGATATTCGCAAGGGCTGAATTTCATTCACGTAGTCGTGCGGGAAATAGGTAAGTATGCGGCTGCCATCGGGGGATTCCCACCAGAAGAGCTTGTAGGGAAACTTGGTGGTGTCGTTCCATTCCATCTTTTGCGTAACGAAGTAATCAAGACCCGATCTCTTGTAGATTTGCGGGAGTTGCCAATTGTAGCCAAACGAATCGGGATTCCAGCCGATTCTCACATCGACTCCGAACTTTTGCTGGAAGTAGCGCTTGCCGACGAGGATTTGCCGTACCAGAGACTCTCCGGACGGCATGTTGAGGTCAGGCTCGACCCACATGCCTCCCACAATCTCCCACCTGCCCTCCTTCACCCGTTGCTGAATCTCGCTGAACAGTTCGGGATACTTCTCCTCCATCCAGACATATTCCTGCGCCGTTGACTGCGCATAGATGAAGGTCGGATATTGACGCATCAATTGCAATACCGTACTGAAGGTGTTCCGTACCACCTCGACCGTCTCGGTCCAGGGCCAGAGCCATGCCATGTCAACGTGCGAGTTGCCCACTGCGCGGACGGAAAACTGCTTTGCCCAGTCACCCAGGGGCCGCAGTTTCTCCTGCGCCGCCTCCAGTGATTTCTCAAAAGCCGGCTGGTTTCCATGCTGGAGCTGAGCGAAGTCGATGGTTTTGACGGCGTCGTCGAGCAGTTTCGCTCTCTCCGATTGGCCCGCTGAGAGCCCTGCGATCATCGCCTGCGCTGAGCGGATCTCCTCGAACATGAGGCGTGGATCGGGCCGGCCAAGCGGATAGTCAGCCAGGAGTTCGGCGTGCTCCAGGCGCGCCGGATCTGTACCAGGGGGAACATCGATGGCTACCAGGACCCTCATGCCCGGCTCGGCCTTCTCAGTGAGCAGAAGGGGTTGCATCGTGTTCTCATCAGACATCTCCGCGAGAGTGCCGTTGAAAAAGACGCGCACCAGCGTGGTGCCCCAAGGTACGCGCAGATCGAGCCGAACACGCAGGCCGCGAATGTTGTACCCTCCCATCGATTGTGGAATCTCCACCCAGCGCCGGAACCACACGGGGCCGGTTTCCCAAGGTTCAGAGATTCGGACGGGCGACCAATCAGCATCGTTTAAGCTGGGGTCTTCGCCGTGGGCAAGGTTGTCCCGGTGCGCCTTCCAATTCGGCAGCGTCTGGGAAAACATATCCTGTAACTGCGACAGCTCCCCTTGATAAGGGTTCTTCTGTTGGTCCTCCTGAGCATGGGCATCCGCAAGACAAAACAGGAACCCGCAAAAGGCGACGATCAAGGCCCACGTTCCAACCAGTCTGCTCATTGCAGGATGCCGAAAGACCTTTGTAAGCGCTGTCATCCCGAGCCACTTCACTGCCTCCGGCTCCCATTCGGAATAACAAGCTAGTGGCGCTTTTCATCATCCCGTTAGGCGAGCCGCACTCCGAGAAAGAACTCACCGCTGGGAGCGATTGTTTGTTCATGACTTCACCTGCTGCACGGATTTCCGCCATTGGATTGCATCCTTTCCCTTTTGCGATTCTTGGGCGGCTGCAAGTATACACCAGGAGGGGAGGTAGCGCGGGCGTCTCGCCGGCCCCTGTCGCCGGTCCCTCCTCGCGCCTCGTCTTGCCCCTCAAGCGCCCTCTCTCTAAGGGTGGAGCGAGGGGTAGCGTAGAGTCCCGCTTTTCAGCGACTCGCAGCTTTCGTCCGGTGATCGCGTTTTCCGTGTTGTACTCCGTGTTGCCTCTCCGTCGTCCCTTTCCTTGAGCCGCATCCTTGGGCCGCAACGATGCAAACCGGGGCCGCAGGGTGTAGAATTCCCACCTGCCGGGAATCGAAACGGAAGCTGCTCGCAGGATTCTCAAGCTACTTTTGAAGCAAGCGGAGACGAAATTATGAGACGCCGACAATTTATAAAAGGTGTGCTCGCAACAGGAGGGGCGCTGGGCTGCAAGCCCGTCTTCGCGCGTGGCCTGCCAGCTCAGATACCTGGCGCCGAGGTCAAGCGAGTGCTGGTGATGTTCAAGTGTCATTTGGACGTTGGGTTCACGGACACCCAAGCCGGCGTCATGCATAAGTATTTTGACCAGTATTTTCCCCAAGCCATTCAGGTCGCCACCGCCATGCGCCAAGCGGGCGAAGATCGCTACGTCTGGACGACGGGATCGTGGCTTCTTTACGAATACCTCGAACAAGCAACTCGCGAACAGCGCGAGCGCGTGGAGAAGGCGGTGAACGAAGGAGACCTGGCTTGGCATGCCCTGCCTTTCTCCTGGGAGACGGAAATGCTGGATCGCTCCATGATCGTGGGCGCGCTAGGTCTGTCACAGTCGCTGGACCGGCGCTTCGGGCGCACCACCACGGGCGCCAAGATGACGGACGTGCCGGGTCACTGCCGAGGAATCGTCGGCCCGCTCGCCGAAAATGGTGTGAAGCTTCTGAATATCGGAGTCAATGGGGCCAGCACCCCACCTCAGGTGCCGTCGTTGTTTGTGTGGAGGGATCCGGATGGCGCTTCCATCATGATGATGTACCACCACAAAGACTACGGCGGGGTCGTGCAGGTGCCCGGCTCGGACCTTGCGGTGGCTGTAGAGATGCGCGGGGACAACGACGGTCCTCATTCGGTCGACGAAGTTAAGAAGATTTACGCAAACCTGCGAAGACAATTCCCCAACGCAGACGTAACCGCTTCAAACCTCAGCGAGATCGCCACAGCCGTCGAAGCCTTTCGCAGCAAGCTCCCCGTAATGACACAGGAAATTGGCGATACATGGATCTATGGAGTGCCCAGCGATCCGGTCAAGGTTGCCCGATACCGAGAAGTGGCCCGGTTGCGCCGGGAATGGATCGCGCAGGCAAAGTTTCGTGTGGGGGATACAACCGATCTGGGATTGTTACGGCGGCTCCTCTTGGCAGCGGAGCATACATGGGGCGTCGATACGAAACGGATCGAGGACTATGACCACTACACGCCGAAGGACATGGCGGCAGCGGTCAATAAGCCGAACTTCCGGTGGGCAGAAACCAGTTGGGCTGAAAAGCGCAAGGACATCGACGAGGCGATTGCAAACCTCCCCGAACCTTTGCGCGCCCAGGCCGCCCAACGCATTGGCGCCTTGCGGCCGGCAGAGCCCGAACGCGCCGGACTCGAGCCGCACCAGGCCGGCTCGGAGATTGAAACGGCCCACTTCACTTTAGCACTCGATCCGAAGACGGGCGCGATTCGTCGATTGCGCGCCAAGAGCACGGGGCACGAGTGGGCTTCGACTGAACGCCCGCTGGCGTTGTTCTCTTACCAGACGCTCTCCAAAGCCGACTACGATCGCTTTATTGCCAGCTACATCGTCGCTAAGACTTGGTGGGCACCGATGGACTTCGGAAAGCCCAACATCGAACGATTCGGCGCACAAAGCCGGGTGTGGTTGCCAACTCTCGCCCATTGCTGGGCGGGCAAAGACTCAAACGGCCATCGAATCGTCGCGCAGTTGCGTATCGACGACCCCGAGGCTGAGCGCTCCGGGCTTGTCGCTTGGCCGCAAGAGATGTACCTCGAGCTGCTTCTGGCCGATGCAGAACCGGCGGTGCAGGTGAATTTTCTCTGGTTCCGAAAATCGGCCAACCGGCTCCCCGAAGCGATGTGGCTCAGCTTCCTGCCCCAGGCGCCGGACTCGCAAGGGTGGATGCTTGGAAAAGTGGACCGTCCTGTTTCTCCGTTCGATGTCGTTCGTGGAGGCAACCGGCAGATGCACGCGCTCTCAAAGGGTATTCATTATAAAGGCGCGCAAGGGAGCTTCGCGATAGAAACGTTGGACGCGCCCGTCGCGGCGCTCGGAGAGAGGTCGCCCATTCACTACTCAGAAGCTCAGCCGGATATCCAGAAGGGCGTTCACTTCAGCCTCTTCAACAACGCCTGGGGTACAAACTACATTCAGTGGTTTGGTGAAGACATGCGCTTCCGGTTCATTCTGCGGTTATGACCCCCGCTAACTACTAAAGCTGAGTAAGATCAATCTCTTCCATCTCGGGGTCGTACGTCTGATCGGAAGCAATCAGCTCATCCCAAGTGACTTTTCTGCCCGTGTACGCTGCCGTCCGCCCGAGAATGGCGCTCAGAGCCGTCTCCACTGCTGTGCCTGCCTGGTTATGGTACTTGCCGCTGATGATGCTTTCGATGAAGCCCTTTTGCTTTTCGGCGTCTGCGAAGTGAAGCGAATCATGGAAGACGCCGGAGGATTTTTCGGCGCCGCCCTCTTTGGCTATTGCATACATATTGGCGTGCCCCCGTCGCGAGGTCGCCTGGCTCGCGCTGCCTTCCCACTCCCAGGGTTCGTCGCCGTATATCCCAAGTACCCCGGAATAGTGGGCTTCGGCCACGCCCTTCGGCCCAAAGAAGCGCTCGGAGACATCCCATAAGGCGTCCGATGCCTGCACGTGACTCAAGCTGACATGGATGCCATCCGGATAAGTCAGAACAACGTTGAAATGGTCGTAGGTGTTTTCCCAATCCGTGTGAACGTTGCGCCCCCCAGCGCCGACAGCTTCAATGGGATGCGCTCTGATTATCCAGTTACAGATGTCGATAACGTGGCTGCTCTGGTCAACGATGATATCTCCCGAAAGAACCCGGTCCCAATAGAAGTTCCGAATCCGCAACTCCATTGGCGAGGCTTTGGGGCGGGGTGGATAGTGTACGCTGGTAGCGTGGTAGTACGTCGTTGCGCACACAATGTTACCTAGAGCCCCGGCGTGAATGCGACGGACCCACTCCACGTAGGGTGGAGCGCTCCGGATCTGAAACCCGAATTCCAGGTTCAGCCGCCCCTCTGCCTTCTTACCGGCTTCCAGGATGCGCTGCGCGCCATGGACGTCGACGCCCGCGGGCTTCTCACAATACACGTGCTTTCCTGCCGTAACTACAGCTTCCAGATGCTGGGGGTGGAAGTAGCCCGGGGTCGAAATCTGGACCAGGTCGATTTCCTTCGATCCCGCAATCTCCTCGTACGCCTTCGGGCCTTTGAACATCAGCCTGCGGTCGATACCCGCAGAGCCTTTACTCGCGGCAACGTCGTCGAAGTGCTTCTTCGCTGTTTCCAACTGATCTTCAAAGAGGTCCGCGAGCGCAGTTACCCGAGCAGTGGTGTTCGTGGCAAATGAGGTTGCTACGCCCGTACCTCGACCGCCGCAACCGAGCAATCCCAGCCGTATGGCGGAGTTTGCCGTCGTGCCCCGCACGAGTTGTGGCTTAATAATCATGAACCCCGCAGTCGCCGCCGCGCCGATAAACTCACGCCGGTTGATTTGTCGTTCGGATTCACCGATCATCTCTATGCCTCCTCATTGGTCCAACGGATATCCGGTTCCAGTATAGTCCGAAAATCGAACAGCGCACCCGTGTCATGCCGAGCGTAAACTCCATGATCCTTCGGCTCACCACTATGCATGAAGATGCTCCAAGTGATTCCCCTCCTTGGTTAAGGAGGGGGCAAGGGGGTGGTTGGCCTGCACGCTGGGTCTCGTACCCACCACCCCCTGACCCCTCCTTAACCGAGGAGGGGAGTGATCTTTATGGCAGCAAGGAATGACAGGAGCGTTTGCGTGTTGCCAACGGAGTTTCGCCCGTTAGGGCTTGGTCGCCAGAATCAGAGGGGAAGGGCCGGGGGCATCGAGGGTGCGCGGGTTTACAAAGCCCGCCTCCGCCAGCCAAGTGCTGATTTCGCGAAACGAAAACGTGTCTCCGTAGTCGGTATTCACCAGCATGTTCACCGCGAACAGCAGCCCAACAACAGGTTCCGTTCTCTCGTCATTTACCAGGAACTCGGCGACGGCGATGGTGCCGCCGGAGGCCAGCGCGTCGAAGGTCTTGCGTAGCAAAATGCGGCTGCGTTCCTCGCCTTCGCTGTGAAGAATGTGGCCCAGGGTGGCGACGGCGTGGTTGCACCCGAAATCGGCCGTGAGCAGGTCGCCGCCGACGAACCGAAAACGCTTCATCAACCCGAAGCGGGCCACAGTTTTTCGGGTAACGGGGATCACCTCCGGCCAGTCTACGGCCGTCACGTGGACGCGCTCCCACCTCTGCGCCAGCGCGATGCCCCACACGCCGGAGCCCGCGGCCAGGTCGAGCGCACCGAGCGGTTGCCCGGAGCCGTTCAGGTTGAGCGCTGAGGCCAGCTCCTGTGCCGAGGCGTAGCTCATGGGGAAGATGTCCTCGACGAACTTGTGAAAGAAGTCTCCTCCCAACCGCTCCTGATTCACGGCATCCACCGGTCTGCCAGTAGCGACGATTTCGTTAAGGCGCAGCCATTTCGGAATCAGTTGCTCGCTGGCGTGAAGAATCAGGCCGCCCTGGAAGCCTGGCTTAGTGCTGACCAGAAAGGCGGCGCTTTCCGCAGTGAGTGAGTATCGGCGCTGCGAGTCTTTTTCGAGGAAGCCTAGCCCTACCAGCGCGTTCATCACCGCGGTTAGGCCGCGGGCGGATGCGCCGGTCACCTCCTCGACTTCATCGGCGGTTTTCGGGCCGCCGTCCAACACGTCGAAAACGCGGTGGCGAATCGCGGCCTCCAAAATGAGCGGGGGAGCATAGCCCCACATGAGTTGTCTAAGGCGCTCGGGCGTAACCTGCGGTTGACTCGGAGTATTCACCTTTCCCTCCCCCGATCTGGAATTTAGAGTTTGTTGCCCTGATCCTTACCAGTATGCATCGAACCCCGTCCTTTCGGCAAGCTCCAGCAAGGTTCGCGCCTTCAGGGTCGCATGAAAGTCGCATTGACAGCCGACCCCCGACCGAAGATCACTAGCCGTGGGTGAAGCCCTGGGGTTGGAATTTATACTTCTGTGCTGAGATTTCTCCGGCCTCGTGCAGCCTAAGCTGCTTGCCGCGTGAGGAGTCCTGGCCGCCGCTCCGCTAGCCTACCACAACTGGCATTGATCCCAGGACTAACGCTCTTGTTTGCCTTCGGCGACCTTGACGTGGCCGCTCGCTGGATTCGGGCTTCAATACTTAGTTGCTGTGCCCGGTGATTTGTGGAAGAAGGAATCAGAGCAAGATTCCTCGCCGCCCTTCGCCTGTCGCTCAGGGCCCTGAGCGAAGTCGAATCGGCGCTCGGAATGACACTACTGGAGTCCCTCGCTATGCGTAATTGGGCCTCATCGCCGCGGCCATCGTTTGCACTCGCCTATCACCTGGACGGTACGTTCGTACTATCGTGGCTGATCTGCCAGAGAGATAGTATTACGTGCAGAGTCTTGCACGCCGAGGAGACCACAATGAGGCTGTTGGCGATTTGCTGGACGGCTGGGTGGATCATCGCCGGGATTTATATAGCTGACAAGAAGGGACGCTCCAAGGCGCGCGCAGCCATTGACGCGTTGCTTTTTGGGCCGTTCGTCCTGTTACTGACCTTTGCGAAGCAAGCAAAGAAGAAGTAAGGTCGTTCGGGACGAGCGGTCACTTCTCTTCGACAATCGCAAGATCCCAGGGTTTAAGTGTAATCGACTGTGACGGGGCTACTGCGGTCCGGGCCAGCAAATCTGATCCAGCGCGGTAAGGGTACACCACAGTCTGCGTCTCATTCGAGTAGTTCAAGTAGTAGTGAATGGTACTACCATTGCGGTTTACGCCATGTTTGACCCGCACCGGCTCCGGTAGCTGCTGGTCCGGACCGCTCAAGCCGGCAAGTTTCAGCACGCCCAGCAGTACTTTCTCTTGAAGCTTCTGTGACAGGACGGTGCCCTCATACGTCAGCGTGCCTTGTCCGAAACGGTTGCGTGCGATGGCGGGGTACTTTCCGAAAAAGGGATGATCATAGTAGGCCAGCGGTTGCGCGCCTTCGGAGATCAGCATCTCGGCCCAATCAGAGACTTGGTTATCAGCGCCCGCCTGGAAAGGGTCACCCTTAAGCGCCACGGGCTGCCGAAGGTTCGAGAACTCCTGGTAGCGGAAGCCTGCCGCCTTCCGCAGAGGTCCGGGCGCCATCGCCCAACGCACCGTCGAGTATTCGTTGCAGAAGCCGCTCTTGAACGCCACGACCAAGTGCCCGCCCTGGTGGATATAGTCTGCCAGCTTGTTCAGCAAATCGTCGCTCGCAATGTAAAGCGGAGGGACAACGATCACCTTGTAGCTCGAAAGGTCCGTGCTATCGGGGAAGATGAAATCGACCCCGACATTCAGCTTGTACAGGGCGCGATACATCGCAACTAGAACCGCACGGTAGTCCGCGTGGTCGCTGAAGGGCATGAACTGGATGCCGTAATATGAGTCGTCGCTGTAAAGAACGGCGACCTTGTTGGGACGCTTGAGGTCGACAATTTCCGGCCCCACGCGCTCGAGCTCATGCGCCGTACGGCTAACCTCCGCATAGGCACGATTGGGTTCGAGGTCGTGCGCGAGGACACCTTTCCAATACGTTTCCTGGCCGTAATGGAGGGAGTGCCAATGCCAGTACTCCACCATGTTGGCGCCGGAAGAGATATGCGTATAAACGTCCAGGCGGAGCTGGCCGTCGTAGGGAGGGTATTGCCCCTTTGAATCCCACCCGATCGTCTGCGCGTTGGTCTCCGTCACCAGGTAGTTGGTCTGCTTGAGCGAGCGAGTGTAGTCTCCGGCCATGCTCGGGGATTCCCCGTCGTAGCTGTCCTGCGTTTCGTGGTAGGGATTGGCCGCCAAAATATCGAGTGAACGGGAGATATCCTGTTCATTCACGTCGGGGCGCGGCGGACCTGCAAGGTCGTGGGTGACGAACTGGCCGGGCCTCTTGTACTCATTGACGAGGGCAGCCTGCCAGTTCAGGAAATCGGTGGTGAGCGACTGCTGGTAGCGTTCCCACTCGAGCTTCCAGCCGGGATTGATGATTCCGTCGCGCGGCGGCACTTCGCTCCAGTCGTAGAGCCTCTGGCCCCAATAATTCAAGCCCCAAATTTCATCCAGTTTATCCACGGTTTTGAACTTTGCCCGAAGGTAATTGACGAAGCCCACTTGCACGTCGTAGTTGGCAACGCCTGCCGAGGAGGTTTCGTTGTCGATTTGATAACCGATTACCGCAGGGTTGTCCTTGTAGTGCTCGGCGATTTTGCGAATCACGCGCTCGCAGTAATAGCGATAGGTGGGATTCGAGAGGTCGGTATTTTGGCGCAGGCCATACGTGACGGTCTTGCCGTCCAGCCGGGTGACAACGATTTCCGGGTGCTTCTTGTAGAGCCACGCCGGAATGGAGTAGGTCGGAGTCCCCATGATGACTTTAATCCCGGCCTTGTGCATGCGGTCGACCACACGATCCATCCACCCGAACTCGAAGCGGCCGTCTTCCGGTTCCCACAACCCCCAACTGGACTCACCCATGCGAACCACCGTGAGGCCGGCCTGCTGCATCAGTTGCGCGTCCTGCTCGAGCCGCTCATATGGCATGTACTCAGGGTAGTACGAAGCCCCGTAAAGAATGTTGTCCATCTTGCTGGGCGCGAATGCCGGCTGGGATTGGGCAAATACCGTCTTTGGCGCGCAGAACAGAACAATAGCTGCGACGGCGGGCAACAAGCTTTGCAAAACTCGCTTCATTTCAACCTTCCTCCAACGAATTTCTGAACTCACCCTTGTCACTTCCGCGTGACCGTACTTCCTTTCCAGGCCGCCGGTTGAGTGCGCGCGTTCTTCACAGAGGCCAGAAACCTTTGCGCCAGTTCACGAATCCATCCCGCCCTGCGCTGCTGGATCGCCTCTTTTGGTATCAGTTCCCGTCCGACCCCAAGCGCGGCGGCGCCCGCCAAAATCAAAGTGCCGGCAGTTAGTTGATTCACGCCGCCCGCGGCAATCAACGGCACCTGGGGCAAGGCAGCCTTCAGAGCTCGGATGTAACTGTCACCACCCAGTTGCGCGCAGGGGAATACTTTGACGAAGTCCGAAGCGGCCTTCCACGCCGTGATCACCTCCGTCGGGGTCAATGCCCCGGGAAAAACCACCACGCCTTGCTTAGCCGCGAATTCCACCACCTCCAGATCGAATCCCTCACTGGTCAGGAATCTTGCCCCCTCATCCACGCAGGAGCGCGCCATTTCTGTATCCAGGACGGATCCCGCTCCGACGATCATCTCTGGAGCGCTGCGCACGAGGTGGGAAATCACTTCACTTGCTCCAGGCACTGTCATGGTGATTTCCACGATGGGGATTCCGCCGCTGGCGACCGCCTCCGCCGCAAAACCTGCGTCCTCTGGCGAAGATACACGGATCACCGGGATGATGCCGATGTCCTCGAGGCGAGCGCGAACCTCTTCCCTTTTCATCGATCCGCCTCCTTCCGCAGGGCACTCCGTATCAATCAAGGCCCCCCAGGCTTCCCAATTCTGCTCTCGATCTTCTGTTTTGCCAAGCCCTCCTCCAGCAGGATGCCTCACCCGCCTGCGGGCCGAAGCGCCAATCGTCTGCGGCTGCCGGCTGCCCTGCCTTCCCGTTCCCTATTCGTACACACTCTTAGCCTCCTCAGGGCTGGGCAGGTGGTCGGTAGGTCGAGCCCACCAGACATACAAGGTGGGCAGGAGAAAAATGCTCATCACGAGACCAACTATGAGCCCGCCCACGATAACGATGGCAAAGGGCCGCTGCGAATCCGAGCCAATTTCGTGGGACATGGCAGCGGGCAGTAAGCCGAGGGTTGCCACCAGCATGGTCATCATGACCGGCCTGAGCCGGCGGACAGACCCATCAATGGCGGCCTCGGCAATTGAAAGTCCCCTGGCGCGCAATTGATTGATGTACATCACCATGATGACGCCGATTTGAACCGAAACCCCAAACAAGGCCAGAAATCCGACGCCTGAAGAAACACTGAAATGAGTGCCCGTGATGAGCAGCGCGAGGATGCCGCCAATCGGAGCTATCACAAGGTTGACGAGGATTAGGGCCGCCCATTTGAAAGACTCAAAGGCCGTGTAAAGCAGAATGAGAATGAACAGAATAGTGACAGGCACGATAACTGCCAGCCGCCTGTTAGCACGCTGCTGGCTCTCGTACTCACCTGCCCAATCCA
Organism: uncultured Acidobacteriota bacterium; assembly: GCA_963765485.1. Lineage (GTDB taxonomy): Bacteria > Acidobacteriota > Terriglobia > UBA7540 > UBA7540 > CAVROP01. The sequence goes on along the minus strand of CAVXWN010000022.1, from coordinate 41,018 downwards.
TATGATACCCACGGGGCAGGTGAACTTGCGCGCTGACCTTCCTGATCGCTTCCTCGACGGCGCCGCCCAAGTCACGACCGCGCACGCTGTATTTGATAGCGATATACCGCTGGTTTCCTTCGCGATAGATTTCCGATGCACCGTCCCGTTCTTCGATTTTGCATAGCTGGGCAAGCGAGACTCGTTCGCCGGTGGGTGACAACAAGCGAATGTTCTCCAGCGCTTCCCTCGTGTCACGGTATTGGAGGAGATACCGGAGCACGAGGTCGTAGCGCTGCTCGCCCTGGAGGACCTGGGTGAGAGCAGTGCCGCCCACCGCAGTCTGAATAGCATCCTGCACATCAGCTACGTTGATCTGGTAGCGGGCGGCCTGTGCGCGGTCCACCACGAAGTTCAGGTTGGGCTGGCCCATGACACGAAGAAGCCCAAGGTCCTCGATCCCCGGAATGCGGCGCATGATCTCGACGATCTGATCCCCCGTCGCTTCCAGGATTTTCAAGTCGTCACCGTAGACCTTGGTGGCAAGTTGCCCCTTCACCCCGCTCACGGCCTCTTCCATGTTGTCCGCAATGGGCTGAGAAAAGCTCCAGAGCACGCCCGGGATCTTCTCAAGCTCGCGATTCATAGCGGAGATGAGTTCCTCTTTATCCTTGCGAAAGACAGGGCGCCATTGTGCCTTCGGCTTCAGATCGACGCAGTATTCGGTGTTGAAGAAACCCGTTGTGTCCGTCCCGTTGTCAGGCCGTCCGACCTGGCTGGTCACCACCGTGGCCTCCGGAAAAGACGCCAGCAAGATCCGCGCTTGATTTGCCACTCGCACGCCTTCGCTGGGTCCGGTGCTGGGCGCCAAAGTACCACGCACCCAAATCGCACCTTCGTCGAGGTGGGGCAGGAATTCCGATCCAACCACGCCGCCCAACACCAGATAGGCGCAGCCAGCCAGAGCCATCAGCGCAACGCCCACGATCGCCCAGCCATGATGGATGGACCAGCTCAAGGCCTGCCGATAGGATTTGGTTAGCCAGATAAGCGCCGGATTCTGCCACTCGCGGACCTCCCTGCGGAAGAAGAAACTTACCAGGACAGGCGCGACCGTCATCGAGAATACCAATGCGCCCAAAAGAGCAAACGCTACGGTCCAGGCCATGGGCCGGAATAGCCGCCCTTCCACCCGCTGGAGCGTGAAGATCGGCAGATAGGCGGTGATGATAATGATGATGGCGTAGAACACGGGCCTTTGCACTTCGTGCGCCGCCGCCCGAATTCTATCCGGGACTGACTTCTGCACCTCTTCCCGATGGCCGATGTGGCGAAGGATGTTTTCAACCATCACCACCGCACCGTGGACGACCATACCGAAGTCAAGCGCCCCGAGGGATAGCAGGTTCGCGGGGATGTGACGCAGGTCGAGGCAGGTTGACGCGAACAGTAAGGAAAATGGGATGGTGACGGCGACGATGAGCGCGCCCCGAACGTTGCCCAGGAAGAACAACAGAATAATTGTCACGAGAATGAAGCCCTCGGTGAGGTTGTGCAGCACGGTGTGTGTCGTAAAGTGTACGACGTCGCTGCGATCGATGAACGGAACGATCTTAACGCCGAGAGGCAAAATGCGGTCGTTCAGCTCCTTCACTTTCTCGTGGAGTCCTTCCAGCGCCGCTTCCGCCTGGGCCCCTTTCCGCATCGGCACCCATGCTGAAACTACATCATCGTTGTCGATGATCTTTCCGTCCTCACGGTGAATCGCCCGGCCGAATTGCCCGAGCCGAATCTTCGGACCTTGCGAGACCACCGCGATATCCTTCACTCGGAGTGGGGTACCACTCTTCGTCATAATCACCGTATCTTCGATATCCTGCACGTTCCTAACGAGACCGACCTCCCGAACGTTGATCTGCTGCGAGCCGGCTTCAAGGAAGCTGCCGCCCGCATTGACGTTGTTGTTGGCGAGTTGTTGTCCCACCTGGGGAATGCTGAGTCCGTAGGCGATCAGCTTATTCGGGTCAACCCGAACCTGATACTCACGCGTTGGGCCACCGAAGCTGGAAACATCGACGATTTCGGGAACGGCCTTGAGGTTCTTCTCGATCACCCAATCTTCGAGCGACTTCAACTCCATGACGTCGTACTGAGGATTCGTGCTGTACAGCGTGAAAAAGTAGATTTGGCCGACCGGACTCCAGTCCGTGCCCATTTGTGGTGTCACGCCTGACGGCAGGCTCACTTGGGACAGCCGCTCCAGTACCCTCTCGCGGTTCCATGAGTTTTCTTCTTCGTCATCAAAGATCAACTTCAGGTCGGACAGGCCGAAGAGGGAGAAGGATCGTAAGTGCAGGATGTGGGGGACTCCGTTCATCGCGATTTCGAGGGGAATTGTCACTTGCTGCTCGATCTGCTCGGCGGAGATCCCCGGCCACTGGGTAATGATCTCGACATAGTTGTTCGCCACGTCCGGATAGGCTTCAATGGGCAGCCGATGAAATGAAACCATCCCCGCCGCGAGAAGCAAGAGCGCGACGGCCAGGACTAAAAAGCGGTTGTTCAGTGCAAAGTCAACGATGCGGCGTATCATCCACGAACTCACCTATAAGAGACTAGTTCCCTGCCGTCAAACAAGCTGCTGGCTTCAGAGATCAGGAAAACTCTTTGCACCATGAGCAGGGTTCGACGCCGAGCAGACCGATGCCTTCTCTCAAATTGTCCAGGTTGCTCTCGATGCGCGCCGTGATCCTCTATAGGTCTTTCTCTGAATTGTCGATCACGTCGTCGCCTTGCGAGGCGCAAAAACCCGCGTCTGGCTTTCCAATTCTGCTCTCGATCTGTTGTTTTGCCAAGCTCTTCTCCAGCACATATGCGCAAAAACACCCTTCCCCTTCAGAGGCTGCTCTGTTCATTCTCAACTGGCGCCTAACCTCGTTTGACCGAGGGGGGTTGCAACGGAACAGCGCATCTTCAATTGCGGAATCAGGACTTCAATGAGTTGAAGACGGAGGGTTGAAGGTATGGCTTATTCGTAGACGCTCTTCGCTTCCTCAGGACTGGGCAGGTGGTCGGCAGGCCGAGCCCACCAAACGTAAAAGGTGGGCAGCAGAAAGATGCTCATCAGCAGATCTGCGACCAATCCGCCTACGATAACGATGGCAAAAGGCCGCTGCGAGTCCGACCCTATAGCATGGGACGTGGCCGCCGGCAGCAAACCCAGGGTAGCTACCAGCATGGTCATCATGATGGGACGAAGGCGGCGGACGGCCCCCTCCACCGCCGCATCTTCAATCGTGCGGCCCCGCGCGCGCAGTTGGTTGATGTACTCCACCATGATTACACCAATCTGAACCGAGACGCCGAACAAGGCGAGAAATCCCACGCCCGAGGAGACGCTCAGATGCGTCCCGGTCACCCAGAGCGCGAGAAGACCTCCAATAGGCGCCACCATCATATTCACGAGGTTCAGGCAGGCCCACTTGGCCGAGCCAAAAGCCATGTACATGATCATAAGTATGAAGAATACGGTCAGAGGTACAATCAAGAAAAGCCGGGCCTCTGCGCGCTTCTGGCTTTCGTACTCACCTTCCCAATCGATGTGATACCCACGGGGAAGTTGAAGCTGCGAGCTGACCTTCTTAATCGCTTCCTCGACAGCGCCGCCCAGGTCGCGCCCGCGCACGCTGTACTTGATCGCCACATATCGCTGGTTTCCCTCGCGATAAATTTCCGAAGCGCCATCCCGTTCTTCGACTTTCGAGAGTTGAGCGAGCGAGACTCGTTCGCCAGTGGTTGAGAGCAGACGAATGTTTTCGATCGCTTCTCTGGTGTCACGGTACTGCTGCAGATAGCGCATGACCAAGTCATAGCGCTGCTCGCCCTGGAGGACTTGGGTGAGAGCATTGCCGCCCACGGCAGTCTGGACCGCATCCTGTACGTCCGCTACATTGATTTGGTAGCGGGCAGCCTGGCGGCGATCAACCGTCACATTCAAGCTCGGCTGGCCAAGGACGCGAAAGACTCCGAGATCCTCGATTCCGTTGACCCCCCGCATAATAGTGACAATCTGATCTGCCTTCTCTTCTAGAGTTTTCAGGTCATCGCCATAGACCTTCGTGGCCAACTCCCCTTTGACACCACTCACCGCCTCCTCCATGTTGTCCTCGATAGGCTGGGAGAAGTTCCAGATCACCCCAGGTATCTTTTCCAGTTCGCGATTCAGAGCGGCGATCAGTTCCTCCTTATTCTGGTGAAAGACAGGCCGCCATTGTTCTTTGGGTTTCAGGCCAACAAAGTACTCGGTGTTGAAGAAGCCGGTGGCGTCGGTCCCGTCGTCCGGGCGTCCTACTTGGCTGGTGGTCTCATAGACCTCGGGAAAAGAGGCCAACAACACTCGGACCCGATTCGCCAGCCGGATGCTCTCACTCGGCCCCGTGCTGGGCGCCAGGGTGCCACGCACCCAGAGCGAGCCCTCATCCAGATGGGGCAGAAACTCGGATCCGACAACGCCGCCTATCACCAGATAGGCGGCGGCACCCAGAGCCCCCACTGCCATGCCTACCATTACCCAGCGATGATGGATGGACCAGCGCAGGGCCCGCTGATAATATTCTGTAAGCCAAGCGAGAACCGGATTGTGCCACTCGCGGACCTCTTTGCGGAACAGAAAGCTGGCGAGTACCGGCGCCACTGTCATTGAGAAAGTCACCGCGCCCAGTAGTGCAAACGCTACGGTCCAGGCCATGGGCCGGAAAAGCCGCCCTTCCACCCGCTGGAGCGTAAAGATCGGCAGATAGGCGGTGATGATGATGAAAATCGCGTAGAAAACGGGCCTCTGCACTTCGTGCGCCGCCGCCCTAATTCTATCCGGGATTGACTTATAAACCTCTTCTTGGTGGTCGAGGTGGCGAACGATGTTCTCGATCATTACCACTGCGCCGTCCACCACCATTCCAAAGTCGAGAGCCCCCAGGGAGAGCAGATTGGCGGGGATTTTTCTTAGGTCCAGACAAATGGAGGCGAACAACAGCGAAAACGGAATCGTCATGGCCACAATGAGGGCGCCCCGAAGGTTGCCTAAGAACAACAGCAGAACGATCGTCACAAGGATGAAGCCCTCGCTGAGGTTGTGCAGTACAGTGTGGGTGGTGAAGTGAACGAGATCAGTGCGATCGATGAAGGGAACGATCTTTACGCCTTCAGGCAAAATACGATCGTTTAGCTCCTTCACTTTCTCGTGTAGCCCCTCGAGCGCTGCTTCGGGCTCGGCCCCTTTCCGCATGGGCACCCAGGCTGAAACGACATCGTCGTTGTCAATAATCTTTCCGTTCTCGCGGTGAGTCGCCCGGCCGAATTGCCCGAGCCGAATCTTCGGACCTTGCGAGACAACAGCGATATCCTTGACGTGAAGTGGGGTGCCGCTCTTGGTCAGGAGGACGGTGTTTTCGATATCCTGGACGTTTCTCACCAAGCCCACTTCCCGCACATTGATCTGCTGCAAACCGGCTTCAATGAAGCTGCCGCCCGCATTCACGTTGTTGTTAGCCAATTGTTGTTCCATCTGGCCGATACTGAGGCCGTATGCGATCAGCTTATTGGGATCAACGCGAACCTGGTACTCGCGCGTGGGCCCACCGAAGCTGGCCACGTCGACGATATCCGGTGCAGCCTTGAGATTTTTTTCGACAACCCAGTCTTCGAGCGACTTCAATTCCATGACGTCGAGGGCGGGATTGGTGTTATAGAGCGTGAAAAAATAGATTTGGCCGACCGGACTCCAGTCCGTGCCCATCTGGGGCACGACTCCCGGCGGTAAGGTCACTTGTGAAAGTCGCTCGAGGACCCTTTCCCGGTTCCAGGCATTCTCCGTGTCGTCCGCGAAAATCAGCTTCAGGTCGGAGAGCCCGAAGAGGGAGAACGACCGCAGGTGGGCGATTCCCGGGACGCCGTTCATCACGTTTTCAAGCGGAATCGTCACCTGTTGCTCGATTTGTTCCGCCGAGATGCCAGGCCATTGTGTGATGATTTCGACATAGTTATCCGCCACATCGGGATACGCTTCGACGGGCAGCCTGTGAAACGAGACGACGCCCCAACCGAATAGCAGCAGGGCGCCCGCCAGCACCAGGAGGCGCTTGTTCAAGGCGAAATCGACAACTGCTCGAATCATTTCTTATTACCTGCCCGCCGTCCGTCGTCAGATGTCAGTACTCGGTCGTGGGTCATCGGTAAAGGCGAAACTCACAAATTTAGACTCGCTGCGATTTGCGATGTTACCGCCAGATACCGTCATCCCGAGTGGGCATCGGCCTTCCGGCCCACCCAATGAGATGAAAGTCATAGCCGTCGTCACCCCCGCGCAAGCGGGGGTCCACATCACGCCACAACGAGCTGGATTCCCGCTTTCGCGGGAATGACGGAGCGTGACTTTCGACGAAGTCCGCCGTGCTTTTCGGCGGGCGAAGGACCTCCGCAGTTGCTTGTGGGCTCAGCAGCCTACGACAAACTGCACAGATGCTTCGCTGCGCTCAGCATGACGAGATACTCGGCTTGTGGCTTCGATTAATTAACCACTGACGACGTTACTGCTCCACCGTAGCTTGCACGTTTAGCGCATTCGCGACCACCGGTTGACCGGGCCGGATGCCTGACGTGATTTCCTGCATCTCCGCAGGACCCTGTAGGGCCGAACCACGTTCGGCCGCGGGGCGAGCGCCGCTCGCCCCTACACGAGCAGCGCCCGGGAGCATCTTGCCGGAGACCACCTCGACACGCTGAAAACGGCCACCTTCTGCGGGCACGTAGACCCAGTCTCGGTCGTGTAAGTGCAGGACCGCACTCGCCGGAACGGTGGCGTGTACTTCCTTTTTCAGTCCATAGAATGTCGCTGTGACAAACATCCCGAGCCGCAACATGCCAGGATTCTGGACTTCCAGCCGGACCTTCGCCGTGCGAAGGTTAGGATCGAGGATAGGGCCTATATTGCCGATCCTGCCCTTCAGAACCAGGTCCGGGTAAGCGTTCAGATGAATGTCCGCGTATTCACCGAGGCGAATAAAAGGAAGATCGTTTTCGTAGACGTCGCAGAGCACCCAGACGTGCGAGAGGTCGGAAATCGTGAATGGGTTGGGACCTGCGAGGCCTTGCACGCCCGCCGCGTTGGTAACTTGCTGGTCGGTGATGACGCCGGAGGCGGGCGCGTGGATATCGACAATCGCGGCGGGATGATTAATGTCGGCGCCCAATACCCGGAGGTGCTCGGTCGTCGTATCGACGGTGACATTAGTTTTGGCCGCGGCGTCCACAGCGACTTCCAGGTCCTTCTGGGCGATCGCCCCTTTCTCGTAGAGGAGCTTGGAGCGGTCGAGCTGGGCGCGCGCCAATGTTTCGTCCGCGACTGCCTGCCGGTAATCGGAGAAGGCCTGCGCAATATCCGCACTTTGAATTCGCATCAGAATCTGCCCCTTGGTAACGGTGTCTCCCAGGCGAGCGCGAATGTCCACCACCCGGCCTGAAGCAATCGAAATCACCGGAATGTTTCGTGACACGTCGGGGCTGACGGTGCCGGTCACATTCAGCTCGGGCGCGGCTTCGTGCGCGCCTGCGTTGGCCAGGGCAAATTGCTCGGGGTGATCGACCTTGAACGCGCCGCCGTCCTGCTCCTGCTCCACCTGCGCTGCGGGTGGGGCCTCTGCCGCTGCGTCGACTTGCCTCCCGTTGCAACTTGACAAAATACAAGAAGCAAAGCAAACGACGAGAATTGGAGCGATCATCATGTAAGAGCGATGTTTCATAGTTCACCTTCCTGGAGCTATCAGCCCCTTGAGTACATGAACGCGCCAAAGGCTTGTCCCTGGCCCAGGCCTGCGGAGAGCTCTAAGTACGTCCTTGCTGTAGGCCCTGAAGTGCTGTGCCGGTCAGTGGCATCTAACAGCGAACCTCCGCCCGCCTACGCACCCGTTGTGCAGTCAATCCCGAGGGGAATGTTAATCTTCGGCACCTTAGGTTGCTGGTGGAGGGAAAGGCTGAGGCGGAGCTCTAACTTGCAGCCTACCCACGGCACGCCTGGGAGGATTGGCGCCGACCATGCGAACGGCGAGTTGCTCGCAGAGCAATTCGTTGCAGAAATATGATCCGCCGGGGAAATTAATGCAAGATCTGTACGATTCGGGAACGGTTGCCTGAAATTTCTCGTGGGTGGTATCCGAGAAGGTGTAGGGGCCCCCGGTCAAGATGGATGGTGAGTATGCAGTTAGATTCCCTTGTGTGAACCCGCCATGGCCGTTGTTGATCCAGACCCCGACTGGGGCAAGCGTCCAGGCGCTCGAAATGACCAGGTCCAGCTCCCCATCGCCGTCCACGTCGCGGGGAACAACACGCAGTCCACCTCTCTTGGCGGAAACGCTGAAGGACTTCGCGCCGACGCCAGTGGTAAGCTGAATTTCAATTTGATACCGAAAGCCCCTCGGCCCCCAACCCTCTGCCGTGACGATGGCGAGGTCAGGACGACCGTCCCCGTCCAGATCGGCAATAGCACCGCCTTGGTCGCACAGGGCGGGTGTGGATTGCAGTTGTAGGGCCGAAGGGATTGACTCTCCCGAGGCTAGGCAGGCAGCCGACAATCCCCATAGTGCACAAAGTAATAGGCCGGCCCGGTGAAAACTGCCAGACCAGCGAGCTGGCGCCCACGCTCTGCAGCCCACTTCAGAAGCGCGCCCCGCTTGACGAAGAGGTCGCATACGCAGAAAGACCCCAAAGCTCCTTGTCAATCCTAAAGACCTATAGGTTAATCCAGGCGAGCAATGCGAGTCAACGGACCTGTGCCCAAAAATTGGGACACTACCCTCATACAGGATTTTGTGATAGTTTCAAAGGAAGAAAAGTGATATGTTTCATTCGCAGAGTGTTATGGGAATCCCAGCGAGTCCAGGGGCAACACATTGCGAGCGTATGGCGATGGGTCATCAAGAAGGGCCCGCAAAGGCGGAGTGGTGCGTCGGGTTTGAGCCGTGGGTGCCGTCTCCAAACAATCTGTCGAACAGACCGTGAGAAAGACATCATAATTGCAAAGAGGTCAAGGAGCAGGGTGAAGCTTCAAAGCTGGGAAGCTTGGCAGGGTCGTTCAGTCCCCGCATGCGGTCCACGAACTGTTTCAATCCTCAGCCATTCAGGTTTTGGGCAATTGCTCCTTGGAATGGGGTGCAAGGGAGGTCGCGAGGTTCAGAAGAATCTCGGAAGCCTTTACCTGGCCCGGGTCGAAGCAAGTGTTACTGAGAAGGCTGCCGTTATGGGCTGCCCAAAATCTGGAGGAGCAAATGGCTCAGAGATTATTCGTGGGGAACCTACCCCGCAGTGTGACCGATAGTGTGCTCAGCGAATTTGTGACCAACGCTGGGTTTCAGGTTGTTTCCGCCGCGGTCATCCGCGACAAGATGACCGGTGAATCCAGGGGGTTTGGCTTCGTTGAACTTGGCGACGACGAAGACATGCAGCGCGCGATCCAGGGACTTAACGGACAAACCCTGGAAGGGCGTCCCCTTACAGTGAATGAAGCCCGTCCACAGCGCGCTGGATTTTCCGGCGGGGGCCACCGGGGTGGCGGCGGCGGAGGCGGTCGCTTTGGCCGCAGACGCGATTATTAGGGAGATTCTCTGAATCACCGCAGGCCCTATCTGAATCGACACCTGCCGACTCGGTGTGGTATTCCCACCTGAGACAGGTGTTCGTCCGGCTAGAACCCTGCGTGGCGAGCGGAAGCGTCGCAGGGCAACTCATTTTCTCTCTCCAAGCGACCCTGTGATGCGCTGGAGCGAGGAAGCCCTTGTTTTCCGCTCATGCTATGCGGTGGACTAGAAAAGCAGTTTATTCGGCAGTGGGTGAGTTTGATATTGTAGCGGCGATGGGGAAGCTGCGGGATCGCCAGGTGGCGGCGTAAAGCCGCCTTTTCATCAAACTGACCCACTAACTCTGTTTTCCGGCGCTTCCCTCACGAGGAAGACCTCGACTGGAGCAAGTGGGGCATGGACTCTCGCTACATCGGTTATGCTGAAAGTCATGTTGGCTGGGCTCGCTCCGCCGGTTTAGAACCGGCTGCGCGAGCTTGGGTTGCAACGCTGTCGGTGGAAGTAGGGGCGCTCCGCGAAGCGTACCTACGGCGATGGGGATGCCACCGTAACGCAGGGCGGTGCTTGCCGGCTGTTCTACTGGGAGTTTGCGTGTTTTTGTGGATGGGGTGCTCCGCCAGGAAAGCTGAGCCACAAGGCATGCCGTTCGGCTACTCAGTCCCTGTAACGACCGCGACTGCAACTCTGAGAAGTGTGCCCATCGAGGTGCATGCCATCGGCAATGTGGAGGCGTACTCAACTGTCTCGGTCAAGGCACAGGTGGCGGCGAGGGTCGAAAAGGCTTATTTCACAGAAGGCCGGGACGTCAGTAAAGGCGATCTTCTCTTCACGTTGGATGAGCGCCCTTTTGATACGGCACTCCAACAAGCGGAAGCCAGTCTGGCGAAAGATGAAGCCCAGTTAGAGAATGCCAAGGCGGAAGAGGATCGCTACACGAAGCTTTTCCAGGAAGGCATTGTTTCGAAAGAACAATACGATTCCATGCGCACGAACGCCGATGCTCTCGCCGCTTCTGTGCGCGGGGATAAAGCGGCCATTGAAAAAGCCAAAGTCGATTTGAGCTATTGCACCATTCAGTCGCCGATTGCCGGTCGGACGGGCGCCCTGCTGATCCATCCCGGAAATCTCGTAAAGGACAACGATGCGGCGCTGGTAGTGGTGAATCAGATTCACCCTATCTACGTCACATTTTCCGTCCCCGAACAGTACCTTCCTGATATCAAGCGATTTCAGGCCGAAGGCCGGCTTAAAGTTGAAGCCGTCATTCCGAGCCAGGAGCAGGACCCCGCGAGAGGTGTACTGACCTTTATTGACAACGCTGTTGACAACACCACGGGTACCATTAAGTTGAAAGGGACATTTGAAAACCCGGACAACCGGCTCTGGCCCGGTCAGTTCGTGAACGTTGCACTCACATTGGCGACGCAATCCGATGCCGTTGTTGTTCCATCACAGGCGGTTCAAACCGGGCAGGTAGGCCAGTACGTATTCGTCGTGCACCAGGACATGACAGCGGAATACAGGCCCGTGGTCGCAGGCAATAACATCGCCGGTGAAACCGTCGTCCAAAAAGGCGTGCACGCAGGAGAGACGCTTGTGACCGACGGGCAACTGCGGCTCGTCCCGGGCATGAAGGTAGCGATCAAGAAGCAGTGACGAGTGACGAGTGACGAGCGGAAAAGCAGAAGTGATCAAAGGCAGTGACGAGTAGAAGTGCAGGTGCCACGTGTCAGGTTCCAGGTGTCAGGGAAGAGCGGCGGGAAGTTTGCAAGAACTAACCCCTGATTTCTGAATTCTGATTTCTGACTTCTGCTTTTCTGCTCGTCACTTGTCACTATACTTCCATGAATCTTGCAGAACTGTTTATTCGGCGGCCCGTCATGACCACCCTGGTCATGTTGGGCATTCTTCTGTTCGGAGTGATGGCCTACAAGTATCTGCCGGTAAACGACCTGCCCAACGTGGACTACCCGACAATCCAGGTCAGCGCCGGCCTTCCCGGGGCAAGCCCTGAAACAGTGGCCTCGGCGCTAGCCACACCGCTGGAGCGGCATTTCTCTACCATCGCGGGCCTTGAATCGATGAGCTCCGCGAGCACTCAAGGCGGCACCGAGATCACCCTGCAATTCGCCGCTAGCCGCAACATTGACGCCGCCGCACAGGACGTCCAGGCGATGATTGCCAATTCGCAGGGCGAGCTTCCTACCGGCATGCCGGCCCCGCCTTCGTATGAGAAGGTGAACCCCGCCGACCAACCCATTCTTTATATGGCGGTGTGGTCTGACACGCTTCCAGCCTCCACCGTAAACGAATACGCCGACACGCTCATGGCCCAACGCATCTCGATGATCAGCGGGGTGGCGCAGGTCCAGGTTTATGGCGCGCAGAAGTTTGCCGTGCGCGTGCAATTGGACCCTAAGTCGCTGGCCACCCGCAAAATCGGCATCGACGAGGTCATGGCCGCGGTTCAGCAGGCCAACGTTAACCTTCCGACGGGAACGCTTTACGGGTCCCACAAGTCTTTCATCGTGCAGGCCACCGGGCAGCTCATGGACGCCGCAGCTTTCCGTCCTCTCATCGTGGCCTACCGCAATGGCTCGCCGGTGCGCCTGGAGGCGTTGGGCCAGGTGATTGATAGCGTGCAAAATGACAAGATCTCGGCTTGGTATAACGGGAAGCCGTCCCAAGTGATCGCCATCCAACGCCAGCCCGGCACGAATACTATTGAGGTAGTCAACAATGTAAAGGTCCTGCTGCCCACTTTCCGCTCGGAGATCCCCGCGTCCATTCAACTGGAAACGATGTACGATCGCTCCCTATCGATTCGCGATTCGATCAACGACGTGAAATTCACCTTGTGGCTGACCCTGGGCTTGGTGGTATTGGTCATCTTCATCTTCTTACGGAATATTTCCGCCACTACCATCCCAAGCCTCGCACTGCCCATGTCCATCATCGGCACCTTCGCGGTGATGTACCTGCTCAATTACACCCTGGACAACCTCTCTATGATGGCCCTGGTGCTCTCGGTGGGGTTTGTGGTAGACGACGCAATCGTCATGCTGGAGAACATCGTTCGCCACATGGAAATGGGAGAAGGAGTGTTTGAAGCGGCACTCAACGGCTCCCGCGAAATCAGTTTCACTATCCTCTCAATGACCCTCTCGCTGGCCGCCGTCTTCATCCCGGTCTTATTCATGGGAGGGTTGTTAGGCCGCCTGCTTCACGAATTCTCTGTGACGATCATGTGCGCTGTAATCGTCTCCGGCGTTGTCTCGCTTACCCTCACCCCGATGCTCTCCAGCCGCTTCCTGCGTCCGCCGAAGGAGCAAAGGCACGGCCACGTCTTTCTCGTTTTCGAGCGCGGGTTCCAGTCGATTCAACGCGTTTACGATTGGAGCCTGAGGGGCGTCCTCCGTCATCGCTTCGTCACCTTGTTGGCCTCGCTGGTCATCGTGGGTTTCACGGTGCAGCTCTTCCTTCAGATTCCCAAAGGTTTCCTTCCGAGCGAAGACTCCGGAGGGATGTTTGGCATCACCCAGGCGGCGCAAGGGATTTCCTTCGACTCCATGAAGCAGCACCAGGTCGAAGTGATGGAGATCATGCGGGACGATCCAAATGTTTCGGATGTGATGTCTTTCGCCGGCGCGGGTCTACCGGGTTATGGCGGCAACTCCGGCTTTTTCTTCGTCCACCTAAAGGATCGCCCGTCGGCGAGCCAGGACATGATCGATTCGATCAAGCATCTTCTGCACCTTCCGGGCAGCAAGCGCGATCCCAATCTTCGCTACATCAGCACGGATGACGTGATCAATGAGCTGCGCCCGCAAATGCTGTCGCTCCCCGGCGTCCTGGCCTTCATGCAGAATCCCCCGCCCATCCAGATCGGCGGTCACCTGACGAAGAGTCTTTATCAGTTCACCGTTGAGGGCCCGATTACTAAGGAGCTTTACAAAGACGCCGCCGATCTCGAGACGAAGATGCGCCAGTTGCCTGGGCTAGTGGATGTGAACAGCGATTTGCAGGTCAGCAACCCGCAAGTAAACGTCGTGATCGATCGAAACAAAGCCTTGGCGCTGGGTGTTTCGGCATATCAAATCGAGGACGCACTCTCCACTGCCTACAGCTCTCGGCAGGTTTCCACCATCTACGCCCCGAACAACGAATACTGGGTGATCGCCGAACTCATGCCCCAGTATCAGATGGACCCCCAGGCCCTCTCGGCGCTCTATATCAGGTCGAATACCGGCCAGCTCGTGCCGCTGGCTTCCGTTTCCAAGCTGACGCAGGATCTGGGCCCTCTGGCGGTGAACCATTCCGGTCAACTCCCCTCGGTGACGCTTTCTTTCGACCTCAAGCCGGGCGTCTCTCTCGGTGAGGCCGTGACGCGCGTCGAAGAGCTGGCGCGCAATACCCTGCCTGCCAGCATGAGTGCTACATTTCAGGGCACTGCGCAGCAGTATGAATCATCGCTCACCGGTCTCGGGATTCTGCTCCTGGCAACTCTGCTGGTGATCTACCTTGTGCTGGGTATTCTCTACGAGAGTTTCATACATCCTCTTACCATCCTCTCCGGCCTGCCATCGGCGGCCCTGGGAGCGTTAGTCACTTTGAAACTTTTCCACTTGGAATTGAACCTCTATGGCTTCGTAGGCGTCATCATGCTCATCGGCATCGTGAAGAAGAACGCCATCATGATGATTGACTTTGCTATCGTTGCCGAGCGCAGGGACGGAACGAGCCCGCTCGATGCAATCTATCAAGGCTGCCTGATCCGCTTCCGCCCCATTATGATGACCACCATGGCAGCGCTCATGGGCACGCTCCCCATCGCGCTCGGGTTCGGCGCCGGAGCGCAGTCTCGCCGGCCGCTCGGCCTTGCAGTAGTCGGCGGACTGATGGTTTCCCAGCTCATCACGCTCTACATCACGCCGGTCTACTACACCTACCTGGATTCCTTCCAGAAGTGGTTGACGGGCTCCTCCAGACATGAGACCGAAAGCAGAGAACTCCCCACAATGGTGAGGATGTTTACGGAAGAGAACGGCAACAATGTAAAAATGACTATCGATCAAGGAAAGTTGTGACGGCGCGCTGGTGCATCGCTTTGCGCGACAGACAGTAGCGCACCCAACAAGCGTGCCGCAAAAAACCATTCACCTGTCATCATGAGGGGTCAGCTTGTATGGTGGCTCGACCGACACATTTTTCATTGTGAGGCTTCTATGTCGAATGAAAAATTCGTTCTAGGAATTGACTACGGAACAGAATCGGGGCGCGTGGTCGTAATCCGCGTGCGCAACGGGGAGGAGATCGCCTCTGTGGTGATTCAGTACCCGGATGGAGTGATTGACGAGAGGCTGCCGGGAGGGCCGCGCCTGGAGCCCGATTGGGCTTTGCAGAACCCGCGCGATTACCTCCTGGTGGCCGAAAAAGGAGTTCCCAAGGCACTGAAAGCCGCCAGGGTCAAGGCTGAAGATGTAGTTGGTATCGGCACGGATTTCACGGCGTCCTCGCCACTGCCCGTTAAGCGCGACGGCACGCCACTCTGTTTTCTTTCGCGCTACCGCAAGCGCCCGCACGCCTGGGTGAAGCTCTGGAAGCACCACGCCGCGCAACCGGAGGCAAACCGGATCAACGAAGTGGGGCGGGAACGGAACGAAGAGTTTATACAACTTTATGGTGGCAAGTATTCTTCCGAATGGTTCTTTTCCAAAGTCTTGCAGGTGCTGAACGAGGATGCCGAGATTTACGACGCGACGGATCGGTTCATCGAAGCCGCTGACTGGATCGTCTGGCAATTGACGGGTGAGGAGAAGAGGAACACGTGCACGGCCGGTTACAAGGGCATGTGGATCAAGGGTAAGGGGTTCCCCTCCGGGGAGTTCTTCCGCACCCTGCACCCGCACCTCGAGAACGTTATCGAGATGAAGGTAGGGACAGACTTTTACCCGCTCGGGCAAAAGGCAGGAGGACTAACAGCACTCTGGGCTGGGAAGACGGGGCTGAAGGAGGGTACCCCCCTCTCAGTGGGCAATGTTGATGCGCACGTGGCCGTTCCCGCTTGCACGGTGACGCAGCCCGGCTCTCTTGTGATGATTATGGGCACTTCGATTTGCCACATGGTCCTGGGCGCGGGACGCCAGATGGTGGAGGGCATGTGCGGGACGGTGGAAGATGGAATCGTTCCAGGCTTATGGGGATACGAAGCCGGGCAATCCGCCGTGGGCGACATCTTCGCTTGGTTCTTCGAGCACGCCGTTCCGGATTACATCCACCGTGAAGCGCGCAAATTGAAAGTCCCCTTCGCTGATGCGCTCGAGAAGAGCGCCGCTGCTCTCAAGCCTGGTGAGTCAGGGCTGCTGGCGCTCGATTGGTGGAATGGCAATCGGTCCGTGCTGGTGGATGTTGACTTGACCGGAGTGCTGCTCGGCATGACCCTTGCAACGAAGGCCGAGGAAATCTACCGCGCCTTGATCGAAGCCACCGCGTTCGGAACGCGCACGATCATTGAGGCCTTCGAATCCAAGGGCGTGGAAGTGAAAGCCTTGGTTGCTTGCGGCGGCCTGCCGGAGAAGAACAAGCTGCTCATGCAAATTTACGCCGACGTGACGGGGCGGGAGATTGAGATCGCTGAGCGGCTCCAGACTTGTTCTGCTCTGGGCGCGGCCATGCACGGCGCCGTTGCTGCCGGACGCATGGGCGGCGGCTACGATACGATCGGTGAGGCCGCGCGGCATATGGCTCACGTGCAGAAACTGACGTACCGCCCGAAGGCCGATAACCACGCAATCTACAATCGGCTCTTCCGAGAGTACCAGACTTTGCACGACTATCTCGGCCGCGGAGCCAACGATGTGATGAAGCGGCTGAAGTGTCTGCGCCGCGAGCAGGCGGCACACTGAGTGTTTAGTTGCCCCTCACCCGGCCCTGCGCGCCAACCTCTCCGTCAGGGGGCGGGGGGCTCCGATTCGGAAATGGAACGTGTATTGCGAACGACGCCTTTGCTGATAGCTGACTGCTGACGACTGATAGCTTCTACCTATGCCAAAGATCGATCAACTGTGTGAGCAAGTGTGGAAAGCCAATCTCGGAATATATCGCGCTGGACTCGTGACCATGCACAGCGGAAACGCGAGTGGAATTGACCGGGAACGAGGCGTGGTGATTATCAAGCCCAGCGGCATGGATTATGACAGGATGCGTCGGGGCGATATGGTGGTCACGGACCTGGAAGGCCGGAGGCTGAAAGGCCACTGGAATCCCTCCGTGGACCTGCCCGACCACCTTTACATCTACAACCACTGCGCGGATCTTGGCGGTGTCATTCACACGCACTCGAATTATGCGACGAGTTTTGCGTTACTGGGAAGGTCCCTTCCCGTCTATTTGACGGCTATCGCTGATGAGTTCGGCGAAGAAATACCCTGCATTCCCTACGTTGATAACCGGGGTGACCATATTGGCAAAGCAATCGTGAGGTATAGGGGAAAGAAGGCGCCCGCCGTGCTGTTGGCGCATCATGGCGTATTTGCTTTCGGGTCGACGCCGCAGGCCGCGCTCAAAGCCGCCGTGATGGTCGAAGATGTTGCCAAGACGTGCCATCTTGCTTTGCTTCTCGGCAAGCCGAAAGCTTTGCCGCCCGCGGAAATCAAGAAGTGGTGGGATCGTTATCACACAACCTACGGCCAGCCGGGAAAGGCTTGAGCTTTCGTATCGTCAAGTTTTTGCCCACAGTCGTTGGGCCAGAAGGTTGTGCATCGGTCGGCTGTCTGCCGCAACCAAACATGGCATGTCTCTCCTCGCGTGCCCTAACGGGCCCATGTCCCGATCGATGAAATTAGAGGTATGTCTATGACGTGGCCTTCGTCTTCTTGCTCGCTAGCCCTGCTGGCAGGCGACCCGCAGACCGCCAGCCGCCTCATCTTGCTTCATTCTCCCGACATCGCCGTCATCACCATTTATTTCGCCATGGTGCTGGGAATCGGCTTCTATCTCCGGCGATATACGAAGAGCGGCAAGGATTTTTTCCTCGCCGGGCGGGAAATAACCGCTTGGGTAGCGGGGCTGAGTTTCGTGTCCGCCAATCTCGGCGCGCTGGAGTTGATGGGGTGGGCCGCGGCCACTTATCAGTATGGCATTCTGGCGGCGCACTGGTATTGGATCGGGGCAATTCCCGCCATGCTCTTCCTGGGCATCGTCATGATGCCCTTCTACTACATCTCGAAGACCCACTCCGTTCCTGGCTTCTTGCAATTGCGTTACGGGGAACCCGCGCGGGCGCTTGCTGCCACCATGTTCACTTTCATGACCCTCTTTATGGCCGGTATCGACATGTACGCGATGGCGCTGGTCATGAAAGTCGTGCTGGGCTGGAATATCAACTTCAGCATTTGGGTTTCCTCACTCACGGTGGCGGTCTATGTGGCCCTGGGAGGGCTGTTCGCCGCCATCTTTAACGAGGTCCTTCAGTTCTTCCTAATCTGGTTGGGCGCCTTGTTGATTCCGATTTTGGGCTTGATCGAGACCGGGGGCTGGTCCGGCCTGGTGGCGCGCATTCACCAGAATTTTCCGCGAGGTGACTACACCCACCTCTGGCGTACCATGGGCAGCTTCGCCGATAACCCTATGGGCATCCACTGGACAGGAATCGTTTTCGGCCTCGGGTTTGTAATTTCTTTCGGCTACTGGACTACGGATTTTCTGGTGGTGCAACGCGTGATCGCAGCCAAGGACATTCGTGCCGCCAAGCTCGCTCCCATCATCGGCTCGTTCTTCAAAATGGCCGTACCCTTTATCGTGATTTTACCGGGACTGCTGGGCTTGGCCGTTCTAACAGATCATTCCGGGAACCTGATCCACCTCGTTGCGGCCTCGTCCGAAGCGGCCAAGAATGGCGCGCCCACTTACAACGAAGTTCTTCCGCTCATGCTGGCCCGATACTGCGGCCCGGGGCTGCTGGGACTGGGCATCACAGCGCTCATCGCCGGTTTTATGTCCGGCATGGCGGGTAACGTGAGTGCCTTCTCCACGGTCTGGACTTACGACCTCTACCGGAGTTTTCTCAGGACGCATGCTTCCGACGATCACTACGTGAAGATGGGCCGCTGGTGCACCATCCTGGGCGTGCTCATCAGCATTGGGACCGCCTATCTGGTGATGCAGTTCGCCAGCATCATGGATTACGTGCAGGCGCTTTTCAGTTTCTTCATCGCTCCGCTCTTCGGCACCGTGGTGCTCGGCATGTTGTGGAAGCGGGCCAGCCCCGCCGGCGGTTTCTGGGGTCTTCTCTGCGGGACGGTCTCTTCCATCAGCATGTGGGCATTGGTAAGGGCTAATCCTCATATGCTGGCCTACATCGCTCTTTCCGGAAATGCCAAACCCATGGCTGAGAACATGTATCGAGCGCTCTGGTCGTGGATCGTGTGTGTCACCGTCACCGTCGTCGTCAGCTTGCTGACGCGGCCCAAGCCCGTCGAGGAGTTGACCGGCTTGGTTTACGGATGTACGGAACTGCCCAGCGAGGGACATCTCCCCGTCTGGAAGCGCCCCATTTTCTGGGCAGTTGTATCGCTGGCCACCTTCTTGGTGTTGCAGTGGATCTTCTGGTGATTTTGGATTTTAGATTTTGGATTTTGGATTAGGTTCCCTGCTGTCGGCCTGAGCGAGGATAGCCGAAGACCGCTATCCGTGCTCAGAATGACAGGTAGCAGAAGCTGAAGGCTGATGCCTGAAAGCTGACAGCAGACACCCTGTGGAGGTTCGTTAGCATGAGCGAAGGTCATCACATGATTCCCGTCTGGTTCTTCGTTGGGGTGATTCTGCTGATTTACGGCGTGCTCATCCTGGCGACGGGCCTCTACGAACTCTCTCACCCTCCTGCCACTGTGCTTGCCGATCTGCACCCCGCAATCTGGTGGGGAGCTCTGCTCACCATCCTGGGCGGCGTTTACGTCTATCTGTACATGCCACGAAAATCCTGAGGGTTGGCGACGATTCCCCTCCTTAGTTAAGGAGAGGCCAGGGGTGGCTGGCCTGCCAGTGCCTTTTCAAACAAACGCACCACCCCCCACCCCCCTCCTCAGCCGAGGAGGGGAGGGTCTGCTAAACTTCCGGGATGCCCAAGTCTTTGCTGCCCAGCGGCGACATCTTCGCCTGCGGCGCGTATTCCTCTATCATATCCAAGGCAATACGAGCGCGGTGGACGCGCTCACGCCCCATTTTGGCGGCCAGGTCCTCGAGATGCTTTCCGGAAGGGTAAATATCCGGCGAGTTGCGCAGACCGAACTTCAAGTATACGGGCGCGGCCACTCGCAGGATTTGGGGCATCTCGTAGTAACGGACGAAGCCTCCGAAGTTGTCCGGCACTTCGATGTAGAGGTCGATAGGAATATCCACGGCCTGCCGGATGGAGCCCATCTGGGCAGGAGTCAAGTCGGTAGGGATGTTCATCGTCGAGACGCCGGCGTCCTCAAATAGTTTTGCCGTTGCCGGGTTGGCTGCGGGCAGGGTCACTGAACTTTTGATGATCAAATCCTTGGGGAGTTCACCTTTCCCTTTCATTTCCTTGAGCACCCAGATCAGGCCCAAATCCGCAGGCAAGACGCTGCGAATTCCGAGGTCGCACGCCTTGCGGACATCCTCGATGGCATATACCAGTTGGTCCGCACCACGGTGTTGCAGGCCAATCACCTTGCCTGCCGTGGATACCGTTTGGGCGCCGGTCTCGAACGTCGCGCGGGGGCCGACGAACAAACAGACTTCAATCCGCTCTTCCGCCCCCATGCGCGCCATCTCGCGAATCTCATCTTTGGTTAGCAGCATGATGCCGCTGCCCTGGCTAACACGATGGATCGGCACCTTGAGTTCCTTCGCCGCCTCCAGCACTTCGCGAAACACCCGCGGCCCTTCCACGCTGGGAATCTCGAAGCGGTAATCGCCTCCATCCTTGAACCGCTTGCCGCTGGGCTCGAGGGCGTGGTTGTCCTCGCTCGGCAGACCAAGTTTAGTCAGGAATTGTCGCGTTTGATCCACTGTGATTCCTCCAGTTATTAATTTCTGGTCGGGTGAAACGTCACCCGGATTTGCTCTCCCCACACTCGCTCGACATCACCGGCGCGGTCTGCTAGGTGACTGTGCTCAGGCCGCGCGAGAAGGAAGAACGCGACGAAGGGAGTCCGGAATGCGACAACGTCTGCCACCGAGATCTTGTCCCTCACGTCCGCTGCAACCTTGCGTATGAAGTCGTCTCTTTTCTTGAACGGGAAGTGCTGATACAAGAGGACTGAGTGACGGGCATTCCATGTATCCCTGAGCTCGTTCCAATACAAGTGCTTTGAGGAACGCTTTCTGCCATAGGGCCTGGACCGGACCTCCAGTCCGTTGTCCGGGTCGAAGAAAACAAGCTCACTACCATGTGCGCAGCAGAGGAAGTCCTTGAAGTATTGTTCCCGCTGATCCTTGCTGTCACTGGTTAGCCTGGAAAAGAAGCAGGTGGTATGCAGAATGCCCATCTCTTCAGCCCAGGTGACTCGCCGATTATTCGGAACAGCCTTCCTGAGCGAGTCAAAAAGTTCGGGGTCAAAGTCCCTCCAGTACGTTGGTTCATCGAGGTACTTCGTCCTCTTGCCGTCAGGTCCGGTGTCATCTGGCGTCAGCATCCAGCACACTGACAGACGTGTGTCGCGACCGCATAGAGTTCTGAGGAGCGCGTACTTCCTGTAATCGTTGATGTCGCCGAAGTACTGGTTCTTCATTTCAAGCCGCGGTAGCGGCGACGTCCTTTGGCCCACGGCGGCAGCCGTGGGATTGGAATGCTCAGTCTGAACCTCCCCAGCCCCGGTAGGGGCGGTGTCTGGATCAGCACTGTTCGTCGATTGATACACCGACGAACTGATGTCGCCCCTAGCGGGGCTCAAGAAGTCATGTTGAAGGCTTCTTAACCCACGGCTCGCGCCGTGGGCTAGATGACCACGCCCGCTCCGCGGGCTAATTTCAGAATGGAGCACATCGTCTGTAACGCTTCCTCAAGCCGCGGTAGCGGCGCCATCCTTTAGCCCATGGCGCAAGCCGTGGGAAAGGAGTGGACCCTCGGAACGTCCTCAGCCCCGTCAGGGGCGGCATCGGGAATCTCTTTAGACAAAAACATACCGAGGGTCGTACTCGATCCCGTGCTTCCTCAGAAAGGCAAGAAGCTCCTCTTGAAACGTTACTTTGCGATGATGCTTTTCCTGATTCCCGATGTAGCGCTTCACTTGCTCCACATGCGATTTGCTGACGCTAAACGCGGCATAACCGGTCTGCCAGCCGAAATAGTGCCGGTCCGGCCAGCGCTCCTTCAACCAGCCCGAAGAATTGGCTTTAACCTTTTCCATGACAGTGGCGATCGAGAGCGTTCGAGGTTGAACGAACAGCATGTGGACATGATCACGCGGGCCACTCACCAACAACGACTGACCTCGCAGCTCATTGAGTGTGCCCCCGAGGTAGCAAAACACTTCTTCACGGATTTCGGGGCTGAGCCAGGGCTGGCGGTCCTTCGTGCTGAAAAGCGCGTGAATCAAGATGTTGGTGTACGTGTGGGCCATGCGAAATCTCGTTTCAACGGGGCCGGATGTCGCCCCTAGTGGGGCTCAACAACTTAGTATATGGGTGCTCCTTCTCCCACGGCTACGCCATGGGCTAAATTACGCCGCCCGTCACCTGACGGGCTGAATCCGTCGACGAGCCACTGACAACTGACGACTAACTACTGCGTATACTTCAAATACACCGTCCTCGTCTCAGTATAGAAATCGAGCGCTGCCGGCCCTTGCTCGCGCATGCCGAAGCTCGATTCCTTGGTGCCGCCAAATGGGAACTGATATTCGACGCCTGCGGTGGGCAAGTTTACGGTGATGAGCCCGGCTTCAATTCCGTTGATAAATTCGTGAACACGCGTGAGGTCGCGTGAGACGATGGAGGCCGAGAGGCCAAACCTCACGCCATTGGCCAAGCGCATCGCATCGTGGAAATCGTCGGCCACCATCAAGCCGAGTACCGGCCCGAAGACTTCTTCCTGCGCAATGCGCATGTCAGGAGTGAGGCCGGCGAAGAGGGTGGGCTCGACGAAATAGCCCAAATCGTAAATTCCACCCGTAAGGCGGTTTCCTCCGCAGAGCAACTGCGCCCCCTCTCGCTTGGCAATTTCAATGTATTTCAAGTCGGTTTCGAGCTGGTTTGCATCCACTGCGGGTCCAATTTCGATGCCCGGATCGAGGCCGTTTCCAACCTTCAATTTTTTGGTTCTGGCGACCAACTTCTGGACCAGAGGCTCGTAGATGGATTTCTCGATGATGGCCCGGCTACAGGCAGTGCATTTTTGGCCGGTGGACAAGAACGCACCGTTCACCAGTACAGCGGCGGCGTAATCCAGTTCCGCATCCTTGAGTACAACGGTGGGGTTCTTGCCGCCCATTTCGAGCTGAAGCCGAAGTTTCCGTTTCGTCACCTTATCGTACAGCGCGTTGCCGACATCGCAAGAACCCGTAAAGGAGACGGCGCGTATGGCGGGGTGCTCGACCAGTGCATTGCCGGCTGAGCCTCCGCTCCCCGTTACATAATTGAGAACGCCGGCGGGAATGCCCGCTTCGTGAAGCGCTTCGACTATCCGATAGGCGCTGAGCGGCGCCAGTGAAGCAGGCTTGATGACCACGGTGTTTCCCGCCACCAGCGCGGGCGCCATTTTCCACGCTGGAATGGCGCTGGGGAAATTCCAGGGAGTAATGAGGGCCACAACTCCCAGCGGCTTGCGCAAGGTGTAACAGAAAACGTTCTCCCGCTCGGAGGGAATCTGGTAGCAGAACTGGCGCGGCCCCTCTCCACCGAAATAGCGCAGGATGTTGATCGCTCGCTTCACTTCCCCTTTGGCTTCGGGCAGCGTCTTCCCTTCCTCCCGCGTCATCTCCTCGGATAGTTTCTGGAGACGGCTTTCCATGATTTCGGCGGCTTTATAGAGGAATTCGCCCCGTAAAGGAGCAGGCAGCGCCGCCCAGGCCGGTTGCGCTCTCGTCGCCGCCTCACACGCTTCTTGGACATCGTCCGGGCCCGAAGCTTGAAACAGGCCGACCGTCTCATCTGTATTGGCAGGATTGACGTCGGCGAAGGTTCTCTTCGTCTTACAGTCAATCCACTGACCTGCTAGATAATTTCGATAAACATCCACCATGGAAAAAGTCCCCCCGTTAAGATTGAACGGCCTGAATGAAGGGAACTGAAATTATGGACGAGCATTGGAATGGCAGTCAAGTTGAAGGCTGGCAGTGGGCAGATGGGCAGTGGGTACGGCGAATCTGTCACTCTCGGCTCCTCCTTCACCTGCCTATCTGCCCCTCTGGATGCGCCACCCGTGACGCCGTCAATTAGGGCACCACCGGAAGGACGACTGCTGACGGATGCTCTCGGTCGTGGACAACGGTATTGGTCGCCTTCACCCAGCGAGTCCCATGGCCTGCGTCTTCGCCAGTGTTCAGATTGCGGTCAAAGCGGGGGAAATTACTGCTCGATATTTCCAGCCGCAGCTTGTGCCCCTTCAGGAAAACATTCGACGTTGTCCACAGATCGAGCACGAATTTGTAGGTCTCGCCCGGATTCATGAACTCGATTCTTTCAGGGGATTTGCGGTAACGGGCCCGCAGGATTCCCTCCGTGAGATTCTGCGCAAAACCATTCGGCCAAACGTCCGCCAATTTCCCGGTGAAGTCCGTATCCACGGCGGATGAGCTGGCATAAAGTTCAACGCTCACAGGGCCGGTGACCTCGAAGTCCTCTTTGAATGGCGGCGTGGAATAAACCAATACGTCACTTCGGGCCTCGACCGTACGTTGGTCAAGCGCTCCGGGAGCCAGGTGCTCGCTGTCACAGCACAGCGAGCCGCCGCGCGTGGGTACAGGGTCAGCAGGGTCGTAGACGTACCGATCGGCGTGTTCGCTCGAGGGCTCCGAGGTGCTCAGCGTACCGTCGCCCGAGAGCGAGTTCGCCTTGCCCTGAGAATGAAGATAAAAGCGCGTGTTTCTGGCACGCGCCAGAGGCCATTCATCTTCCTCCCGCCAAACGTTCTTACCCAGAACGAAGAGTTTCACAGGTTTTTCGCTCTCCAGGCCATTCTTCACCCCCTTCAGCAAGTAGTCATACCAGCGCAGCGTAAGGTCGTCGTCGTTAATCACCGAGCCAGGGCCGAAATCAACCTCGCCTAGTTTCGGGCCGGTTCCCGCGTGTCCGCCGGCAATAACCATCAGGCGCTGACCCCGGCGCGCATCTTCACTGCCACCCCGCGCCTTGATTCCAACGTAATTGTTGAGCGATCCGCTCAAGAAGATATCGTACCAACCGCCGATGTGAAAACCGGGAACTGCGATTTGCGAGAAATGGTCTTCAATGGATACGCGCTTCCAATAATCATCGTAGCTTGGGTGCGCCAGCCAATCGACGAAATAAGGAGCAAGTCCCTCGGGAGTTTCTGTGGAATCGCCGTCCACGCCCTCGTCAAACAAAGGGTAAGAGGCAAGTGGCAGCTTCAAAACGCGGTGCAGCACGTTTGCACGCGCCTGCGCGCGGCGGCTGAGCGTATCCAGCGCCAGGATCGAAGTCCATGACTCGTTGAACCATTGCTCGAAGGCGCCGCCCTGGTACGTCCAGCCATCGTGGTAGTTGGAGGCGGTAACGTAAGGATGGATCCCCGCGAGATGTGGCGGGTTCGCAATCGCGGCAAGCATCTGCGTGGCGCCGACGTACGATCCGCCGACCATTCCTACCTTGCCGTTCGAGTTCGGAAGCGAGGCGGCCCATTCGACGGTATCGTAGCCGTCCTGTGACTCATGCACAAACGGGGACCATTCGCCCTCAGAAGTGTAGCGGCCGCGCACGTCCTGAATAATCACGACGTACCCTTGTGAGGCAGCGCGAAGGCCAAAATCCACGCCGGCACGTTTGTCGTATGGTGTCCGCTGGAGCAGAACTGGAAACTTCCCGCCAGCCTTGGGCCGGTAAATATCTGCGCGGAGCACGACGCCGTCGCGCATCTTGGCTTCTACCCCTCGTTCAATGAAAACATCATAGTGCTCGCTCGCCAGACTTAGCGTCGCGGACATCAAGGTCAACCCGCTAATCAGAGACAGAAGAATTCTGTGGCAATTCATAATCACCTTCTCACCCTCTCGAAACACTCCGAGCATCCACCCGTCGGGATCAAACCTACATAGTCACTTTAAGGGTAACGATCTCCCAAGGTTTCACCGGGAAATCCAACCCCCCGTCCGATGACGCCGGCAAGGGTTGGGAGTCTTCTTCGATCAAATTCGTTCTCCAGGCCTGGCGGATGCTTCGCCCAAAGTGGATTCGGGCCCGAGATTCGAAGCCCTCCGCTTCGTAAAAGCGCAAGACCAGCGAGTCATCATCTTCGCACACTTTCAATGCGGTCATGACAAGGTTGGGCGGTTCAATCCTGACAAATTGAGCCGACCTGGGCAGAGGTTTCACGCCAGACTCGACCTGTTCTGTGGCCACGAAAGCGGCCAGGGGATAGTTGAAGGCAAAACCCTCGCGGTAGCCCGACCGCCATCCGCCGGCGTGCGGGAAGAGCGCCATGCGGTAGTGATGGTCTCCCGCCTGCGTGAACCAATATTCCGGATTCCAAGCCTGGCTCTTGCGCGTGGAGAGCAACACGTGTTGCAGGAGCGGATAATGAACCGCATGATTCGTCTCATCCGCGAACAAGTGCACCGTGCAGTCCGATGCGGCCAGGCAGCCGAAGCCAAGATATTCCGGGGACGAGGCGTCGATCCAATTGATGGCCTCCCGGAAGCGCAAAGGCTTCTCTCCCCCGTAGACGTTCTTTTCTGAACTGTGAGTCAGGACTCGCTGGAAGGTCTGAGAAATCGACCTCGTCCTTCCCCATCTCCACCGTCCCAAACGGAACTTCATAGCTCAGGCAGGCATTCTGCAAGTTGATGGGGAACACAACCCGCAACTCTCGCTCCTTCTGCCCATCCCAGTTCAATAACTCGATCTCCAACTCCAGGCGGCGCAGCCGTGAGTACAAGTGGGTCTTCTGCCGTAGCAAGAAGTGCTTGAACTTTGCCTCCCTGACCAGCGTGGTCCGTACCGGTCCTTGAACGAACCGCTGGATTGCGAATTCGTGATCACTGGTCTTTTCGAAATCCTCCATCGTCACAATTTCGGGATCATCCCAGGCCAACCCCGGCGCCGTGAACTGGAGCACTTCTCCTGCCACAAAACTTATCCGTGCGCAGCATCTCCCTACCCAGCACTTTATCGAAAAGGCTCCTCACTCCCCCTGCGACCCAGCAGCACACGCAGAAATTCGTTCTCCAACGTGTCACCGGTCAGGTGCGTCTCGGCAGGCAGGGCGGAAGATGACGGTCGCAGGTCATAAGTGCGGTAGCCGACGGACGGCACGCCATCCGCCACGAAGACGATTTCTTCCGGGCGTCCGTCGGCGCTCTGGCCGACTACTTGATAGGGAACTTCTTTGCCCTCCTCATCGCGAAGCTCAAACGAATTCCACCCCGAGGGTAAGGCCAAATGGCATCGGACGACATCGCTCCTCTGCCACGACAAGGGATTGAAAACCACTACGGGCATTTGCCCGCTGGACTTTTTCACGATGCTGTGAGCAAGTTGGGAGCCCGCCTCAGAAAAGAGTTTTTCGGCCATCGCGCGTGACTTCAAGTAGGACTCAGCATAGACCTTGTCAGTGACTGTTCCTCGGTTGCCACCCCACCCATGATCGGGCCAGCAGTTTGCCCTCCAGGCTTCGAAGAACGTCTCACGCGGGTAGGAACGCAGGGCGGAGAACTGACTGAGCCCGGCATAGAGGCGCTCCGCACCCAGAAGCAGGTTGTGACCTTGGCGGCCCGCCCGCAACGCTTCCCGGTTGCTCGGCTCATCGTAGTACGCCCAGTTGATGGGCCAATCGCCCTTGACGGTTTCAATATTCAAGTCGTGCTTGGTGAGTTCATCCAGGTCGGCCTCGGGTTCGACGAATCTTATTTTCGGAGGCTGGATTTGCCGCTCGGGTTTGGATGCGTAGTGCCCATTCCATACCGCAGCGAACCGTTTCATGGCCTCATTCTGTTCGCGCGCGTAAGGAATCAGCGCCGGCGCGGGAGGCAGGTAATCCGAGTTGAAGTCATAGATCATCATGGGCGGAAGGTGGCGCGGGGCATAATAGTATTCGCGGGCGTCGGCGGAACTGAGCCACCCCTGGTTTCCCTTCGGATTGGGCAGCCCTCTCGGGTCGCCGTAACGATAGGCAAAGACGAATACGCTTGAGCCGTCCGGCGCCTCCCAGTGGTAGAACCCCCAGGTGAAGCGGCCTTGAAGCACGTAGGGGACGCCAGCCTTGGCCAGAATCTGCGGCATCTGTAAGGTCATGGCAGGCGGATCGGTCTTCACGTAATGGCGCGAATCCGCACCGGGGAAGTTCTTCCTCAGCCACTTCCGGCCGAGATAGAATTGGCGCACCAGCTTCTCAGGTCCCACATGCACTTCCAAATTCTCCACGTAGCTGGCCCCCCAGGTGAAGCGGCCCTCCCGCATCAATTGCGCCATCTCCTCGCGCTTTTCGGGATGGCGCTCCAGGAACTCAATGAGATAGGCGACGCACTCCATCGAGTACCGAAACTCGGGATTCTCTTTTAGAAGCTGCATGGCGGGCAGGATCAGTTCTGCCGACCGATAGTCTGCGGTGACTGCCTGGGTATCGAGCCAACCCAAGTCATTGTGGTTCGTGCACAGGAAATCGAAGGTTCCGCCGTCAAAATAAGAGCGATAGGCAGGCACGCGCAAACTTCGGCTGGTCTTGAAGTCAGTGGCGGCGCCGACAATCTTGAAGTCCATGACCGAATCCTCAAACGGAGCAGGTATCCAGACATCCTGGCGGGAGACAGACCGGGCAGGGATGTCTGAAAGCGGAAAGGTCGAGGAGTTGCCGCCCTCCCTGGAGATTTGCAGCTTCGCTCCCCGAATCTCGTTGCCGGGATTGATGATTTCCAGAGTGGCGGATTGGACCGCAACCCCACCGCGGGCGTCGTACATGGCGTATACGAACACCTGGAATGAAGCAGCATGCGGCTTGGGGAATACCCTGATTTTGCCCAAACCTGTACCCTGGCTCCCCGCTTCCGGCCAGGTCTCATTCACTACAAATCGAATGGATCTCGTCCTCTCTTCACGGGGCAGGGTGATAATTTGCAGGTACCTCGCCTGGCGAAGTTCAGCCTGGTAAGAAGCGCCACCGGAGAAGCTGTAGGTGACCTTACGGGGTGTCGCCATGTGGCCGCCCCGCATGTAAGGATCAAGAACAATGTCGTAGGGTAGAGGTTTGGCGAGCAGCCACAACTCTCGCATGGGGCGCTCCGTACCGAAATCGAGCTCCAGCCAAGCGCCACTCGTCTCCTTCTCGGTCTCCCAGCCCACCTGGAGGTTGTCACCGCAAACGTTTATCGGCGCATATCCCCCCGGAAACGAATTGTCTACGGACGAGGCCCCTGCGACAGTACCGAACTGCGGGTCGGCCCAATTCGGAATCTCCTCGTCGTGGGCGTTCTCGGCCGCAAGAAGTCGTACCGGCAAAAGCAAGGGATTCAGACCCGCGGAGAGGGCCCAGGAAAAAGCTGTGATTCCGCTGTTCCGTAGGAAACATCTACGATCCATGTTTGTTTTTGGCATTTCCGTTTCTCCGGCAGGCATTTGGTCAGCAGTTGTCAGGAAGCGACGGATAGATCGAACGCGGCACGTCCATGTAGCGAGGAATTCGGGACACGACCACTTTTCAACTTCTGCCGCGCGCCAGCTCACCCCCGGCTCAGGAACTCGCGGTCAAGATCCGCCGGACGCGGTCAGAGTTTTCCTTCACCTCGTCCTTATAGCGCGGATACATACCCACCACTATGCAGTCTTTGGGCTTGATGCTCTCCAAAGCTGTCTTGAACGCATCGTCGATAGTTTCCGGCGATTTGGTGAGGCGTCCAGCGGCCAGAATCTTGAACAAGAAGCAGGTTCTCTGGGTCTGCCGGGCGACACGGAACGCTACCGGAGGATCAGTATCAAGGTAGACATCCGAGGGAGGTAGCGGTACGACGCCTAGCATCTTTCGGAGTTCCTCGGGCGTTCGGGTACGGTTGTACGCACACAGCAGATAGAAGTCTACATCCCATCCTCGTTCTTCTACATATTCGACTACCTCTGGCTTATGAGTGCCAATCCCCACCAGGACACCCGTCTGGCGCAGTCTCTTTGTGTACTCCTGCACTTGGTCCATCTTCCCGGCGCGGAAAAGAACGTCCGTTCTTTCCCCGTGGTAATACAGGGCGATCGGTTGGATGCGCTTCACGGTCTCTTCAACCGGATCTTTGCTCGTATCGGTCGCGACCAGGAGCATCTTTCCGCCGCCCGCACGATGGCGTTCCAGGTCCGAAAAGCCCCGTTCGTGGTGGCTATATTGAAATGCATTGATGCCGTTCAGTTCGCACTGATGGAGGGTATCACACACACGCTCTGGGGTATTCCATTCGCGCATCATTTGGTCGAGCAACTGATTGAAGTGGGAGTACCCATAGAATTGATTACAACCGACGATTAAGCGGCTGATTTCGTGCTTCCCGAAGCGGACCTTGGGAATAGTTGCAGCAACGGGCTCCTGCGCACCGCCTGCAAGAGGTCGCGCCGCAAACGCTGCCGCCAAACCTGCGGAAGAGATGAGAAAGTCTCGCCTGCTATTCATATAAATTGCACCTCGGCTTGGGTCAGAATGAACCTCCGGTTCGTAAACGTCGCGCAACAGCTCACAATTGGCGACAGGTTTAGCATCGCCGATACCTCATGTCAACTGAAGAATTAAGGATGAGGCTTTCCGACAAGGTCCTGCAGCGAGGCAAGGAGCCGGTCAACTTCTTCAGCCGTGTTGTAGTGCACAAGGCCGACGCGCAACATGCCGCCAGTGGGCTCGACGCCGAGCCGCTCGCTGAGGCTCAGCGCGTAATAGTTCCCGTCCCAGGTGCGTATTCTAGTGCGTCGGCTTCCGGAAGACGACGCAGTAATCCTCACCGGGCCAGTCCGTGGGTATCGTCACCACCTGAAATCCCGCTGCGCTGAGCTCATCGACCAGCACCTGCTTTGGAATGCTGTGCCCGCTTCGGTTCGTCGGCACACCCTTTGCCGGCTCGAGTCTGCTGAGCCACTTCCCGGGGGAAATGTCGATTACGGCGAGGAGGCCGCCTGGCTTGAGCGATTGGAAAAGGCTGGCATCCTCTTGCGCTGGTTGCGTGAAGTGGTGGTAAACGCGCCGCATGAAGATGGAATCACAGCACTCGGGCGGAAGGTTCGTTGCGGCTTCACCCGCCTTGACCGCTGTGATGTTGTGGATCGTCTGCTTGGTCGCGAGGGTCTCCAGACCTGTGAGTTTCTTGGGGTCCAATTCCGTTGTGAAGATGCGACCCGTTGGCCCGATGCGCTGGGCGGCAGCGAGTGTCAACCGGCCATCGCCCGCTCCGATTTCAGCAACCACGCTCCCCGGCTTCCAATTCAGCAGTGCCGCTAGCTTGTCGGCCTCCTCCTGCTCCTGCCCGTGACAGGCGCCGAGGGCGGCCGCGCTAAGTAGCAAAGCCCAAACAAAATGGCGTCTCTTTATGCCAATCCAGCCTTTCCCAATCATCGCGCCCCCCTGCATGCCATGGTAGGTCCAGCCCGACGTGAAGCTGCCAGCCGTCAGTCTTCAGTTTAACCCGGATTCGCAAGTTGAAGGGGAGTCCCAAGCTCACCGGAAGGAAAGAGGCCCCTCACCCGCCTGTGGGCCGCAGCGGGCTATTTGCCCTGAGCGCCCATAACCCTTCGGCGGGCGAAGGCCCGGTCCGCACCGGCTTGTGAAACCGCCGGTCACCCTCTCCCGTCGGGATAGGGCAAAGACCCGATTCCGAGAAGGTGATCCCGGCCACTGCCCACTACCCACCGGCTACTGGCTACTGCCCGCCGCTTACTGCCTACTGCCTTCTGCGGCTTTCTGGATCTGGTGCGCGATTTCGTTCGAGACTTCGGGAAACGTCGCGTGGCAAGCAGCAAGAAGGCTGCGAAGGGCTTGGGCGCTCGAGCCTTCCACGCGCAAGGTGACAACAGGTTCGGTGACCGACTCCCGTACCAAGAGGGATCCTTCCGGGGTTTCGAATTTGAGGCCGTCAATCGTCGTTTCCCTCGCGCCGTGAAACAATCGGCGCAGCCGTCTTACAATCTCGCCAAACGGCAAGGCGCTCGAGGGCAACCGCAAGTCCGGAGTCACAAAGAGCGGAGAAAGCGACTTGCGAAGTTCCCGGAGCGAACCCGCCTTGGCCACCAATTCGGTCATCAACAGCGCCGAAAAGAGCCCATCGTCTCCCCCCCGTAGCTCCTGGTAGAAATAGTGGCCACTCGCCTCGCATCCAAAAAGACATTCCTCCTCGATCATCCTTCGCTTGATGAAGGTGTGACCGCTTCGTTCCATGATGGGGATGCCACCGCACTCGAGGACAGTCCGTCGGACCAGATCAGACAGCTTGACGTCGAAGACGACTTTGGCGCCGGCTCGATTGGGGAGCAGAAAGCGGGTGAAGAGCGCCGAAACTTCATCACTGGTGACGAATGACCCTGTCTCATCAACAAAGGCCACGCGGTCACCGTCGCCATCCCAGGCTATGCCGAGTTTCGAATGCGTTTTCTTGACTTCAGACTTCAGGGCTCCCAGCGCCGCAGGGCGAGCGCAGTCGGGCGGACGGTTTGGGTAGGCGCCATCGAGATCACAATAGAGGTGGTGAGCCCGGACACCTAGCTCGTCGAAGATTCGAGGTGCAAGCTCGGACCACGCTCCGTTGCCAGCGTCCAGTACTACTGCCGGCCGCTCAGCTTGCGCGAGGTTGTTCCAGCGTTCTATGATCCATCGCCGGTAGGCCGGGACCGCGTCCAGTTCTTCACTTGAACCCTCTGCCGAGCGGAACGCGCCCTGGCCGACCCGGCTGCGAAGTTGTACCAAGTCCTCGGGGGTGGGGGGCAGGCCGCCAACCATCAGCTTGAGTCCATTGTGTGCGGGTGGATTGTGCGAGGCCGTGACGATGAGGACGGCGCCCGTTTTGAAGTGCTGATGCGCGAAGTAAGCTATGGGCGTGGGAATCTGCCCCGCATCGAGCACGTGTGACCCCGACCCGATAAGACCCTCTATCAGCGCACTCTTCAGAATGGGCGTGCTGGCGCGGAAATCGCCCCCGACCAGAATCCTCGCCCCCGGAAGCATCCGCGAAGCCACACTATGCCCGATGAGCCGAAAAAGGTCCGCCGAGACCTCGTCCGGGTATGGTCCCCGGATATCACATGCCTTCCACGGGTTCATGGGCCGTAGCCTCGTTGCGCGCACGCTTTTCGAAACGACCTGTAGATCTCATCGAAAGCGGGGACCAAGTCTCCGGATGGATTGTGGCTTTCCAGGATGCTGGTCATGGACTCGATGGCGTGGAAGATGTTCCCGGCAAATACGGCGCCAGTGGCCGCCAGAATTGCTGCCCCGAAGGCCGCGATGGGGTACCGAGATTGGGCAACAGTCCTGTCCAGGATGTTCGCGCGTAATTGCGAAAGCACAGGACTTTTCGCGGCAGCGCCGGTTGAAAGGACTCTGTCCCCGATTTTGACGCCGCATTCTTCAAGAATTTCGTAGCCCCAACGCTCCACGAACCCGATAGACTGCAATTGCGCCGCGTAAGACTCGCCGGCGTCACGCGGATTCCCTTCCATGAACGACTCGGCTTGGGAGTTTGCAAAAGGAAACCGTTCGCCTTGACCCGGCAGCAGATAGCAGACCACAGGGGTTGGAAAATAGTCGGCAGCCAGCCGGTCCATTTGCTGAAGGGAGGCCGTGCCGGTGGCCCTTTTAATGCTTGCCAGCCCGCTGTTGCTTGCCGCTCCGGGGACCCACAAACCCCCGGGATGCAGGTGAAAGTAAATGCCACTGCGCGCCACGGGCTTTCCGTCGTGAAGCACTTTCCAGACAAGGGAACTTCCCAGGGTTGTGTTGGCGTCGCCGGGCCGGCTGGCTCCTGAGGCGATCACACTCGCCATCCCATCGGTTGCGCCCGCCAGGACGGGAGTTCGCACAGGCAAGCCTGTCTCGGCAGCAGCCATGCTGCTCACCTGCCCGATTTGCTCTGCGGGGCGACGAACTACAGGCAGGCGGTCGCTGGGCAAGTCTGCGGCGCGAACCGCTTCGATCCAAGAGTTGTTCTCCGGGTCATAGCCGAGCTTCAGGGCGTTGGTGAAATCCGAAATCCCGAACTCTCCGGTGAGCTTTCCCGACAGCCAATCCGCCGGATGCAAGATATACCGGGTTCGCCGCCACAACTCCGGCTCTTTCTCCCGGACCCACACCGCCTTCACCAGCGAAAACGAAGGCCCCAAATGGATGGTCCGGACACCGCCTTGCTTGTTCAGCTTTTCCGCAATCTCCACCCCCCGGCCATCGTCGTAAAGGATGGCAGGACGCAAGGCATGACCTTCCGCATCCGCCAGGACGAGCGACCCCGAAGTGGACGTGATCGCCACGCCTCGAAGCGCTGCGTCTCCAGGTTTCTCCTTCAGGCGATTGACAACCATCCGGCAAACGGAGCACACGGCTTGCCACCACTCGTGGGGCTCTTGCTCGTGGATACCGCCTGGGGCGCGGTGGTCCTGCCGGACCTTCTCATCCGCTTCCGCCAAAAGCTCGCCAGCGGGACTGACTGCGACACCTCGCACTCCACTGGTTCCCACATCAATTCCAACCACGGCGCACTTACGATCGCTGTTCATAGACGCATTCGACCTCAACAGATTAGGGGCAGCGCGGACCTGAATTGGGGGTCCGCTGTTCGTTGAAGAACGAGCCGCAGACCAAAGGAGGGGTCTGCGCTACGCTCCTTTTCATGTCAGCTCCTCAAGGCACAGTCCATCCTCAGGGATGTACCTACGCCAGTACGCCACCGACTCCGCCAGCCGCGCGATGATTTCGTTGGGCAGATCTGCCGTTGTTGAGAAGATTTCGAGGGTGAGATAGATCTCTTCGCAGCGCGGCGGCATCTCCGGCTCAGGCTGGCAGTTGTACGAGTCCGCAATGGCCTGCAACACGTTTTCCGGACGGATAATGCCCTGCCGATTGTTTTCTTCGGTGAAAGGGCGATGCGATGACGAGTTCCCATCGGTCTGCTGCAGGTGGATAATCGGAGAGTAGCAAGCGAATCGCCGGAGCCACAGATAAGTGTCGCCATCTTCGACCGACGCGAAGAGGTACGGGTGGCGGGCCATCTCCGCTTCCAACTGACGAAGATGGTCCTCCTCTTGCGACCTGGGTGCAGCGGCAGCGTTGCGAAAATGAGTGTAGGCAGCGTCCGGGCCCAGCCACAATCCCCGTTCCAGCTTGCCGCTAACCCGCAGGATTTGTAATGCCTCACGCACTTGGCGGGACGCAGGCCGCAAAAACTTCCGTTGTCCGGCTTGGTGACCGGTGTCCACAGTCAGATAAAAGGGCCTGCCACTCTGCCGGTAAAGCTCGCGCAGCAGCCGTTGCGCGCCATCGAGGGTCCAGGGGATCTGGTGAGGTGAGTACATCTGCTCGATGCCGATGGTCCGCAACCCGCGTTGGTGCGCATAGGCAGCCAGCTCTGCCAATCGGCCGTAAAGCGTTTCTTCCGCCTTTGCATACGCCAGGGGATCTTGCAAAATCCGCTCGTTGAAAGCATGGCAGAAGAATCCCAACCCCGCGCCGAGTTGCGAGGCGTTCGCGACCATGACCTTAAGCCATTGGCTCAGGATTCGTTCCTGGTTCCGGAGGTCAGGGTGGGCCAAGCCGAGCGTCGTATATGTGCCGTGACCGGAGTAGAGATTCACGACTCTCACTTCGGTCTGGCTACAGGCGGTCTGGACGGCGCGAACCCAGTCCCCGAGATAACTCGGGTCTGCGTATAGGGGGTCACACTCGGTGTCCGCACTCGCCTCAAGGCAGCGCACGCCCAACTGCTTGACGATTCGAGCCCAATCGATGGGGTCAGTCCAGCGTTTGCTGGCGAAACAGTTGTCAATAGCCAGGTGAATACGAGGATTAGTCATTCCATCTGAATTCCTGATTCTCATTGACAGGTACGGCAGGTGGTAAATGGCGGGTGGGATGTAGGGTCACTTCCCACAATCAGAGCACGCGCCAAGCCACGATTTACTATTCGAGCTTACCTTCCTCCGTGTGTCAAGGGACCGCGAGCACTGTAGGGCTGCCTTTACCTCACCCGGAGAGGAAGGCGCGAGCATCGAGGTAGCGTACTTAGAAGCGGCCCGTACCACCGTGGGACCGGCCCGTTCACTCAACGAACTTTGACAATGAGGTAGAGGAACGTTCCCTGGACTTCTTTGAACCAATGTGGCACGCCCTTAGGAACGATGATGATGTCCCCCTTTTTGAGGTGCCACGCGTCTCCACCCTTGATTGAGCTTCCCAGAAGTTCGTCCGGAGCTGTGCTCTTGGCATCGAGGGAAATGCCACCCGTAACGAACGTGGCGGTGCCTTGGAGGACGTAGATAATATCGGTGTCTTTGATGTGAATTTCCGCTTGTCCTGGAGCTACACGCCGGCCGGCGTGAACCTTGTAATTCAGTGCACCGCCATTTCCATCGAACAGAAGCCCTCCCTTGGAAAATGTGTCGCTTACCTTTGCGCTTTCAAAGTAAGTTACCTTGGCCTTTGGCCGAGCTGGCATCTGTGCGGCCGGGATGCTGTCTGCTCCGGCCCCCGCCATGACCCATGCCTTGCCTTGCAGCTTCCCGGCCGGGACGATAGCCCTTGGAGCATTCCGCAGCAGGAGGCTCGTTTGCCTGGCGATTTGTGCATGGGCCGTTCCGATCCCAATCAAGAAACCTAAGAGTTGGCTAATCACAAAGACTTTTGAAATATTCATAATCCGCTCTCCGTCACTGTTACCATCACGAACAACATGCTCGCACACCGTCGTTCGAAAGTGTGCTATGAGTCCGCCGCAGACGATTCACAGCTTTTGACTTTCCGCGTCCAGGACGGCGATTTCGGTCTCTGCGAGCCGCCAGCCCCGCGCCGCGGCGTTCTCCTGGGCCTGGCGAGCATTCTTAGCGCCGGGGATGGGAACGGCCCCCTTGCACATCACCCAATTCAACGCCACCTGGGCCGGGGACTTACCATCGTGGCTTTTTCCAATCGCACGCAGAAGCTGAATCAGTGGCTGGATTTTGCCCAGTCGCGCCCGTCTGAAGATGTAGCTGCGCATCCCCGGAGGAGGAGTCTGCGGTGTATATTTGCCGGTCAACATTCCTTTGGCGAGAGGACTGTAGGCGATGAGGGTGACACCCAACTCGCGGCAGAGTTTCAACAATCCCTCACGCTCGACGCGCCGATTGAGCAGGTGAAACTCCACTTGGTTGGACGCCAGCGCAATGCCGCGCTTTGATAAAGCGGAGTGGGCGCGCCTCATCTGGGCTGAGTTGTAATTTGACACGCCCACCGCGCGCGTCAAGCCCGCCTCGACCGCGTCCGCAAGGGCACTGGCCCATACCTCGATCGGTAGGGGCGGGGAAGGCCAGTGGATCTGGTAAAGGTCTACCCGTTCCAACCCCAAGCGGGCGAGGCTGGCGCGCAGCTTTGAGAGCAAGGCGCCTTTCCGCAGCCGCCATGGGTAGGGCATGAACTTCGTCGCCACCACCAGTGGCGCCGCCAGCGGGGACTGCCCAGCTTCCTTGAGGCACCCGCCTAGCAATTCCTCCGAGCGCCCCTTTCCATAAACTTCGGCGGTGTCGAAGAACCTGATGCCGGATTGCAAGCTGACCTGGAAGGCCTGGTGAATGTCGATATCGGTGTAGGTCTTGCCGTATCCCCACATCATGCGGTCACCCCATTGCCAGGTGCCCAGGCCCAGAGGAGAAATGCGAAGGTCGGTCTTACCGAGGGGAATGAGGTCATCCATGCCGCTCTCCGTTCGTCCTTGTAGGGCCGAACGGCGTTCGGCCCCGGGGGGGCGCCGCTCGCCCCTACGTATCGCCGTACAGTTTTTTGACCAAGTTGGCCACATTTGTCGCGAAGTGCCGGACAGTCTCTATTCCTTCTTTGTCCTGCCAGACCTCTCCCGGAAGCCGGCCAAAAACCATGTTCCAGTATGTCGATCCCGGCACAATCATGTCATTAATCAGGAAGAACATGAGCATTTCCTGAAGAGTGACGGTCTGGCCGCCGCGGCGCGCCACCGCTACGGGGCCGCCCACCATGCCGGTGAGGAACTTGTCCGACTTTTTGGAGACATAGCCAATGCGCTGTAGCGCTGCCATCACATCCGCACGCGCCGTACCGAAGTAGACGGGCGAGCCCACAATGAAGCCCTGCGACGCTCGGAGCTTCTTTATAATGTCGTTCAAGCCGTCTTGCAAACTGCACTCATTGGATTCACCACACTTGCCACAGGCCGTACACGACTCGATCTTCATTTCGGAAAACGAGATGGCTTCCGCCTCAACACCTAGCTCGCGAATCACACGCGCGCATTCGTTCATGAGTTGTGCGGTGTTGCCATCCGCTTTGGGACTTCCACTTATTAAGAGCACTTTTGCCATTGTTCATCTCCTATGAAGTTCTAGCTTGGCAGATTCTTCTCACGATCCGTAACAGGGTTTCTGGCGGCACAGCCCCAGCCTCGAAGATGGCGCCGAAAAAAACGCCATACTATCATACCGGAGAGCCACCCGCCGTGGCAGGAGAAACGGAACCGGCGGTTTCAGCTCTCGATC
Organism: uncultured Acidobacteriota bacterium; assembly: GCA_963765485.1. Lineage (GTDB taxonomy): Bacteria > Acidobacteriota > Terriglobia > UBA7540 > UBA7540 > CAVROP01. Next base: position 2,574 of record CAVXWN010000022.1, on the reverse strand, counting down.
AATGCTTCTTCGAAGGTCGATTTCGAGGGATCGTGGGGCAACCATCACCAGCGGGATAGGCGATCCGCCAACCCATAAGCGCTAAGATAATCCGTGTTCAAATCGCCCCGGCAGGGGCCAGCGGTGAATAGCCGCAGGTTTTAACCTGCGGATAACGGTCCGCACAGAATTGCGCAACCCCAACGGCAGAGATTTATTGGCGAGCTTTAATTGGACACGGCCCACGAGATTCCGCCGAAAGGGGTGAGATTTGCCCCTCATGTGTCTAAGTATATGTGGCGGTATATAGCTGCGTAGCGCCCCGGTGTTGCCATTGATATTCAGTATTTTCAGCTTTCGTCCAGCCGGATTCACCATAGTACCGCCATATTTAAGTAGACGTTCCTTTCCCTCCGTGCTATCCTGGCCCCACTATGAACATTTCCTTCTTTAATAAACGACTCCGTTTCTCCGGGCCCGGAGGCATCCTCCCCGTCAGCCATGACGACCAGGTCGGCCGCCGTCTGGCCATGCTCATCGTCGGCCAATGCGAAGGCAAGGGCGCCACCCAAGCCGCTAGACAATTCCACTTCAGCCGCCCGCGTTATTACCAGTTGCTGGCCGCCTTTGAGCAGCAGGGAGCTCTCGGTCTGGCTCTGCAACCGCGCGGCCCCAAGACGGATTACCGCCGCACGGAGCAGGTCGTGCGCCTCGTCATCCGCCATCGCTTCCTGGATGCGGAGGCCTCCGCCGAGGTGATCGCGCAGAAACTGCAGCAAGAGGGCCACGCCATTAGTCAACGCAGCGTCGAGCGCATTATCGCCGATTACGGCCTGCAAAAAAAAACTCTACGCCCTTAACCCCGGCCAGCCGCCCCAGTATGTCCAGGTGCAGAGAACTCGTTCCCAGCAGCGAACCTCACCCGCCGACCCGGCCAGTCTGGAGCGTCAGGTGCGTCAGTTGTTGGCGGACAAAGTCTCCGGCAACCAAGTGGGCATTTGGCTGCTGCTGCCTGAGCATCTGCGCCTGGGAACTTGGGACCTTCTGTTACGCTGGAGCGGCCAGCCGCCCCAACGGGTGGAACCCCGCTTGGGCCTGCACTTGGTCAACGAATCGGCTTTCTGTCTGTGTTCCTATCGTTATCGGCGCACTCTCTCTCAGAAGGGATTCGAACTGGCCAACGGCTTGCCCTTTGTTCCCACCGATCAGGCCATGCATGCCTTGTTGGACAGCCATACGGTAGCGGAGGCTCAACAACTGCAAGTCGCTTTGGGTAAGCTCCGCCGGGCAGGCCAACATTTTGGCGGCCAACTTCTGGCCATGGACCCTCACCGCATGACCAGCTACACCCAACGTCAGATGCGCCGGCACCGCTTCAGCACTACCGAAAAGCCCACCAAGATGGGCCAAACCTTCTTCCTTCTGGATTGCCAGACCGGACAGCCGCTCTGCTTCACTCTCGCCTCGTCTGCTCCCTCGGTGGTCCAAGCCACTCCCGAACTGCTGCGCCTGGGCGCGGAGATTCTCTCGGCGCGACCTGATGCGACCTGCAAGCCGCTGGTCTTAGCCGATAAAGAACATTACAGCCAGGAACTCTTCCATGCCGTGGGGCAGCAGGGACGCTTCGACCTGCTCTGTGCCCTGCCGGCCTATCCCGAGTGTTTGAAACGCTGGGGCAAAATCCCCCACACCCACTTTGCCCCGCGCTGGCCGGGTTATGCCACGGCCACCCAGCCTTACTACTTCCAGAACGATCCCCAGACCCTTTACCAGGAACTGGTCCAACGCAGCGGAGTCAAGAAAGAGGACCTGCAATATCAGGGATTCTTGAGCACCGTCCTGCGCCCGGAGGTCCAAGCCCTCACCCAGGAGTACCCGCAGCGCTGGCAGGTCGAAGAGTTCTTTAAATTCTACCAGGCGATGGGATGGCATCGCACCGGAACCTTGAACTTAAATGTCCGCTACGGACAGTTGACCCTGGCGTTGCTGGCTCAGGCGGCGGTCTATCAGTTGCGCCAGCGCCTCGGCAAACCGGTAGCCGACTGGGACGCAACCCACCTCGCGCGCCATCTCTTCGAAGGTCTGGAGGGCGACATTCGGGTCCGGGAAGACACCATTCTCATCACCCTTTACAATGCCCCCAACGCCCAACTCTTGCGCGCCCATTATGAAAATCTTCCCTACAAACTGCGCCAGGAAAGCGTCGATCCCCACATCCCGTGGCTCTACAATTTCAAACTCGACTTTCGATTCAAATAGCTTGCCTCCGATGAAACTGTCATTGCTGTCTAATCATCTCCGGCTTTAAAATCTCTGCCAACGGGGTTGACCGGTCAGTGGTTCGGCTCCTCCGGGGCCGATTGCGGGGAGGAAGGAGACCGGGGAAGGAAAAGTGTCGGAGGCATCGGTCGAAAGGAAGGCCGTTTCGGGCTTTGGCGTTCTCAGCAGCGCAGAGTATGTACGTTTCAAATTCTGCGGTTCTTCATTTGGGAGCCACCGAGAGGCCACAGAGTTTCTGGGATGCGAAACTCTGCGCCCGTTCCGTCCGCGCTGGAAGCTCCGAACGGTGAAAACCCGGCTGGCGACGCCACGCCC
>CAVXWN010000021.1:0-108738 GCA_963765485.1 uncultured Acidobacteriota bacterium | reverse complement strand
CAGAGGCCGCCCCCACGGGGCGGCCCTACAGTCGAATTGGGACACTACCGTGCTTCCAGGCATCGCCCCTGGCTCGACGCCAGTCAGACCTCCGGATTAATCAACCGTCTGGAGCCGTGAACCTCGAGTTCCTCAGTCAGCACTTGCACCGTGGCGTCGTACGCTGCCTTTCGGGCAGCAAGCGGCGATTCTTTCAGGGCTGACTCATAAGGCTGGCGGATTGCTGTCCCAATGTTGATCTTGGCGATTCCCCGGCGGATGGCTTTCTGAATGTACTCTTTCTTAATCCCACTACCACCGTGCAGAACCAGGGGAATCTGCACCACCTCGTAAATACGCTCTAGGTGTTCAATGTTCAGTCTAGCCTCGACCTTCTTGTTGTGGCGCATGACCTCGGAAATGGCCCCGTGCACATTCCCCACCGCCACCGAGAGCCAGTCGACTTCTGTTTCCCGGACGAATCGCCGCGCATCGTCTACGGCCGTGAAGCCCTTCCCACTTGCGAAGAGTTCCTCATAAGGGGGCGGAGGACCGGCCTCGTGACCAAACACCGCCCCCAATTCACTTTCCACAGCAATCCCTGCTGGGTGAGACATGCACACGATCTTCTTTGTTGCCTCGATATTCTCATCCAAGGGGAGTCGTGAGGCGTCCACCATCACCGACTGATAGCCGAGTTGGACTGCTTCCCGGATTACCGCTTCGTAGTCCACCCTCAGATTGTCCTCATCGATTACGGGGACATGATCCAAGTGCAACCGCGTGAACCGTTCATCCTTCACCCGCTGGTACTCCTGGTAGATGGCTCGAACACTACGAGCTTGGAACTTCATCCACTCCGGCCGCGCTACGGTTATCAGGCCGAAACTATCGGTATCTTGCAACGCACCGACGACCGCTTCCATCATGGGCAGGTAAGGGATATTGAAAGCCGGAATGACGGTACCCGCCCGTCGGGCATTCCACATGCAAGCGTTGCTAGAAAGCTGTTTCATTGAACCTCCGCTTCTGGATCTATAAACGCGCGAGCAATTCTGGCTCTGAGGGGCCCCTTAGGTCAAGCTAGGACTTTCGGGTTAGGACTCTCAGGAACGGGGAGGGAGGCTGGCGAGCCTCGAGGAGGGGCGGCGGGGGATTCAAGCTGATTTAGCCTCAGATTCAGCGGGAAGATCGAGCTTCATCTCGCATTCATCTCCGAAACTGCTTTTGGTGCTGAAGCCGAGTTTCCGGAAGAGGCCGACAGCCCGATAGTTCTCAAAGCTCCGTGGTGAGGAAAACCTTGGTGAGCCCCATGTCAAACGCCCAGCCCAAGGTCAACTCGCTCAGCAATGTTCCCAACCCGTCCTCTCGGTAGTCCTGAAGGACAAAAATCGTGAACTCGACCTGCTCCTTGCGTATCGGGCAGAGGACAGAGTGTGCAACAATCTTCTTGCCGTCAAAAGCGAGGAGTGCGTGAGAGTTGTCCTGAAGGTGGTCCAGCCACTGCGTAATCCGTGGGACGTCCGGCGGAGGTAGTCCTTGCGCCACGCGTTTAGGTTCAAAGCTCTTGTACATCTCGACGAGCGCCACGAAATCCTCGAGACTGATTCTGCCGCACCCAGAGTACTCGTCCCTTCCGGGTTCGGACCTCTGTGGGCTTAAACGCAGCTTCCAATTCGTTCCTCATGGTTTCGATTGATCTTGAGCAAGACATCGGCCAAAAGTCTCTGAATAAACTGCCTTCCCCCGCTGACTCGAAAAGAAAAGTATCGCTAAGCCAGCCCAGTTCCCCTCCTCAGTGGAGCGGGGAACTGGGTGGGCGGGCTTAACCCTTAGCTTGAGCCAATGTGTGTCCCAATGCTAAGCTCAACGCGATGGGCGAAGTGACGGCAAATCAACCGGAAAGCGTCTCCGCCGTTGAACAATATCGCGCACTGCTCGAAGTATCCGAGTCCATTGCCACGCATCGGCACCTGCCCGCACTCTTCAATGCCATCGCACAGTGCCTTCATCGGCTTGTCACCTTCGACTTTATTGGACTGACACTCCCGGATGCGGATCGCGGTACCGTACGTATCCGCGTGCTGGAGAGTTCCCTTTCCACCGAGGTGAAGGAAGGCTTCGAATTACCCCTCGAGGAGACTCTCCACGAAATAGTTTGGGAACAGCAGAAGGCGTTGGTAGTAGCCGACCTCGAATTCGAAACCCGTTTTCCCCGCAATGTGGATTTGCTCCGCAAGGAAGGCATAAGGTCGTTCTGCCTGCTCCCTCTCACTACCGCCCAGCGGCGCCTGGGCGCGCTGGCTTTCGCTTCAGTAAAAATGGGGGCTTACAACGAAGCCGACCTCGAATTCCTGCGGCAGGTTGCTGCCCAAGTTGCTGTCGCGGTGGACAATGCTCTGAACTTCCAGGACGCACAGGTTTATCAGGAGCAACTTTCTCGTGAGCGCGACCGCTTGCGATTGCTCTTGGAAGTAAACAATGCCCTGGTGTCAAACCTCGACCTGCGCGAACTCCTGAAGCAGATCGCCACTTGCCTGCGGAGAGTAATACACCACGACTACACCTCCCTGGCGTTATATGATCCGGCCACGAACCAGATGCGCCTTCATGCCTTGGATTTCCCCGAAGGTAAAGGACTGATCCAGGAGGAAATGACGGTTCCGTTGGAAGGATCAGCCGCAGGGGAGGTGTTCACCACTCGCAAGCCCTTGCTGGTAGACGCGGCGAACGCAAACCGATTCCAAAGCCCAATCGCTCGTTTGGCCGAGGCAGAAGGCCTCAAATGCTTTTGTATCCTCCCCTTGTTCACATTGACTCGTGGCGTCGGGACCTTGGCCCTTGGTACCCTTGCCGAAGACACGTTCAAGCCGGAAGATATTGATCTCCTAGCGCAGGTCGCGAACCAAGTCGCCATTGCCGTTGAGAACGCCCTTTCTTACCGCGAAATTGCGGAGCTAAAGAACAAGTTGGCGGAGGAAAAGCTGTATCTAGAAGAGGAAATCCGCACCGACCACAACTTCGAAGAAGTGATCGGCGAAAGCGCGGCTCTGAAGCGGGCGCTGAGCCAGGCTGAAACCGTAGCGCCCACGGACTCGACGGTCCTGGTTTTGGGAGAGACCGGGACCGGTAAAGAGGTGATTGCCAGGGCCATTCACGACCTGAGCCGGCGGCGGGAGAGCACGTTCGTCAAGATCAATTGCGCGGCGATCCCCACCGGCCTGCTGGAAAGCGAACTCTTCGGCCACGAAAAGGGGGCGTTTACCGGCGCCATCGCGCAGAAGATCGGGCGGTTTGAACTGGCCCACCATGGAACGCTTTTCCTCGACGAAGTCGGTGATATTCCGCTCGAACTTCAGCCCAAGCTCTTGCGGGTGCTCCAGGAAAGAGAGTTTGAGAGACTGGGTGGAACCCGGACCCTTAGAGTTGACGTCCGCCTCGTGGCCGCCACCAACCGCAACTTGGCTCAAATGGTTGAAGAGAGCCTTTTTCGCAGTGACCTTTACTATCGCCTGAACGTCTTCCCGGTCCTGGTTCCGCCCCTCCGCGAACGCGCCGAAGATATTCCCTTGCTGGTGCGCTATTTCGTGCAGAAATACGCGCGCCGTATGGACCGGCGTATTGAAACCATCTCGGCTGAGGAAATGGAGGCCCTGATACGTTATCACTGGCCGGGTAATGTGCGGGAACTCGAAAACCTGATTGAGCGAGCCGTGATTCTCTCCCCCGGGCCCGAACTCCGCGTGCCGGTGGCTGAATTGAAACAGCCTTCCGACGCTCCTTCATGCCTTACGCTGGAAGCGGCGGAGCGCGAGCACATCATTCGGGTCTTGCGCGAAACAAACGGGGTCGTTGGAGGTCCCCGTGGGGCCGCGACTCGTCTAGGGATGAAGCGTACTACCCTCCAATCCAAAATGCGGAGGCTGGACATATCGCCGCACGATTTTTAGCCGATTGCTGAAAATTCTGGGCGCCTGGGACGTGAACCCCCGATTGGCTGGCTTCATCGACATCACGTTACATGACGCTAGGATATGGCCGCGTTTTAGCGCGGCTAACAACCACATAGAGGAGGAAGAACAATATGTCTAGGAATGGAGCCATAAGACTTTCATTTCTTTTCGGCCTAACAGCATGTTTTTTACTTGTCGGTCTCTCCTCAGCAAAGAGTGCAGAAGTGATGGTCCAGCAACGGGCCACACGGAAATCGGAGTCGGAGGCCAAGAAAACGGCCTGGTACAGGGAGGCAAAATTCGGGATGTTCATCCATTGGGGCCCCTACTCCCTGGCGAGCGTAGAAGCCTCCTGGCCAATCATGAGGCCTGAAGCCCATTGGCGTATCAGTGAGCCTGAGTACGTATCGCTGTACAAGAGATTCAACCCCACACAGTACGATCCTAAGGCCTGGGTTGATTTGGCTAAACAAGCCGGGCAAAGGTATATGGTTTTCACGACCAAGCACCATGACGGGTTCTGTATGTTTGATTCTGCCCTGACCGACTATAAGATCACTAACACGCCTTATGGAAAAGACGTTACCGCGATGCTGGCCAAGGCAGCTCACGATGCCGGAATGCCGCTGGGCTTTTATTACTCACCGCCCGACATGCATCACCCTGGTTATCGCGACACCTCCAAGCCTGTGAAGGACACATGGCACGGCGACGCCACTAGACCCGAGTTTGCAACCTACCTCAATTACATGGAGGGCCAGCTTCGGGAACTGCTGACGAATTATGGGCCCGTGGCACTGATCTGGTTTGACGGACTCGCCGATAAACCACTGTTCGTGAATTCGGCTGCCAGCACCGGGCTGGAAAAGTATCAGGGCCAGCGTTTCGTCAATTTGATCCATGAACTACAGCCTGCAGCCCTCGTGAATAACCGAATCGGAGTCCCCGGCGATTTTGAAACTCCTGAACAGTTCATCCCGAAGACGATTCCGACTAAAGGCGCCGCAAAACCGGGAGTCACGTCGCCCGAAAGTTTTCAGCTTTGGGAGACCTGCATGACAATTAACGACACTTGGGCATATAACAAGAATGACAGGCACTATAAGTCGGTGAAAGTGCTCATCCAAGACCTGGCGAACGTGGCAAGCAAGGGTGGAAATTTCCTGCTGGATGTTGGCCCCACTCCAGAAGGAACGATTCAGCCCGAATTTGTCGAGCGCCTTCAGGGAATAGGAAAGTGGATGAAAGTCAACGGCGACTCTATCTATGGGACGACGTACGGCCCGTTACAAGATCTTTCATTCGGAAGGACGACGGCCAAAGGCAAGACTGTTTATCTGCACGTATTCGACTGGCCATCGAAACCCCAGTTGGAAGTACCTGGATTGACGGGTCGCGTCTCAAAGGTCACGATTTTGGCGACGGGCCGGAGAGCTCGGTTCACGCAGGAGAAGGGCACGTTGATCATTGACGTCCCGTCCCCTGCTCCCGACCCCAATGACAGCGTGTTGCAAATCGACCGCCTTTAGCAGGACCTCCGTGAACGCCGCCATCCCGAGTGCCCGCTGGCCTGCGGTCCACGCAAGGAGATGGATATCGCTGGTGTCGACCCCCGTTGGGGGCATGTCAGTCCACCATGGGGCTGGATTCCCACTTTCGCGGGAATGAGTGGCAGCAGGTGTCTTTCGAGGGCAAGCGCTGGATATGAGCATATTTGCAGCCATCGATATTGGGTCCAACTCCGTGCGCCTCAAGATTGCGCGCGTTGCGCGCCACCATCTGAAGACAGTCCACGAGGACCGCGTGGTGACGCGCCTGGGCGAATCTGTTTTCCGTTTCGGAATTCTTTCGCCCGGAGCCATGGAAAACACAGTGAAGGTGCTCCGGCGCTTCTATCGCGACGTGCAAAGTTTCGGCGTGGACCAGGTGCGGATTGTCGCTACCAGCGCTCTCCGCGAAGCGCGCAACTCGGCGGCCTTCATCGGCTGGGTGCTTTCCGCAACCGGTTGGAAGGTGGAGACGATTTCCGGGCTGGAAGAGGGGCGTCTTATCCACCTTGGGGTCATGGCCAATAGCTCGCTTGGCGCCTCCCGCGCTCTCCTCATCGATCTCGGTGGGGGCAGTTGCGAGCTTACCCTTTCGGAAAAGGGGCACATCCACGAGATCGTGAGCCTGCCTTTAGGAGCGGTACGCTTGACAGAGGAATTCCTATCCCACGATCCTCCGCGGCCCGTGGAGATCCAAAGGCTCCGCAGAGGTATTGCGGAGGAGATCGACCGCCTGCGCAAGCGGATCGCCGGAGCCAAGGTGAGAAATCTCTTGGCCACTTCGGGGACAGCCGCGGCAATTTCGGACGCAGCGCATGCGGCGGAGCCCGTCGACGGCGGGTCGAGCGGCAACCACGTCTCACGCGCAGGCGTGAAGCGCCTTGCTGAACGACTGGCAAAGCTGGATGTGAAGGGCCGAAGTAAGGTGCCCGGAATCGGACCTCGCCGGGCAGAGATTATCGTGGCCGGCGCTTATGTCTTCGCGGAACTCATGGAGCGCTGTAGCCTTCCAGGTTTTCGATATTCGCCCTTGGGACTTCGCGACGGGCTGCTGGCCCAAATGCTCGCCGACCATGATCGAGCCGCGGTTCCACGCAAGCAAATCGAAGCTGAACGTGGAGACGCCATCCTTGCCATGTGCAAGCAGTATCGGGTAGACCGCAGAGGGGCAGAGAATGTTTGTCGGCTGGCAGGACAGCTCTTCAACGAATTGTGCCGGGTGCATGCGCTCCCGCCCGAGTACGAAAACTGGCTCTCTGCAGCCGCCATGCTGCACGAGGTGGGGACCTTTATTAACCGGAGTGGACGCCACCGGCATACGTATTACCTGATCGCCAACTCGGAAATCTTCGGCTTCACCCCTCAGCAGCGTCTTATCATCGCGGCCATTGCACGCTATCTTGGGAAGACTCGCCCTGATCCGGCCGATCTCCTAATTAAGGCCCTCGACAACCCAGACGAAGAGCTCGTCCCCAAGGCGGTGGTGCTCTTGCGCCTTGCCAAGGCAATGAGCCATGGAACCGACGGCAACATCGTCAACGTCGCAGCGGAAATCTATCGCGAGCGCGTCACGCTAACACTAACCGCCAAGCATGGCGCGGATCTTGAAGTCTGGATGCTCAGCAAGGAGAGGGCTTATTTCCGAGAGGTGTTCGGCCGCGAATTGAACCTCGAGGTGTCTTAACCTGCCGTTCTTCTGATCCCGTGCACAATGCTCGCAGGCAACTTCGCGCCTTGTTAAGGAGGGGCCCAGGGTAGTTGACCTGTGCGCAGGGTCCCGTCCGCTACCCCCCGACCCCCTCCTCCGCCGAGGGGGCGAGCCATTCTCATGGGAGCCTATCAGTACACGAAGCTGAGCGCCGTATCGTAGAAGCGGTGTTGAAACCCACCAAAATGGCCAAAATAGGGCGAGGTGATGTTGTTGTAGACGTCGCGGAGGTTTTGGTGGTTCGTGACGTTATAGATGCGCAGGATACCGCGCAGCGTATGATTCCGAACCCAGGGGACGAAGGAGATGCGAAATTCTTTGTACATCTCGAGGTCGAGAGAAGCGAAGGTAGGGAAGCGCAACGAATTCGGGGCGCCGACGTAGTTCTGGCGCTCGTCAATTGCGGAATAGGGAAAGCCGCTATGGATGTCCATTACCGGGCTGGCAACGATCTTCCACGGTATGTTGAACCGGCCCCAGGCCACCAGTCTGTCCGGGATGTTGGAAGGAAGATTTGCGAAGAAATTACGGCGAATGACAGGTTCCTCAAAGGGCACGTAAACGTCGGCAAGACTGTTCAGATCGCCGCGGGACAGGCTGTGCACGTAAGAGATGTTGAGGTCTGTGGACGCACGGGCGTGAATGCGTAAGGTGGATTCGAAGGCATGATAACGAGTGGCCCCTGTATTGGAGAGTTCAAGGAGGGGAACGCCACTCTGGTCAATCAAGGGATTGGTAATGAACACCTTGTGGGTCCTGCTGGAAAGATAGCTCAGACGCAGTGTGACGTGAGGATGGATCTCCCGGTCAGCTTCAACATTCCAGGTCACGTTATAAGGCGTGCTATCCAAATCATGGCCAGTCGGGACGATTTGAGTTATCCTTCGTTCCGTCCACGCGTAGACGTTCTGGAATACTAGGGAAGGCCCAAGAGGGTTGCCCTGGGCGTCAAAATAGGTCACCACTCGTGCAGGGTTGTTCGTGAAGTCGCTCGCCAGCAGCGGAAGGCGATCGTAGAAAACACCTACGCCGCCACGAAGGATAGTTTTACCGCCTACGCCCGGCGAATAAACAGCGCCAAAACGGGGTGCAAAAGCTGCGGGGTCTCCAGTGGTTTGGCCAGAATAGCGCAGACCAAGGTCAATGGCCAGTCGGTCCTGGAGGGACCAGTGGTCCTGAAGGAACGCCGCCACCTCAGTATCCTTTGCTGAAAGCTGGCCTGGTCCCTGGAAGTTGATCTTCTCTGTAAGCGTCCCGTCCTCTCGCAGGATTTGCACGGGCCGCGAAGCGCTGGTTCCGGAAAAGCTGCGGTGGACTAGGTCCCCGCCAACCGTGAGCTCGTGCCGGCCCTGCCATTCCTTTCGAGGATACTGATAGGTCTGCGAAGCCTCCTCCTCGAAGCCATCGCGTGCCCACGTATTGAAAAAGTCGCCCCCCCAGCCATTTGGAGTCACGAGCATATCCAAAGGCCCCTGGCCGTGGGCATAGCTGGAGAAATCGGTGAGCTGGAGAAAGGAGGTTAGAATTCCGCCAGCGGGAAAAAGAAAGCGGTCCTTGACTCCACCGGAGAAACCGCGCTGTCCGTAGTTGGACGATGCCGATTGCGGAACTAACGAGTCGATGTCCGCAAACTCCAGCCGCTCAGGGAAGACTTTGAGATTTCCCGTCAGCAGGTGCTGCGTGGAAATGACGTACTGGAGAGACGTGAAGGAGTTGATGCCCTCCTTTTTGATCTCGTTCTTCGGCCAAGCCAAGCCGCGCACCGGCTGTTTGTGAAGGTCGTAGTTGAAAGCTTCAAGGAAGTCAAGCTTGCCGCGCACAAGAGGGCCAGTGACGTCAATGCGTGGCGATTCCTCCGCAATGCCCACAAGGTGCCCGCTCTTGCCGCGTGGAGCCGGAGTCAAATCATTCAATTCAAATTGGAATTGGTCTGACGGTCCCTTGGTTTGCACCGTGGCCAGTCCCCCCGCAAAGCGGCCGTACTCAGCCTGGTAGGACGTCTTGAAAACGTCCACCGAACCTACTGCATCGATGGGCACTGCGATCGAAAACGCTCCGGTCACTGGGTCAACAGTCTCCGCGCCGTCAACCAGCATCATCCCCTGGCTCTCGGACACTCCTTTTACATTTATTTTTCCGTCCGGCGTGCGGATAACGCCAGGAACCAGTGGCAAAGCCGCTTTGAATCTCTGTTCAGTCAGCGGCAAGGTCATCAGTTGGCTCGAAGTGACTTTGGCCTGGGGGGAGGCGTTCTCAGTAGATATGACGGAGGCCTTCTCTCGGACCTCCACCTTTTGCCTGATCACAATTTCTGGGGGAAGAACCATTTGAATGAATGGCGGCGCAGCCTCGCCAATCTGAAGGTCCTGCTTCATAACAGGTTCGTAGTCCGCCGCTGCGCAGGTCAGCCGGTAAGTGGCAGGCACCAAACCTGTAAAGTTGAACTGGCCTTTGTCCTCCGTGGTGACGGAAAGACCGGCGGGAGGCAGAGGACCACCCGTGAGAGTGCACACGGCCCCCGCAATGGGTTTGCCCGCTTCGTCCAGTGTTTCGCCTTTAAGCTCCTGAGACTGCGGAGCGACCGTGAACGCAGGCGCGGCAAATGCGCCCCAGAGCAGCAGAGCAAACATAATTCGCGATTTCCTGGCAACTCGTACCATTATTCTGAAAAGGTAGGACTTCGTGCGTCGCTTGCAGAGCGAGAAACGGCGTCCCCGCATGTCATACTCCCGGGGGCAGTCTCGCCTACCTCTCTTAGCAACTTGAGTTTACGCCAGCTTTGCACTTGCGTCATCTTTTTTCGAATCTTCGCGCAAGCTTCCTGAGTCAGAAGTTCGCTTACGAACTCTTCTTCATGCGGGCGGCCTTTTCGCAACAGGCCGGACCTTCGCCGAGGGCGTCCGGGCATCATTTGCCATTGCAAAACTCAACAATCGTGCTAATTTATTCGAGCGGGCTTCTCCGCCCGTGGCACAATGTGTAGGTTAAGGCGTTGTTTGCCTTATGAATCTCTCAGGAGTGGAATCGTATGCTGTTTAGACGTCTAATGCTTGCCCTTTGCTTGGCGTGCGTGGCGGCATTGCCCGCGTTCGCAGTCGGGCCTACGGGCACAATCGTTGGGACCGTCATCGATCCCAGTGAGGCTGTTATTCCAAAAGCCCATGTCACTGTTCGCAACCAGGGGACGAACGCTGTACGCGAAGTGCAGGCCGACGATGACGGAGACTTCAGCGTTCCCCTGCTGCCTCCGGGAGTGTACGAGGTCTCGGCTGAAATAGCCGGTTTCCGGCGCAGTGTCTATAGCGGTGTCAACCTGAACGTTGACCAGACTGTGCGTGTTGATTTTACTCTGCAAGTAGGCCAGCCGAGTGAGCAAGTGGTCGTCACCGAGTCTGTTCCCTTCGTGCAGACCGACACCTCGACTCTCGGCCAAGTCATCGAGCGCAAGCAAGTGAGCGAATTGCCTTTGAACGAGCGCAATTTCCTCACTTTTGCGCTTCTTGTCCCAGGCGGGCAATTGCCTGTCGCAGGCTCTCAGAATTCCACTCAGGGCGGCGCTATCAGCGTCAACGGAGCGCGCGAGCAATCAAACGATTTTCTGCTCGATGGCGTGGACAACAATGACTTGTACATCAATCAATACAGTGTGCTTCCGTCGATCGACGCCATTCAGGAATTCAAGGTGCAATCCAGCGATTACTCGGCCGAATTCGGCCGGAGCAGCGGCGCCCAAGTCAATGTGGTGCTGAAGAGCGGCACGAATCAGTTCCACGGAAGCGGTTTTGAGTTCGTGCGGAACCGCCACATGGACGCAAAGAATTTTTTCGATCAGCCCGATTGCACGTCCGACTCCGTTCAGGGAACTTGTGGGTCCATCCCGCGCCTCGACCGGAACCAGTTCGGTGGGACGTTGGGTGGGCCCATCCAGAAGGATAAGACCTTCTTCTTTGCCTCCTATGAAGGGCTGCGCCTGCGCCAGGCAACGACGCGGGAAGCCAACGTACCTTCGCAAGTGGAACGCGCGGGGGCGAGCTACTTGTTTCAGAATCTCGGTTTCCCTCAGAATCCCGCGGGCATGGCCGCGCTCAACCTCATTCCGGCGGCCAACGTCGCTACCCCGGACTTAGCTGACTCTAATACGTACGTCTCCTCCCCGGTGATTCAGAACTCTGTCGACTTGCTGACCCTCAAGCTAGACCGACAGACCGGTTCCAACAATACCATTTCAGGCCATTACTCGCTGTTCAATGAGAATCGCTTTAATCCCTTCGACCCCGTCAATGCTTTCACAAGCCTGCCTGGCTACGGCAGTTCCACCATCAACCGAGGGCAGAACGCCGGTTTCACCTGGACTCATGTCTTCAGCTCCCATTGGATCAACGAAGCACGCTTGGGCTTTAACCGCCTGCGCGGCGCCGCCTTTCAACAGGACCATGGTAACAACCTCGGCCAGCAACTGGGATTCCCGACCGTGTCCACTAATCCTGGGGACTGGGGATACCCCAACGTGAACCTCTATGGCTTCGACGGCATCGGCGAGCCTGTGAACTACCCGCAAGACCGGCACGACAACACTTATGAGTTTGCGGATAATCTTGCTTGGAATACAGGACGCCATCAATTCAAGTTCGGGACGGACATCCGCCGTTTTCAGTTGAATTCCTATCTCGACTTTCTTTCGCGCGGTGACTGGTTTTTCGAGGGGCTTCAGCAGAATGGTGTCTGCCTTGGTGGCGCCGCCCCCTGCCCAGTTGCGGCCCTAGCTCTCCTCATGGCCGGTGTACCAGACTACGTTGTGACGGAAACAGGCAGTACCAACAACGGACTGCGCACCACAGGCTTGGGAGCCTATGTCCAAGACGATATTCGCGTCCTGCCGCGCTTCACCCTGAATGTCGGCATGAGATGGGAGTTTAACAGCCCCCCCATCGAGATTCACAACCGGTTCAGCGTTCCCGACCTAAGCGTTAGTCCAGCAGCCTGCAACGCTATGCTTCCAGACTACCCCAACTGCGCGTTTATCCAGGCGGGCACTGGCGGGATTCCGCGGGCCACTTACAGCAAGAGTCTTCACGATTTCGCCCCACGCATCGGAATCGCGTGGCGGCCCTTGAAGACCGAGCGCTTCGTAGTTCGCTCCGCGTATGGCATCTTCTATGATGAAAACATTCTTAACCTCAACATTCTGCCGCGTTTCAACCCACCTTTTGTCGACATTTCCGCCTTAGTCAACTTTACCGGAACCAGTGTCATTCAGGACATCATGAGCCAGCAGGGACTGGCGGAGCCCCAGGCCAATTTTGTTTCCCGAAACTTCCGCGACGCCTACCTGCAGGACTGGAACGTTGACCTCCAGTACGAGGTGCAACCTAACTGGATGATTGACTTGGCCTATGTGGGTACGAGGGGTACTCATCTTCCCGCCACCCGCGACATGAACCAAGAGGATCCTTCCACCCAGGCTACTCCCTACCCGCAGTTCGGCTCCATTCTGGCGGTGGAACCCCGTGCCAATAGCATCTACAACGCCTTGCAGTTCCGTTCCGAGAAGCGCGTAAGGCAGGGCTTGGCTTTCCTGGCTGCTTACACTTGGTCGAGATCGATCGACGACGATTCGGCAGTCTTCAGCGGGAGCGTCGGTTCGGGCGTGCCCCAGAATTCGTACGATTTTCGAGCTGACCGGGGCCTTTCCGACTTTCAGGTCGAGCACCGCCTTGCCTTCAGCTATCTATATGACCTACCTTTAGGGGCTGGCCGGAAGTGGCTCAATAATCCCGGGATAATCAGCCGCATATTTGGTTCCTGGCAAACGGCCGGAATTGCGACCATGCAGACCGGTAGTCCCTTTACGGTCAACATGCCAGCCTCACAGACCGGAACGTCTATCACCTCTTTTGGAGTCCCGTACCGGCCGGACCTGGTGGGCGATCCAAACAAGGCCGGACCCGTAGCAGCAAACCCGGGGTGCTCGGCGCCAGCTCAAATCCACACACCGAATAGTTGGTACAATCCTTGCGCCTTTGCTAGTCCCCAAAATCCCCTTTTGGGAACCGCCGGCCGGAACACCGTGATTGGACCGGGACTGAACAACCTCGACTTTTCATTGCTCAAAGATATTCCGTTCCGCCACGAAGGCCGCCGGCTCGAGCTTCGGTTTGAGTTCTTTAACCTATTGAATATACCGCATTTCGATATTCCTGGCCGTACCTTCGGGGCGCCGTCACTTGGCGTGGTGCAGTCGGCAAATGAGTACGGCAATAAGCCACCCCGGCAGATTCAGTTGGGGCTGAAGTACGTCTTTTAGGAAGTTGACAGTCGACAGTTGACAGTTCACAGTGCGCCCTTTGGCCGCAACCAAACGCGCGGTGTAGGGCCAAACGGCGTTCGGCCCTCGGGCGAGCGCCGCTCGCCCCTACATGAGCCAAGAATCTTCGTGCGCTGCAAAGAAGATGGTCCCTAGTGCTACGGTAAGAACACCAGCAGCGCGCCCGCGACATTGGGGGAGTCACACCGAATGGATCGTCTAGAAGCCTGGAATCTTCTCTGTGAGTACACCAAAAATGAGAACCTGCGCAAGCACGCGCTGGCTGTGGAGGCGTGTGTTCGCGCCTATGCGCGGAAGTTTGGGGAGGATGAGGAGAAGTGGAGCGTAGTTGGCCTGATCCACGACTTCGATTACGAGGTGTATCCCAACGCGCCCGACCACCCGTTGAAGGGGAGCGAAATCCTGAAAGAGAAGGGCGTTTCAGAGGAAATTCGCCACGCCATTCTCGGCCATGCCGACTACACCGGTGTACCACGGGACACGCTGCTCGCCAAGGTCCTTTTCGCGTGTGACGAGCTTGCGGGATTTATCACGGCCTGCGCCCTGGTGCGGCCTGACAGGATCGCCACCCTCGAGGCAAAATCCGTTCGCAAAAGGATGAAGGACAAAGCCTTCGCCCGCTCCGTAAGCCGTGAGGATATTATCAAGAGCGCTGAGGAACTGGGCGTCCCTCTGGATGAGCACATCAGCTTCTGCATTGAAGCTATGCGCGGGATGGCGGCTCAGTTGGGTCTTGCGACGGCGTGACCCGGAGGCTGTCATCCTGAGGAGTCCGCCATTCTCATTGGCGGATGGTGAAGGATCTCGCCCCGTTTTGAAAATACTCAAGGCGAGATGCTTTTCCCGTAGCGCGGGATCAGAACCACAAAGTTCACAGCGTTTTTCCTTGGCCCGTAAACCCACCCCTTCCCGTCGCTCGACTCAAAACGGTGGACAGCCGTGAGAAGTCCAGGCTAACTTAAGGTCGGGAATACTGACACCCGAAGCCTCGCGCAGCCCATCGGCACAAGCCTGACATCCACTTCCGGCTGATCCGAGCTTGCCGGGCTCGTTGGAGGCGGGCCGGCACAGTGCTCAGAAAGCTTCCAGTCAGGAAGCAGTCGCCCCTTCGCACTCAGCTCCATAGGCGCAGAGTCCAGGGCAAACGGCTGATCAGCCACCTTTGGTTTCTTCCGAACCTGGAAGGACGCCGAGGGATTTGTGCGGTTGACTTCCAGACCCATGTTCCACGGTGACGTGGGATAAACGGCCAAATCCGGCCACTCCTCCGTGCCGCTCAGCTTTTCCCACTTTTCTCCGATCCTCAGCGAATAGGTGAGGGGGCCAACGTTGACCGAAGCTGCATTAGCTTGTGTCTTCCAAACAGAAACCGCAATCTTCATTGGAAATTGCAAGCTCACCCGATCGCCATCTTGCCAAGCACGATCGATCACGACGTAGCTCTGTGGCAAGGGCTCAACATTCAGGTTCTTTCCGTTGACGGCCACTGCGGTCCCCTCTGCCCAGGAAGGAGTCCGGAGGTAGAGAGGAAATTTCACCGTCTCGGATGTCGTAAGCCTCAACCCGACCGCCGCGCCGAAAGGATAATCCGTATCTTCCTCGATCCGAACCTTCACCCCATTTCCCACCTTTGCTTCCACCGCGCTTGCCGCGTACAGCACCGCGGCCAGCCCATTCCCGGGAGTTGCCAGCCACAGGTGCTCAGCGTAGTAAGGCCAACCCATGGCGACGTTGTGTTGGCAGCAACGATAGACCTCTCGCGGGGAGAAAGGCAGCATATAACCCTTGTTTTGAAAAACGTGGGCCTCAGAGGGGTCGCATTGAACAAGGTTGGGAGCCGTCAGATAGTGTAAAGCCTTCAGGTCCGGCGTCAGCGCCGCGGGCAAAGAGTTAAAGGCCACGTCTTCACACCGTTCGGCCCAAACCGGGTCTCCCGTGATCTTCAGGAGCATCTGGAAACTATGCATGAACTCCACCATAGAGCACGTTTCCGCGGCTTGCGAAGGTCCCGTGTATCCCGGCCTGAAATTCTCGTCGGCTCCGAACATCCCTCCGGGGACTTGGCCGTATTCTTCCATGACGGCGGCATAGTCTCTTTCGGTGGCCTCGAGAAACTTTCGATCTTTAGCCTGCTGGTAATAGGTTGCTGGCTCCCGGAACCCTTCCGTGTTATTCACACCGTGAGTGGTCTGAGGCGCGGCCGTCCAGTCGGCGGTCTGTTCGTGAAGGGCCGTGGCGAGATCGAGGAGCCAACGTTCTCCCGTGCGATTGTAGAGCCAGTAGACGGAAGCAAGGTTGTCACCTCCGCGTACCTTCTGCCAGCTATCCGGCAGCAGCCTCTTCTTCGGCATATCGTGTTCGTACCGGAAGTACTTCGTCATCACGGGCAGAACACGCTTATCTCCCGTGGCCTCGTAGAGTGATTGAAAAGCATTCAGCATGGGCATGTTCGGCCATAGGTCATCCTTCGGCTTGATAGCGGGGGGACCGAAGTAGCCATCTGGCTGCTGGCTGCCTAGTGCGGGGCCCAGCCATCGGCGGGCTTCTGCATCGATCCGGTTGCTTTTCAGGACATAGCCGA
Organism: uncultured Acidobacteriota bacterium; assembly: GCA_963765485.1. GTDB lineage: Bacteria > Acidobacteriota > Terriglobia > UBA7540 > UBA7540 > CAVROP01. The sequence goes on along the minus strand of CAVXWN010000021.1, from coordinate 92,645 downwards.
GATCACCAAAACCGCGGAGCCAGTACGGTACTTCCTCCCACCCTTCGTCCCTGGCCTTGAAGGTTCTCCAACTGCTATTCGGCTGGAGAAACTTGCTCAACTTGGCAAGATTACCGGTCATCCCATCCGCCATGAGCAACAACTGTTGGCGCACCCAGCCTCGAGGTTCAATCGCTCCAATGGGAAGCTTCATCAAGGGGCTCGGAAGCAACGGGGCTCGATTTCCCGGGTAGAAACTGTTGCCACCCCCGACGGGAGGAATCTTCACGACCCGCGCCTGGACATTCGGGCTGTCAACGCTAGGATCCAACTTCCAGCCGCGCCCAATAATTGCCGGCTTACCAAAGGCGGATCCACCCAATCCCATACCGCCTAGAAATACGAATTCTCGCCGATTCATCGTTTTTTCCTCCCTCTATTCAGAGTTGAACCTTCTGAAGGTAGGAAGCGACGGACACATCCCATTGGAGTTCCTGGGCGACCTTCTGGCGGAGCGATTCGGCGGCCTTGGGCTCCCCGTGCACCAGAAACGTCTTGGCAGGAGGTTTGTGGAATTTGTGCAGCCAGCCGAGAATCTCCCCGTAATCCGCATGGCCGCTCAAGTGCTCGAGAGTTTCGATGCGCGCCCGGATGCGCACGTACTGGCCGTGCATCTTGACCGGTTGACCCGCCTGGATGAGTCTGCCGCGCGTGCCCGCCGCCTGAAAACCTACAAAGAGGATGGTGTTGCGGTGGTCGGGCAGGCAGCGCTCGAGGTGATGCACCACCCGCCCGCCGGTGGCCATGCCGCTGGCGGAGATGATAACCATCGGATAGCGCGCATCATTCAAAGCTTTGGAGTCGTCCACGCTCCTGTCAAAGTGCACGTCGGGCGGAGAGAAAGGTTTGATGCCCTGCGCTTCCAGCGCTTCTGTCTGGAGGTCATGGTCTTCCTCGTGGCGCCGGTAAAGGTCGGTCACATCGATGGCCATGGGGCTGTCCACGTGAATGGGAAGAGAGTGCATTCGCCGCTGCTCGATGAGCTCGCGGAGAAGATAAAGCAGTTCCTGCGTCCGCCCCACCGCAAAGGAGGGAATCACCACCGTGCCTCCACGCTGAGCCGTCCCTTCCACAATGGACGCAAGGCGCGCGCCGACATCGTCACGGGGGTGCAGGCGGTCCCCGTAAGTGGACTCGAGCAGCATGTAATCGAACCCATCCTCCGGCACGACGGGCTCCCGCAGAATGAGCTGCGGAAAACGGCCAAGGTCGCCGGAAAAGAGGATTCTCTTCAGGCTTCCGTTCTCACGCACGGTGACCTCGATCAACCTCGCTCCCAGGATGTGCCCGGCGGAGAAGCAACGCACCGTGAAGTGCGAAGAAAGCTCGAGCGGCTTTGATTCGTCGATGGCCTTGAACGACTGCAACGACTTTACGGCCTCCTCGTAGGTGTAAAGAGGCAGCGCGGGGTCGTGTTTGCTGAATCCCTTCTTATTGGCGTACGCCGCGTCTTCCTCCTGGAGGTGGCCGGAATCCGGCAGGACGAGCTTCGACAAATCCACGGTGGCGGGCGAAGCATAAACCTGCCCTTTGAATCCCTCCTTCACCAGACGAGGAACGTAGCCCGTGTGATCGAGGTGCGCGTGCGTCAGGACCAGCCATTGAATGCTGGAAGGAGGAATGGGCAAAGGGTTCCAGTTGCGCAAACGAAGCTCTTTTTCACCCTGAAAGAGCCCGCAATCGATCAGCAGGCGCTCGCCGCCGGCCTCAAGCAAGTACTTCGACCCGGTTACCGTTCCGGTCGCGCCAAAAAAGGTTAGAGTTGCCATGATGGTCAGGCTCCTGGGAGAATCCTGTCATGCTGAGCCCGTTCGCTGCGCTCAGGGTAAACTCCGCGAAGCATCCCTGCAGTTCGCCGTCGGGCTCCAAGGGCAAAAGACAACTGCAGGGATCCTTCGCCCGCCCAAAAGCAGGGCGTGCTCAGGATGACAGTCGGCTCCAATAAATGATGGGCGTTGATCACGGACGGGGTCCAGCAGAATAATCATCCGCGCTTCGGCCGCATGCGGCGCCTCGATGCCTTTTCCGCCTAGTGTCGCAACTTACTCACCCAAGCGGGAGCGCCGCCGGCCTCCTCGATATCCGGATGATCGGCAGGATCCCACACTGGGGCATCCCGGTTGAGGATCTCCAGCAAACGGCGACGGCGCACCTCCCGCGCGGCCACCTCCGAAAGGAAGGCACTCCTCTTTCTCTCACCGACCAGGGCATCAATTTCGGCCAAAAGCGCTTGCGGCAGAATGACGTGGGTTCTCTGATGTGCCATGCCTAAATCCACCTTCCGTGGGACCCAGTATACCCACTTCCAATTTCGCCCGTCAACCGGTCGCGTCTTCTCGTCAGCAGTTTCGCAAAGCTCGTGAGCAGCAGCGTACGGGAGGCGGAATCAGCGCGGTTTCGACGCTTGCAGTGGGGCGGTGCAGAACTGGTGGCATTTTCGAGAGCACTTCGCCGTGGGGCGCAGGTGCCCAGGCGGAGTTCGGTTGTTTGGGGGGCCAGCGGGAGGGGAGAAACACCTAACTGGTATCGTCAGGGACGGGGCGCGACAAGCTAAGCCAGAGGCGTTGACAGAGAAGAGCGGCTTCCAGGATGGGGTGGGTACCACGGTGGAGGTACCGAATGCGGTAGAGCCGTTCGATGGTCAGGGCCAAGCAGGTCAAAAGCCAGACCAACAGCAGGCTATTTTGTTCATGATGGCAGATATGTTCGAAGCCGTAGCGGTTCTTGGCATCGTTAAAGCCTTCGTTCTCGATCTCCCAGCGGCTCTTGGCCATGCGGAAGAGGGCGCGACTGCTGACCCACTGGCGGGGGAAGTTGGTGAACCAGTAGGCCTCACAGATTTCGCCGTTGGGATGGTACTGACGGTAGCGAACCACCCGCACCGTTTCCCAGCGCAGGGTTTCCCAAGGGTCGAAGTCGTCGGCATCCCAGATTTCGACTCGATCCTTGCCGTGACGGAAGACGTGATGGGGAGCTTGGTGGAGAAATCTTTTCTGGGCAGCCGCCAACAATTCGGGGAGATTGTTTTTCAAGCGGGCGACGACGAACAGTCCTAAATCCCCGGCGTCGTGCAGGAAGGGGGCCTTGGCGAAGTTCCCGTCGACCACCACATAATCGGCAAAGCGTCGGCCCAGGTTGCGGGCGGTGCGGCGGAGAAGTCGCCGCCCGGCACGGTACTCGCTATCCCCAGGGCCGTAGGGTTCGATATCCAAGGGTAAGGTTAGGCCGGTTCCCACCACACTGCTCATGACCAACTTATGATGGAAGCCGAGGATCTCCCTTTTCTGGTTGCGGTGGGGACGGCACAGATCGCAAAGATTTTCCTGCGATCGGCCCGCGCCGGTCCCGTCCAAAGCCAGTCCGATGAAACGGCAGTCGTCGAAGGCTTTGTGGCGCTTGGCCTGATGGACAGCAGTGACCGCCGCCTGACGAGTGACGGCCGGGTCGAGCCGTTCGGTGAAATAACCAAGGGCATCATCGCTGAAGCTCCGGGAAACTTCCAGGGCGCGCGCCGAGCGCCGACCAAGCTTTCAATGGCCAGGAAAGCCGCACGCCGCAGCAGCCTCCCCAGGAGCAAGGCCCACAGCAAAGCCGGGGCCGGAATGCGACCCGCCCTGCGCCCATCGCCGGGCGCTCGCAAGTAGGGCTGCAAGCGCAGACACTTCGAGACGTACTTCTTGAGGCGACGCGGCGTCGGCCCTTTCACCGCGGCTTGCGCCTTTGCTGACGCGCCAGCACCAGGAGTTGGGCGTTGGCGGCCAAGACCTCCCGCACCGCCGCTTGGAGTTCCCGTCCGGCCTCGACCCGGCGGCGGACGTCCTCGACCCAGTCGCTGGGAATGTGCTGCACATGCTTCTTGCCGCGTACCATGAAGGTGAGGGACCAGGCGGGATGCCCCCGCGGGTCCTTGGCACAATGGCAGGTGGGCTTGCCGCAGCGGAGATGGGAGAGGGAAAGTGAGCCGGGCAGTAGATCGTCGGGAAGCTGGAAACGGCGCACCAGTTCAAATTTACGTTGCCGGAGACGCGCAGCTTGAGGGCCGCGAGGTTCGTGTTCGTCAATCATCTTATGGTAGCAATACCATAAGAAACAAAAAAAGTCAAGCGCTTATTGGGAATGCGAAAATAGGAAGGGTTAGGAGAGCAACCGCTGAAAGCCCGCAGGAAGCCTGACTATTGCCTGCCGTCGCAGCAGTCCATCACCGGTTTCCGAAACTGCTGGTCTTCTCGTACTGGTGTCATTTGCGAGACATGGGCGTTGCAAGCCGCAATCAATCCCGTGAAAGCGGGAATCTACTCCGCAAACCTCTGGAAATGTGACGTGGTTGGACTGGATTCCCACTTTCGCGGGAATGACCGGCGGCTCGAGTGGATCCCCATTCCAGGTGACACCAGCACCCGTCTTCTGACCTTTTGAGCGAAGTGCAGCCTTGCCATTTGATCGGAAATGTGGCTCGTTCAGGGGCGAAGCTTTGACGTGATGAAAGTCTTGAACGGCTCGAAACAACTCTGACGCAGATCCCGATAAGCATGGGTGGAGAATTCCGTCGTTTCGTACCGCGCCAGACGCGACGAATCTTTCAAATGGCGGTACCATTCGAGCGCTTGCAGCGTGAAGATCCCGGTGCCCCTGATGGCATCTTCTTCATCCCTATAATTCTTGACTTGATAGCCTTCCTGGGCCAACAGGGCACGGAGCCAGTGCAAGGCACAATAAAAGAGAGCCGTGACGGCCCAGTCCACGAACTCTCCTTCCGATAATCTATGGGTATCGAGAAAATTCCGGTTATGGACCGCCTTCAGCCGATGCTCTTCAACAGTTGCCATGCTTAGCGTTTGAAAACGAAGGCTGTTGTCTCTCCTTCGAAGTTCTCACTTCCGGCAGGGGCCAGCTCAACATTAAAGTCAAACGGAGTTTCGGGGTATTGGATCAGCATTTCCCACTCTGCCTTATAAACAGGGGAACGGTCTCTCCAATCCGTAGAATCAACGAAGGTCCAGATGTGAACGACAGGGTTGTCAGATCTCACATAAACTGCCCACACCTTGGGAATGCCCTCGACCAGTTTGACGAAGTCCGCGAAGATGACCTTGGTTAGCTGCGCGGAAGACGATTCAATTGGTTCGGTTATCGGACCACCTGCCGGGGCTGTGACATGGGCGTCCATTGCCGCGTCTGGTACCCCATCGGGGCTCTGAACCCAGGGAGTATCGTACGCCATGACAGCTCTAGTACTCATCGAAAACTATTTGCCCTCCTGCTCGACAACTAAGCGCGTGCTGGCCAAGCAGTGCGACTCCGAACCAACGCTCTCTTCCCTCAACTCAAAGACGTACACACCTGGCTCCCTAAGAAGGCTTGTGTCAAGGGTCTGCCAAACTCCCTGTATAGGACCAATCTGCGCGATTGAGTCACGCCAATTCCCTGCAATTTCCTGCTGCCCAGGGTCAATCACCCTTAATGCCACTGTGCACGGCTCGTCTACAACAATCTTGAAGTAGGCGGAGAACGATTCAGGCTCCTCCGGAGTCGGGGGAACTATGATTCTGTCGAACAGATGACACAGGGTCACTCGATTGTCCGGGGCCGGCGCCACGCTAGCCCTTTTGCACAGCAGGAACGCAAGTAGCTTGCATTTCGCCATAGCAAGATTATACCAGTGGCCGAGCGTGGCATCAAATCACCACTGACTCCTGGTACTCCCCGAACACTCTGCGCATGGCGTCTGAAATCTCACCGACCGTGGCATAAGACTTAACGGCCGCGAGAATGGCGGGCATCAGGTTTTGTTCAGAGCGTGCGGTCTCTTCCACCTGGCGTAGCGCCGCCTGAAGGCGCGAGGCGTCGCGGCGGGCGCGAAGTTTCCCCAGGCGCTCCACCTGCGAACGTTCCACTTCCGGGTCAATGCGAAGGAGGGGTAATGGCGTGCCTCGCTCGTCCTGGTAGCGGTTCACGCCCACTACAACTCGTTCCCCACTCTCGATGGACTTCTGATAGTCGTAGGCAGCCTGCTGGATTTCCCGCTGGATGTAACCATTTTCAATGGCGCGCAGCGTGCCGCCCATGGCCTCAATCTTTCGCATGTACTCCTTGGCGGCCTCTTCGACCTGGGAAGTGAGCTTCTCGATGGCGTAAGAGCCGCCCAGCGGGTCAATGGTGTTCGTGACTCCACTCTCTGCGGCGATGATCTGCTGGCTGCGAAGGGCGATGAGTGCTGAGCTCTCCGTAGGCAAGCCAAGGGCTTCATCGCGGGCGTTGGTGTGGAGGGATTGCGTTCCGCCGAGTACCGCCGCCAAGGCTTGAAGCGTCACGCGCACGATGTTCACGTCAGGCTGCTGTGCAGTCAGAGTGGAACCCGCGGTTTGCGTGTGGAACCGGAACATCCACGAGCGAGGATCCTGGGCCTTGAAGCGCTCGCGCATCAGGCGCGCCCACAGTCGGCGCGCGGCGCGGAATTTCGCGACCTCCTCCAGCAAATCGTTGTGTGCATTTAAGAAAAAGGAAAGGCGGGGAGCGAAGTCATCCACCGCGAGCCCGCGTGCGATGGCCGCCTCTACGTACGCGGTGGCGTTGGCCAGCGTAAACGCCACCTCCTGGACCGCCGTCGAGCCCGCCTCCCGTATGTGATAACCGCTGATCGAGATGGTATTCCATTCCGGAGCGCATTCATGACAGAAGGCAAAGATATCCGTCACAATCCGCATGGCGGGGCCGAGGGGATAGATGTACGTCCCACGCGCAATATATTCTTTCAAGATATCGTTCTGGACAGTCCCCGAAAGCTTCCTGAGGTCCGCGCCCTGCTTCTCCGCCACCGCGAAGTAGAGCGCCAGCAGGATGGCTGCAGTCGCGTTGATGGTCATGGAAGTGGAGACACGTTCCAGCGGAATATCCTTGAAAAGGGTCTCCATGTCTTCCAGCGAATCAATGGCTACACCCACGCGGCCCACTTCGCCGCGGCAAAGAGGATGGTCCGAGTCCAAACCAATCTGGGTGGGAAGGTCGAAAGCTACGGAAAGGCCCGTCTGTCCCCGCTCCAAGAGATAGCGGAACCGCGCGTTGGACTCCGCCGCGGTGCCAAAGCCCGCGTACTGGCGCATGGTCCAGAGCCGGCCGCGGTAGAGGCTCGGATAGATTCCTCGCGTGTACGGGTACTGGCCCGGGTAACCGGCCTCACGGTCATAGTCCCAATCGGCGAGGTCTTCAGGCGTGTAAGTGCTCTTCATCGAATGCTTCGCGCCTTCACAAACGAGTAGAGGCAGAATACAACTAGAACCACCGTAAGACTTGCGAAGAGAATGAAACGGACCAATCCCCCCGAGGGATAGGTCAAGTAGTTGTGCCACTCCGAGAGGGAAGCGGTTACCCCGGCCATGGCGAGCCCCAGAAACGCCAGTCCCACCAACATGTGGAAGAGACGCTGAGCGTTGTGAAAACACTGCGAAATTAGGTTTCCGAGCTTACTCAATGCTCTGTCCGACCCCCTTCAGTAGGAGGCTGAAAAACCCGCCTCGCCGGCCATTCCGAGAAGCTTGCCATTCATCCAGGCGGACGACGGCGAACCTCGTCTAATTTAGCACAGATCGGGATAGGCGCGGGTTCGGCGGCGGATATGCCGACAGATTAATGTCGCCCCTCGCGGGGCTCGGAAACCTATGGTGGACGCTCCCACTCCGACGGTCGGCCAGCTTGGGGCTGCAGCTTTCGCCGCCTCCTCAAGAAGGTTTGGGCCGCTCTGCGATGCGAGGGTTCAGTGTGGGCGGTCAAGAGATGGATTGATGTCAAATTTCTCCTTGCCCAGCCCTGGAGGAGCCATGTAACCTGAGAGATGTACTAAATGTCCGCTATTAAACGGGAGGTGGAGAGATGCCAGTGGCGAAGAGCGTAGTGACCTTGGGCGAGACGTTTGGAAATACGTCCCGGGTAAAGGAGATTCTAAGCTGGTACGAAAGTGACAATCCCGGGGTCAAGACGAATATCGCGCGCTTGCTGAACTCCGGGCGGCTGGCGGGAACCGGCAAGTTTGTGATTCTGCCTGTTGACCAGGGCTTTGAACACGGGCCGGCTCGGAGTTTTGCTGTCAACCCGGCCGGCTACGATCCCGACTATCACTTTGAACTGGCTCTTGCGGCAGGCTGCAATGCTCACGCTGCGCCGCTTGGGTCCATCGAAACTGCTGCGAACCGGCATGCGGGCGAAATCCCTCTCATTCTGAAGATCAATAACCACGACCTGCTGCACGACGAGAAAGATCCTCTCCCTGCTGTGACGGCAGGGGTGAAGGACGCTCTGCGCCTGGGCTGCGTTGCCATTGGGTTCACGATCTATCCAGGCTCGGCGCACGCTCAGACGATGTACCAGCAACTCCGAGAGGCGGCTGCTGAGGCGAAGGCGAACGGACTGGCCGTAGTGGTATGGTCCTACCCGCGCGGTACGAGCTTAAGCAAAGAAGGTGAGACCGCTATTGACGTGGCAGCCTACGCGGCGCAGATCGCGGCGCAATTGGGCGCCCACATCATCAAAGTAAAGCTCCCTAGCGCTCACATTGAGCAGCCGGAAGCCAAGAAAGTCTACGAGAAGGTGGGCATACCGATCGGAACGCTCGCCGAGCGCGTCCGCCACGTCGTCCAAAGCGCATTTGATGGTCACCGCATCGTGATCTTTTCCGGCGGCGCCAAAAAGGATGATAATGAAGCGGTGTTCGATGAGGCACGCGCCATCCGTGACGGCGGCGGCTTCGGCTCCATCATCGGCCGCAACTCCTTCCAGCGCCCGAAGGAACAAGCCGTGAAACTCCTCCAGACGATTATGAAGATTTACGCTGGGGAAGTGGATTAGCGCTACTTCAGCAGAATCTTCTCACCCCCGTGCGGTGAGTACTTCGTCAACGAAGCATCTAGCGCCTGGGCCGCTGCTGGAGCGGGTACAGTACCCTTGAAGAGGATATCCTGCGGATCTCACCTTGCGGCCGTACAGGCGCTGGTTGGCCTCGTTGTCCTGCTTCACGATCTGCCCCTCGAGTGAGAGCCCCGCGAAAAGGCCTCGTGAGCGCGAGTAGGTCAGGATCTCCGCCTGCAGTTGCACGTCGGTGGCCCCTTCCGCCGTCCGGCCCACCGGGCCCCCTGCCACGGAAGCATCCGCTCCCAACTTGGCCCTGCTTTGCAGTAACTTTTGAGCCCCTCTTGCATTCATTACCACAAGGACGAAGTCAGTAGCCTGCCCGCCCAGTTGAAATCCAAAATTCGCGCCCCCAACAGTGAACATCGAAGGCCCGCCCCAGGCGCCGGTTCCTCCCTCGCGGCACACCAGGACTCCCCGTCCAAAGCTGCCACCGAGTCCGAGCGCCACTTTTTTTTCGGAAGGGATTATCCCCACGCAAACCGCTTTATTGAGGAGGTCCTTGGGGATTCCTTTCTCCGGTGTTCCCATGACCTCGTTGATCACCTCTGCGGCCTTCTGAAGACGCTCGGCTTCCCGGCTTTCCTCAGCAGCCAGCGCAGTCCCGCTCAGACTTATACACAGAAACGCAGCAACTAGGTTTCGCAAATTCAGCCTCCTTTGAAGGGGACAAGCAGAACGCCGACAACAACCCCCCGCAAGCCCCGCCTTGTTGAGATTGGCTTTGAAATTTCTACGCTATCACAATTTCTGATCAATGAGAAGGGCGGGCAGGAGCCGCGACCCAGGCTGCTCCAGGCGGAGTTGAGCAGACCTCTCGGTCCGTTACGAGCTTGCGCGCACGACAGCCGTTGTAACTCGTACTTTTCCCAAGCGGACAATTCACTTAGAGCGAGCGAGCCTCAGGGTTTTGATCTCCCAAGGCTTCATTCGGAAGCGAATTCTCGTGCCCTCCCCCACGGGTCGGATGGTTTCCTCAAGTAGATTCGTTTCCGTCGCCTGGACGCTATAGGGCAAGTCAATTGCCACGTCCCCCTCGCGTCCCTCGTATTCGAAGAATCGAACGATGGCGTCGCGGTCGTAGAAACCTTCCATTTGCTTCATAGCGTACAGCATTACGTGGTCGCTACCAGTTTTGATGAAGGAGTATGAAGCGGGCAATTCTTTATAATCGTCCTCAGCCCCACCCAACGACGTGGAGGGGGCGGGATGCTTGGGCTCCTGCAAGGCGATGAGGGGTGAGTTGAACCCTTGCGCCTGCAAAGATACCTTCCCTTCACGCCAATTCCCTGTATGTGGGTAGATCGAGTAGTCGAAAGTGTGCAGGCCCTCGTCGGCCCTGGGGTCCGGGGCTGAGGGGCCTCGGATGATGGAGATGCGAGCGACGTTGTCCTTCGCGTCAAATCCATGGCGCCCATTGTTAAGAATGGCCACTCCGAACTCCTTGCTGGACACGTCAACCCATTTTCCCATATCCATTTCTTTCCCGGTCTGATCTCGCTCGATGACTCCATAGGGAATGTCGATGGCCGCCTTGTCATTCGTCGCGTTGACAGGAAAGCCGACTTTCAGCAGGGCATTGCGCTCGTGCCAGTCGACGGTCATCTTCACGTCGAGCCGGGACGAACCCGCCAGCAAGCTGAGGTCTTGGACGAACACCGAGTCGCCGTAGCGACGCGTCACCCGCAGCGTGGCGCGTGCCGGGCCCTCCTCGATGATTTGCACCCTATCGGCTTTGTCAACCTCCCACTTCTTCCCTGTCAGCCCAAGATCCCAAGCGGATCCGGCAAAAGTAACTACACCCTCGGGGTTTGGCGACATATCGCGGTCCTCGAGGCCTTCCAAGTAGTTGGCTTCTCCCCGAAACGCCTCCCGCTTATCTCTCTTGTCGTAAAGTCGGGCGATATTGCCGGTGGCCGGATTCACCTCGACCCGCAGGGATTCATTCTCAATGAACGGGCGGGGTGTCATTCCCACTCGGACAGCGAAAGCGCTGCGGGCCTGCGCCGGCACAAGGCGATAGAGTTTCAGTCCCATTTGAGGAACATCACGCGCTACAAATGCGATCGTCGCTCCCGCACGAAACGCCTCGTTAGGGTGTTTCGCGACGATTTGAACAGGAATTACTTCATCTCCATACGTAGCTACCAGCCGTTCCGGAAGACTCTGGACTGCGATTTCGGCAGTTACAAGGTCGGAGCGGTCCCATGAGTGGGGGTTGTAGACAACTAGCGGAATCCCGGCGCCAGTGGTTTCCAAGCGCCGACCGATGGTCTCCAGCGAGAAGTTTAACGCCCGCTGCCCACGTTCAAAGACCTCGTCGTACTGTTTCAACGAGTCCTGGTAAATCGGGCCGATGCCCGAGCCCGCCATAACGTCGTGAAACTGGTTCTGCAAGGTCAGTTTCCAGGCTTCCGTGAGATCGCGTACGGGGTAGTAATCACGAATCCTGAAAAAGGCTGCGAGCTCCGACATCTTTTCTGCTGTCAGAAGGAGTTGTTCTGCCATCCGATTGTGCCGCTTTATCTCCACTTGGCTGGTGTAGCAGCCCACGACCACTGGGTTGTGTTCACCGTCCCAAAGTTGGAAGTCCTTCTTTTCCGTCAGCAGCAGATCGATGTAGTTGTCAACGTTTGTCGTCTTGACCCGGACGGCGCTGGGAGAGTCGTTGAGCCGCTTAATGCCTGCCACATCGTTAAGGTTGGGGCCGCCGCCATGGTCGCCCATCCCGAAAAGCACGAGGACATCCTTGACGCCTGCGTCCTCCCCTGTCTTGATGGTAACTTCTGTTATGCGTTCGTTCATCGGCTGGGTGTACCAACCCGCCATGGTGTAGCCTAAGACGCGGGTGCCATCTAACCCTTGCCACCAGAAGAGGGGTCGGCGTTTCGGGTTCGCGGGGCGACCAAAGATGTAGAAGTCGATTCCCGCCTTACGGGCGATCTGCGGCATGGAGTACGGGTGCCCGAAAACATCCGGTTGCCACGCCACCCGGACGTAGTGGCCGAACTTTTCCTTGCTGAGCTTCTGCCCGTAAAGGAACTGCCTGACCAGAGACTCGCCGTCGGGCATGTTCTCATCCATTTGTACCCAGGTGGAGCTGACCGGAATCCAGTTATGAGTCTTCGCTCGGAGAAGAATTTGCTTGTAGACTTCCGGGTAATACCGCTCCATCATTTCAAACACTACCGCCTGGTCCTGAGCGAATGTGAAGTCGGGGTATTTTTCCATTAGATTTAACTGATTAACAAACGTGTTGTACATGATGTCGTGAACTGATTCTTCCCAACGCCACAGCCAGGCTAAATCAATGTGCGCGTAGCCCACCACATGGGCAGTGTACTCCTTGGGTTGCTCTGACGGCTTTGCTTGGCCTGTGGGAAGAATGACGGAGAGTATGCAAAATATGAGCGTTGCTGACCGCATGGAGGGTCTCCTTTCGAACCTGCAGGTCTGCGATTCATTGCTTGTTCTGTCGAAGATCTTTTGATAGGCTTGCCGCATAATGCGAGTGTTCGCTCTGACGCCGCACTTTTTATCCATCTTCATGGATTTGTCTCGCTCTTCTTACATCGGAATCTTAAGGAAGCCAAGGAATTAATTCTTTCCCGCAAGGAGACCCAAGATGAGATCACATTCGCAAGCCAGGCGACCAAAGCTCGGCGGGTTGCTCGTTATTGCCTGGTCCATAGCCCTTGGCCCCGCCTTCGCGCAGGCTCCCTACCAGCCCACTTCTGCTAATCTCGAAGCCCGGCGGTGGTTTCAGGACGCCAAATTCGGCATGTTTATTCATTGGGGTGTCTATAGCGTGCTCGGGGATGGAGAATGGGTAATGAACAACCGGGCGACAGGGATCCACGAGTACGAGAAGCTCCCTGCCTTCTTCAACCCCATCGAATATAACCCCGCCGAGTGGGTGGCTCTCGCCAAGGCCGCCGGGGTGAAATATATCACCATTACCAGCAAGCATCACGATGGGTTTGCGATGTTCGCTACGAAACAATCCGACTGGGATATCGTGGACCGCACGCCCTATAAGAAAGATGTCCTCAAAATGCTCGCCGAAGAATGTCATCGACAGGGCATCAAGCTTTTCTTCTACCATTCGCAGCTCGATTGGCATAACACCGATTACTACCCTCGAGGGAGAACCGGCCACGACGCGGGCCGGCCGGAATCAGGTGACTGGTACAAGTACCTTGACTACATGGACGCGCAGTTACGGGAGCTGCTCACAAACTACGGGGAGATTGGTGGTATCTGGTTTGATGGCATGTGGGATAAGCCTGATGGCGACTGGCGACTCGACCGGACCTACAGCCTGATCCACGATCTGCAGCCTCAGGCCCTGATCGGCTCCAATCACCACCACGCGCCTTTTCCTGGCGAAGACTTCCAGATGTTTGAGAAGGACCTTCCAGGTCAGAATACGGCAGGTTTCAATCAAACCGCGGCCATCAGCACAGAGCTTCCCCTTGAAACCTGTGAGACTATCAATAATGCATGGGGATTCAACATCAACGATACGCATTACAAGAGCACCCGCGAACTGATCCAGTACCTCGTGCGAGCCGCCGGGCACAACGCCAATTTCCTGCTGAATGTCGGTCCTATGCCCAATGGTGAAATCCAGCCCGAATTTGTGTCGCGACTCAGGGAAGTCGGCCAGTGGTTGAGCCGCTACGGGGAATCTATTTACGGAACCCGGGGCGGCCCTATCACTCCACGGCCGTGGGGGGCGACGACGCAAAAGGGAAACAAGGTGTACGTGCACATTCTTGATTGGCAGGATTCTTCGCTTTTGCTGCCCAAGTTGCCTCAACCCGTCAGGTCAGCCAGCTTCCTAAGAGATGGCAGCAAGTCCGAGTACGTTGAGAATCGGTACGGCGTGCTTCTTAAAATACCAGAAAGTGCGCGGGACGATTACGACACCGTCGCCGTCCTCGAGATGGCCGAGAAATAGCCCGGGTTTCTACCTACGAACAGGGAAGGGCTGGAGTGCCTACGCCGGCGTGGAACGATCGCGTTATAGGGGCTGCCCTGGTGGCCGCCCTGGGCAACCACGAGGGTTGCCCCTACATAGCGCCACCAAAATGCGAAGTATGAAGGCCGGCCGCCCGCCCGCCACTGCAGGCAGGGCGGACGATGAAGCCGGAACCTTACTGCTCCGGGATTTCCTTTTGCTTGCGCTTCGAAGGCGCTTTGCGCTGCCCCCTTCGCGAGGAGGGCTTCGCAGCCCGGGTCTTTCGTACCTTCTTCTCTTGAGCCGCTTCCACAGGGGCAGGCTCTTCGCTCAGAGGCGGCTCGGCCTCGGCCACCTCGCTCACAGCCGTTACTTCAGGACTTGCCACAGCTTCCCAGAAGACATCGGCCTCGGGCGGAGCAGTTTCGACTTCGGCGGTGACGGCGAGCTCGGGAACGGCTTCGGCCGCGACGGGCGCGGGGATGGTAGTCGTCGAAACGGGGAAGATTCTCCAGATTCCCTTACGATCCCGATGCAGACGCACCCAACCTTCGCGCTGCGCCTGGTGAAGAAGGTCGAGCAACCCGCGAAAGCCGGACTGCCGCTCATCGAAGCGTGCATCGGCGCTGCGTAGCGCTTGGCGAACCTGCCGCAGGTAGATGGGACGGGAAGGCGCCTTCTCGGTGAGCGATGATAGGGCTTTCTTCAACAGGCCAAGCGCTTCCTCAGCGCTCAAGGCCGGTTCAGGCGTAGCTTCCGGCAATGTCGACGGCGGAGGTAGGGGTATTTCAGCAGGCGCTTCGGGGGCCGGGCTTGTTTCACCGGCAGGTTCGGCAATCTCCGGTTCTTTTGCGCCCTCGGCTTCCACGATTTCAACCAGGTATCCCCGCTCTGTTTTGCGCAGGAGGACAAAGCCTCCCTTCTCGAGTTTCTGAATGAATTCCAAAAACGATCCTGCGCCATAGTCCCGCTCCGTAAACGTGGGATCCAACTGGAGCATAGTGCTCTTGAGCAAGCCGAGCTGTGGGGATACCTCACGCTCCGCGAGGATCTTGAGCGCGCGCTCGACGTTCGGAAGCGCGCTGGCGACCGGCTTTATTTCGCTCGGACCCCGGCCCGAACTCCGTGCCACCCGCGCCGCGCGTGAACCGTCTCCCCCCGTAGCGGCTTGCAGCAGATTTTCGTAGGCAATAAATTCGTGACAGTTGCGCTGCAAAATTCCGCTCGTAAATTGGCGGCCGCCAACCACGAAAACCCGCTTGTCGTACTGCTTGAGTTTTTCCACCAGAGCGATGAAGTCGCTGTCGCCTCCCACAATCGCGAAGGCGTTAATGTGGTTGCGGGTGAAGGCCATCTCCAGCGCGTCGAGAGCGAGGTTGATATCCGCCCCGTTCTTATCGCCGCGGGGCGTAACACTCCGTTGCACCATTTGCACCGCATGCTGCGTCATCTCGCGACCGTAATCGCCAGCGCGGGACCAGTCACCGTAGGCGGTCTTGCTGACCACTTCGCCCCGCTCTTTAAGCGCTTCGAGGATCACTGAAACGTCGAAATCCTTTCCCAGTGTGTCCTTGATCCCAATCTGGATATTGTCAAAGTCGATAAAGACCGCAAGCTTTAATCTTTCTTCGGCCATGTTTCCTTCTTTCGCCGGGCTCGATTCCTGCGCTTGTCGAGTATTTAGCGGTTTCACGAAGTTACCCGCTCCTTTTTGTATGATACTCCATGATCAGGCAACGTCAAGCGGACCAGGAGTAGCTGACCGGTTCGAGGTAGAGGCGGCTTTACGCCGCCACTGCGCCAAACTCAGCCAATACCCGGGCCGGCGTGTCAAGCGGACCAGAACTGAAGCCCCCAGAACTTTTGACGGAATCCTGGAACGAGCGTAACCTTGCACTGCAGCTTGGTGGGCAAAGGAGCTTCATATGTCGCACCCAATCCGCATTGGGATTGCGGGAGCAGGATTTGCTGCCCGTTTCCACTGGAAGGGATATCAGCGCGTCTATGGGACGCCAGTTCAGATTGTGGGAGTAACTTCAGCATCCGCAGAATCTCGGGAGGCGTTTGCGCGCCAGCACGGGATCGAGGCCTTCGCCTCATTCGAGGAATTATGTGATGCTGCAGAGGTTGTCGACCTCTGCACGCCGGGTTCGACCCATGAACCGCTCGCTGTCGAGGCCCTCCGCCGTGGCAAACACGTAGTGATCGAAAAGCCGTTCACAGGTTACTACGGTCCGGGCACGCCCGATTTCCGGGGAGACGCTTTCGGTAAAGAGGTCATGTTGCGGGAGGCCATGGCCAGTTGCGACCGCATCCTGGATTGCGCCCGGAAGGCTGGAAAACTGATCTGCTATGCGGAGAATTGGGTGTATGCACCCGCCGTCCAAAAGGAGTGCGAGATCCTGGTGAAGAGCGGCGGTCAGATCCTGTGGATCATCGGTGATGAATCACACAGCGGCTCACATTCTCCCTATTACGGCATCTGGAAGTCCTCCGGAGGCGGCGCGCTGGTGGGCAAGGGATGCCATCCTCTAACCGCGGCTTTGTACTTGAAGCGCGCCGAGGGCGAGGCGCGCGACGGCAAGCCGTTTCGTCCCGCGACGGTCTCCGCCCGGACCCACCAGATAACACGCCTCGCGGCCTTTCGCGATGAAGGGTTCCTCCGCACCGATTACAAGGACATTGAAGACTACGGCCAGATGCATGTTACATTTGAGGACGGCACGGTGGCCGATATCTTCTCCACGGAGCTCGTGCTGGGCGGGGTCCACAACTGGCTGGAGGTATTTGCGAACAATCACCGTACACGATGCAATCTGAATCCGGTAAATGCCCTCGAAACTTACAGCCCTAAAGACGAGCTTCTTAGGGACGTCTACGTAGTGGAAAAGACAGGGACCAAGCAGGGGTGGAGCCATCCCGCGCCAGATGAGGATTGGCAGCATGGATACTTCCACGAGTTTCAGGATTTTGTGGAATGCCTTGCTCAACACCGAGTACCCCGCTCGAGTGGAGACTTGGCGCGCGATACGATCGGTGTACTTTACAGTGCCTACGTGTCCGCTGAGCGGCGTGGAATGGAAGTTGAGGTCCCGCACTAGAAGAGGACTCGCCACTTGACACTTTTTGTCCAAAGCTTCTCCAAACCGCGTCTGCCTGGGGCGGGGGTTTGTTGTCCGAAGGGCCTAAGTGGTTATTTTTCAGTGCGCGCAGACCTGTGCCAAAGGTGAACGATCTCGGCATGAAACGTGCTAGAGTGAAGTAGCGCGAACTGGTTCGAGCGGCACATATTTTCGATGGTGCTTGATCCGCCGGCGGAGGAAAACGATACCATGCCTCGTGATCAAGAAGGATTTTCGCTTGTTGAGCTCCTTGTCGTTGTAGCAATCATCTTGGTCATTGCTGCGATAGCTATTCCGAGCTTTATAAGGAGCCGGATCGCTGCTAACCAGGCATCTGCCATCGAGAGCCTACGCGTGCTGGGGACTGCGGAAGCTACTTACTCCGCAATTTATGGGAACGGTTATTCCCTCACCCTCTCCATGCTAGGGCCTCCTCCATCGGGGACTGACACGAGCGCCGCTGCCGCCGGGTTGGTTGATGACCTTCTGGGCTCCGGCCTCAAAAGTGGCTACAGTTTCACCTACAGTCCCACCTTTCTTGATCCCAGCAGCCGGTACAATGGATACACGATTATGGCTAACCCTGTGCAGCTCGGCATATCCGGCGCCAACTTCTACTACACAGACGAGACGCATATCATCCGCGTAAATCAAACTTCTCCGGCTGGATCCACAGACTCATACGTCGCGGATTAGCTTCGTAGCAGCGGGCTTCACAGGCTGCGGAAAACTCAATCCCCCTTTTCTGGTACTATAAGCGTATCGCTGGCCTGGCCGGACGCGAGGAACCCTCGGATGTTTTCGCGGCATAATCGTATGATCGGCGCTTTCTATTTGTGCGTCGATACGCTGCTGGCATTAATCAGCTTTTGGGCGGCGCTCGAGGTGCGCTCTTATGTCGTCATTCCCCGGCCGCTCTATTCGGTTTCCAACTACGCTTGGATTGTTCCCCTGTGTATCGGGATTTGGACCGTCGTTAGCCTGCTGGCAGGGATTTATCGCGAAATCAAAGAAGAAGAGCTACGTCGTGCCTTCGTGGATCCTCTCAAAGTCGGGTTCATATCGACGCTTCTGCTTTTTGCAGCCACGTTTGCAATAAAATTTCAATACGTCAGCCGCCTGCTGCTGGTGCTCTACGCGGCAACGGACCTGGTGGCCATGACGCTTTTCCGGCTCGTGGCACGACGGTTCGCCGGACCTTTGCGGCGAAGTCTGGCGGGGGTTCGAAATTTCCTGCTCGTCGGCGGTGGGCCGGAGGTGATCGAAGTTGCTCGCACCCTCGAAGCCAACGAAAGTCGCGGCATGCGAATCTTGGGATTCGTTCGAACCGGTGCTGCCCCACTTCTTTTGCACGACCCGTCCCCGTTGCGGGGTTCTTACCCCGTCTTCGATTTGGCGCAGCTCCCGGAACTCCTCCGGAAGCACGTGATTGACGAGGTGATTTTTGCCATTTCCAAGGATGACCTGGACAGGCTGGGGGACTCATTTATAATGTGCGAAATAGAAGGGGTGAAGACCAGGGTGCTTCTCACCTTTTTCCCTCATGTGATCTCCAAGGTTTTCTTGGAACGCCTGGGCAACAAGCCATTGCTAACCTTCGCCACCACGCCCGATAATGAATACCTGCTTCTGGTGAAACGCGTCGTGGATTTCGTGATGGCACTGACATTGCTCGTAGTCCTATCTCCGTTGATGGTTCTGTTGGCCTTGCTCATCAGGCTAACCTCGAAGGGTCCCGTCTTGTACCGGCAGACCCGTTGCGGGCTGGGCGGGAGAAAGTTCACCCTTTACAAATTCCGTTCGATGCGTCCGGATGCCGACCTGCGCCGCGAGGAGCTGGAGGCGCTGAATGAAATGGACGGGCCGGTTTTCAAGATCGCCCAGGACCCGCGCTGCACGGTCATGGGGCGGTTTATGCGCAAATTCAGCCTCGATGAGCTGCCACAGTTAATCAACATTGTCAAAGGAGATATGTCTTTTGTAGGTCCAAGGCCGCCGTTGCCCGAGGAAGTGGAGAAGTACGAGGGCTGGCAACGGCGCCGTCTTCGAATGCCGCCTGGCTTGAGCTGCCTGTGGGCCCTCGAAGGCCGCAGCCGCCTTAGCTTCCGCCGCTGGATGGAGCTCGACCTCGAGTACATCGACCGCTGGTCGCTGGCACTCGACTGGGAAATTCTGCTCAAAACAGTTCCCATAGTGCTGCTGGGCCGAGGCGCCAGCTAGCCGGATGAAATCAGAAATCAGAAGCCAGAAGAAGATCTCCAGTCGCCAGCCAGCAGGTGTAGCGCAGCTCCCGCCCTCTGGAGATGCGGTTCTTTCCGAGTGAAGCGCAATCGGCGGTTAGCAGTGAAGCCAGCCGGCTGATGGCTGAGCGCTGATAGCTGAGAGCCAACATGTCTGGATCAGAAGAGCGATACCCTTGGGCGCCCTTTGGCAGGCCCGCAGAATATGGGTCTTATGGCGTGAGGAAGCGCCTGGAAAAAATCGACGGGAGCCTATCCCTGGAAGGGATGCGGCTGTTGGATGTAGGGTGCGGAAACGGAAGTTACACCGTGGAGCTTTCGCGGCGAGCCGCCTGGACGTGCGGCTTGGACGTGCAGTTCAATCACTTGAAATCAATCCCGGGTGACATTCCTTGCGTCCAGGGGGTCGGCGAGAGTCTTCCCTTCCGGAACCGGACTTTTGATTGCATCACCATGATTGAAGTCCTCGAACACACCCATTCGGACACTAGCGTCTTGGACGAATGCCGTCGAGTGCTTCGAAGTGGTGGAAAATTGGTTCTGTTTGTTCCCAACAAACTCTATCCCTTCGAATCCCATCCGAGCCACCTCGGCAGGCTGACCCTCGGTACGAATGTTCCTTTCGCGTCATGGCTGCCTGGCTTCCTTCACGAGCGAATTTCCACGGCGAAGATTTATAGCCGCCGAAGGATCATTGGTATGGCTCGCGCGGCCGGGTTCGAGGTGAGCGAAGTCGGGTACATCTTTCCACCGCTGGATTCTTTCCCCTTGCCTCTCAAGTCTACCTATCGGCGATTGACCCGGCGACTTGAAGACACAATACTGCGGAATTTCGGAGTCTCAATCTTCCTCGTGCTAACCAAGTTTCGGGACTAGCCGGGATTTCTACCCGCGGTCTGTACCTTTAGGTTGGGCCGCCCTTCCTTATTGGTGGTGAGAGATCGGGAGGAATTCTTGGGCGCGGGAACCGATGATTTGTCAAATCGTAATCTGCACACTTAAGAGTACCTGGCGGTAACGGCGACCGTGCCTCTGAGGCCGTCTAACCGGACAACTTCCTTATCCTTGTCGAACTGCTTCCAAGGCTTCCCGTTGACCTCGACGCTCATGATGGGCGCGACATTCGGATGGCGGAATCTCAGGAGAACAGCCCTCGGCGCCGTCCGCGACGGCATCTCCACCGAGGCTGTGATCTTCCCGTGATCCACATCGGAGACGATTTCGTAAGCCACAGTCCCGAAGAAAGTCGGAGAGTTAAAGACCGCGACTTTCTTGCCCTGCTCAAGCCATGCTCTTGGCGTAGCGCGCGCCAGCCATAGAGCGTCTCGATGCTCCATTACCAGCATCATCCGGATGCGCTCAAGAAACGCCGCTTCTTCGAACGTCTTGTCCGGCGCTCCCCCCATGAAGGGAATCTCCCAGAATGTATAACCATGGGCGGGATCAATTTCCGCCGCATAACTGTTGAAGACTCCCCGAATATACAAAGGGATATCGTCCGTCAGAAGGTGGAGAAATTGGTAAGTTTCGTGACCGCACTGAGGGCCGAAGCCGCTCCGCGCGAACCAGTCCTCCCCGCTCACCAATTTTTCCAGGTCGCGGGACAGAAAGACGTCCTCATAGACGTCGAACATTTCCTGGACAATACTTTCCTGCTCATCATAGATATCAGGAACCAATCTCAGGCCGCCAATGATCGCATTGATGGCCGGGGCGTCTACACCCAGCTGCATTCCCATGCCTGTACCACGCAGGTACGGCTGCCAGGGAACGTAACGACGGTAGGTGCCGTCCCTGACCTTGACGACGGGCGACAGCGCTGCCGACCGCTCAACTGCCTTGCGGAAGTCTTGCCGGAAACGCTCGGCTTCTTCCAGCAAAGTGCTCGCCTGACCCTCGGAGAGAACCTTCGCTGCTTCCATTAGGCCGGCATACCAACACGAGCTCATGTAAAATAAGAGTCGAGTTCCGCCATCGTCGCCGGTATTGGCCGGTGGGATCAGCCCATGAGCCCAAGCCTCTTCGGACAGGTGCTTCATCCATTCCTTCCGCACTCTGATCGCTGCGTTGCAAGCTTTTTCCAGGGTGGGCGTGGCCTTCTGCAGCCAGGCGCGATCGCCGGTGAGCCGATAATGAAAAGCTGCGGCCCTCAGAATCTGACCGTGGCCGCCACTGTGCTTTTGATCATACCCGGGGGAATGATGGTTCGGGCTATTGAAAGGCTTCGTCAACGCGTCGCCCCCCATTACTTCCGCGAACCAGACAAAGGGGGTGGCGTGCTTGGCGAAAATCCAATAGTTCAAGCCTCCCTCGGCGACGTCGCTCAAACCTATCAAATCCAGGGTTCTTAGGATCTGATACGTCTCGGCGCCGATAGCCGCCATTCCTTCACGACCGTCGTGGCCGACCGGGCCGCCTTTGTCAAACGGCCAAATACTCACACAGTAGGTCCCGTCGTCCAGTTTTTGCGACCAACGCGTCAGATGCCAGGCCCCTAAGCGCCACTGGTTGTTGATCAGCTTTTCAGGAACGTCGATCTTCATGGGCGTTTCGAGCGGCGGCACGGGGAAATCGGGAAGGACCCCATTCCCGAGGTTTTCCCTCATCGCGCTTTCAAGGTTCTGCTCAGCATGCTCCCTGACACGCTGGCGAATCGTTGTCTTTCCACTCCCCGCGATCTGCTCCTGAAACTGCTGTGCCGTGCTCCCGCTTCTCTCCTTGGCAACGAAAACACCCAGACTGGGAATGAGGATCGGCCCCTCGTCGAGGTCGGGCTCGGCAAAAGAGAAATTCCCTCCAGTGGTCCACAGCGTAACGACCGTCCGGGTATTTGCGGGCCCACTGGTAGGGAAAAGCCGGAGCTTTATCCCTCTCCTGCCCCGAGCCTCTACTTCCTCCCGCCAGTGCTGTTTTCCCAGTGCACGCAGACCATTGCCCTGCTCAAGCGGTTCAAACCCGTCGACGATACCGTTATATGCTTCCACCCGTCCATCCCATTGCACGTCGGCTTTGCCTTTCGAGAAGCCCCATTCCACCTCCACCGTTATCGGTTTCTTCCATTGGGACCCCCCATAGGCACGCACTACGGGAAGGCCGATGTTCGTGTTGCTGCCGTTGTAAATCACATAGAGTTTAGTAAAGCGCTCGACCTGGGAGCTGAAATTGAAAACGGTTGTCCCTTGCGGAGTTGTAATCGGCTCGCCCTCGCTTGCCAGCATTACCGGTCTTGTATCCCACGTCCACGGTTGGCAGTCCGCCCACATGCAATCCACAGGCCGGCAGGCGACGGCGATCTCTCCGGCCTTCGGGACAGCACCTTGGGTCCGCGGGAATTCAACCGTCACGCGGAGAACATCGCGGGGTTCCTCCCACAAGAAACCACACAAGACACTCTCTTTCATGGGGGAATCGAGGGAGTCCGCGTAGCTCCAAACCATGGAGTCGTTCACGATTTCCATCTTCAGGAATTTCTTCGGCCAAAGCCACTCCGCCTCGCAGGGATTGGCCGGAGAGCCTTTACGGTACACATACGCCCATCGCGTCATATCAACGGCCTCGCCTTCCTTCGGCGACGCGTAAGGAAACGTTCCCTGTCCCGCTTGAGCGAAAGGCGAAAAGCCGCGCAGTCCAAGATAGCCACCGAACGAAGCCGGAACCATCCCCTTCACAAAACTGCGCCGGCTAGAGTTATGAATACGCACGAAATCCCCCTCGTCTACAGTGTAAGGTGTCAGCCGGAATTTCCGTTTCGATCCCAGCCCGCAGGTAATATATCTCTGAGCGAGCGGCAGAGCGGCATGGCTACTGTCTCCAGTCCATGATCACCTTCGCCGCCTGGCCAGACAGCATCACGTCGAACGCTTGCTGGAATTGCGTGTAGGGGAAACGGTGGGTAATGACCGGCTGGATGTCTAGACCGGACTGCAGCATCACAGTCATCTTGTACCAAGTCTCGAACATCTCGCGGCCGTAAATGCCCTTCAGCGTGAGCATGTTGAAGATGACCGTATTCCAGTCGATGGCGATTTCCTCGGAAGGAATGCCCAACAACGCGACGCGGCCACCATGCGCCATGTTTGCCAGCATGTCTCGGAAAGCCGCTCCATTGCCTGACATCTCCAGGCCCACATCGAATCCCTCTTTCATGCCCAGTTGCCTCTGCACCTCTGTCAGGGTGGTTTCGCGCGGGTTCACCGCCAAGGTGACTCCCATTTTGCGCGCCAGTTCGAGGCGCCACGGGTTGACGTCCGTTTCGACTACAAAACGAGCGCCGGCGTGCCGCGCCACGGCTGCCGCCATCAGGCCGATGGGTCCTGCGCCCGTGATCAGCACATCCTCGCCCAAGACGGGAAAGGCGAGCGCGGTATGGGTGGCATTTCCAAAAGGATCGAAGATGCAGGCGACCTCGGGGTCGATATCGGGGTGGTGCACCCAGACGTTGCTCATCGGCACCGAGATGTACTCCGCAAAACAACCCGGCCGGTGGACACCCAGCCCTTTGCTGCGCGCGCACAAATGGCGTCTGCCCGCCAGGCAGTTGCGGCAACGCCCACAGACCACGTGTCCCTCAGCGCCCACAAACTGACCGGGGAAGAAATCGGCAACGTTCGATCCGACCTTTACCACCTCGCCCACAAACTCGTGCCCTATAACCATCGGTACCGGGATGGTCTTGCGGGCCCACGCGTCCCAGGTCATGATGTGCAGGTCGGTGCCGCAAATGGCCGTCAGGTGCACCTGGATCAGCACATCGTTGATGCCAATCTCCGGCGTCGGCACTTCCTCCAGCCACAGCCCCGGCTCCGGCCTGCGCTTCACTAAAGCTTTCATTTTGTCGGGAATGGTTTCGCTCACTTGTCGCCTCCTAAAGGATTATCCGAGATGTCGTACTATATCAGGTCGCCACAATGATTCCAATCGCTGTGGGCCGATCAGCATTTGACCCGAATTCTCTTTGAAAATTCACCTCGTAGCGGTGGTCCATGATTACCGTGTTTTGTAATCAATGATTCACTCGTGACTCCTTTTGGGGAGACCGTCCCGACCCCTGGCGCTCCAAGCCTTAGCGACAGATCAAATCCGAACGGTCAGACGGGAGCGGAGGCCTGCTACCTCTCGCACCGGGGCAGGCGGCCCTTGCGACCATGATAGGCGACGCACAAATGACACGAGCCGTGTAGGGGGCAGTCCTTAGGGCAGGGACACGAGTCGAAGCCGCGCTCGGCGGGTGTCGAACGGATGCCGGCGGGAAGGGTGGAGAGGTGCGCCGTGGCGATCACGAGCCGCTTATTGTGTTTCGTGGATTGCCTCTCCGGCCGCATGGGCGGCATGACCTCCATTCCGATGACGCCAATCATGGTTGGCCGCGCGGAGTTTGCTCGGCAAGGCATCACTCAGAGATCCCGGGCTGGGTTCGTCGCCGCCGTGTCTCACGCCTCGTATACGTCCTCTTCCCTCAAGTTCACTCTAGCCACAGCGGAGCAAGCTGTCAATCGCGGTTATCTGGCCGAGCCTCCCTCAGCCCTTGTGGCGATAGGGTTTGACCTATATGCATCCTCGATGCATACTAGCGCATATGCGGACGACACTTATTATCGATGAGAATTTGTTCGAACGCGCTCGGCAATTGACCGGTATCCGGAAGAAGACCGCCTTGGTCCGTGCCGGCCTAGAGGCTTTGATTGCACGTGAAGCTGCTCGGCGCTTGGCCGCTCTGGCCGGTGCGGAGCCGGGGCTGCGCTCTGTTCCGAGACGCCGGAGCGGGGCGACGCGATGATCCTTGTTGATACTTCGGTTTGGATCGCGCACTTCCGTAAAGGCGGATCGAGGCTCGGGGAGTTGCTGAGCGAATCCTTGGTCATGGTGCATCCGTTCGTCATCGGTGAACTGGCATGTGGCAATCTAAGGCATCGGGCCCGCATTCTGGGCGATCTCGAAGCACTTCCGCGCGCCGTCTCCGCAACGCACGAGGAGGTTATGCGGTTGACTGAAGACCGGAAGCTTTGGGGCCTCGGCATCGGCTGGATCGACGCGTACCTTCTTGCCTCCGCCCTGCTTTCGGACTGCCAGTTTTGGACGTTGGATGGAAGCCTTGATCGGGCAGCGGCGGCCGCAGGAGTCAAGCTTTTTCGCCGCGCATGAAGTTTGGTTCCCGTTGCTCTGCGGAGGAAGCCCTGTTAGTCCCCGAATTTCGCAGCGCAGGCGTGACTTCCTCCGGGAGTTCGCAGATTCGCGCATGGTGCGAGGCTGCAGTTCTGCTCCGGCATGGTGTCCGCCAAGAGGTGTTACTCTCACCCCGCCAAAGGCGTTTCAGTGCACCCAGTTGGCCGGCGAGGTTTGCGAATAGATTCGCCTTCGCGGGAATGACTAGGTCTCGCAAACGACACCACCCGCGTTTGCGGGATCGCTGCTTGGCGGCGTAAAACCGCCTCTCCATCAAACTGTACCACCCCGCCGCTACACAGATTGGAACCTCAGCGGCTTTCGATTATAATGGCCGCACGGTTGTTTGCAGCCGCTCCGACGTATTGCACAGGTTGAAAAGACAAGCTCGGTGGGCGTCGGCAAGCGCCGAAATCGATTTGGAGGGTGAAGTGTGACTGATCCTGTGGCAGCCCCCCATACGGAGAAGCGCTTCGTCTATAGCATTATGGATATCATGAGCTTTCTCCCTCATCGTTATCCGTTTCTGCTGGTTGACCGCATACTGGAAATCGAGGGCGAGAAACGCATTGTCGGGCTCAAGAACGTTACCATCAATGAGCCGTTTTTCCAGGGCCATTTTCCCGGCGCGCCCGTCATGCCGGGGGTGTTGATCATTGAATGCATGGCCCAGGTTGCGGGTGTGATGATCTACCGTGACATGCCGGACAAGGAAAGAAAACTAATCTACTTTACCGGCATCGAAAACGCCAAGTTCCGCCGCCCCGTTGTGCCGGGGGATCAACTTCGAATCGAGATGCATTTACTGAACCGGCGCACCAATTTTGGGAAGATGAACGGTCAAGCTACCGTAGAGGGGAAGTTGGCGGCTGAAGCGATTGTGACGTTTGCAATCACGGACCGCCCGGGTCAATCAGCTCAATGAAGGTTCATCCCACAGCAATTGTTCATCCTGACGCCAAGCTCGCCGACAACGTGATGGTGGGCCCTTATTCCCTGATTGGGGAGCATGTCGAACTAGGAGAGGACTGCGAAGTGATGTCCCACTGCGTTCTCGAGGGGGAGACGCGAATGGGCAGGGGAAACCGCGTCTTCCCGTACACCTCAATCGGATTGGCTCCTCAAGATCTGAAATACCGCGGCGAGCCGACGCGCGTGGAGATAGGCGACGGCAACACCATCCGCGAGTTCGTCACTATTCACCGCGCCACGGAGGAGGGAGATAGGGTCACACGAATCGGCAGCCATAACCTCCTCATGGCCTACGTTCACATCGCGCACAACTGCCGCCTGGGAGACTATATCATCATGGCGAACGGGGCCTCGCTGGCCGGCCACGTCGAGATTCAGGATCACGCCTCGGTGGGCGCGTTCTGCGGCATTCACCAGTTCTGTCGCATCGGCGCCTACAGTTTCCTGGGGAGTTATAGTGTCGTGAACCAGGACATCCTCCCTTACTCGAAGACCTCTGCCCCCCGCCCGCTGAGCGTTCTCGGGAGCAACCGCATTGGGCTCGAGCGGCGCGGCCTAAGCACGGACGACCTGAAAGAACTGGAACGCGTTTTCCGCTTGTTGACCCGATCCAAGTTGAACACCACCCAGGCACTTGAAACCATCGAGTCTTCAGGGTTCAAGTCCGGCCACGTCCGGGCGTTAGTGGAATTCATCCGGACCTCCGAGCGCGGTGTAGTAAAGTGACAGAAGACCGCTATGCGATTATTGCCGGGAATGGACACTTCCCGTTCCTGGTGCTGGAAGCCGCACGCGACCAGGGCATCGATCCTTTGGTCGTGGGGATCAAGGAAGAAGCGTCCCCAGGACTTGAAGAGCTAGCGAGCGCAATGCAATGGCTGAGCCTGGGTGAAGTGTCGAAGCTGCTGGACCTCCTGGTTGCCGAGCGGGTTAGCAAAGTGCTGCTGGCGGGCCAGGTGAAGCACGCGCAGCTCTTCAGCTCCATCAGACCGGATCGGTTGGTGAGCCGCGCCTTGCAAAGCCTGCAGCGGAAGAACACGGACTCGCTGATAGGGGCATTCGTCAGGATGCTCGAGAGACGGGGAATCCAGGTGGTTGATTCGACGCTTTTCCTGAAGCCGCTGCTTCCGGAGACCGGTCCACTCACGCGCCGTGCGCCGGACCCTGCGGAGCAGGCAGACGTTGGGTATGGCCGCGAGATCGCCAAGAAGCTCGCGGGCCTCGATATCGGCCAAACCATTGTGGTGTGTGACCGCGCTTGCGTGGCCCTGGAGGCAATGGAAGGGACGGACGCCACGATCGAACGTGCGGCCAATCTGAGTAACGGACGGAGATTGGTAGTCGTCAAAGTAAGTAAGCCCCACCAGGACATGCGTTTTGACGTTCCTGTGGCGGGACTGAAGACTATTCAGGTGATGCGACGCTCAAACGCCCGCACGCTGGCCGTGGATGCAGGCAAGACCCTGCTGTTTGAACGCCACGCCATGATCGAGGAGGCGAACGAGGCGGGCATCGCTATCGTCGGCATGAAGGATTGAAGGATCGGAAACTCGAAACTGGAAAGTGGAAACTGGAAAATCGAAACTGGAAAATGGAAAATCGAAATTGGAAAATCGAAACTGGGAAAACCGTAACCGGGAAACCAGAAGCTAGAGGTCAACCCTGCCAGTTTCCATTTTCGAATTTCGAGTTTCTGATTTCCACTTTGTGCTGAGGGCGGAGTTGAACGAGAGGGTTCCGGTGGCCGTGGTCGGCGTTGGCGAGCACGGCAAGAAACACGTGCGAGGGTTCCAACAGGTCCCGGGAGCGGAGCTTGTGGGAGTCTACGACATTCGCCCCGAAAGAGCCAGGGAGTTGGCGGCTGAACTTGGACTCCGGGCCTTCGCGAGCCTGGATGAAGTGTGGAGCGCTGTTCGCGCCGTAAGTGTCGTCATACCAACCACCTGCCATGCGGAAGTGGCACGTGAAGCCTTTGCACACGGCGTAGATGTTCTTCTCGAGAAGCCCATCACGCGTACCCTGGAGGAAGCCGAGGAAGTTACTTCTCTGGCAAGGGAGCAGGGCCGTATTCTGCAAGTCGGACACCTGGAGCGGTTCAACCCCGGCGTGCTGAGCGCCAAAGCGATAACCCGCCAGCCGCTGTTTTTTGAAATCCACCGCATGGGTGTTTTCAGCCCGCGTAGCCTCGACGTCGATGTGGTGTTCGACCTTATGATTCACGACCTCGATCTGGTACTGTGGATGGTCAATTCGACAGTCCATGAGGTGCGTGCAGTCGGATTGCCCGTGCTCTCCGATAAGGTAGATATTGCCAATGCCCGGGTGGAGTTCGACTGCGGCGCTGTGGCGAACTTCACCGCCAGTCGCGTCAGCACGGAGCGGATACGGAAGTTCCGCTATTTTCAGCCCTATGAGTACGTTTCCGTCGACTTTACGCGGCGCGATGCAACACTTTTGAAGGTGGATAACGGCGGCCCAGCGCCGCGCATCTCGTTTCAGAAGCTCGAAAGCAAGCCTGTCGATCCCCTTCAGTCGGAGCTTGAAGCCTTTATCGAATCGGTCCGAACCCGGTGCGCGCCTCTGGTCGGCGGGCTGGAGGGTCAACGAGCGCTCGCGCTAGCCGAGCGAGTGATGAATTGCATCGAACAACATGCGGCCAAGGTAAACGTTCGCTTGGCCCGACCCGCAGGCCAAAGTGGCGAAATCTAGTTTCGATTTTCGAGTTTCTATTTTCTAATTTCTGATTTCTATCTTCGGATTTGTAGTTTCGATGCCCGACGACAACCAAATCAATCTCCAAAGCGGTGGTGGCCATCATCCATCCAAAGCGGGCGAGAGTCCCTCTCTACCCGAGCCCGAGTTTCACCCCGTTCTCGTGGATTCCCCTATTGCGCCCGTCTCCCTGTTCCGGCAGATTCTGGAAAGGCTCCGCGAACCGAAGACCACCGTTCCGAAGAAGTACTACCCGACTGTGGAAGGTACGCCGACCGGAAGTCCCTCTATACCCGGTCCTGAGTACCACGCCACGTTCGTGGATTCTCCTATCGCAGTCGTTTCCCTTTATAGGCAGATTCTGGAAAGGCTCCGCGAACCGAAAACCACCATTCCGAAGAACTACTACCCGACTGCGGAGGGTACGCCGACCGGAAGCCCCCCTATGCCCGGGCCTGAGTACCACCCCACCTTCGTGGATTCCCCCATTGCACCCGTTTCGCTCTTCCGGCAGATTTTGGAAAGGCTCCGGGAGCCGAAGGTCAAAGTTCCGAAAGGGTACTATCGGCGAAAGGGCACGCCACCTGTCAAGGAGACGGGTCTCGAGCCTCTGGATTTTACAAACCAGCTCGGGTTGCCCTTTGACAGGCCGATCACTTCCATTCCGAGTACTTTGGAGCCCTTCGATGCCCCAGCGAGTTGGGAGGGTCACCACCTATTGGTGGAACTGGATCCGGAGGTCATAAAGTGGCGGCGTCGAACGATGTTCCTGCTTTCGGTAATGCTGCATGTACTCCTCGTTCTGATCATTGTCTTTTCGCCGGACTTACTCCGTCGCGGAAGGCGGATGGTGGGGCTGCCTGTCCAAGTGGCGCCGAAGAAAGAATATTCTTACCTTTTTCTGCCACCGGAGGTTCTGCGCAGACTGCGCGAGCCGCCGCCGGAAAACGCTCCTCTTTCAGACAGAAACCGCCGAGCTCAGGGCCGCTCGCCAGTGATCGACCCGAATGGCCTTCACATGCCGTATTCGCTTGGCAACACGAAAGTGCCGGAAATTGCCGGCGGCAAACCTCCCGCTGCTGCCCCCACTCCGCCACCGGCCGGGGGCAACGCTGCGTCCGCCGGCCAGCCGTCCAATCAGCCATCGAATCAAACAGCGCCCAACAACGACGGGGGCTTACGGCTTGAAGACGTCAAACCTAGTGGGGGAGGCGGAGGTCCCCGCTTGGATCTACCCAGCCTCACTCCCGGACAGGCTATCCAGCAGTCGATGCAGTCCGCAGCGCGCGGCGGGAGGTATGCGGGCGCTGGAAGCGGGGGCGGTGCAGGCTACGGAGATGGAAGCGGGGAGTTTCAAAACCTCCAGCCGAATTTTTCAACGCAAGGGCCTATTATCCTCTCCGACACCCTCGGCGTGGACTTCGGTCCCTACCTCGCACGCGTCGTCTTCGTAGTTAGACGGAATTGGTATTCGATGATTCCTGAATCGGCGCGGCTGGGCGAAAAAGGCCGCGTGGGCATCGTCTTCGAGATCTTGAAAGACGGCAGCGTGCCCCAGCTCCGACTGGTGGCCTCGTCGGGTTCCGACCCGCTGGACCGCGCCGCCCTCGCAGGCATCCACGCTTCCATACCTTTCCCACCCTTGCCGGAGGAGTTCACCGGTAACCATCTCGTTCTGCAGTTTATCTTCCTCTACAACCTAACTCAGGCACAATAGGTCGCACAGCCGCGCGAGGCGCGAGGAAACGTCTGTCGATGCTACTGATACGACTTCAGCCTGGGCCACA
This sequence comes from uncultured Acidobacteriota bacterium, assembly GCA_963765485.1. Lineage (GTDB taxonomy): Bacteria > Acidobacteriota > Terriglobia > UBA7540 > UBA7540 > CAVROP01. The sequence goes on along the minus strand of CAVXWN010000021.1, from coordinate 61,750 downwards.
ACTTTGCTAGAGGTTTCTTGATGCCCCGGCAGACCATGATGGGCAGGTTGTCTTCAAACGGCATGATCCACGGCGAGGTGAAGGTGGCTGCGCGCTCGCTCGATTCGAAGAGATGCTCGTTCGCGCCGCAATCGCCACCCACGTCCATGAGGACGTTGCCGCTGCGGCCGTGCGTTCCCCAAAGGTAGTATTGATTGTGGCCGCTGATCACTGGTGGCAACCCGTTTGAGCGTCCGAAGAAATCGATTGCCGCCGCTTCGCCGTAGTTTTGCGCGACGATCACCGCCTGCGCGCGCTCGCTGGGCGGAAGGGACTGACAGACCTGCGCCACGGCCGCAGCGAGTTCCGGCCACCCGTGCATATCGGCCCAATCGTTGGGCAATGCGGGCTCGGCATGATGTTCGGTAGCGATAGCCCCGCGTTGAACGTGCAGCACACCGAACAGCCATCGCTGGTAAGAGACCATCTGTTGCTCGGACAGGACCGGCATCCCGAATGGTACAAAAAGCATTCCAAGGATGATCGCGGCCGTTGCCACGATTGGACGGAGGATTCGCAGGCGGTTCGTCCAGGTTTCAATGCCAACACCGCCCGCCGCGATGAGGTAGGGATACACGTCAGCAGGGTAGTAGTGCTTCCCGTGCAGCACAATCATGAGTGCGATCAGGATCAAGTAGGTGTACCCGAGGAAGCGTAAGCGAACATGCCACAAGAGCCATACCAGGCCGATGATCCAAACGACGGACAAAAACGGATTGGTGATGAGCAACTGTTGAAATAGATATTGCACCGGGCCGACGATCAGGTTTTTCCCGTGCTGCCCGGCGCGGGTTATTTCGAGCATGGGGAAACCGTAGTACGCCTGCCACAGGAAATTCGGCAGCGCGATAAGCCCGCAGACCACGCACCCGGCCAGAAACCAACGCGAGAAGAGAATCCGCCGCTTGGATGTGAACAGCAAGCCGAGCAGCAGCGCCACAAAGAAGAACAGGACGCTGTACTTGCTTTCCAGGCAGACGCCGATGATGGCGCCGACCGCCAGCCACCAGCGGGGATTGGCGCCCCGGGTCAGACGCACGACATAAAGCGCAGCCAGCGGCCAAAGCCAAAGTCCGACCATGTCGGGGGAGATTTTCATCCCGAAGTTCATCAGGACGGGAGCAAAGAAGGCGACCAGAGACGCCAGAATCTGGCCAAAGGCGCCGCCGCCGAGCTCGATGACGAGCAAACACGTGACGTATACGCTGGCGGCAGAAAAAAAGGCAGGGACCATGCGCAAGAGCACCAGCGAATGTCCAAACATCTGCGTTCCCGCGGCCAGCAGCGGCGCTACCGATGGCTGATCGGCATAGCCCCATTGCGGGTGCTGCCCGCAAACGATGAAGTACAGCTCGTCGCGGAAGAAGCCGTAGTGCGGGTTTCCGGCGGCATGGAGCACGAAAGTCACGACAGCGGCCAGCGTGGCAATTCGCACGCGCTCGCTCGTTTGATCAACAATGTTTCCTGGCATGGGGCAACACTCACACCGTTATAACGCAGTTTTGATGTACTTGGTCCGGCATGTCCGATAAGGGCCTCTTCCTCGTCCGCATGGTAAGCTTCTCCTGCCGTCGACGAACGAAGTTTATCACTAGACGCGCCCCATTTGTAGCGGCGCTCTATGAGCGCTGAAGTGTAACCAGACGGCGGTCATCGACCGCCGCCTCGGCGTCAGAGCTATTTGGGGGGAAAGTGCCGCTCCTTTTCATTGACAACTGCAAAAGGACGCGTTACAAGCTCTGAGTGAGGGTGCAGGCGCTCGTGGTCAAGCTTCCTCGCGCGAATCAGCCCTGGGGAAATTGAGGAGGGCCTTTTGAGTCTAAAAACGTTTTGGCAGGCCGGCATTTTAGTGTGCGGAATCCTAGCTACTGCGTCATTGCAACTTTCTGTCGAAAACCAAAATGCCGCTAAACCTGCGGACACGAAAGCTGCTAAGAAAGCGGTTGCACTTCCTCAGATTTGGAAATCCGCGACGACTGGCAAAGAATACCGCGTAAAGATTGATGGAGACCGCCTTACCGCCAACTGGTTGAACCCTCCTCCCCAAGCTGCCAAACAAGGTGCGTACATTCGCAGTGAATGTCGCCGCAGCGGCACACGGTGGATAGGGACGTCCCGGGTTCTTCTCCCTTGCGGCCTCCCGGATGGAAAGACGAAGATGTGTCCCATGATGCTTCGGTTTGAAGTGGATTACATCTCACCCGAGCGCATCACCGGAGCCGGGGAGACCCTCAAAGATTTCAACTGCGGATCGTGCGAGGTGCGGAGAACGGGCTGGGGACCTTTCAGTTGGACGCCGAAGCGTTGAGGAGAAGTGACGAGTGACGAGCAAGAAGGCCGACTCGGGGCTGGCGCAGAGCGATGGCTCTGCGCTGCGAGGCACGCCCCTCTCCTAAAGCAGGCAGCGCGGCCCCACGTTCTTGGGGTCCGCGGTTCTTCGCAAAGGAAAAGCCGCAGACCTCACTGACTGAGGTCTGCGCCAGCTCGGGGCCATTCACCGAAATAAATCCAATTATCATCCAAAATATAGTAAGATAGGAGTGAATTTGAACTGGAAAGGGTAACTTGACGATGGCCTTGAAAACACGGCAAGCCCGGAAACCAACCCAACTTCCCGAGGGCCGGCGCAAGTCCAAGTTTCAAGCGGATTTGGCTCCTGCCGAGGATCAGATGGTGCGAGGCGTTAAGCAGGAATTGCAGCTCAACAGCAACACGGATTTTCTTTCCGAAGCTCTGGCGTTGTTCCGCTGGGCGGTAGGGGAAAGGAAGCGCGGTCATCGCATCTTCAGTGAAGCTGCCACGGGCGAGCGGAAGGAACTGGTGTTGCCGCGCCTCGAACGCGTTGCCCCCGGGCTGGCGCTCCCGCGTGTTGACATTTCCTGGACCCCGCGCGAACTGGAGAGACTTGCCGATCTCGCCTCGAAAGAGCCCGCCCCTCCCACAGAAACCCTCCTTCGGGCGATGCGAGGATGAATGGCAGTCCTCATCCGCCGTCTGGAGGAGTCGGACCAAGTCGAGCTTTTCGACTGTGGCGATGAGTCGCTCAATAACTATCTCCGGCGTCATGCCTGGGCGAATCAGCAGAAGATCTCCATCGGTGTAACTTATGTGGCGATCGACGAAGGCGCTCCGCGCACCGTCCTGGGATACTTCACTCTCGCGACGGCCAGTGTGCCCCGCGACGCTTTCCCCAAGAAATACGTCCGCGGGCTTCCGCCCTACGACTTACCTCTAATCCTGCTGGCGCGGCTGGCGGTGGATCGGCGATTCTCCGGGAAAGGCCTCGGGCATGCTCTCATTTCCGAAGCCTTCAGAATCGCACTGCGGGTCGCGGACGATGTGGGATGCCGCTGCATCATCGCGGACGTGTATCGAAGCCGGATGGATTGGTACGCGCGCTACGGTTTCGTGGCGCTGGAGGGGGGCGCCCCGAGTGGTCCACAGCGAATGTTTCTCGACATACGAACTGTCCGCATGGCACTGAAGCAAGCGTAGCGCAGACCGCAGACTTAGCGGTCTGCGGCTCTTCCTTAGCGTCGCATTATCAAGTTCAAGATTCACCTAAAGAAGAGCCGCGGACCCCAGGAGCGGGGGTTCGGGCTACCCATTCAGACTACGGCAAAGAGCTTTCCGTGGACGGTCTCAGGGTGTTTCACTGGACGGGGGCGTTTGGGGTGGCAGCCGTCATCCTGTGGCTGGGCCAGTTCCGCTCTACATGGTGGGGATTCCGCCCTCCGTCTACGACGACGCGGCTTTCGGCCAGCATCTGCTCAGCATCAAGAACATCCCATTTGGAATCTACGTTCCTGCCAGGCTCGATGACCGACGACTCCAGTTTCGGAATTTGGGCTGAATTGTGTCAGCCCGTCTTGAGCTTCTTGATTTCTTCCGTCAAAGCAGGGACGATTTCGAAAAGATCCCCTACAACGCCATAAGTCGCGACCTCAAAAATCGGCGCTTCCTTGTCCTTGTTGACAGCCACAACCGTTTGCGAGCCCTTCATCCCCACCATGTGCTGGATTGCGCCAGAGATGCCCAACGCAACGTATAGCTTAGGGGCCACGGTTTGCCCCAGCTCCCGACTTGACGGTCCATCGGCAGCCACCCGCTATCACAGATGGGGCGGGAAGCGCCGATTTCGGCGCCCAGCGCTTCGGCCAGCTTCTTGGCCAGCTCAATGTTCTCAGGAGCCTTGATTCCGCGCCCAACCGAGACGATGATCTCTGCCTGCGATAAGTCCACGGCCTGCTTGACTTCACGAAAACGCTCGGCGGGCTTGGTCCGGATTGTGTCCGCTGAGAGAGTAGTCGTGAGCGTAGTGATTTTCGCGGCAGCAGTCCCAGGTCGCACGGAATCCTCGCGGAATGCCGCGGCCTGGAAAGAGACAAAATAAGGCGGCTCCCCGGCAAACTCCACATCAGCAGCAAACTTCCCCTGAAAGACCTGCCGCACGAAGACCAGCTTCTCGCCTTCACAACGGTAGCCCAGGCAGTCACTTACCAGCGCGCGACTCAGCGACGCGGCCAGCTTTGGGGCAAAATCACGGACCATGTAAGTGTGGCTGAAAACCACGAAACGAGGCTTCTGCTCATGGACAACCTCCCGAAGCGCGTACGCGTAGCCGTCCGCAGTGTAGTCCGCGAGCAACGGGGAATCGACGCACAGCACTGCCTCGAGCCCGAGGGCTGCAAGTTCCGACGCGAGGGGCGCAACATTGTGGCCCAAAAGGACCGCAGAAACTGAACCACCGAGTTGCTGGGCGAGCCGCTGCCCGGCCGCCACTGCCTCCCACGTGGGGCGACTTAACTTGCCTGCTTGGTGCTCTGCGAAAACCAGGACCGATTCAGTCATGTTTGTTTCCTACTTGCCTCGAGAACTCCCGCGAGCACAAGACACTCAGGCCCTACGGGTTGCTCATCCTGCTTCTTGGTCCTCGAGGGCCCGGCCTCCTTCTTGGGCTTCCAGGCGGGCGGGTGCTGAATGAGGCCAAGCACTCGCACACCAACTCGAGTGGAATGGTCTTATAGAATTTGCCTGCCTCAAATCTCCTGATCTGGTCACGCCAGGCAGGACTGGTTCGTGCGACTTCGAGAGCTTTTTGGTCTCGCCAGAAGACCACCCAGAGATACTCAGGTTTGCGGGCTTCGAAGACCTTGATGAAGTAAGCATCCTGGCAGCCATCGATCTTCTTGAGGGATGCCATCGTTACTTGACGTCCGAAACTCTCGTAATCTTTGGTTTTCTTTTTCCGTGCGCGCATTCTCCATAGGTGGACAAACATGGCAAGCCTCCTGTAGAGGCGGCTTTACGCCGCCACTTGGCGGTCCCTCAGACGCAGGGTCGCCGCTACTTTAAATTACCCGCGACTCATTCCTTAGTTTATCGACCAAACGTGCAGCAATTTCCTTGGGGCTACCTTGCAAGAACTCTGTTTGATCCCCCTTGGGGGGCACGTACACCTTCAAGATCCGCTGTCGTGGGGCAAGGTCCTCCCGGCTCAGACCAAGGTCGGCCGGAGTCGGCTTCTGGACGGGCTTCGCCTTCGCCGCCATGATGCCTTTGAGCGTGGCGTAACGCGGCTTATTGATGCCCGACTGAATCGTCAACACCGCAGGCATGGGCATTTCAATCCACTGAAACCAGCCGCCTTCAAGTTCACGCTTCACCTTGAGCGTGGCGCCGTTCACCTGGATTTCCATCAGAATGGTCGAGTGGGGCAGACCCAGCAGCTCAGCCATTACGACCCCGGTTTGAGCGAAGCCGAAATCGCCGGACTGTAGGCCGGTCAAAACAAGATCCGGCTTTTCCTTCTGAATGGCCCGTGACAAGGCGAGGCCGATGCCATAAGCATCAAGACCTTCAAAGGCAGGGTCGTCCAGATGGAGGGCCCTGTCAGCTCCCTTGGCGAGCGCTTCTTTAATGGCCTGCTGCGCGCGTGCCGGACCGAGACAACAGAGCACCACTTCTCCGCCTTGCTTCTCTTTCAGGCGCAGTCCTTCCTCGAGTGCGTAGATATCCGGCTCGTTAATTTCAAAGCTGAGGTCAGTTTCCTGAATCCAGGTCGCAGCTTGATTCAGGCGGAGGATGGAGTCACGCGCAGGGACCTGCTTTAGGCAAACTACGATTTTCACGTGTGCTGATTAGCTCCTTCGAAGCGTTAAAAAAAAGTTTAGCACTGGTAGCGCCTGAAGAGCAATGCAGCGTTTGTCCCACCAAAACCAAAAGAGAGCGATAGGGCGTGCTCGATGGTGGCCTTGCGACGCTGGTTCGGGACGTAATCCAGATCACAGTCCGGATCAGGATTCTCGAGATTAATGGTTGGAGGCAGGATCTGATCACGAAGCGCGAGCACTGTGATGCCTGCTTCCAGTCCCCCCGCGCCGCCCAACAAGTGACCCGTCATTGACTTGGTTGAGCTGACGGCAAGTTTGGCGGCCTGCTCACCGAACGCCTTCTTGATGGCCAGAGTTTCGAGGCGGTCGTTGTAAAGCGTAGATGTGCCATGCGCGTTGATGTATTCCACCTGTTCCGGCACAACGTTGGCGTCCGCCAGCGTGCTTTGTATAACACGCACCCCACCCATCGCATCTTCCGCCGGCTGTGTAATGTGGAAGGCGTCGCCGGACATGCCGTACCCCACCACTTCTGCCAAAATCGGCGCGCCCCGTCTCAGGGCAAGGCTCAACTCTTCAAGTATGAGCACGCCCGAACCTTCTCCGACGACGAATCCGTCCCGGTCGCGGTCGAAGGGGCGACTGGCTTTTGTAGGCTCCTGGTTGCGGGTTGAGAGCGCACGCATGGACGCGAATCCCCCCACCCCCAGCGGCGTGATCGCAGCTTCCGCGCCTCCGCAGATCATCACGTCCGCGGCGCCGCGCTGAATCAGCTTGAACGAATCTCCCACCGCGTGGGCACTCGATGAGCAAGCGGTGCAGGTGGCGGAATTCGGGCCCTTGGCTCCCCACCGGATGGATAAGAATCCGGACGCCATGTTGGCGATGGCCGCCGGAATGAAGAAGGGAGAAATCCTCCGAGGCCCCCCTGTCATCAGCGCCGTGTGCTCCCGTTCGATCACGTCGAACCCGCCGATGCCTGACCCAATGTACACGCCCACACGGTCCGCGAACTCCTGGGACACCTTGAATTGGGCCTGGTCCATGGCGAATTGGGATGCCGCCAAGGCAAACTGGATGAACAGACCCATCTTCTTCAGTTCCTTCTTCTCGACATACTGGAGTGGATCGAAGCCCTTGACCTCCGCCGCGATGGTCACCGAGAAGCCCGTCGTATCAAAGTGCGTGATCGGCGCAACGCCGCTTTTACCGGCCAGAAGGTTCCCCCACGTCTCCTCGGTGCCGACTCCAACGGCGCTCACCAGTCCCACACCTGTAACGACAACTCGACGAGTCAAACTTTACTCCTCCTGCAGAAGCCCGCTTTGGGTGGGTCAGTTCTTCGAGGGCTTAACGTGCGCCTGTATGTACCCAATCGCGTCTTTCACCGTTTGAATCTTTTCAGCGTCCTCGTCCGGAATCTCGATCTCGAACGCTTCCTCAAAAGCCATCACCAGTTCTACGATGTCGAGGGAATCTGCTCCCAGGTCATCCACGAAATGTGCCGTCGGGGTAACCTCAGATTCGTCAACGCCAAGTTGCTCGACTATGATTTGTTTGACCTTCTCTTCGGGCGATGCCATCGATCTCTCCTCCTCCTGATTTCGTGGGGCAGTCATTCTAACAGCGATGCAGTGCGAGTGACAAGTGATTACACGCTTCACCCCATAAACATTCCGCCGTTGATATTGAGGACGTGCCCGGTAATATACCGAGCTTCCTCCGAGGCCAGGAACCGCACCCCGGTCGCGATCTCGACGTCCGTTCCCATCCGCCCCACGGGGATAAGGCTCAACATCTTCTCCTTGACCTCAAGAGGCAGATTCTCTGTCATCCGAGTGGCGATAAAGCCCGGCGCAACCGCATTGACCGTGATGTTGCGGCGCGCCACCTCCGCCGCCACGGCTTTGGTCAATCCGATGATTCCCGCCTTCGAGGAAATGTAGTTTGCCTGCCCAACGTTGCCCGTCTGAGCCACAACCGACGCGATGTTAATGATGCGTCCGTAACGCTGGCGGACCATGCTGGGCAAAATCGCCTGGATGCAATAAAATGCTCCGTTCAGATTGGTTTTCAAGACTGCTTCCCAATCGTCTTTCTTCATGCGCATGACAAGGCTATCCCTGGTGATCCCGGCGTTGTTGACCAGTATATCAACCTTTCCCCAGGCTTCCAGAATCTGATCCACCATCCCATGTACGGCCTCGAGGTCCGTAACGTCAACGCAAACGCTCAGCGCCTTCCTGCCCTTGCCCTCGATCTCCTTGACGACCTCCTCGAGCTTGGGGCGCTGTGTATCCGTCAGGGCGATGTTGGCCCCGCCCTCCGCGAGATTAAGCGCGATGGCGCGTCCAATGCCTTGCGCCCCGCCTGTCACAATCGCGACTCGTCCTTCCAAGTCAAACATAACTTCCACCTGCTCTCTGACACGTTCCTCAGCATTCTGCCAGCCGCGCCTGGACTTCTTTTAATGTGGCCGCGTCTTCGACTCGCAGGCGTTCGGCTTGAGGATCGATTTGCCGGAGTAAACCCGAAAGGACTTTTCCAGGTCCCACCTCGATGAAGCATTCAACGTCTTCCGCCCGCAAGGCCCGCATCGCTTGTTCCCATCGGACAGGCGCGGTAACTTGGCGCTTCAGCCCGTCACGGACTTGAGCCGCCGAGCAGACCAACTCCGCGTCGACATTATTGGCCAGCGGAACCCTGGGGTCGGAGATTTCAGTACGCTCAAGAGCTTGTTCCAGCCGCTCCTGAGCAGGTTTCATCAGGGCGCAATGGAACGGGGCGCTGACGTTCAGCATCACGGCACGCTTGGCTCCACGCGCCTTTGCCAACTCAACGGCCCTCGCGACGGCGCCAGCGTGACCGGCGATTACCACCTGTGCCGGGGAATTATAATTGGCGGGAGAAACAACCTCCCCCTGCGCGGCCTCGCGGCAAACTTCTTCGACGACAGAGGCGTCGAGTCCCAGCAGTGCTGCCATAGCACCCTGGCCAACCGGCACAGCCTCTTGCATGTACTGGCCACGCTTGTGCACTAGCCGGACCGCCTCTTCGATCGGCAAACTGCCAGCCGCCACCAGGGCGGAATACTCTCCCAGACTGTGACCCGCCACAAAATCCGCTCGGATGCCACTCTCGCGCAAGACTTCCGTCGCGGCCACGGACGTTGCCAGAATGGCGGGCTGTGTGTTTGCAGTAAGCTGTAAGTCTTCCGTGGGACCCTCGAAGCAGAGCTTGGAAATCGAAAAGCCTAGCGCTTGGTCGGCCTCCTCGAATGCTCGGCGTGCGCTGGGGAACATTTCAGCCAGTTCGCGGCCCATGCCCGCATACTGGGAGCCTTGACCGGGGAAAAGGAAAGCGATTTTCCGCATAAAGCCAGGATTCAGGGGCAGTCGATTCAGGATTCAGGATCGCCAGAATCGCACTCCTGAATCCCGAATCCTGCTCTTCACCAGCGCATCAAAATAGCGCCCCAAGTGACACCGGCTCCGAAGGCAGCCATCAGCACTAGGTTGCCTTTCTTCAGTTGACCAGAGCGCACACACTCGTCAATGCAAATCGGGATGGAAGCCGATGAAGTATTACCGATACGGCTGATGTTCGAGTAAACTTTTTCAGAGGGCAAGCCTAGCCGCTCGCGGACTGCCTCTGTGATGCGCTGATTCGCCTGGTGCGGGACAAAGAGGTCAATCTGGTTTGGGCAGACCTGGGCCTTTTTCATGACCCGCCGCGACACCTCTTCCAAGCTGCGAACCGCCACCTTGAATAACTCGTTCCCTCGCATCTTAATGTAATGGTCGCCCCTCGCCACGGTCTCATGCGAAGCTGGACACGCGGTACCTCCGGCAGGAATGAACAAGTGGTCCGCATACAGGCCTTCAGTATGCAGGTCGGAAGCCAGAATACCTGAGGGTGGGGTGACCGGCCCGAGCACGGCCGCCGCCACGCCATCACCGAAAATCACGCAGGTCTCGCGGTCCTTGTAGTCCACGTATCGCGAAAGCAACTCTGCGCCGACGACAAGGACATGTTTGTACGTACCATTGCGGATGAACTGTTCGGCCACCGTCACGCCGAACAGGAAGCCCGAGCAAGCCGCCGCAAGATCGAAGGCACAGCACGAACGAGCGCCGAGATCGCGTTGGATCAGCGCCGCGGTGGAAGGAAGCGGCATATCCGGAGAAATAGTCGAGCAAATGACTAAATCCAGGTCCTGCGGTGTTATTCCCGCCATCTCCAGGGCTTTTCTTGATGCCCTTACCGAAAGTGTTGAAGTAGTCTCATCGGGAGCAGCCTGATGGCGTTCTTTGATGCCGGTTCGTTCCGTGATCCACTTGTCCGATGTGTCGACCATCTTCTCGAGATCGGAATTGGTGATCACTTTTTCCGGCAGCTCAGAGCCGGTCCCTAATATTCCAACCGCAGGCCCCATAGAAACTCCCAAACCCACCTTGGTCGATTCCGCATCTTTTGCGGGCAGAGTGAATTCCTTATTCTCCAACACCGCGCCCGCGTGGCGCGCACCCGATGGCGTTTGCCGCCAGGTGACGCTCAATCTTCTCGTTCACTTGGCCTTCCGCAAACTCGGCAGCGACGCGGATGGCGTTCTTGATAGCGTTCGCGTTGGATCCACCATGGCAGATGATGGACACGCCCCGGACCCCCAGCAGGGGCGCCCCCCCGTACTCGGAATAATCCACGCGCTTCCTAAACTTCCGAAAGGCTCTTCGGGACAGGACGTAACCTACCTTGGCGGACATGGTACTTGAAAGCGCATCTTTCAAGAGGCTCGAAATAGTCTCAACCAAGCCCTCACTGATTTTCAACGCTACGTTCCCGATGAAGCCATCACAGACGATAACTTCCACGCGGCCGTTATAAAGGTCCCGCCCCTCTACATTGCCGATAAAATTCAGGGGAAGCTGCTTGAGCAGCCCAAAGGCCTCGCGGGTCAGGTCGTTTCCCTTATGTTCCTCTTCACCGATCGAAAGCAATCCCACACGGGGTCTCTCCACCCCAAATATCACGCGGTAGTAGACCTCACCCATCACGGCGAATTGTTCCAGATGATGGGGCTTGCAGTCTACGTTTGCACCTACGTCCAGCAGCACCGCAGCCTTGCCCTGTGAGGTGGGGAAGACTTGTGCTAGAGCTGGCCGGTCCACGCCTTGGAGTGTTCCGAGCACGATCTTTGCAGTAGTCATTACCGCGCCAGTATTCCCGGCGCTGATCCACCCATCCGCCTTATGCTCACGGACCAGGCGGGCCGCCACCCGGATTGACGAGTCCCGCTTACGGCGGAATGCCTTGGCTGCGGCATCCTCCATGGTTACGGCCTCGCTGGCATGGACCAGCTCAATGGGAAGGCCGCTATTTTCCCGGCGGCTCAGTCGAGGCTTCAGGACGTCCTGGGGCCCGACGAGCAACACCTTGGCGAACCCCTCACGCGCCGCCTGCACGGCTCCCTCAACCTCTGGCCCGGGTGCAGTGTCCGTACCCATGGCGTCAATGGCGATGCATCGCATGAAACTCAACTCGATCCGTGGATTGCTGGTGCGGAACAAGAAAATGCGCGCCGCTCGGGTACCGGAGGACTGGCGCGCCGCAGCCTAGGCAGATTCCTTCACCAAAAGGACTTCCCTTCCATGATAATAACCACAGTGCGGGCAGGCCTGGTGAGGCATTTTCTTCTCGTGGCAGTGGGGGCACTCGGCGAGTGACTGCACATCGAGGAAGTCATGAGCTCGCCGGCGGTCCCGCCGCGCCTTGGAATGTCGTCGTTTGGGATTTGGCATAGAATCTCGACTCTCTTCAGAAAGGTCCTTCAGCGGGAGAATAGAAGCCGCCTGACACCTCTCACTCCTTGACCTGAATTCCGAACTGATCCGGCTTCGGGGCAGTTGCCTATCAGCCCACCCGCTTAGCCTTCCTTTAGGGAAGAAAAGGGGGAGTTCTCCTTCGTGGGCAGGCAGTCGCACTTCTCAACGTTCAAGTTTGCCCCACAAATAGGGCAAAGGCCACGGCATTCCGTTTGACAAACAACTTTCATGGGCACGGAGAGGATCACTTGCTCTGTTACAACGTCAGCCAGTTCGATTCCGTCTCCGGAAATGAAGCCGACCTCAAGCTCATCCTTGGGAAGCTCAATTTCTTCCTCGCGGGCAATAGTCGAAACCGGCCGATAGAAGAGATCGAATTCGTTCTCGACCGGAATGGCAACAGAACCCAAGCAACGGTCGCAAGAAGCCTCCAGGAGCGTTCCCAGATGCCCACGAATTCGTAGTTCAGACCCAACTAGTTCTGCGACCGCATCAACTTTCAAAGGGGCAGCCTGCCGGAAGTCAGTTCCGTGGTAGTCGAGCGCCCCCGGCGCGTACGTCTTCGAAACCACAATCCGGTGAAGTTCCAACTCTCCCAGTGTTATCCGCACGGCGGCCTCGAAAACCAAAACATCAATTATAGCCGGACGCTCCGGCTTGTCAAGAAACGGTGGAAGGTCAAGTACTTGCGTTTGACCTTCTGACCAGTCGGTCGGTCTACTTAGCAGGGTGCTCGAAGCGCAGAACTAAATGAAAACGCAGGCGTGTAGCCATTTCTGAAACATGGCCCGAGCATAAGAATGCAAAACCGTTTCCGCCCGGCTGACATCTCCGGCCACCTTTGTTGCCGCACCCGCTCCCAGCACTCCCTCGAGCGCCGCCTTATAGGCCGGCACTTGTGACCATTGCTTCGCCAAGTCAGCCGAGATCTCCACGTGGAATTGGACCCCATAAGCCTTCTTTTTCCACCGAAACGCCTGGTTTGGATAGGTCGGCGAAGTTGCTAGAAGGACCCCGCCCTCGGGCAGGTCGAACGTTTCCCCGTGCCACTGGAAGGTTACGAGCTCACGAGGAAGACCGGCAAAGACGGCATCGTCTGAGGCTGCCTCCGTCAAATAGACCGGCATGATGCCTACTTCAGGTCTCGGCCCCGCGTAGACACGCGACCCGAGGCTGGCGGCGAGGAGTTGAACGCCAAGACAGACGCCCCAGTACGGCTTCCCGGCGAGCACCGCTTCCCTGACCAATAGCTTTTCGGCGGTCAACCAGGGAAGTATGGCGTCGTCGTTCACACTCATCGGGCCGCCCATCGCAACGATACCGTCGACGCCTCGCCAATCGGGGAGTTGCTGCCCTTCGTCAACTTCAACCCGATGGATCGAAGCACCATTCTCCGCCAAGATGTCCTCATAAATACCGGGCGGCTCGCACGAGATATGTTGCAAAAGCAGAATATTCACACTCGATGCTCCCTCTTGCAAGATTACCTTAGAAAAGGGAAAATGCACACTACATGCGCACATCGCTGACTGCCCCAGTCATCGGGAGCCGCGCGAACCTCAACTGTGGCCCGACAGCACGCCCCGCATCTGCTGGATAGGCCTATGCTGTTTCGCCTCGTGCGAGGTTTCCCGCCTGGCAGCGAGAGGAATTTAGACTACCATCGGGGTGGTTGCGCCGAGGTAGGCCCCGGTTCACAAGACGCTGAAGCACCACGGCGGTCCACCATGACAATTTGCCTGCAACTCGCGTTCCTGATGTCAGTTTTCTGACCCAACTCCTGGCCGGTAGCTGCCCAGAACCGTGTGGACTTTGACTCACCACCAATTTTTTGAAGCACTAGTCTCTTTAGAATCAATGGCGGGAGGCGGGTACTTTGGAGGCTAAGTTGCTAAGCAATAATGTCCGCGTCTCAAGACACGGCCACGAGCGGAGGCGGCGACAAGCAATCCGTTTGCTGCGTGACTCCGGCTCGCCTACCACATTGCTCGAAGGAGTTTGGTTTCATGGCTTATGTAATCACAGATGAGTGCACAAAAGACGAGAAGTGCGTGGACGTTTGCCCGGTGGACTGCATTCACCCGCGCAAGGACGAACCCAAATTTGCCGAGGCGAAGCAGCTTTTTGTAAGCCCAGTCGAGTGCATTGACTGCGGTGCATGCGTTCCGGTTTGCGAAGCATCAGCGATTTTCGCGCTAGACGATCTCCCTGAGAACCTGAAGCACTTCGCCGAGACGAACGCGCAGTATTATCAGTAATCAAGAACGTCGATCGAAGGCGTCATTCATAAGCGGCCTTCCTCCTGCAAAGGGCGCCACGAAACGCAGTGCATTGGGGGTTCCTCTCTCCTTCCCGATTGACTTCGTATTGCGGCGCCTCCATTCCCCAAAAGGCGCGGCGGAACGAAACCACCGTTGCGCCTATTCTTTGTTTAAGCTAAATTAAAACGTCTCAACGTCCGCGAGTGCACTACACGCAGGGGTATCCCATCGCGACTGCAAAACTCCGTCAGAAGGATGGTCGGGTGAAAATCACTGCCGTCGAACCGCTGGTTCTGGGAACGAGCTGGCGAAATCTCATTTTTTTGAAAGTCAAGACCGACGAGGGCCTGGTCGGTATTGGCGAGTGCACGCTCCATAACCGCGAAGAGGGTGTGCTGGGCTACATTCAGGGAGCCACGCGCCGTCACGTCATTGGTTCGGATCCCTTTAACATCGAAGATCTCTGGCTGAGGATGTACCGCAATGAATTCTGGCGAGGGGGCGCCATCGCCACCACCGTGATGAGCGGGATTGAGCTTGCCTGCTGGGACATCGTCGGCAAAGCTGTGGGGCAACCCGTGTGGAGACTCCTGGGTGGACGCTGCCACGAAAAAGTCAAAGCCTACGCAAACGCCTGGTACACCGTGGAGCGGAAGCCGGAGGAATTCGCAAAGCGCGTGAAGGTTGTTCTCGAGAAAGGGTACAAGGCCCTTAAGGTGGATCCCTTTGGTCCGGGCTCCCTGGAACTGACTCGCCAGGAAAAAGTCCGCTCTGTCGATTTAGTGGCGGCCATTCGCGAGGCGGCGGGCCCGGAAATTGAGATCTTCGTTGAGATGCACGGACGCTTCAGCGCCGCCACGGCCATCGAACTGGCCCGCCTGCTGGAACCTTACAACCCAGGCTGGATCGAAGAACCCTGCCCGCCGGAGGACGTCCCCTCCCTGAAAAAGGTTGTGGATCACGTCAACATTCCCGTGGCGACTGGCGAGCGCTGCCTCACTCGTTACGGATGTCGCGAAGTGATCGAGCATGGCCAACCGGACATCCTCCAGGTGGACGTCATCCACACTGGCGGCATCATGGAGATGAAAAAGATCGCGGCCATGGCAGATGTACGGTCTATTGTGATGGCGCCCCATAACTCCAACGGCCCCGTGTGCACAGCGGCAAGTGTGCATTTCGATTTCTGCACTACCAATCTTAAGGTCCAGGAGTGCTTCGACGACTTCTCGGAGACCTGGGTAGTGGATGCCGTGCCGGGAACACCGCGTCCGAAAGACGGTTACTTCTATCCACCCGAAGGGACCGGCTTGGGTGTCTCGCTGAACGAGGACCTCATTAGCGAGCACCCCATGAAAGAGGGCTTCTTCAACATGTGGGAGGCCAACTGGCACATGCGGCAGTTCGCCAAGTAGCCTCGCTGTCCTGGTCTCCTTGACGAGCACGCCGAAGTAGACTAGCGGGCCTCGCCATCGCGTCCGGTAGAGGACGGCGTGCAGCGGGCCCGCTCTGAAGATTTCTTGTATTCGGAACGTTCAGGGGGAAAGGTTGATGTCTCGCAAAACCAGCAAGTTCCTGATCGACCTGCTTTGCATCACCACGTTCGTTGCGGCAGCAAGGTGCGGCGAGCAAAGCCTTTACAAGACTAGCCTGAATGGCATGGATCTGTGGTTTGACCGGCAAACCGGGAGCATCGAATACCTTTCCTCTCCAGCCACGGGGGTTCTGCTGGAAGGAACGCAGGAGCGCTCAGGCCTGCTCGATGTCGCCTATCCGATAAAGGAGTTTACCCCTCTCAGACTAGCGTCTCGTTTTTCTAAAGCCCAGGTGCTTCAAGAAGGCAACACGGTGACCATACGATGGGAAGTTCTGGGTCCAAGCAGAGGCAATTTCCAGCTTCCCGAGGGTCGCGTAAGCGCACGAGTGACAGTCCGACCCGCCCAAGACGGAAGGACAGTGATTTTGTCCTGTCGGATCGAGAACCATTCGAAAGCACCTATCCCCCAGATTCTTTTCCCGGACCTCTGGGGTTTAACTCCTTCCAATGGGGTAGGAGGCACGGAATTGCGTCTTGCGCGGGGGGTTGTCCGCCCTTTCACGGTTGCATTCCGCCCGCCTGAATCAGCCCCGCCGTACTACGAAAGGGTGGGATGGAAGGAGTACCCGGCAGAGGGAGGATACTACGCACAGAATGCGCTGAGATGGCTTGACTTTGGCGGGTTGGGTGGCGGACTCAGCGTCTTTCAGAGGAAGTGGGGAACGGAGGACCGGCCTGACGTTCTGACCTATCGCGCAGAACGTGATCCCATGCACCTGCGCCTGGCCTGGCAGCACAAAGGTCCAATAAACCCCGGCCAGACTTGGGAAAGCGGAGAGTTTTGGTTAACCGCACATCCGGGTGGGTGGGCCAAAGGCATCGAGGTGTTTCGCGATTACGTCGAGCAGGTGAACCCTCCGCGGACCTTGCCAACGCACATACGGAACGGACTGGGGTTCCAGACTATTTGGATGACGCAAGCCCCGGAAAAAGACCCGAAGAAAGCTACCTTCTTTTACAGGGACATACCACGAGTGGCTCAAGACGCGCTGCAATACGGGCTGGACGAACTGGTTCCTTGGTTCTGGAATGGTGGTTATTTTAGCATGCCGATTCATTTTTCGAGGGACCTGGGGACGGAGCAGGAACTCCTGCTGGGAATAAAACAAGCTGAGACTCTGGGCGTAAACGTGGCGCCATTCGTCAGCATTCATATTATCAGCGCGGCAGCGAGATATGGCGTTAAACCTGGACATGATGATTGGACCTACCACACCGAGTTAATTCCGCAGTTCCGCCCTTACTACGCGCACGATTTGGAGGGGACCTTCATCGACGACGACAACCCGCTTTGGCAGCAAGACGCGCAAGCAGCCCTCACGGAATGGGTTGACCGCGGGATGACTTCTCTGTCTTTCGACCAGTTTACCTACAAGGAAACCCCAGGGCAGAAGCCCGGGTTGATCAAACTCATCGAGCAGGTGCGGGCGGTGGCAAGGTCCAAAGACCCGCAATCTACGTTCGCCAGCGAATCGTGTACGGACCTCGAGTTGGACAGCTCAATCTTAGACTACACCTGGAACTGGGTCGACTACCTGGATGCCGGCCCGTTGGTGAGCGTCCTTCGCTCCCCGCGGTTGAATTGCAACATTGATGATTCCCCGCTGGCCGTCAAGAAATGTTTCGCAGAAGGGTTGTACCTCAATGTGATGCCCAGTAGAGAGGATGAGCCCAACGGCACAGCTCTGATAAGCGAACGACCTCGCTTGGCCAGGGCGTTGAAGGATGTGGCGGCGATGCACAAGCAGTTCCTCTCCTTTTTCGTCGAAGGAAATGCGCTAGGCGAGTCTGTTCTAAGCCAGGCTACTGCGTCATTCGTTAGAGCTTACCGGTTGCGCGACAGGCTCCTCGTGCTTGTCCTGAACGACCTGCCGGAGCCCCGGCAGGTTGCTATTCGTAGTGACCTGAGCCTTTGGCTGCCAAAATCCGATGGTTTTGAGGTCAAGTACTTTGATGAACAAGGCAACCTGCTTCGAAATTCCAGCGTGGTGGGCGCGCACTGGCTTGCTGTGACAGACCTGTTGGAACCAGGGGAAATTTCGGCGTTTGAAGTTCAAGCGAAGTAATCTATTAGGACTGGCAACATTGGCCCAGTATCGATGAATCGAGCGGGACGTTCGGCGGCCATCCGCTCGAAGAGCTTTACGAGATCATATGAAATCATCCCGACGAAATTTTCTGCAATCCACTTTGGCGGCGCCGCTGATTGCGCGCTTAGGCGTTGGCCGCTCTGGCGGCGCGCGGCTCGAGACCCTCTTGGCGATGCCAGCCCAGATGGAGTTCGATAACCCCCACATCATCCGCTACGACTCGAGCTGTTTCACAATCAACGGGAAGGACACCGTCATCTTCAGCGGGGCGTTCCATTACCCGCGTTGCCCCCGGGCGCTATGGGGCGACCGCTTGGCGAAGCTCAAGGCGGCGGGGTTCAATACCGTTGAAACTTATGTTTTCTGGAACTACCACGAGCCGGAGAAAGGCAAGTCAAACTTGAGGGACTTTGAGGACTTCGTCCAGCTTGTCAACGACATGGGCTTTTACATGATCGCCCGGCCCGGCCCCTACGTTTGCGCGGAGTGGGAGCGCGGTGGATTCCCCGACTGGGTGGCGGCCATGCGGTTCCCCCTTCGCACCAACCATGCCGAGAGCATCAAGTCATCGCAACATTGGTACGACCAGGTTTTGCCTGTGATTCAGCGGCACCAGATCACAGTTGGCGGCCCGATCATCATGGTGCAGGTGGAGAACGAATACGATTTCAGCCCTCCCATGCCCGACGCCGACAAGCGCGAGTACATCCGGGCTTTGGCCAACATGGTCTGGGGGGCGGGCATCGGCGTGCCGGTTATCACTTGTTGGACCAAGCAGGCGCGTGAGAACTCGGACTTCGACATGGCTAAGATCATGGACACGTGCAATTTCTATCCCCGCTGGAATATAGCGAAAGAACTTGTTCCGGAACTCCAGAAACTGCGCAAGGAAGAACCACTCACTCCGCTGGCCATCACCGAGTTGCAGGGAGGCTGGTTCAGCCAGTTTGGCGGGAAACTGTCCGTAGACCAGGAAGGAGTTAACGCCGAACAGCTCGACACGCTTACTAAGACAGCGATTGAGCAGGGAGTTACCTCCTTCAGCTACTACATGGGGTTTGGGGGAACAAATTTCGATTGGGCTGCCAAGACCCTCACCACCACTTACGACTACGCCGCGCCGATTCGCGAACCCGGCGGCTTGTGGGACAAATATTACGCTGCGCGGGGAATCTGCCGATTCCTCCGCCTGCACGGGGATGTGTTGACTCGCGCTCAAGCGCTGGCAGGCGGCGCTGAATCTACGAATCCTAACGTCAGCGTCACGGAGAGGGTAAACGGACAGAGCGCCGTGATCTTCGTGCGGGAAAACGCCAATGCTGAGCAACGCTATAAGATGACATTCGTTGATCCTAACAGCCCCACGAAACGCAGGATAACTGCACCGCGCGAGGGCGAACTGGTGCTGGGTCCCCGCGAGATGAAGATGCTGGCCGTGCAGGTGCCCATCCCCGGCAGCCAACTCCGCTACTCCACGGCGGAGGTATTGGCTCACGGTCTGAACCTCGACCGGCATTTCCTCATCCTCTACGACATGCCGGGGCGTGTGGCGGAGATTTCCCTTGCGACCATAAACGAACCCCATGTGGAAGGTGAGACTGTTTATCAGTACTGGGACCCCGAATATGAGTCGGTGGTGCTCGGCGTTCGATTCGAGAAGACGGAGAAACTGCTCCTGGTGAATGAGCACCTCCTGGTTGTCCTGTTACCGCGCGATCGTGCCCTGCGGACGTGGGTCACTGATTTCCCTTCCACGGCTTTTCCAATTTCGGAGGAGACCAAGCCCGTCTCGGTTCCCTTCATTGCCGACAGCTACATGCATGCGGGCGGCGCTTCACATGGGACTCGGATATGGGCGGATCTGGATTTCCTGCCCGGCGAGCACGATCTGACCTTGCTGCTTCCTTCCAAGCCTGCCAAGTGTCGGGTCGATGACGAGTTGACGGAACTTAGCTACGCGCGGGAGTGGCGAACCGCCCGCCTCCATCTCACGACACCGAATCTGCCGCACAGGCCGTTCGACTTGAGCGACGGCCAAGCTTGGGTGGAGAGATTTGATACCGCCTCCGGCCATTGGCAGAGTAGCGCACCTCGAGCTCTGGAAGACATCGGCCCTGTCCCTTACGGTTACGTGAAGTATAAAGCTCAGTTCAACTATGCCGGGGAACGGAAGATGTTCATCTCTACCTTCGCGGATGATTCGATAAAGGTCTTTATCAACGGGAAACTGGTTGATGAAGCCTTGAAGCCGGCAAAAATCATCGATTTCGAGCTGGCGAAATACGCGAAACAAGGGACAAACACACTGGAAATCGCCTATGAGGCCTTTGGGGCTCGCAACGGCGATAAAGAGTTGGGCGATCTAAAGGGGATCCAATTCGTGCGTATTGGGAGCGACGCTCAGAGCGGCGCAGCTATCGACGCCTGGCAAATCCAGCGCTTTGTCGCCCCGATGCGGGGACACGATTTAGATTTGGATTCTGAAGCTGCCGCCTGGGGAGCGGCGTCTTTCCGGGCTTCGGGTTCGGCCGGCGAACCGGTTCCGGCTTTCACTTGGTGCCGGACGCAACTTGCGCTGCCTGGGGTCACACCAAGTTGGATGGTGCCCTGGAGACTGACCTTCGAGGCTGACCGTGACGCCCTCATCTATCTGAATGGCAAGTTTCTTGGGCGTTACGTGACCTCCGGACCACAGAAGGAGTTTTATCTCCCAGAACCGTACTTCGCTCCCACCGGACGGGAAAACACCCTGACGTTTGTTCTGGCCTATACAGATCGTCCGGAACACGTGCGGACCTTACGCGTGGGTCCCTACGAGGAGTTCTCCGCCCGCCGCACGCGCGTGGAATTTGAGTGGTAGGATCTCTCATTAGGCATGTCCCTCCTAGGTGTCTCATTTGGCAGGCGGCAATAAGAGACACTTTCCCCTGCTCTCTATTTGTGCGAGAATACAATTGATTTTCGACACGGGACTTCAGATGTGCCTTCCCCAGACTCCCCCGCGCGAAGCCGAGAGGACGGCTGTCCGATTCACAAAAGAGTATGGAGAATTCCGAAACCAAGCAATCACGTAAAACAGTGACGCTTCCCCGAGTGGTGGTGGCTACGACCGCCATGCTCACGTTCATCTCCTTTTGGCGCGCCGCAGCAATTGTGCTGAACGATCTCGCGTCATCTGCTTTTTACGCAGGCGGCATTGCCGAGGAGGCTGTGGGGAAATCCGCCCCTTGGTTCATCCTTGGGGTCATGCTGTTCTCTTACGCGGTGCGGGCAATTTACGTGGAAAGCTGCAGCATGTTTGTGCGTGGCGGGGTCTACCGGGTAGTCAAAGAGGCCATGGGCGGGACGCTCGCCAAGATCTCCGTTTCAGCCCTGATGTTTGATTACGTCCTGACCGGCCCCATCAGCGGCGTTTCGGCAGGCCAATACCTGGTGGGTTTCCTCAACGAAACCCTACAATACCTCCACATTCATGTCGTCCTTTCCACTAACTTCACCGCCGCGCTTTTTGCGATCCTGGTGACACTTTATTTCTGGTGGGAAAACGTTAAGGGCATTCCCGTGTCCAGTGAAAAGGCTCTCCGCATCATGCAACTCACCACAGTGATGGTGGTGCTCATGATCGGTTGGTGTGGCTATACGCTCTGGGTACGCGGATGGCATCTGCCGCCGGTGCCGGCCCTGACGAGCCTCCACTTCTCTCCTGACGCCCTGGGTTGGCTCCGCAACAGCCGGTTGCCGCATACCATTGGCCTTATCGGAATCCTGATTGGTTTGGGACACTCCATCCTGGCGATGAGCGGCGAAGAATCGCTGGCGCAAGTCTACCGGGAAATTGAACACCCCAAGCTGCCCAACTTAAAGAAAGCTGGCCTGGTAATCTTCGTCTACAGCATGGTGTTCACTTCCCTTGTTTCTTTCTTCGCCGTGATGATCATCCCTGACCACACGCGGAAGGCTTTCTTCGAAAACCTGATTGGCGGCTTGGCGATGAATGTTGCCGGACCCCTCACGCTCAGGCTCGTATTTCACGGATTCGTTGTATTGGTAGGCACACTTATTCTTGCAGGCGCTGTAAACACGGCTATCGTGGGTTCGAACGGCGTTCTTAGCCGGGTTTCTGAAGACGGCGTGCTGGCGGATTGGTTTCGCCATCCCCATCCGCGGTTCGGAACTTCCTCCCGCATCATCAACCTCGTCGCTGGCTTCCAAATCCTGACCATTATCTTGAGCCGCGGGAACGTCTACATCCTTGGCGAAGCATATGCTTTCGGCGTGGTTTGGAGCTTTGTGATGAAGGGCCTCGCGGTCCTGGTGCTCCGTTACAGGCAGCCAGGACCCCGTGAATTTCATGTGCCGCTGAATTTCAAGCTGGGCAAGACCGAGATTCCCGTCGGTTTGGGTCTCATCACCCTCACCCTGCTGGCTATCGCGGTCACCAACCTCTTCACCAAACAAGTGGCCACGCTATCCGGCGTTGTCTTCACACTGGTTCTTTTTGGTGTCTTCACCGCTTCGGAGCGAATCGCACACCAGAGAGGGACCGCGCACACCAATCTCGACCAGTTTCACCTGGCCTCGGGGGAAGACATCACGCCCAAGAGGCTCGGCTGCCGGCCAGGGAACGTGCTGGCCTTAATCCGTGATTACAACACACTTTATCCTCTGGAACGGGTACTCAAGCGCGTGAGTCTGGCGAAGCAAGATGTTGTGGCCCTTAACATCCGAGTGCTGACGCGTGCCGGCTCGGGAGAAAGCGGATTGATGCCTGATCAGTTCTTTGGGACCAGCGAGCAACTTCTCTTCACCCGTGCGCTCTCCTTGGCGGAGCACGAGGGCAAGACCATTCACCTGGCCATGGTCGCAGCCAATGAATTCTGGGATGCAATTCTGCGCGCGGCTCAGTCCTTGGAATCGTCGGCCGTGGTTCTTGGACTCTCCACAAAGATGTCGATTACTGAGGAGGCCCGCCGCGCCGGCGTCGCCTGGGAAGGGCTTCCCGAACCGAAACCCCGTGTGACGCTCGAGATCTTCACCCCGACGGGCCAGGAAGGAATTTTCTTTCTCGGTCCTCATGCACCGCACCTGACGCCTAATGAAATCGACCTTCTGCACAGCCTTTGGCTGCGATTCAGTGATGAGATAGCGCCTGAGGAACTGCACCATCACGATATCGTCCACTTTGCCCTAAACGAGACTCAAGGAAGAGCTAGCCGAGGGTAAGGATGGTGAGATTCGAGAAAAGCTCAGAAAGCACCTCGAAGAAAATAGATCCCGCCGTTTTCCGGACGTATGAAGACACTGCTAACAGTTTTCTCACCACACTCTGCCGTGTCGTGCCAGATAGGTTTCTCAGCACGCTGGTCGAGGGGTTCAGGCTTGTCTTTCCTCGGTGGGTCGAAAGACTTGAGTGAAGATGACGCCGATTGAAACCAACACGACGCCTCCTAACATCAACCCATTCAAATACTCGTGAAGAAAAAAGTGGGCGAAGAGCGTCGCCACCAAGGGAGTGAGCGAGGAGAAGGCGTACACGCGGGCCACTGCCATCAGGCGCAAGGCCGTAAATAGGCAGTAGATGGCAAAAACGCCGGAAAGAACCCCGCTGGAGAGGAGTGCCAAGAGTGATTGCCGCGCTATGCCCAGCAGCGCCGGCCCGCGACCCAAAGCGATTAATCCCACGAATCCAACCGACACGCTGGTGGCAAACTGCAAGAAGATCGCTGTCGATTGGTGGGCGCCTCGAAGCTGACCGTCACGCCACAAAACTCCGGATATCCCGTAGGTGAGAGCTGTAGAAAAAGCGAGGGGGATCGCCCAATACCAGAGCGGTGATGTGGGATGCCCCTGGGCTTGACCCCACGAAAGCGTGACCAACCCGGCAAAAATCAACAACACGCCAACCACTGCATAGCGATGAATCCGTTCACCGAGGAAAATCCAGGCAATAAGCGTCCCCCAGATGACGTAGGTTTCTTGCACAGGAATCGTTACGGTGACGCCTCCAATACGGATGGCAAAATAATAGAGAAACAGTCCTAGCGTCGAGACAATGCCGGCCCAAATGAAAGAAAAAATTGCACGGCGTCCTATGTACCGCGAAGAACCACGACGGAGTTGATCCAATGTGTGATGTTTCCATATCAGGAGGACGCCCAAAAGAAGACTGGGCAGGCCCCGGATGAAGGGCCCGATGAGAGGATCGGCGTGAATGATGCCAAGGCGGTCGAATATGTTGGCCGAGGCATATCCCAGTACCGACCCCACGGCCCAAGGCTCACCGCGGCGTCGGGAATCCTGATGTGGCGTATCAACCATTCGATCCGACGATCACTGAAATCTATTCAAAACGACCGATGATTATAAGGACATACCAAGCTGTGTCAAATTCTTTTCAAAGAAATGACAATTTCATGACGACCTGGGCCAGGCTGCCCCGCCATGGCGGAAGGCGGCCTTACAGTCGAATTGTGACACTACCGGAAGATTAGGTAGTGGTACAGCTTGATAGGGAGGCGGCTCTACGCCGCCGGTGCGCGAGGTAAACTCAGACTTATGCAAATTACGCTGTCCGCTGGAAACATGGCGTGCCGCCGGTTGGCGATGCCAACTTCGCCTGGGTGCAACACTTCACCTTTCAGCAGATATCCGTTTGACCTCGTCCCGTCCGCTATTTTGCTTTCTGCCCCTTGATGGTCTGGGTCTTGTGTGCGCCCTTCATGGTATGCACCAGAAATCCATCCCCACCCTGCAACCACACTTCCGCCAGCACGTAATCCGTCACGTATTCCGTATACGACGGCGCGAAGTTCCCCACCTCGTCGAAGACAAGCTGGGGCTCTGCCAGAGGCGGCTTCGGCTGCGCCAGCCGCTTCGTGAAGGGAACCTGATATTCCTTGCCCGTCGCTTCCTGCCTCAGCGTAATCTCTCCCTCGCCCTTTGCGGCGACCCGGTATTCGCCGGCGCGAAGCTTTGTGCTCCCCGCCTCGAACTCGAACGGAATCTTGAACGTGCCCTGGGCAAAGACCTCCGTCGCCCCCGCAACGAGCATCAAGACCATCGCCCCCACCGCCCAAACTGCCCAACGCTTCATCGGAAACCCTCCTCTCCCCGGGTCAAGAAGAGCGGCACGCACCCTGCTCGGCCGTGCCGCTCCTCACTCCACGGTGCCCGGGATCACCCCGACTCCAGCTACACAAACCACTCCTCCGCCGCCCCACCCGCAGACGCCTGCCGGGCAGGAACGCCGTTCTTCATGGCGTCTTCCATCCCCGTCACGAACGTGTCGATCTCCTCCAGCGTCGTGTAGATGTTCGGCGACACCCGCAGGCACTGATAATCAAATACCTGGTTCGGCGGGGCTCCCCCCACCAGCGGCACCACGATGATCCGGTACTTGTCCATCAGAAATTTCGCCAGGTCCCGAACATCGATCCCCTCAATGTCCACCGCCGCTACTGCCCACGCCTGAGCGGGCTCGCTCAGATCCGTCAGTATCTTGATGCGTGGATGAACCTTCAGCGCGTTGGCCCAGCGCAAGGTCAGATACCGCAACCGGGCTGCCTTGCGCTCCCCCCCGATGGCCTGATGGTAAGCCAAAGCCTCCCCCAGCGCCGCCCGGATCGCCCACGGGTGCGTCCCGATGGACTCGAACTTCCGAATGTCATTGTCCTGCTGTTCCGGAGCTGCCTGCAGCGGCCAGAATTTCGGAATCATCTCTTTCCGAACGTACAGACAGCCGTTGCCGATCGGCGCCAGCAGCCATTTGTGCAGACTGACACCATAGGCGTCGCACTCCAGGTCCCTCAGCTTGAACGGGAACTGCCCCAGAGCGTGGGCGCCGTCCACAATGGTCACGATCCCCTTCGAGCGCGCCAGACGGGAAAGCCGCGCCACCGGAAACATCTGCGCCGTCAGGTTGGTGACATGGCAGAAATGGAAAACTTTCGTCCTCGGCGTCATCGCCTGCTCGAACCGCCGATAGAGATCGTCCCCTGTCGTCGGCACCGGAAATTGAATCCGGTTCACTTTGATCCCTTCCCGCCGCATGCGCTGGTCCCATGTCGTCAGCATGCGGGGATAGTCCTGCTCGGTCGTCAGCACTTCATCCCCAGCCTTCAGGTCAATCCCGTTCTGCGCGATTTGCAGCGACTCGCTGGCGCCCCGCGTCAGGGCCATCTCCTCCGGGTCGCACCCGAACTCCGCCGCCATCCGCAACCGAATCGTCTGGATGCGATCGGCAATGGGACCTTGATAAAAAATCGGCGCCATGTTGATCATGTCCATGTAGCGCCATTCCGATTCCAGCGCCACCCGCGGCGTCGGGCAGGTAAAACCGTTGTTCAGGTTGATAATCGTGCGGTCCAGCTTAAACGCCATCTGGACCTCCCGCCAGTAGAATTCGTCTTTCGCCACCTCCTCAGGCGGCGTGTTTGCCACCGACTGGGAAGCTTCCAGAATGCGTGCCAGACCCAAACCCTTGGCCGCCGACGCCACCGTTCCCATGGTTCCGCCGCGCGCAAAAATGACCGTCGACTCCACTTTGTAGACCTCATCAAAATCCTCCTTAATCTCTCTGGCATTCCTTTTGACGATCACATTATAAGGAAGCGCAAAAAAAAGGCCAGTGATTGGTTTCTTTGGCTTAGCAGGTCGTTCTCGGCTGGCCGGCAAGCCCGCCATTGAACCCGCCGGTGCCCTCGCCCTTGTAACTCGGAATTCCCGATTTCGACATTATCTTTCCGCAGAATCATACGCCACCCGCCCTGTCGATTCAAGCTCAGGTCCCAACCGCTATCGATATCCAGCACTACCCTGTGGGGCCGGCCGACTCCTTCCGCCCGGGCCACCAGTTCCCGATTGAGCCTCACCAAACCGGCTATTGGCGTCGGAGGTGAGTCTAAGGCTAACTGCGGAGTTTCAAAACGGAGATGCGTAGATCTGTTGAGAACAAGCCGAACTGTGTTAAGATTTCATTTGTAAATGCCCGACCTTCGGGGCAGGGTGAGGGAGGGACTTGAATGCGCGCCTTCCCGATTCCCAATCGGCGGTAAAGCCCGCGAGGGGTGGTCTAAAGCGCTCGAGCAAGCGCATAGGCGTCCGTGAAAGTGAGCCGGCAGCGATAAGGTGCCCAAGGCAGCCGGCGCGAACAACGGGCTGAGCGTAAAGGGCCTGCAAGCCCCACGATCCGGTGAAACTCCGGAGCCGACGGTACAGTCCGGATGGGAGAAGGTCAGGACAGAAACCGGTCTGATGGGCGGACGTGCGTTCACCTGCATAGGTGGATGAGGTCCAACCTCCGCTTTCTTAGACTTGCCGACTGTTCCCTCCCGTTTGCCCCGATCAATAATTTGGATGTGGAATTTGTTGGAGAGCACAGCAATTCGGCGCAGCAAGGCACCGCACTCCATAGGACTAAATCGTCGGATTCTGACTAACTTTTTCGTGGCGGTTCTACTGTTCCTGGCTGCCACGCCGGCGTCGAATCTGCACGGACAAACATGGAACAGCCACCTGGAAGGCCTTGTGCTCGACCCCAGCGGGGCAGCCGTTCCAGCGGCTTCGCTCGAGCTTCGAAACCCTGCCACGGGCCAAGTCCGCGAGACTCAGACGGAGGCGAACGGCTTTTACACCTTTGCTCTCTTACCTATCGGAAACTACGAATTGGAAATTGCGAAGGCGGGTTTTGTTTCGCAGGTCGTCCACGCCTTGGCGCTACGAGTTGGAGAAACAGCGCGGGTTGACATCCACCTGGAAATCGCGCATGAGCGAACTGAAATCCAGATTGACACGCGGCCGCCGCTTGTCGAGGCCGCATCTCCCGCGATCGGGGACGAGATCGAGAATAGACGTGTGAGCCTGCTTCCCTTGAACGGCCGCCAATTCTCGCAACTCGCGTTGCTGGCCGCGGGCGCTGTTCCTCCCTATCCGAACAGTTCCGCGCAGCAATTCAACACCCCAGCGCTGGGGCTGGGTTTCTCCGTGAATGGACAACGCTCCGAGCGGAACAACTTTTCACTCGACGGCGTTACGTTGATGGAGCCCTTTGCCTACAGCCTCACGGTGAATCCTTCCATCGATGCCATCAGGGAGTTCCGCGTCGTAGAGGACTCTTACGGGGCTGACCAGGGCATCACTTCGGGCGCCCAGGTCAACATCGCATCCCGCTCAGGCGCCAACCGCTTTGCAGGGACAGCGTACGAGTTTCTTCGCAATAGCGCGCTGGACGCCAAGAATTTCTTCGACGATCCGACCCGTTCCATTCCCCCTTATCGCCAGAACCAGTTCGGCGCCAGCCTCGGTGGGCCGGTCCGTCGTGACGGCACGTTTTTCTTCACGAACTACGAAGGCCTGCGCATTCTCCAGAGCCTGACGAATACCACCCTGCTGCCTACGGCCGCGATCCGCCAGGGAATCTTCAACGGTATTAATCCCCAGACGGGCAGGCCGTTTCCGGCCATCATTGACCCTTCTACCGGCCAGCCATTCCCGGACAACGCGATCCCACCATCACGAATCGACCCTTTGTCTCGCGCTATTTTGGATCGGATTCCTTTACCACACGTTCCCAATGCGCAGCCCGGCCAAAACAACGACATCAACGTGGGGCTTCACAGTGTCACCTCGGACCAGTTCATAGCGCGAATAGACCATGAGCTGACGCCGAAGCAGCAACTCTTTGGGCGATTTCTCCTATTCAATCAACAGCAACTGTTTCCTTTTGTGCCGGACTCGTTCGCGCAGAACCCCTCCGCCCCGCCCGGATTCGGCACCAACCATGACGATACGGGGAGGAACCTCGCACTGGGCCTTACTTCCGTCTTTCGGCCTACACTCATCAACGATTTCCGGTTTGGCTACGCCTATTATTTCGGGACCAAGGAAGCTCAGAACATTCACGGCGGATTCCTGGAGTCGCTGAAAATCGCTCGCGCGCCGGGGGCCACCAACGACGGCATTCCTGCGATTAACGTTCCCGGCTACGCGGACATGGGCGATAGCGATATCTTCCAGCCACAAATCCGCAAGAACCACACGTTCCAGTTCAGCGATAATGTGGCGTGGATCAGGGGCCGGCATACCTGGAAATTCGGGGCGGACGTGCGGCGCTACCGCCTCTTCTACTTAGTCGAGGATTTTGGGCAGGGTCTGTTTTCCTTCAGCGACGGGGCGAGTTCGGTTTCCGGCACTGCCTTTTCGGATTTTCTGCTCGGCAGGCCTTTCCTTTCTTATGCCCAGGCGGGCAACTCCGGCGGAAACGATCGTGTGGACTATTTCGGCGCCTACTTTTCCGATGAATTCCACGCTACGCGCCGCTTAACCCTCACTTACGGCCTGCGCGAGGAGTTCTACTCGCCGCCCACCAACGCTGACGGACGAGCCTCCATTCTTGACCCCAGCAACGCCACGCGGTTCATAGTCCGGAACGACCAGGGACAGGCATCGGCACTGATTGCAAACCCGCTGATTCAGAGCCTTCAGAGCCTCTACGGGCTATCGTTCGTTACCTCCCAGCAAGCCGAGTTGCCGCCGTCCCTGATCCGTCCCGACTGGGCAGGATGGGCGCCACGTTTCGGCTTCGCTTATGACCTCACAGAGCACCACCGTACTTCTGTGCGGGGAGGATTTGGCGTCTTCAATTCTCTTGGCGAACTCGACTATGCTTCCGAGACGCGGCTCAGCGCGCCGATCACAGAATTCCTTTTCGGACTCGACACGTGCAGATTTTACGGAGCGGGAGCCTGCGGCCAGAGCTTATGCCCCGCCCGTGCTCACTTATCAGCTTGGCTACACGCTTGGCAACCAGGAGCCAACCGCCGTCTCTTCGCCACCCAACCTCCGCAACGGCTATGTATACGAATGGAGTTTGTCGGCCGACCATGAAATCGCCCCCAACACCGTTCTTTCGGTGAGCTATACCGGATCCGACGGGCACAAACTTCCCCGCCGTGGATTGCAGAACCAGGGCATCCCGAATCTGCCTGACGAAAGGAGAGGTTACCACCCGCAACCCGGCTCGAATCAGTTCATTCGCGCTACGGATGTTAACTCGAACTACAACGCCTTGATCGTGCGCATGGAACGGCGGTTCTCCCACGGGCTCTCCTTCGTGGGTGGCTACACCTTCGGCAAGTCGATTGATACGGCTTCGGGGCTCAACGGTACCAATCAACCTCAGGACAATTACAATCTGAAGGCTGAGCGGGGCCTTTCGGATTTCGACGTCGGGCGCCGCTTCGTCTTCTCGAGGCATCTGGGAACTCCCCTTCGGTCCCGCCGCCAGTGGATGCGCGATGGGGCGGCAGCTCGGGTGCTCGGCCATTGGGACTTGTCGAACATCCTAACGCTTCAATCCGGTCAACCTCTCACTGCCATGCTGCCCACCGCGCTCAGTGGCACCGACTCAAACGGCACCGACCGGCCTGATATGATCGCGAATCCCAACTTGCCGGCCAGTCAACACACGCCCTCCCGGTGGTTCAATACGGGTGCATTCGTTGATCCGCCGGTTTACTACGACAACCTCGGAGCATTCAGCATCCCTGGCAATGAAGGCCGCAATGTGATTACAGGCCCTGGCCTGGCAGCATGGGATATGAGTCTTCGAACGGCAAATACGATTAAGCGAGCGGCTTGGCCTGGTGTTTCGCTCCGACTTCTTCAATCTCACTAACCATCCGAACTTCGACCGGCCTGGCCTCATTTACGGGACTTCAAATTTTGGGCAGCATTAGTTCTGCGGAGAATTCCCGCCAGATTCAGTTCTCCTTGCATTTGAACTGGTAGCAAATTCACATTATCTGCGTATGGTCCCCAGAACCCAGGGTTATAACCATTTGGCACGATGTGTACATTTGGATTTCGACCGCACATGAGCCCCTCATCCACTCCGGTCCTCAGCGAAGAGCCTGCGAAGCGGCATGCCGTCACCGCATCCGCGCTGATACTTGGCATCTCGGCAGGCAAGCTCCTGGTGCATCTATGTGCCGGCCGATCATACGGCTACTTTGTTGACGAACTGTATTACCTCGCATGCAGCAGGCACCTGGATTGGGGTTACGTAGACCAGCCGCCGCTCATCGCGTTGGTCACGTGGATCGCGCGCTCGCTGTTGGGAGATTCGCTCCCGGCCATCCGTTTCCTCCCCGCCGTGGCGGGAGCGGCCGAGGTGGCGCTCACCGCCCTGATCGCCCGCGAACTTGGCGGGAAGCGCTTTGCCCAGAGCCTCGCAGCCATCGCGGCGCTGGTCGCGCCGGGTTTCCTCGCTGCCGACAGTCTGCTGTCCATGAACGCGTTCGAGCCGCTGTTCTGGATGGGTTGCGCCTACCTGTTCATCCGCATCGTCAAGACCGGCAACCAGAAGCTCTGGATCTGGTTCGGCATCTTGTCGGGAGTCGGCCTCGAAAACAAGTACTCCATGCTGATCTTCGGCGCCGCCATCGTTCTCGGCCTGCTGTTGACTCCGCAGCGCCGCTCGCTCACGAGCCCCTGGCTCTGGATCGCCGGCGCGATCGCTTTCCTGATCTTCCTGCCGAATCTGCTGTGGAATATCCAGCACCACTTCCCGTTCCTGGAATTGCAGGCCAATATCCGCCGCAGCGGGCGCGATGTCCATCTCGGGCCGTTGGCATTTTTCGCTCAAGAAATCCTGACGATGCTTCCTCTGACCCTGCCCATCTGGCTGGCCGGCCTCTGGTTTTGCTTTTTCTCGAAACTGGGGAAGCCTTTTCGCGTGCTGGGCTGGGCATGGGTTTTCACGGCGGCTGTCATCGTGAAGCTGAGCCCGCGGATCTACTACCTCTATCCCGCCTTTCCGGTCTTGTTCGCCGCCGGCAGCGTGATGTGGGAATCGTGGTTGGACCGGCCGCGGCTGCAATGGCTGAAACTCGCCTATCCCGCCCTGATGGTTGGGGCCGGCGCTGTACTCTCACCGCTCGCTCATTCCGGTTCTACCGCCCGAAACGTACATTCAATATACGAAGGCGCTGCATCTCCACCCGCCCGCGATTGAAACCCACGAGCTGGGACCACTGCCGCAGATCTATGCCGACCAATTCGGCTGGGAGGAGATGACGGCCACGGTCGCGCGCGTCTACAACAGCCTGCCGCCGGAGGTTCGCGCCAGGACCGCGATCTTTGGCCAGAATTACGGGCAGGCCGGTGCAATCGATCTCTTCGGCCCGAAATACGGCCTGCCGCCCGCTATCAGCGGGCACCATGAATTACTTCTTCTGGGGACCGCGAAACTACACCGGGGAGAGCGTCATCGTGATGGAAGGGCAGCAGCAGGAACTTGAACAGCGTTTCGCCAGCGTTCAGAAGGTCGACTAGCGTTTATCACCCCTATTCCATGCCGTACGAGCACTTTGACGTCTTTTACTGCCGTGGCCTCAAGCAGCCCCTGAAGGAGATCTGGCCGCAAGTGAAAAATTGGTATTGATCGCCGGCCCACTGGGGCGTCTTCTGTCGGCGCCTTCCACACTACCGTATTAAGCGCGCTCGCCCTGCTTTTGGCTCGTCTCCGGCGCACTCTAGGTCACAAGAGCGGTAAGCCGACAGGTCCTGGTGATCCGCAGGGGTTGGTGACCTGAGCAGCCGCGACCTGGAAATCATTGCGGCCGATTTCACACGCGGTCTCGCGATCTCTGGGTCGAAAACGCCCATCGCGGTGGACCTCCGGTCCGAAGTTCAATTTCGCTCCGGCATGGGACCGCTCCGGCATTGGACCAAAGATGCGACGGCGCGCGACTGGGGCGGACTGGATTTCGGGATCTGCGAACTGCCAGGGAACATCCCATGCAGATCGTGCTAACCGGATTATGCGGATTCCGTCCAAGGACTATGGTGATTCCATCTAAGCAAGAGCCTAGGTAGACTTCGATGCCCCGCCAGTCTCTTCTCGCGACCCTCGTTCTTCTACTTGTGCTCGCCGTGCCTGGCACCGCGGCGACGATAGCCGCGGGTGAGCGCCTAAATGGGACGACCGCAAGGAGCTAAGAGTACTAACGCCATTCCTTGCAAGCGCGGACGTGAAGACGCGGACTCTGTTCTTCACGTACGCGAATGAGGGCCCGGAGATGAAAGCGGATATTGAGGTGCTCACCACTGCGCTGCGGGCGTGTAAGGACGCGTCTTTGCGCTGGGATTCAGCCACGTACCCGAGCGAGACCCACGAGAGGAGTGCACGGATATGACCACGATGGGCTTCTACGAAGCGCGGACGCGTCTTTCGGAGCTGCTCGACCACGTCACGAAGGGAAAAAAAGTTCTGATCACCCGGCACGGCAAACCTGCGGCCCTGATTGGTCCGCCCCCCAAGCAGGACCGGCGGGATGTGCATCAGGTCGTTCAGGAAATGCTGGCGTTCCGGGACCGCGAGGGGCCAGCCCTGGGCGGCCTAGTGACGATGCGGGAGCTGATTGATGAAGGCCGCCTCCTCCGCCCTGGGCGTGCCGGCGTTTGCCCCGTGACGCATAGATCCCGCCTTGTCGCCCACAGTTTACCGACGAGACTGGAGTCGCAATCCCTGCTTCCGTCCGAAGCACCCGGTTACAATCCACGTTGACGTGGACGGCGGACTCGTACGAGTGTAAACCCTGGCTCCCCCGAGGTCCGCGAGGGAAATCGCTTGACACACGCTTGAGAGCGTCTTAGGGTGACGAAGGTGGAACAATGGACATGGCTCTGTTGGGGGTATAAATGGGAAATCGAACTGATCGTCGTGAATTCATGAAAATCGTAGGCGGTGCGGCCCTGGCGCCTTGCATGGTACGGGCTGCGGACGCGTTTGGCTTGGAAATCAGCAGCGCCCTTGCCCCCCGCGACCAACCTGTGCCGGCAAGCAACCCGGTTCCCAACCAGCCGATCGGCGTCGCGAAAGGTGTGCATCCCGGGCGCGTCGTCTGGGCGCACGACCCGAATGTGACCAACTGGGAGGGACCGGGACATGGATACTGGTGGGAAAGCACTCATACCAACCAGGCTGCGGTGGACAGCATGATGTCCGGGATGGTTCGCCAGCTCACCGGCAAGGCCAGCGATCGAGACGCGTGGCTTGCCCTTATCCGGCACTTCAACCAAACCCACGGCAACGGGAACGCCGGATATAGGAAGGGGGAGAAGGTCACGATCAAGGTGAACATAGTAAGTTGCATCACCGGCGAAGCGGTCGATCCAAACTCTTACGACATGGTGCGGCGGATGGACTACATGAACACTTCACCGCAGGTGATCCTGGCCCTGCTGCACCAACTGGTCTACGCGGCCGGCGTAAGTCAGCAAGACATTTCCGTTGGCGATCCGCTTTCCATGTTCCCCAATCAATATTATGACCTTCTCCACAGCGAATTCCCCCACGTGCGCTATTTGGACGCTAAGGGAGGGAACGCAAGCCACCCCCGAACGCGCGTGCAGCATTCATCCGTTCCTTTCCATTGGAGTTCTCGCCCGGCCGGAACGGCGCAGGACTACGTGCCTGTCCACTACGCAGAAGCGAAGTACCTCATCAATATGGCGAACCTGAAAAGCCACAGCGGCGCGGGCGTCACGCTCTGTGGCAAGAACCATTACGGCTCTCTGTGCAGGAGGCCACCCGAAAAGGGCTATTACGACATGCATGAAAGCCTTGCGGAACGAGTCGCTGGCTCCGGGCATTACCGAGCCGTCGTGGACTTGATGGGACACGCGCATATCGGCGGCAAGTCGCTGCTCTATTTGATCGACGGCCTCTACCCGGGAGTACATCCCACCGAAAATGCTCCCCGGAAGTGGTCCACCGAGCCTTTCAACGGGCAATGGGCTTCGAGCCTTTTTGCTTCCCAGGACCCAGTGGCTATCGATTCAGTGGCCTTCGATTTCCTCTGGGCTGAATGGAACGATTATCCGCACATCTCCGGAGCCGACGACTACCTGCACGAAGCAGCCCTGGCCGACAATCCGCCCTCGGGAACGTTCTATGATTCGGACCACGCTACAAACACGACTCGCCTGGCCAGTCTGGGGGTTCACGAGCACTGGAACAACGCGAAGGAAAAGCAATACAGCAGAAATCTGGGCAAGCGAGAGGGCATCGAATTGGTCAGGGTTGGCCCAAGGGCGGCGTAGGTCCCACCACGAAGCAAGTAATCATGGGAGCGCAGCCCAGGTGAGAGTGTTTCGCAATCGCAAACCAGTCGTGTTTATAAGCCCAGCGCTACGGCCAACGGAGCAACACCAGCTCGGAACAGAAACCCGGTCCCATCGCCGCCAGTAGGCTGAGTGTCCCCGGCGCCGGACGACAGTGGTTCATCACTTCTTCGAGCACCAGAAGGACGGATACGGATGAGATATTGCCCACCCGGCGAAGAGATTCCCATGAGGCATCGAGCGCCCCGTCGGGAAGATTGAGCGAGGCCGCCATCGCCTCCAGCACCTTGGGCCCACCCGAATGTAAAATCCAGCTTCCGATATCCTGTCGGGTGAAATTCACATCCGCAAGAAACTCGTCAACGTCCTGGGCAATGTGACGTTCCGCCATGGCGGGGACTTCGGGTGACAGCACAATTCGAAAGCCCTTTTCGGAAATGTCCCAACCCATGACGTGCTCCGTTTGCGGATAGAAGACCGAGCGGGTGGCAAGGATTTCAGGCCCATCCGCATCCCGCCCCGAGCCGGTCACCAGGACCGCCGCCGCACCATCGCCAAACAAGGCGGCGGAAATCAGGTTTGCTATGGAGAGGTCATCCCGTTGTATGGTTAGCGAACACAGCTCGACAGCAAGCAATGCCGCCACCTGCCCGGGATAGGCGCGCACGTAATCAGCAGCGCGGGCGATCCCCGCGGCCCCCGCCACGCACCCCAGGCCGAAGATCGGCACACGCTTGATGTTCGGAGAAAGCCCCATAAGGTTGATCAAGCGGGCATCCAGCGACGGGCTCGCAATGCCTGTTACCGACACAACAAAAAGAGCGTCAATCTCGCGTGCGCCCAGCCCGGCGCTCGTCAGCGCGCGGCAGAGGGACTGCTGGCCTAACACCTGACCGGCCTCGATCCAGGCGTTATTCGCCTCGCCCCATGACTTGATTTCGTAGTAAGCGCTCAGGGGAAGGGTGAGATAACGCTCCCCCACAGCCATGTGAGAATATATGCGCTCCAGGCGCTGAGGATTTGGAAGCTTTGCTCCAAAATACTTCTGCAGCGCTGCAACCAGAACTTCTTGCTTGTAATGATGCTTCGGAAATGCACTTGCCACGGCCGCGATTCTCATAGTCCCCACCGGAAGCCCCGCTGCCGCTTTCTCGACCGCTCCCGCACGCAGCGGGATGCTGAAAACCCGTCCCGCCGTGAGAATAGCTCCGCTCCTCAGCCGAGGAAGGGACCTAGGGCCCGGGGCAACTACCCCTTGCCCCCTCGGTGCGAGAGGAATTACCTGGAGCCTTTTCATGCACAGTGGCGGACCCGAGGCTCATGCAATCTTCCCTCTAAATGAGAACGTTCGCAAACGTTTTCTGTATCCTGCTAGCGGAGGCGCTGGAGTTCTCTTTGATACAGCATATTATTGGGGAATTCCCGCGCCAACCCGGCGAGCAGGTCCCTTGCTTGGTTCCGGTTCTTATCCCTCAATGCGGCGACCGCAAGCAAAAGTTGCGCGAAGGGGAGCAGGTAGTGTCCTTTCTCTGCAACAAGCCGCAGCTTTTCCATCCCTAGGTCCTTGTCCGTCTGCGCGCCGTAGATCCTCAGCAGCCAGCGCACTGGGGCGGGTTTCAAGCCCAGGATGTAGTTTTCCACCCCGACTGCCAGGTAGGCGTCGTAATAAGAGGAGTGGATGGACACCAGCGTCTCAGCAAGAGCCCCGGCGGTCTTTGTATATTTCAGCGAAGCCAAATACCTCTTTTCGATCAAGGCCAGGTAATCCGAGCGCAGCCCCAGGTCCATGATCTTGGCCAAGAGGGCGTTCCCATCCTGCGGTGAGCGCGCCAGAACACCCTCCGCCAATTGCTCACTACTCGCCAAGGCTCTATCAAAGGCTTGCCTTGTCGCCCGGTCGGGTGTCAGCTTCCGGCTCTGCCTGAATTTCTCATCATCTAAGAACAACTCCATTTGCAGCACGCCAAGCCGGTCAAGTTCCGAAAAGAGATAGGCCGCGGCGTCCGAAGTAGGTCCCATTGGATCATCGGGATGCAATTTCTCCCATTCGCTGAAGGTTCTGTGCGCCTCCTCAAACTGAAGGTTGTACATTTGGCGGTATCCCGAATCGAGAGGGGCTGATGAGGAAAGCAGTGGCGCAGCCAGGCAGGGAGATACAGACCAGAGAACCACCGGCAGCGCACAAAGGAGTAACAATGCCATGGAGGAAAAACCGATTCGGACTGCCGGTTGTACTCGCCACAAGCTACGATTCAACAAAACTCAACCGCTGAAGTAATAAAGAGTTCCACTCCCAGGCTGCGGCTGGCTTGGACGTTCATTTGCGACAAGCCGAGGAGCCGCACCCACTGCGGAGTCAGCAATCAGAGTATCGCACCCTGCACCGCAACGGTAAATGTTTCGCCTATCGCCACCCACGCGTATCAACTTTAGATTGGTCCTAGTCGCCCTGAACGCCCTGTCGACGTCTATGAGATGCCTCGCCGAGGTGAGGGGTTGGAAGACCACAGACAAGGAGACTCGACACTCCGGCGAGCTACACCGGTATTTGGGTACTGGTTCATTCTGATTTCTCTCTGTCCGCCAGTCCTACAATTTCTTGTATCGACCAGACGTAATCGGAAACGCCCGCTTCCATAGCCGGGGTGCATCGAAGGGTTTCATGGATGCGGGCGAAGTTGTAATACATGTAGTAAAGCGCTACGGCATAAGCCATATTCTCAATCTTTTTCGAATGGGCATTGGTTAAGCGGGTGAATCTCCGCATACTCATGCGCATGGATAGGTTCTGACGCTCTACGAAGCTGGTCGAGATGTGCCTGGGGTCCGGGTGGCCCATTACTGGCTTCCGCGCACATGAAGTGCAGACGCCGGGGCTATACCTAGTTTCCTCTTGGGATGATTCGTAGGTCTTCACCAGCATGGCATAGTCGATCTCAGAGCCGAATGCACCCTCTACCGCTTCCAAATAGACGCGAAGGCCGTCTGAGGTTAGCTGCACGCGGTTTGAAAGTCGGCTAGCCAAGTCATCAATAAATATCCTTGCGGTGTGGCTTTCCCGATTCCCAAGCATGAAGGAAGGCACCAGCTTAGTATCAGCGTCGATGGCTACCCATGTCCACACGTCACCATAGCCGAATTTACCTTTCTTGTCGGCAGGCACGTTCTTCTCTTTGGCGTAGCAGAATTGCCAGATTTCGTCGCACTGAATCCGTTTACAAGTGAGGTTGCGCAGAACGCGGTCCTGAAAGTCAGCACAAGCGATGCCGACTTGGGCGAGTAGTTTGAGAATGGTATTTTTCGCTACTCCCGTCATGCGAGATGTAGCGTTGATTGAGCAACCCTCGACGAGGGCCGTGACTACTTGGGTTCGCTTTTGTATTGCTGAGTTTGTTCATGGGTTAATTGCACCCAGATAGAATAGGACTTGCCAGGGGAGCCCACTTGTTGCATTCTTTGAGTAACATGAGGTGCTGTCCATGATAAAACCAAAATACAAGAAAAACTTAGACGTTAGCCAGCTTGCACGGGCTGGCGTCGAGCACGCGATTGGAGGTCCGCTGATTCCTCCTAGCCCTAAATCTCCGCAATCTATGAAGCCAAAAACTAAGCGTCTTCCGAAGGGCGCGTAAAGCATCACCACACCCACTCTCTTGTCTCGGGTAACTGATACTGCCCTTGCTGCTCTTTCCGCGTATCCATAATTTTTTGGAACCCGACTTGGAGTTCCCCTAAAAGCCTTTGGAGTTCGTCTTGGTTTCCTTTGGCGCATGCTTCCAAAACGAATGGTATTCTGTCGAAAATATCTACAAGCGGATCGGGACTGGGGTCAGCGGAGGGAAGAACATCAACCCATCGTTTACCGCTATCTGTCAAGCAGACCACCTGTGCAGAACCGCCGCAGTAAGAGGCAAACTTCACCGCTTGCGAGATCAGATGACGTGCAATGGCGTACATCGCAGAGACCGAAGTTATGTAACCGAGAAAGAAGATACTCGCTAAGTTTCTTACTAGACTCTCTGCTGCTTGGGTGCCGACTACTTCACGTCCCGAGTCAATAGGGCAGATTCCTCCAGTTTCTTCTATCCTGTAGAGTTTTGTTCCTAGTCCCTTAATCTGTGCCGCGAGTAGCAGTGCCATTGAAGGTGCATCAGGGTCTCCTGCCTGTCGAGCAGGTATAAAATAGCGACTGTAAACCTCCATTACCCGCTTTTGGGCAAGTGCCTCAATACTATCGAAATCCATGTTCTTCCCTTGAACATCGGAAGCCATTTCCTCGGCAATCGTTCGTATATAGGTTTGATTTCCGGCACCGGCAATGTACATTCCCGCATTACGTGCCGTCGCTTCAAAAATCTTTGCCTCGTAAAACTTGGCTTGACCGACTGTATTTTCGCTATCTGTGCAAACGACTACCCCATCATGGCACCGGAAACCCGCCGCAATTGTCATGGGATTCACCTGTCGCGGTCGCGGTTCCTTCTCGGGCGACCGCTTGTTAATTTGAGGCGGCGAGTATAGCGCAACTTTGATGTCCCGACTGGCAAATCTATTCATTGCGTAGCCTTTCATTTTGTGTTCAAATCCGAGCGCGAAATTAAGAACTTGGGCCGCCCATGAAAGTCTTCATTGGGTCTTTATTCTTTTTTGAAGGCCGTCGCTTCAGCCGTTCGATTAAGATCATGACTGGCCAAACAAGGCCCCAGAGTCCAGCAAGAATGTTGATGAGCACAAAATAATTCCAAAAAGATTCGTCATGGTCGTCAGGGGAATAGAACTTGCCCATCACCAAAGAGGCATTAGAGTTGGCGATAAAAGCGGTAGAAAAGTCAATTGCCCGTATTGACACGGGCGTGCTGATCTTTGGCTCCCTTGTGGCGATAGGCGTTACCGGAGAAACTATCCTTGGCATTCGCCATTGGATTAAAGACAGGCAACTGCGAGACCTTAGGGGGGTCGAATCGCAGATGCATGAAAGCGAAATACTCGGCCTACAAGGAGAGATTTCTGGCGCGAAGGCAAGTGCAAACCAATTGAAAGGAGAGCTTGATAACGCAACCGAAGAAGCGAAGCGCCAAGCGGAAGAGTTGAAGAAACAAAATCTCCAGACGCAGTCGGATTTGTTGGCAGCTAACCAAAATCTAGAGGAGGAGAGAAGAAAGCGCGTTGAGTTGGCAGCGAGCCTGTTGGACCGCGACTTCTTTGACCAATCAGGGAGCGGCAGCAAGGTTAGTTCCATTCCCTCCAATGTCGGTAATCTTCGAATATGTTGATGAGCACGAACCGAAAAAGATGGCGGAGCAAATAAACTTTATCTTTGAATCTCTACTACATTGGAGTACTTGGCGGAGATTGGTAAATGAAGAGACGATTGAAGATGGAGTATCCATATCGGTAGGAATGGAGCCGCCATCTTCGTTTGCTCCTGGCACATCGCCAGAGGAGCGTTCCAAGGCAGTTAGCCCGGAATACCTGCGAAAAAGGTCCATC
The DNA here is from genome assembly GCA_963765485.1 of uncultured Acidobacteriota bacterium. Lineage (GTDB taxonomy): Bacteria > Acidobacteriota > Terriglobia > UBA7540 > UBA7540 > CAVROP01. The sequence goes on along the minus strand of CAVXWN010000021.1, from coordinate 21,214 downwards.
GGAGAAATGGCCGCGCAAGCCCTACGAGATGGCATCAAGCACTGTGGTATTGACGCAGAAAGTGGAGGTCCCGGTGCGTATGGTCTCCCGCCAACTACATTGCTCATTAAAGTTGGACGTAAACCAAACCATGCCCTAGAAGAGACCCTTAAGAGAACTTGGCCCGCACCCGAATCCCACGGTGGTCGGACAGGGGATGTTAGGAGGCGATAGAGATCCTATCCCCCGACAGAAGGCCTGATGCAGGCAAAAATAGACCGCAGTAGATAATTCCCAGGAAAGCTAGGATTTTACATAGTCTTTGAAGGCCCGCTGCCAAAAATACACACTTCCGTATAACTGGCCAAACTGAACCAGTGCCGGAATTTAGGCTTCATTGACGTCGCCGCACCATTCCGATAGAATCTTTAATTAGTTGGACCTGGAAAGGCTGCTTTGAAGTCCCTACGCTTCAATCTCCGCTTCCGCACGCGTCTGGCGCTAGTGATGTTTCTCACCATGGCCTGTACGGGAGCCATCCTGACGTGGAACTATTTCACTCATCGTCGGGAAATCCTGCATTATGTGGCGGGGGAGACGTCGCGATTATTGACTTTCAGCCAGCTTGCTCAGACTCAAATTCCGCCGAAAACCAGCGTGGATGATGCGCTCAAGATTTACCAGGAGAAACTCCAGGAACTGGGACTCAAGAGCGTGTCCACCGTCTCTCCGGAGGGACAGGTGAAGGGAAGCACCAATCCCTCCCAGGTCGGCAAGAAGATTGCCCTGAAAATGTCGAGCAAATCTCTTTTTCAGCGCCTATCGAGGAAGCACCTTGAGGCCAGGAAGGACCCGGTCCGCCTTCCATGGGAGTTTCCAGAGCTTGACCCGTACCCCTCGAACGAGCAGACCGCTTTCACGATTCAGTACCCCCTGGTGCTCGGCGATCAAGTGATTGGGTTCGCTGTGATAAAAGGCGAAAGCGACCAGGTTACGACCCTGTCCCGCCTATGGTACAGACAGCGGCTCTCCTGGATTCTGGGAACGATGCTGGCGGCATTGTGCGTTGTGCTTTACCTGGCTTTTCGTTTCACCAAGCCGATTGACCAACTGGTGGAAGGCGCGCAGCAGGTGGCCACAGGAAACCTGTACGTCTCGCTGCCTTCCAGCGGGCCGGACGAGATCGGCCGCCTCGCGCAGACGTTCAATCAGATGGTAGAGCGGCTGCGGGAAAACCGGGCGCTCCAGGAACGGTTGAATGAGGCGGAGAAACTCTCCTTGCTGGGCCGGTTCGCAGCCACGGTGGCGCACGAAGTGCGCAACTCTCTGAACTTCATTAACCTCAGCATCGACCAGATCCGCGCCAAGCATTCGAACGGCGATGACCGTGCGGCGCGCGACCTACAGCGGAACCTCGTCAAGATCAAGGACGAAATCAGCCGATTGAATCACCTCGTGAATGACGTGCTGGCAGCCGGGCGTGGGGCTCCACCCACGCTCGTACCCTGTGACCTTAAGGTCACTCTTACCGAAGCACTGTCGCTGGTTGAGAGACAAGCGCGCAACCAGGGCATCCAGATTGAACTGGACCTCGCGCCGGACCTGCCGATTTTCCGGCTGGATTCGGCTCAGATGAAGACCTGTTTTTTGAACGTCCTTACCAATGCCATCCAGGCCATGCCGGGGGGAGGCCAGCTGCGAATTTTCTCGGCTACCACCAAGGCGCCAAAGGGCGCGGAGTACCTCGAGTTGCATTTTGCCGACACCGGCCCCGGCATTCCCCCCGCCGTACGAGAGAAGGTGTTTGCACCTTTTTACTCGACCAAAGCCACCGGCTTCGGGCTGGGGCTGGCCATCGCCAAGAAAATCATTGAGGACCACGCGGGTAGGGTCTTCGTGGACAACGGAGATGCGCCTGGCACTGACCTGGTGGTCCAACTTCCATTTCCCCAAACCTCGCGGCCTGAGCAGGTCGCCCTTGCTGCCTCCCCAGCCGCGTGAGGATGATCCCCGATGCCTTCCGGAAGTATCTTGGTAGTCGATGACGAGCAGCGGCAGTGCGAAATCTACCGCGACATCCTGCAGGATGAAGGGTACAACACCGACACCGCTCCAAGCGGCGAAGCCGCTCTCCGCCTGATCAATCATCATCGCTTCGATCTGGTGATTACGGATTTAAACCTCACCGGCATGACGGGAATTCAATTGCTGAGCGAGATCGTGGCAGAGGACCCGAGCGTCGCCGTCGTCCTCATCACCGGTTACCCTTCCATCCAGTCGGCGATGGAAGCAACACGCCGGGGCGTCTACCAGTATCTCGAGAAACCTGTTGACCGGGCCGAACTCCTGAAAGTTGTGGGCGAGGTTTTTGAGCGGTTGGCAACGCTCAAGCGGACAATCCTGGGCGACTCACCCGCGACTAAGGCGATGATGCGCGTGGTTTTAAAGGTCGCTCCCACAGCCCACACGGTTTTGATCCTGGGAGAGAGCGGTACAGGCAAGGAACTGGTGGCGCGCGAGATTCATCGCAACAGCCCACGCGCTGAACGCCCGTTTCTGGCCATCAACTGTGCGGCGCTCACCGAAACCCTTTTGGAAAGCGAACTCTTCGGCCACGAAAAAGGCGCCTTCACGGATGCGTATCACCAAAAAAAGGGCTTGTTCGAAAGGGCGCATCAATCCACTTTGTTCCTGGACGAAATCGGAGACACCAGCTTGGCCATGCAGGCCAAGATACTTCGCGTGCTCCAGGAACGTGAGTTCATGCGCGTGGGAGGCACCGAAGTCGTCAAAACGGACGTGCGCATCATCGCCGCCACCAACAAGAACCTTGAACAAGGTGTCCGCGATGGCAGGTTCCGTGAGGACCTCTACTACCGGCTGAACGTTCTCCCCATCGTCTGCCCACCCCTGCGGGAACGTGAGGCAGACATCGATACGCTGGCTTGCCATTTCATGAGGAAGGCAGCCTTTGTCTCCGGTCGCAGTGTAAACAAGGTCTCGCCGGAAGCGATTCAGGCACTGAGGAATTACTCCTGGCCGGGAAACATTCGACAGCTTGAATGGGCCATGGAACGCGCCGTGGTACTGGGGGAGACGGAATGTGTGGAACTTCGAGACCTGCCGCCGGAAGTCCTTCAGCGCGCCCCTGGGATTACGGCCGCCCCGGCCCAACCTGCCGACGAGGGACTCAATCCGGTCATCCTCGAGGGCTCCTGGGAAGAACACGAGAAGGCCAAGATCCTAGAGGCTCTGCACCGCTCGAACTGGAACATCACTCGCGCCGCCCAGTTGCTGGGCATGACCTTTCGCACGCTTCAGTACCGTCTGGAAAAATTCGGCATCAAGCGGCCAAGCGCGTAAACGCCTTCCGCGCTCAGTGATTCTCTTTTCGCGCGGCGGACTTTGCGGAATCTGCCCCTACCCGTGATTGGCCGGGGCAGGTCGAAGTGGGTTTTGTGGGTACGGTGGAAGGCGGCGAAGGTGTGAAAAAATCAAATTGGCATTTGTAGCGGCGCTCCATCAGCGCCGAAGTCATTGATTCAACAACCGCCGATCATAGACCGTCGCTACAGCGCCATTTCTTTCACACCTTCTGTGCCTTTCTGGCACACAGTCGACGGTGCCGGCCTGCCGGCCGGCGCTAGTGCGCCTGAGAGCGCACCGGGTTGGAGGGGTGAAAGTCCTCTCCAAGTCAACGTAACTTGTAATCGCCTGCAACTGCGCCGTGGCGACACGGGGTGGGGAGCAGCAGGAGGTGAACGGCCAGTCCGTACGATAAGAAACTCGATTCGGCCGGTGTGGCGTGGCGAGCCTGCTAGCGAGTGGCGAAGCCCCGAGTTCCCGTTGGGAGGAGACCCGTGGGGAAGCAATCTCGGTGCGATCCGTCGATGGGTAACGTGCCCTGAGGAGACGCAGCGTCCACAGGTGGTTGGAGACGGAATGGTCGGAAGGCCGGGTGCGTGAATCAGGGAGACCTGCTCGTGCCAGAGCCGGTGTTCATGCCTGGAGAAGGCCGAAGAGCCGGGCGAGCAGGAGTCAGAGCGTCCATAAGAGCGAAGAGGGGCCTGTAATGGGTCCGGAGCGAAGGGACGCAGGAAGGTGGAGACGTGACAGACGGAGCAAGGCAACCCCCGGAAGCAGTGCCGGAAAACGCGGCTAAGCCCGCCGGAGAGATTCGGGCGCGATGGGCCTGGGTCGAAGCCGAGGTCTGGACGGAACGGATGCTGACGGCTCTCGAACAGGGAGTGATGGGAGGGAAGTGGCACAGTCTGATCGACAAGGTCTATGCGCTGCCCAACCTGCGGCAGGCCTACGCACGAGTGAAGGCGAACCACGGGGCGGCAGGCGTGGACCACGTGACGGTGGAAGAGTTCGAGCGCGACCTGGAAGCGAACCTGGAAAAGCTCTCGCAGGCGCTGGCGGACGGAAGTTATCGCCCGCAGGCGGTGCGGAGGCATTGGATCAACAAGCTGGGCAGCAAGGAACAACGCCCGCTGGGGATTCCCACGGTGCGCGACCGGGTGGTGCAGGCGGCGCTCCGAGCGGTGCTGGAGCCGATTTTCGAGCGGGACTTTGCGGCGCAGAGCTACGGGTTCCGACCGAAGCGGGGCTGCAAGGATGCGCTCCGCCGCGTCGATCACCTGCTGAAGCAAGATTACAGTTGGGTGGTGGACGCGGACCTGAAGAGCTACTTCGACACGATCCCGAGACAGCAACTGCTGGAGCGGGTGAAAGCGAAGGTTTCCGACGGGCGAATCCTGAAGCTGCTGGAAACGTTTCTGACGCAAGGGGTCCTGGAGGAAATGAACCTCTGGACACCGGAAGCGGGAACGCCCCAGGGCGCGGTGATCAGTCCGTTGCTGTCCAATATCTATCTGGATGCGCTCGACCACGCGATGGCGGTGCGGGGCATCGAGATGGTGCGGTACGCGGACGACTTCGTGGTGTTGTGTGGCACGCACGGGGAAGCTCAGCAGGCGCTGGAAGAGGTGCGACGCTGGACGGCGCAAGCCGCACTGATGCTGCATCCGGTCAAGACGCGGATTGTGGACGCCACCCAACCGGGGGGCTTCGATTTTCTCGGTTACCATTTCGAGCGGGGGATGCGTTGGCCGCGCCGAAAGAGTGAGCGGAAATTTCGAGACACGATTCGGGCCAAGACCCGGCGCACGCACGGGCAGAGCCTGGCGGCCACCCTCGTCGATCTGAACCGAACCCTGGTGGGCTGGTTCGAGTATTTTCAACACAGCCAAAAGACCACGTTCGCCACGCTGGACGGCTGGGTGCGCATGCGCCTGCGCAGCATCCTGCGCCGCTGGCGGGGCGGCAAGGGACCGGGGCGCGGAGCGGATCATCAGCGCTGGTCCAACGCCTACTTTGCGGAGCGCGGGTTGTTCTCCTTGGTTACAGCTCATGCCACCGCCAGTCAGTCCTCTCGGAGGTAACACCACCGACTGGAGAGCCGGATGCGGGAGATCCGCCAGTCCGGTTCGGAGGGAGGGGGAGCGTCACTACGTTCTCCCTACCCCTATCGTCGAAGGCACTGTCCAGTCATTCCTGGGACACTACGCTAGGGTTTCTCGAAACTGCTGATGCCCTTGGCCTCGTCATCGTGGATGTCGAAGACCGTGTAGAGCTTGGTAATCTGCAGCAGGTCGTGAACCTTCTTGGTAAGGTTCAGGAGCTTCAATTGCCCGCCCTGGTTTGAAGCCGCCGTGTAGGCGCTCACCAATTCACCGATGCCGGAACTGTCGATGTAAGTGACATCCCCAAGGTTGAGCAAAATCTTCTTCTTCCCCCTCGCTAGCTGGTCCCGTATAAGCTCGCGCAATTGTGTGCACCCTTCTCCCAGGGTGATCCTGCCGCTGACGTCAACAACTACCACCGAATCAACTTGTCGAACTGTGGCCTTCATGCTCACGGTCGATTCCTCCTTATTTAGGCTGATGTGCCGGATCTATTCGTTTTACCATCGTAACCTCAGTCCCCGAGCCGGCAAGGTGCTCCACGTGGAATTCGTCCATAAAAGCGCGGATCAAAAATATCCCTCGGCCGGAAACCTTCAGAAGGTTTTCGGAAGAGCGGGGATCGGGAACTTCGTCGACTTTGAAACCAACGCCCTGATCGCGAATGCGAATCTCGAGCCGGTCTTTGGAAATCTCAAACCGCAGCCATACGCTCTTGCTCGCGTCGTTCTTATTTCCATGCCAGATGGCATTGATCATCGATTCGTGCACGGCCATCTCAATCTGGTGCTTGGACGTCTCGTCAAATCCTGCTCGCGCGGCGACTTTTCGGACGATCTCTTCAGCCACCTCAACATTCTTGAGATCGCTCTCAAGGGTCATTTCCACAACGCTAGGTTCAGAAGTCATAGACTGCTGGTGGAGCTGCTTGTCCCGTCCAGAAAATTAGCTTAGGGGTGGAGGAAAGTCAATGAAGCAGCGGAACTTTGTACTCGTCACCCTCCTCCGGGACATCAATCCGCATGCTTGCAGTATAGCAACTTGGCGCCGTTGACTCAACGCAATTGCCGACCATCCAGCGCAATTTCCCGCAGGAGTTTAGCTGCGGCGGTTGGCGAAGGCCTTCCCGGAAGCGGTCGCCTTGGCCGGCGCAAGAAAGGAGCGCAAACTTCTGGTTATACACTCCCGACAGCTTTCGAATAGCATTCATGGGCTTGTTTCCCGAAGCATACAAAAACCACCAACTCGAGGGAGGGATTTCGTCGCAGGAAGCTTCTCACCTCGCTAACGGCGATCGCGGTTGCGCGTTCGAGCGGAAAGCCGTACACGCCCGTGCTGATGGCCGGGAAGGCAATGGAGCGAACACTCTTTTCGACGGCCAATTCCAACGACGTACGGTAACAACTCGCCAGCAATTCATCTTCATGATGGCCGCCACCGCCCCAGACGGGCCCCACCGTGTGAATTACCCACCTCGCCGGCAAGTTGTAGCCCTTCGTTATCCTTGCCTCGCCGGTGGGACAGCCGCCAAGCGACTTGCACTCCTGGAGCAGACGAGGTCCGGCGGCCCTATGGATTGCTCCGTCCACTCCGCCGCCTCCCAGCAGGGTCTTATTCGCCGCATTCACGATCGCATCTACTTTCTGTTCTGTGATGTCGCCTTCTACGACCATCATCCTGTCGGACATCATGTTTTCGACTCCAGTTCCTGGCAGGGGAAGGATTTTCATCACATTGGCTGTGGCCGAAGAGCACGCTATGGATCAGTTCGTAAGTTACTGAGGTTCCCCACGAGACGCAGCTCTACACGCCCACCCCCCTCCGCTGCCGCTGGTTAAATACCCACTCGATATCCTGAACGGGTTCGCCCTCGCACTCCACTGCGATGCTGGTAATCGGCTCCTCGGGCGCTTTCTCGGGCAGACCCGTGAACCGCACGCGGACTCCTTCCTGTTTCACCTCCACCTTCTGGCCCGTCGTGAACAGCCTAGCGGAGTCTCACCTTGGTCTTGATGCCTCCTACCGCCACCGTGCTCCCCGGCCAGTTGTATACCTGGACGTACAGAGTGTTTCCCTTCCGGGTGAAACCCGCCAACACGGAACTGGTGACCTGCGAACGCTCCGTCTCATAAATCGTCGGCCCATGCTTGTCCATCCACCTGCCAACTTCCGTCAGCCTCTGGACGGATTCCGGAGGGAATTGACCCGTCTCCCTTGGGACCGATGTTCAGCAGGTAATTGCCACCCCCTTGCGCGCATTGCACCAGGTTGCGGATAAGGGTCTTGGAGCTCTTCCAATTATCATCCGCCCGCTGGTAGCCCCAACTGTCGTTCATGGTCATGCAGGTTTCCCAGGCTCGACCCGTTTTGGCGGCGCGAATTTCCTGCTCGGGAGTGGAAAAGTCACCCTCCAGTTCGTTGCGGTTATTGACGATGATGTCCGGCTGGAGCTTGAAGACCATCTCATTCATCTTCTCTGATTCCAAACCCTTTTTATCGAGTGGCCAGATGTCGTCGTACCACATAACGTCGACCTTGCCGTAATTGGTCAGCAGCTCGCGGATCTGGCCGTGAGTATACTCCACGAAGCGCTGGCGCGCCCCCTCGTCTGTGGCGCAACGCGCACCGTCAGGATGGTGCCAGTCCATTACGCAGTAATAAAATCCTACGCGCAGGCCCTCGGCGCGGGCGGCTTCCACGTACTCTGCCACCAAGTCACGTCCCGGACCTTGTTTCGGGGCACAGTAATTGGTGAGCTTCGTATCGAAATTGCAGAAACCCTCACAATGCTTGGTGGTCATCACCATGTACTTCTGGCCGGCTTGCTTCGCCAGCTTTGCCCAGGCACGGGCCGCGTTCGGCTTGGGCTTGAACTGCTTGGCAAGTTGCTCGTACTCCGCCACCGGAATGCCTTCCAGGGCCATCGCCCATTCGTGGTGACCGTAAACGCTGAAAAGCCCCCAGTGGATGAACATGCCGAACTTAGCGGCGTTCCACCACTGCATGCGGCGCTGCCGGTCCGCGATAACCGCGGGGCTCTCGACCGATTGTGCTGCTTCGCCGGCGGGTTTCGGTTGCTCCTTCTGTTGGCAGCCGGTGGTTAAGGCGCCTGCCGCCAGAGTTGTGGCTCCGATCCCGAGCCACTGCAACGACTCTCGTCTTGACATACCGTATTTGGATTTCATGTCTCCTCCATAGGCCGGCTTGGATTGATTATGTCTGCACTAGCGTGCCTAACAAGTTCTTCACAACAACCACACCTACCCCCTCCTTACCAAGGAGGGGAGCCGGCTTGGCCCCTCCCCTCCTCTTTGAGGAGGGGTGAAGTGGTGAGCGTGCCTGACCTGTAGTTGGCCGAGTTAGACACGACACTAGCAAGGCTCCGCCTCCCCCTTGGCCGTTGTAGCCGGACGCGCGGTCGGGGCATACGTGCCATACTCGAGGAAAGCTTCATACATGGCGCGAATGTTCTCAAGCGGCACATCGGGACCTACTTCGCCGCACGCAATAATGCCGCCTTTGGAGGAACCACAAGCCTCGAAGGTCCGGTGCACTTCTTCCTTCACTTCCGTCGTTGAACCCGAGGGCATTACTCGCTGCCGATCGATGTCGGTGCGGATAGCCACTCGTCCTCGTACGTTCTTGGCAAGCCAGTCGTGGCCCACCACCGGGACCTGGCAATTGATTACCTGGACGCCAATCTCGATCAAGTCACCGAATATATCCCTTATCTGACCGTCTGTGTGATACCAAACATCCATGCCTCGTTCGCGAACCCGCTTGAACATTCGAGCGTAGCGTGGTTTGAAAATCCGCCGCCACGTTGCGGGTTTGATGATCAGACCGGTCTGGCCGCCCCAATCGTCGGCAAAGTGCAGGCCGTCATATTCGAGCTCCGTCCACTTGTCGATCCATCGCAGGTTGAATTCCAGCAAGTCGTCCAGCAAGCGGTAAAATTCCTTGGACTCAGCGGCAATGTCCATCAGGAAGTTTTCCATCCCGCGCAACTGCTGGAGTTGTTCGAAGTAGGTGACCCACGCTCCGCGAGCGTACCAGCGGTCGTCATAGCCCATCATGTGTCCGCTGTAGAGTCTTCCTGTCGGAGGCCCGGCGCTGAAGTCTTCAGGCCACTTGAACTCTGCGCAGCGACTCAGGTCCCGTAGGGGCCATTCCACGGGGATGCCGCAGACCCCCAGCCATTCAGAAAACCATGCGGTGCCGAAGTCGTCGGTGTTTCTCCCTTTCTTATAGACGGCGGGGAAATCATCGAGCGCCATGTTTTGCATATAGTCCCAGCCGAAGTCTTCGCGGAATTCCGTCAAGATTTCGTCCAAGGCTTGACCGTACTTTAGCTGCGCCGCCGGCAGTACGGCATGAGAGATAGGCACTCGATCAGGATTATTGAAGCCGATCGCACACTTAACACGTTGTCTACTGTTCAATGTAAAACCTCTCCCATTCATCAGCCCAGATCGGCCGCCTCATGCCCCTACTGAGGCAAAAATGCAGCGAGGACTTTTTCGAAAGCGCGGATGATGTCGTCCTCATCGTGCCTCGTCAGAGTTCGACGGGATGGGAATCAGGATACTCCGCTCGAACAGGCTATCCGCCGCCGGACAGGTTCCCTTGCTGTATTCCTGCTCCGAGCCGGCGTTCTCCGCCAGCTTCCAGGGGAAGCCGTGGGAGTCCACGCTCGAGTGTTTCACCAGGCTGATGTTGTTGTAATACAGGTGCAAGCCCCAATCTGTCATGACCACATTTGAAATCCCCTGGGGTGAGGTCATGATGCCCTCGGCACGTAACGCCTGATTCACTTTCTTGGCCGTCTCGGCGTCCGGATAGGTTGTGATCAGGAAGCATCCGGTATCGCCTGCCGGGTCCACGATCTCTCCGCAACTGCACACGCGGGAACTTCTCCAGCGCTTTGCGGATCCGATACTTGCTTTGGTGCATGGCCTTGATGATGCGGGGCAGCTTCTTCAATTGCACCCGGAGCACGGCAGCACGCAACTCGTCAAGCCGGTATCCCTTTCCCCACAGGCAGAGATCGGGCCTATCGAATATCAAGCCGGCCGCTTTCGTCGCGCGCGTAGCCCAGGTCGTGGCAGGCGAAAGCTCGCTGATAAAGCCGGAGGTCATCCGTCACCAGGCAGCCGCCTTCCCCGCCGACATGTTCTTGTTCATCTGGAAGCTGAAGACCCCCAGGTCGCCGAATGTGCCCACGTGCTGGCCATTCACTTTTCCACCATTGCACTGCGCGCAGTCCTCGAGTAAGAAGAGCTTGTGCTCACGGGCAATCTTCTGGATGGCCTTCACGTTGCCGGGAGCTCCGCTCATGTGCACCATGATGATGCCACGGGTTCTCGATGTGATGCGTCTTTCGACTTCGGCCGGGTTCAAGCAGAACGTTTCATCGATATCGGCCAGCACCGGGATGGCGCCCTGGTTCACCACCGACGCCACCACCGAAACCCACATGTACGCCGGAACGATCACTTCCTGCCCTGGTCCGACGCCCAGCGCCGACAGAGCGGTATGCAGCGCTCCTGTGCCGCTAGTCATCGCAACCGCATACTTTGCTCCCACAGACTTGCGCAAACTCTGCTTCGAGCTTCTCCACTTCCTTCTGCAACTTCACGCCGTAGTATCGAAACAGCGACCGGCCCTTCAGCAGCCGTACCGCGGCGTCGATCTCTTTTGAATCCATGTAGTGCACGCCGGGAAACTCCAACGGGAGTGGCACAGAACGGGCCGGCTTCCCACCTTCTATAGCGAGTCCATGTTTTCTCATTGCTCACCCTCCATGAATCGTCGGTCTCAAGGCGCATTTTCAATCTTGGAAGAGCTCTCGATAGCTTATCAGCCTTATCCCCAGTTCCTTGACAAGGGCTTTGATTCGGGGACTCGTATAGGCCAGTGTCTCGGCGGCCCGGTTCTTCCCCACGCCGATGGCTTGAACATCTTTTGGCTCAAAGTGCACGAGAGCATCGTTCTCCAGCGAGGGAAGCCCTGGATGTCCAACGAGCAGATGCAATCCCGGCGTTAAGCTGCGCAGTCTCTTTTCCAGTACCTGTTCCTTTTCTTCAGGCGGGGGAGTATAGATGCCAAAATCTTCCAGTTCGTGCTCGCCAAGGAGGCAAGACACTGGAACCCCGTGGCTTTTCGCAATCCTCTCCACGATGGGCCGGATGTGCTCGTCATACGGCATCATGTAGTGAGTATCAATATAATCGACGCGTACACCCTTTTTCTTTGCAAGCGCAACCTGGGCGCGGAATTCCTTCTCCAGCTCCGACATATCCGGATTGTGCTCCCAGAATTCTGCCGGAGATCGCCATAGAAAACCGTCCTCGTCGACCAGCGTTCGGATCTCAGAGTAAGGCGAGACAGGGCGCCACCTGTACCCTATCCACTCTCCTATAATCCCCAAATGGATGCCGAAACAGAGGTCGGGGTTCGCCTTCGCAATCACGGTGGCCTCTTCAAACCAGGGAGCAACTACCAGCATAGCCGCCGACCTGATGATTCCGTTGCGGAGGCACTCCAGCGTGGCAAGATTACCCGTGTGCGTGTAACCCATGTCATCGGCACGAGTGAGTAGAACGATCTCGTTATCGTTTTTGGTCATTATTCCTCCCATTAGGTATGTTGATTGATGTTCGTCACCTTCCGCGAACCACGCACCAAATTAGTGAATCTCGGAAGCAGTCCGTGGAGCTCTGTTGGCTTTAGCTCAAGCCAAGAAGAATCACAGCTAGAAAGCCCAAGGTCACACCAAGTGCGCTTATTCGATTGATACGCTCTTTAAATATCAACCATCCGGCCAGCGCTACGACGAAGATGGAGCCGCCTATTGCGACTGGAAAGACAACGTGTCCGGGGACACCCGAATCCAGTGCGACAGCCATTGCAACCTGTCCTCCTATGCTCAGAGCTGCTGCCGCGCCTCCCCAGAGTATTTCTTTTCTCCCTATTTTTAACCCCTTGGAGAGCGCCGGTGCGGCTATGCTGGCCAAGCCCGCCGCGTACCAGACGGTAAGGTAGGGGAATTTGACAGTTTCTGGGAGCGCCCACCCGGCAAGCACCTTGAGACCAAAGGCGCTCATTCCATTCGTGAGAAGTATGACCAGCATCAACAGAAACCACATTGGGTCTCAATCTCCTCTCAAGCGGGAGCTCCCCTCCGCATGCTCCTCGATCTTCTGACCCCAAAACAGAAAGAAGATCGACACCAACACGAGCGCAAACGCCGCGACCTTCAGGGTTGTCAACTTTTCATGGTATTTCCAGATGGAAACGACAGTCGGGACGGCGGCCGAGAGATTCATCATCAGCCAAGCGACGGTGACCTTGCCTACCCGGATGGATGTCTGGAAAGCCAGATAAGCTACCGCAGCGCAGACGCCACAGACGACCGCAACAGCAATGGCGTTTGATGGCAGATGATATCCAGACTTGATAAAGGAACTCCTGATCAGCATCGCCAAGGCGGCCCATCCACAAACCGAAACGACAAACCCGGAGGCATTGGAGTTTTTTCGCTCTGCCCCCTTTGACACGCAGGCGAGCAGGCCAAACGAAATAGCGCCGAGGAAACAGAACAAAAGGCCCATTGGTGTCGCTCCTCCGGACTGTGCGCTGCCGTTAAAAGTGATGTCGAGTTGGCGTGTTGCCTGTCGCCTTTAACTTTTCTCCTGGTTCTTAGGCGACCCAACGATAGTTCGCAACCCGTCCCCTGAAAGTTCTTTCTCCGGTCAGGCGCAGGGGCGGCTCTGGTGGCCGCCCTGGACGACCACACGGGTCGCCCCTACGACGTTCGTGCAACAAACACCCGGCTTCCGGCTTGCAGGAGAGCAGGGTTATTCCAGCGGCGAACAGTCTACCCGATTCCACACCCGCCTGGAAGAGGCTCAATGAGTATCCGTCCTCTCAACCTGGCATCCAAGAAGCAAACACTCCCGGTGAAGCGTCAGAGTACTCGTTGGCCTCGTTGAAAAAGTTCGACCTTATGGAGGCCAAGGTGCTTGCAATGAATCGGCGAACCTCGCCGCGGTGGAATTTCAGGTGTTGTTGCCGTTGTGGAGTCGCCAATTCACGCTTTCGCGACAAAGGGGGACATTTCGTCAACTGCGCAGCTAGAGACGAAGACGGTGGTGGAAAATGCGAAGAACTGCTCTTTATCTACTGCTAGTTCTCGCCCTGCCTTGCCTGCTAACCGGGCAGGAGAAAGGTAGGCAAGGTCCTGAGCCTGCTGTGATTTCTGCCGCCATCAAGGAGAGGCTGGCGCGGCTTTTGCCGGAGCCTTCGCAAGTTCGAGCATCACGGTCGGGCGAGCAGAAGTTCTTCAGCGCGAATCTTTACCAATACCTCGATGGCGGGGCCGAGATTTACCTGGACTACGGCCTCGTGGCGATGCTTCACCAGGAATACAAGGCATCGAGCACAGACATCACCGTCGACATCTTTGACATGGCGGCGGAGTCGAACGCCTTCGGGATCTATGCCGTTGAAGGCTCGCCGGATTATCACTTCCTGCCTATCGGCACGGAGGGCTATGGCACCGAGGAAATCCTGAACTTTTTCCAGGATGAGTTCTACGTGAAGCTGTCCGCCTTCAGCGATAAGGAAAAAACCGGGCCGGTCCTGGAGCGCTTTGGCCAGGCAGTGTCGCGGAAGATCGGTCCACCCGGCCCGATGCCAGAGCTTCTTTCTCTTTTCCCGCCGCAGAACCTGGTGAGTCACTCCTGCAAGTTTGTGAAGAAGTCTCCCCTGGGGCACGATTTTCTCGCGCCCGCCATCATAGCATCGTACTCCTTGGGTGAAAAAGAGACGTCCCTGGTGATTACGAAGGCCCTGGATCCACAGGGAGCACTCAAGAAGGTTGATGAGCTTCGAACTTACTTTGGCCGCTCGGGGAAGGTGGTCCCCCAGCCGGGAGTGGCTCCCGGGGCCTTCTGGGGGTCAAACGAGTTTGAAGGTGAAGCCGTGTTTCTCGCTTCGGGCTCCTATGCGATCCTCTGTATAAACCCTCCATCCAACCCCGAATCTTTTTTGAAATCGGTCATTGAACGTATCGCAGAAAGGGGGGACAAGGCGTCCTTTTAGCAGGACGAGGATTGGTCACCGCCGCGAAAGAAGTTTCCCTGCTAGGTTGAGGAGGGGACTTACGTGGAATCACGAGATGCCGTCATTCCCGTGAAAGCGGGAATCCAGCCGGACGTGGACTGGCATGGATCCCCCTTACGCGGGGGTCGGTCTTTCAGCATCAGGCTGGGGAGTCAACTCATGGCTCAGTTCGATCGACGAGAGTTCTTGAAAACGGGCGCACTGGCCGGAGCGGGCCTGTGGGGTGAGGGTCTCAGCTCGCGTTGCCTTTGGGCAGCACTCCCGCCATCGATGAGTATTGCTCATTATAAGAGCTCCCCTTCGGAACCGGACGGCATCGCCGAAGAAGCCAGGCGGCTCACCCGCCAGGCCATCGAGACACTCGGCGGGATGAACCGCTTCGTGTCTAAAGGGAACATTGTTTGGGTAAAGCCCGACATCGGTTGGGACCGTCGCCCGGAACAGGCTGCAACAACCAACCCCGACGTCGTTGCTGCTCTCGTGGAGATGTGCTACCAGGCTGGAGCCAAGAAAGTGCTTGTCAGCGACAACCCTTGCAATCCGGCCCGGCTTGCCTTTCCCCGGAGCGGGATTCAGCAGGCTGCTGAAAAAGCGGGGGCGCAAGTGATGTCCATGGATGAGCGAAAATTCAAAAGGATGTCCATAAATGGCAAGGTCTTAAGAGAGTGGGAGGTGTATCAGGACGCCGTCGAAGCGGATCGGCTGATCAACGTTGCCATCGTGAAGAATCACAACCTGTGCCGGGCAACCTTGGGCATGAAAAACCTGATGGGCGTAATTGGTGGGCCTCGCAACCGGCTTCACCAGGACCTGGGAGGCACTCTGGTGGATCTGGCTGCCTTCTTGAAGCCCCGGCTCGTGGTGCTCGATGCCATTCGCGTGCTGGCGGCCAACGGGCCCGTCGGCGGAAATCTTGCCGATGTTAAGCGTAAGGACATTATTGTGGCCGGCGTCGACCAGGTCGCCACGGACGCGTTTGGTGCGACTTTGCTTGGCTGTCAGCCCGAGTCGATTGGCTACATTGCACAAGGGAACGCCCGGGGTCTCGGCACTATCAATTTCAATTCCCTTTCACCCCGGCAAACAGAAATATAAACCCCATGTCCAAGAAGAAGAAAACATCGTGGATCGTCTGGCTGCGAAGACTTACGCAGACGGCTTTCTTTCTTCTGTTCTGCTATCTTTTCTTGCAGACGGTTTATCACCCGATCAACAAGGCTGGACTAGGGGTGACGTTCTTTTTCGACTTGGATCCGCTGGTTGCCCTCAGTTCCTGGCTGGCCTCACACGCCCTCGTCAAGGCAATGCTCCTTTCGCTGGTTATCCTGGTAGTGACCTTTATCTGCGGCCGGTGGTTTTGCGGTTGGGTTTGTCCCTTCGGGACTTTGCACCACTTCTTTAGCAGCCTGCGCGGCGGGCCCGCCAAACGGAAACTGGAGAGCGGCGGCTATACCCAGTGGCAGAAGGCGAAGTACTACTTGCTCGTTGGGTTTCTTGTTGCCGCCCTCTCGGGTGTCAATGTGGTAGGATGGCTTGATCCCTTCTCTTTCTTCTTCCGTTCGCTTTCCACTTCGATCTATCCGGCAATAAACAAGGGCATCGTAGCGTTGTTCACCTGGATTTACGACGCGAATCCCGGAGTCGGACCCATCCGGCTTACGGCGGTGACGGAGCCCGTCTACGCCGTTTTGCGCGAACATTTGCTAGCCGCGGAACAGCCCTACTACTGGGGCAGCATGCTGATTGGAGTCTTGTTTATTACGTCCGTTTTGCTCAACTTCTTCCGTGCGCGCTTCTGGTGCCGTTACCTTTGTCCTCTGGGCGCGCTGTTGGGAGTGGTAGGCAAGAACCCCCTTATCCGTCTGAAGAAGAATGCGGAGACGTGCGACAGTTGCCGGCTGTGTCTGGTTGAATGCCAGGGAGGGGCCACTCCGGACAAGCCTGTGGCGTGGAAGCCTTCCGAGTGCTTCTATTGCTGGAATTGCAGATCGGATTGCCCCGCCCAGGCAATCTCCTTTACCTGCGAACTGAAGCTGGAGAAAAGGCGCGATGAACCCTTTGTACAAGTGGATCGGTGATTTCGTTCATCCCCCCGAAGAAGCCAGGCTCGACCTGGGGCGGAGAGCCGTGCTGGCGGCGGGGCTGGCCGGGGTAGGCGCAAAGCTGCTCTTTGGCGTCGATCCGCAAGCTTCGAAACGGTCCTTCAATCCCGCGTTGATCCGTCCCCCGGGGGCGCTTCCCGAGGATGAATTCCTCACGAGGTGTATTCGCTGTGGCGAGTGCATGAAGGTATGTCCCACCTACGCCATTGATCCTGCTTCCTTGGAGGGTGGAGTGGTGGGCGTTTGGACGCCCATCCTGAACATGTCCGTCGGCTATTGCGACTACGAGTGCAATCTGTGCTCGCAAGTTTGCCCCACCCATGCGATTCGCCAGATCGACGTCCCGGAAAAACAGAAGATTAAGATTGGCTTGGCGTACATTGACAAGAATCGCTGCCTGCCATGGGCCTACTCGAAGACGTGTGTCGTTTGCCAGGAGCATTGCCCAACACCCAAGAAGGCCATCTGGTTTGAAGAGGTTGAAGTCCTGAACATTCAGGGTGAGAAGCTGATGATCAAACAACCACGCGTGGACCCGGACCTTTGCATCGGCTGTGGAATCTGCGAAAATAAATGCCCGGTCAAAGGCCAAGCGGCAGTGCGCGTTACCAGCGCTGGCGAAACCCGAAACCCGGAGAACCAAATCCTGCTGTCCCCGGGCAGCCTCGGTGAAGGGTAGGGGCTGGTACCGCAGAGTTATCCCGCCCCGAGGGGGAGAACTCTGCGGCTCTTTGCATAGCCCCTGCCCCAAAATACCTTTCTCACGGCGTCAAACGCGTTTGCGCTCATCGGCGGGCAACAACACGCGGTCGACCGATAATCCGCTCGGGGTTGTTGGCGTGCGGTTTATGCCCCCGCGAACCGCAGATTTTCGAAAGGCTCGAAACCTCGCGTCCCAAGCTTGACCTTCTCCCATAAATATGGGAACATCGGAACATGAAAACCACGCTGGAGATTCCCGACGCCATATTCCGCCGAGCCAAGGCGAAGGCTGCTGAACATCGAATCCCGCTGCGCCAATTTGTCAGCGAAGCTGTGGCCGAGAAGCTGGACGCGAAATCTCCGTCCGGAGCCAAGGCGCGGATGGCCCTGGCGGGAAAGTTGCGGCACCTGCGCAAGGAGACCGTTCGTATCAGCAGCTTGATTGAGCAGGAGTTTGAAAAAATCGACCCAGAGGAATGGGCTTGATCCTCGACACCAATGCCCTCTCCGCTATTGCCGAGGGAGAACCGGGCGTAGCGAACATCTTTGCGCGTGCCCGCCAGGTTGCCATCCCCGTGATCGTTTTGGGTGAATATCGTTTCGGAATCGCCCACTCGCGGCACAAGCGTGAGTACGAGCGCTGGCTCGAGGAGATGGTCTCTGTCTCTCGCGTGCTTGAGATCGATGAGGAAACCGCCCTATGGTATGCCCGCCTTCGCGGCCAACTCAAAGAGGCCGGCACCCCGATCCCGAGTAATGACGCCTGGATTGGCGCCTTGTGCCGCCAACACGCCCTCCCCCTCTTGAGCCGCGACCGGCATTTCGATTTGATTGAGGGATTGCACCGGCTCGATTGGTAAGAGTATCGGGAGAACTGCAGACATGCTGAACCGCGCACGTCTGCGCCCCCCCCCAGAGAACGGACCACTTCACCGGAGCGGCGTTCACCCGGATTTGACTTTAGCCCGGGCACTTTGCCGGGCGGACGCCACGCAGCCTGCAGCCGTCGGCGTGAGGGGGCGGAGGGGTATCTCGTCGTCAGCGCGGCGTGACACGTTGCCAAACTATTTGTAGCGTCCGTACCGCGCCTCCCAGCGCCAGGGGCGGCGTGCGCAGTATGAGTTGGTCGCCTGAGAACTGAAAAAACCGATCCTGATCCCCCCCGATCCAATTGGGGAACAGGCTTAATTCAACGTGGTGCACGATCTTATCGCCCTTCACTTCATAGGTACCCAAATAAGCGAAGTACGTGTCAAACGCCGCTCGCTTATCTTCCAAGCTCCCCGCTCGCATATCTGCCGAGGCGAAACGGCTGCGGTTAGGCCCCATGATGGTAAATGTCACGTAGCCATCTTCGTTGTAGATCACGTAACCGGTAGCATCCTTGCCGAAAGGATGGCGGACCTCTCCGCTGGCTTCGATCGTTTCGTTGGAAACCAGCCGCCAAGTCCCTACGAACGGATTTGTTGACATGCGCAACCTCCTTGTCGAACCCCAGCCGTGGACGAGAGTCGCCACGATTCGTTGCTTGAGAACTGCGGCCTGCTCCCGCGTCCACTCATGACAACCTAGCACCGCATCACTAAGAGACACTGCCAACAGAACTCAAATGAATCTTTCCGAGGCCAAGCAACTGCGCCGCGACGGGGACAACCGCATCGGACGCGGACTCCCGGTGTTCCGGCCTACGCCCGATCGCGCCGGCGCGTATCGTTCCGCGCCTGCTTGATGTCCGCCGCGAATCGGCGGAACAAAGCAGCATTTAGAAAACGACGACTCTATGTTGCACGCCGGACCAGGGGCACCTCGGAATGCGCCCTACGACAGCGGTGCAGGACACCTGCATCTACTGTCGTAGGTAATCGTCCTTACCGTTGAGCCAATCCTGGCGAACGGGGCTGAAAACGTAAAGCATCACGCAATCCTCTAGAGCCACCACCGAATGCGGAACGTTTGAGGGGACGTGCAGTACCTCATTCTTGTGGACAACGACTTCCTTCCCCTCTAGTTCAATTCGTGCACTCCCTTCCAGTTGGCAACCCATCTCCTCGCTTTCGTGATGGTGCTTCGGGATCACAGCGCCCTTGGCCAGAAAAATCTGAGCGAGCATCACCTTCTCACCGTTGATGACCTTGCGGCCGAGCCTTTCACTGAGCATTTCCTTCTTCACGCTGTCCCACGAAAAGAGTTGCATAGAGCCTCCTGGTGCCGGAACATAGGAAATACGGCTAGTTGCTTGAACCGAATTCGCTTCTTGGCGTTACGGCGTCTAACACTATACACCTGACGTGACCGACGCGCTTTCTGCGCTGGTCAGGTGTAGTAAGCCGGTTAGAGAGTTCGCACTCTGCCTCCTCGATTTTGAGAATACCCGGGCGGATCCATTCAGACGTGCGGCCCAGGCATGTAGTCTTTCGTACCATTCGTTAGTTAACCACGACCGCTTGACATCCTCCTACGAGCCCTGCCTACGCCAATCTGCATCAGGTCCTCGCCGATAATCAGCTCCCCGGAAAAGTGCCGCCGAGCTTGCAGCAGACGCGCAATCGGAGTGTTGCCGGGGACGATATGGTTGAGAACCAGCGCCGTGACGTTCGCCAGTTCGGCAACATTTCCAACAGCCTGGATCGCCGTGTGTGCAGTCTCGAGGTGAGTTTTGAGCGCATACCCCGGGGTCCCCGGCTCTACCTGCCCGAACGTGAGATCGATCCAAGCCTCGTCAATGACCTCATGTACCAGAATGTCGGCACCCTTCGCCAGCAACTGCAAGTTCCCTGCAGTGTTGGGGCCGGTGTCGCCCGAGAACACTACAGATCCATCATCCGTGTCGAATCGGAATGCGAACGACGGAAACACCTGATGATGGTCGACCAGCGTGGCCCAAACTGCGACGTTAGAATCATCGTAAATCTGGAACGGCGACATCGCTGGGCAAGTGTTGCTGTTTGGATCACTTACGGTGAATGGCAAGGTGATGTCGTTGGGAACCACCATTTCTGTGAAATCAGGGTATGCGTCGTCATAGGTGAAATCATTGATGGTCTGCGCGAAGGCCTGCCAGAGAATGTTCGTCATCTGCTCGGTGCCAGGCGTGGGAGTAACACTGGTGGGAGTAGCACTGTCGGTATAGACAACCTTTGGATCAGGAATGCCGTATGGTTTAAGGACGTTCGCTTCCAGTTGGCCTCGGTTACCGGGACCGTATACCTCAAGGGGGATTTTTTTGGTCCCCGTCGGGTCGGTAGGGTCTGGAACAGTATAAAGACCGGCTCCGTAGCCAATCAGCAGGAGGCTGGGATAATCCGCGGTGTGGTCCATGTGCAGGTGCGTAAAGAAGAGCGCTTTCACATTCTGGAGGAAGGTCGGGCCGCCCAATTCGACTTTGCCGCCGGGCATGTTTACGAATACACCCGAATTGAACGCTTCGGCCAGTCGGTGGGTTGCGCCGTGACCCAGGTCGATGAGATAGATGGTATCTCCCACGACCAAGGCCGATGAGGCGCTCACACGGTTTGAGTCCGGCCACCAATTCGGACCGCCCGCCGTACCAAGGAGTATGAGCCGAGTATTGAAATTAGCTGCGCCGGGACCGGTTATGACGCTTGGAGATGATGCTGGCAGTGCTCTCCCGCCGAGACCCGTCAAAAGCGGGGCCGCGGCCAGAGAAGCTCCCACGCCTTCGAGAAACTTCCGCCGTGAGATACTAAAATTGATTGCTTCTCTAATTAGACACATGGAACCTCCTATTTTGTCCGCAATTTCCGTTATGGACCTCCGGCCCGGCCGGCAACATACACCCGACCGCCCCCGAATGCAATGACGCGTGGCGTGGCGCAG
>CAVXWN010000020.1:0-56362 GCA_963765485.1 uncultured Acidobacteriota bacterium | reverse complement strand
GGGGTCGTGTTGCCTTCCGCCTAACTTAAGGACGTCGGCCCCCTGATTGCTAATTTTCGGAGTCCAATACCCAGCCCACCTATTCCCCTGTTTACGCTTCGCGGTAGGCCTCGCGACCTGCCGCGCAAAACTCGGGGCCGAGTGGTTCGCTACTCCTTTCTCGTAAGGATTTTTCATCCTCTGCTTCCTGCCGGTTTATCCCGGCGCACTGAGTACCCTATTTTTCGCCTGTTCACCCGATCTCGGCCTTGTCTAGCCCGTATTGGGTGGCGCGCGTCAGCTTACAAATTGCTGAGCGAGCGTGATGGCGGTGTGGCGTTCGACGAGATGCTCCAAACAATAACACGAACGGCCAACTTCCGGTTCAACAAGTCTGGGTGCCCGGCGCTCCAGCTTTACCACAATCTGACGGACGGTGATGGCCGGCGTCTTTTCCGCTGGTCGGGGTCCTTCAGAATAGGCACAATGGAGGGAAACTGGAGATCAGGGGGGCCACGACTTGGCCGAGTGCGACCACAGCCGAAACGGGTTGCCAGTTCCGGTGCAGGGGGCGGGGGGTTGCACGAGGCGAACATCGAAGCGTTCCTCGCGTCCGACCTGGACCAGATCGAGCCGGGCTTGACCCTCATCGGAAGGCAGCACAACGCGCCGCCAGTTGGCCGGATCGATCTCCTCTGCCAGGACCGCAGAGGGAACCTTGTGGTCCTAGAAGTCAAGACCCCGGACGCAAGCACCGACTCGGTAATCGATCAGATCGAGGCCTATATTGGCTGGGCGATGGAGCATATGGCGAAGCTAGGCCAGCGCGTGAGAGGGATAATTATTTGTGGGAGGCCCAACACGCGGTTGGCCTACGCCGTGCGGGCCGTCCCTAACCTCTCAATCAAGTTCATCAACCTGGGATTAGAGGACTACGACCTACGATCAGGAGTTCCGACGAGGCGGTGATTCCCTGGCACCTGCACGGGCAAGCCGACAGAGAACGTGTGTCGGTGCGCTATGTCCAGGACTCCGGGTATCTGCCCTTCGTTGCCTTTGGTCACGCCAGGGTTAGGCCGAGGGACTCGACATGCTCTCTAGCGACCCCCAAGCTCATTGTGGCCAAGACTAAGCCCACAGCGAAGAGTCCGGCAAACGTCTCGGCAAGTGCCTCTCCTTCGGGAGGGGCGAGCAACGCCATAGCGGTGGGATGCGCGAACTTGGAGAGCATCTTGTTTACCGAAGTGTAGAATTCCTGGAGGCCCAGTTCCTTTGCGGCATCAGCCACCTTCGTATAGCTGTCGTCGACCGACAGGATCCCCGCCTTTGTCGCAGCCTCTTTAAGGGTTGTGATCGCTTGCACGGGATCCGCCGCCCGAGCATTCTCGCCAGCGGTAGCCAGTAGCCGCCTTGCCGCCTCGGAAAACCCAAGCCCATCTCTGAAACGGTCCTCGTGGAAGCGCTCAGCGTTCCGTTTTGTTTTAGAGCAGAATTGAACCCAGACTCCTAACTCAAGAAGATTTCGCACAACGTAAGCGAGCATGGGAAAAGTGAGTTTGGTCCCTGCCTCGCCGTGTGACGTTGCGTCCACGCGTCCGAGCAGGAAACGCATCCTGATGCAGTTGGCCGCGACCTCAGACACAAGCGAAGAAACGACTTGCTTATGCCACTCCTCAATGGTCGCACTGGCGGAGTTAGCTTTTCCAAGGGCCTCAGCGATCCTTACAGCATCCTCCAGCACGGACCCCAGGGCTTGGTCTATGCTCGCAAGGCTGTCAGAAGTCGTTTGCATTCCGCGTCCACCATCCTCTAAGCGCATCGCCGCACTGGCCAGTACATGTTACCATTATGAGCGGAATGCAGAGGAGGGAACATGGATCTGACCGCCGTTTTCAAGAAAGTGCCAGAAGGTTATATCGGCTGGGTTGAAGAGCTACCGGGTGCCAATACACAAGGCGAGACGCTGGAAGAGGCCCGTGAGAATCTTCAGGAAGCCATCCGGCTTGTTTTCGAGGCCAACGGCAGGCTGACACAGAGGGACTTAACTGCTGGCGGGAAGCCCAGCGATACAACCTCTGCCATAATGCCACTTCTTACATCTTGACAGAAACCGGCCGGCGTCTTACGATGTAAGACGTGGGCGAGAGTGTTACATTTCGGCTGGACACCGAGACCGCGCGGATTCTTCGTGCCTTAACACGGCGGGGCAAGCGGACGAAGTCCGCGGTAATTAAGGATGCTCTGCGCGACGCGTGGAAGAGTGATGCCAGTGAGGCCCGACCAACCTCGTGGGAAGTATACTCACAGCTCTACCCGAAGCTTGGACCCGCGCCGCCGGGTCCAAAGCGTGACCGCGCTCGTAACGTCAGCCGCTTGTTAAAAGAGATACTCCTTGCCAAGCGTCGTGCAGGCACTTTGTGATTCGGGACCATTGATCGCTCTTTTCGACCGGTCGGAGGAGTCTCACGAGCGCTGCCGTGCCGCGCTTCAAGAGTTCCGCGGCCGCTTCGTGACGAGTTGGCCGGTATTGACGGAGGTTTTTCACTTTCTTGATCGGCCAGTGAGCCAGACCCTGCTCTGGGATTTCGTGTTGAGTGACGCGGTCCGGGTGCAGGAAGTCCTGAAAAGCGATCTCGGAAGGATGCGCGTGTTGATGGAGCAATACGCAGACCGGCCTATGGATTTTGCCGATGCTTCGTTGGTGGCTCTGGCAGAACGACTGAGAATCTTCAGGGTCTTCACCTTGGATCGTCGAGGTTTTGCGGTTTTTCGGCCACGACATGCGGAGTCTTTTGAGATTTTCCCCTGATCAGGCATGATCATCAAGCGCGAGTTACTCGGGGCCGCCTGGACACCTCCCTCCGCCTCGCACGAGTCAATGATTCAATGACTCAATTAAATTCATTCCCCAACCTTTAGTAGTTGGTCCAGTGCGTCCGCTGGCCCCGACGCGTTGAGTTCGAGGCGCGACCCCTCCTGGCTGGCCTCCAGACTCTGGAACACCGAAGTAGGTCCCGGAGCGCCTCCCGAGGCGGGGAGCAAGGGGGTTGACTTGAGAATGTTCAGAAGCTGGAACAGGCCTTTGGCACTTTCTTGCGTTTTGCAGACAACGCTGATATGTGCCATAAAACCGCCATCCCAATCCACGCGGTAAAGGACAGCTAGGAGCGGCGCCAACGAAGCGGTGAAGTCAGTTGTGTTCTTTTTCCCCCCGGATAACCACGGCACAGCAACATTCGCAGCGGCTTTCCCAGTGAGTATGCCCCACTGAGGCCCTGTCCCCTCAAGCTCGGCTTCGTAACTCTGGAAAGTTTGGTTTGTGTCCAGGGCGTCCCCTGAACCCGCCATGACGTCAAGGAGGGCTTTTAGATCGTGCAAACGGCCGAAAGCCGCGGTCGAAGAATCGAGGAAAGTAAAGAACGTGTCCGCCGGATCCGCGCCCGATCCGAAAGCGAATAGGTCAAGACCACTGTAGGATTGCTCCGGCAACTGATTTTGTGTAAAGAACTTACGTGCTTTGTCGGGCTCAAAACGTCCGGTTGCAATGCCAAAGCTCCCCGGGCCGCCCAGGGTCTGGCCGTGCCATCCCAACATAACCTCATCAACATCCTTTTCAGGGTCGATCCCCAGGGAGTGGAGGAACCACCCAAATCTTCCAAACTGCTGAGAAAGGACATGCTGACGGATTTGTGGGTAGTCGGCCGAGGAACGCAGTTGGGCGAAATTCGAGTAGGCAACCTGCTGAGTATCGGCTGGAAAGCAGGACATGGCAACCCGTGCAGCTTGCTGGGCGCCAACCAGCGCAGGCAACAAGACAACCAGCCACCCCGCCGACACTACGCGAATCAGGGACCGCCGACCTTGCGGCATAAGACTCCGACATAGGATGAACTCAAGGGCGCTCTTCAGCGTTTTCGTCACATTCCTTTAGATGCCGGCAAATCAGTTTACCCTCTCATTCGGAGGCGCCCCAGCCCTCACCTGGTAGTACGGTGTTGAACGGAATGAAGCAGGATGCCCGCAAGTGCTTTGGGTTCTTCAGCGTCCTCTTAAGGCGAAGGTAGCTGATGGATCTGCTTCGCCACCTCAACATTTGCCGGCACAGTCCACTTCATAATCCCAAAAGAGGGAATGCTCTGCTCATTGAAAAGCAATCCCTTGACGAGCAGAAAGTGCGAGGCCGGGGTCTCCAAGCTGTTCAAATTCGAGATACCTCCAGTGAAGATCGTCTGTCGGGAGGAAAGGACAGTAATCTGCGCGGGCTGGAATAAGGGCGAGCAGGGAAGCAGCGTGAACCCTCCTGTCAGTCCATCCGAATCGACGGCGATTGGTTGACTGAGGTTCGTTGAGAGGTTCCCCAAAACGGACTGCAGACCCAGGAAAATCGACCGGGCAGTGGCAGTCTGCGCCAAGTTCGAACCACTGGGCAGGGTACCGTGAACCACAACCTTTTGACCTGCGGTAAGTGTAGTAGCGTCAAAAGAAAAGCTCGCGAAGTCGTTAGCTTGGGCGGTGATGCCGAACCTTGTGGACGACGAATCGATATTGACGGTCAGGAGAGAGAAGAGTCCTACCCGGTTGCTCATATCAGGGTTTTCTTCGCGGACCAACAAGGTGAATTGTGTGGCATTCCCTGTCTGTGGCGTGACGGAAGTTATCAGTCCGGCGAATGCCGCTTGGCCGTTGGCCGAACTCTCCTGATCCTCCGCCTCCACTATGTTTGCCACTACGTTCCCATTCGCGTCGAGGAAGGCATCCATCTCCACAAAAGTCCCGGCAGCAAGACCACTCAGCCCAGAGACTCCATCGAATGTCGTCGAGCTCGTGCCGTAGACCGTTAGGGGCTGAGTACTGGGACGAGAGATAGTAAAACTGCCAACAAACGACGAATTCGTCAAGTTTGTGCTAACGCTTTGAACGATACCACTTAAGTCTTCGAGCTCAGCAAAACCACTGCTTCCCGAAGCCGACGCCAAACTCGCCGTGAACGTCGGAGTGACCGCAAATTGATTGTTGGAACCGACAGATACGGAATTCAGGAGGTTAAAGTCGAGTTGCAGACCTACGGTGCCGTAGCTCGCGACAGGAATTGCCGGGCTGAGATTGAGATTGATAGCCAGGGGAAGCATCGTCGGGGAGATCGTCTTCAAAGACGGAGGAAGTGTGGAAGTGTCCAGGTACGTTAGCTGCGGATTGGCAAGCGTTATTCCCAGCGCGTTGTAAGTGCCAGGTGGGATGTTTGAGAGGGTGAAGATGGTGGCGAAATCCATTAGGGAGGCGAAATCCACTGTGACCGCGTTTCCGCCAGGAAGGACCGACGTCGGGCTCCCACCCGACTGCGGCGTAAGCGTAAGGCCAGTCATGGTGACACTGAAGGAAATCACGCTGCACACGGCAGCATCGCCACCGAAAACTGCCACTGACCCCGGAGCGGTGACGATGGGCAAGGTCGCGCTCCCGCGCCCGCCTCCACACCCACTCTGGATGAGAATGGCTATCGCTGCTACCGGTGCTACAGCGAGAATGTACTTCTTCACGGCAACTTGCCTTTGATAGAGCGAGGCAGCTAAGACCATAACCGCGCCGCGTCGTCTCACCCATCTTACTGAAAATTAAGCCTGCTTTCCAGGCGAATCATCCGCCACAAAGCTATTGACTGTAGGGCCTCCCCATAGCACCCGACAATCGCGATTGATTTTGTGAAAAAGGGGCTATAAACACGCTCACCCTCGCGGGATGTGTGGTATAGAGAATTTGCGAGAATTCTTAGACCCACACCGGGAGGGTGAACGATGCAGTCGAGCTTACCTGAACTGATTCTGCCCATCAAGCTGGAAAAGAGCGCAGAACGTCTGACGAGTTTGGGCGGGCTGATGGTGTTGGAGGAGATGGCGCAAGCACTGAAAGTGTGGAAGCGCGTGGACGAGCAGTTGGCGGTTCCGGGCTCGGGGCGAGGGTATCGGCCCAGCGAATTTGTGCAGCCGCTGGTGTGGATGCTGCACGCCGGCGGGCGGCGGCTGGAAGACCTGCGGGAGTTGCGGGCCGAGCAAGAGGTGTTGGAGAACTTGGGGCTGCGAGCGGTGCCGGATGCAGGTACCGTAGGGGACTGGTTGCGGCGACAAGGCAAGGACGGGGTAGCGGGTTTGGAGCGGGTGAACCAGGAGTTGATCCAGGGTGCGCTGGAGCCGGAAGGCGAGGAGTTGACTCTGGACGTCGATGCCACCGAGATTGAGGCGGAGAAGCGGGAGGCGCAGTGGACGTATCACCACGCGCGGGGGTACATGCCGCTGGTGGGCTACGTGAACGGCATCTGCGTGGGGCAGGAATTTCGAGATGGCAACGTGAGCCCGGGGACGGGGATTTTACCTTTCGCGCAGAAGTGTGAGGCGGTGTTGCCGGCAGGGAAGCGGATCTATTTTCGCAGCGACAGCGCGGCCTACCAGGCGGACGTGATCAACCACTACAGCCAGCCGGGGCGCACTTTCACCATTACGGCGGACTTGGACGCAGCGGTGAAACGCGAAATCCAGAACCTGCCGGCGAGCGCGTGGCGACCCTACCAGACGGCCGAGGGACTGGGGACGGATCGGGAAATCGCCGAGACTGTGCACACGATGAACGAGACGAAGCAGGCGTTCCGGCTGATCGTGCTGCGCTGGCTCAATCCGCAGCCCAGCTTGTTTGAATCGGAGCGGCACTGCTATCACGCCGTGGCTTCGAATCGGGAGGAGAGCGCGGCGGAGGTTATCTGGAAACACAACGGGCGGGGGCAGAGCGAGAACTGGCACAAGGAACTGAAGCTGGACATGGGAATGGAGCAGATGCCGTGTGGGCAACGGGCGGCCAACGCCCTGTACTTTGCCATTGGCGTACTGGCCTACAATCTGGCGCAGTTGCTCAAGCGGCGTGTGCTGCCGGAATCGTATCGCACCGCGACGGTGGCCACGCTACGCTGGAAAGTGTATCGGCTGGCGGGCAAGTTGGTGCGCCACGCGCGGGGACTGATCCTGCAGATCAAAGCGGATACGGAAAAGTGGCTGCTGCTGCAAGCCGCGCGCCTGCGCTGCGCGCAACTGCGGACCTGAAACGGAGGAGCGCGATGAAAAAAGAGAATGCAAGAGGCAAAAGGGGGCGGGAGTGTCGTCAGCGGAGAGCCTCAAACCACCTTGATCCTCCCCGAGCCGCTGAAACCTCTACCGAACCGGGCCGCGAACCCGGCTGAGTAGGTTTTGGGGCGCGCCCGTCGACGCTTCCAACCGCCGACACGCCCATTCCATCGTTCAACCGCGATTCTTGGGTAGCAGGTCGGTGTTGATTTCTGCGTATCCCTCTGATACCCTTCTTCATCGAATAGGGAAGGGGTCGGACTGGAAATTTGCACAAGGAGTTTTCGAATGAAAATAGAGCTAACACCCAAGGCCGTCAGCAAGGTGAAGGAAATTATGGCGCAACAGAACCCGGTGCCTGCCGGCTTGCGCGTCGCGGTAGCGGGTGGAGGGTGTTCGGGATTCTCGTACCAGATGAATTTCGAGAACCAGACGAACGGGGTTGATAAAGTCTACGAGTTCGACGGCCTGAAGGTATTTGTCGACCAGGCATCATTGATGTACATCAACGGCACCAAAATTGACTACGTGGAGACACTGGAGGGTGCAGGTTTTAAGTTCGACAATCCGAACGTCAAAACCACTTGCGGCTGCGGAAGCTCATTTAGCGCCTAGACTCCCCATTTGCGATTGACAAAGTGGGGTGGCGGCATGCCTTGTAGTCTCTCAATCGCAAATCGGCAAGCTGCCTCCATCATAAATCACCAATCACCGATCACAAATCGAACGATTCGCGATTGACAGAGTGGCGGTGGCGTTGCCATTCACAAATCACAAATCAAACCACCTTGCTGTGCCCAACACCCATGCAGTAGACTAAGCGAGCCATGAGGATCGCCCTTGCACAAATCAATACGACCGTGGGAGATTTTGCCGGCAACATCGATCGCATTGTGAAGTCTGCCTGGTGCGCGCACCAACGCGGAGCAGACTTGGTGGTGTTTCCTGAGCTGGCGCTTTGCGGATATCCGCCTCGCGATCTGGTTGAAAAGCACAGCTTCATACGGAAGTCTGAGGCCGAAGTGGCGCGTTTGGCAACGTTGCTCCCGCCCCTGGCGACGCTTGTTGGCTACGTCCGTCGCTCCCACGCTGTGCAAGGCAAAGCGGTGGCTGACGCAGCCGCTTTGATCGAGAACGGCAAGATAGTCCTCGATTACACGAAGATTCTGCTCCCCTTTTACGATGTTTTTGACGAGTCACGTTATTTCGAACCCGGCCAATCCGTCCAGCTCTATGAGCTCAATGGTTTCAAGGTCGGGATCACCATCTGCGAAGACATCTGGAACGACAAACATTTCTGGAAGCAACAACTCTACATCCGAGATCCTGTCGAGGAGTGCGTTCACGCCGGGGCCAATTTGCTGCTGAATATTGCATCCTCCCCTTACAGCACGGAGAAAATCCGGTTACGTCACGACATGCTAAAGGCCATCGCGGATACGCGCCACATTCCAGTGGCCTACGTCAATCACGTGGGCGGAAACGACCAACTGGTTTTCGATGGCTCCAGCATGGCCTTCAACGCGAGAGGAGAGCTTTCCGCACGCGCCCGATCGTTCGAAGAAGACCTGGTGGTTTTCGACACCTCGGATCGTCACACCGAAATCCACCCCGAGCCTGCTTCCGAAATCGAAGCCGTGTATCAAGCGCTCAAGCTGGGTGTGCACGATTACGTTGCGAAGTGCGGGTTCCAAAAAGTGATCATCGGCCTGAGCGGCGGGATTGATTCTTCGCTCGTCGCCACGCTGGCAGCGGACGCGCTGGGCGCTGGAAATGTGACGGGAGTAGGCATGCCCGGTCCCTATTCCTCTTCAGGAAGCATCCGCGATGCCGAAGCGCTGGCCCGCAATTTGGGCATCGACTTCCGTATTATTCCCATCACTCCGATTTTCGAGAGTTATCTCCGCGGACTCGACCGCGTGTTTGAAGGCACAGCCCGCGATGTGACGGAGGAAAACATCCAGGCGCGCATTCGCGGGAACATTCTCATGGCCCTGTCGAATAAATTCGGTTCATTGCTCCTCAGCACTGGCAACAAATCCGAACTGGCCGCCGGATACTGCACTCTTTACGGCGACATGGCCGGGGGCTTGGCCGCGATCGCCGACGTCCCCAAGGTCATGGTTTATGATCTGGCGCGGTACGTGAACCACGCCGGGGAACGTATCCCGCAAGCTTGTCTCGACAAGCCCCCTTCGGCTGAGTTGCGTCCCAACCAGACTGACCAAGACACTCTCCCCCCTTATGAAGTTCTGGATGCCATCCTGAAGGACTACATCGAGGAGTCCATGTCCTCAGAGGAGATTGCTGAGAAGCATCACCTTGACATCTCCTTGGTAAGGGAAACGATCCGCAAGGTCGATGGCGCCGAATACAAGCGCCAGCAGGCTCCCCCGACACTAAAAGTGACCGCCAAAGCTTTTGGGATGGGACGGCGTTATCCCATCGTACAGAAATACACCGAATGAACTTGGGATTTATTGATTCATTGGAGGAATCGTAGCGCAGGTCCCGCTCTACGGACCTGCGGCTTTTGAGAATTGAATCATCGGTTCAGTGAGTCATTGATTCATTGTGAGAGTGCGAGGGAGGCGTTTTACCGGTCGGTTGCGCTGCCTGTAGGCGCTCGAGCTGCGCGATTTGTGCTCTGGCTGGTGAATGGCTTGGGTTGAGTGCGAGTTCAGCGCGGAACTCCTGCAGCGCGGCCGCAAGATTCCCTTGAAGCTTGAAGATCACGCCCAGCGCGAAATGGTAGTTTTCCGCGTGGGGATTGATTGTGACCGCCTTGCGAATATCAAGAGCAGCTTCGTCAACATGCCCCATCTTCAGTTGGGTTAGTCCCAGATAGAAGAAGCCCTCCGCGTCCTGCGGGTTAAGCTGGACCGTTCGTGTCAAGTGGCGCCTGGCTTCGTCCAAGTTGCCTATCTGGTAGTAGGTATAGCCTATATTGTAATTGACGGACGATGACTCCGGGTGGCGGGTTAGAATCTCCTCAAGCAAACGCAGAGCTTCCTCGAAGCGCCCCTGTTCCCCCATGATGCTGGCATAGTTCGCCTTGACAGTGTCATTTTGAGGCGCCGTGACATAACAACGGGCGTAGAATCGCGCATCGCTGCTGTAAGTCAGGCTTTGAGAAACGGTGCCGGCCCCAAGCACCGAGGACAGGACCAGAATTAGAACCGCTTGTATTACGGGCTTCCCGAACACTCGCCTACGACCGACCTCATCGCGCCGCAAACACAGCGCGGCGAGCATCGAGAAACCGACCGAGGGTAAATACAGATAGCGGTCGTGGGCGAAGTTCCCGTCTCCGAAAATCTGAACGTTCAAGACAGGGAGAAGCGGCAGGAGCATCCAGGCTGCGGCTAATCTCACTTGGCGCGAATGCCTTCCCCACCAGTACAGGCCGAACGCGATCAGGGCAACTCCCACCCCAGGCAAAAAAACTCGTGAGAATGACGGATGCACAACGTAAGTCAAGTCATAAAAGCCGCTCAGGCCTACCGGCCAGAGTAGGTGCTGGGTGTAGAACCAGAGCAAAGAGGGCAAAGTCGAGACGATTTCTCCAACCGGCACGTTTGAGGCGGAATGTTCAAAGCTCTTCAGGGCGACGATCCTGGCAAAAAAATAAGGGATGGTAAGTAGGAGGTAAGGAGTTGTTGCCAAGAACGAGCGCCGGATGCGCCGCGTTTGCAATTCTTCTGCAGGTCCCAGATCCTCTTTGCGCGTGCACCATTCGGTAACGAAAATAATCAGCGGCAGCGCCAGCGCCGTCTCCTTAAACAACATTGCGAA
Source organism: uncultured Acidobacteriota bacterium (assembly GCA_963765485.1). Lineage (GTDB taxonomy): Bacteria > Acidobacteriota > Terriglobia > UBA7540 > UBA7540 > CAVROP01. Next base: position 45,482 of record CAVXWN010000020.1, on the reverse strand, counting down.
CACGTAGAGAAGAAGGGAAGCAGCAAGCCAGTTGCTCTTTGCTCGTCCCGGACGCGTTCGCCAGTTCAGATAACAGAGGAACGAGGAGATCAGAAACAGGGCCAGAACCGACTCCGAACTGCCAGAGATCCAGGCCACTGCTTCAATATGCGCCGGGTGGAGGCCGAAGATTATTGCAGCCGCGAGAGCAGTGAAGGAATCGCCCAGAAGCTTCTCGGCCAGGACGTAGACCAGCAAAGTGACGCCGACGTGGGCCAGCACTGAGAATAGATGCCAGCCGGCAGGTTCAAGCCCGAATAGCAGAAAGTTGATGCGTAGCCAGGGGAAGAGAAGGGGACGGTAATAGTTGCCGACCCTGGCGGTTGTGTCAACGGCCCAAGTGTGGACTGCGAAGTAACGCGGCAGGTAGTCCCATGACCTTATGTAGTAGTTGCGCAGAATCAGAGCCCGGTCGTCGTAAATGAACTTGAACCAGAGAGAATGAACGTAGGCAAGAAAGGTGAGTACGAGAACAATCGCCACCGGGATAGAGCTTCTCCACCTCGTGCCGCTCCCGGTCAGGCCGTAAAGAAACGATGGCGAACCGGCAACTTGCCGCTTGCCGTATGGAGGGTGCTGCGTGCCATCCATTCTGCAGTCCGTGTCCTCGATCCAGACGTTGAAAGGACTCCGATTATAAACCCATCCTGCAAGAATCTGGGGGGCTTTGGAGTGCGGCAGCTTGCTGCCGCTTTGTAGCGCGCCGATCCCGCATCGCGGGATCGGCGTTTTCTTGCTTCCCCATCGTGCTGACCCCGCGCGGCGGGGTCAGCGCTGAGGTAGGGCCTCGAGGAAGATCGAGACGCAAAAGCGGCAGCAAGCTGCCGCACTCCAAAGCGCTTCGCGCCAGGAGCATTTTCCGGGGGGAGTCCTGAAAAATATGTAGCCACTTGCGGTTCTTCCACCGCGCCGTCGTTTGGACGGCGCGGCCTTGCATCGTCTGGATTTTGTCGAATGCAAGTTGCTGTGGGGCATCACGAATACCGACCATGCGATCGAGGCACGGCATTAGCCGCGAATACCGCCGTAGAGTTAGTTGCGAGAGACTTACGAAGTCGCTTCGCCCAAGCAACGCAGGTGACTTCCGTCGATACCTTCAGGCCCGCAACCACGCGGGGGTACACCGGACATCTAGGCAAACTGGAGGCGCTTGACCTTGATCTTGTCGGTGCGTAACTGCGCAAGTTCGTAGAGCGCCTGTTGCGTCAGCCAGCTTTCGGCACTGCCGCCGGAGACCTTCGAAAGGCGCACGGCCATCTCGGGAGAGATCCCGCGCTTCTCATTGACCAGCTCTGACAGTGTGGTCCGGGTGACTCCGAGCGCGGCCGCGGCTTCCGTGATGCTCAAGCCCAAAGGCTGAATGCACTGGCGCAATACAACGCCCCCGGGGTGGGGAGGGTTCCTCATCGGCATCCTCGTTCACGCCTGCCGTCCCGGATCGAACCGAAACAGACTTTGTGTTTCTTGGCAAGCAGAACAATATAGGCTACAATTGTATGTCGAGGCCATGTGGGAGATCACGGCCTGGGGGGAACAGTAGGCTGCGATGCTGCCCACTGCAAGCCAGTTCCGAGAATGTGCCAAGCGCGATGAAAAGCCGACAAACTGGCTTTCTGAGCAACAGACAATATGTCTTTCGTTCGAGGGGTAGCAAAGAAGAATTCTTCAAAATTGACGGAACGAAGCCGGAATATCTATGAAAACAAAGGATGGTTGTGGAAAACTCGGAAACGAAGCGGCAATCTATTTGAAAACACAGGTACTTAGCCGCTTAATGCGCGAATGTTGTTGAAAAGAAAGGTTGTTAATAGGTGGCAGGGGATAAGCGAAAGGCGGCAGGTGGTGACGAGCTGGAGCGCGTTCTGACCATTCGCAATCTGCTGATGCTGAACCCAAGGGTGCAAGAGTGGGCTCACCTGTCGCTTAGGACTGTGCGCTTTCTAGTGCGGCGTCCCACCTCGCCATTTACCGCGCAGGCAGGCCCACCGCCCCTGGCCTCCTCCTCGGAGAGGAGGGGAGTTGGTGATCCGGCTCCCCTCCTTTGTAAGGAGGGGTCGGGGGTGGTTGCTGTTAGGAGTCAGCCGGGTCGGCACACTAGTGGTCCCCTGCAAGTCTGATTAGGTCACCGCCTTATGCGGCTCAATGATAGAATTAAACCTTTGCCAGGGAAATTTCTCGAGGTTTAGAGCAGGTTGGCCAGAACCATCAATCAGGCGCCCAAGGTAAGCATAGCCATTCTCGCCGCTGCTCTATTCCTTGTCGCTGGGATTTGCAGCCAGGCCGCAGCCGTCACCCTGCCTCGGACGACCCTCCGAGGTCTAACCCTTCCAAACGGTCTCGAGGCCTACCTTGTCGAAGATCATCAGGCCCCGGTCGTCGATGTTCAAGTCTGGTACCACGTGGGCTCCAAGAACGAGGTGCCCGGAAGAACCGGATTTGCCCACCTGTTTGAACACCTTATGTTTCAGGGGACCACGAACATCGGCCCCGAGCAATTTTCCGACTATGTCATTCGCTCCGGTGGGATCGACAATGCTTATACGACCGAGGATTCCACTGTCTTTTGGGAAACAACGCCGAGTTCGCAGCTTCCCGTAGTCTTGTGGTTGGAGGCTGACCGGATGCGCAACCTGGACATCACGAAAAGTGTTTTCGATAACGAAAGGGAAGTTGTTGAAGAGGAAAGGCGGCTAAAGTTCGATAACCCGCCTTACGGAACGGTACTCGAGACACTGTACCAACATGCTTACACCGTGCATCCGTACCAGCACATGACGATTGGCAGCATGCATGACCTGGACAATGCCAGGCTTGAGGACGTTCGCGACTTCTACGACACGTACTACGTTCCAAACAACGCCACACTAGTCATCGTCGGCGACATAGACCCGCAGGATACGGAATCCATAATCCGGAAATATTTTGGTCCTCTAGAGCGTGGAGCACGCCTTCCGGCGAACCATCCCCCGGCTGAGCCGCCCCAAACTGCCGAGCGGGTTGTAAAACTCAGCTTGAACGTGGCGCTTCCGGCCTTCGTGGAAGGTTACCATATGCCTGCTGATGGCACCCCGGACGCTTACCCCTTGCGGCTGGCATCCAACATCCTCTCCGAAGGTGAAAGTTCGCGCATCTATCGACGGCTGGTTTATGACAAGCAGATCGCCCTGGAAGCGCAGAGCACCGGCAACTTCTCGGAAGACCCGAATCTTTTTTTTGTGTTGGCCGTCATGAATCATGGCTACACGCCGGCCCAAGGAGAGGCTGAGGTCGAGGCGGAATTGCAGCGGTTGAAAACCCAACCGGTCAGCGATGACGAGCTGCAAAAAGCCGAGAACGAAATCCTTCGCGATTTCATCTTGAGTCGGCAGACGGTCCAGACTCGAGGTGAGGAACTAGGCTATGCGGCGGTCATTCTGAAGGATGCGAACCTGGTCAACACAGAACTGGCCCGATTTCTGGCCGTCGCGCCGGCCGATATTCAGCGAGTGGCGCAGAAGTACTTTGTGCCACAGAACCTGACGCTAGTGGAAGTGTACCCAAAGGGTAGGGCGGGCGCGGAGCAATTAAGTGAGGAAAGACCGGGAGGCCAATGAGGTTACCGAGGGAGCGGCGTGGAGGCGTGGTTTGGAGTGCGGCAGCTTGCTGCCGCTTTTGCGTGTTGGGCTTGCTCGGGCCGCTGTCGGAAGCAAGCTTCCGGCTACAGAAAGCAGCAAGTTGCCGCTTTTGCGTCTTGAGCTTGCTCGGGCCGCTGTCGGAAGCAAGCTTCCGGCTACAGAAAGCGGCAGCTTGCTGCCGCTTTTGCGTCTTGGGCTTGCTCGGGTCGCTGTCGGGAGCAAGCTTCCGACTACAGAAAGCGGCAGCAAGCTGCCGCACTCCAAACAGGTGCTTGTTCGGTCTAGCGGCTGTGCTTTGTACTGCTCTCGCATTGGCTCGCGACTTTCCGCCGCAGGCGTTGCCTCCCAAGCCCCTGGTCCTTCCCACGCCTGCGCTGCGCGTCCTTCCCAATGGTTTGAAAGTGGTCGCAATTGAGCGGCATTCCCTCCCACTTTTGACGCTGCGCTTGGTTGTAAAGGCCGGAGTAGAATCCGATCCGGCGACGTTGCCTGGCACGGCACAACTGGTGAGCGCCTTGCTGACGGAGGGAACTTCAACCCGCAGCGCGAGCCAAATCTCCGAGACGGTTGACTCAATCGGAGGACTTATTGACGAAGGAGCCGGCTGGGATCAGTCCTTTGTAAGCCTGAGCGTCCTGAATGACCATGAGGATCTGGCCTTCGATCTCCTCTCTGACATGGCGATGCATCCCGCCTTCCTGCCTCCCGAAGTCGAGCGCCAGCGCAAACAGACCTTGTCCGGGCTCGAGGTCCTTCGCGACGACCCGGACTATGTCGCCACTGCGGCCTTCCGGTGTCTCGCCTTTCTCGGAACGCCGTACGGCCACGCCGAGGACGGAACGATTCCAGCGGTGCGTCGAATAACTCGGCAAGACCTCCGGGACTTCCATAACAACTACTATCAACCCTCGAATGCGCTTCTCGCCATTGCCGGCGATATCGAGACGAGCAAAGCGTTTGAGCGGGCTGAAAAATACTTTGGCTCATGGACCAAGCGGGCAACGCCCGTGATGCCTGCTGCGGCTCCAGTCGCCGCGTTGCAAAGGATTGTCGCCATTGACAAGCCGGACGCGGTTCAGACAGAAATCCGCGTCGGCAACTTCGGGGTTCCCCGGAACAGCCCCGATTATCTGGCCCTGAGCATCGCAGACCAAATCTTGGGCGGACCCTCCGAGAACCGGCTTTTCAGGGCCCTCCGCACCCATCAAGGTCTGACGTATGGAGCTTCCAGTGAACTCCTCTCCTATCAGAGTTCGGGGGTGTGGCTTGCGAAGACTTTTACACGCACACCTGAGACCATGAAGAGCGTGCATTTGGTGTTGGAGCAGATTAAGCGGATGCGCGACCAACCCATCACGCCTGAGGAGCTTGAAACGGCTCGAGGGTACCTGATTGGCCATCTCGCGTTGGATTTTGAAACTTCGGAGGGCCTCGCCAGCCAGACACTCGAGCTGCTGGTCTTTGATCTGCCGCTCGACTATTGGAACCGGTATCCTGAGAAGATCCGGGCCCTCACCCCCGACGAAGTTTGGAACGCAGCCCGCCAGCGTCTTGTCCCTGACACCAGTATTATCGTACTGGTTGGAAATATCTCCGGTATCGAGAAGGACTTGAAGAAGCTCGGTCCGGTGCAGTTTATTCCCCTAGCCGCAGTGGACTTTGACTCTAAGGAGCTTGTCCTCGGCGGCGGAAGAGCACAACAACGTAAATAGGCGGGAAGCAATGAAACGATGAAAAAGGCAACCCTTCTCATAATCGTTTTGATCGCCCTGTCCGGTGTGGCTGAAGCAATTATCCTGCTGCAGGTTCATCCTGACCCCACCCGATTGGCGGCACTGCTGTTGAGTCTTTCGCTCACCCTTTGCGCCTTCGTAGGATTGAGCCAGTCGAGCGTCATCCGGCACGTGCGCCAGCGGGCGGTGCAATCGGTTTGGGCAGCCGCGGGACTGCCTTTTCTTTTGCTGGTGCCGTACCTTGTTTACGCCCTTGGCACACACTCCTTCACGTACTCCGGAGCCGGGAAATTGCTGGCCTACATCGCAGTGCCCAGTTTGCTGCTGCTGCCCGACCGCCTGCATCGCCCCGAACATCTCGGGTGGCGGGATATCGTCGCCATGGCGGCGCTGGGGGTTCCGGTCTCCGCGAATTGGCTGACGGGAATCTGGGCCTGGCCACACGAGTCTACTTTTTCCGCCCCCTCTTCTGTGTGTGTATAGGGATCTACGCGTTTGCGGTGATTCGCAACCTTGAAGGGGTAGGATACCGGCTATTGTGGAGGAAGCAGGATGCCACGGAGGGATTCGCCAATTTCCTCGCGTTTTCTCTCTTGGGAATTCCGCTGGGCATGGCCCTTCATTTCATTCACCCGCACGTTTCGAGCGTCTCCTTATGGCAGCTACCGCTGCAATTCTTTGGAATCTACCTCACGATCGCTATCCCGGAGGAGTTGCTGTTCCGGGGCATCCTCCAGAACCTCCTCTGCCGCAGCATTGCTCGAGGGCCCACGGGCGTATACGGCCTGCTAATTGCCTCCGTCATATTCGGCGCGGCACATCTGCACCACGCTCCGGTTCCCAACTGGAGATACGCAATTCTAGCTACACTGGCAGGGGTGTTCTACGGAAACGTCTTCCGAAACCGTCGAAGGCTTTCCGCCTCAGCCTTGACCCATGCTCTGGTCGATACGCTCTGGCATTTCTGGTTCTAAAGAGCAGTCAAGAGTCAACAGTCGAGAGCCGAGACTACGTCACCTGTCGACCGTGAACTCTTCCGCACGCGACAGACTACGATCGAAGGAGCGGCAGTTGACAGGGCTTCGAGCGTAATGGGAGTTGCTCCATGCTAGGTTTCCCAAAGACCAAATTGTTGTTAACTGTTGACTCTCGACTGTCGACTCTTGACTGTTCTTCTGGACGGAAATACGGCCCCGCTGTAGAATTCTTCGGCAGGCCATTTGATGAGACTGAATAAGGAGCTCACATACATGAAGAAGAGGCAGTTGGTTCCAATCCTTCTATGTCTGACTGTTTTTCTTGTGGCAGCTTTTGCACTAGGGAAAGGAAACAAACCCAAGCCCGGCCCTCTTACCGGGACCTGGGAGTGCACGGCGCACGGGGGTGCTCAAGGGGATATGCCATTCACACTGTACCTCGAACAGACCAGGGATTCGCTGACCGGAACACTTTCGTCGCCCATGGGCGGGACTGAGATAAGCGCGGGCACCTTTAAGAAAAGGGATGTTGAAATCCACATCGACACGCCGCAAGGCAACTACCAGTTAAATGGACGACTCAAAAAGGGGGAGATTTCCGGCAAGTGGTCCAGTGACAACGAAAGCGGCATATGGGAGGGGAAGAAAAAGGTCTCCGAGAGCAAGTAATGCTACCGAGGACTTAACCTCAAGTTGCACAGGAATAGCTTGATACAATTGAGACGCTGATTACGGCATATCTTTATGCGTGTAGTTATCAAAGTCGGGAGCAGATTGATTGCTCAGGGTGGGCAGATCAACTTCAGCCGGATGCGCTCGCTGATTGATCAGCTCGATCTGGCGAAGCACGAGTATGTGATCGTCAGTTCGGGAGCTATCGCTTGCGGAATGTTTTCATTACGGGTGAAACGACGGCCCAAGCAGCTCGGCTTGATGCAGGCTACTGCGGCCGTGGGCCAGAGCCGGCTGATGCACACTTACGAAAGGCTGCTCTTTGGGAAGAAGGTCGTCGCCCAATTGCTGCTTTCGAGTGACGACTTTTCCTCCCCGGTTCGGTACCGTAACCTCTGCAATACACTCAACCAATTGCTGCGCATGAAGGTGCTGCCGATCGTCAATGAAAACGACAGCGTTTCGGTTCGCGAACTGGAAGGGGCGTTCGGTGATAACGACGAGTTGAGCGCACTTGTGGCTTCCGCCTTGCGCGCGGATTGGCTGGTTCTCCTCACTGATGTGGACGGCTATTTTCAGCCCGCGGGTCCCCGTGGGAAGCCCCGGTTGGTGCGGCTGATTCGTCGCGTGACGCCCGCGATGGAAGCTGCCTGTAGCGGGAAAAGTCAACTTGGTCGCGGTGGGATGCGCTCCAAATTGCGAGCCGCACTCAGGGCGACGGCGGGTGGGATTCAGGTGGTGATTGCAAACGGAAACCATCCCCAGGTTATCCCCCTTGCCTTGCAGCGCCGCGTCGGCACCTACTTTTCGCCGTTGCGGACCAAGCGCGAGAGCTCCTGATGAACGTCAGAACTCCCCTCCTCGGCGGAGGAGGGGTGGGGGTGGTGGGTGGTAAGCATGGCGGTCAACCACCCCCTGGCCCCCTGCTTAACAAAGGAGGGGAATTACCGCACACGACCATGGAGTCTACCCTCGACAAGCTCCGCAGAGCGCGAACCGCGGCTCCCCGTGTGGCCTGTTTAGCCGCCCAGCAAAAGAACTCAATTCTTCGCGAGATGGCGGAACTTTTAGCGGGAAACCAGGAGATAATTCTGGCGGCGAACCGCCTGGACCTTCAATCAGACGACCTGCGTCCCTCCGGCCGCGACCGTCTGCTGCTTAACCCCGGCCGTATCAGTGACATACTGAATGGAATCCAGGCAGTCATTGGCTTACCGGATCCGGTGGGTGAAGTTCTGGCCGATTGGGTTCGTCCCAACGGCTTGCGCATACGGAAGGTTCGAGTGCCTCTGGGGGTTGTCGGCGTAATCTATGAATCCCGCCCCAACGTGACCGTGGATGCCGCAGTCCTGGCGCTCAAAGCCGGCAACGCCGTGGTCCTGCGTGGCGGACGCGAAGCTGTCCATACCAATGAACTGCTCGTGGAACTTCTTAACCGGGCGCGTGGGTTACCGGAGGGGGCAATCGAGTTGCTCGATTCCCGTTCCCGTGAGTCTGCGCATGAGCTCATGCGAGCGCGCGGATATGTGGACGTTCTGGTGCCGCGCGGTGGAGCGGAATTAATCAACCGCGTTGTGGAGCAAGCCAGCGTGCCGGTTATCGAAACCGGGGCAGGGAACTGCCACATTTACGTGGATAAAGACGCCGACCTGGATATTGCGGACCGGATCGTAATCAACGCGAAGACCCAGCGTCCCTCGGTGTGTAACGCCGCCGAAAAGCTGCTCGTCCACCGGGATATCGCCGCGGAATACGTGCCCAAAATTGTCGAAAAGCTGCGAGCGGCGGGGGTGGAAGTGCGCGGCGACGACCTGACTTGCCGGTTGGCAGGCCAAGACAAGGTGCGAGCGGCTTCTGCGGATGATTGGCTGACCGAGTATTCGGATTTGAAGATAGCTGTGGCAGTAGTGGGTGATCTAGAGGATGCCATCGCGCACATCAATCGTTACTCGACCAAGCACTCCGACGCCATCATCACCCGTGACGCGACGCGAGCGCAGAGATTTCTGGACCGGGTGGACTCGGCCGCAGTCTATTGGAATGCTTCCACACGCTTCACCGATGGGGGTGAATTCGGCTTGGGCGCTGAAATGGGTATCAGCACCCAGAAACTCCATTGCCGAGGCCCGTTTGCCTTGCCTGAACTTACTTCGGTGAAGTACCAGATCGTAGGATCCGGGCAGATAAGGCAGTGACAAGTGACGAGCGACAAGTGATTTTGGATTTTAGATTTTGGATTAGGCCGATAGGCAGGTGTCAGGTGCCAGGGAGTGGGACTAGGTGCTGGGGCTGCGGGGACGCTAAACTCTGACTCCTGACTTCTGACTCCTCACTTCTAATTTCTAGTTTCTAATTTCTGATTTCCGATTCAACGAGGATTCTCATATGTCGAATGTGGCTTTGGCAGTCGTCCTGACATTGGTTGCCGGAATACTAAACGGAAGTTTCGCCGCTCCAACGAAGTACACAAAACATTGGAAGTGGGAGAACATCTGGTCGGTCTGGGCGGTGGTGGGAATGTTCTTGTTCCCCTGGTTTATGGTCTACGTCACCGTACCTCACGTCGCAGAATTTTACCAGCAAGCGGGAATTCGAGAGATTCTTCTGCTTGTGGTGTTTGGAGTCGGATTTGGTCTCGCCCAGATATTCTTCGGGCTGGGTATAGCAGCGGTTGGCATCGCACTGAATTTCGCCATCGCGATAGGTCTTTCGACTGCATTGGGGTCGCTCGTTCCCCTAGTCGCGCTTCACTCTCAGATGATTTTCACGGAAAAAGGCATGGTTATCATCCTCGGAGTCCTCTTGGTTCTCGGTGGCATCGTATTTTGCGCAGTGGCAGGGAGACACAAAGAGAAGGCGCTGCAGAGTTCTGTTCAGGAGCAGCAGGATGTGGCGGGAAAGAGGATGAGTTTTAAGACCGGTCTGATCCTCTGCATACTGGCCGGCGTTGGTTCGCCTCTGATCAACTTCGGTTTGGCCTTCGGGCAGCCGCTCATCGACCGAGCCGCACAATTTGGTGTTCGTCCCATGAGTCAGACTAATGTCATATGGGCCCCGTTGGTGACTGCCGCGCTCGTCCCCTACTTGATTTACTGCGCGTACTTGTGGAAAAAGAACAAAACTGGGCGCCTATTCTTCCAATCAGGAACGAAGATTTACTGGGTTTTGGGCGCCCTGATGGGTGTGCTCTGGATGGGAAGCACAATCATTTACGGCGCAGCTACGGCTGAGCTGGCAGGCCTGGGTCCCATTTTGGGTTGGCCACTTTTCATGTCATCCATAATCATCACGTCGAACGTTGTGGGATTTGTCACGGGAGAATGGAAGAACGCCGGTCAGAAGGCGCTGACAACGATGCTGGTGGGGATTCTATTCCTTATCCTGGGGTTCATCGCCTTGGCACTCAGCGGGCGCTTGCCAGCGTGACGAACAATCTCGCTTCTTGACCGACGAACAGCGAGGGATCTCTTGTAACATTCATGTAACGTTTGATATCAGGCAATTCATCATTGACAAAACACCACCCACCATGTATCTTCTGTAATCATGTGGGATGAAAAGCTTACCATCACCGACGCACAGGGTGCTCGCGAGGGCGAACGAATCCTCCAGCTAATTGGACCGATAACTCTTACCACTCTCTTTGGCTTCAGGGATGTTGTCCGGGCTGAAAAGACTGCAAAGGCAATCATCCTCGACTTCAGTCAGGTTCCCTACGTGGATTCAGCAGGGGTGGGGGCGATTGTCAACGCGCACGTTTCCTGCGTCAATTCCGGACGTCGCCTCATATTGGTGGCAGTACAAGACCGGATCCGGACGCTGATGAAAGTGACGAGGGTGGACGAGGTCCTCTCAGTTTTCCCGAGCTTGCCGGAAGCGCAAGCGGCTATCCAGTAAAACCGGGGCTTGACAATTTTGGTAGCTAGACGGGGAGGTGTTATCCTACCTCGGGGAGGCATGCGGTGGCCTGCCATGAGCGTGGAGAGGAGGAATCAATGGGTGCACACAAGACTTCGGACGAACTTGGCGTGACGCGCCGCGATTTTCTCAAAAATGCGGGGGCGGGACTCGTGGCCGCAGAGCTTACAGGCGCCCCGCGGGCGAAAGCAGAGGCGGGGCCAACCTCTGCTTCGGTGCATTTTACTCCGGAAGGCGGCCTGACCCAGATTTCTCCCAACCTCTATTTGTTTCGTGACACTTGCAACGTTTACGTGCTCAAGGACGGCAACCGGGCGTTGTTGATCGATTTCGGATCAGGTCACATTTTGAACCTGCTGGGGCAGATCGGCGTCAGCCGAGTCGACGCTATCTTGCACACTCACCACCACCGCGACCAGTGCCAGGGGGACTCTCGGGCTGTCGCCGAGCGTATCCCGATCCTGGTACCCGAACACGAACGGTACCTGTTCGATGATGCCGAGAATTTCTGGCGGAATCGCCGCATCTTCGAACTCTATTATGTCAAAAATGACTTCTTCACCCTGACCCATGGCATCCCCGTTGCGGGCGTCCTGAGAGATTACGACACTTATCGATGGGGACCCTATGAGCTGCTTATCTACCCCACGCCCGGCCACACGCTGGGCTCAGTCTCCCTGATCGGTGTAGTAGACGGAAAGAAGGCTGCCTTCACAGGAGACTTGATCCATTCGCCTGGGAAGGTCGTGAACCTTTATGAGCTCCAATACTATTACGGGAGGACGGATGGAGTTGACTTTGCCATCTTCTCACTGACTCGAGTCAAGGAACAGGGGCCAGAGCTGGCTTGCCCTTCACATGGTGAGCCTTTCAACCAACCCGAGGTTGGGATTACGAACCTCGTCAACAAGTTGAAGGGCTGGTTCGCCGCCTACGAGCCCGAATCGACGCTCACGGTCGAAAACCACCCTTACGCAGTGACGCCTCACCTGATAGCTTCGTATCAGACGACCTCGAGTCTCTACGCTCTAATCAGCGACAGCGGCAAGGCGCTCTTTGTGGATTACGGCTCAGCAAGCTGGAATTTCTTCGAGACCTACATGAGGGCCACGCCCGTTCACGATCGGATGGGCTTTGTCGAACACACCCTGACCGAGCTCAAGGCGCGCTTCGGTCTCAAGGCAGTGGATGTGATTATGCCCAGTCACATGCACGATGATCACTTGAACGGCTTCCCTCATCTGGTCCGGCGTCACGGAGCCAAGGTCTGGTGCTACGAGAATATGGTGGACGTTCTTCAGAACCCGCGCGGATACAACTTGGGCTGCATTCTGGGTGAACCGATCAAGATCGATCGGGCTTTTCGAAATGGCGACACTTTCAGGTGGGAGGAATTTGAGTTTCAGGTTTTCCATTCGCCCGGTCATACCGAATACCAGATGGCCTTATTCGCGAACATCGATGGCGCACGCGTGGCTTTCACGGGCGACGCTTTTTTCCCCAACGGCAGCCCCAATAGCTTTCTGCGTCATAACCTGATATTTCGCAACTGGGTGGAGAACGACAGCCATGTGAAGTCCATCCGCACGATTCTCGAGCACGAGCCCAACATTGTGGCGCCCGGCCACGGCAAGCCGTTTCTGAGCAATAGAGCGGACCTCGAAATCCTGAAAGCGCGGCTGGAGGATCAGCAGAAATATTTCTTTGATGTCATCGCCGATCCGGATTGCGACTTCGGGCTGAATCCCAGTTGGGTCAGGCTCTATCCCTATCAACTCCAGGCGAAAGCGGGCTCAAACGCCGCCCTCGAGCTGCGCGTTCGCAACTACCGTTCAAACCCGTTGCGCCTGGAGGCGGCTTTGGTCCTGCCGGGGGGGTGGAAGGCCTCGCCGGAAGTTCTGGAGTTGACAGTCCCTCCCCGGGGAGACGCTTCGGGGCAGTATTCTGTGGCCGTTCCGGAAAATTGGGACAGGGGACGGCCTCGCGTGGCGATTGCCGCGGATATCAGAGCCGACGGTCAGTACCTGGGCCAGATCGCTGAGGGAGTTGCTGACATCCAGTTCAGCAGTTGAAGGTGATTCGAAAGAAATTCTGGAGGAGGGTGTCAAGGTGAAGCGCCGTGATTTCCTAAAGAACTCTTCGCTTAGCGTGGCTGCAGTAGCCGGCCAGCGAGCTGCCTTCGCTGCCCCTTGGGGCGGCGCTTACGATGGGGAAGGGAACTCAGAGCAAGGTTTCTGTGACCGGCCGAAAGATTTCAAGCGTGAACCTTTCAAACGCCTGGTTATCCTGGGAGAAAGCACGGTGCAAGGTGGGCCGTGGCTCCACAGCCAGGAGGACCGCTACGCAGATGTGCTCGTCCGGCTGATTAATGCCTCCCAGAAGGAGCCCATTGAGTACTATAACAAGGGCATCGGTAACAACGCCATTTCGCCACGGAGCCCAGGCTACGCGCAATCCGCCAAACCCAGCGCCCTTGAACGTTATCACAAGGACGTCATCGATCTTCAGCCGGACCTCTTCATCCTGGCCTATGGCTTGAACGACATGCGGGCCGCCATGCCTTTGACGGAGTTTCGCGAAGACATGGCCACAATCATCCGAGATGTCCAAAAAGCATGTTCCCCGGTGACGGTGCTCACCACGGTGTATTACATGACCAGCTACAAAGGCTGGGCGCCTCTAAACAAGGGGGGCATTGAGACTCACGCACCGATACAATGATTGTATCCGCGGTTTGGCTGCCGAGTTCGATTGTATCTTGGCCGACGTCTGGGCATCGGAGGGACTCGCCGATTGGTTGATTCATTACGATGGCATCCATGCAAATAAAGTGGGAGAACTGCTCATCGGCAATCGAATCTTCGAAGCCCTCGCACAACACGCCAGCGGACTGACCAATTGGACATTCGAACGCGAGCGCGACACCGGGTGGACCGAGGGGACCACCAAAAGACGGACCGATGCGGGTGACCCTTTTAAGAAGACTTGGTAAAGCGGCAGAGGTGCACTTTTTCGGGTTTTGCTTGACAACCCCAGTCTTGTCACCTATGATGTGTACGAGAGGTTGACCTTGTTTGGCGGCGGATTTGGCGAAATCGGCTTCATCTTGTTCATCGCATTCCTAATGTTTGGGCCCAAGAAACTCCCAGAGATAGCGCGTACGCTCGGCAAGGGTCTGGGCGAATTGCGCCGCGCGTCGAACGAATTGAAGAATTCTCTGGAAGAGGAAATCAAGAACTTGGACCACCACCCGGAACTTCCGTCCGACCCAAGCCCCAAGTATGGGTATAACGATCCAGAACCCACCCCCAAAGAACCCGGACAATGATTCTGAGGATCAATCGCTGGGCGGCAAGCAGATGTCGTTCCTCGAGCATCTCGAGGAGCTTCGCCAGCGCCTGCTTCGGTCCGTTATTTCACTGGTCGTAGGATTCGGTCTCTGCTTTTATTTCGCTGACAACATCTATGGTTATCTGGCCAAGCCCCTCACCGACACTCTTCGTGCTCTGCACATGTCGGATAAGTTAGTCTATACGAACCCCATTGACCCATTTAACCTCTACATCAAGCTCTCAGCCATGGCGGGCCTCTTTGTGGCGTCGCCTTACATTCTCTATCAGATTTGGCTTTTCATTTCCCCAGGACTGTACCGCCATGAAAAGCGCTACATATGGCCGTTTGTTCTCCTCACCAGTAGCTTGTTCATCTCAGGCGGACTGTTCGCGTACGCACTCGCTATCCCTCCGGCTTTGCGATTCTTGCTGCAGTTCGGCCACCGATTCCAACCGATGGTGACCATCAATGAGTATTTCAGTATTGCGATGACTATCATCGTCGGAGTTGGGCTAGTGTTTGAACTACCTGTCATCATTCTGGTCCTGTCTGTATTCGGGATTGTGACTCCCAAGTTTCTGCTGCGGAACCTGCGGTACGCTGTGCTGATCACGGCGGTCGCTGCGGCTGCCATTGCTCCCACCCCTGACGTAGCCACCCTCTTCATATTGTGGATCCCCATGATTGGGCTCTACGTACTCAGCATCGGGCTCTGCTGGTTTGTCTACCTCCGCAAGAAGTGGAGCCAAAAGCGTGCTCAAGCGTAAACGTGCGGGACGGCGGCCTCCCCTGGCTCTGATGGCAGTGTTGGCGTGCCTCGCGCTTCCTTTGCTTTTGCGTGGAGCGGAGATACCGGGCTTTCATGGGGACCGTGCCTTTGAGGACCTGAAGCGCATTGTGGCTTTCGGGCCCCGGCCCTCTGGCTCGCAAGCCCTGGCGCAAACCCGCCAATGGCTCATTCACGAACTTCGAGGCACGGGGGCACAGGTGGAAGAAGACCCCTTCGTGGCCAGCACGCCCATCGGGCCGATCCCCATGACCAACCTGATCGCCAAGTTTAGCAGTTCACGCCGCGAGACGGTGATCGTGGCTGGCCATTACGACACAAAACGCTTCGATGGATTCCGTTTCTTGGGCGCCAATGACGGTGGCTCGAGCGCTGCGCTCCTGGTTGAACTTGCTCGAGTCCTGGGGGCAAGACGCAATGGGCTAAATTACTGGCTGGTCTTTCTTGACGGGGAAGAGGCCGTCAGGGATTGGTCCGCTACAGACAGCCTTTACGGGAGCCGGCACCTGGTCGAAAAGCTTGCCTCGAGTGGTGAACTCAGCCGCGCTGAGGCTCTTATCCTGGTTGACATGATTGGTGATGCGCAACTCCGGATACCCCGCGAATACAGCTCTACCCCGTGGCTGAGTGATCTTATCTTCAACGTTGCCCAGGGTCTGGGTTACGGCAAGTATTTTGTCAACAGCCGAATTGGCATCGAAGATGACCACCTGCCGTTCATCAACGCAGGCGTCTCAGCGGTGGATTTGATCGATTTTGATTACGGACCCAATAACAGCTACTGGCATTCGGCGCGGGACACGCTCGATCATTGCAGCCCCCAGAGCCTGACAATAGTGGGCCGAGTCGTGACGGCCACGCTCCTCGAACTCGAGAAATCCCCTCATAAGAATTAGCTCCGCGAGCATCTTCTCACCGCGACGGTAGCGCGGGCGTCTCTCCCGCAGTAGTGCGGGCATCCTGCCCGCCGCATCTGGCGGGAGCGGGACATCCCCGCCAGGGTCGCATGCCGGTTGATGCCTTCGCATCCGCTGGTTTCATCCCGCGCCCGCGGGACTACTCATGTAGCTCCTCTTACGTGGAGCAAATCCAGGCGCCCTATGCGAAGAACACAGGTTTGTCTTTTGAGGCGAACGAGTGCTTTGCGGGTTCGGCTCCGTCTTTCAAAGGGAAATCGGAGCGGTAGTGGGCGCCGCGACTCTCCTTGCGAGCCAGGGCGCTTTGGGCAATTATTTTGCCGACCTGCAGGATGTTGCGAGCCTCGTAGAAGCTACGGGAGAGTGCACTCGGTTTGACCAGCAGAAACGAATCGAGGCGCTCGATAGCGTTATGAAGATTCTTGCCGCTGCGGATAATCCCCACCTCGTCCCAGAGGATGGAACGCACCTGGCTCACGGCTTCGCCGGGAGACAGACGAGCCGGCTTAGTTCCCCGGCTGTCCACGCCGGGAGCGGGCGCAGCACAGCTTGTCACGGAGTTTGGGCGCTTGCCCGGCAGGGGTGGCTCGAATTCCTGCCCTTGGTGGATCATCGCGGCTGCCGCCCTTGCGCCGAACACCAACCCTTCCAGAAGGGAATTGCTGGCCAGACGATTTGCGCCGTGGACCCCGGTGGTGGCGACCTCACCGGCCGCGTACAGTCCTTTCAGGGAAGTCGCACTCTGCATGTCCGTTGCGACACCTCCCATGGCATAGTGAGCGGCTGGGCGAATCGGTACCAGGTCTGTGGTGATGTCGATGTTGTAGTGAAGGCAAGTGGAGTAGATTCTTGGAAAGCGTTTCTTGACATGCCCTGGTTCAAGCTCCGTCAAGTCCAGGTAAACGAATTGGCTCCTGGTCCTTTGCATTTCTCTGATAATGGCCCTGGAGACGATGTCACGCGGCGCGAGTTCCGCCGCCTCGTGATAGCGGGGCATGAACCGTTCCAAGAGAAGGTTGCGGAGGCAGGCTCCTTCACCGCGCAAGGCCTCGGAGAGCAGGAAACGCGGGGCTTCCTGGACGTACAAGGCCGTGGGATGAAACTGCACAAACTCCAGGTCGCTGATCAGCGCGCCCGCGCGGTGCGCCATGGCTACGCCGTCACCCGTGGCAACCGAAGGGTTCGTAGTCTCCTTGTAAACCTGCCCGAGCCCTCCGGTCGCCAGCAGCACCGCTTTAGCGCGCAGTGTCTTAAGCGACGATGTCATTTCATCGAGAAAGGTCACTCCACAAACCTGGTTCCCGTCCACCAAAAGATCAACCGCGAAGGCCCGCGACAGGAACTGGATGGGCCGGTAGGACTTTGCCTTCGCCATCAAGATCCGCAGGATTTCGCTGCCGGTGGAATCGCCATGCGCGTGCAGGACGCGCGACCGGCTGTGCGCCCCCTCGCGAGTGAAGGCCAGCTTGTTCCCGTTGCGATCGAAGTGCATCCCCCATCCGATCAACTGCTTAATTTGTTGTGGGCCCTCGCTCACCAGAATTTCGACGGCTTCTTCCCGGCACAACCCGTCGCCGGCGCGCAGGGTGTCAAGGAGATGTAGCGCAACTTCATCGTCCTCCCCCAGGGCCGCTGCGATCCCCTCCCTGCGCGTATTCTGTACTGGATTCGTAAAGGTCGTCTTTTGTCAGGACCAGAACGTTACCGGCACGGGCGAGCCCAATGGCGGCCCGAGTGCCTGCAATTCCTCCCCCGAGGACAAGGAAATCAACTTGCTGCTCTCTCTTTCGCGACATGGCACTTCAATGATAGCCTTGGTATCATGCGGCCTGCAATAGGCTAACGATTTGCTTGCAGTCTTTTCTCGTTAGTGTGGCGCGATTATATCAGTGGCCTTTTGGCAAGATGACGGACGATCTATGCAACGTTTCTGGGTTACTTCCCAAGGTTTCAAGTACAGCGTCAACGTGGGTTGCAAGGCTTGGCGGGCGCTTGCCGACTTCCCGCAAGATCGCTATTCATCCATTTTCGTACTTACTGAGCGGCATCTGTGGGAGCGTTGGGGGGAGAAGCTGTGTCGCGAAGGCGGCTTGAAAAGCGCTCGGCCGTTGTTCGTCCCGCCCGGCGAGAATTCGAAAAGCGTAATGATGGTGGAGAAGGTTGCGGCTGAGTTGCTGGAAAAAGGGGCGGACCGGCGCTCATTACTCGTAGCGTTTGGCGGCGGTGTAGTCGGCGACCTGGGTGGTTTTGTTGCCTCCACATACATGCGCGGAATTGACTGCGTACAGGTGCCCACTACTGTTTTGGCCCAAGTGGACAGCTCTATCGGCGGGAAAACGGCGGTCAACGTCCGTGCCATGAAGAATCTCGTGGGAACGTTCTATCCGCCGCGAATGGTGCTGGCAGAGCCTGCGGTTCTTGCTTCACTGGACGAACGATCCTTCCGCTCCGGTTTCTTCGAAGTGGTAAAACACGCTATTCTTTCGGGTCCGGTTTTTTTCAAAGAGTTGGAACTGAAGGCATCGAAGCTTCTTCCGAAGCAGGCCAGGGGCCTGGAGCAAATCCTTGCGCGTGCGGCTAAGGTAAAAGTGGAGGTCGTCAGCCGTGATGAGCGCGAAGCCGGTTTGCGGCGGGTTCTTAACCTGGGCCACACCTTCGGCCATGCTCTTGAAGAAGCGAGCGGCTACCGGCGGTTTTTGCATGGGGAAGCAGTGGGCTGGGGAATTCTCCTGGTGTCGCGCCTGGCAGAGTTGTTGGGGGTGCTCGAGCCCGCAGTAGGCGAGCGAATTGCATGCTTGGTGCGGCAAGTCAGCCCTCTGCCCACCCTGCGTGGCCTTCGCGTGTCCCGAATCTTGGAGCTCTTGCCGCAGGATAAGAAGGCGGTCGGAGGCCGGATTTGCTGGGTTATTCCTGAACGGATCGGAAAAGTCCGGATTTCAGATCAGGTCCCTATGAGCCTTGTTGAAAGCGCTTTCCGGGACGTGCAGAGGGGTGACCGGAATGGGTGATGCTCCAAACGCCCCGCTCGGGGGAAGGCCAACGGGTTCTCCAGCCGCCACTCACCGCACGGCACGCGCGGTCCGCAAGATGTTCTCAGCGGTCGCGCCGCGTTACGATTTCCTGAACCATTTTCTTTCTGTGGGTCGGGACATCGCTTGGCGGAAGGCCACTGCGAGAGTTTTGCGCTGCGTCCTCGAGCGGCCGGGTTCGATGATCGTGGACCTCTGCTGCGGTACAGGTGACCTTGCTTTCGAGTTGGAACGCTACTCCGCCGGCAAAGTGTTCGCGACGGATTTCTGCCACCCCATGCTCGCACTCGCCAAAAAGAAGGGCATGCATCACTCAACGCTATTCCTAGAGGCTGATGCTCTGGCTTTGCCATTTGCTGACGAGTTTCTGGATGTAGCGACTATTGCTTTCGGTTTTCGGAACCTGGCCAGCTACGTGAATGGCCTCAGGGAGATACGCCGGGTTCTCAAGCCTCAGGGTATCCTCGCCATTCTTGAGTTCTCGCAGGTTCGCTGGCCGGTCTTTGGACCTTTCTTTCGGTTCTATTTCCGTCATCTGCTGCCGAAGATTGGGACTTGGATCGCGGGAATTCGGGGGCCATACCAGTATCTTCACGATTCTGTGTCAAAGTTTCCCGACCAGGGGTCGCTGTCGGAATTACTGCGCGCGGAAGGTTTTCAGAACGTCCATCACGTTAATTTTACGGGCGGGGTCGCTGCACTTCATCTGGCGGAAAAAGCTTGACGGGTCCGCTGTCGGGAGTCAGAAGACAGGAGTCGGTAGTCAGAACTCACAAGTCGCAAATCACAAATGAACCAATAATTCAATCACTCGACGCCTACGTTTCAATCCATTCCTCAGGCGCGCCACTCTCCTTGAATTTGTTCTCAAGATCGTCAAGGTTCTTCTGTGCCCTCTCAGTCGCCGATCGCGCCTGTGACACCTCATCCTCCTTGGCTTTAATCTTCTCGGCAAGCTCAGCCTTCACGGTGATACTGAGTTCGCGGGCATCCTGAATTTGAAGGAGGTTTAATTCGTCTTCGGCGAGTTGTTGTCGTTCCTTGGCATCTGCCAATTGGGCGCGCGCAGATTTGAATTTGCCTTGCCAGTATTCCTTGGTTTTTGCCTTGCCTTCCGGCGTCTCAGCTTCGCCAGGGGTCTGGCCCACCTCAGATGCCGTGCCGGTCTGGTCGGCGCGGACAGACGGATTATCGCCACGAAGCCACCCCGGGTCACCGCCTTGGCGCCGCAGTTGATCGCGCAGGTCTTCGATTGCCGTTTGGTCTGCTGCAATTTCTGCTTTTTTCTTCTCTATCTCGTCTTGCAGGTTGTGAATATCCGACATAGCAGTGGGACCGCTCTCCTGGAGCAGGCCCTGGTTAGGATCAGGGTAGTACTGCATCTGGTTTTGACCCAGCTTCTGTTCGAGCACGTTGAGTTCTCGCCGGTCGAGTTGCAGCCGCTCTTCTCGCTTCCTTGTTTGATAGCGGTAATACTTTTCCCCGTGCGCTCCCTCGTTCGCTTCAGCCGGAGTTGCTTCCAGTGTCTCGTTCTCGAGCTGATTTGCGCTTGAGGGTTTCTCGCCCGGCTTTGCCTCCGTCCCAGTTGTGGGCGACGGCTTCGCAGGTGAGGCCGCTGGCTGTGCACCCGGTGGTGACGGGGCAGTGAGGTCATCGTTCGTAAAAACCTTGTGCTTTTCTTCAGGCTTTGGACGCTGTGCTTTGAGCTGGCGCGCAACATCGCCGAGAGGCTCAGAACCCGTCGAATCCTGTGCCGGGGCGATGCCTGTCCCCAGACCCAAAGCCACGGCCAAAGTCAGGATGCTAGCCAATTTGCAGTTCATGGATGCATTCCCCCTTACCGGCGGACGATCCCCTTTTGGTAATTTACTCCTTTGCAAACAGGAAATCAATCGACGTGAAAGGCTTGCCGAGGCGCGCGACGCAGAAGTCAGGGTTTTGGCCCGATTGTTTCGTTGCGACAAAATCAGCTATCATAACGGGCGCAAACCTGGCATGATTCCGTACCGTGCATCGGCGGAAGCTGCCTGGAAAGAAAGAACCGGAGCGGAAAAAAGACGCACGCAGTCGACTTACAGCAGGAGGATGCTTCTGATGTCAGAGCCAACAAAAGAAGAGTTGATGGCCCGGATCGCCGAACTTGAAAAGCAGGTCGGAACCAAGAAGAGCGGGGAACTGGACTTCAGGGGTCGGGGCAAAGGGGGGCGTGAGCGTCTACGGGTTGGGGCGCTTTCCGGTAACCCTCTATTACGAACAGTGGATGAGGCTGCTCGATGCCGCAGAGGACCTGCGGACTTTCCTGCAAGGGAACAGGAGCCGCCTCAAGCTCCGGCAGCAGACTCAGCAGGCTGCTGAGTAGCTGCCGGAGTGACCCGAAGAGCGCAAGACTCAGCGCCGGTGAGAAGGAAATCCGTGCGCGCAGACCATCCAGCGGATGAGTCTTTCTACAAACTCCCTTTGAAATGACGCGTGGTGAGTGCTACCCTAAGGGCCGAATCCGAGAGGATTAAGGATCACCATTCACGCTCGTTGAGCCCATCTCGAGGAGGAGGGAGCCGCACCATTCGTACCCGATCCGCCAGTAACCTCTCCGAGGTCGGCTCGAAGAATCCCGAAGGAGTTCTCACGACTAAAGGGGCTGGATGATGTCCAGTTGGGCAGCGTCGCTTAGCTTGGCATTTGTAATTACACTCGGGCAGCAGTTCCTCGCGGGGGCACAGGCGCCGCACTATGACCTTCTCTTGAAAAGCGGTCATGTAATCGACCCCGCCAATAGTATCGATAAAGTCGCCGATATTGCGATCGCAGCGGGGAAGATAGCCGCAGTTGCAGAAGGCATTCCGGCAAGCACGGCGGAGAAAGTTGTTGATGTGTCGGGCCTGTACGTCACTCCGGGCCTCGTCGATATTCACTTCCATGTCGGCCACGGAGGAGCTCCTCTTGACTGGTTTGGGCCGGAGGCACGCTCTTCGGCCGCCCCCTTGGGCATCCCGGCGGATATCGCGCTTACAGCGGGAGTTACAACTGTTGTGGACGCGGGAACCGCAGGCGCCGACACGTTTCTGCAGGAAAAGGACGAAGTCATCGACCACGCCAACGTCCGGGTGCTGGCCTTCCTGAATATCGTCGCTGATGGTATGAGCGGCGGACTCGAGCAGACCGTCGAGCAAATGGATCCCCAGCTTTGCGCCCAGACGATCGGGAGATTTCGGCACATCCTTGTCGGAGTCAAGACGGCGCACTATTGGACGGAGAAACCCTGGGACGCAGCGCATGCTCCCTGGGTCGCCGTGGATCGGGCCGAAGAATGTGGTAGGTTAGCCAATGTGCCGGTAATGGTCGATTTCTGGCCCCGCCCTGAACGGACCTACGCCGAACTCATACTCACGAAGATGCGTCCGGGGGATATTCACACGCACGTATTCGCGCAGCAGTTTCCGATCATACTGGCTGACGGCAAGCTCAACCCAATGCTGATAGAAGCGCGACGGCGAGGAGTGATCTTTGATGTCGGGCACGGCGCGGCCAGCTTCTGGTTCCGCAATGCCGTCCCCGCTGAAAAGCAGGGATTCATCCCGGATTCCATGTCAACGGATCTGCACAAAGACGATTTCACTTTTCTTAGCATGACGGAAGTAATGTCGAAGTTCCTCGCTATGGGTGTGCCGCTGGAGGACGTCATTCGAAGGTCCACGGTCAACCCGGCGAGAGAAATTCGCCGCCAGGAACTGGGGACGCTGTCGGTAGGACGCGAAGCCGATGTCGCCGTACTCGAACAGCTCCATGGTCACTTCGGCTACATCGATGACGGAAACGCCAGGATGGATGGAAACGTAAAGGTGGTTGCCCGCATGACTATCCGTGGTGGAAGGATCGTGTACGATCCCTCAGGCCTCAGCATGGTCGAGTGGGAGAAAGCCCCCAAACAGTACTTCATCACGCCGCAACTGGGCGGGTCCCCGCCGGCGCGGGCCGACAGCCATCCGAGAATGTAGATTCATCTCCTGACGATTACAAATCGTCGCGGCACGCATAATCGTTCTTTATACACACGGCGGGACCGCACCGTCGTTACGACAAACGTTATTACGCGCTTTTACATTTCATTAAGGGGAGGCTTGACAATCATGAATAGAACAGCAACAAAGGTTATCGTTTCGTGCTTTGCCGTTTTGGCGGCAGCTCTGCTTATACCAGCCTGCGGCCATCGAAACCCGTCAAAGAGTGCGATTAATCCACCTGGAAGCGCACCCGGCTCGCCCTTTAGCAACGGCATACTGGTGGGCAGGACGCTCTACGTCGCCGGCCAGGAGGGATTGGACAATGGCAAGCTGCGGCCGGGAGGAATTGGGCCCGAAACCCAAGCGGCACTGGAGAACATCAAGAAAGTCGTGGAGACTGCCGGCCTGCAGATGGCAGATGTAGTGTCGGTGAATGTGTACATTGCGGATCTCGCCGACTTCGCAGAAATGAACAAGGTCTACAAGACCTTTTTCCCTGAGCCCAGGCCGGTGCGCGCTACAGTGCAGGTGGCGGCATTGGTCAATAATGCTCGTATTGAGATTACCGCAATCGCGGTAAACACACACTGAAGATTGAGGAGGGCTGCCGTGGCTAGATCCATAACTCGCAGGAAGTTCTTTCGCAAGACAGGCCAAGCGCTGATGGCTAGTGGGGCGGTGGCGTATGGGGGCGCCGCCGGCGAGGCTCGCGCCAAGGGACATCCCTTGGAAAAGGGAGTGGATTACTACAGTAAACTGGGTGTCACTCCGTTCATAAACGCGGCTGGGACCTTCACCATTCTCTCGGCGTCAACGCTGCCTCCCGAGGTGCAGGCAGCGATGACCCTCGCCGCGCAGAAGCCCGTGAACATCGAAGAGCTTCTCCGGGCGTCCGGCGAGTACCTGGCGCGCCAACTTCACTGTGAAGCGGCTCTGGTGACCGCCGGTGCAGCCTCCGCCCTCACTTTGGGGACGGCCGCTTGTATCACTCACGGGAACCAGCAGGCCGTGCTTAATGTGCCGACCGACATGACAGGTCTGAAGAACGAGGTCGTCGTTCAGAAAACCCATCGCTACGGGTACGACCACGCCCTCCGTAACTGTGGGGTTAAGTTCGTCGAGGTTGAAACATTGGAGGAGTACGAGGCGGCATTCAACGAACGAACCGTCATGGCCCATTTCTTCAACGCTGCCGAGACTGGCCAGATCAGCCGCGAAGACTGGGTGCGGGTGGCCCACAAGCACGGAGTGCCCGCCTTCAACGATGCTGCGGCGGATGTGCCACCTATCTCGAATCTCTGGAATTACGCGCAAATGGGATTTGACCTTGTGACGTTTTCCGGAGGAAAGGCAATTCGGGGTCCGCAATGCACCGGCCTGTTGCTGGGGAGGAAGGATCTGATTGAGTTTGCGGTGAAGAACAACTTTCCTTACTCGAACACAATTGGTCGCGGAATGAAGGTCGGAAAGGAGGAAATCGTCGGCCTGGTCGCCGCGGTGGACAGGTTCTTGAGCCAGGACGAGGAGGCGATGCAGCGGGAGTACCAGAAACGCGCCGAAAGCATCGCCGAGCGTGTGAAGGATATTCCCAGCGTGGAGACTAAGATCTTTGTTCCTCCCGTAGCCAATCATGCCCCGCATTTACTGATTACCTATGATCAAAATCGGATCGATATCACCGGCCAGCAGATAGCGGAGAAGTTGCGGCAGGGAAGTCCGCGCATTGAGTTGAACCCGGCGACCGGCGGGGGACCCGCCCTGGCAGGATTGCCTTCCGGGCCCAATACAGTCGTTGTGGGCGTGTGGATGCTGCAACCTAAGGAGGAAGTGGTCGTCGCGCGACGCCTTCGTGAGACGCTCCAGGGAGCCATGCGAACCTGAACCTGGGCCTTTTCCTCCTTCGTAGCAGCTTCATCGCGAATGAATGCAAGGGACGAATGACCATTACGAAGGGGGTTCTGCGTGAAACGAAGAGAATTACTAAGCGCTTAATGTAGCCTAGTTTGAGGTATCCGGAAGGGAACTGACCTCACCGGCTGCGAGCTTCGCCACCGACCACTCCCGTCTGCGGGCAGGAGACTGCCTGCGCGCCCTAGGTCCCGCGCCCGCTCCCGCCGCACCGCAGGTGGACGAAGAGTCCGCCCGCTTGCGCTGTACCGGCCCACATCTGTGAATCCTCTCATTCCAAACGAAGCCGTGGACCGGACGATCCAAGCCGAAGCACGGCAGAACCCGCGTCGCCTGCAACTCTGCGAGTGACCCGGAGCAGGCGCACAAACATCGCCACAAGACTTTCGGCTGTGGGTCGCGAGCCCTACGCCAGCGACTGCGGGCCAAGAGGCGCCGATCCTACCGGCAGGCGGGCTCTCGGAGTGCTCTCGTAGGGCCGGGCCTGAGTTGGGGAGGGCCGCCGGGCAGCAAGCCCAGGCACTGTCGCGTGGCCTGACGGAATTCAAAGTTAACATAACATACCTTATCAGACGTATCGACTTACGGTCGAAGAGGCCGGAGGTTCGATCCAAGCCGTGTTGCCCACCCCTTCCCTGAGCCTTGCCCAGTTTGTTGGCGGAAGCGTTGACGTCCTTGTGAGCGCTGCCTGTTCGAGCGTCTTGCTCGAACGGGAGGGTGGATTCCCGCTTACGCGCGAATGCTGGCGTTTTTGGCTTCAGCCCGAACTCGAAAGTGTGCACTTCAGTGGGAACTGTGCGAATATAGCAACTTGGTGCGGCGATTGCGGAGACAAAATGCTGATGAACCGACCGCGCGCGCAACGTCAAATTTGTTTTGGTTCCTTCGCTCGACTCTATTCGGTCGTATTGCTGTGTCTCGGGATGTTTTCAGGCGGATGTCGCGAGCGGCCCGCGCCGCCCAGGGCCTACGCTGCCTTCGTGGTCAACAATCGGAGTTCAACTCTCGCCGAAGTTGATCTGGCACGATTGCGTGTGGTGGCGACGGTGGCTGTGGCAGCCCGTCCCCAACGCGTGCTGGTGAGGCCGGAAAGCAAGGAATTATGGGTGGTATCGGCCTCCGGTGAAATCAGCGTAGTGGAATTTCCTGGGTTGCGCGTTTTGAAAAAGCTTCGTATTGGGGAAGGTGCACGTGACCTTGCTTTTTCATCGGACGGTCGCCGGGCTTTCATCCTCGAGCCGGCAAAAGGACAAATCGTATTCATCGACGCCGGAAAACTACAAGGAAGCAACACGCGTCAACCTGGGCGCGCCGGTCACCGATCTTGCCTTGACGCCTGACGGCAATACCCTTGTGGCCTCTTCCAGCGGTACGAACCGGCTCTTTTTTGTGAAAGTGGACAATCAGAAGGTGCTTGGTTCAGTGGAAGTCGGCAAGGGTCCAGGTGCAATGGTTATCCTCCCCAATAGCTCCAAGGTCTTCGTTTGCGACACCGAAGCAGAGGCGATATCCGCCGCCGACTTGGCCACGCACCAACTCCTTTCCAACATCGAAATCGGCATTCGGCCCGACGCCATGGTTCTCAAGCCGGATGGCGGAGAGCTTTTTGTTTTCGAGCACGACGGGACCAGCATGGTGATCGTGGACGCCAATGAGGACAACGTGGAACAAAGCTATCCCACTGGCCATAAGCCGGCGGCCGGAGTGTTCCAGCAGAACCCGCTTGTCCTTTACATTGCCAACGCCGGCGACGGGTCGGTGATGGCTCTGGACGTTCAGAACCGCGCCCTGCTGGCTTCGATACATATCGGAATGGAGCCCCGCGCCATGGCGCTCACTCCCGACGAACGGTTTCTGGTGGTGGCGGATACCTCCGCTTCGACGTTGGCGGTGCTTCGGACAAACCCCGCCATGCTGCTCACCGCGTTCCCTGTCGGGGCTGACCCCGTGGATGTCGTGGTTCCCGGCTGGCTCTTAGACCGATGAGTTCCCGTCGACAGATTGGGGTAAGTCACGCTAACTCATCGTCAAGTTAGTGGTGTAGCCATTGTTCATAATGTATTACTTTACGTTGGTGGCTTCGGAGACGCAGGATGAAACCCACGGATGGGTGCGAACTGGTGTTCCCCTGAGTGGTCATGGGCCGGCGGCCCACCCAATGAAATGAAAGTCATAGCCGTCGTCACCCCGCGCAAAGCCTGCCCTGAGCCTGTCGAAGGGCGGGGTTCCACGTCACGCCGGAACGAGCTGGATTCCCGCTTTCGCGGGAATGACGGAGCGTGACTTTCGACGAAGCCCGTTGCATCACAGATTCGGACACTACCCGGTCTTCCCTGCCCTGGCTGCCTCAGGCGGTTGTATGTATACTGAATGGTTCGCCGGCCCGAAGATTTCAATGTACCTGCTACAGTCCTATGCCCCTTAATGTCCTGCATTACCGTTCGCTGTTTCCAGTCACTGAGTCTTCCATTTACATGAACCACGCGGCGGTGGCGCCGATCTCGCGACCAGTCCGCGAAGCCATGGTCGGACTGCTTGACGACGTCCACCAATTCGGCGCTGAACATTGGCACGATTGGGTGGAAAAATACGGTGCTGTACGGCGGTCCCTGGCGCAGTTGATAAATGCGGAAGCGAGTGAAATTGCCTTCACCAAGAACACTTCTGAGGGTCTCTCGTTTTTGGCGAACGGCCTGAATTGGCAGCCGGGAGATGAAGTTGTTTCTATTGAAGGCGAGTTTCCGGCCAATTTCTATCCCTGGAAGGCGTTGGAGAAGCGAGGAGTGGTTCTGCGGTTAGTGCCGGCAGAAGGAGGCCGGGTAAGCCAGGAGGCGATCGTAAAGGCGCTGACACCGCGCACGCGCGTGGTGACGGTGAGCTTCGTGCAATACCTTAGCGGGTTTCGGCTGGACCTCGAAAAGTTGGGTCAGGCTTGCGCCTCACATGGCTGTCTGCTGTTTGTGGACGCCATTCAGGGGCTGGGGGCGTTTCCGGTGGACGTAAAAAGAGCCAACATCGCAGGCCTTGCCGCAGACGGCCACAAGTGGCTGCTCGGACCGGAGGGTTCGGCGTTACTCTACGTAAATCGCCAAGTCATGGAAAAGATCACGCCCCCGGAAATCGGCTGGATGACGGTTCGCCGTTGGAGCGATTTCTCCAGCCGTGAACTTTCCTGGCGGGAGGACGCGAGCCGATTTGAATGCGGTACGCTCAATACCGTCGGGGTTTATGGGCTGGGGGCCGCGGTAGACCTCCTTCTCGAGGTTGGAATTCCGAATGTTGCAGACCGCGTCCTGGATTTGACCGATCGGTTGCGAGCCGGACTGGCGGCACAAGGCCACTCGGTGTTCGGGCCCTGCGCTCGCGAAGAATCTTCCGGGATTGTTTCTTTCGAGCCGCGTCAACAGAGGGCGGAGCGTCTTGCGGAGTTGCTTCTCTCCCACCACGTACAGGTGGCTGAGCGATGCGGGATGGTCCGAATCTCCCCTCATTTCTACAACACTGAGGAGGAGATTGACCGCGTCCTGGAACTGACTTCCTGAATGCTGGCGCATTCTAAGCAAGTTGATTGCCCTCGCCCGTGTAGTGTGCCATTAGGACACTGCCGTGGCTATTGACTCCTGCGCCCGAGGAGGTTAGATTAACGCCCGCGGCATTGAATACCGCCGCAAGCGCAAAGCAAGCAGGCTCTTGATATCCCTTCAACCGGGGGTGTTAACCCGTGGCTGTGACGAGCATTCAGTTGGGGCAACTCTGGCGTCTGAATGAGACCGGCCACCACTGGTTGGTCACCAAGTTGTACTCGGAGCTCTTCGCCTCCTACGCCGTTCTCAGAAAAGTGGGTGGATCGGACCAGGATGTTCGCCGCGTAAGAATCGAGAAATCAGCCGAGGGAGTTGCGCTTCCCGGCTTCGTTTTCAGTTCGGAGTCGGAGTCTTTTTAGCGAATTCACGGTTTGCTCCGGGCTTAGAAGCTGTGGATTTGATGTAGGGGCGCCGGCCATGCGCCCGTACAGAATTCACGGTTTGTTGCGTCTGGGGGATTCCTGCCGGTTACCGGCTTTGGTCGAACTTTCGACATCCCCGCCGCGCGTGGGCGCTACCAATTCATGCTTACAACCCTCTTTGAGTTCTTAGCTGGCTTCATCATCGCTGTGATCTCGCACTCAGGCTACCTGGGCATTGTGCTGCTGATGGGCATTGAATCCGCGTGCATCCCATTGCCTTCGGAAGTCATCATGCCTTTTTCGGGATACCTCGTTTCGGTGGGCCGATTCAAACTGATGTGGGTGGCGATTGCAGGGGCCTTTGGCTGCAACGTCGGCTCGCTAGTGGCGTATTACGTGGGTTCGCTGGGAGGCCGGCCGCTGGTGGAGAAATATGGCCGCTATGTTCTAGTGTCCCACCATGACCTGGAAATGGCAGACCGATTCTTTCGGCGCTACGGCGATTGGGCGGTTTTCCTGGCGCGTCTGCTGCCCGTGGTCCGGACCTTCATTGCATTTCCTGCGGGAGTGGCCCGCATGGATTTTCTTCGCTTTAATCTCTATACCTTCCTGGGTTCCCTTCCCTGGTGTCTGGCGCTTGCTTACGCCGGCGTGAAACTCGGCGAGCGGTGGGGATCCCTGCGGGGTTATTTCCACCGCTTCGACACCGTCCTGGCGGTTCTTATTGTTCTCGCCGTAGTCTGGTTCGTCCGCGGCCGGTGGAAAAACCGCGTGCGTGCAACGTAAGGGTTTGTCGCAGTGGATTCCCGCTTTCGCGGGAATGACCGCACCGAGGGGGCGCATCCCGACAAAATCGTTGGGACGCATGCCCAAAGCGGCATTCTCCGTATTCTCCGTGCTTTTTAAGCTGTAAGACAGAGAGCACGGAGGAGATCAGTGGCCTCTGTGTTGAATGCTCTTCTGGCCACGGAGGCTAACTTACGCCTAGCCTGACCCGGGTGGAACCGACCCTGGCTGCTGCTGACCGGAGGCCAGTAGCCGTTAGGCGCCAGCCACCATTAGATCGAGCGCACGGGCATGTTGACCAGATCGTCCACGGCCGCAATTTCTCGGGTAACAAACGGCTCACCGTAGCGCACGCCGATCATGTCCCCGAAATGGCGAGCCTGGGCCGCCAAGCGCTCGCGGCAGTCGGCGCGGGACGGAAACAAGTTCTGCCAATCCTGGCGAGGCGAGAATTGCGAGGCATAGCAAAGGACAGCCTTAAGCTTTTTTTCGAACTGGTGCGTGATGTCAACCACGAAGGTGGGGAGCAACGCGGGCACATAAAGCGAGGCGTAAATGATCTTGTGCGGGCGGTGCGGCGCTCCCACGAGCGGCAACTTGGCCAAGACCGGCAAGGAAGCAAGCCTCGTAACCGATTTGCCCGGCAATGTAATGGTCGGGATGGCGGCCTTCCCAGTAGGGTAAGACCACGGTGCGCGGCTGGAGAGCAGCGAATGCGCTGCGCAATCTTCAGCTTATAATCGCGCCGGTCCTCGACCCCCGCATCGGGCAGGCCCAGGTTTTCCCGGTGAACGATGCCCATTACCTTGGAGGCGCGATCGGCTTCTTTCTCACGCAACGCAACGCTCCCGCGCGTGCCCGATTCGCCGACCGTCAGGTCCACAATCCCCACCTTGTAGCCGGCTTCAACCATCTTGATGATGGCGCCGCCACAGGTTAGTTCGATATCGTCGGGATGCGCGGCAATGGCGAGCATGTCGAGCTTTATTGAGTCAGGGGGTCGAACTGTTGATGTCTTCATTTGTAGCGTGCTCCGCAATCGCTCCCATCTTCTTAATAAACCCACCGGCAAGCCCAAACGAGGCGAACACTAAACTCAGCCGGTGATTAGCAACCCAGGCTTAGATTCTCTCGCTCGAAACCGGTCCGCTACCCGGGTCAGGCGTACTGGCATTGCATTAAATCCTGGCGTGAGAATTGCGCTTCTCAGCAAGAAATCGCGCATTTTGCGTCCATTTTTGCTCAAATCGACGCCTTTTGCATCGAAAAAGTGCTCGTTTTTGAGCATCTCAAAAATGTTAAGTCCTGCATTTTCACCAACTCCTTAGGTTTGTTCCGTCTATTTTAGTATCTTTTTTCCTGTCCCGCATATTCCACCTGCCACTTTGTCCTTCCGGTAACGCCCGGCGTCGACCAACAGTAGTAGGCTACCGTGAATCGAGCCGTCTGTCAAGCGAAAAATGGCAACGCAGCAGCGCCCACCTTTCGCCGGTCGTTTCCGCGCATGTTTTCCTCCTCTGCCGTCGGATTCCCTTCCCGTCTAGTCTGTAGCGATCCGCCTGACCTCGCTGGCGACCCGAGGTCGATTCTGAATTCACCGAAGAGAGCTGTCTACTGGCTGGCCGACGAGGGAGTCCCTGTCCGACCCCCCAGCCGGCCGCGCGACTCGGCGGACAGGTGGACAACCGGCCGAGTCTTGTGCAACCTCCTTGTCATTACGGTCGTACTACTCGTTGAGCGATGGCGGAATTACGCTCCGGCAAGCAGGGGGTGAGCAGACGCTGGCCCGCAAAGAGATACTTCGCCTTTCCCAGAAGGTAGGGCAACACCACGGGATGCGAAACGCGCTGACTGGCGCGGCCGTAGGAGCAGGCGCTGGCCTCGGGATTGGGCTAGCGGCCAATCACGTCATATGGAGCCACGTAAACTATACCGAAGGCCCCCTCTTCCAGTGCGGTTACCCCCCGAATCCCCACTGGGGAATCATCCTTACGCCTGTAGGTGGTCTGGCTAGCGCCGTTATCGGCGCATTAATACCGACGGGGGGATGGCATGACGTCTACCGCGCCCACGGGCACGGATAGTCCACCTGTGCCACGTGCACTCTTGCCTGGCGGGCTTGGCGGGACCGGCTGGAGTAGCTGTGGGGCCTGTGACTCAGACCTCCGCGTCGCTCAACAGGGAGGTTCTTCACGTCTCGCGCTCGCGAATTCATTCGCTGTCGGCAGCCGGCGATGCACCTCAGGGGCGCAGGCGGGGCCCGACAAATGGGCTCGGAGGCGCGCATGGAATCCCCTCGGTCCTTTGTGCCGAGTATGTGGCCGCGAGGAGCGGTGCACCAACAAACACTCTGCGAGGTCGGTCTTCTGACCTCGAGGGCCTTGACTGACCTTCCCTACGTATGCAGACTGCATCGCAACTTCATGGTCCGGGCATCGGCTGGCGAGGTTGAAGGCGTTGGTTGATCGCGCCGCGTTTCTGGCGGCGGCGAGGGGAAGCAAGATCGTAGAAGCTGACCTGCGCCAAGCGCTCAGCGGGTGGGGTGGGAAAGACCGGCCCTTAGTCCACCCGGTCAACTGGGAAGACCTTGTTGGCGAAGAAGACGTAGAACGAGATCTTCGCACGTTAGTCCGGCTTCTCGATGACCCTGAGACAGCGCGAAGAATGCGCTTGCCCCTGCCTACCGGCCTACTGCTGCTGCTCGGCCCGGCGGGGACCGGCAGAACCATGATCGCCCGGCTCATTGCCACCCAGACTCGGCGGAGCTTTTACCCACTGACTGCGGCAGACGTGCTCGGCGGGAAAATGGGCGATTCGGTGAAACGGGTGGCGGAAATCTTCGCTCGGGCCAAAGAGAACAGTCCTTCACGAGAGTCGAGGAGTCAAGGAGTCGAATGCCGAAAGTACTCACCATGTGCCACGCGGCCGAAGCGCGGAGGTCTCGACTCTCGACTCCTCGACTTCCGGCGGGCACGACCAACCATCCGGACCACATCGACCCACGTGTGCTTCGCGGTGGACGGTTTTCGGAAAAGATTGAGATCGGCTTGCCTGGTCCCAAGAGTCGTGAGCGTTTGCTCTCAAAATACCTGGACGGCGTGGCCCTTGGTGCAGATGCCGGAATCCCCGCGCTGGCCGACCGGTTACGCGACCTCTCCCCGGCTGACCTCGAGGCCATCTCGAACGCAGCTCGCCGCTTTGCGTTCAGCCGAGTGGACCTAGGCCTGCGGCTCACCCATGGACATGAAAGTCACAAACGTCGTCGTCCCCGCGGAAGCGGGGACCCATGTCCAGTGGATTCCCGCTTGCGCGGGAATGACGTGACTTTCCAGGGGGCGCCGGAAGCCACCGAACTCCCTCCTCTCATTTTGGCGGATTTTGAAAAGGCCGTGCAACGAGTCCGGGGCAAGGTGACCGAAGGCCTTGCGCAAAGGATGGACAGTCGCCGTGTTATCCAGGCGTGAAGAAAAAGAACTTCGAGAGCTGCTCAGGCAGACGTTTCTTGAGGACAACCCAAACCCTGAGCGGCGGAATTGTCCAGGCTCTGACATCCTGAAAGCGATAGCTTCCGGCAAGATTACGATCGAGGAAGCCGCACCTTGGATCAATCATTTCGCTTCTTGCTCCCCCTGTACTCGCGAATTCCGTGAGTTCCGCAAGGACCATCGAAGGCGGAGATTACTGCGAATTGCCGGACTGGCGGTTGGCATCCTCGTGGCGGCCGCCGTCCTTGCCCGGTTGAGACCCCTCACCAAGAAAAGCTGTCACTTTTGGTCCTAAAGACGAAAGTTTGCTGAAAAATGAGTCGAGATGCGCCACCCTGAAATGAGCGAACCTGACTCGCTTGGTCCGCCACGCTACAAGTCTGCCCGATACTCACTAGATCACCGATGAAGACTGCCTCCGCCACAGGCACGGCGGACCTCGCTTCCTGTCCCCGCCGCTCGTTACGAGCGTGCAGAACAACCCGCTGCCCCTGTTCGACCAGGAGTTAAGCGGCCATTCGGTCGAGTCCATCGGAAGAGCCTGTGACGAACGCGTGCCCGTGACTTGAATTTGTCCGACACAGCCGACGGTACAGTCAGGCCGTCTCGTCCAAACGGATGACTTCCGTGTTGCTCGTCAACCGACCAGAATGTTTAAATGACTGCGGAATCGCCAATAAACGGGAGCGGCCAGCGGGGACCAATTGGTTTTTCAAGTTGCCTATACGCGTCCGCCCAGCTTCCGATAAGGCGGCACGTGCTGGCGCCGTGCCCCTGCTTCGTTGAAAGCCCGTCGTTCACTTCGAGCTGCGTCATTGCTTGGGTCGCATATATTATGGGAGTCAGTGTATGCCCACCCGCGACTAATCCAGTAGAAAGGGGCCCGGGAATGTAGTACTCTGGCATCTGATTGCCTGCCGCGAAATGCCAGTATTGGTAATTAAGAGGGACTTCGACCATGAGCGCAGACCCCACGACGCAGCCCATAACGACCACGGAAAAGCCTCGCACCCCCGCGCTTCGGATTCTCGACGAACTGGGTCGCGGTACTTACGTAAGTTACACCCGCGCTCTGAAAGAACTCCTCAGTAATGCATGGGACGCGCTGGCTACGGACGTCCAGATAAAAATCGCAGATGACCTCAGTGCAATCACAGTCCTCGACGACGGAGTTGGCATGTCGGAGGATGATATCCGCGAACGTTTTCTTCGGATTGGTGGAACCGGCTCTTCAGGCCACCATACGAGAGGCGAGCGCAGACTTATCGGCCACAAAGGCATCGGGGCACTGTCAGTTATCCCCATTTGCAAAGAGGTACGAGTGCTTACGACCAAGAAGGGGAGCTCCGAAAGAGTCGAGGCCGTCCTGGATATTCAGCGCATCCTTGAAGTCGCAAAGCAGGAAGAAGACCTTGAATCGCACTACCGGTACGAACTCCACAAGTGGGCTGACGAAAAGAAAGACTCGCATTACACGTTCATTACCTTGAGTGACCTTACCTCGGACATGCGTGAATTCCTAAGCCGCAAGGGGGTCACGCTAAACCAATATATCCACACCGTCGAGGACTTGAGCGGCACCGAGCAGCTCAAGTGGGACCTAGCAATTGTGTCGCCGGTGGAATACGCCAAGGACGGACCGTTTAAGGAGCAGGATGTCAAAGCAGTAAACAAGATAAAGGCTGAACTAGCCGGTGCGCATTTCAGCGTTTACGTAAACGGAGACAAGCTCTTCAAGCCGGTGCTCCTGCCGTCCCCGGATATAAAACACACGCGCAAGTATAAACGTGGCCTGGACTATGAAATTTATGAGGTGGCTCATAAGGATGCCGACCTCGAATTTGAGGGCTATATCTTTAGCCAGGCGACTGTGATAATGCCAACGAACATTCAGGGGGGACTCATTCGGGTCAACAATGTGGCAATCGGCCCGTACGACCTGACCTGGATGAACTATCAAAAGGGAATGGGGCCACGACTCGCGATGACGACCGGCGAGATATTCGTGTATAGGGGCTTGGACCAAGCCATACTTATTGACCGAGACCGCTTCCGGGAGACCGACAGGAATTTTCGAAAATTTCGAGTCCTCATCCATCAACGGCTGCGCGACGCTTTTGGGGGAGCTACGACACGTTCCCGCAAGCGAGCCGGCTTGGAGCAGGAAAGGAAGGCCGAGACCTTCAGGGATAAAATGGAGGTGAAGGTCTCGCAATACCTGACGAATGTCTATCGCAGGAAGCCTCTAACCTTACAGCTCGAAGACCTCGGGAATAAACCCCCTTTCACGATTGACAGTCGTCTTGGGAAGGTGCTTATCAATAATGCCCACCCAATATTCAGGAGACTCAAGCCCGGCGAGAAGGAAATAGTGGAAGCCTTTCTGATCGCGATCGGAATAGGTAAAGAGAGGTCCTCGGGAGATGTTAGCCGGATGATGGAGGAGATATTCAAAATAGCCGGGGATTTACTTGAGGCGAGAAGAAAAAGATAATTCAAAGGTGCAATGGCACGGGAACCTTTCAACTCGCCAGAGAAGAAGTGGGTCCGGGAGCGGCTTTGGCTTCCACATCTGCGGGCGTTTAAGGAGCGAGTAACTGGGGATCTAAAATATCTGACGTTCGCGGGCCCGGAGGGACACGACATCGAACTCTTCTGCCTGAGGCGTAGGATAATCCAACTCGAAAGGGTGCACGTCTGGGAAAAATTTCCATCGGTTGCAGGGTCCCTAAGGGACAAATATGGTCCAACGCTGGACATTAAAGAGGGTGAGGCGTCAGATCTGGTTAAGGCAAAGGACGAGAGGCGTCGGTTCCCCTTCCATGTGATTAACCTGGACTACACGGAAGGGGCCTTCAACATGCGGCAAACACGCTGGACACCGATTAAGGTTGAAACGCTCGAAAATGTTGTTGCGATACAACGGGAGTCTGCGGCATCGTTTCTCCTATTTCTAGCGGTTGCCGCTGCGGACGACGTAGACAGCGAAATGGGGAGGACCTTCGTTCAGAAAGTGGCATTCGATCTTGCCACGAGGCTCTGCCGAACAGAACCTCTGTTCATTCTGACCCGAAATCTCTCGCGGCAGTATGTTGCCGTCTTGGCCGACGTCCTGCCGTGTGCGGTAATTAGAATCGCGGGAGAAAAGTGTTTCGACGCCTCCTGCATGGGCAAGGCCGTGTACCGCCCGTTCGGCTCGCGCAAGACCACGATACTTAGCCTTGTCTTTTCCTTCGAGTATGTTTATCCGCCGCTCTCGCAATCCCTGCACCAAGTGATCACGGCTATGGACAGCATCATTGAAACACGGCAGCGTAACTCATTTTCAATTCCAGTGGTAAATGTGAATGAAAGGATCCGAACCAAGCGCGGCCGATAGAGTGAACGACTCCGCAGCGCCCGTCAACCACCGATGAACATCCTTCTTGTTGAGCCCGACTACCGGTCAAAATTTCCACCGCTCGGGCTCATGCGTCTCTCAACGTATCATAGGAGCCGCGGAGACCGAGTTGCCTTTGTCCGCGGTGAGAACCAGTGGGCACGGGCGCGACATTGGGACCGCGTTTATGTTGCCTCGTTGTTCACTTGGGAACTGCCGCGCACAGGCGATGCGATTGATTTCTACCGCCAGAGCGTCAACTGTCCGCACGATATCTTTGTTGGTGGTGTGGCCGTCACGCTATTGCCGGACTATATCCGGCGGCGAGGCTCGGGTTGCACAGTGATTGAAGGCCCACTTGATAAACCGGGACGCTTAGGCCCGGGCACTCCAGCAATCGCCCACCTCGTCCCCGACTACAGCATCCTTAAGCGTGTGGAACATGAATATTACCCTCGGGACGCGTACTTCGTGCGAACTACGAAGGGCTGCATTCGCACATGTCATTTTTGCGCAGTGCCCAGACTGGAAAAAGAGTTTGGCGCAATGCGTCCTCTGCGGGACCAGGTCACCAATGCGATAAGGCAACACGGTGAAAGGCAGCATTTGGTCGTGATGGATAACAATATCCTCGGAATCGACAGAATTGACCAGATCTTTGAAGACATACGAGATCTCGGATTCCAAGCTGGTGCAAAGCGCAAAGGCCGCCAGAGAACTGTGGACTTCAACCAAGGATTGGATGCCCGCCTAATCAGCGCTCGACCAGAACTTGGGAAGTTGCTGAGAACGACGTGTGTTTCTCCGATCCGCCTCGCGTTTGATTTTATCGGAATTCGCTCGGCCTACGAGAAAGCGATTCGCATTCTGGTCGCAGAGGGATTCAATGAGTTCACCAACTATATGCTATTCAACTTCGCCGATACGCCGCGCGACCTGTACGAACGGCTTTGGGTGAATGCACGCTTAAACATGGAACTCGGCGTGCGCATCACGGGATTCCCGATGAGATTTACTCCGATGGACGACGTGAGCCGCCGCCATGTCGCGGCGGGATGGAAATGGCGTTACCTACGTGGAATCCAGTGCGTACTGCTCGCGACTCGCGGGCTCGTAAGTCCAAATCCCGGGTTCATCCGGCATGCATTCGGCGAAACTTTCGAGGAGTTTCTTGAGATCCTCTCGATGCCAGACCGCTACATCATCTACCGCGACCATTACGCCGACAACGGCGCAACAGATTGGCGGCAACAGTTCCGTCGTCTCGGCAACGACGAATGCGAGGAATTGCTCCAGACTCTTGAGGACCTAAATTCCACCCCACGAGACCGTTCCAGAAAAATCGCTGCGATAAGAGGCCCAGTACGTTCCATCGTCGAGCACTATTATCCTGGTGGGGAAACGCCCTCCAGGACGCCGCCGGAGGAAGAGTTGGCGCAGCAAGGTGTCTCGGTTGGGTATGACAGCGGTCCCGGTTAAGTGCGTGTGCCCAATAGCCATTTGTCAGGTTGCGGGTAGCGCAGCGCGGCGGAGCCGCACTGCGCTACCCGCTGCTTCGTTAACAACTGTTCAAGGTATGGCATATGCCACCATCAGAACTTGAAATCGCTCTTGGTGCCGCGCTCCCAGCGACATCGCTACCTCAGGAACTGCCATTAGCGCACCTGACAGCTGCTCGCTACCTAAGGGGCATTCTGGATGCGAAATACTTGCTCCCTCGCCATTGCAAGGTCTTCGGCCAGAAATTGCTCTACTTTTCGTACGGCGGAGTGTTTTATAGGGCTCCCAAGGAGCAGTCCGAGAACGTCACTGAGCTACCGGTAGCAATGGTTTTCACGCCTGAGGTGATGGACGCATGCTGCAGGTTGTTTCCCTTCGACTCAGGAGCAATGGCACGTAAGCTTTACGGCGGTAAGTGGTATACGGCCATGGAGCCGTTTGAGAAGCGATTCTCAATCTGCACTGGCAAGCTTAGTACGGCAGCAAGATTATTGGTGCACCACTTGTACCGAACGAATTCAAGGTATGTCGGGGGTCGGCCAGCGAGAGGCAACCCTTCGTGGCCCGCCACGCTTAGCCTATTGCACACTTTCTTGGACCAGGACCTATCCGGAACCTGCACTGTGCCCTGCGGAATCGATCATCGGCAGCGTTCAATTGAACTGCTGTCCGACGCTCCGGTTTCGATCGCCAACGAACTCATCTGGATTGGCCTTCCGCATCACCGTTTAGCAAGGACGATGAAGGCAATTAGGGAACTCACAAGAACTGTACCCCAGATATACCCATACCGATTTTCGAGGAACTTCAATCCAGATGAAATTGCAGGGGAGCTTCAACGGGCAGCGCGAGACCAAGTTGTTGAGAGGTATCTAGAATGACCGGCGACATCAGCTTGAAAAGCCTGGATTTTGTGCTACGGGGTCACGATTGTCCCCTGGGCGAGTACCCCTCGCTCGCTGTTCCGGTCGGCTCACTTCAAGGTAAGCTCGTAGCAGTTTACGCAGCGGAGGCGGGCGCGGAATTCCAACCGGTGGATGCGAATGCAAAGTTTGCCCAGCACAGTTCGCGCACGGCTAGTATGTTGCGAGGATTCGATCCCCTGAAGCACGGACTTTTCGCAATCAAAGAAACGGAAGTTTTGATGTACGAGACTGGCAAAGAGGGGGAATTTTACTCGCGCCTTCTCCGATCTTCAGCGGCGTTTTCTATCGAGCCGTTCTACCGCCTGTCCCTGGCGAGGGAAACAGGTGACCTGTCGTTGATCCGGCCCGCGTTTTTGTCTTGCGCAAAGCAGATGAAAAGAGAGGCCCCTGAATTTACTGAAATGTGGCTAGGAACAGTCGCGCGGCTAGGCCCGCAACTTGAGGCAGTCATAAGCGAATGGTTGGGTGCACGTAGACTCGAGTGGTCGTTCGCCGTTGCCGCGAACATTAAAAGGGCGCTACCCGATGTGGTAAGGGTCGCCGACTTCACGGTATCGAGGGAGGACGCTGCGCTGGTCGCACGCACCCTCGGTACACTGGCCTCTCAGGAATTGGACCGCCGAGTCTTATCCGGTGATGCCTACTTGTCTGCGATTCGAGCCTCCATTGCATTCTCGACAGAGGATCCGCTGGCCCCTGTTAGCGGGGACACCCAAAGGATCCCAAGTTCAGAGGATGTCGCACGAATTTCGGGATTATCGCTTCCCCTATTGGAATTCCACAGGATAATCCTGTGTAAGGCTGTTTTAGCCGACCGGATAGAACACTCCGAACCAGACTTTCAGGCCAAACCCTTCCTGAGTGAATTGCTCCGGGCCGAAGTATACGAACGGCATTTTCGCCGACCCCCAGTAAAGATCAGAAGACGGCAAGTTTTCACATATGCCGAAGTTTTGTCACTGGTGGGGTACACTGGTGCCGTCGAATGGCCAGCCTGGCTATAATGGCTCACCGCAAGAGCCACCGAACGTGCATTTTTTGAGTATCCGCCAAACAACTCACGTGGACGGCCTTGCAGCGGAAGTGTCTCCCCCACGCGTGAAAAGAGGTACATGAGGTTGCCACGAGCGACTCGCCGCGACGCCGCAGCCTTTAAGAACCGCCCAACTCCCGGTTGGTCGGCGACTCGGACACCATCGTTCGCTGGCACCTGGAGATGTAATCGGCAAAGCATTCTCGTACCTGAACCTAGCCAAGAGTCCTGTCCGAGAGTAAGAGGGGGGCACAGTGCTTTGCCCTGAGAACATGTGCCGAAAGTGTTGACTATAATCCGTTCCTAATTTTTGGCCCGGCCCCTACCTCTCGGGGTTCCTGTCTTCACGAT
Source organism: uncultured Acidobacteriota bacterium (assembly GCA_963765485.1). GTDB lineage: Bacteria > Acidobacteriota > Terriglobia > UBA7540 > UBA7540 > CAVROP01. The sequence goes on along the minus strand of CAVXWN010000020.1, from coordinate 5,148 downwards.
TTGCAGCCACTCTCCTTTTCCATCCCATTTTCGGCGAGGTTAATTCCGGACCTTGCAACCCCAAACAGTTACAAGATTTCCTTCACACCTTGTTTCATTTTCCTCGATAAAATGGGGAGCCGAAATCTCAGTGACCCAAATCGTCCAACGAAATAGGCGCAAGATAAGATTCACAGCTTGTGTTTGAAACCCAAACTTCGGCTACCCCATCGGCAACTGCATCGTCGCAAGACTCCGCAACATGCTCCTAAAGGCACATTGCCCCTTTTAAGCCGCTCCTCTCTGCCGATGGTGTGTCGAACGTGGTGAAGAGGGCTCTGCGACGTGCTGGTATCAAAGCACCGGCGAAAGGTGCTCACCTCCTTCGCCATACCGCGGCCACCGAGATGCTGCGGCACGGCGTTCCCCTCCAACAGATCGGATTGGTCCTGCGCCATCGCAGCCTGGACATGACTGCGTACTACGCTAAAGTGGATGTGGCGTTACTTAATATGGAAAACTTGGTTTCGGGCACACTAACACGCCTGCGGGCGTAGACGTGGAACTTTCCCACACTTCAGAACCGGCAAGTTCCAACCTAGCATCAACGCAAGCGACTACCCTGTGCGGCGAGCGGCTGGAAGGTGTAGGTATCGGGCGCATCGTCGAGAACCTTTTGTCCGTCCACGACAAATCTGAGGATCGCTCCCACAACAGCCCCGCACCATCGTCCGGCACTCAGCCTAGAACCAGGAAATGATTTGATGTATTAGCACAATCCCGCCGATGATCACGCAGTTGCCGAGAATCACCGGCAGGGCGCGAAGCGTCTTGCAGTGCAGCGCAGCAGCGTCACGCGCGGGCGCAGAGGTCCTCCCTCCTCCACGGTTGTTGATCCATCGCGCCTTCACATTCTATAACTGCGAGATGAGGAAAGGGCCGCAGACGAACGCAGAACTCGCGTGCGTCTCAGCTACCCTGCTGAAAATGTTCTTCGCCTAGGCAATTTGTTTGCCGGCGTCGGGTCCTACGGATTGGTCGTAAACAGAATCCACCGCGATCTTGACGACATACGTCGGCGGGGGCAAGGTCGGGGCTAATTGCTTCATTTGCTCTGCCATCTGGTCGTAAAGGGGACCCGACGAGACCAGTTCTGCCGTCCCCTTGATCTGGTAACCCTTGTGAGTTGCCGCGTCGATTACTGTCACCGCCACACGAGGATTCTGCTCCAGGTTCTGCCGGGTCTTTAGAGAAAAGAGATCGGCGAAAATTACGTGCTGATCGTCCAATACTCGGACTGATCCTTTGGGAGTGACGTTGGGCAGTCCCTCTTTTGTAGCGGTGGCTACCCAACCCATCTTGCCTGGGAAAAAGTCCTGCACATGCTTAGGAATGCTTACCATTTTCGACCTCCTGTGTAGTAACTGGAATTTCTATAATCGACTTCCGGACTGACCGATAACACACGCCCGCCCATCGCCGAATTCAATTGTCAGCCAGAATTTCCATTTTGGAATCAAGGCCCGAATCAGTATACCCCCAACCGCCTCCGTTAGAGCTATTTTTCATCCTTTTCAATTCCGAGCGACTCCCTCAGCCCACGGAGGGGCCAGTCCTGCCCCTTACAGGTACAAGAAAACTAGGAACTGGCTTATTTTGAGACAAATTCTCAGACAACCCCACGTCCCCCCTCCTTCTTTCGACCAGTTTGTTTGCCAGCCGCCGGCCCTATCCGGTCGCCACCGCCAGCGCATCGATGCGCCGGACCATGCTCACGAACAACCGCCGCGTGAGATGGCTCTCGGCCAGCATCAGCCAGTAGTATCGGGCATGTTTCACCAGGCGACCGCCCGTCTTCACCAGCCTCTGCTGCAAGCTGGTCAACGACCAACCGTCAATCCTTCGGGGCAACACCAGCCACCGCCACAGGTTCCCCAGGTTGTAAGCGATTACACTCAACCACAGCCGCACCTCGTTCGATCGAAAGCGATGGCAGCTCAGCCGCGTCATCTTCACGGCCTGCTTCCCCTCCTTGATCCACTGCTCGGCGGTGCCTCGCTTGTTGTAAAACCTCACCACCCCCCGGCTGTCCGTCTCCAGGTTGGTCACGATGAATCCCACGCGGGGGAACAGTTCTCCGAAGTGGAACTCCACCTTGGCCACCACCCGGCGTTTACGCACTGCAGTGCGTAAGCGGCGTAATGCAGAGTGTATTGTTATGCGGAGCTGAGCGGCTCAGCAACCGTCGATCCCCAATTCCTGCCTGAGAGACCCGACGATCTTGTAGACGACCGTACACCGCATAATCGTGACGTCTCTCTCTGTTCGAAAAAAACCCATCGAAGGAGGACGTCATGCTGTCAAAATTTTTCGAGTCACGTGTGCGGATTCACGCACTTCGTGACGATCCTGCTGGCGCTCTGTTTGAAGGCTTTGCCCAAGCTTTGTCTGAGATGGGCTACGCCACGATTACCGCTCGCAGACACCTCAGAGCGGCAGAACACTTCATCTATTGGACCCATCGGCACGGCATGCCGGTGCGCGAGTTGAACGAGCAATCTCTCACGCGATTTGAGCACCACCTGGGTCGATGCCGATGCCCCCGCTACGGCCACGCGGCGCCGGCAGACGTCGTTCATGGTGGGCGCGTGTTCTTGACATACCTGCGAGATACCCGGCTCATCGCCCAGTGCGCGGTCAAGCCTCCCGATCACGATCCGGTTCTCCTGTCAGCATTCTGCCAGTGGATGCACCAGGAGAGGGGTGCTTGCCATGCGACCCTCTACAACTACAGCATTCACATTCGTAAGTTGCTCCGGGAGCTTGGAGAGGAACCCAGCCGGTTCGATGCGCGCAGGTTGCGAGCGTTCGTTCTGGAGAAAAGTCGCGCCTCAGGGTGGGCAGCAGCCAAAACATGCACCACGGCGCTTCGCATGTTCGTGCGATTCCTGATCGCCGAAGGCCACTGCGCGGTCGGATTGGAAGCGGCCATCCCCACCCTGGCTCATTGGCGTCTGACCGCTCTGCCACGATACCTCCAACCAGAAGAGGTGGAACGCCTCATCGCATCGTGCGATCGGGCCTCACCCGTTGGTCGGCGAGATCGGGCGATTTTGCTGCTGCTGGCCCGTCTGGGTCTTCGGGCAGGCGATATCGTGAATTTTCGCCTGAGTGACATCGACTGGAAGGGCGCATGGATTCACGTTTGTGGTAAGGGCCGCCGTCACACGCGATTGCCCCTGACTCAAGAAGTGGGTCAGGCGATCGTCGCGTACCTACAGGAGAGCCGGCCTCGGATCAATGCCGATATGCTTTTTGTCCGCTGCCGCGCACCTTTTCGCGCTTTTGGCTCTCATTGTGCCGTCTCGGATATCGTCGACCGGGCGCTGCGACGCGCCGGCGTGGCACGCCCAAGCCGAGGCGCCGCTCATTTGCTGCGACATTCGGTCGCGACGTCCATGCTGCGGCAAGGCGCGTCACTGCAGGACATCGCAGCCATCCTGCGCCACCGCTCCGTCGAAACCACGCAGATCTACGCCAAAGTTGATATCGCGGCTTTGCGACAGATCGCGCAACCCTGGCCGGAGGTGCAGCCATGCTAGCTCAAGCTGTCGAGACCTATCTGGCCACACGCCGGGCAGCCGGTTTCGCGTTGAGGCGCGAAAGTTTTCAGTTGAAAAGCTTTGCTACGTTCTCGGAGGCGAGAAGGCAACACTACGTCTCGTCCGATATCGCCATTGAGTGGGCGGGACTGGCACGATCGATTTCGCAGCGAGCTCGTCGGCTCGGGACCGTCATCCGATTCGCCCAATATCTCCGCGCCGAGGACGAACGCCATAAGGTGCCGCCAGCGATTTTCGGTGCGGAGAGGCCGCCACGGCCAACCCCGTACATTCTGACCGCAGAGCACATCCGGCAACTCGTCGACGCCGCCTCACGGTCGGGATATCGAACTCTCTGGTCGAGCGACCTACAACACGCTGTTCTCCGCGCTGGCCTGCACAGGACTGCGTGTGTCCGAAGCCATCCGGCTGCGATTTGACGACATCACGCCAGATGGCTTGGTGATTCGATGCACCAAATTCCGCAAGAGCCTAATGTGCCTTTGCACGAGACCGCACAGGCTGGACTCGCAGCGGTACCTCCAGCAGCGCCGACCCTATGCCCCCTTCGACGAGCACGTGTTCGTGTCGTTGCGAAGAAAGCCACTCCGGCTGGCCGATGTGGAAAAGGCATTCCGCACAGCTGTGAAAGCGAGTCGGGCTGCCACACCGGCCCCGGGTAACTCTACCCACGCCGGCATCCTTGCGGCACTCCTTCGCGGTCAGAGCCTTGCAGACCTGCCCCGATGGCCGCGATGCCATCACCCAACACACGTTGGCGTTGATCGACCTACCTTGGCCACAGCACGGCGGCCAACACGTATTGGTATCTGGAAGCCGTGCCAGATCTGATGAGGGACATTGCTGAGCGTGCCGAACACTTTGTCATGGGAGGGCAACCATGACACCGATCGCCCCGCACATCACCGCCTTCTTCGAGCAACGTCTGCCCATTGAACGTCGCGCAAGCGAGAATACGCGCGACTCGTATGCGTATGCGTTCCAACTGCTCTTAACCTTCGCCAGCAAGCAGCTCAAAGTCGCGCCATCCCGGTTGGCTCTGGAGCAAATCGATGCGCCGCGGGTGGTCAACTTCCTGAATGATTTGGAAACCACACGTGGCAATCGGCCCAGCTCCCGAAACGTCCGACTGGCCGCGATCAAGTCCTTCATGCACTTTATGGAATATCGCGTCCCGTCGGCGATGGAGCATATTCGGCGTATCCTGGCGATTCCCGCCAAGAAAGCCGAGTCACGTCTGGTCAGGCACCTGACGGCTGAGGAAATGCAGGCCATCCTGGACGCGCCCGACCCAACCGGGTGGAAGGGCATCCGTGACCGCGCCATGCTGCACCTGCGCCATGCAGGCGCATTGCGCGTCTCCGAACTAATCGGACTCCGCCTCGATGATCTCGAACTTTCAGCCCCAGGCCAACGTGTTGGTGCATGGCAAGGGCCGAAAGGAGCGGTGCCTGCCGTTGTGGAAAACGACCACCGCGGCGCTCCGAGCCTGGTTGGCGGTCAGGGTAAAATGTGCCGGTGCATGAACTATTGTCAGTGCGCGCGG
>CAVXWN010000019.1:0-101005 GCA_963765485.1 uncultured Acidobacteriota bacterium | reverse complement strand
GACCCAGTCTTGCCCACCTGTCCCCGATCTTTAGTATACCCCTCGGCAAGGGTCTCCGACCAAGTATAGCAGCGCTTCACAGCATCCCTTACGAAATGCCGGTCATTCCCGCCGACCTCGCGCGTCTCGCCGCTGCGAGGGGGATCGTACGGCGGGTTCAGGAAGACGTCGGAACGATTGACATCCTGGTAAACAACGCCGGAGTCGGAAGCAGCTCTTGTCCCCGGCCCCTGGCGGACTACGACGAGGCGTTTTGGAATCTCTCGCTGGCTGTCGATCTGACCGCACCCTATCTCCTGTGCAGTGCGGTTTTGCCTATCCTGCTGAGGTTCGCCTTCTCCAGATTCAGAACGCCGCCGCCCCCGCCTCCGCCACGGCATGGTCCTGGTCCCCGGAACCTCCGCTAACTCCGATGGCCCCAACCACCTTTCCGTCATGCTTCAAAGGTACGCCTCCGGCGAAAATCATGATCTTCCCATTGTTGGAGGCGTGGATGCCGAAGAACTGGTTACCAGACTGGCTGTGCGCGGCCAGATCCTTGGTCGAAATATCGAAGGCCCGTGAGGTGTACGCCTTCTTGATGGAAATATCGATGCTCCCGATCCACGCACCGTCCATCCGCACGTGAGCCACGAGATTCCCTCCCTCGTCAGCCACGGCGATGTTCATCGGTTGTCCGATTTCCGCCGCTTTCCTCTCGGCGGCCGCAATAACCCTTCGCGCATCGCTGAGTGTCACCACGATCGATCCTCCTTCGTGAACGTGAGTTGAATTAGCCCAATGTATTACTTATTTGACCAAAATTCGAGGGACTCTTCAAGGCCTTTCATTCGTTGCGCCCAATCACCACTAAAGGCGTTCCGGCAACCGTGAACGGCGTCATTCCGAGCGAACGTCCGGAGCTAGAAGTCATGATGCCAGATGATAGTCACCTCTTCGGCCAAGCACGCTTTCAGGCGCACAGATCCTTCACTTGGTTTAGAATGACATTCGCTGCGCTCGGAACGGCAAGTTTAATGCCTTGTTGAACGTCCTATTTGTCGGAGCGTGGCTGGCGGCCGGGAAACGGCCGTCAAGAGGAGGCCAAGAGTTGCAGAAATTAATTCGGAATCACGAAGCGGGCGTGGGGAAGGTGGTTGTGTTCTTGACCATCGTTCTATTGCTGACGATCACTGGATTGGCGCTGAAGGTCACGAACCGTGAAGCGCCTTCTATCAATACGCAGCGGGAGATAAGGGGAATCGGGGTGAGCACGCCCGTAGAACTCAAAGTTCAGGATCTGCACTATCGCATCAAATCGGTTGAGGTGGAAGTTCGGCAGGGAGACCGAACGTTTCAAGTTCCGGTGGAGAGCAGCGGATGGGCTGTTCGCATGCCAAAGTGGTGGAAGTTCTGGTCGCGCCGTGTCGAGAACAGCGCCACATTCAAGGCGAGCGTGGGGCGCAAAGAGATACCCGACCTGAAGGAAGGTTCCGCAACGCTAATCGTTACGGCGAGGAACAATTCTTGGGGCCGATTCTTCCGAGGCGGCCGAAGTCAGCTCATCAAGGACTTGCCCGTCCGTTTTGTTCCGCCTACCGCTGAAGTTCTGACCGCGCAGCATTACATCAATCAGGGTGGCTGCGATATGGCGCTTTTCAAGGTTTCCCAGGGGACGGTTGAATCCGGCGTCCAAGTGGGCAATTACTTCTTTCCGAGTTGGCCCGTGAAGAATTCCGATCCCACAACACGGATGTGCATCTTTGCATTTCCTTACGACGTTGACCCAACAACGCCGGCCCGCGTGGTGGCGCGCGACGACGCCGGCAACCAGACACTGGTCAATTTCAATTACAAAGTTTTCCCCAAGAAGTTTAAGTCCGACACTATTAACCTCACTGACGACTTCATGCAACGTGTGGTTCCTCCGATAATGAGCCAGACGCCGGAATTGCAGGATCAGGGCAGCCTTTTGAAGAATTTCCTGCTGGTCAACGGCACACTTCGCCGCATAGATGCCCAGCAGTTGGTGGCCTTCTCCCAGAAAACCGCCTCGCATCTCACCTGGACTCAACCCTTCGTGCAACTCGGGAATTCCAAAGTGGAGGCGTCGTTTGCTGACTACCGGACCTACCTGTACAACGGCCAGGTAGTCGACCACCAGACGCACCTGGGGTTTGATCTGGCGGTTGTCCAGCACACGCCGGTGTTGGCCGCGAACGATGGGAGCGTGATTTACGTGGGCTTTCTCGGCATTTACGGCAATGTTGTGATCATCGACCACGGCTGCGGCCTGCAAAGCCTTTATGCCCATTTGAGCTCGTTTGATGTGAAGGAAGGCGAAGAGGTAAAACACGGACAAGTCATCGCGCACAGTGGCCAGACCGGGCTGGCCGGCGGCGACCATTTGCACTTCACCATGCTGCTGGATGGAATCCCCGTTAATCCGGTCGAATGGTGGGACCCGCACTGGATCCACGACCGCATTGAAGCGAAGCTTCAGCCTTATCTACAAAAGTAGGCGCCAGGTTTTTCATTTGTGATCTGCGATTTGTGATTTGCGATTGACAGGTTCCAGGTGGCAGGGTTTCAATTTGTGATTTGTGATTAGTGATTGACAGGTGTCAGGCAAAAGTCTGGAGTATAAAGGGTAAATCGAAGGTGTCCTTGACGAATCGATGCCGTGGGCAGAGTCTTATACTTCATACCTTACACTTCACACTTTAGCCTTTAACCTTAGCTCGGCACCGACGCCCGAAACCTAGCACCTGTCAATCACCAATGAGCAATCACAAATCGGACGCCTGGAACCCGACACCTGGAACCTGACACCTGTTCTTAGGGCGCCACCCGGTCCAGATAAAACTCAAAGAACTTCTTAGGGTCAGTGCGCATCCCCACCTCGGCGTTCGCAGGCTTGCCTTCGATCGACTCGAGTGAATCCCTGAGCGTCAACTCGGATCGCCAACTTTTGAGTCTCGCATAGGCCTGGGTCGATGAGCATGGCCACCGCCATGGGGTCAAACAAAGTCGGAGTCTCGTTGCCCCAGAGGTGGTAGAGAATCGTCAGGGCGTTGGTGAGTGGCGTGAGATGGGTGAAGACGCGGTGGCGCCCGGCGGCATCGAGTTGCAACATGGCCGTTACGTCGAGAGGGGCCATCAGCAGGGGCACACCGGATGAAAACACGGTCTGCGCCGCTTCCGGGTTCGACTTGATGTTCCATTCCGCCTCGGGCTTCGAATCCGGTTCATAGCCGCGCGCAACTGACCCGCCCATCATGGCGATGCGTTTGATCTTCCTCGCCATTGAAGGGTCGGATTTCAGCAGAGCGGCCACGTTAGTGAGTTCCCCGATGGCGATGATCGTGACTTTTCCAGGCCGCCGGTTGATTTCAGTCTTCATGAAATCAACCGCGCCACTCGTATGCGAGGCGGAACTGGTGAAGCCATTCGCCCAGCGCGTCTGGTCAATCGGCTGGGGCTTTCCGGGCTCACCCGCATAGACCGGAACTTTGCGCCAGCGTCCGCCTGCTTCCCAAAGCAGTTTGGCCGCAAGGCGTGCCCGCGCCTGAGTATCGCCGGCCACGGTGGTTACGCCCAGCAGTTCCAACTCGGGGCTGTTGATGATAAGTGCCAGAGCAAAGGCGTCGTCGATATCGGTGCCGATGTCGGTATCGAGGATGATCGGAACCTGCGACGGCGCGGGAAGGGAAGTCACGGCGAATGCGAAGCCAACCAACAGTACTCGGATTAGATTCTGCATATGAATTCTCCTGGCAGGGTGCTGAAACCCATTCTCGCCTCACCACCGGACCACGGGCGCCAGCGCCACGCACGCAAGGCCGATGATGAAAAAGGCAAACATCAGTGCCAGCAGCCGCTGGGTGGTTGCATCGGCGCCTTTGAATTCCTTCCAAACGAATACGCCCCAGACGGCGGCTACCATGGTCGCGCCCTGGCCGAGCGCGTACGAAGCTGCCGGGCCGACCATGCGGGCGTAGGAAGCCACGAAGTTGGAGATCGTGCCCACCCCCCAGAACATGCCGCCAAAGATGCCCCAGAAGTGCCATGTCCGGGCGCCGCGAAAATAATCGCGCAGCGAAAGCGGCGGCCCCGAAACCGGCTTCCGCATGAGGATATAATTCACTGGAAAGGTAGAAAGCAGTATTCCGAGAGCAAACACGAATGCCACTGTGTATGGACCGAGGTGGCTCTCGCCTTTGATTGCCTTGGCGATGAAAGGATAGAACAGCCCCATCACCACGCCACCCAGCACGCTGAGTACGATCCCTTTTATGCTCACGGTCTGATCCTTCGCCTGCCTTCGGTAGGCCAGAGCGTCCAGAGCAATGGCAAGGCAGACCAATGAGACACCTCCAAAAAGCATCCACGGATTGCCTTTTGGCGTGATGATGTAATTCAGGACCGAGCCAACCACCAGGGCCAGCCCGACGCCGACCGGGAAGGCCACCGCCATGCCCGCAATGGCGATAGCGGCCACAATCAGGATGTTGCCAAGGTTGAAGACGATGCCGCCAAGGAAGGCGAGCAGAAAATGACCACTATCTGCCGCGCGCAGGTTTTGAACGAAGCTATCCGGGCTGGCAGGGGCCGTACGCCCCAGCGTAAAGCCCAGGACCAGCGCGATCAGCAGAATGCCCCAAACATAATCCCAATAGAACAGCTCGAACCGCCAGCCTTGGCAAAGCTTTTGAGTATTCGCCCAACTGCCCCAGCAAATCATGCTGAGAACGATCATGCAGAGGGCGACCGCATAAACGGTGGGCATAAACATGCTAAATTAACCTCCTGGGGCGAGTTCCAACTCGCCCCGCGCGGCTAGGTAGTGCCGTTATCGACCTCTTCGCTTCGCGACGGCCACAACTTGCAGGGTACTTCGCAGTTCAGGCTCACGAGAGACGCGGGCTCCGAAAGAGTGTGTGGTGAAACCTGCCCCATCTACAACGACAGGCAGACCTCAAGGAGAGGGGAGTCTATCCGTATACGTATCGGAATGCAAGGGTGAGCAGCCGTTCGGGGAAAAATGGGGACTGGAACGTGTGAAGAAATGTGTTTGGAGAAGCACGGATTCGAGATGATGGTCGAATAACACGTCACATTTTTTGCGTGTTAAGTTCCCAGCGGAAGATGATGCCTTTGACCGGCGTGTTCATCCTTCGCGTTTGCATTGTCTTCGCTCCCATCTTTTCATTCTCCCCTCCTAAACCGAAGCCAGCGCGGCTTGGGTGAGGGTTGCTCGTCGCCTTAAGGCAAACCAGCGGGTTAGGTTATAGCTCAGCGCCGCCCAAGTGGCTTCCAGAGTTGCTTTCAGGCGGCCTCGACAGCGGAACTGGCGCAGGCCGCATCGTTCTTTAATCCAGGCGTGGGGAAACTCCGCGACGCGCGACCGTTGCGCGTAAATCTGTTGCGCGGCTTCGGTGGCCATCTTGGCCTTAAAGGCTAGGGTCGCCGCGGGTTCCTCGCTGCGCGCAAGCGAGCGCACCCAGGCGGGGCGGGCTTTCGGCGGGGCGCACTGGCTGCGTAAGGCACACCTCTGGCAAGCTTCCTTGGGCGCGCGATAGACGTGGATGCGAAGTCCCTGCTCGCGATTCTGCGTCGCCTGGTGAGTCAACGTTTCTCCCGCCGGGCAAGTGAAGCAATCCCGCTCACCATCGTAGGGGAAGGCGCTGGCCAGAAACGCGGCGCTGCGGCCTTGGGCGTCGCGTTCGCCCGGCTTCCAACTCGCTTGCCATGACCCATAAAAGTCCACGCCGTAGTTCGCCGCGGCCTGCACCGAAGCGTGATTGGTATAGTCGCCATCGGCCACCACCTGCTGCGGGTGGCGTCCCAAGGTCTGCTGGCAGCGCTCGAGAGCCGGTGCGAGTTGATGGTGATCGACGGCCTCGGTCGTGGCGTCCACATTCACGATCAGTCCGTGCGCGGTGTCGGTCAGCAGTTGCACGTTGTAGCTGGGAACCGTGCCGCCCTCGCCATTCCTCATCACGTGGGCTTCCGGATCGGTGCTCGAAGCGCGCGCCACAAACCGCTCACGATCCTCTTTTTCTCGCTCTGCATTCTCTCCACCTCGCGCACCGCCGCCTCCAAACGGCTCTGCCGTTGCCGTGCGGCCCGCCGCCGCGCCGCCCTCTGCCGCTTGCCCATCTGCTCCTCTTCCGCCGATAGTTCCTCCATCAGCCGCACTTGCTCGCGCGCCAATTGCAGGTGAGCTTCCAGCTTCTCCTGGCGGCGGAACGTGTTGCCGCCGGCATTGGCCTTGATCTTCGTGCCGTCCAGCGTCACGCGCTCCAAGGTGATCAGACCCTCGGCACTCAACATCCCCAGCACCTGCACGAACAGATCATTCAACGCCGCTTGATGACCGGATCGAAAACCCGACAGCGTGCGATGACTGATCGGCTCCAGCGCGCACAGCCACTGAAAGGCCGGTTCAAACTCGCACCGGCGCGCCACCTCGCGTGCCGAACTGATGCCACGGCTATAGGCATACAGCCATAGACTGATCAATACCTGCGGATCGGTGTGCTCTCGCCCCGCCCGCCCCTCCACCGAGCCGATCTCGGCATAATACCGACTTAGATCCAGCCGCCCCACCAACTCCCAAATCGAGCGCGCGCTGTGATCTTCTTCAATCAGTAACTCCACTTCAATGGCCCGCATCACCATCTGACGACGATTTACAGCAACCAGCCGTGGACGAATAACCTGAGTGTTTTCGCTCATGCTTCCACTCTGCTTCACCCCAGTTACCACAGCTACGCAGTGTCGTAAATTTCTTCACACGTTCCTGAACCTTGGTTACTCTTCCTCCCCCTCCTCGCCCACGCCGGCAGCTTTGGCGGCAGCAACAATCTTGTCGGCGATTAGCTGCGGGACGATGTCGTAGTGCGAGTACTCCATTGAGTAGGTTCCGCGCCCCTGGGTCATGGACGTGAGGTCGGAGGCATAGCTGAGCATCTCGGCGAGCGGCACCTGGGCCTTGATGACGGTTGACCCGCCTTTGGGATCCATGCCCTGCACGCGGCCGCGGCGCCCGTTCAAGTTGCCCATGATGTCGCCGGCATTATTCTCGGGCACGGTGATTTCGACATTCATAATCGGCTCGAGCAAGCAGGGCTTCGCCTGTTCCATGCACTTCTTGAACCCCTTGGAGCCGGCGAGCTTAAAGGCGATTTCAGAGGAGTCCACCTCGTGATAAGAGCCATCGAAGAGGATCACTCTGAAGTCCACCACGGGATAGCCCGCGAGATACCCTTTCGAGGCCGCCTCGATGATGCCCTTTTCGACGGCGGGGATGTAGTTCTTGGGGATCGCGCCACCGAAGATGTCGTTCACAAACTCGAAGCCGGCGCCGCGAGCCAGCGGTTCCACCTTGATCCAGCAGTCGCCGTACTGTCCGTGGCCGCCGGTCTGTTTCTTGTGCTTGCCCTGCGCTTCGGCCTTGGCGCGAATGGTTTCGCGGAAAGGGATCTTGGGCGCTTTGAGTGTGACCTCGATGTTGAATCGGCGCTTGAGCTTGGAGACGGCGACTTCCACGTGCTGCTGGCCCGCGCCTGAAAGCAGAAACTCCTTGGTCTGCGGGTCGCGTGAGAAGCGCAAGAGCAGATCTTCTTCGAGCATGCGATGGATGGCGGTCGAGAGCTTGTCCTCGTCGCCGCGCGACTTGGGTTCGATGGCGAAGGAAATGGCGGGTTCGGCCAGCGTCACCTTGGGGAAAACAATCGGCGCGCCCTTGTCGCCCAGCGTGTCGCCCGTCAGAGTATCCTTCAACTTCGCCACAGCCCCGATGTCGCCCGCATGGAGCTCGGCCACGGGTGTCTGCGTCTTGCCCTGAACGACGCCGATGTGCGAGAGGCGCTCGCTGGTCCCCCGGTTGAAGTTGGTAAGGTTGGCTTCGTTCTTCACAACTCCCGACATAACCTTGAAGTAGCTTACGCGGCCGGCGAAAGGGTCCGCCACGGTCTTGAAGACGAAAGCTGAAACCGGCTGGTTGTCGGCAATCTTGCGCTTTACAGGCTCGCCGCCCTCGTGCGTCCAGACCTTCCACCTCTTTCCGCTCCACCGGCGAAGGAAGGTAATCCACGATGAAGTTCAGCAGATTCTCGCTGCCGATGTTGAAAAGCCCGGCAGCGACGACCACAGGGTAGATGCGCCTTTCGCAGACGGCGGCCCTCAGTCCAGGGACCAAGTGCTCCTCCGGGATGGTGCCCTTTTCAAAGAACTCTTCCATCAACTTGTCGTTACCCTCGGCGACCATTTCCACCAAGGCCTCGTGAGCTTTGGCTCGCCGCATCCTTCAGTTCAGCAGGAATCTCGACTTCTTTTGCCTTCCCGGACCCGTTGGAGTCGTAAAGGTAGGCTTTCTCTCGAACCAGGTCGATGACGCCGCGAAAATTCTTCTCTTCGCCGATGGGGAACTGGACGGGAACCGCGGTCCGCCCGAAAGCCCCGTGCACGGCCTCGAGGGTCCGCTCAAAGCTGGCGCGGTCGCGGTCCATCTGATTGAAGACCAGCGCGCGGGGCAGGTTGTATTTCTCGCAGAAACCCCAAGACTTTTCCGTTTGCACTTCGATTCCCGCTACAGCGTGGACAAGCAGCAGCGCGGCATCGGCCGCCAGAAGCGCCCCCTCTGTTTCGTGCATGAAGATGTTGTATCCGGGCGTGTCAATAAAGTTGATCTTGCCTTTGCCCCACTCCGCGTAGGCGAGCCCGGCGGTGATAGAGAACTTGCGCTGGATCTCCTCCTCGTCGTAGTCCGTGATCGAAGTACCGTCGTCCACCTTTCCCAGGCGGTTCACCATGCCCGCCGTGTAAAGCAACGCGGAAACAAGCTGGGTCTTGCCGGTATCGCCGTGACCCACGAGTGCAACGTTGCGAATGTCTTGGCCGTCGTAGATTCTCACCGGGAACTCCTTGGGACTTTGGGACCGACCGCTAGGCGTGTCATGCCGGTCGCGAAGCGAACCCTCATCCTAGCACAATTTTTTGCGCCACTTCAACGAAACCGCAGGTTGGCAGTGGGTCAAATTGCTGTAGCGGCGCTCTGCGAGGGCCGGAAGTTCTTGAGGATTCAAGTTCGGCGGTCAGGGACCGCCGCTACAGAAATCAAACTGACCCACTACCGGCAGGTTTGGCGCTTCCGAGAATGGCTTGGCCACTATCGTGGGCGAGAAAACAGCCGGAAACGTCCTTGGAGCAGCGAATTTCAAAGTGGGCAGTGGCTACCGTGGGATCTCCGTCTTGCTCTTCGGCGTTCACTCCGGAGTCGCCGTGTACGGGCATGGGCATCGTCCGGCTTCAGTTTCCAGGGCCAGACACAACTCGCGAGCCGGGGCGCGGTTTCTGCGATCTGCCCGGAGGCTACGGTATGACTACCCGGATAGCCCCTTTGCCCCACACCGTCTGGCGGCCCACGCCCGTCCACTCGGCGGCCTTGAGGAAGGGAACGAACTCACCCAGATCCCCCTCATATTCCGCCACGCCGATAAACCCTCCCAGCGGATGCACGTGGCCGGTGCGCCCGCTTCTTCGTTCCCCCTGGACATGCCGCAGCTCGCAACGCGTCATGCGGACTCGAGCGGCGCGCTCGCCCATGGCCCGGAAGTCTATCGGCAGCGGACCTTCGCCGTACAGACCGCGCAGCGCGCTCACCCGGTCGCGAGCACGGGCGAACAGCGTTCCAAACTCCGGCTTGGCCACCACGTGCTCGCCGCCTTTAAGCTCAGTGGGCGTGATGAACTCGATACGCATGCGGCCCACAGGCGCGGCTTCTGGAGTCAGATCCAGCGCCAAAGACTCGATGGGCTCATCAAACCGCCGAGTGGGACCGTCAAACACCAGTTTGCCGGCCTGCGGCCCCACGCTCGTCACCTTTTCGAGTACCGCCCGCCCGCGACGCGGCCCCAAGCCCTCGCGCGCCAACTGGGCAAAGCTCGCTACGAAATAGGCAATCAACGGCTCCTGCGTGTCGAACAGGTTCACATCGAAGAAGAACTCCTCACCAGGCGGCACCCGCCGCCCGTCCAGATGCGCGGCGCGGAAGACGAACGGCCGCGGCGGATCGGCCATGCCGCTCGGTCCCGCCAGCAGGGAAGGCTCAAACACCCGCGCGTAAGGACAGCGCTGGCGGCGCTCGCAAGTGCGAGCATCCCGGCACTCCGGCAAGCAGACGAGATGGCGGAAGATCTCGCCAAACGCGCCTCGGACCACGTTGCCAGACTTGCCCTCAGGGAAGAACAGGGAATCAACCGCGCGAAAGTGAAAGCGCAGCGGGTAAAACGAAAACGATAGTGGCATCAAGTTCAAGCAGCCTTCAGTCATCAACTTTCAGCTATCAGAGTAACAAAGACCAACACCAGCCAGACAAGCGCACTTCAACCCGAAACCTTCTCCCCGTGGAGAGGGCTGCCATTTCTGGACGGCGTTGAGTTACGAAAGCCGCCCTCTGAAGGTGTGAAGAAATCGCGTTGTGGCGGCGCGTCGTAGGGGCAACCCTTGTGGTTGCCCCAGGGCGGCCACAAGGGCCGCCCCTACAACGCGATTTCTTCACAGCTTCTCTCCCCTGGGGAGAGGGTGGCCCGCTGCCGGCGCTTTCACCAGCCGGAGCGGGCCGGGTGAGGGGTCAGTTGGGAGGGGCTCAACGCCCAGAGTGAAGCAATTCTTAGGCGCACTGTCCTGTTTCCTGCGCAGCTTTGGTCGAAGCGAGTTCAGCCTAACGGACTGGAGCGGAACAGCGCCTCTCAACTCGCGAATTCGGGTTCAAATGAGTCAATGATCAGATGAACCAATGACTCAATTCCGGATACGTCCCCTTCCTATCGGGGCACTCTTTCCGACAGAAGTCATCAGTTTTCAGTTGTCAGTAGGTCCTGGTGCCCTCGCTATCGGACGAGCCTTTCGCACAAACAGTCGAGCTCTTAATTCACCATTCACTATTTACCATTCACTGTTGATCTTTCTTGAATCAGGCCGTCTTTCCGACTTTGAAATCTGCAATCTGAGATCTGCCGTTTCCCGCATCCCCTTCCTATCGGGGCAGTCTTTCTCACTCTGCGATGCGTGTTTTACCGGAGATTATTTCTGTGTCTCAATCCCCTTCCTATCGGGGCAGTCTTTCTCACCGGGATATATAACCGAGACACCCAGCTTTTTCCTGAAGGCGTCTCAATCCCCTTCCTATCGGGGCAGTCTTTCTCACTCAAATAAGTTGGACAGGCAGGGTAGGCCAGCTGTGTCTCAATCCCCTTCCTATCGGGGCAGTCTTTCTCACGCTTGTAAGTCGGGAGTCAGGGATGGAGTTGCACGTTGTCTCAATCCCCTTCCTATCGGGGCAGTCTTTCTCACATTGATCCCGCTGGAGAAGATCCCATGGAGTGCTACGCGTCTCAATCCCCTTCCTATCGGGGCAGTCTTTCTCACATTGCCGGATCAGACCAGCTAGCATCGGGAGCTTACGTCTCAATCCCCTTCCTATCGGGGCAGTCTTTCTCACGAACGCTGACGGCTTCGGAGTCGCCAACGGCAGTGTGGGTCTCAATCCCCTTCCTATCGGGGCAGTCTTTCTCACTTGGAATGGCTTGTGGAAGCCCAAGACAGTGGTAGCCGTCTCAATCCCCTTCCTATCGGGGCAGTCTTTCTCACAAAGAAAAGATCACGATATATTGCGCCGGAATGGGCAGTCTCAATCCCCTTCCTATCGGGGCAGTCTTTCTCACGCGCAACGTCATTGACGTTGCGCTAGCTGGGATGCCCCCGTCTCAATCCCCTTCCTATCGGGGCAGTCTTTCTCACTGGGAAAACGGCGTCCGCTATAACTACAAGGACTACTGTCTCAATCCCCTTCCTATCGGGGCAGTCTTTCTCACACGACAGGGAGCCCGGTGCAGCAGCGAGCAAAGAGTCTCAATCCCCTTCCTATCGGGGCAGTCTTTCTCACGTTGAAGATTGGGTCATTGGGTTTATGAGGTTTTCAGGTCTCAATCCCCTTCCTATCGGGGCAGTCTTTCTCACACGATTTGAGTAGAGCAAAGTAATATCAATTCGGGACGTCTCAATCCCCTTCCTATCGGGGCAGTCTTTCTCACGATGCGGTTGCTGTATGCTTCGGGGGTGCAGTGCTTCGTCTCAATCCCCTTCCTATCGGGGCAGTCTTTCTCACGGACGGCTCGATAAATACCTCATCCGCCGGGTGAAAGTCTCAATCCCCTTCCTATCGGGGCAGTCTTTCTCACCTGCGACCCCGCGGACATCCCACGGGTTTTGGCAGCACTGTCTCAATCCCCTTCCTATCGGGGCAGTCTTTCTCACATCGAGCCAAGAGGTTCTTTCGCGCTCGTCCTATCGGGTCTCAATCCCCTTCCTATCGGGGCAGTCTTTCTCACGCTGTACTTGAGCGAGATCAACGCACCCGGTGGCTCAGTCTCAATCCCCTTCCTATCGGGGCAGTCTTTCTCACTTGGGGCAACGAACGTCCTCCTGTGGATGCTTCTCCTGAGTCTCAATCCCCTTCCTATCGGGGCAGTCTTTCTCACTTGGGGCAACGAACGTCCTCCTGTGGATGCTTCTCCTGAGTCTCAATCCCCTTCCTATCGGGGCAGTCTTTCTCACAGCCGCCTTTGTATACCACTGACCAGCAAGCGATTGCAAGCGGTTTTTCTCGCATCCCCCCTCCCCCTCTGCCAAAACCCCAAAACCCGCCCTTCAAGTCGCCCTCCAAAATCTCTGTAAGTCATTTCCCAGTACTTAGATAGCATGTTTCCTCGCATCCCCATGGCAAAATGACCGTCCAACCCAATCGCAATAATCTCATTGAAAACAGTGCAGTTAGCCCCTATCTTCCTCAGGAGAGTGCGAAAAAACGCTTCCGTGCTGTCTTCCTGATCGGAACGAAGAATCCCGCTTTGTGCGTTTTGGAGAAAATGCGAGATTCCTCGTCGTCCGCCAATAAGAATGGCGGACTCCTCGGAATGACGGGCTATACGATCTTCTCAGCATCCTGTCAGAGGATGTAAAACTCCTGGTCTTTGGGCAACTCCGCCCCTGCTCCCATGGACACCGCCTTGGAAGAACATGCCGCGCACAGGGGGAAGATTTGCAGCCGATCCAACGTTACGTCCAACACGTTCTTCACCCGCTCCCGCATCTTCCCCGCCAGTTCTTCATCCAGGTCGGCGACAAACACACTTTCCTGAATTCGCTGGCCGAAGTCAAGCAGGATAGTGGAGAGATGCTCGCGCCGGCGGTCATCGGTTATATCGTAACAGACGATGTATCGCACTCGGCCTCCTCTGCGGGCTTACCGAAGTAGTAAGGAACCCAGTCGCGCTTGTCGCGGAGCGCGGCCGCAAAGCGCTGCACTTCCGCCTTGAGCAAGTCGCGGAAGCAGAGGGAACGGGATTTCTCTTTTGTCTGGCCTGCTTCCGGTTTGCCGTTCTTAGCCTCGCCTCCTGCGCAGACCACAGAGGGGCGATCACAAGGACCGCCGCGACTGTCGACTGCCAACTGTTGACTGTCAACTGTCCTTGCCGGTGAAATCATCCAGTGCTCATACTGAGCAAAATAGCGCTTCATGGCCTCGGGGGCAAGATACAATCCCTCCTGTCCTTCGGAGGTTTCACGGCCCCCTGCCTTCTGGAAGTCGTCTGGCTGGAACACCGCTTTATTGACGGTCATGAGCACCAGGCGGTCGGCCACGGGATGGCGGAATGGCTCCAACAGATCAAGCGAAAGCGACGGCCGCCCGTAATCAAGCTGGTGGAGATAGCCCAGGTAGGGATCGAGCCCGAGGCCCGAGAGCAATCCCGAGAGTTCGTTCATGATCAGCGTGTAGCTTAGCGAGAGCAGCGCGTTGAGGGGGTCGGTGGCCGGGTGGCGCACGCGCCCCGGCCACTTGAAGGGCGAGCGGTTGAAGAGCATCAGGGTGTTGAATTGGGCATGGGCGGCGGTGCCCTCAATCCCCAGCAAGGCCTGAACGTTCGGCGCCGCGCCCGCTGCCGAAAGGGAAGCGGCCAGGGTGGCCCGAGCCGGGCCAAAACCTTCGGGCTGCGCCTGGCGGCTGGCGTAGCGGTCGAGCACCTCGATGCCGTTCGCGATCTTCGCTTGAATGGCGGCGCGGGCGATCTGAAGCGCGCGGGTCCCATCTTTGTAAGCCTCGAACTGGGCGAGCCGCAGCAGAACATTCTTGCCGCGCGGCGGGTCGAGCGAGCCGCGAAAACGTCCCTGGCGCGAAAACAGGCTGACGGTGATTCCCTTGTCGAGCAGTTCCGCCATGGCCTGTGTGGTCATTTGCACGTTGCCGAAGATGAGCACAGATTCCAGCTTGTGATAAGGAAGGTCCAGTTCGACTTGGTCATCCTTCTCGACCAGAAAGCGCTCGCCGGATTTCCGCAGGACTGCTCCTTGTTCGGTGAGATAGAGATATGACACGTCCGCCCTCCCAGGTGAGATCGGTTGTGGGGCCTCGGGCTGGGCGCTTGCCAGCCCGGCGCGCCGAAGTGCCTCCGCCACGGCCGTGCGGGCCTCAGGCTGCTCGTAACGGGCCAGGAGCGCACGCGGCATCGGCTTGGCCATGAAAAAGAGCTTCCCGTGCAGGTGCTCGTGCTTCCAGGGCACGTACACATCGTCGTTCAAGAAAAATGCGCCCAGAAAATGAAACCCTGCCTCAAAGCTGGTGATGTGAGTTTTCTCGGTGCTCAGCCGGAGCTTTTCGCGGGCGAGGAATTCAGCCCCCAGGCGAAGCGCCTCGGCGGCTGCTTCCGGGGTGCGGCAGAGGACGAGGAAGTCGTCTCCATAGCGGACCAAATGGTTACCGCTTTGCTCGAGTTGAGCGTCAAAGGGCTCTAGGAAAAAGTTGGCGAGCAGCGGCGAGAGGGGCGACCCTTGAGCGATGCCCGTCTCGACGCGACGCACCCGACGGCCATCCCAGTAGCTCGCCTTCACCCACTGGCGGAGCAAATCCATCAGGCCCGGCTGAGGCTTGCGGGCCGCCAGCATGCTGAGGAGTTGTTCCTGGTCGATGTGGTCGAAAAAGCCCTCGATGTCCGCCCGAACAACCTGGCGGAAACCACGATCGCGCCACTGCCCGACGCGCGCGATCGCCCGGTCCACCGAGCGGCCGGGACGATAAGCAAAACTGGCTTCGAGAAATTCCTCCTCAAAAGACCGCGAGAGCTGATGCGCCGCCGCCGTTTGCAGCACGCGGTCGGCCACGGCGGGAACCAGCAGGCGGCGAAGCTTGCCGGAGCCGGGCGATTTCTCCACCTCGATCTCGAGCAACGGAAGGCAGCGGTAAGTGCCCCTCTCGACCGACTCCAGCAGGCCCTTGAGCCGTTTCTCGGCCGTCTCGGCGAACGCTTCGATGGTAACGCCATCGACGCCAGCGCATCCCGCGTTCTCCTGAGCGCGGGCCAAGCGTCCCACAGATCGTCAGGAGTCGAACTCGAGGGAGCAGTTCGTAGAGTCCATGAGGAACTCGCAGAGTGCTTTCCGGGAAATAACAGGACGACGCCGGCGGAGCGGGTCACCAGAACCAGCACCGCGTCACTCCTCCGCTGGCGGGGTGAACTTAAGAACCGGCAATGGCTTCACGTCTTTCTCCAGCCGTTCGAGCGCCTCACGGGCGGCATCATGGGGAGGTAAATTCCTCCTGCTTCCGCTACCCTGGTCATTGGCGACGAACCACTCGTACAATTTCAACTCCCCGTCAGCTGAGCGCCCACGTGAGCCGGAATAGGTGACCTGCGGGTAGCTCACCCCGGCGTATTGGCGCGCATGCAGCGCCATGTACGCAGGTGAGATCGCCCAGAGGAGCCTTAGCGATCGCGTCTTTGGTCTCGATGGAAAGCAGGTGGTCCGACAGCGGCTGGTTCAAGCCAGCCTCGGAGTACCGCTTGTGGAACTGAAAGAGCGCGATATGGTCGTCTGGATCGAGCCGCACAGTGCCGAGTCCAAGCGGTTTTCCAAGCCCAAGCTTGTAGCGAACTTCGGGAGCAGGTCGGGTCGAAATCGGAGCAGAAGGCCTAGCTCTTCAGCCGTGACGTTCTCAAAATGAATCCTGAACCTGAACTGAGCGCCTGCACAGACCGGTCCGATCCGCATCTTTTGATCCAGGTTCTCATCGTCCTGTTCCCTTATGCGCGTCTGCCACGGGGCGTCGGCAGAGTTGTGCTGATTCTCCGGGACAGTGTGATGCAAGTAGAACTTACGGCCTTTGGGGCGATTGTGCTGGGGATCTTCCCCAAGCGTAGTTTTCGAGATGTATTGCTGGTGCGAATTCGTCCCACCCTCGTTGAAGAAATACATGGCCGGGCAGGGAGGCTTGGGGGAACTGAGGATTTTGAGCGTGCGCTCCAGCAACTGCGGATCGGGTCCCTTGTTGCCCGTGTAGGTAGCATCTGTAAACCGCAACCTGCTGGCCAAAGCGGCCAGAGGGATGGGCAGCCAGCTCGACCCGTTGGCTCCCACCACAAGGCGATTTCTCCGCCTGACGAATCTCCACGAAGCCAAACAGCTTTTCCGCGGCGGTAATCGGAGTTGTAAGACGGTCCGGTCGAGAGTTCAACCGCACATCGCACATTGGGAGGAGATCGGGTGACACCGGCGCGAAGAACTCAAAGGCACGAAGAGGTACTTCTTTCCGCCAGACGGCGGAAAAAGAAATCTCGGAGATGTGGATCTGCGGCTTCTTGTCTATAGCGAAATAGACCACATCTCCGGCCCGAAGGCAGAGTTTTTCAACCTGCTCTTTTCCTTTATCCTCATGGTGACGGTCTCGCGTTCCAACCGGTTCATAGGGACGAATGTCGGCCTTGTCCTTTGGCTTCCACTGTTCGGCCATTTGCGCCGCCAGGCGTTCGAAGCGTTCCACGACATCGGTAGGGAGCGGGATCAGTTCAGCCTCCGGTCCGGCGTCGCTCTCCACGGGAAAACCTGCAAGGAACGGCGCAGGAATGAACAGTTCATGCTTTCTCATTCGCGGTATCTGCCGCCCCGACGTGCCGAGGGTTCGCCAGATGCCCTCGGCCCGATGGCTCCCCCCGTTAGCGAGAGACAATACGTATCCGGCATGATCGTAGACTGCCGAAGCAGGTAGCACCCCGGTTGAACTCGCGTTCCAACGGAGAGGGCCAGGGATGAGCCTCGAAACTAGGGGCTGACCTGGAAGCCAGTTCGGGCCGCCTGTAAGGCTGACATATTGCTTCAAAACGGGATCGGGGAAATAACTTCGCCACACAGGATCGAGCAGGCAGGGTCTGGGAGAATGTGGGCAATGCCAAAGGCCGAATGAACCAACGCGCCTTTCCGTCTACTCTTCGTTTAACGACCAGCCCGAGCGCCGACAATATGGTTTTCGGCTCATCCAGAGATTTCCGGACCGAATAGTAGGCGTTGTCCAGAACACGAAGTGAGAGAATTCGTCAGCGCTTCGAAGTGCGCTGAAATTAGGCCGCGAAGGGTGGTGGCTGGAATGGCAATGCAATCGTTTCGCTTGTAATGTTCGACCCTCGTAGCCTGCCGTTCAGCGAGCGTCTGCGTGCCTCCTACGAACGTCGGAGTTTCGGTTGTAAGCGTGCAATCAAAATAGCCCGTACGAAGGCCCGCATGGTATCGAGCGAGGGAAAGAGCGTTGGAATCTAGGTCGGCCAAGCTCGGTAACCCCGCGATCTTCGGCGCTTGCACAGGGCAGAAATGATAGGGATTGAAGAATTTTTCAGCGCCCGGTGCTGGAACTTGGTCCATCGGTGTAAGGTCAGCCACGGGATCGCCAGCGCACGGCAAATCCCGAGGAGCGAATCCTGTTTCGAGACTCCGCCGCACTGCATCCGGCAGGTTCTGGGGCAACGCGCTGGTTTCTGCTGGCTCGATGCTGACCTTACACGCGCCGAAGCCCTTCGCCGCACCGGCACCCAGCGCGACAAATCCATCTGCGAAGTCACGGAGCGTGAGGGCGAGCAGGAGCCAAACGTCGTGACAATTCGGAGGATTGCTGGAGAGCGCGAACTTGATGGCCTCGCAGTCGATACTCATGGTCAAGGCGATGACCGGTTTCCAAAAGTAGCATGCTTTGAACTTGCGCCCCGGGGCACCTCCACCGGTGAAACGATCGATGGCGATTAACTCCTGCCCCGTGAACTCTCCGGGAACTTCAACCGTCTGGCCATGGAACTGGATGGGGCTACGCCATCCCGGTGCGCCGAACCAAAGGGAAACCGCATCGAGTTTGCCAAGATCGGAGTCGCGAACAACATTCGGGAGTTTGTCCTTGTCCGCCGGAGCGGGCGCTTGACCGCCCATGGTGCGCAGAATCTTCTCCGCGCGCGATCGCAGGGCCCCACGCAAGGAAGAATGGGGCAGATAAGGCTGCGGTGGAGCACCCGGCAACCGCAACGGCGTGACATTCCCCTCTTTCGATTCAGGTTCGTCACGAGTTCTCGCGCGCGCCGGATCGTTGGAGACGAAGGCACCGTCGAAGCGGATGCTAAGCTTGTAAGCAAGGCGCAGCCGGACAATTGCCGCGGGGTACTGCTGTGCGGCGTCTTTGCGAAGGGCCTCAGTTTGCGACGTTTGGAAAGGGGCTCGATTCAAACTGTTCTGGCCCAGCCATCGTTTGAAGTCGTTATACCCCAAACTATCGACCTGGATTTTGTCTAGCCGAACCCGGCCCCAGTCCTCCGCCCAGGCTGCGCCGAGACGTGCGGGACCGCCTTCTGCATCCTCGAACTGGTGCAACAGATGGTAGAAGGCAACGGCAAGGTCCTGGCCGGAGCTCCGCAGTTCGAACTCGAGGCCAAAGGTCATGCCGGCGGGCACGTACTCTTCGAAATACAACAAGTTGTGCGCTGCTGCCCCGGTATTCCTGTCAATCACGACGTGGGATGCTACGCAGGTGTGGCGTGCAGCATTCCAATGGACACCCAATCCCCCGTCGAGCTCCGCAGCAGAAGGATCGCCCCGGTGTGTGCCATCAAAGAAGCGCATGCACCCGCCGTTCAGTTCCGTGGCGAGGCGCTCCGATCCGAACAGGGCAGACACCTGAAAATCATCGAGCAAACCACGGGCAAAATCTCGCAGCCAGCCCTTGAGGGAGGTCGCCGGCAGGTATGGCATCCCGCGGGAATCAAGGGACACCGTGGCCACTTCTGGCGTCACGCCATCTTCGCGCGGCTTGAGCCGCGTAGTGTCTACGCCGCCATCGCCGATGCGGAGAGGCGTAAGCGTTTTGAGAACGGCCTTGAATCTCCAACGCAGTTCATTAGGCATGGAGTACCTCCCGAGAGAAATGGAATTCCAGGTTCACCGCGATCTCCCCACATCCGTTCTGCCGAATGTAGGGATTGTTGCTCCAGTGGGCTCCGTCCTGACCGGCCCGGGCGAATCGTTCGCGCGCCCACTTGGGAGTATCCAGCCCGAAGCTGCACCAATGATTGACGATCTCCCTGGCAGCCGCTTCCTTCTCCGACTCTACAGTGAGCACAAACACTGACCCCGCTTGTGTGAGCAGGTAGGGTTCGTATGGGGCCGGCTGTCCGTTCGAAGACACCCGTCCCTCCTGGAATCGCTTGTAGAGGTAAAGACCGCCGCGCAGCCGATGGAGCACGAAGAAATGACTCAACTGGAGACAATCGCCACAGAACTCGTCGAATACCTTGCGGTAAGCCTGCAACAGCCTCTTGGGGTCACGCGATCCCGTTAGGGGTTGGGTATCAACAAGGAGTGCCGCAGTTTGGAGTGAAATGATGAACTTGCCGCAGCTGGGGGCGGGCTTTGATGGGTACTTAGGATGCAGCTTCGGCGTGGCGATCTTCGCTTTCAGACTTGCCTTGGTTTTGCCGACTGCCTGTATGCCATCTCGAATCAGTTCGAGTAGCTGAGAGCCCACCGCTTCTCTTGCTGCCTCAGGCACTTCCCCCAGACTGACGGTGCAGTGCCACTCCAAACCCTGCGGACGTACCATCTCATATGCGAAGAGATCCTTGTCCCGTGCTCGCCCTCGTGCTCGGTCAATGGCGGTGCGCACCCGAAGTTCCTTTTCCACCTTGGGCCAGCCGAACAATGGAGACGGATCGCCTTTCCAATCCCGGGAAAAGGCGACCACCTCCCCAAGCTCATTTGGCGGAGCGGGGTCGAGCGCGAAGTCACGATACCCCGCAGCCACTTCACCCAGCGAGAGCGGAACCGTCACGGGTAAATCAGTGTTTCCCTTCTGGATGGGCCTGGCGTGCGTCACGCGTACCCTATCGAAGTAAGTAGCGAGTTCAGGGGGAAGCGGATGGCCGGGGCGCATCCATTGGCTGGCAATCGCGCCCTTAAGCACGCCGCCGGGAATTTCAATACCAGATTCAAAGAGGTTCTCTGCACCCCTCGTTTCGGTTATGCACAACGGCTGATCGGTGGTGAGGCACAACTCGATAGAATCCTCGCCAGTTTTCTCCAGCGCCAGGGTTCCCGTCGCGGTTCGCTCAATGGGATCGACCTTCAGGTCCGAAAGGTGCCCAAATCCTACGGAGGTGTTGGCGCCAACGCATCCGGCCCATCGGAGCGCTTTAATGATTCGGTACTGTACGAAATCGCGCGTCTCGTTACCGGCGTCAAAAGTGATGGTTCCGACGAAATCTACATTCTTGCCCGCTGGAATGGGGGACTCGAGGAGTTGCATCATCTGTTCATCGGCAGCGTGTCGATTTTCGTTCAGTGCGATGCGACGCCTCCATTCGCTTTCCAGCGGGCCATCATGAACGAAATCGGTAAAGAAGATGCGGGTGTTGTGCCGATCAAAGCTACCGCCAGGGTTCTTCCGGTTGCCGCCTCCAGCTTGATTGGGCGGGCCAAACCAGCGCTCCGCTTTGGGCATGAGAGCATCGGGGTTTGGTTCCCTGGCGAGAGCCTCCCGAATTTCCTCGAAAGCATGCCGCATCCGGCCTTTGACGAGGGTGCCTGGAATGTAAAGCCGACCTGAGGGTCGCGCGCGAATGGAGAGTCCAGACCGTAGGCATCCGGCGCGCTCGACTTGGTGAGTACAGGTCCCCTGAGGCTTAAAGTGACGCGGAACTGATATGTTGGCATACTATGTCTTGACCTCCTGTTGGTCAGTGGGCCACTCCCAGTCTGGCGGACGCGTGTAGTCCCATAGCTCGGCGATATGCATCCACGTGGCGGCTGCCTTCAGCGCCCCGTCGGTTGTAGTGGATCCGAAAAACCCCTTGAGATTGTTGAAGACCTCCGTCAACCCGGCTGTCGTTAATTCACCCGCAGCCTTTTGATCAGGTTGGGAATCTGGGTGATTGCAGTAAAGATCGAGAAGCCAGTGCAGCTTGCCTCTGGGAAACTTGGCCCGCATCTTTTCCATACCGTCTAACACGATATTCATGTCGTTACCGGGAAGAATCAGAGAGTCAACGCTGTTGGCACGCAAGATGGCAGGCATTCGCATTTGGCGGCTTGTGTCAGGATCGCTGCCGAGGTGATCGAAGGATTCGAGCACCTGATAGGTGAAGTAGTTCTTGTATGCGGTCGTATCCGAGGTCGCCGTGCCGAACTTCTTGGGCTGTTCGGCAAGGTACTTGGCAAGACGAAGCAGGCGTCGGATCGGAGCTTTCGCGTGGCTGAACACAACGGAGGCGCCATGCGTCAGCCTGTACGTGTTGTCCGTCGTGAAAACGGAGGCCACGGGTTCGCGCGGCCTCCATGGGAGTTTTCCATACAGGTCAAAAAAACTCGCCAGTACCCACCAACCGCACCACGCAGGCACCACCCAAATGATTTCGTCCCCTCCCCAGACGAGAGTTTCGATGCGCAACGCCCGATGCTTCGTTACTTCCTCACCGCTGTTGGTCCGTGTCTTGCCGCTCCAATGCCATGAGGTTTGGACACCGCTAGCGCGCACGGACAGCAGCCAGTGCAAAAAAGAGTTCTGGTTTGCTTGAACCGTACTCGACCACGCGCCGATCTCTTCTGGAGTGCGGCAAGAGTTTGCAATGCGGCCGAACTTGTTGCCATCTAGATAGAGGAGAGCGATCTTGCCATTCACCCGGCCTTTTTCGGGGTGACTGGAAAGTTGGTCGAAGTCGTTGACATAGTCCCCTTTATGAACCGGGAAGTCTCTAGCCCACGGAGCTTCGTCCCACATACCGCGGGACTCGTAGAAGTGCCGCTTTCTGTCTTGGCCATATTTGCGCCGTTGGAATGTAGTGTCGCTGAGAACCATGGGCGACCCTTGTTCCCGCCCGGCTTCCGGTTCGGGCGGGCCCAACATGTCTTCTCGTTCGGTTGCCGGGCGGATATCATCCAATTCGTCGATCTTCACAGAACCTTCTTTGAGTTGGGGGTAAACGACAGAAGGGGATTGCAGTTGGCGCCAGCGAATCTTGTTCTGCAGTATACGCATGACCGCGGGAAAAGCATTTGGAACCGGTAGCGCCTCACAAACAACAAGGATCGTCGCCTCTGACCAAGGACCGGTGTGCAGATTCTCTTCAACGTCAATACAAATCTTCTTCGCCTCATCGTCGCCGCCCGCTTGGAAAGAGTAAACTGCGGCTGAGGCGCCGGCATAGATCTTCTTGAGTCGAACGTCGGAGGAGAGCGCCTCGGGCGCATCCAGAAGCAGAAGCCCTCCTCCCCTTACCGTACTCAAATCGAAGGTATCAAGCACAAAACTGTCGAAGTTAACTGCTTCCACGCGCATCAGGTACTCATTCATCCAACCACCTCCCGCTGAATTCTTTTGGGGCTTGAGAATTGGAGACAGGTCATTGGGCCGCCGACAAAACTTTCTTGGCTGCCAGCACGGACCTCTACTCTTTCGTGAATCCGGGCAGCATATTGAGATGCCGTTTCAGGTCGTTTCACTTGGCGGCATACTGCTTCAGGAACATCCACGCTTCCCTGACATACCGTGCGTCTACCAGCGCATCGTGCTCCTCTCCCGCCTGCGCGGGCAGCTCAGGATTCCCCAGACTAGCGCGCCACTGCTGGATGTCGCGTGTGAGCTTCGGCCACGTTTCTGGATACTCCACTATGCTCCCGAAAAGCTGGCACAGGACTACATGGTCGAAAGCACCGTAGTTCGCCCACAGCTCGGGAGTACGGCGGTCGACGAAATCGAGCAGATCTTGCCTGATCTGGTTGGGGAGCTTCCAGCAACTGTTTGAGCGGGGAGGTAGCATGGGTATGACATGCCGTCTTAGCCAAGGTGTTGCGTGAGTCAAATCGAGAGCAACATTCACGGCGTAGTACTCGGGTCCGTCATCAGTCACCGCACCGATGCTTATCAGTTCGATTGGGTAGGCCGGTCCACGTTCTAGGAACTCTGTGTCGTAATAAATACGAAGCATGCGGTCGTCAGTCATTGTTAAGGTCCGACACCTACAGACTCGAAGCTTCTGGCCCCGCCGCACTTTCCTTTAGGGCGTCTAGCTTGGTGGTCCTCTCCTCGGCTCGACCCAAGGAAGAAGACTATCGGCGTGGCGCGCCACATATCTGATCAGCAACCAGAAGAAGCCAATGGTAACGGCGAACAGTAGCAAATCGGAGGGGATCCAGGCCCAGTGATCCCATCCCCAGGTCTTCAGAAGGCTTGCAAGGGATCTCCGCAGGCCGTCCTTCAACTGTCCCGCGACCACATCAAGAGCTAGAAAATTAAGCGCAAGAATGAGTGCCAGCCCCAATGTCGCCACCACGGTCAGTCTTACAGTTGTGTCCACTTGGTCTTGCGAGATCCTCGCCTCAAGGTATTCGTGACTCGTCTTGATCTTATCCTGTACCTCGCAGAAAAGCTCTTTGACGTCAAGGTTACTGCGCGCAATCTCGTACATTTCTAAACCTTGCTGCTGATTTGAGAGCAAGGGGAACTGGTAGAGATTGGTAAAGAGCGCAAAAGCCAGTCGCAAACTCCGGTAATCATTCGTGAACTCTCTGAGACTCTCCTCTCGGGGGCTTCGCATCCGCTCCGAGATTTCATTTAGCCGACGGCTGAACCGGAAGGAGCCGACGCGCAGGTACAGGAGCAGCAGTGTAAGATCAAAGTACATGTCACCGAAGTGCCGCCAAAGTGGTGGCCCCGTACACGGGCCCGCGATCATTGCGCCGGAGTGGTAGCTGAATCCGTAAACGGTACCCGATTCCTCCCACCGGCTGTAGGTGCGCCCGTTCAACCATTGCTTCTCAAACTCAGTGAGAGAAAAGATGTCGCTCCCTGGCGAATCGACATTCAACAACTTGAGCCAGGGGCCGCGGGCGTCCGACCTGGCGGTCAGCGGCGCGCCCTCCCGAAGCGAATCCACGCCGTTCTGCAGCAACATGCAAGTCCAGACGAAGGTTCGCGTGTCGGCATAAGCGACCCAGCCCGGTTGCCGCGCGCCCTCCAAGGCCCATTTTCGGGCCTCCGCACTCCAGCTGCTCCCATTCGAAGCCCCCGGAAAAAGCCACGACTGACCGCTGCCGGTCTGCACAGGACAGTGTAGTAAGGGAGCCCAACGATCGAAAAAAACGTCCCCCGAACAATCCGCGCCCGGCACGAGGCATTTGTACAGATATCCGTCGCGCTGAATATCCGCGTAACCCTGGAAAGGACATCTCCACAGTCGGAACATGTCGTTGAATGCCAGCACGTCCTCGACTGCCCATGGTTCCAGATCATTAAGGAAATTGGCTTCCTGCACTAGAAAGCCAGATGAAAGCAGGTCGGGCTCTCCTCTAACGGGCTCAGGACCGGGCCACTCGAACAGAACCAACCGCGCAGGCTTTAGTCGAACCTTCAACTTCTTCCGGCGGTTGCCCTCAGCTTGTCTGCCCCTTACCTCAAAATCGTTCGGTGCTTCGCTCTTCTCCGCCAGAGGAGAGCTCAATTGCACCCACTTCGCACGATCAAAGAGGACGCTTGAAGTCTCAGCTGTGAAGTAGTCGCTGCGGGCCCGCAATCGCTCGGCATAATCCGGATCGGGAGACAAACATTCTAGGTAGGCAGGACCAGCCGAGACGCCTGACAGCGCCACTGGTCGGTAGGCGAAAGGAAGCACGAAGCGAGTATAAGACGCGGGTCCTTGCGCGGGATCGCCGCCGATGATGTAAAATTCCATAGTGTGCCTTCCTCACATCGTGCTCGAAGATCGAAAGCATCCCAACTCTGCTATGAGTTTCTACCATTCTTGTGGGGGCAATCTAATCATGAGCGAATTGTTCGAGGAGAACGGGTTACACTTTCTTGTTGTGAGTGATGGTGATTACTCCGTTTTTCGGTAACCAAGTTTCCACAGCAAGACGCCGTGCTCTTCCGCCTTAGCGTTGGTAGTGAACCCCCAAGCTGGATGAGAGTCCAGGTCAGTTCGTTAATCCAATCGGAGGTCTCCCTTCACTTCCGAAGAGTATAGGCCTTCATGGCTGGCTTCTCATCCTGAAACACAGATACCGAGTGAATTCGCCGGAGCCTCCCCTCTGCCGGCGTGCCAGATCAGGTGAGGCGTTACACCAGTTCCGGCTCCTTATCCCCAGCGGCGCATGGGACTCTAGACCGATCCGATGAACGGCAGGTCCGCCGGTTGCTCGACGCCACCCGGGGGGTGGCTCGAAGATCGAGGCCCCCCTCCACGTCGTAAACCGGTGCGCCAGCGCCTAGTGCGGAGGCGATCTTCTTCAGCTTGAACTCGCCTCTGAACCGTCCTGACGTCCCGACGGCCTGAATCACACCAATGAAACGCGTCGACTAATCGACGCCTGGCCCAATGAGCGTGACGTCGAGCCGGAGCACTTGCCCAGAGGCCAAGACGCCCGCGGCGTCGAGCCACCGAACGACCACGAAGGGGTGAGGAGCATGGCGGTACTTGCGCAGGACTGTGAATTGTCCGGGAATGGCCGGGGTCTCAAATGCGACCGAAGACGGGCAGGAGTCCAATTGCCCAAAGCCGCCGCAAACGGGCTTGCGCGCCAGGCACGCCAAGTCTCGGAAGAACCTTGCGGAGCCGCCGCCAAAGAGGGCACCGCCGTATTCGGGGCCACAAAATGGCCCGCACGTTTCCGGGTGGAACCGCAGAGGAGCAATTCTCGGGAGTAGAGGTCTGGCCACGGTGTGCGACCTCCTGAAACCGGTAGGAGTATAGCACATTGCATAGCCCCTCTCACGACATGAATCTGCGATGAATATGCGAAACCGGGCATCTGCGTAGCGTCCTAGATCTGTGTTGATCAACAGCAAGGCTCTCAAAGCCCCAAAGGGGCGATCTAGCTCAGCCCAGGCCATCGGCCTGCGTGAACAGAGGATTTACTCGCCCCAGCCCTGAAGGGGCGATCCACAGAACCCGCAATGAGCGCGCCCCTTCAGGGCTTGTCGCCAAAAATGAAATTACGTTGTGACCCAGGCCGCCGGCCTGGGCTGAGCTAGATCGCCCCTTCGGGGCTAAGCGTTGCGATGAACGACTGTTGCCAGTGCAGCGCGCCCGGCCAACACACATTTAGGAGACCACACGGCAGCTCGTTGGTTGTAGCGCTTGATGTTGTGCCGGCAGGTTCAACTCGCCAATTGGCGGCGTAAAGCCGTCTCTACGTCAAACCGCATCACCACGCGCATCCCAAAGTTGGAGCCGTTCGGCATCCTGAGTCTGCTGTGCTTTGGGGCGGGCGAAGGATCTCTGTAGTTGTTTTCTGCGCCCAACATCAGGCGACAAACGCGGGGATGCATCGCTGCGTCCCGTCGACATCCGGGCCGAAGGCCCATGTTTTGGCTCGTGAACCGATTGATTGCCTCCAGCCTTGACAGCGCCGTCAAGGTCAGCAAGCATGGTTCATGCACCTTGCGTCCAGCGAAGGAGGTTTATGGCAGCTCTCAAGCCCGTTGGTTATGCCTTAATTGGATTAGGGAGATTTGCACAACGCGCGATCCTGCCCGGGTTCATGCACAGCAAGAAGGCAAAGCTAGTGGCCCTGGTGAGTGGCGACACGTCCAAGGCGAAGCGCCTTGGGAAAAAGTTTCACGCCGGCGCCATTTACGGGTACGAGGAGTTGTCCGCCTGCTTGAGCAATCCGGAGGTTGAGGCGGTCTACATCGCCACCAACAACGGCTCGCACGCCCACTATGCCGTTCAGGCCGCGAATGCCGGCAGGCATGTGCTTTGCGAAAAGCCTATGGCTAATACGACGGAGGAGTGCCGTCAGATGCTCGAGGCGTCGCCGCGCTTCCGATGTTCGTTTGATGATTGCTTACCGCAAGTATTTTGAGCCTGCCAGCCTCGAACTCAAGAAACTGATCGCGACTGGGAAACTCGGCCGGTTGAAATACATTCACTCCGCTTTCGGAACGGTTTTTCGCGTTCGGCGGAAAGGCAGCGCGTGGCATCTTGATCCGAAGCTCGCGGGCGGCGGCGCATTGCCGGACGTCGGAGTTTACTGCGTAAGCACCATCCGCTGGCTTGCCGGCAAGGAACCGCTGGAAGCCTCAGCGTATCAGTGGACGACCAATCCCGAGACCTTCAGCAAGGTGGATGAGAACGTTGCATTCCGCCTGAACTTTCCCGACGGGCTTGTTGCGCAGGCCACCGCGAGCTTCAGCGCCGCTCTGTCGTCGTTCCTGCAGGTTCACGGAGAAAAAGGCTGGGCAGCCCTCAACCCGGCGTATCAGTGGAGCGAAGAGCGCTGGCTCTTCGGCAAGACCGGCGACCGACGGATCGCGAAGAAGTTCAAGGTGATTGACGAGTTATCACTGGAGCTTGATGCTTTTGCCGAATCGATCCGCCGCAAGCGCGAGCCGGAACCGAGCGGCGTCCAAGGCATGCGCGACGTGGCGGTGATGGAGGCCATCTACCAGTCGGCGCGCGAAGGCCAGACTGTCCGCATCACCATGCCAGAATAAACATCCAAGCTATATCGCAGACCCGCTCGGCGAGATTTGCTACACCGCGCTCCCGGGAAAACAGGTAGTGGGTCAGTCCGGGATTGTAGCGGGGCGACCCCGCGTCTGCGGGATCGCCACATGGCGGAGTAAAGCCGCCTCTACATCAAACTTACCCGCTGGCGGAAAACGGATTTCGTTGCCAGTCGAGGTGGTCTCCGCTTATTCTTCTAGGTTCATGCATCGTAAAAAGAAGGAGAGAATGTATGGCGGCAGTGAAGATTGGGTTTTATGGCCACGTCCGGCAATATCATAACTTAAAGAATGAGATTGATGCGGCCATTCACGGAGTTTTGGAAAGCGGCAGTTATGTAAGCGGCCCGAAGCTGAAGCAATTCGAGGCGGAACTTGCAGCGTATTGCAGCGCAAAGGAAGTGGTCGGAGTAAACTCAGGCACAGACGCCCTCTGGCTGGCGTTCATGGCCCTCGGGATCGGACCGGGCGATGAAGTAATCACCACAGCCAACACGTTTTTCGCTACCGCCGAGGCCATTTGGATCGCCGGGGCCACGGCTGTTTTCGTTGACTGCGACCCGAAGACCTGCAACATCGAGCCGAACCTGATCGAGGGGGCGATCACACCCAAGACCAAGGCCATTGTGCCCGTGCACCTTTACGGGCAGCCCGCTGAAATGCGCGCCGTGGCCGAAATCGCCGGCAAACACGGTTTATTGGTAATCGAGGACAATGCGCAGGCGCTGGGTGCGCGCGGGGCAGACTTTGCCCTGGGCGAGCTTTCGGACGCGATGTGCGCCAGCTTTATCATCCAGAAGAACCTGGGCTGCTTCGGGGATGGCGGCGCCGTCGTCACGAACCGGCCTGAAGTCGCCGAAAG
Organism: uncultured Acidobacteriota bacterium; assembly: GCA_963765485.1. GTDB lineage: Bacteria > Acidobacteriota > Terriglobia > UBA7540 > UBA7540 > CAVROP01. The sequence continues at coordinate 72,299 of CAVXWN010000019.1, read as the reverse complement.
TGTGCGCAAGCTGCGCAATCACGGCTCCCTGAAGCGGTCCCATCACAGCATGGGCTATAACAGCCGTTTGGATGATCTGCAAGCCGCCGTTCTCAGCGTCAAGCTGAAGCAACTCGACCGGTGGAATGACCAGCGCCGCGCCTTCGCCGCGCAATACGATGAGGGCCTGAAGGGCACATCACTCAAGCTGCCTTACGCCCTCCCCGGCTACCGGCACATCTATCACTTGTATGTGGTCGAGACCGAGGACCGCGACAATTTGCAAGAGTATCTGAGCGCACAGGGTATCACCGCGCTCACACACTATCCAATCGCGATTCATCAGCAGGAAGGGTATCCGTGGGGACGGGCTGCGCGCATCGCGGGCTCGCTGGAACACGCGGAGGCATCTGCGGCGCGCGTTCTTTCGCTGCCCATGTACCCGGAGTTGACGGACGCGGAAATGCAAGCAGTGATCGATGCCGTCGTCACTTGGGACAAGGAATTGAATCATTGATCCATTGGTTCATTGATCCATTGCTTCGTTGATTCATTGAGTTGTCTGTTTATTGAGAAAATGACCCGTGGGGCAGTCTTTCAATGGATCAATGATTCAATGGATCGAATGAATCAATCGTGAGGGTTCGCTATGAGCTCGAGTCGAGTGTACACCGCCGTGGTAGCCGGCATGGGCAAGCGTGGCGTGCATCATGCCGGTGCTTTTCAGAAGAACGGCCGCATCAAGCTGGTCGGCCTGTGCGACATTGACGCAGGCCGGCTTGAGGCCGCCGAGAAGATGTTCGGCGTCACGGAGACCAGCGCGGACGCCGCCGCGCTCGTCAAGAAGACGCAGCCGGATATCTTCTGCTTCTGCACGCTTCCCGACTTACGCCTGCCGCTGGTGCGCGCCGGCGTGGAGGCAGGAGTCAGGCTCATCGCCTATGAAAAGCCCACGGCACTCTCAACCAATGAGGCTCTGGAGATTATGAACCTCGTGCGCGGGGCCGGGATTAAAACCGTGGTCAGCCACCAACACCGCTACGGCGAGCATTATAAGAAGGTCAAGGAGATCATCGCCAGCGGCATGATCGGGCGCGTACACACCGTTTACGGCCACGCCACCGGCTGGATGATGCACATGATGACGCACCTCGTTGACTACATCCGATGGTACAACGACTACGCCGAGGCGGAATGGGTGGCTGGCCAGGCGCACGGCAAGGGGAAGTTTGCGGATAACCACCCTTCCCCCGACTACATCGGCGGATTCATCCAGTTCGCAAACGGGGTCCGCGGCCTCGTCGAGTGCGGAGATGGCGCACCCGACGTCCCCGAGGTCGAGTATTGGTGGCGCAAATGCCGGATCGGGGCGCAGGGCACTGAGGGATTCGCCGAAGTGCTGACCGGCGGCGGCTGGCGCGCCGTGACTCGCGATGGGTCGATATCCGGCCCCGGCGGTATGGACTACGAACACGACATGGGGCCCTATGTTCAGGACATCGTTGACTGGCTCGACGGCAACAAACTTCACCCCTGCAACGGCGAAAGCGCCTACAAGGACATGGAAATCATGATGGCGACTTGCCGCTCGGTCGTGCAGCGGAGAAAAGTGAAGTTGCCACTCGGCCCCGGCGAACCGGAGCTCGAAGCGCTCAAGAAAGTCTTGCCTGATTAGCCCGGTACAGCGCGGTCGCGCGCCCTGTCAATGCCTATGGTGCATAGCCGTGGGCCCGGTACCACTCGACTGCTTTGCGCAGTGCCACGCGGGCCGGGGTCTGTGGGAGTCCAAGTTCTCGTACTGCCTTCCCTGGATCAAAGAATTCGTGCCGGCGCGCTAGGCGCACCTTATCCGGAGTGGCCGCAGGTATGCGGCGAGGGTTCAACTTGGCCATCGTCACGTCTACGTAAGCCCAGCACTGCGCCACCCGGTGTGGAATGCGTAGGCGCACCTGCGGCCTTCCGGAAACCTCGGCGAGCAGGTCGAGGATTTGCTTCAGTGTGAGGTTCTCGCCACCCAAAATGTATCGCTGCCCTACCCGCCCCCGTTCCGCGGCCAGCAGGTGGCCTGCCGCCACATCTTCGACATCGATGATGTTCAGGCCGGTATTCACGTAACCAAAAATGCGCCCTTTCAGGAAGTCCACGATGATCTGACCGGTGGGAGTCGGCTTGTGATCGCCGATCCCAACCGGGGAGCTGGGATTGACGATGACCACCGGCAGGCCGTGGCGCGCTAAGTCTCGGGCGAGTTCCTCGGCCAAAAATTTGGAGCGTTGATACGGACCGATCCGATCGGCTAGGGTACTGGGTGTATCCTCGGTTGCAGGAGAGCCGTCCTCGTGGACGCCCAGAGCGGCGATCGAACTGGTGTAAACGACGCGCTCGATGCCTTCCCGGCGGGCAACGTCCAGCACCTGACGCGTGCCTTCCACATTGGCTTGGTAGAAGTCGTCCCAACGGTGCCCCCAGTAGCTATAGAGGGCCGCCACGTGGAAGACCCAGCCACAGCCTGCCATTCCTCTGCGCAAGCTCTCACCGTCCCGCAAGTCACCTTCCACCCGCGCCACGGGCAGGCCGTCTAGTTGCCGAGTGTCAGCCCCAGGACGCACCAGGGCCTTTACCTCATGTCCGGCCTCCAGCAGTCGTCTCACCACAGCGCCACCGATAAACCCTGTGCCTCCGGTGACAAAGGTACGCATCATCCCTCCAATGCTGAGGAGTTCTCCCTCCAGGCACTTTCGGAGTGCGGCAGCTTGCTGCCGCTTTCCTTCCCCCGAAGCTTGCTTCCGGCGGCACCTCGAGCAAGCTCGCGACGCAAAAGCGGCAGCAAGCTGCCGCACTCCATAGCGCTTGCACGAGAGAGAGCATCGGGTTTACCCACCCACGGCATGCTTGATCAGTTGCGCACTCTGGGCCCACACGCGCCCCCCAATGTGCGTCGCCTCGGCCATCACAGCCTCGAACGATGAGGCAATCATCTCCACTTCCTCCTCACCGATGATGAGCGGCGGTAGCAGTTTGATAATGTTGATGTCAGGGCCACCCACCTGGGTCAATATCCGGTGATCCCGCATTAGAGCCATCACCACCAACTGGGCGAATAACCCTTTCTGAGCGGCCTCGGCGGCAGTCCAAGCGGCACGCATCCCCAGCGATCGCGGCGCTTTGAATTCAATTCCGATCATCAGACCCTTGCCGCGCACGTCTGCGATCATCTCGTAGCGTTCCTGCAAGGCCGCCAGCTTCTTCAGAAGCTTTGCTCCCATGGTTGCGGCGCGCTCGATCAGGTGTTCTTCATCGAGAACATGAAGCGTGGCCAGACCGGCCGCCATGGCTAGCTCATTCTGTCCGAACGTCGTCGAATGCACCTGGCAGCGCTCCAAGCGGCTGAAGACCGCGTCATGGATGCTGCGACGCATGATGGTAGCGCTGACAGGCATGTAGCCCCCGCCCAGTGACTTGGAGAGCGTGACGATGTCAGGCTCGAGACTCCAGTGCTCGCCGCAGAGAAAGCGTCCGGTACGTCCCATCCCCACCTGAACTTCGTCGCAAATAAAAAGTGTGCCGTGCTTTCGGCACAAGCGTTGAGCCTCCGGCAGGTAGTTGTCGGCCGGGATGTATACTCCTTTGCCCTGGATGGGTTCGACGATCAATGCGGCGACGTCTGCCTGGCGCAGTTGTTTTTCCAGCGCCGCGAGATCGTTCATGGCCACCGCATCGAACCCGGGCATCAGCGGTTCGAACCCCTTGCGGAACTGGTGTCCACCGTTGAGTGCGAGGGTGCTCAGGGTTAACCCATGAAACGCGTGGTCCAGGTAAAGCATGCGGGGGCGTTTGGTCGCCGCACGGGCGAACTTGAGTGCGGTGTCCACGGCGTCGGCGCCAGAATTGGCGAAAAAGACCGCGTCCAGCCCGGTGGGCATGCGCTTGACCAACTCCTCCGCGAGCAGGCCTGCCAGCAGGGGACAATCCATCTTGACCAAGTTGGGGCGATCGAGGGCGAGCACCTCTTGCATCACCTGCTTGACGACCGGGTGGCTCCGCCCCAAGTTGAACACACTGTAACCGGACAGCAAATCCAGGTAGCTATTGCCATCGGCATCCCACAAATAGGAGCCTTCCCCGCGGGTATATATCTTGTCGAAGCCAATGATCGCCTGAACGCGAGCCAGGCTTGTGTTGATGTACTGCCGGTGCAAGGGATACCGTTCGCTCTGCCGCCTTTGAGTGAGTTCAGCGATGGAGTATGTCATGGCACATTCCTCACTGCGGATTTGTTGCGGTGGACCCGCGTGCCTTCAACGTGTGTCACCCCGCGAAAGTGGGGGTCCATTGCCGCCGCCCTGGATTCCCGCTTGCGCGGGAATGACGTGCAGTGGACAGCGGAGCGGGGCAACTTTTTCAGAGTATTTTTTCCGACTGCTTGAGCTGCCTCCCTGCTTGCCGGGCAACGGGAACGAAGCGGCCCTGCCGGACGTAGAACTCTTTCCCCCGCCAGGAAACGTGATTGAAAAAGAGGGTGGTAGCCCACATGAAAAACCCAATGCCGTCGTGCAACGGAATGAGCCACCATTTTCGGCATAGGAGCGGGTCTTTCAGCCCGTGCACGCCAAATGTGAAAGCCATGGCGAGGCGAGTCGCGAGAGGAATGCCCAAGTAGCCTATGGCCGCGACACGCGAAGGGGCCACCGCGGCTGCCGCGAGCGACCAGGGCAGGCCTTTTGTAAATAGGAGCCCTGCATATCCCCAGGGGCGACAGTGGCGTGTAACCACACCCCACCGAAAGTGATGTTCGAAAAACTCCCGGGCCGTGCCTGAAGCGCACAGCGTCTGAACCGTGCAGGGCGCTAGTGCCACACGGTAGCCACGAGCGGCAATGCGCCTGCCCAGTTCGTGGTCGTCGGCGGCGCAGTCGGCTAGGGATTCGAAACCACCAATCTCAGCCAGACGGGTCCGTGTGACGGCCATCGTCGCGCCCAGGGCGAAGTTCACCCCTTCAAGCTTCCGCGCCACGAGCATGCTGGGCAGAAAATCTGAGGTCAAGTTCACGTCCTCGAGTTCGGACCAGAGGTTGGGTTCCGTCATCCCCACGTACAAACACGTCACAGCTCCAACGGAGGGATCGCGAAAGGGGGAGACGACGCGTCGCAAGTAGTCAGGCTTCACCCGGATGTCGCTGTCGCTCACGACCAGCAATTCGTGCCGCGCCTCGCACCCCAGACGGTAAAGCTTGGCCACCTTGTTGTTTGAGGCAGACATTCCTGAACCCACCAACAGGCGGATCGGCAGGCTTGGAAAATCGCTGATGAGCTTCTTAACGACGGAAGTGGCAGAGTCGCGCTCGTCGTCAACCGCAAACAGGATTTCGTATTCCGGGTAATCTTGCCGGCAGAAACTCACCAGGTTTTCGTAAGCGTCATTCTCCAAACCCTGCAGGGGCTTAAGCACGCTGACTGGAGGCGAGAAGCCCGACGTTGCCTCGCTATGCCGCCGGAAAAACTCCCAGGCGCAGAAGGTGGCCGCCAGGTAGTAGAGAAATGGCAAACCCGCTATCGCAAGTACCGTCCACCTCAGGATTGCCAATGGTGCCCACCCCAATTGTCGAATGTCGAGTGCCGATTGCCCATAGCCGATCGCCGATTGAAAGCGGAGACGCCACTACGGCGCTTTCTCAATCGACAATCGACAATCACGAATCGGCAATTCCCGCCCTAGCCCGCGCACACGAGCGCCACCCCCAGGGAGACCAGCACGATTCCCGTCCATCGGGTCGGTGACAGGTGTTCCCCCAGCAGAAACTTCGCGCCCAGCCCGCCGACCACGTAACTGTAGGCAGTAGCGGGTATCACAAAACTAACATCCGCCCAGGAGAGCACAGTGAGAAGGGAGAAAAAGCCCACCGCCAAAAGCCCAATAGCCAACCACATCCAGCCCGACTGGAAGACCTGCCCAAAGCGAGTGAGCAACGCTGCCACCTTAAAGTTCTTCACCTCCCCGAAGTCCTTCATGGCGCGCGTCACCGCAATTTCGCCGCTGGTGCTGCCGAGAACCGTGATAGCCAGGAATAATGCAGTCCGCAAGGTCATTCTTGCCTCGTCGTATTCGGCGCGGTGTGGCCCACCAAGCCCACGCCCACACATATGATCAATATTCCAACCCAACGCAGGGACGCCACCTTCTCGCCGAGCAGGAAATGGCCTACCAGCGGGACCACAGCGTAGACGGTGGCTGCGGCAGGCGCGACATAACTGTAGTCAGCCCAGGACAGTACGACCATAAAGCAGCCGAGGAAAAGCAGAAGCCCACCGATTCCCATCCAGATCCAGCCACTGGTGAAAATCTCCATGAAGAGTCGGATTAGTCCCGCACCCGACGCGACCTGCACGGCGCCGATCTGCTTCATGCCTCGGCTTAGCAGGGTATTTCCCGCCGCGCCAAAGAGCACGATCGGCGCCAACAACATGTACGTCTTTGTCCGCAATGCGTGGGGGAGACTCATGCATAAGCTCCTAAGGGGTCGTTTCGTAGCAACCGTTCCATCCACCTCTTCGCGCCACCTACGGGGAGAGGGAAGAGTCGTTTCGCACGTACTTCCCGCGCTCAGCCCGCACCCGAAGATACTCGACTGCTTCGTGGTAAAGCCGGCGGCGTTCATTCCCATCCCACAACGCCTCGCGGACGATGCGCCACACCACACGCGGCCGGAAATAATAGGAGTCATAGAAGCGGTTCATTGCCGCCATCATCTCTTTCCGTCCCAAACCCGGGTACTCGATGTGGGGGAGTTGATAACCGCCGGCATCAGTGGCCGCCTCAGAAGCCAGGAAGTTATTCTTCGCCGCGTAGTCGTAAAGCTCCGTTCCCGGGAAGGCATGGACTACCGAAACCTGGAGGGTCTGCGGGTCGAGTTCCTTGGCGAATTCGATGGTACGTTCGATGGAATCCTGGGTCTCGCCGGGCAAGCCGAGGACGAAGTCGGCATGGATCACAATGCCCACCTTCTTGCAGTTCTTCACGAAGGCGCGAGCCATCTCGATCGTAGCGCCCTTCTTGATGTTCTTGAGGATCTGCGGGTCCCCGGACTCGAATCCCACAACCAACAGCCGCGCGCCGGCGTCTGCCATGGTTTTCAGCGTTTCGTAGTCGCCGTGAACGCGGGCGTTGCACGACCAGCGGAAGCCGAGAGGCTTGAACTTCCTGCAGAGTTCCAGCACCCGTTCCCTGCGGATATTGAACGTATCATCGTCGAAGAAAAGCTCCTTGGCTTGAGGGAACAGTTTCAACGCCTGACGGACCTCCTCCACGACGTTGTCCGAGGAGCGCACGCGCCAGGCGTGTCCGGAAAGCGTCTGCGGCCACAGACAGTACGTACACAGCGCCGGACAGCCGCGGCTAGTGTAGAACGAGACGTAGGGGTAAAGGAGGAACGGCAGGTTGTAGTTCTCCATGACCAGGTCCCGCTTGTATACATCAGTGGCGAACGGCAGCCTGTCTAGTTCTGCGGTCTCAAGTGGCGGACGGGCGCGGTTGTGAACAACTTGACCGTCCTTCCGATAGCTGACGCCGGCAATCTCGCTCAGGGGCTTGCCCTGCGCAAACTCCACCACAGCATGGTCAAACTCCCCGCGCACTATGAAATCGAGGTCGCGGCCGGCCTTCAGGCTCTCCGCGGGCTGGACCTGGACGTGAGGACCGACAAAGGCTATCTTGATTTCTGGTTTGACATCCTTGATGCGTCCGGCCAGGCGGATATCGCTTTCGAACCCCACGGTGGATGTGAAGACCACGACGAAATCGTAGCTGCGGGCCATTTCGACTGTCTGGGCGGGCGTCACCTTGTGCGGAGGGGCGTCCAGCAGCTTGCTGTCCGAAAGCATCCCTGCCGGGTAAGTGAGCCACGCCGGGTACCAGAAGGATACAGTCTCGCGCGTGGCGGGCCAGCGCGCGCCCGCGCCGCCATCGAAATTCTCGAAGCTGGGAGGATTGAGGAAAAGAGTTTTCATCGCTGTAGACATGAGCGGCTCCCGTGGGTTCTTGCGGCAAAAGGACTACTGCGACTGTCCGGCCCATTTTTTCGAAGGCCTATTGTACTCGAATCGCGTGCGAGCCACCTAACTCTTGTCATTGCAGATCACCGCGCAACGGAAACTCTAGAACTTGCCGGCGGTTGCTCACCGTGCAGGGTTTCGCTCGTCTGAACTATAAGATGATCAGTTACGTATAACGGATAAGAAACGAGTGTGAAAGGAGAAAGTCCTTATGAAGTCCCACCGCTTGCTCCCCTTAGGTATTTTGACGCTCGCTGGCATGTTTTTGTGCCTCGCCTCGCCAGCCCGCGCTGTGGAGGGACACTTCGCGCGCACTTTGCAAGTTTCTGGCGCCGTGGAACTCGATGTCCGGACGGGCTCCGGAACTATTGACGTGCGCACGGGCGACAGTTCTACCGTGCGCATCACCGGCACAATCCGGTCCACGGATGGCTGGTTCGATGGTGCGGGCGCGGAAAAAAAGGTGCACTACCTGGAAGCTAACCCGCCCATCGAGCAGCACGGCAATATCATCAACATCGGTCGGATTGAAGACGAGGACCTGCAGCGAAACATCTCCATCAGCTACGAGATCGTGGCGCCTGTCGAGACACGCTTGCGCTCGAACTCCGGCTCCGGGGAACAGAATGTGAGCGGCCTGCGCGGGCCGGTGGAAGCATCTTCGGGTTCCGGCAGCCTCAAGCTTACCAATATCGGTGACATGGTCAGAGCCTCGACGGGGTCCGGGCACATCTCTTTGCAAGGCGTGAAGGGAGCAGTGCGCGCTTCGACCGGGAGCGGCGAAGTTGTTGCCACGGACGTGGCGGGCGGCTTGCATGCCTCGACGGGCAGTGGCAGCGTTACGCTGCGGCAGACCGCGCCGGGCGACGTGGAGGTGAGCACCGGCTCCGGCACGCTGCAACTCGAGGGTGTTCACGGCGGCGTGCGTGCCCAGACCGCCAGCGGCAATATCCTGGTGGAGGGCGAAGGCCAAGGGTCATGGCGGCTCTCAACCGCCTCCGGCAACGTCACTGTGCGCCTGCCCGGCCAGCAGGGATTCACGCTCCACGCGCACACGGTCTCCGGCGCCGTACACACCGCGCGCGAGATGGTCGTGCAGGGTACCTTGGGCGAGCACGAGTTGGAAGGCAAAGTCGGCGACGGCGGCTTCATGTTGGATGTGAGCACCGTCTCAGGGAACGCCCGGATTGAGTAGCGGTAACCGCGGTGTAGCGGCTGCAGGCCGCCAGTCTTTTTGGCGGGTAAAGACGTTTGTCGCACGCGTGTTGACTTCATGCCAATCGCAGCTCGCATTGCAGGCCACTTCTTGGGGAATCAGGGAGCAGCGAGGGCTGCCTCTACGCACCTGGGAAACATGCGGCAACGATCCGGAAATGCATCGACACTCTTGATGATTCTCCTGACGCTCACCCTTGGGCCGCTTTTGCCCTCCGCATCGCCGCCTCTGGCGAATAGGGGAGCGTTCTCCCGGCCGCCTCAGTCAGCCTCCGATGAATACACCGCGGCGCGGGAACAGATGGTTCGCGAACAGATCGAAGCTCGCGGCATTCGCGACGCCCGCGTTCTTGCGGCCTTGCGCAAGGTCCCTCGCCACCTGTTTGTCCCGCCGGAGGAACAACGCGAAGCCTACATTGATTACCCGCTGCCAATTGGTCATGAGCAAACCATCTCGCAGCCCTATGTCGTCGCTTATATGACCGAGGCGCTGGAACTCACGCCGCGCGACCGGGTACTGGAAATCGGTACTGGCTCGGGGTACCAGGCGGCGATCCTGGCGGAGTTGGCCGCAGAGGTCTACTCCATCGAGATTGTTGAGCCTTTGGCTAAAGAGGCGGAAGCTCGCTTGCGCCGCCTGGGCTACTCCCGCGTTCAGGTTCGTGCCGGCGACGGTTACAGAGGGTGGCCGGAGGCCGCTCCCTTCGACGCCATCATCGTCACCGCCGCACCCGGCCATATCCCCCAGCCGCTCGTAAACCAATTGCGTGAAGGAGGGCGCATGGTCCTTCCTCTGGGCCGGTGGGACCAGGAATTGGTCCGCCTTCGCCGTACCCCCGGGGGACTCCTGCGCGAGAATCTCCTCCCCGTCCGCTTTGTCCCCATGACCGGCGAAGCGGAAAAGCCCCCCAACTAGGTTCGCGGCTCGCGCCTTCCCCGCAGAAGCGACAGAACTCCAGGCCTTGAAAATCCCCGCCCAGAGGGTAGAATACATCGAACTAAAAACGGCGACTTTCCATCTCGCGCTGAGGCAAGACATTCCGAGTGGGTCGCTTTGCTGAAGTAGCGGCGAGTTTACGTCGCCAAGCGGTGGGGTAAAGCCCGCCTCTACATCAGACTGACCCACTACTCAAATGCAAATTAACTCGCAGGGGGAGTGGCAATGAAGAACAGCATTGATCGGAGAGAGTTTCTTAGGATCGGCACAGCGACCACGCTGGGCGTGGGCGCTCTGAGCAGCGGCCTGCGGCGGGCTCCAGCGGCGCCGGAGAAGCCTCTGCGGCTCGGCATAATCGGTGTGGGTGGGCGCGGCACGAGCCATGTTGAAACGTTGCTCGCAATGGGCGGCGTGGAAATCCCCGCCCTCTGTGACATCAACCAGGAGCACCTGACGCACGCGCAGTCGATAGTGGAGAAGGCCGGGCAGAAGCGGCCGGAGGGGTACGGGCGCGATGTGGAAGATTACCAGCGGTTGGTCTACCGTGATGACCTCGACGCCGTGCTCATCGCGACCTACTGGGAGTGGCACACGCCGATGGCGGTATGCGCGATGAGGTCCGGAAAGTACGTGGCGGTAGAAGTTCCGGCGGCGCTCACCATCGAAGATTGTTGGGAGCTGGTAAACACGCATGAAGAGACCGGCGTACCCTGTATGATGCTCGAAAACTGGAGCTTCCGCCGGGACAACCTCGCGGTGCTGAAGATGATTCGCGCCGGGCTGTTTGGTGAAATCGTACACTGCCACTGCGCGCACTCGCACAACTGCATCGACCACTGGTTCTTTGATGCGCAGGGGAATATGCGGTGGGGCGGGGAATACCTCGTCAAGCACAATGCCAGCCAGTACACGACCCATGCGCTGGGGCCGGTGATCAGTTGGATGGACATCGGGTGTGGCGATTATTTTGACAAAGTCGTTTCCTTCGCCAATCGCTCGCTTGGGATCAACCACTATTTCGCGACGAAGTTTGGTCCCAACCATCCCAACGCGAAGCGGAAATACGCGCAAGGGGATATTGTTACTTCGATGGTAAAGACCGTAAAAGGAAATACCATAGCTATTAACTACGATATGCAGTTGCCCCGGCCATATGACAACCGCTGGGAGATTCAGGGTACGGAAGGCCTATACAACGAGCAGCGCAACGCGGTTTATCTCCAGGGGCGCAGTCCGAAATACGAAGAGTGGGAGTCTTTCGACCCTTACCAGGAAAAATACGAGCACGGTTGGTGGAAGCCCCTTCAACAGAGGCAGAATTCCGCAGGCGGCGGCAAGAATGAGGTTGGCAGCCAGCTTGCGCTTGGGCACGGTGGGACCGATTACCTCGAGCTGGATCAGTTCTTGAAGGCCGTACGGAACAAAACGCAAACCCCTGTTGACGTGTACGATTCGGTGATCATGAGCGTCATCAATCCGCTTTCCGAGAAGTCAATCGCGGAGGGCGGTTCGAGTGTCGAGTGCCCGGATTTCACACGTGGCAAATGGCAGACTCGGAAGCCGGCGTTCGCGCTTGAAACTTGATAGGACACGGACCGAGAAGGAAAGGCTTATGCGCATGTTGACTCCAAGCAGGCGCTCGTTCGCGGTAGTTTGCTTTTGCCTGATCGCCGGCGCCCCTACCATTCGTGCCGAGAAAAGCGCTGTGGAGCCTGCAATCATACCGAAGCCCGCCATTATGAAAGTCCACAGGGGCGTTTTTGTTCTCGGGCCGGGCACAAAGATCTATCTGGGCACGGAGGACAGCGGCGTCCGGTGGGTTGGCGAGTACCTCTCCAACCTGCTTTCGAGTTCGATGGGACGGGCAGTGCCGCTCCGCCCGGCAGCCGGCGGGGGTCGTCGCAACTCCATACTCCTGTCGCTGAAAGCGCCGAACACGCTGGGGCCGGAAGGTTACGAGCTGGTTGTTTCTCCGAAAACTATTCGCATTAGCGCGGTCGCGGTGGCGGGAGTCTTTTATGGCGTCGAGACGCTGCGCCAGTTGCTCCCCGCCGAAATCGAATCCAACTCGCCGGGGAAGGAGCGTCTGGAAGTGCCGTGCGTGAGCATCCGAGACCACCCTCGCTTCGCATGGCGCGGCCTGATGCTGGATTGCAGCCGCACGTTTTTGACTGTGGACTATCTCAAGCGCAGCATCGATCGCATGGCGTTATACAAATTGAACGTTCTCCACCTGCACCTGACGGATGACCAGGGCTGGCGGTTGGAAATCAAGAAGTACCCAAGACTGACCACGGTGGGCGCACATTTCGCCGATCAATTCGGAGGCGGCGGGGGATTTTACACTCAGAACGAAATGCGCGATCTCATCGCTTATGCCAAAGAACGAAGTATCACCCTCGTCCCTGAGATCGAGATGCCGGGCCACTCGATAGAGGCCTTGGCGACTTACCCGGAACTAGCGTGCCTTCTGCCCGAGCGGCAGACCTTTGAAGTTCGTCCTTTCTGGGAAGCGTCTTTGCAGTTGACGCAACCCCTGTGCGCCGGCAGCGACCGAGTCTTTGAGACGTACCAGGACATCCTTTCGGAAGTCATCGACCTTTTCCCGTCCAAGTTCATTCATGTGGGAGGGGATGAAGTGCCGAAGGATGCCTGGAACAAGTGCCCGCGCTGCCAGGCGCGCATGAAAGCGGAGGGCCTGAAAGATGCCGAGGAACTCCAGAGTTATTTCATGAGGCGAATCGGAAAGATGATTGAGGCGAAGGGGCGCCGGATGATCGGCTGGGATGAGATTCTGGAAGGTGGCCTGGCGCCGGGCGCCGCCGTGATGTCCTGGCGCGGCACCAAGGGTGGCTTGGCTGCGGCCAACATGGGGCACGACGTAGTGATGACACCCAATACATACTGCTACTTCGATTACACTTACCATACCACGCCCACGGAGCGGGTCTACTCCTACGATCCGGTTGCGAAGGAGTTCAGCAGGCCGCTGGCTAACCACATCCTCGGCGTGCAGGGCAACATGTGGACTCACATCGCGGTCACTAGCAAGATGATCGACTACCAGATATATCCGCGGTTGGTCGCACTGTCGGAGGTGGCTTGGTCTCCCCAACAAAGTCGAGAGTGGTCCGGCTTCGATGCCCGGTTGGCGTACCACTTCAGGCGCTTGAAACTGCTTGGCATCGCGTATTTCGATCCCTCAGCCGCCGGCAGCAGAATTGGCGCGTGGCAGGCGACCGATCTCTCTGGTGATGTGCCACGCCAGTTCGAATGGGACGCTACACCATTCCTAAACGAAGCGAGCGAATACGAAGTTCAGGTGCGATGGGACGACGGGCGTATGCCTGTGTACGTGCGGTCACTTGCGCTGTTGGAAGATGGCAGGGAGATTAGCCGGCAAGTTTTCCCCGGACCAATCGATAAAGGCAACGACGTCGCGATCGGCTGGTTGCAGGCCGGCAGACGCAAGCCCGCCGCCCGTTACACCGTCCGCGTAACTCTCCAGGGCGCGAAGGAAGGCGGCTCGGCCGGCAGCGTGTGGATCATGGAGTCACCTCCCGCTGGGAGCAATGCCGGCGCCTGACTTGACAGAACCTACCCAATATTGTCGTGATAACCCCGAGCCGCAAGCGCATGCTCCGGGAAAGGAGATTTGGATGGATGAGAGCGGTGTGCGTCATGAAAGGCGCCCCATGGGGTATTTTCTAGTGTTGATTCTGGTGAATATGATGTGGGCCTTCCAGTACTCGGGCGCCAGGATCGCGACGCGAAAACTCGGCCCAATCACCGTCACGCTTGTCCCGATGGCAATGGCGACGGTTCTCTTAGGCGTTTTGCTTCTCTCGGGGCGGTGGCAGAAAAGCGCAGAAGTCTCAATGGAACGCGGCAGCTTCGGCCGGCAATTGCTGGCCTTCGTTGTACTGGGCATGCTGGGCTGCTTTGTCGGGCAATTGTGTTTGACGTCTGGAGTCAAACGGTCGCTGGCGTCCAATGCTTCCGTCATCACTCTGGTGATTCCGGTTCTCACCGCATTCCTCGCAACCCGCCTCGTCGGTGAGAGAATGAACCGTCTCCTTTGGATTTCATTTGCTTTGGCCATTGCCGGCGTGCTGCTGGTGTCGGATGTGGACTGGCGCACGGTTCACATCTTGCGTGGCAGATATTTGGCCGGCAACTCCTTGATCCTGGTCGGTTGCTTCGGGAGCGCGTTCTACAACGCTTTCAGCAAGAAGCTGCTCCGCAGATTTACTCCGCTGGAGGTGCTCGTCTACAGCTACATCGTTGCAGACGTGGCGCTCTTCACGGCGATGCTGGCGCGCGAGCCGGTGTCGTGGCGACAGTTGACTTCACTCGGGTTGGCGGTATGGCTGAGCCTCGGGATGATTGCGTTCTTCTGCTTGACCTCGGCCATGATGCTTTTTTTCTGGGTGATTAAGCGCATCGATCTCACCCAGGCGGCGCTTTCCATTTATCTTCTGCCGGTTTTTGGAGTGCTCATCTCCACCGTTACCCTGAAGGAGAAGATGAGGTGGCAGTTGCTCGCGGGGGGAATCCTGGTGGCCGTCGGCACCTATCTCGCAACTGCCTTCAGGGAACGCGAGAGAGCCGACGAGTCGGGAGCTTAACAGGAGAACTGTCCGGCCAATTACGCGACATAACAGTATCAGTCCCGGCTCGCCTAGAATTAGTGTCGTGTCTCAGAAGTTGGCGTTTTTTGCGGGAATCATTGCACCGTAGTAGTCAGTGTCCCGATGTTCTCGGGCGTGCTCACTCCCATGCCGCTCGCCTGAACCACCGGTGGACGGATCGAACCGCCGATCCCACTTCACCAGCTACCTTTGCTTCAAGACAGCAAAAACCCGCAAAGTTTCTGGGAAGCGAAGCTCTGAGCAAGGGGGCTATCTTTCACTTCGGGAAATCGCGAACCCCGACATAACCGGAGTCTGCGCTAGGCAGCCCTTCTTGCGGTTGCTCGCCGCTTTTGCTTGAGCAATTCTCCAATTCTGCGGGCTATTTTTCTCCGGGTTTTTTCTAACTCCTTACCTCTAAATTCGTGCTCCCAAAAAACCCAGACTCTACATCCCATTGCACGCAGCGCCTTGCGGTTTGCCAAGTCGCGTTTCTGATTACGAGCAAGCTTTGGAAGCCAGTATTTTCGATTCGACTTGGGATGATGTCCGTGTCGGGGGCAGCCATGGTAGAAGCACCCATCAGCGAAGAGGGCCAAGCGCAAAGATGGAATGAAGACGTCGGGTTGGCCCGGCAAATCGCGTGCGTTTAAGTCTATTCGCCATCGGGCACCGAGCGTTTCGCGAACCAGAGCGTAAAGTCGCCTCTCAGGAGTTGTCCCAACACTTCGGATTCGGGACATGATCTCGCTGCGCTTCGTCACATCGAAAATGTCAGCCATCTGCGTTCCGCAGGTTTTCTAGCTCAGCCTGAATGGCGTGTTGATACACACCCGCAGGGGGAAGATTTGCTGGGGCGGTGAAGGCTAGAGCGACTTGATCGATGGTTGTTGTAAACTGACCCTCCGGAATAAGCATACGAATCTGTCCGCCGGGGACCTCCGGACCGACATTGTACCAGCTAAAAGTGAGTGCTCCAGGCTGATATCGATAAGCGAGCATCTCTCCCCCGAGGCGCTGACGAACACGCTCATATATTGGCGTTGGGCAGACAAAAAAGAGTCCCTTCGTGCACAGCGGCTCACGTCGCAATACGTGGCCCTTGTAAATTATTTGCGGAAGAATCCTTTTTGAAACGTTTTCCCAGTTCATGCCAGCGGCGCTGTATCCCCTATATATCTTCCCCCGAACATATGCATCCCTCTCCGCTCGATAATTTCCAGTCGTGTCGATGGCTTGTACCTCGACAGCAACGAAGTCCTGTAATGTGCCGTTCGGTGCGATGAGGACAAGAATCCAATCCACAAAGTAGGCGCCGCGGCCTAACCTCTGAGGAAGCCGCAATTCCTTTCCCCACCGCTTGCCGAAGACCGCAACAAATCGTCCGTCATGCTTAACATGAACTACCTGATTGCCCGAAATGAGACGAGTGCCCGCACCGAATGCATTTTGAGCAACATCCGAGAGGATACGGTAATCTTGCGCGTAGAGCCGGTTGGGACAACAAATGATCGGGCCAGAATTGGCAAGTCGGACTGTGCAAGCACCACTAGTTGCACCATCCCGAAACTTCTTTGTGCAATCTGCTTGTAAAAATGGACAGCGAAGAGCGGCGCGGTTATCGGCGGCCGTTTTCGAGCGATCAGAGGGGCTGTAGCCAAAGAATTCGACTATGCTCAGCGCCATTCGGCTGACTCCATTACCCAACTATTTCCTGAGATGTTCAACGATTGCCTTCGCAACAGCCCTCGCCAACAGGACAGGCACAGCGTTACCTACTTGCTCGTACTGGGACACCCTAGAGCCAAGAAATCTGTAGTCGTCGGGAAACGATTGCAGCCGCGCAGCTTCCCTAACCGTTAGCGAGCGTTCTTGGTCGGGAAGAAATACCGGCCCCCAGTGCGGATCACATTTAGTCATGATCGTACCTGCAAGACCGTCAGCCCTCAACCGCCCATATCTTCTTGTGTGATCGGATCGCCGCGCTCGCTTCATGCCCGCTGGCAGTAAGCGAAGAGGAATATCTCGCCAGGAGCCGCCAGGTTTTATGTACTTGAGGCGTTCCCTGTTCTGAGCAGCCAATATCGCCGCATAATGGTTGTAGGTTTCCTTGTTGCCGTTGCGCATCAGTCGGGCATAGTCAGATACAGCTTGGGACTGATACGGCACCGATTCGCCTCCCTCCCCCATTCGTAGCCGAGGCAAATCAGATAAAGCATCGGCGACAGTGACAGCCGGAAGCAGCCTCCGTTTATCCGATGGCATCACTCGGAAAGTCATAGTGCGCCCACCTCTAAAATTCGCCCGGCCCTCCGCATAATGCGTCGGCTCCGGAGGCACGGGCGCTTTCCCTTCCCGAGAACCGAGCAGGAACAGTCGCCACCGCTCTTGCGGGACACCGTAATGTGCAGCGAAAAGTATTTTCGCGGAGAGATGGTAGCCGCGTTTTGTGAACTCATTTGTAATATGCTCGAATATGCGGCCCTGAGCCAGCGATAACATGCCGGGGACGTTCTCAAACACAAAGGCCTTCGGGAAGAACTCATCGAGGAAACGCAAGTAGTGCTTGAACAACGCGTTGCGGCGATCATCCAAGAACCTTTCAGGCGCGTTTATTGAAAATCCCTGGCAAGGCGGGCCGCCGGTTAAGACAGTGAAGCTCGCCTCTTTCCATATGCAGCATCTGGCGGACCGAACGAGGGTCTACGGCCTCAATTTCGCGCGAATCTACATGTGTCTCCGGGTGATTAAACCTAAAGGTTTCTATCGCTGATGGATTGCAGTCGTTGCCGTAAAGGCAGCGAAAACCAGCGAGCTTAAACCCTGCGGTGAGACCGCCCGCCCCGCAGAACAGGTCTATTGTAGTAAGCACCTTGTCACACCAGTCAAAGCGTAGTTTCGGATACAAATCTAATTCAGTTTGGTGGGGCTGGTCAAGCATAAAGTATCCAACATTTTGAGGTGGCACCCGACGGGGCCACAACATATAGCGCTATGCCCGTGCGGCTCTCGCCGACTGTTTTTATCGGCTGGTGTTCCGGTTTACATGAAGGAACGGGTAGATACGGTCGCCGGTCAAGGCGTGCCCCGAATCCGGCAAGTCTAGGCGGTCGATGAAGGAAGACGAGAAGAGGAAGAGCGACAGCAACTGCGTTCTCTGAACCCGATGAAAAAACGCCGGGATAGACCGGCCTTACAGCGAGCATAATCCAGAATTGTGGCAAGCCCCACTGGTGTCAATCACAACACAGCTACCGTCGAAATAGGCACGCAAGCTCGTGACCTGAACTTCATGTACAGGGATGGGGTTTGATTCTGCTGCGCCCAGGGCGGGCTATCAGTTCAATTTCACCGTGCGGTCGCGGGTTCAGCGGGACGATGGTGATGAGTACCTTTTCGACTTGCACACCCTTGTCGTGCTGCCAGATGGCACCATAGATGAGAAGATGGCTGAAATAGCGGCCCGCGAATTCAGCCTTCGGGATGGCCTAGACGACACAGCGCTAGAGACTTCGCACCGGTTGGAATCGATCGATGTCGATAACGCCTTCCAGGTGGCCAAAGCAACCCTGGAAAAACGCGCCCAATTCTGGGATTGGGGTGAGGACGTGGACCTGATCGGGGTGGCGACGATAGTAGCCGTCCCTCGTAGAGATTGAACCCTCCTCACCCTTAAGGCTGCAACCCGAGCGCCCTCGTCGTGAACTCAACGAGCGGAAGCATCGTCCGGCACGCGGCGACGAAATCCCGCATGAACCCGGGGCCGCACACCTGCGCCTCGGCAAGCTCGACCGAGGCCACGAAGTCCTTCCGCTTGATGTCCTCAATGAACCGGTGATTTGGGTCAAATCCTCGCGGCGGCCGCATAAGGCTGTCACCCTCGAGCTCCAACTTCCGTCTGACCTTCGCCCATTGCCCGGGCTCGGCGACAATCGCCATGCGGATTTTCGTCAGGGCGCTGTTATCGGGGCGCCACACGCCAGCCGCCGCGAAGCAGTTGTCCGGCTCCAGTTGGAGGTAGAACACGGGCGCGTGGGCGTCCTTGCCGCTGCCGTGCGAGAAATGTATGCCGACATGTGTCTTGAACGGGCGCTTGTCCGCCGAGAACCGGGTGTCGCGATATATGCGGAAGAGCGAACCGCGTGTGGGGCGCGCGTCGGCAACGAAATGCGGGCTGAGCTTGTGCAGATGCGGCCCAAAGCTGCTGATGAATAGCAGCGCGGGGTCGCGGACGACCTTTTCATATCGCAGCTTGTTTCGGGTAAACCAGTCCCGGTTGTTGTGGCGCTTTAGCTGGCGCAAGAAATCGAACAGTTCAGGACAGAAGAAAGCAATGTCAGGCATCGTCGGTCTCCAATAATGACAAAACAGTTTAGACCGATGTCCCTGCCACGGCAACTAGTGACGTGCCTCAGAAGTTTGTTGAATAAACCATGTGGTCCGCCGACCATCCAAACCAGTTCCGAAGGGGCAAAGAGCCTAGACTGCGGTTGCCCCCAAGGACCAGCCCTGAGCCGCTGCATTGAGCCAAGCGATAGGTCAGCACGAGGTGGGCGTATAATGCGTGCTTGAGATTTGGCTGAGGACACGCAACTCAAGGGACGAGGGGGAACAGTTATGAAATATTCGCGCCGTCAATTCGTTAAAGGCTTATCCGCTGTGGGTGCAGCATCGTTAGTTACGCCCAGCGGCTCCCTCGCTCTGGCCACTCCTTGGTCCCCGGGGGTGGGTAAGTCGCTCGACCTGGAACTTCACGTTCTCCAGCCGATACCCAGCCGGCAAGTAACCATCACAGACGAGTTTTGGGCTCCCAAGTTGAAGGTGTGGCAAGAGGTGACCATTCGTGATTGTTTCAGAAAATTCGAGAACGATCGCGGGGGAGCGTTAAACAACTTCGATAAGGTGCGTGACGGTCAAAGGGGAGGGCATGCGGGTCCACCGTGGTACGACGGCCTCATCTACGAGATGATCCGCGGCTCCGCCGACTTTCTGATAATTAAGGCCGATCCAGGGCTCGAAGAGCAACTCGATGGGTACATCGCCCGGATCGCCGCCGCAGCGGCGAAGAATCCAAACGGCTACATCAACACCTACACTCAACTCGACGAGCCCGGCCACGAGTGGGGCTTCAACGGTGGGCTGCAGCTTTGGCAGCACGAAGTGTACAATGCGGGCGCATTGGTCGACGCTGGAACCCATTACTACAAGGCAACCGGCAAAACCACCTTGCTGGAAACAGGCGTCAGGTTTGCCAACTACATGTCGGAATTGATGGGGCCGCCTCCGAAAAAAAACATCGTCCCCTGTCACCCGCTTCCCGAAGAAGCACTCGTTAAGCTCTACGAGCTGTTCCGTGAGAATCCCGAAGTGAAGCAGAAATTGCATGTACCTGTTCGGGAGCCGGATTATCTCGCGCTTGCAGAGTTCTGGATTGAAAATCGGGGCCACCACATTGGCAAGCCCGATTGGGAAAAAGATTCGCATGCGGCGGAAGCGTTCGTACGCAATCAGGAATACGGCGATGGGCGGCCTTCGTGGGGTGCTTACGCGATGGACGACAAGCCGGTTTTTGAACAGCAGACACTACATGGCCACGCCGTTCGCGCGACCCTGTTGTGCGCCGGAATAGCAGCCGCAGCGAAGGTTAACGGCCGTAGAGACTACATTGAGACGGCAAACCGGCTCTGGGCCAACATGGTCCTCAAGAGGATGCACATTACAGGGGGCGTCGGTGCGTACGCTCTTGAGGAAAAGTTTGGGCCTGACTATGTCCTCCCCAACGACGCTTACCTCGAGACTTGCGCGGCGGTAGGAGCGGCATTCTTTCATCGCAACATGAACGTCGCGTTCGGCGATGCGCGGTACGTGGACCAACTGGAAAGGGCACTCTACAACGGAGCGTTAGCTGGTGTCTCGCTGAAGGGAGATACGTATTTCTATACCAACCCGCTGGAAGCGGATGAAGAGCGCAGCCGATGGGTTTGGCACGATTGCCCATGTTGTCCGCCCATGTTCTTAAAGTTGATGGGAGCAATGCCGGGTTACATTTATGCTACGGATGCGGAGAGCTTGTACGTGAATCTGTTTGTCGGTAGCCGGGCCTCCGCAATGTTAAAGCAGACTCAGATCTCTGTAGGGCAGACAACAAGGTATCCGTGGGACGGCGCGGTCAAAATCTCGGTCGATCCTGCCGCTCGAACGGCATTCAATCTGAAGGTGCGGATTCCAGCCTGGTGCCGCGGAGAAAGCCTGAGGGTCAACGGAGCACCTGTCTCGACCAGCGAGAGAAGCCGCGGGTATGCACAAATCAGCCGCACGTGGAAGAAGGGCGACGTGGTCGAACTACTCATGCCGATGCCCGTCGAGGCCGCCAAAGCACATCCGCTGGTAGAAGCCGATGCCGGCAGGGTGGCACTCACGCGAGGCCCGGTCGTCTATTGTCTGGAATCAGCCGACAACGGCAACGCGGTGCGAACTTTTTCGATACGCTCCCGCGCCGAATTCAATCATGAGCACCGGCCCGGTCTGCTGGGAGGAGTGACGACCATCTCCGGTACAGCCTGGGCGACGAATGCAGCAGCCTGGCAGGATTCCCTCTATGCGCGGGCGCGAGATATCTCTGCGGCCAAACCAGTTCAACTCGTTGCCATACCTTATTACGCGAACACAAACCGCGGGCCCGTCCAAATGACCGTGTGGTTGGCGGAAAGCACCTAAACAGTACCGCACCGAATGGGGCCATGACGGGGCAGGAGGAGCGATGTTCCGGGAGATACGAAGGCGAAATAAGGCGCTGTCTGAGAGCGAAGCCCGCGAGATCCTAGCAAGGGCTGAACATGGCGTATTGGCGACGGTCGGAGAAGAGGGATGGCCTTATGCGGTGCCGCTCAACCACGTGCTGGCTGGCGACGTACTTTACGCCCACTGCGCATTGGAGGGGCACAAGCTGGATAATATAGCGCATGAAGAGCGGGTGTGCTACTGCGCAGTGGCTAGCGCCACCGTCGTGCCGTCGATGCTGTCTACCTTGTACGAGAGCGCCGTCGTATTCGGTCGTGCGACTCTGGTTACGGGTGCGGATGAGAAGCGCATCGCACTCAAGTTGCTGACGGAACGCTTCTGCGGACGCAGCGAAGAGCAGTTTGAGGAGCATATTCACACGCAAGGCCCAGCAACCGCGATGATCCGCATTCAAATCGAACGGATCACTGGCAAAGCGCATCGCGCCGTTCCGGCGGCGTAAGGTGAAACATGGCGAAGGCTGTACTCGCTCGACGCCTGGCGCGGATGCCTGTTTCATACGGATCGCCAACGCACCGCAATATGGGCTGCGGCGGTGAGAAAGAGGTCGGCTAATGACTAACTTGCCGCCCCACCTTCGGCTCACCGGGCTGGCGAGTCAACGCCGCTGGCAGCGCCTTCGTCGGCTGCTGCAGTCTGATGTAGGCGGCAGCGGCGCGCAGGCGCACGGCAGCTTTCTTGTCCTCCAGCAGGGGGACAAGCTTCTGGCGGAAGGCCGGGAAAGGGTGCGTAGCGACCACGTGAGCTGCCGCAGCACGCACCGACCATTCCTTGGCCGACAACGCTGACCCCACGGCATCCTCCAGTGCCGGGTCCTTCGAGTGCGCGATGAGCAGCAGAGCGGAGGCCCGGGCGGAAGAATCAGGATTGG
Source organism: uncultured Acidobacteriota bacterium (assembly GCA_963765485.1). Classification (GTDB taxonomy): domain Bacteria; phylum Acidobacteriota; class Terriglobia; order UBA7540; family UBA7540; genus CAVROP01. Next base: position 49,817 of record CAVXWN010000019.1, on the reverse strand, counting down.
AAAGAATGCCTTGTGCCGAGGATATTCCCATGCCGAGGCCTGGCACAGGGACGAAACCCACTGCTTCCATGGCGGCGAACATGAAAAGTTTGGTGGGAGTGTGCAGCATGCGCAATGCGCTGCGTTTCTCCGAGCTAAGATAGCTTGAAGACCCCTTGGACTCACCGGCAACGACAGCGAGAAGAAACTGCTCTCCCTCCGGGTCATGGAGTTGGTAAAGGACTTTGGCGGCGGCGAAGTCGACTTCGGGAACGGGGTCGGCGAGAGCCTTCTTCAGCAGGGGGATAGTGCGCTTGTCCTTAGAGTCCCCCAAGGTGGTGACCACCGCAATGCGCACGGTAGCGTCGTGGTCATCGAGCATCGATTCGAGGCGTTGAAGAATCTTGCCGTCCGCCGGGACTAGACTGAGGGCCTCGGCGGCATCTTTGCGGACGTCCGGATTCCTATCCTGGGCTGCCTCGTTCAGCAGGTCCCAGCATCTTTGCTTGATATCGGGAGGGCGAGTCTGCCCCAGCGCCAGCGCCATGCTCAGCACCACCACTGCCCAAATGCCCACGGTGATGAACTCCTTTCAACAGGTACCTACTGACCGGACAGCTCACGTGTCTGGCTGGGATTGCTCATCCTCGTTCTGGGCGCGGCGCGCCTCTACCCAGCCTTCCCAACCGGCCCCAGGCCGAAGCTTGACGTGGAACAAACAAGATGCGGTCCGCGGGGCGCGGCCGGTGAATGTTGAACACGCCCTGAGCTTAGCACCTCTGCCCGACGCGACCAAGAGCCAACGGTCAGAACATCGCCGACCGTGGTTACGCGCTGCTGCGGCCTTCGGGGGGCACAGATACGCAGCCAGTCGCCAAGGTTTGGTCGAGGCAGTGTGCGGTCCGGGAGCCCTAGGGATGCCGCTGCCGTCCACGCTTCAGCAGGTTTCCCGGAGCCAGTTTTGCGCCGACGCTTGTGCTCCGAACTATCCGACTGTAGTGAACCCGCTGGTCGCAACGTGAGGAGACATTACTCTTCTCGAAAACTCTGTGAAGCATCTACTTGTATTCCGAAGTCCTCAGTGGTAGCGTCATCGCACTGCGTAATCTCCAGGAGGGAAACCCATGCTACGTTACCTTTCCTTATTTGCATCTGTAGGTCTGTTCGCCCTGACAACTGCTTGCACAAGTACCGTCCCTGATACGCGGGACGCTGATATCAAAGCCGTGAAAGGCGTAGAGGCTGCCTGGGTCGAAGACATCGCCGCAAAAGATGTGGACAAGTTCGCGAGCTACTATTCTGACGATGCGTCGGTCTTGATGCCGAACGCGCCAATCATCAACGGCAAAGACAACATCAAGGCGGCACTCAAGCCTATGCTGGCTGACCCCAACTTTGCGCTCACGTTCCAGTGCACGCGCGCCGAGGCGTCGAAGGGTGGCGATTTCGTCTACACGGTCGGCACCTACTCCATGACAACTTCGAGTCCGAAAGGCAAGACGCCGGTCACCGACAAGGGCAAGTACCTAACGGTGTATAAGAAGCAGGCGGACAGGAGTTGGAAAGCTGTAGCCGACATGAGCAACTCCGACATGCCTGTTCGAAGTGAACGTCCTCAACACAAAAGCCGCCGGACTACCCGGGCCCGCAGGCATGTCCGTTCTTAGTAGCGTTGGTGGGAAGGCGACTTTTCAGGTAGCACGGACGTGAGGGAAGGCTTTAAGGGGTCAATGGGACTTGTGTTTACAGTTGGCGTGCTTGCCATGATTCTGGTTGCGCTTCCAGAGGCCCGATGGTTCCTGGCCATGAGCCTGCCTACCGGCGTGGTTATCGGAATCCTCATGCGTTTGACCAGCCGAGACTGACCACCATACCAAAAGGAAAGTTTAGGAAGGCACTAGGAAGGAGTCGGTCTGCCCGCCCCACTCTCTGGTGCCTCCATAGCGCAACAGGGCCGCGGGGCGGGAGCAGAACGACAGCTTGGAGGCGTTCTTCCGCGGCCTGTTAGGTCAAATGTTCTTTCTCCCACCCCAAACGTGTCAGCTTGATCTTGGTCGGGTCGCTGGTGCCGAGGTGATAGACGGAATCAGCTGCGGCGATGCTGCGTGGCGGCGGGCTGATGAGCCATTCCTCGCCTTTGAAGAGGTTGCGCTTCTTCTGGCAGATGCTCAGGCAGACAGTATCGATAGCCACCGGATCGGTCCCTACGAGGATGCCCTTGTAATCCCACTGGTGCAGGGGATTAATCTGCGGTCCGGGGCCGAAGTAGGGACGCAGCATGTCAACGACAATGAGGCGGGTCTTGCCTTTCACCTCGGGTAACAACCAAGTTTCCCCGAGCTTCGAGCTGCCGTCGAAGTGGTAGGAACTTCGGCTCCCAGCAAAGTTGATGTAGTTCTTGATGGAGACGGCAATGCCGGTGAGGGCGTGGACTTTCACGGTCGGCACATTAATTAACGCCGTGCAGTCTTTCACCGGCAGGCCGAAGTCGTTGGCCGTGACCCGGCTCCTGGCGAGCCCGCTGGCGATCAGACGATCCGTGATGGCGTCAATCATTGCCTGATTGACGTGGATACGATGCCAAGAGCAGCGTGTGTACTTGATCCCTACATAGTCTTGGGGGCGGAAGTAGCGTTGCCATGCCTTGGCAATCTCGTTTTCGCCGGTGAAGGTCTTCATCGCCGTGTCGAGCATCTCTACCACGACAACCGAGTTGACCTGGTGGCCCGCATCCACGGCCGCCTCGTGGCGGACCAGCACGACCTGACTGAGAGGCTTCTCGGCCGCAAAGGCTAAGCCCTGCCCGGCTCGTGCCAAGCCCTCCACCCCCATCGCCAGACCCAGCGTGCCGTAGGCCGCACCGCGCAAGAAATCCCGGCGAGTGACTCTGTCGAGTTTGTCGTGACGATTCATGGTGTGACTCCTTTGATCCTCGAGGCAGCAAGCCCGACCAGCTTCTCTGCGCTCTCGCGTGAGCCGGCCTCGAATACGAGCAGGAGGGTGCGTTCCTCCCGGCGACCTCCCGCGAACAGTCCTTTCTCCAGTTTGCGACAAACCGCATTCCCTGCCGGAGCTTCCCGGAGATAGACCTTGCTGAACTGCTCGAAGGCCGCCTTGGCGTCGCCGGGCCTCGGATAGCGGACAATGAGCAAATACGGCTTGTCGCTTCCTTGCTGAAAACGAGCCAGAATCGCTTCCGTCCTTGAGTCCAGCTCGAGCAGATTTGAGTCATCGATAAAATAGTGAACATTCAGTGAGACTGACGTATGAAAGTAATGAACACTCTCCGGGATCAAGCCTTGCAGCGGCAGGATGCTGAGCAGTGAAGGCTTCCTGCCGTCTTGTGGGATTTCCAAGGCAATTCGCTTTGCGAGCGTTAGCAGAGCAGTCTTCACATCGGGTGTGTCGTCCTCCGCCTGCAAGCGGATGAAGAACCGATCCTTCCAGAAGCGCAGCAGGCCTGCGGAGTAAAGCGCCATCTGGCCAACGGAGACAGGCTGGCCATCCGTGTCATGGGTGAAGATGCCATAGGCATCCCCGGAAGAAGCCATCCGATAGACTTCCGCGACGATGCGCGGGGCGTCGGGCTTCGCGTACTCGCGCGCCAGCAGCCGCTGGAAGTCGTAGGCGAGGTAGATCTCGCCACCGCCGTCCATGTAATCGAAGATCGTCTGCCGCGTGAACACCTTGTCCTCGCCGTCAGTTTTCCAGCCCTCAATCTCCTGAGGGAGCAGTATCATGTTTTCATCCGCGCCTGCCACGTCGGGCACAAAAAGACTCAAGCCCAATAGAATCAGAAACGCTCTCGACAATTCTCCCACCAACCTATCTTGTGCTTGCGCTCCACCCGGCTGAGCACGTCGCATACGGGCCTGGGTCTGAATCCGAGAGCTCGCTGGCCTCCCGACTTTGGATCGCCGGGTACGTCCGAGTATACACCAGTCGTCGAACAACGTCTTAATTCACGGCGAAAGGCCTTGGGGGAGGGTATAGTCTATCCATGGGACCGGTCCAAAAGGAAATCTCTGCGTTTGGAGCTGACAATGTCTTGGGAGTCGAATTTTTGATTTGCTTGGAGGATATCATGTCGCCGCATACCTCTTTTCTTAGCAGGCTGATTGGGCTCTACAGCATTCTCGTCGTACTGTCCATGATCACCCACAGACAAGTCACCGTGGGGACGGTAACAGCAATTCTTCACAACCCATCGATGATGTTGGTGCTCGGTGTGATCACACTGGCTGCTGGGCTGGCGATGGTTCTCGCGCACAATATCTGGTCGGGCGGCGCGCTGGCGGTGATTGTCACAGTCGTCGGTTGGTTGACGCTGATCAAGGGCCTGCTCTTTTTGTTGCTGCCGACCGAGATGGAAGCGGAATTTTTTCTGAGGGAGCTTCACTGCGATCAGCTTTTCTATCTGTACATGGCTATCTCACTCGTTCTCGGTGTCTACTTGGCCTATGGCGGATTCACCTCGAAATCACATTTATAAGAAGGTGATCCTGGTCGGCTTGTAAAATTGCGCGCTGCCGGATCCGCTACAGCGGCTTGAGTTTCAGCTACGCTTGGCGAGCCAGTGGACCATTTGTTTCCAGAACGTTGCGTAGTGCGACCACCGCACAAAATCACCGGCCCAATGCGGAGCGAAATCAGAGGCAAAAACTGCGCTACGCCCGCCCTTGTATTCCCAGCAGGCAATTAGGGGGTCACCCTCATAGCTGGCCACGAGAGTCGCTCCTAACTTCAGGGTGAGTTTGTTGTAGCCGCACAGCGTCCAGGTTGCGCCGGCCCAAGGCAGCCCCGCGACGATGGGATGATCCGGCTGGACCAGGTCAAACCGAAACCCCTGCACGATCTCGGCACGATCGTCGGCACGAGCGATGGAAACCGGGAGAAGAGTTTCAATTTCTGTTCCGCCCCAGCGGGCAATGCCGTTCAGGCCGGCGAACGACAGGTAACCGCCGACCATCAGGAACCCGCCGCCCTGCGCTACAAACTCGCGCACCATGCCCACCCGTTCGGGTCCCAGCGGATAGACATAAGGCGGAGTCAGCCCGGGGTAAAAGATCATCGAATTGTAGCCAACGTCACTGAAGACCACTACATCGTAATCTCGCAAGTCGCTCAGGCTGGCGGGAAACTGTGTTGGCACCGCATGCGGAGTAACGTGGTGGACCTCGACCGTCGGCTCCGACGCCATGGCGTTGCGGAACCAGCGGCCGTTGTCATTAAAGTATGATTGCTCGATCACGTCGGCACCAACAAGATAACGGCTGAGAACAACTTCCGAGTCTCCCACATAAAGCACTTTTGTCGGTTGCATGTTTCGCCTCTCCGTCAACTCGGTAGATTGGAAATCGAGTGTTTCCAGTCGCGATAGGGATGCCGGTTGCCTGATACCCCCCGCATGGATCCGTACGTGCGCTCATTAGCGCGTACGGCTCCTCCCTCAGATATCGGCGGCAAACTGCCCGCCGCACACCGCCCGACCCTGCCACACGCCTTCTCCTGCTCCGGGTCGGGAACGTGTGAGATCGTGCAGTGTTCTCCTTGGGCCACGCCCTTCCCTCCAACACCTTCGCTGAAAGTCGCCCCTCTTTGTTCAGCGGCTACTGGGTCTGGAACGGTCCGGGGACACTGATCAGGTCGGCGCGCGTCTGACCATGTTCAGTGATTCGGGCCAAGGTGTAGACGGTGCCATCTTTGCCCACGGCAATGGAATTGACGTAAGTCGGCCTGCCACCGTTATCATAGAAAATCGCGCCATGGTCAATATACTTTCGGCTCGGGATGTCGTAAGTGACGAGGTGGAGATTCTCGACGCCCTTTGCTTCGCCCTTGGCAGTGGTGGCCTTGCCCGCGACTCGTTTCCCTTGCTCGTAAACCGGACCGCCGGTGAGGTAGTAGATCGCGCGGCCGTCGGGACCGAGCGTGAAACCCAGATATCCGTAACTGAATTCATCATACATTCCGCTGCGCTGGGAAGGTTCGGAGGTCAACCGATCCAGTACCTCCACCCTCGGGATCCGTGGATCGAAGCGGAACAAGTACCCGGAGTTGCCATGCACGCCGTAAACCGCTTTTTCAGGCGCATACCAGACGGTCTGCCGCCAGTTGTACCCCATGCTGCCCGGCGAGGTTGGGTCATAGGCGCCGAAATAGTCTTTCTTCAGATCTTCCCCTTCAAGCTTCTCAATGGCATCCCGATCGTAACGGTAACGGGAGATCCAGCCGTCTCCAGTGGTGTAGTAAACGGAGCCGTCATCCGGATCGACACGGAGAGAACGGCAGAGGGTTCGGTAGGTAGGACCTTTGCCGGATTCGCCCTTTAGGGAAACCGGCCCGAGGTCTTTCAGCTCCTTCTTGGCCATGTCAAAACGGATGAAGTAACCGGTGGGCCACGTGAGACCATAGAGCCGGCCACGTTGCGGGTCCAAGGTCATGGCGATGATCCCCTCGCCGTGAGGCGCCAAGGCCAAGTCGTCAAACTTCCCGCTGGCCATGTCGTAGGTCAGGAAGTGGCCGCCCCGATAAGGCTTCCAGCCGGACGGCGGAATTCCGGGCTTTTCCATGTCTTGGATAATGCTGTAATAGCCGAGATGCGTGGCGAAGTAGAGCTTGCCGGCATACTCGATGAAGTTCACATGGCTCTTCCCCTGGGAGATAGCTTTCATTCCTTTCTCACCACACGCTTCCGTGAGGTCACCCAAGTGGCGGATTTGGCCGGTGGCCGGATCGTAGGAGTACATCTGGCCGGCGACGTCGTGTTCCGCCGACGAGAGGACGTAGTAAACCTTGCCGTCACTGGCGGCGAGCATGCCGTTATAGGTGTCGTGCGCTTGCGCGAACCCTGAATCGTACGTGCGGGCGTGCAGAATGCCGGGCTGCGCAGGAGTGGGTGACGCGGGCTTATGCTCCTCCCGGGTGCAGCCATTGGTCATTAGTAGAATGAGGCCAGCTATCAAAAACGTCCGCTTAACCATCCAGCCTCCGCTCGAGCAGGCAAACCTCGCTCAGGAGTTGTACTACTTGGCGGCGCGCGAAGACTCTCTGGAGTGCGGCAGCTTGCTGCCGCTTTTGCTCAGGCCGGCTTGCTGGCTGCTGATTGAAGCATACTCCGTGGACCGGTAAGGCGCGAGCAAGCTCGCAGGAGAAAAGCGGCAGCAAGCTGCCGCACTCCAGAGCACCTGCGGCGCTATGGTTACATCAGCGGAAGCCGCGCGCTGTCGAGTTCTTCACTGCTTCTCAGGACTGGGATTGCAATTCTCCGGCGTACTTCTGAGTCTTCCGGACCGCGTCGGCGATATCGTCCATATCGCGCCGAGAGCCAAGCAACATTGTTTGGAAGAACCAGACCCCTTCTTCACAGAGCTTGTCGTTCTCCGGGCACGCGTTGCGCTCTTCCCACTCGGCGAGCTCTTGTGCGGAATACATCTTCTGGTAGACGCGGGATTTGAGCACTTCTTTCAAAAAGCGTTCTTTGTTCAGCGGCGAGTACCCACCAGAACAAGGAATTCCTTCCTTTCCCAAAGCCTCGAGGAAGCGCGCCCGCGGCATATCGCCAAAGTGCGACTTATCGTACCGGAGCATATAGAGGTGGCAGCCGTTCCGGGTGGCGCCCTCGTACATGCGGGCGGGTGAGATTCCCGGAATTTCCCGCAGCATACTGGTCAGATACTGGGCATTCTGTTCGCGCACCCGAGATTGCTCTTCCACGCGAACCAATTGTTGCAACAGCAGTGCGGCCTGGAATTCCGTCATGCGCAGGTTGGAGCCCTGCCGCGCATACGAGAACGCGGCGCCGGCCGGGCCGCGTCCCTGGTCCTGAAAGCTCTTGCAAAACTCGTGGTGCGCCGGGTCGTTGGTCAGGATGGCGCCGCCCTCGCCCGAATTCAGGTTCTTGGAGGCTTGGAAGCTAAAGCAGCCCAGGTCGCCCATAGTACTGACCCGCTTGTGCCGCCACTCGCCCGTGTGAGCCTGGCACGCGTCCTCAAGGACCGGCAGCTTATGTTTCTTGGCGACATCGAGCACCACGTCCATATTCACCGGGTTGCCACCAAGATGCACCGGCATGATGGCGCGCGTCCGTGGGGTGATCTTGGCCTCGATCTTGTGGGCATCAATCTGGAAGGTTTCCCGGTCGGAGTCGACGAACACCGGCAACGCATATTGCATCAGAATCACGTTCATTGTAGCGACAAAAGTATAGGGTGGGAGGATGACCTCATCGCCGGGACCAACTCCCATAGCATTGAGCGATGTGTAGAGAGCCGTGGTGCCACAAGACGTCGCCACGCAGTACTTCGCCCCCAACGTTTCTGCCCATGTCTTCTCGAACTGCGTCGCAAAATGGCCGTTGCCCGAACGGCACCAATTTTTGCTGTGGAGCACTTCCATCCAGCCCTGCTCGTCGTTCTCCTTGACTACCGGCCAATCAGGGAAAGGTTCGGTTCTGACCGGTTTGCCACCCAGAATGGCTGGTTTCTCTCCTGACGGACTTGATCCGGAGGCGCACGGGGCAGCCCCAGCAGTCAACCCTAACCCCGCCGTCCCGGCGACACGGTACGAATGAAATCACGCCGCGTGAAATGAATATTCATATGTCCTCCCTAAAAATCCAAGAAAGAGCTCGCATTTGGGTGTCGGTGTCATTTGGGGTTGGATCCCTTTCGCGACCCAGGTCATTCCCGCGAAAGCGAAAATCCAATCCCTGGATAGAGCGTTCCCGATGGTGTGATTCCCGCTTTCGCGGGAATGACTGCGGCTCACAACGCCCATGTCTCGTAAATCACACCAGCACGCGCATCAGGCCCGTACGCCTTAGCTCTGCCTCAAGAAGATTCGCCTCGCACCTGCCGGACAAGATCGTGGATCTTTCCGATTATCGTTTCCTCGACGGTGGGCGCAAACGGGCCAGGTTGGTCATAATATATCATTGCGCCTCCACCCTCGTAGCCACCTTCTTTCAGCACCCGCAGCGAAGGGATATAGGCAAACACGTCATTGCAATAGCCCGCTACCCAAAGCTTTTCAGAGCCGAACTCCTTTTTCAGACGCAAGTCGTAATCCACCACCACCTCGCCCCCCAGAGCGATCAACGTGAGGTCTTGGCCGAACTGCCAGGTTTCTGCGGGGTAAGGATACTCGGTGGGCAAATGCCCGTCCCGATCGAGAATCTTGAGCATCGCTTCGGCCCAGGTCCTGTGATACACATCCTTATTCTCGAGTTGGACCTGCAACTCCTCGCGGTTGGGCGGCGTCGCGAAGGCCACTGGAAACTCTTGGTAGGCTGTCTTCAAAGGCCCCTGAACCAACTGAAGCTCCCGGGCCAACACGTTTTCCACCGCCGCCGCCAACTCCTCGCCGTGCTGACGGGCGAGTTCGATGCTTCCGCGGGGATAGGGGTTTGCGTCACCACCGCAGCCCTCTATGAAGAGCGCCGCGGCGCCCGAATGGCGTTCTTCGAGCCACGCTTGCGCAACACCCGCGTAATCGCTATTGAACTTCATGAAATCGGGCAGCGTGGTGTTGTGACAAGCGTACCCGAAGACGACCGCCTGAAGCTTCCCGTGCTTGTCATCGACTCGCAATACCGGGACGTCGTGATCCACCGGCCCTTCTCTGTTTACACCGATGACGATCTCGTCACTCGTCCGGGCGCGGCGATTCATCGCAAAGCCGGCTTCGCCGTGGCCAAAACTCAAACGGGCCGGCCATAGGGACTTGAGAGATGTTCCCACGAGCTTAACAATCTTGTCCTCGAGTTCGCTGGTGTACGCCTCCACGTCGGCCCACTGCTGCGAACTCATGAAGTACATACTCGCCAGGGCCGTGCCAATGACCGGGCCGCCATGCGTATGAGAGGAACTCAGTAGCAACTGGTCGCGTGTCAGATGATGCTGTTTCTCCAGCCGCTCGGCGATGTTATGGCTGACCCCTGCAGGAAAACCTAGCAAGTCACTCGTCACCAGGACGACCCGCTTGCCGGAGCGGTCTTCCAAAGCCAGGGCCTTCGCGTAAAGCTCCTGAGCTACTCCTTCGGATGGCTTCTTGCGGCTGGCGTAGCCCGCCATCCAAAGAGACTTCTGCGGCGTAATATCCACCCGAGCGAGTCCGGCTTTCCACGCCTGGCGCGCGGCCAAAGCATTCAGGGGGAACTGTGCAGTCAACCCCAGCCCCGCCGCTCCTGACGAGACCGTGCGTAGAAATTGACGCCGTGTAAATTGATCGCTCATAGGCCTACCCGAGAATTCCCAACTGAATGACAGCAATCTATCAAGTTATCTCTGCCGTTGTAAAGTCGCTGCTAAGTTTGGCGATGTTAAATCGCGGCAACACTTGCCGAGCCGATGCTCGCGTCGGCCATCGCGCTCAGGTGCAAATCAAACGGTGCGAAAGTTGAAACGTGCTTTAGCAATGGGAGTGCCCAGCACCTCGATCTGGTTAAGATCGCGAGTGCCCACCCCCAGTTCTTCCGCCAGCCGTAGCGTGCTATCACACCTCTCGAACGGAGGAGTGCCGCGATCCGCCATGGGATCGAATCCCATGAGCGCCATGCAGACCGCATCGGTGGCCACGCAGTTGGTTCCCGCGACCAGCAGGCCGGGTTGAATATGGCGCCCTCCCGCGGTCCAGGGACCCTCGCCCCGCGTCATAGTGTGGATTCCATCGATGATGGCCAGATGCACGGGCCGTGCCGCCACCAAGTCGGCCACAACTCGAGGCACGCTGTACCCCGGATCTGTCGGGGCATTGGCATCAACCACCGGGGGTGCACTCTTGGCGGGCAAACGATTCATCGCATGGAAAGGCCCACGGCCGCCCCTCGGAACAAGCCCCGGTTCATCCTCGGGAGCGCCATCCCCGTAGATTGTGCAGGGAGTGATGCCGAAGCAGTTCTTCATCGAGAGGGTGATGCCGGCGGTCATGTGCTCTTTCAGCTTGGCCAGCGAAATGAAGACGTCGCAGTCTTCATAGGAGTGGTTGAGATCGTAGCCCTTGAACATCAGCGCGCCGCCCGGAACCCAAAAACGGGAATACTTCTTGCCGTATCCAAGGTAATTCGTATTCTCGAATTCCACCTTCGCCGCAGCGCTGAGGAAGTCGCGCGGCTCCCAGTTGGCGTGGAGCATGAATTCCTCGAGCGGCTCGGCGGTTGCCCACGGGCTCTCGAGCAGACGAATGCGCTGCGCGCCCGCTTGGGCAAGAAGGTGGACCGTTGCCCCAACAACCTGAGGATGAACCCAGTGAGTGATCCCCGGCGGCAAGTACCCCAGCCGGATGTTGGCGACTCCGGTGAGGTTGAGTTTAATGGCAACGGTTTTCCCTCGGACCAGTCCCTCGAGTCCTCCCAACTGGTCGAACATGCTCCCCAGCGTCGCGACTACTTGCGCGCCATACTCGTGACACACGCCCACCGCCACTCGGCTTGCCGTCGCACTGCGAGCCATGAACATTGCAGGACGAGCTAGCCAAGCGCCCGCCGTGGCGCCCATGGCGACAATGAATTTCCTTCGGGAACAAGCTGTCGTCATCATAGGTTTGAACCCTCAAACTCAAGCGCGCAATAGACAGAGAGTTGGGGAAGCCGGAAATCCGTCCCCGGCGCCGCAGCGACGCCCGGGAGAGTGCGCGCATCCTTCGCTCCAGGCTGCCACAGCCGCGCCGACCCGACCCGATCGTTCACCCAGACCGTGATGGAATCGGCCGGCTTCACGGAGTAGTTCAGGACTTGAACCAGTCGTTTCATGTGCGCGGAATCAATGCCCGAATGGCAGTTCGCCGAGGCGGGGTTATAAAGGCGCACGACATCGTTGCGGCGACTCAACAATTGGCGAGTGTCCACGGCCACCTGGTCGGGCGCCTGGAAACCTTCTTCCGCTACGGCGATTTGCCCCTTGCCGACATTGTACATCTCATAATGAAGCGAGGGGTCGCCTTGGGTTGGCTTCACCTCCGGTGGTCCCCAGTAGGCTGCCGCAATCAGCAATCCTCCTTCCCGGACAAAGGTGAGCATCCGGGAAAGTTGTTCCGCGCTGGGCGCGTCCTTATCGAGCCAGAGCATGGCCTTCAAGTCTTGGGTGGGCGCGGGAAGCGGCTTCGTTCTTTCGAGTATGTGGAACTGAACTTGGCGGCGGTTGACCAGATTCAACACTTCCCCGCTCAAGTAGGCATTCTCTCCACGAAAGTCAGAAATAACCCCCAGAATGCCTTGCGGCTGGAATGCCTCCCACTCCCTGTGACTTTCAAAGAATGCCACCACTTCGCACAGTTTTTCCCATACGCCCTTGGCTTGGGGATTTCCTTTGGGGAGTGCGGCCCGAAGTTTATCATCCAGGGAAATAATCCATTGGCTTCCATAGGCTCGGCTGTCGGCGACGGCCAAGCCATAGTTGGCAGGGTGAGGGAGATTCGAAAAATCCGGAGGATCGAAGTCCAGCCACAGGGTTTTTCCAGGCGCCAACGCGCCCGCCAGCATTGAGAACCACGCGTTCGAATTCACCCAGGCAGCAGCCGTTGGGCCGGCCATGGCGTTATCCCCTTCCATGGTCTCGAGACCTAATCCAGGCCAAACGTTTTCCCTCGTGCTGAAGATCGTTGAAGTTGTTTCCGCGGCAACCTTCTCGCGTGGCAATTGTAGAATGGCCGGAAGGTCAAGGGATTGGCCCGAGGCATCTCTGAGCATAACCGCAGAAAGTCCTGGCCGCGCAGGCGGCGGCGACGGCAGCCCCCGGGCTCTCCTTCAACGCGACCGTTCCCACAAAACTCATCCCAAGCCGGCGGCGGCATCGAGGAGGGGCTTCAAGGCCTGCTGCTGCGCTGAATCCTCGGGCTTTCCGTTAGCCCAGTCCACAATAAGGCAGTTTATGGGCGTTCCCTTGAGCAGCTCCAAGGTGGAGGGTTGCCCCCAAGCCTCGAGCATATCCTTCAGGTCAGCATTGAAACTCCTCTGACTTGCTTCGGCGCGCGATTTCGAGCGGCCCGCAAGGCCACTTCATCGGCACCCACTTTGCATCCAGATTCATGCGCGTCCTCCCACAACGATTCCTGCACCCACAGCCTTGCTGAGAGGTCGGCACATGCCTCGACGAGTCGCGGGTGGGCGGCTGGCGCCTGACCCTTACGCTTTGTTCAGGACGAGGTCGTGCACCTCGTTGTGGTCATTGTAGCGCAGGCGGTACTTATAGTTGCCGGAAGCGTATTTCGCCGTGTTCCATGCCGCCATGTGGTACCCCGGATCGCAGATGGCGTTGGAGATCACTTCCAGGTTGTTGCCGCTCTGGTCGAGGATCTCTACGAGCGCCCAGCCTCTCTCTGGGACGCTGAACTCGATGGCTAACTGCGGATTGCTGGCGTTGGGATAGTGCTGGTTGAGCACACGCGTGGTAGGCTTGGCGGGAATGCTGAGTTTCTTCTCGCTCAACTTGGCGTAGTCGAACGGCTGGTCGCAGAGGTGCCAGAGCGGCTCTTTCGTGTGGCGCTGGTGAAGGTAGAATGTCCTCAACGGCGTGCGTGTGAAGCCCGTCAGCGGACGGCGGACTGCGACACCATCCTGCCACTCATACACAGGAATATTCATCGGATTCATCACGTCGAGCTTGCCACGCTCCATCGCAATGTGGAACAACCCGAAATTCCCGGGCTCATGGTCGGCGAGCCAATGTCCAATGATGTCGACAAGGTAGGGATTCTTTCCGAAGATGACGATGTTCGTCATGTAATCCCACGCTCTCCCAAGGTAGTTGTTTTCGTTGCCGAGGGGATTGGGCCCGAAGTTGAAGTCGCCGTCACGGCCGTAGATACCCTCGATAATATGAAGCCCCATTGGGGACGCTGTATGATTGTCGATGGTCCGGTGCGCCCACAATTCCATACATAGGGCAGTGTAATAATACGCCTCAACGAATCCGGGATCGTTCTTCGCCACATCCGGTGTATTCCATCGGGGGAGTGATGAGTTGTGCCGCTTAAACTCCGCTTCTATGACTTCATGCACTTTCGGGTTAATACATTCCTTATTAATTACGTCTTCGAGCTTTTGCATCTCATCGATGTTTTGCCACTTCCCGCAGTATCCCTGGAAGGGTGCGGTATTGGTGCCTTGCCAGTTCTTGCAGGTGAGGGTCATACCCATTTCGTGAGCCTTGAATTTGGCCACGTTCAGGTTCCATGAGTCCGGCGCATTGAAGGGCCACAGGTAAGGAATTTGTGTATACACGACGCCGCCGGGAACCTCTCTCCAGACAAATGCCCGGGCATCGTTCGCGTCTTCCTCGATTCTTATGGTGTTCTTCGCCGCACGAACCGTGGCGCCCACCCGCCGGCCCATCGCCAGGTATCCGCGAGCGTCCAGCACGCCGCCTCCGTTGACATCGCGCGTGTGCATTCTGCTGCCTGCCACACCCAGTTCCTTCAATGATTCGAACAGACCCTCGACGAAGAACGCGTCGGTGGTAATGCCCATCGTGTCTTCAAGGGTGAATCCTCTTTTTTCATCGACGGTCTCGTGGGCGGTGAGATTCGGCTTGGTCGCGACGTTGTGAGTCACCGGAATGCCGGCATTGTCCATGGGAACGAATAACGACCGTCCAAGATCGAGTCCGACCCGCTTGCACGCAGTAGAATTCGTCTTGTAATCCACATGTGTCCGCAGAATGAAGACCGCTTCCGGGTGCTGTTCCACAAACGGATGCACGCCAAAATATCCGGACGGTTTCGTCTCGTCGGCAAAAATGGAAGCCCGGTCGACGAAACCGAGGCTGCCACACAGCAGTGACGAAGACTTAAGAAAATCCCTTCGACTAACCATATGGACCCTCCCTTTCCAGTGTCGCGTCACTACCCTCTGTGCCGCTCGATGACCCACCAGTGCCGCAAGCCGGGATTCCTTTCTTGCATCCCGTGCTTTATGGCTTGCACCCAGGATTTTCCATTCTGGAAATCCACACAAGTGATTGTCGCCGATCTCACGTGCGGGGTCAACGCACTCTGACCAACGACGATCACATCGGGCCAACGCCGTACCGCAGGCGCGAGATCGCGTTCATTCATCTCGAACCACATCGAATTGGCAGTAATACAATCCACTAGTCGATCCAATCGCCGAAGTGTGCCTGCTGGCACAGGACGGTCTACCCGCCCGGCGGGTAGCGTCGTGTTACGCGAATAAGTGAAACGCGCCGGGCGTAAGCTGTCATGCTGAGCCCTTCGCCTGTCATTCTGAGCGAAGCGAAGAATCTCCGCAGTTCGTTCGCTCAGGGTGACAGACCATCGCCTGTTTCACTTTCTTCGGTAGCGCGCCACTAGGAGCTGCCGGTGGTTGACCCGCAATTCATGCAGCGGTAGCAAGAGCCATTGCGCACCATGATCGAGCCGCAATCGGAGCAGCTTGGCGCCCCCTCGCTGTGGGTGATCCCTGCCAGGCCCGGCGACGTCATCTGGGCGGAGGATTCGCGGTGCCACCCGCCGCTTGGGTGAACTGGCTTGCCAGGCCCGCGGCTTTTTCGATCTCCGTGCCGTTCAGCGACGCGATGCTGACCTCCCCCTGGGGCTGGGCATCTTTGGGCAGGAACTTGTAAGCCAGCCAGCGGAAGATGTAATCCATGATGGATTTGGCAAAGTGGATCTTGGGATTATTGGTCCAGCCGCTGGGCTCAAAGCGCATGTGGCTGAACTTATCGCAGAGCACCTTGAGCGGCACACCATACTGCAACGCCAGCGAAACCGCAGTAGCCAACGAGTCCATCAGGCCCGAGACAGTCGAGCCCTCCTTGGCCATGGTGATGAAGATTTCGCCCGGCTGTCCCTCTTCGTAGAGGCCCACGGTCAAATATCCTTCGTGCGCGCCGACGGAAAACTTATGCGTGATGGCCGATCGTTCGTCCGGCAGCTTGCGGCGATAGGGTTTGGGCGCAGCTGAGGGCTGGGGAGCGGGGACTAGGGGCTGGGGGCCGGGGATTGCCGATTGCCGATTGTCGATTGACGATTGCTGGGGGCTGGGGGTTGGGGGTTCGGCCTTTTCTGA
The DNA here is from genome assembly GCA_963765485.1 of uncultured Acidobacteriota bacterium. Classification (GTDB taxonomy): domain Bacteria; phylum Acidobacteriota; class Terriglobia; order UBA7540; family UBA7540; genus CAVROP01. The sequence goes on along the minus strand of CAVXWN010000019.1, from coordinate 33,814 downwards.
CCTCTTGCCCTTGCTGCCTGACTCCTGAATCCTGGCTCCTGACTCCTGCTTTTCTGACTCCTGACTTCTGACTGCTGGAGTTGTAGTGCCGAACGGCGTTCGGCCAAATTCGCCAGGTTGAGTTGCGTTCATGCCAGGCCGAGCGCCGCTCGGCCCTACGTCCTTCTGCTTCGACGTGTTTAGCGGCTGCACGCGCTTGGAGCCGTCGCGATAGATGGCAATGGCCTTCAGCCCCAGCCGCCAGCCTTCGATGTAGACGTTGGCGATGTCGTCGGGCGTGGCCTCTTCCGGCATGTTAACTGTTTTTGAAATGGCGCCGGAGAGGAACGGCTGCACCGCCGCCATCATGCGCACGTGTCCCATATAGTGAATGGAACGCTTGCCGTTCGCCGGCTTCAGGGAGCAATCGAAAACCGGCAGGTGCTCCCTCTTCAGGCCCGGAGCGCCCTCGATGGTGCCGTGCTGGTCGATGTAACTGACGATGTCGGCGGCCTGCTCTTCCGTGTAGCCGAGTTTCAACAGGGCCGCGGGCACAACGTTGTTCACGATCTTGATCAGCCCGCCGCCCACCAGCTTCTTGTATTTCACCAGCGCCAGGTCGGGCTCAATCGCCCGTGGTGTCGCAATCCATCATGAAGCCGATGGTTCCGGTGGGCGCGAGCACCGTGACCTGGGCATTGCGGTAACCGTACTTCATGCCGCTGGCCAGGCAATCGTCCCAGGTTTTCTTCGCCGCGTCCCAGAGGTTGGGCGGCACGTTGCGCGGGTTGATGTTCTCGAGCGACTGGCGGTGCATGGAAATCACGCCCAGGAAGGGATCGCGGTTGACGGCGTAGCCGGCGAAGGGGCCAATCTCCTCCGCGATGCGCGACGATTGGAGATACGCTTCGCCGTGCATGACAGCGGTAATGGCAGCGGCCACGTCGCGCCCCGCGTCGGAATCATAGGGAAGGCCGCTGGCCATCAGCACCGCGCCGAGGTTGGCGTAACCCAAGCCCAGCGGGCGGAAATCGTGGGAGTTGCGCGCGATCTTCGCCGTGGGATAACTCGCGTTGTCGATCAGGATCTCCTGCGCCGTTATCATGATGTCCACGGCGTGGCGGAACGCCTCGACGTCGAATTTGCCGTCTGGGAAACGGAATTTCATCAGGTTCAGCGACGCCAGGTTGCATGCCGAATCATCCAGGAACATGTACTCGCTGCAGGGATTCGAGGCGTTGATGGGCGCGGTAGCTTTCGAGGTATGCCACTTGTTGATCGTGGTGTGGAATTGCATGCCCGGGTCGCCGCACTGCCAAGCGGCTCCGGCGATCTTCTTCATCAGGTCGTGGGCGCGGTAGGCCTTGACGGGCTCACCCGTGGTGATCCGGTGTGTGACCCATTCCTTATCCTCGATGACGGCTCTCATGAAATCGTCGGTGACGCGCACGCTGTTGTTGGCATTCTGGAAAAAGATGGACCTATAGGCCTCTCCGCCCATCGACGGGTCATAGCCGGCATCCACCAGCGCCCAGGCCTTACGCTCTTCCTTGGCCTTGCACTCGATGAACTCCTCGATGTCAGGGTGATCGATGTTGAGGATAACCATTTTGGCGGCGCGTCGCGTTTTGCCGCCCGATTTGATCACCCCCGCAAACGCGTCGTAGCCTTTCATAAACGAAAGGGGGCCGGAAGCCACGCCGCCACCCGACAGTGACTCGGCGGAGGAACGGAGTGGCGAGAAATTCGTGCCGCTGCCCGAGCCATACCTGAAGAGCATCCCCTCGGTTTTCGCCAGCTCGAGAATGCTTTCGAGGTTATCCTGGACGGAGTTGATAAAGCAGGCTGAGCACTGCGGATGCCGGTAGGCCTCGGTCTCCTTTTTGATGTCGCCCGTGGCGGGGTCCCAATAGAATGCTCCTCCCGCACCGGTGCGGCGGTACTTGTGCCACAACCCGCAATTAAACCAAACCGGAGAATTGAAGGAAGCCTTCTGGCGAACGAGCAGGTGGAGCAATTCGTCGTGGAACGCCCGGGCGTCTTCTTCCCTGCGAAAGTATCCGTCCTCCTCGCCCCACTGGGCGATGGTGTCGGCCACGCGGCTGATGAGCTGCTTGAGGCTCGACTCGTGCTCGGCCGTTCCCAGCTTGCCGTGAAAATACTTGGAGGCGACGATGTTCGTAGCGGTCTGCGACCAGTCCCTCGGCACTTCTACGTTGCGCTGCTCGAAGATTACCTGACCTTTTTCGTTCTGAATGGTGGCGGTCCGTGATTCCCACTCGATCTCGTCGAAGGGATGAATGCCGGGTTTGGTAAAAAGGCGTCTGATCCTTAAGCCGTGTTTGCCCTGCGTCTGCATATCGGAAGGGGCAGATTTTGATGCTGTGGAGACGGCCTGCTCTTCAGACATGTTGATCCTCCTTGGGGTCGCTCGCGCCGTTGGTTATTAGATCCGTGTGGTGAAACAAGAATTTGGCGACACCGCCTGGCGCGTCCTCTACTCCTACTCCGGTCGGCTTGCCCCCTCTACATTCTGTGTGACAAACATCCCGCCTGTCGTTCCGAGCCCTTCGCTTGTCATCCTGAGCGAAGCGAAGGATCGCGCTCTGCCGCACAGGTAAACTCCGCGAGGAATCTCGCTCTGAATCTTTTCAGGGCACTGCGAGATTCTTCGTCGCCTCCGGCTCCTCAGAATGACACCGAATAGGAGGGCGTCACACAGACTCCTCGAGGGAGGTCCGGCTCCGGAAAAGCTGTAAAGGAACTTAACTCCACGCTGGGCCTTTGTCAAGCGCCTAAAGCACAACCTATAGGGGCATTTGTCAAGGCAGGCCCCACAGCTCGTATATCGGACAGAGTGCCGCTTTCGAACCCTAACTCACGAACTGGACCGATTTATAGGCGCAGGTCAAAGTCACAGCATCTCGCCAGGATATTGGGTGCCCGGTAAGCGCCCGGTGAACCCATCTTCTCCGGTTCAATTTGAGGATCGATACTTCTCCGTGACAAAGCCGCGACAGGGGCGTAAGATAAAACAGTAATCCCGAGAAGGGAGCTCGTTGGCATGGGCCTCGACATCTCGCCACAAACCGAAGCGCGAATCCGGCAGGAAGCGCAGCGGCAAGGCATATCGGTTGATGCTTTGCTGGAGCGGCTCGTGAACGACCAAGCCGCCGGCACTGGCGTCCGGGCTTACCAAGCCCCCGAGTTGCCAGTCCTTCATCTTGGTCCCATGGGGCCTCTCCATCGCCGCGACATCTACGATGACGTCCGTTGAACCGGGAGTTCTCGATGCCAACGTTCTGGCGTATGCCATAAACGCCGACGCGGCTCAGCACGTGGCCGCCCGTACCCTCCTGGAAGCGGCACGTGACCCTTCGACAAGCCTGTATGTCACCTCGCAGACACTTTGCGAGTTTTACTCGATTATCACCAACGTCCGCCGCTTTCCGAAGGCGGTTTCGGCGGCGGAGGCGGTGCGAGTTCTTTCTACCATTTTGGCTTTACCGGGCCTGCAAATCCTCCCGATGCCTTCGCAGGTGGTGGCTGGGTGGATTCACTTGCTGGGACGGCATGCTGTCGAAGGCGCGGGAGTGTTCGATCTGCAAATTGTCGCCACGATGTTGGCGAACGGCGTTCAACGCATCTACACCTTTAACCCTGGGGATTTTCAAGTCTTTGCGGAATTAACCGTGGTGACGCCCACCTAGCGGGGGGGTACCGCAGGGGGGACAACAAGAACCTGGAACGTGTGAAGAAATGTGTTTGGAGAAGCACGGATTCGAGATGATGGTCGAATAACACGTCACATTTTTTGCGTGTTAAGTTCCCAGCGGAAGATGATGCCTTTGACCGGCGTGTTCATCCTTCGCGTTTGCATTGTCTTCGCTCCCATCTTTTCATTCTCCCCTCCTAAACCGAAGCCAGCGCGGCTTGGGTGAGGGTTGCTCGTCGCCTTAAGGCAAACCAGCGGGTTAGGTTATAGCTCAGCGCCGCCCAAGTGGCTTCCAGAGTTGCTTTCAGGCGGCCTCGACAGCGGAACTGGCGCAGGCCGCATCGTTCTTTAATCCAGGCGTGGGGAAACTCCGCGACGCGCGACCGTTGCGCGTAAATCTGTTGCGCGGCTTCGGTGGCCATCTTGGCCTTAAAGGCTAGGGTCGCCGCGGGTTCCTCGCTGCGCGCAAGCGAGCGCACCCAGGCGGGGCGGGCTTTCGGCGGGGCGCACTGGCTGCGTAAGGCACACCTCTGGCAAGCTTCCTTGGGCGCGCGATAGACGTGGATGCGAAGTCCCTGCTCGCGATTCTGCGTCGCCTGGTGAGTCAACGTTTCTCCCGCCGGGCAAGTGAAGCAATCCCGCTCACCATCGTAGGGGAAGGCGCTGGCCAGAAACGCGGCGCTGCGGCCTTGGGCGTCGCGTTCGCCCGGCTTCCAACTCGCTTGCCATGACCCATAAAAGTCCACGCCGTAGTTCCCCGCGGCCTGCACCGAAGCGTGATTGGTATAGTCGCCATCGGCCACCACCTGCTGCGGGTGGCGTCCCAAGGTCTGCTGGCAGCGCTCGAGAGCCGGTGCGAGTTGATGGTGATCGACGGCCTCGGTCGTGGCGTCCACATTCACGATCAGTCCGTGCGCGGTGTCGGTCAGCAGTTGCACGTTGTAGCTGGGAACCGTGCCGCCCTCGCCATTCCTCATCACGTGGGCTTCCGGATCGGTGCTCGAAGCGCGCGCCACAAACCGCTCACGATCCTCTTTTTTCTCGCTCTGCATTCTCTCCACCTCGCGCACCGCCGCCTCCAAACGGCTCTGCCGTTGCCGTGCGGCCCGCCGCCGCGCCGCCCTCTGCCGCTTGCCCATCTGCTCCTCTTCCGCCGATAGTTCCTCCATCAGCCGCACTTGCTCGCGCGCCAATTGCAGGTGAGCTTCCAGCTTCTCCTGGCGGCGGAACGTGTTGCCGCCGGCATTGGCCTTGATCTTCGTGCCGTCCAGCGTCACGCGCTCCAAGGTGATCAGACCCTCGGCACTCAACATCCCCAGCACCTGCACGAACAGATCATTCAACGCCGCTTGATGACCGGATCGAAAACCCGACAGCGTGCGATGACTGATCGGCTCCAGCGCGCACAGCCACTGAAAGGCCGGTTCAAACTCGCACCGGCGCGCCACCTCGCGTGCCGAACTGATGCCACGGCTATAGGCATACAGCCATAGACTGATCAATACCTGCGGATCGGTGTGCTCTCGCCCCGCCCGCCCCTCCACCGAGCCGATCTCGGCATAATACCGACTTAGATCCAGCCGCCCCACCAACTCCCAAATCGAGCGCGCGCTGTGATCTTCTTCAATCAGTAACTCCACTTCAATGGCCCGCATCACCATCTGACGACGATTTACAGCAACCAGCCGTGGACGAATAACCTGAGTGTTTTCGCTCATGCTTCCACTCTGCTTCACCCCAGTTACCACAGCTACGCAGTGTCGTAAATTTCTTCACACGTTCCAGGCACCATATTTCCGATTTACCGACGTCAAAGCTTCCGCCGCCTCCCACTAGGGATTAGGGATTGGGAATTAGGGTCCTGTAACCACCCCTGGCAAAAAGCCGCCGACCCCTCCCGAATTCTGTAACCACCCCCGGGCGCTAACCGCTCCGGCCCCTCCTGAATCAGGAGGGGAGCCCGCCCGTGCGTCCGCCCTAGCAGCCGGTGGCGCGGAGCATCCGCCGGTTTTCGTCTGTGGCCCGGTGCCTCCGCGGTGAAGGTTGGTCTGGGGGATTGGGTAGGTCGCCCCTTCAGGGCTCAGGGGGTTGATGGGGATTCCGTTGACCCAGGCCGTTGGCCCGGGCTTTGTTGGATCGCCCCTTTGGGGCTCAAAGACCGCGGCGGACTTCGCCAGACTTGGGTTCGTCCGCGCGACATTTCATTTCCCACTGAAACGCGGCACGAAACCCATTGCAGCCAGGAGCTAAGCAATTCACCTTGCCGGTCAAAACGCGCTAACTGTGCTTTTGGTTGTCGCAGCCGACCCTCAGGTCGTAAAGGAGGTAGCCGGATATTTTGATGAGGTATCCGTCGGTTCAAGCGGACATACGAGCTGTAGGGCCCGCTTTGCCGAGTGCCCCTATAGATTGTGCTTTTGGCGCTTGACAAAGCCCCTCCGCGGAGTTAACTTCCCTTACGGCTTTTCCGGAGCCGCACCTCCGTAGAGGAGTCTGTGTGGCAACCTCCTATTCGGTGTCATTCTGAGGAGTTGCCATCGGTCTCGGGCGGACGGGCGGGGCTTTAGCCCCGCCCGTCCCTGGAGTTTCTACATTTTTCACGCGGCAGCGGCCTGCGTCATGGTGCGATCGGTGAGCTGAAAGCCCAGGGGCTGGATCAACTTCGGATGCTCCACCATTTCCTTGCGCAGCAGCGTCACCAGGTCGAGGCAAGAGGGCCGGTGGGACTTGCGTCGCCATTTGGGCAAGGGTTGATAGGCGGCACCGCGTTCGATGCCGAAGGTTTGCAGTGCGGCCAGCAGCAGGGCGCTGTAGGCGGCCACCACCAAGGCGGGCTGCTTGGGCACCGCGTGCAGGTTCCATAACTGGGCTTGTCCGACGCCCAGGGTGTCCTTCTCCTCGCGGTGGTTGACTTCGATCTGCCAGCGGTCGAAGTAGATTTGCAGCAGGGAGCGAGCGGAGTGCTTCAGATCGGTGGTGAGCAGGTAGGCCGGTTGCCGGTAGTAGAGTTTGCTGCTTTTCCGTTTGCGATAGGGGGTGGGAGCCACGATGAAGAGGCGGAGCGGGATGCGACCGGCACCTCGGCGCCAGTAGACGTGCAGTACCTCTTTGTAGCGGATCTTGCGGCGCTTGCCCCCGTAGAAGAGCTTGGTCTGCTTCCAAGCTTGGGACTCATCCTGGCGCACCAGTTCTGGGGTGAAGGTGCAGGGAGCGTAAAAGCGGCGGGAAGGCTGAGGAGCGAGGAAACAGAGGCGCGCATCCTTACGTGCCCGGGCGATCAATTCGGTGCGCTGGCGCGGGGCGCGGAAGCAAGTACGGTTACAAAAGCTGCCGTCCAGGGCCAGCACCAGGATTTGCCGGAGGCCGCCGGCTTCGTCCAGAGCTTGGCGCAGGGGGGTGAGGCTTTGGACAAAACGTTGCGAGAGGTTATGAAGCTTGCTCAACCTTTTATACTCCTGCCGGGCTTCCGCGCTGGCCTTTCGGGAAGGCTTCTTCAGGGGTGCGGCCTCGGCAAAGCGAATGGGCAGAGCCCGGCAACTGGCATTGCCCCGTCGATGCAAGGGGACGAGCAAGGAAGCTTGCAGAAAGCGCAAGCCGCGCATCAGGTTCAGATGGAAGAGGGGAGAGAGGGGATCGCGCTGATAAAACGCCTGGGGAATGGCGCGGCCTGTCTTGCGCAGGCGAGTATCGTCGACCGCCATCCCCACCAGGCGGCCGGGACAATAGGCGCGGGCACGGCGGAGCACGGTGGCAAACAGGGCTTGGGGGTTCCACCGGCAACGTGCGTGGAGAAAATACTCGCTCGACCAACTGCGCTGCTGGCCCCCGTGCGTCCAGATGATGCGCGACAAACAGCGTCGGCCCAAGCACACCAACGAACCGAGCGCTTGGCGCACGGCGCGGCGCAGGGTGCGGGCCTGGGGGAAACAGGCGTCCCAGTCCGCCACGATCTCCGACCAGGAAGCCAAGAGCGTCATGAGGCCTCCGGGCGCACGGCGAAGGTGTTCTTACCGGTGCGCAGGAAGCGATCGCCGCGGGCGACCTTCTTGGTGAGGGAAGAGACCAAGCTTTCGCGATCGACGCGGCGGTGAAAGGTGACCTGGATGCGGGCCAAGAGTTCGGAAACGTGCAGGGGAGAGCGGGCTCTTTTGAGTATGTCATAGGCCATGTCCACCTGGGACAGACCTGCACGGCGGGGCGCCGAAGCCGGTTCCTCCGACCCTCGGCGGAGACGACGAACGGCGCGCAGTTGGGCATCGAGAGAGGCTTCAAATATGGAAAGGACAGAATCTTTGAGGTCTTCCGGCATGGTCAACTCCTGAGTTTGAACTCAGGAGGAGGATACAAGAATCAAGGTCGGTCTGTCAAGAAAAATATATTGAGACAGACCTAAATGTAGAAACTCCAGGGACGGGCGGGGCTTTAGCCCCGCCCGTCCAAGTGACTTTCGAGAAAGCCGGAGGCGACGAAGAATCTCGCGGTGCCTTGAAAAGATTCAGAGCGAGATTCCTCGCTTCGCTCGGAACGACAGGCGGGATGTTTGTCATACAGAATGTGGAGGGGGCAAGCCGACCGGAGCAGAGGACGCGCAGCTTGGCAGACCCCCCTCACCCGCCCCGCGCCGGCTGATGACGACGCCGGTCGCGGGCCACCCTCTCCCCCACGCGGGAGAGGGATGGACCCACAATATGCTGCCTTCGCTGGCGAGATGCTGTGCCTGTGAGCCGCCCCCATGATGAGCCTGTGTGACAACTTTGCCGGACCGCCTTTGCTCGAATTTGCTACTTTTTCCTTGACATAGCCGGGTCTAACGAGTAGGCTACACATCTGGCCGTTGGCTTCGAGGGTGACTGCGGGTGGCGCCGCAGAGCTGACAGAGTGACCGAGAAGAGACGTGCTGCTGCAAAAAAGATGTTAAATCGTGGGAACAAACCTACCGATGTCGTTGGAAACACAGTGTTTAGCTTTCTTGGATGGCCAAAAACGAACCCAATTTTGATGCATTTTTGGTGCAAAAAACGCCAAACGAACTCAAAAACGGCATCATTTTGCAAGCTTGCCCCGAAACGAACTGGGGAGAAAAAGGGTGTCAGGAACGTGTGAAGAAATTTACGACACTGCGTAGCTGTGGTAACTGGGGTGAAGCAGAGTGGAAGCATGAGCGAAAACACTCAGGTTATTCGTCCACGGCTGGTTGCTGTAAATCGTCGTCAGATGGTGATGCGGGCCATTGAAGTGGAGTTACTGATTGAAGAAGATCACAGCGCGCGCTCGATTTGGGAGTTGGTGGGGCGGCTGGATCTAAGTCGGTATTATGCCGAGATCGGCTCGGTGGAGGGGCGGGCGGGGCGAGAGCACACCGATCCGCAGGTATTGATCAGTCTATGGCTGTATGCCTATAGCCGTGGCATCAGTTCGGCACGCGAGGTGGCGCGCCGGTGCGAGTTTGAACCGGCCTTTCAGTGGCTGTGCGCGCTGGAGCCGATCAGTCATCGCACGCTGTCGGGTTTTCGATCCGGTCATCAAGCGGCGTTGAATGATCTGTTCGTGCAGGTGCTGGGGATGTTGAGTGCCGAGGGTCTGATCACCTTGGAGCGCGTGACGCTGGACGGCACGAAGATCAAGGCCAATGCCGGCGGCAACACGTTCCGCCGCCAGGAGAAGCTGGAAGCTCACCTGCAATTGGCGCGCGAGCAAGTGCGGCTGATGGAGGAACTATCGGCGGAAGAGGAGCAGATGGGCAAGCGGCAGAGGGCGGCGCGGCGGCGGGCCGCACGGCAACGGCAGAGCCGTTTGGAGGCGGCGGTGCGCGAGGTGGAGAGAATGCAGAGCGAGAAAAAAGAGGATCGTGAGCGGTTTGTGGCGCGCGCTTCGAGCACCGATCCGGAAGCCCACGTGATGAGGAATGGCGAGGGCGGCACGGTTCCCAGCTACAACGTGCAACTGCTGACCGACACCGCGCACGGACTGATCGTGAATGTGGACGCCACGACCGAGGCCGTCGATCACCATCAACTCGCACCGGCTCTCGAGCGCTGCCAGCAGACCTTGGGACGCCACCCGCAGCAGGTGGTGGCCGATGGCGACTATACCAATCACGCTTCGGTGCAGGCCGCGGGGAACTACGGCGTGGACTTTTATGGGTCATGGCAAGCGAGTTGGAAGCCGGGCGAACGCGACGCCCAAGGCCGCAGCGCCGCGTTTCTGGCCAGCGCCTTCCCCTACGATGGTGAGCGGGATTGCTTCACTTGCCCGGCGGGAGAAACGTTGACTCACCAGGCGACGCAGAATCGCGAGCAGGGACTTCGCATCCACGTCTATCGCGCGCCCAAGGAAGCTTGCCAGAGGTGTGCCTTACGCAGCCAGTGCGCCCCGCCGAAAGCCCGCCCCGCCTGGGTGCGCTCGCTTGCGCGCAGCGAGGAACCCGCGGCGACCCTAGCCTTTAAGGCCAAGATGGCCACCGAAGCCGCGCAACAGATTTACGCGCAACGGTCGCGCGTCGCGGAGTTTCCCCACGCCTGGATTAAAGAACGATGCGGCCTGCGCCAGTTCCGCTGTCGAGGCCGCCTGAAAGCAACTCTGGAAGCCACTTGGGCGGCGCTGAGCTATAACCTAACCCGCTGGTTTGCCTTAAGGCGACGAGCAACCCTCACCCAAGCCGCGCTGGCTTCGGTTTAGGAGGGGAGAATGAAAAGATGGGAGCGAAGACAATGCAAACGCGAAGGATGAACACGCCGGTCAAAGGCATCATCTTCCGCTGGGAACTTAACACGCAAAAAATGTGACGTGTTATTCGACCATCATCTCGAATCCGTGCTTCTCCAAACACATTTCTTCACACGTTCCAGGAACGTGTGAAGAAATTTACGACACTGCGTAGCTGTGGTAACTGGGGTGAAGCAGAGTGGAAGCATGAGCGAAAACACTCAGGTTATTCGTCCACGGCTGGTTGCTGTAAATCGTCGTCAGATGGTGATGCGGGCCATTGAAGTGGAGTTACTGATTGAAGAAGATCACAGCGCGCGCTCGATTTGGGAGTTGGTGGGGCGGCTGGATCTAAGTCGGTATTATGCCGAGATCGGCTCGGTGGAGGGGCGGGCGGGGCGAGAGCACACCGATCCGCAGGTATTGATCAGTCTATGGCTGTATGCCTATAGCCGTGGCATCAGTTCGGCACGCGAGGTGGCGCGCCGGTGCGAGTTTGAACCGGCCTTTCAGTGGCTGTGCGCGCTGGAGCCGATCAGTCATCGCACGCTGTCGGGTTTTCGATCCGGTCATCAAGCGGCGTTGAATGATCTGTTCGTGCAGGTGCTGGGGATGTTGAGTGCCGAGGGTCTGATCACCTTGGAGCGCGTGACGCTGGACGGCACGAAGATCAAGGCCAATGCCGGCGGCAACACGTTCCGCCGCCAGGAGAAGCTGGAAGCTCACCTGCAATTGGCGCGCGAGCAAGTGCGGCTGATGGAGGAACTATCGGCGGAAGAGGAGCAGATGGGCAAGCGGCAGAGGGCGGCGCGGCGGCGGGCCGCACGGCAACGGCAGAGCCGTTTGGAGGCGGCGGTGCGCGAGGTGGAGAGAATGCAGAGCGAGAAAAAAGAGGATCGTGAGCGGTTTGTGGCGCGCGCTTCGAGCACCGATCCGGAAGCCCACGTGATGAGGAATGGCGAGGGCGGCACGGTTCCCAGCTACAACGTGCAACTGCTGACCGACACCGCGCACGGACTGATCGTGAATGTGGACGCCACGACCGAGGCCGTCGATCACCATCAACTCGCACCGGCTCTCGAGCGCTGCCAGCAGACCTTGGGACGCCACCCGCAGCAGGTGGTGGCCGATGGCGACTATACCAATCACGCTTCGGTGCAGGCCGCGGGGAACTACGGCGTGGACTTTTATGGGTCATGGCAAGCGAGTTGGAAGCCGGGCGAACGCGACGCCCAAGGCCGCAGCGCCGCGTTTCTGGCCAGCGCCTTCCCCTACGATGGTGAGCGGGATTGCTTCACTTGCCCGGCGGGAGAAACGTTGACTCACCAGGCGACGCAGAATCGCGAGCAGGGACTTCGCATCCACGTCTATCGCGCGCCCAAGGAAGCTTGCCAGAGGTGTGCCTTACGCAGCCAGTGCGCCCCGCCGAAAGCCCGCCCCGCCTGGGTGCGCTCGCTTGCGCGCAGCGAGGAACCCGCGGCGACCCTAGCCTTTAAGGCCAAGATGGCCACCGAAGCCGCGCAACAGATTTACGCGCAACGGTCGCGCGTCGCGGAGTTTCCCCACGCCTGGATTAAAGAACGATGCGGCCTGCGCCAGTTCCGCTGTCGAGGCCGCCTGAAAGCAACTCTGGAAGCCACTTGGGCGGCGCTGAGCTATAACCTAACCCGCTGGTTTGCCTTAAGGCGACGAGCAACCCTCACCCAAGCCGCGCTGGCTTCGGTTTAGGAGGGGAGAATGAAAAGATGGGAGCGAAGACAATGCAAACGCGAAGGATGAACACGCCGGTCAAAGGCATCATCTTCCGCTGGGAACTTAACACGCAAAAAATGTGACGTGTTATTCGACCATCATCTCGAATCCGTGCTTCTCCAAACACATTTCTTCACACGTTCCAGGTACCCTTTCGGAGCGGGCGGCGCACATGGACACGGTCTGTCCATTCGTGTGCGGCTCTTCCCCGCGCGCTCACGCGGACCAGCAGCCGGACATCGCGTTTATTTGGGAACAACCGCGGAAGAGACCCCTCATCCGGCCCGCGACGGCTGGTGAGAACGTCCGTCGCGGTCCACCTTCTCCCCCTCGGAGAAGGAAAACACAGTTTTTACGCGCCTCCGCGCGTAATCGGCTTTCCCTCTCCCCGGGGGAGAGGTGTGGGCAGGCGAGCCCCAAAGGGGCGATCTAACGAAGCCCAGGCCAACGGCCTGGGTCAGCGGGACCCAAACCGATACCCGAGCCCTGAAGGGGCGGAACAATCCTTTTCAATCCCACACGTACCGCTCGTCGTAGGCAATTCCGTGCGCGTCCAGCAGCTTCCGGAATTCCTCTTGAAAGCTGACCACGCGGTGGTGGCTTTCTTGTTGCGCGATGTACTCCACGACTTCTTCCACGTCCGCCGCGCTCACCGAAAACGCGCCGTAGCCGCTTTGCCAATGGAAATTCGCCAAGCCGCGCCCTTGCGTCTTGACCCATTTCGAGGAACTGGTCTTCACTTCCTCCACGATTTTTGCCAGCGCGAGGTTCTTCGACAATCGAAACAGCGCATGAACGTGGTCGCTCATGCCTCCGACTTTCAGCGCCGGGGAGTCCTGGTTATTGAGAACCGCCGCCAGGTAGGCGTGGAGGTCTTCTCGCACGGGCGACAATAACATCGGCTCGCGATGTTTGGTGCTGAAGATCAGGTGAACGTAGAGTTGCGAAAGCGATTGCGGCATGGGGGAACACCTATCTCGCCCTTTCAGGGCTGGCGGTAAAATTGGGGGATAATCTAAACCCAGGCCGTTGGCCTGGGCTTCGTTATTTCGCCCCTTTGGGGCTGAATCTACGTCCCTCTGGGGCTGAATCCACGCCCCCTTTGGGGCTAATTCATCGGCCCTTCGGGGCTGGATCATCGGCCCTTTGGGGCTGATTCTACGTCCCTCTGGGGCTGAACCCACGCCCCCTTTGGGGCTGAATCAACGGCCCTCTGGGGCTGAATCTTCGCCTCTTTGGGGCCAAATCAACGGCCCTTTGGGGCTGGATCTGTGCCCACTGACTGGGGGCAAGTCATTCCTGCCATACGGAACTTTCGCGCGAGAGGTAGTCAGCGAGCAGTTGCGACCAAGTCTCCATCGAGTCCCGCATGGAGATGAGTTCCGGCAGGGTACGAAAGCTGAGCTTGCCGATGCCTCGCTCACCTCGGATGGCGACGCTCGGTTTGGCCAGCTTCACGACAAAGACCACACCGAAGTGCACCTTTCCCACGTCGTTCGAATCATCGTTGACAAAGCAGATGAGTCTAGGCTCCTGGGCGTTCGCCCCCTCGATTTGGATTTCTTCGCTGACCTCGCGCCGCACGGCTTCCAAAACGAAGTCTTTCCAGGCCGCTTCATTCGCGCCGAATAGAGTTGGTTGAATCTGGTCATCCACGTTGACGTGCCCCCCGATGCCGATTGAATACAAGGTTTTGAGGCGGGTCTCTGTGGTCTTGGGTGTGCGTTGATAGGTCAGGAAGGTCTGCTCATGATTGATGAGGACGTAAACTACAAGCTGTTTGCTGTCGTAGTCGTGTTCCGCGACGGATCGCGCCTTGGGCTCGAGGTGGGCCAGGAGCTGATGCCAGAGACCCTCGTCGTAGAACGTCTTGGCGGGATAAGCCCGCAGGATTTCCCGTTTGAAGCAGAGTATTTGTTCTTCCACTCGTTACCCTCCTGGGCGGGTGGCCCATGCTTTCCAACTGTTTCATCCCACACACCCGCGATGATACCATCGGCCCGAGCCGACCGCATACACGGAGCTGTAATGCTGCGGGGGATGCCTTCACTAAGGATTTTCATTCCCAGCGAACTTGCAACACTGTCAGATGCGCCACCCGCCCAGCCTCCCAGAAACATTGGCACGTGAAATTATGTCCCCGGCTGTTCAATAATTGTGGTAGATTGTTAACTAGGCAGGGCAAAAAGAAACACCACAAGACCGCTTTTCCACTTGTCGTTTCAGCGGAAGCTGGTCAGTTTTTCGGGTGAAGCTGAAGGCAGTCGCGGGGGATCCATGAAACTTTTTCGCAACATCTGGGATTGGGTCAAGGGACACGTTATTGGCGAGGTTCCTGCCTATGATGCCCTCTGTGAGTTCGACTGCCGCAAACCGCAGTGCAGCGAAGGGGAATGGGAGAACTGTACCCGCCGCTTGCAGCGTGCCGCAGGGGAATTGATGCCCGCCAAGGAACCAGCTTCAGAGGTGGTGGCGGATTCGACGTCTGGGAACCATGTCACTCACCGCAATTCCGACCGGCTTTGAAATCAACAACATTGCAGCGAGGGCGAGAATTCCATCTGCCATAACGTTGCCGATCTGCCGACCTGTACCGACCCGGATTCGTAGCACTTCCTCGCATTTGCCGTGCCCGCGGTGGCTTGCTGCGTGTGCTCGCCGACGTGGTTCCACCTATGGTTCCATTCCTACTTCTTCCAAAGCACCGTGCGAGGACCAGTGGGGGATTTCGGTGTGAGTGGATTTTAGAAACGTATAGCAGGGCCGGAAAATCCACGGATTCGGGGGAATCTGAGGCTCGCCCGTAACCGACTGAATCTGCAATCTAACTCGTTGCAAATACCGGAAAAATGGCGGAGGGAGGGGGATTCGAACCCCCGAGCCCCTTTCGAGGCTAACGGTTTTCAAGACCGCCGGTTTCAACCGCTCACCCATCCCTCCTCAACGAGTTACAGGCAGCCTTTCAATCACTGTAGCAGATATTGTAGCGGGTGGGTGTTGGTTCTGCACCTTTTCAAAGGCCAACCGAACCGCTTCCTCGCTGCGGGTGAAGATACCTCGAGCTGTTGCAACAACGCCTGGTAGGCTGCCCGAACTTCCTGCGCCGCAATCGCGCTGAGGGGGTTACACGCACTGAGGGCATTTTGCTACACCCCCGGCGAGCGCGTGTGCGACCGGTGGAATTGTGCTCAGATCGCGAGTGCGCGAGAGGCGTCGCGGGGTGAGTGGTGCGGGTGCGTGCGTGTGTGCGAGCGGGCAGCGCGTGCGGATCGCGGGCGCGGTTCGGCGTGATGCATGGCTGGCGGTTTCCTATTCGCGACTAGCAATCTAGTCCCGGCGGCGCTTCAGCAATGGGCTGCGAACTCGCAGAAGAAGCGACCGGGGCGGCATGGGCGCGAGTTGAAAGAGCGCTTGGAATACATGCACTTGAACCCGGTTCAGAAGGGATTGGTGGAGCGGCCTGAAGATTGGCGGTGGTCAAGCTACAACAATTTCGCTTTGGGCAAGGCCACCGTTACGGCCTGCCCGATTCAGATTGACTACGTACGGTCGCCGGAACGCTATCGGGCATGAGAAAAGCCCACGGTCAGAAAGGTGCTACCCGCTCGGTTTATTAGTTGGAGATCCCAATGAACGGCCACTACGTTGCTGCCGGAAAGGTCTTAGACTAGCTGCCTGAGTAACTTTGAATTCCCGGCTCGCGCAGGGCCAGCCTCGCCTACGCACTCTCTGATCCGCTGGCGCGATTCTCGATCAGAAGGGCGGCATGGAAAGGCCGAGCGAATACTGGATGGTTCGGCCGATAAGCGCGCCCACCAGGACGGCGATGAATCCGAGCAGGAATGCGGCTGGCACCCTCGCCGATTGAGCAGACGCCTCTCTGCCGGGCCAGTACCTGTAGGCAAAGGCGATAGGCACAACTGCGGTTAGCAACAGGTGAAGTCCAAGACTTCCCGAGTACCACGGGCGGCCCAGCAGATGAAAGGCATGCTCCAGGCGCGCAGAAACAAAAGCGTTGTTTGCTCCGCGTGACAGGCTCGCCAACAGCCACATCGCGGAAAAGACCACGACGAGACTTCCCGCTCCCCCTGCGGCGAGGTAAGCCCGAAGCAGGCGCGGATTATCTTCCAGTCTGACGAGCGTAGCCGAAGCGAATCCGCCGAGTAGTAAAGTGGTACTGAGAAAAGAAAGCGGCAGCCATCCCGAATTCCACACCGGCCGACTGGGCAGCAAGTAAATCGCCGAACTGGAAACAATTGCCGCCAAGCCAAGGATACTGGTAACCAGGCCCAAGGCTGCCCTGCCCGGTTTTATGTTTTTCCTCCAGAAGTGGCTGTAGGCCAGGGCCGAGACTGCAAACAGCAGAGTTATGAGGACTTCCAGGCTCAGCGGCGAACGTCCCAAGTTGCGAAGCGCCTTGAACCCCGAGAACGGTCGGCCGAGGTGGAACAGCGACACAAGCAGGCCGGCCGCGGCCAGCGGGAATATACCCATTCCGACGGGCCGCATGGCAGCGGCCCGCTCGCCCTTGGAATCGGCGAAAGCTGCCGCCATTGCGAGGCCGCACGAGAGCTGAATAGCAACGCTAAAGAGGACTAGTGACCATTCTGTCATGCCGGCACCCCCGCAAGGGCTTCCGACCGCACCCTGTATCTGCATGCGGGCTTGGTCAGGTCGGGTGAAGGCAACCCCTGTATGGCAATGGTCGCACCGGGCCGTGCGGCAATCTCCGCCAGCGGCCCAAATTCGATAGCACGCATGGGGCAGGACGTGACGCACACCGGACTGTTGCCCTTATCAATCCGATCTACGCAGAAATTGCATTTCCGAACCCTGCCCTCTTCCTGGTCGTATTGCGGAGCGCCGTAGGGGCACACCCAGGTGCAATACCGGCAACCGATGCAAAGTTCCGGGTCGTGCACCACGACCCCATCCGCCGCTCTCTTTTCAAATGCGCGCGCGGGACAGTGCGTCACGCAAATCGGCTTCTCACAGTGATTGCAGGACATCGAGACGTTGTAGGCGAACACCCTCGGGAACTCGCCCCCTTCGAAGACGCGGACCTTGCGAATCCGCCTCCCCACAGCCGAGTCGTTGAAGTCCTTGCAGGCAATCTCGCACGTCTTGCAGTTGATGCACTTGGTTGCGTCCACAAAAAACGCGATCTGTCCGGCAACCATTGTTAGCTCCTATACTTTCTGCACTTCGACCAGGATGGTGTGTTGTGCGTTGCCGTGAGCCAGGGACGTTGCCTTCTGGCTGGTCAGGATGTTCACGCAGCCTCGTTGGCAAACGCCGTTCCGGTCGGGCGTGTACCAGGCGCCTTGCGGAATGGAAACTACGCCAGGTCGAACACGCTTCGTCACACGCGCGGAGATCATGAGCGCGCCGCGGTCATTGAAAACTTTCACCCGGTCGCCATCTGCGATGCCCCGGAGCTTGGCGTCCTCGGCACTGATCCACATCACCTGAGGATCGGCTTCTTCCAACCACGGTGTGCGGTCGAATGTTGAGTGCGTGCGCCGCTTGTAATGCGGTCCGATGCATTGTAGGGGGTATTTCCGTATCAGCGGGTCTTCCGGCCCTTCCCACGCGGCAATGTACTCGGGAACTCCGGGAATCTCAGGGTTATTCATGTCATACAGCGTTTTTGAGAAGATCTCGATTTTGCGGGAGGGTGTTTTGAATGGATATTTTGCGGGATCTCTGACCTCGTTAGCGAAGGCGACGTACGGTTCGGGGTCTTCACGATAGCCGCCCGCTTTGCTCAGCTCTTCGTAGGTCGGGAACTTCGGGTCGGCTTTCCTGGCTTCCTCAATGACCTGTCTGAGCCAGTCATCCTGGGTCTTACCTTCAGTGAATTGTTGTCCCAGGCCCAGTTTTTCTGCCACCCGGCTCAGCCACCAGTAATCGTGCCTGCATTCGAACGGAGGCTCGACCACTTTGTTGCCGAACACGATGTATTTTTCGCCGGACCAGGGAAACCCGATATCGTTGCGTTCCAACGAATGATCGCCCGGCAGCAGGACATCAGCGAACTTCGCGCTGGGGGTCATGAAGTGATCCGAGACGACGACAAATTCGCACAGTTTGTCGTCCTGCAGAATCTTGATAGTCCGATTGATGTCTGCGTGCTGATTGAGCAGCGTGTTCCCTGCGATATTGAAGATGAATTTGATGTTGCTCCTGAGCGGTCCGTCTTTGACTCCGTCCTCGGCGGTCATTTCGGTTCCACGTACAATCGCGTCCGTCCACAGGAAAACGGGAATCCTGGTTTTGATCGGGTTTATCCCCGATGGAATTCCACCCAGGGGCAGCCCCAGACGCCTCCCCCCTTCGCCTCCGCCCCAGCCTCCGCCCAGCTTGCCGAGATTGCCAGTCATGCAAGCCAGTGTGATGCCTGCACGCACGGACTCCTCACCATGGGCGTGGCGTTGCGGTCCCAGGCCCTGGATCAATTGGGCCGGATTGGTGGTCGCGTACTCCCTCGCCAGGCTCCTGATAACGTTGGCCTCAACGCCCGTGATGCGCGCGGCCCACTCCGGCGTTTTCGGAGTTCCGTCCGCCAACCCAAGCACGTACGTAGTGAACGAATGTCCTTCCGGTACGCTCTTCGGCATGTGTTTTTCGTCGAACCCAATACAGTACTTGTCGAGGAACGCCTGGTCGTGCAGATTCTCCGTGACGATCACGTACGCCATGGCAACGAACAGTGCGCTATCGGTGGTCGGTTTCAACGGCAGCCACTCGTCGGCGAACGTCGCAGCGGTTTCCGAGAGCCGGGGATCAATCACGACGATCTTTGCGCCGGCGTCCTTGGCTTTGCCCAGGTAATAATTTGAATTGGTTTCAAAAATGGTTTCCGCCGGGTTGAAGCCGTTCAGGATGATCAGCTTTGAATAAACCAGTGTCTGATAAGAACTGGTATCGCGGTACCCGGTGACAAACGGCGCTGTGTAGTTCAAACACGCCGAGCTGTAACTATTGTAAAAGCCAAGATAGCCGCCCATCAGGTTCATGAGCCGCCTGGCTGCGGAGGAGCCGTTAATTGCGCCCCCGTTGCCGGTGGCGTAGTGAATGAGCACGGAGCCCGGCCCGTAAGTCCCAACGACGCGCTTCAAGTTCGTTGCGATTAGGTCTGTAGCTTCGTCCCAAGAGATCCGCTGGAACTTTCCCGCGCCCCGAACGCTAACCCGCTTCATGGGGTACTTGAGGCGGTCGGGTTGGTAAAGGTCGTTTCTCATGGCGCGGCCTTTAAGACACGCGCGCAACTGCGGCCTTGCAGCGGTGTCCGGGGAATCATCAGTACTGATCTGGACGATCTTGCCGCCTTTGACATGCGCCTTCAACTGGCAACGGCCGCCACAGTTGGTGTTGCAGACAATCGGAATGACCTGTGTACCGCGATCCGAAACGTCATTGGCCAATATCTGCTGAAGCGCAATCGGGCCGAAAACTTCTCCGATAGCAATGCACCCAGCAACTCCGCCTGCGAGTTCTAGAAACGACCTCCGATCGAGTTCGATAGCCAACTCGCATCCTCCTAATGCTTTTTGTTGGGAACCGAAATACTCTACTTCGCGATCCGGCCCAGCTAAGACAATTATCTTTTCAGCTTTTCGACGGTTTCACGTTGGGCTTTTTGCTCCCGGTCGACGATACGGGAGGCGGACCCCAAAGTCAAAGCCATTTTTCGTCGGCAATAGGATGCGGGATCGCCGGACTTCCAAACATCGGCGCCAATTTCGGCCTCGCTTGTCGGCCAGCGTTTACCTTAGACCTAATTGTGAGTTCCGAATCGAAGTCGGTGAATAGAGACAAATGATTGATAATACTAGGCTTATGTGGCGGAGGGAGAGGGATTCGAACGTTTCACCGGTGTTGATAACATGGAACTTATTGAAAATACGGCAATCACAAAACGCACAAGCCGCCAAAATTGCGCCAAACTGGAACGTATCTGGAACATCGCTTTTTCTTCGCCTTCTTGGATGTGAAGCTCTGACTCACCGCGATTCCTTTGGATCCCCAGTCGACTTCGGGGTGCGAAGGTCTATACTAGGCCGTTGATCGTGGGTAATCGGGCCTTGCCGATCGTTTCCATTCAGCAATGGATGCGCTTATCGCTGAACGTTCGCGCGGTCCCGTAAATGCAATGGGAGTCGCGCTCACAGGGCTCTCGGAAAGCGGACGCCGACGGAATTTGCCAGTCAGGTCGCGGCTAGCCGCGACCTGACTGGCCCTGAAGGAGCCGTAAACTCACTCTGAAGTTGGTACAAAGAACCCGGTCCGATCAAGTGATATAAACTCTCTCAGTCGGGGAATCAACGAAACTTATCCAGACAAAAGGCGGACACCCTGGATGGCTCAAATTAGTTCGTAAGGAGGCGACACATGAGGGACCTGAGCAAGACAGCGGTTACAGAGCAGTCGAGGAGGGAGTTTCTTCGGGTAGTGAGCGCAGGGGTACCCAGCCTTACGCTCCTGGCAAAAGCGGCAGGTGGCGAGTCAACAGATATCGAAAAGGCCGCGGATGATGCCGAGAAGAGGCAGCTAGGGGAAGGAGGTGATCCCTCATACAAACATTTGACAGTGGATGAGGTCGCGCGGACCAGATACGAGGTGCACTATGAGGAGATCGCGGCAGCCTATGGGGGGCCGATCTCCCGAGCGCCGGTGATCAGTGAGAGATTGCATCCAGAAATAGTGTGGGTGCGGCCGGATATGGGGATCGGGATGGTAGCTAACCCAATGGCGTTCGGGATCGAAAGTCCCCCTGGACCGATTCGGTGGCGGACTGTCGAACGGGCGTTGCAGAAGGGGTACTTGCCGATCGTGATCAGCCAAGCGCGAGTGGGGATGTTCAAGTACGAGCAGGTGGCGTATGCCATTTTGCTGGAAGGCGGAGAAGTAAAGACAGGTCATGAGAAGCAAGTCGTGATGGTGCGAATGAGCGTTGTGAACATGGACCCGACAGAGACCCAGCGAGCGACCTGGTGGGCGTATGTTCGAGGTGAGGTGATGACAACGTCGGGCGCCAGCCCGTATAAGCTTTTTGGGGACTATACCTTGTTTGAGGTAGTGGGTTCGTTGCCACCCGTGCCGGGGGAGGTGGACCCAGTCGGAGATGATCTCATACGGGACGGCGGGGTGCTGTTGGGGGTGCATGAAGAGGGCCCGGGGGTAAAGGTAGCGCGGTACGAGAAGGTTCTGAAGTTTGAGATGGAGGTCCTGCCGGGACAGAAGAAGAGTGCCAATCTAAAGGTATGCAGCAATAAGAAGGGATTTACGAGTGGTGAGATAGAGAAGCTACGAAAGCTCGATTACTTCGCGGCGCTAGATCAGCGGCAGATGGAGCTAGAGGGGATTCTGAGACGGGGGATGAAGATCCGGGTACCTGAGGAGGCTGTCAATAACATCTACAGGGCACAGATCTTATATAACCAAACCCAGATAGTGCAAGCGGCGGACCGGGATTACTACATGCCGGTACAGGGCTCATTTGGGGTCTGGCCGTGGGAGCAGATGAAGCAGTTGGTGGCGCTGGATGGCTGCGGGTACCACGAGGATGTAAAAAAAGCATTGATCTATTTTCTGAAGCTGCAAGGGAGGCGCCCACCCCATGCCAAGGTAAAGTCCTACGAGGGTGTCTTTCCTTCCTCGTGGTCGTTTGAAGAGAGCGGGTGGGAGCAAGACAGCGAATCGACGATTTATGGGCTGATCGCCAAGGAGGCAGCGTGGAAGGAACAGGAGTTTCCGAACTGGACAAATAATACCGGGGCGATCCTCTACGCATTCGCGGAGCATTATTTCTACACGAGAGACCGAGAGTGGCTATCGGGTGTCGCGCCGGCGCTGATCAAGGCCTGCAACTGGATCATCAACGAACGGCAACAGACAAAGGAAAGGGATGCACAAGGGCAGAAAGTGCTTCAATATGGCCTGATGCCGCCTGGCCAGCCCTATGACACTGATGCCTCACAGAAGGGCGACTACTACGTTTGTTGCACGGACGGGTTTACATATCAGGGTTTGGCGCGCATTGCGGAGGCGCTAGCAGACATGGGGCATCCCGAAGGCCCGCGATTGCGGAAGGAAGCGGACAGCTACCGGGAGGACATTCTTGAAGTCCTCCGCCGCACGCGGCAGACGAATCCTGAGTTGCCACCCTATCCCGAGCGGCTTTATGGTCCAGAAGGCTGGGGCAGCTTTGTGACCGGCGCCATAGTCTTGGTAGACGCGGGGCTCATCGATCCCCGCGACCCCGCCTTTGAAAGCATCGAGAGCTACACGAAGAAGAATTTCAACCTGAATGTCCTGGGTCTCTGGGGCCGCTGCCATGCTGACGACAAGCGGCTCGAGGGCAGCTACTATATGGTCGCGCCGGAGGACATTTATCACTATGGGTTTGTTGTGCGCGGCGATATCGAAAAGGCATTGCTCACCTTTTATTCGGCTTTGGCTTTTGGAGTGGACAAAGAAACGCTTGGGGCAATTGAGCGCTTCTCGCTATATGACCGGCGCTACGCGCCATTCTTCATTGATAGTTCCGGTGCGATGCGGATCTGTGGGATGATCCGTCGTAGCCTTCTTCTTGAGAAGGAATTGGAGCTACGGTTACTCCCGGCGACGCCACGCCGCTGGTTGCAGCCTGGCAAAGAGATTGAGGTTCTGGACGCAGTGACCTATTTCGGCAAGCTCAACCTCAGAGTGGAATCACGGGTGGATCAAGGGAACATTGCCGTGGAGTTGGTACTGCGCAAAGACCGTCCCGATCAGCTTCGGAAGATCCTTCTGCGGCTGCCCCATCCCGAGAAGCAGCGGATGAAGCACGTGACGGTTAATGGCGCGCCGTGGAAGAACTTCGATGCGGCGCAGGAAGTCATAGAGCTGGAGCCGTTGGAGAATCGCTATCAGATTCTGGCGCAGTATTGATCGTCCTCGTGGGCGTTGCGAAAGGAGCTTCATAGCACAGCACTGGAAGGAGAAACTCATGTGAACGTGTTAGCCATTGGTGCCCATCCTGACGACGTAGATCTATGTTGTGGGGGGACTTTGTTGAAATATAAGGCTCAAGGGGACAAGGTGTTTATCGCCCTCACAACCAGTGGAAATATTGGTTCGAATCTGCATGAGAGCAGAGAGGAGATCGCCGCTATTCGAGAGCAGGAGCAACTGGAAGCCGCAAAGAGGTACAACGCGCAAGTTCGGTTCCTGCGCTATGACGACGAGGGACTGCAAGATACGCGGGAAACGAGACGGGCTGTGCTCAACGCCATGCGCTGGGCCGATCCCGAGGTAATCCTCACCCATTTCCCTGATGACCCGAGCACCGATCATGCCATGACAGGAAAGCTTGTCAGTGAGGTGCTGCTTTCCCTCCCTGGAAAACTTGTACCGGCGGACGAACCTCCCGTTCTCAAGAAGCCGTCCGTGTTCTACTGGGACACGGGGGCGGGGATTAACTTCCTCCCCGAAGTCTATGTGGATATCTCCGACGTGATGGAACTGAAGGTTGAAGCGCTTGCGCAACATAAGACCCAGTACTCATGGATGGGCGTTTTCGAGTCCGATAGCCTCTCCGAATTCTGCCGGACGATCTGCAAGTTCCGGGGTTCGCAGGCTGGCCACAAATATGCCGAGGGGTTTCGAGCCTTCCGAATTCACGCCTACATGCCTAATTTCAAACTGTTGCCGTAGCGAGCTTTCATTATTTTCCTGGCGCAAACAGAGGTTCTCTGCAGCAAACACGCCCTTCAATAGGATCACATGGAACACCCAAGTGAGCCAGCGTATTCCTCGGTCTGTCCCGTAGGGCCTTCGGCCCGCGAAAGCTCATGAAAAACGCACCGGGTTAATGAGGGCACCGGTCGAGAACGGTGAGACACGGTGGCCTGCCGTCCGGAATGTTCCTTCACCTCCGAGTCGATGGGGACTGAAACTGCCACGTTCACGTTGGCGACCAGCCGAACCAGGCTGAATATCCGATTATCTCAGATTGATCCGCAGATGGTGCGGGCCGACCTGGGTACGCGGGTGTACGTTGTAGATTCGCCTAATCACACATGGAGGACAGCCGCCAGAAGTGATCCGAGCATCATCAATGGAGCAAGCGATAAACATGTACGCCGAAGGGCTCGAAGGAATCTCGGATCGTTCCCTGTTGCAGCGGGAGAGACCGGGATTCAAACAGCGCCGTGCAGCTCCGGAAATTTGCGAGTCCCGCAATGGTGGCATCCACCGGGTTGCTATCGGCATTGACGGCAATCAGCACGAGGCCGGACGGCACCGGCTTTGCAGTCCATTCGATGCCCCGATCGAGGCTGTGGCCGGTATCGTGATACTCACAGCGAAAAGGCGGTACGACGGAGCGCGCTGACAGAACGTCGTGCAGCCGCCGGAGTTCTCTGGTTAGGGACGCCAGATGCTCCCATAGAGGTGCATCCGGCGGTGTCGAGTAGAGTCCCCAGTAGAGCAGTCCGTTAGCGCCGTGCACAATGGACTGGTAGGCCATGAAACGCAGTTCTGCCGGCGCGGGATAGAAGACCATTTTGAGGTCGCGGTCCTTTTCCCGCAGGTTCTCCCAAGCGAAAGCCTGCAAGACCATGAACACCGCGCGAGCAGGGCCGGCGACTTGTCGCATCTTGTCCGCGTACTGCCCCACCTGGCTGATATGGCAGTTGAGAAAGTCACCCTGCCGGCCGTCCGGCCAGAGCGCATAGAGCTCCCGTATGCCGCGGGGGATGACCGGATAAATGTCGGTCGCGATGAGATCGCCGCCAGGATTGTAGAGACGCAGTGTGCTCACAAGGTTCGTGGGCGCGTGGTTCAGATACAACGGGTGTCTGGGGTCAAGGGACTTCACGAAACGGTAAGTCTCTCTGATAGTTTCGGGAGGGACCCTCGGCCCAGTTTTCTTCCAGGTGAAGGACGGCTCATCCTCAGTTTCCCAGAACAGCAGCGCCGGATGATCCTTCAGCGTGGTGACGATTTTGCGAATCCGGGCCTCGTCTGCAGCTTGCCGCTGGGGCGAGATGGATCCCAGAGCAGTCCAGCCGTACAGGCCGTGCTCATGCGCTTTATTGAACTCCTCTGTCGCAGGTGGGAGGTTAATCACCTGGAAGCCAGCTTCACGGGCCAGCCTCCACGGGTCGGGGCGGTTCGGCAGTTGATAGAGGCCCAGCAGAAAGGCGCGGCAGCCGCTGACGGACAGCATGCCGTCCGACTGCACTTCCACGGCCTCTGGCGTGCCTGCGGTGAAAAGAGGTGTCCAAATGGACTGGAGCAATGTTCGGCGCGTAAGGGGCATAATGAATCTTCCCGACTCCGCTAGGGAAGTGGTCGGAGGCGGCCGTACTGTTTAAT
This sequence comes from uncultured Acidobacteriota bacterium, assembly GCA_963765485.1. GTDB lineage: Bacteria > Acidobacteriota > Terriglobia > UBA7540 > UBA7540 > CAVROP01. The sequence goes on along the minus strand of CAVXWN010000019.1, from coordinate 8,298 downwards.
CAGCCGTTCGCCTTTCCGTAGCCCGGCCCCGGTTTTTCCCGCCCACTTTCCAACAGTCTGGCCCTGTCCGCTTACGTTCCAGCCGCGCAACTGCGCATTGACTGGCGCGTCACTTCTCTCCATTAATCGTGCGGCGGGGCATGGTCGTACCGGTCGATCAGCCCGTTGCCTTCTTGGAGCTCTTGCCAGGCCTGCTCATGTGTGCCGTTGGGGATCTCTATTGACCGTTTCCCCGCGGCGTCGTCGATCAGCCAGTCGTAGCGGTTGAGCCAGTAGCCATCCTGATACCGACGCTCCGCCAACATAACGTTCTTCCACTGACCGATGGGGTGCAGACCGAGCATTAGCGCCGAGGCGTTAAGGATGAATTGACCGCGCAACCAGAAACGGTCCACATCGGCCGCCGAAAGCGAGGAGAAGCTCATCCAGATCATGGGCATTGCCGGCGTTCCGAGCCCGCGCATCAGCCCGCGATAGAACCAGCTATCGGGCAGTCCCGCTTGGTAGGCCCCGAAAATGAAATTGGGATTGATAGCGTGGATACGTCGGCGGATCATGTCCCCGACATTCTCAGCTTCGCCCTCGAGCAGCGCATAATAAGAGGACAGCAAAGCATGATCGCGCAGCCACTGATAGCGCGTCGCAGGCGCGAGGTCGGCGGCTTCCACAAGCAAACGCCGCTCAACATGGCCTTGCGCCGACCGCAGAAACGCCCGGTAGGCCGTGTCTTCGAAGCCGATCGCTTGCGGGTAGAAAATCACTGGCTCGGAGCCGTACATCTCGAAATCGATGGTGGCGCCCTTTACCGAGGGATGGCGAAGGCTGAACCTCGCCACTTCTTCAAGAGCGGGAATCATGACTTCATACCAGTAGCGGAGGTCCAAGGGAGCCAGGATGTCGATCGTGCGCCCGTCTACGCCGCGGCAACGCTCGTAGCGGTCGCGGTCGAAGCCCACCCCAGGATAGTTTACGCCGATGCTCCAGCCCACCGGCGAGCCGTCCAGCAAGCCGGCGAAGGTCTCCCAGGCGTGGCTCAGCTCAGCACGCTGAGCGGCCGAATACCGCTCGAGCACGAAGCGCTCGGGCCAGCCGACGCCCCAGATGTAATTGAGCCCGGCTCTCTTGAACCCCTCCGCCAACCGTTTGAGCCATTGGTCATCCCGATCCGTATCGCCCCAAGCGGCCCGCAACCCGTGCTCCAGATAGGGACCATAGAGGTCGCGCCGAATCGTGGCCGGGCAGCGCGCTTGATAGGACTTGTGATCGGAGCGGTGCTTCTCAATGCTCCCGCCGGGCGGCACCGTGACGACGGGGACACCGGCTGGCGGCGCAGCCGGCAACAAGCGCCAGGAATTCCTGTCATAAGCCGGCTCGGAGTGCGATCCATTCCACTTCCGGTCCCTGCCTGACAGCCCGACCATTTCCGTAAGTATGTTCTGAATAAATCGATCACTGGAAGGCACCCAGTCCAGCGAAGTGACCGGTTGCACGCCGACACGCCCGTTGTATCCCCCAACGTTGAGATTGAAACGCCCGGTCACCAGCACGTAGCCTTTGCCACATCGTGCCAAGGCGACGATTGGAAAGCCGCCTCGGTTTGGAAAGCCCTCCAGGCGCGGCAGCCCCAGGCCGGTAACGGCAAATGCGGCATGAGACGTCCTGGCGAGCGCCAGCGCAGGGGGTCTCACGACGAGAATCGTGGATCGGTCCAGAACCAGGTTCCGGTCCACCCCGCGCGCGGCAAATGTTCCCGGAACAGGTTGGAAGTAGCACTGTGGGAACATCACCGAGAGATAACGATGAGATTCGTCATCGGCGATCGCCGGCAATACCTCGATTCCTGAGCCGACCGCCGTGAGCAACCGGTTGTATGGCCCCAACTGTTGAAATGCCTCTGGATCTCCCGGGACCCCGAGGATCAGCAGCCCACCCGCTGCCACATAGGCCGTGAGTGCAGGAATTTCGCCATCCGCCAGTTGGACGCCCGAACCGATTTTCCCACCCGAAGCCAGCAAGACAAGCATGCGATATTGCGAAAGATCAGCCCTGGTTAGTACCGGATAGTACTGCCGGTAGTCAACTGCGAGACCGGTTGTTGCGATCCGGCGGATCAACTCATTAGAAAAGTCGATCGGGCTCAGTTCGTAATCAATCACCAGAGCTCGGCCCCCCCCTGACGCATTTGCCGACCCGAGCAGGGCTAGGATCAGCCACGCGCATGGCGCGAAGGAATGACACTTGGAGCGCACGGTTAGAATGAAACTTTCACGCCGAGTTGGATCAGTCGGCTCCCGCATCGTAATGTTGTCGAACAGGTCCCCGTGACCACCCTGGAACAACGGCTTCGCGACCCTCCGTCGTTCGTAAGATTCCCATACGGACACAAGATCATCAACACTCCAAAGCCGATCTGCAACGCCTATCGCCGAAGAGATGCGAAGTGTACGATGAATCTGGATGAAATTGTAAGCAAAATAGTTGGGCAAAATAGTTGGGCGCCACAGCCGCCGCATGATTCTCGGCCTTTTTTGCTGAACCCATTTGTGAGCCGCGTAAATCTCCGTATTCCCACTCTCACGCTGAGGTTCCGGCGTTCGAGCCTGTGCAGATGTGCATGACCAGTGCTCGGTTTTGGAAACCCTCTTTGCGCCGAGGTTAACAAACGGGCGGTGGCTTCGCTGTCGAATCGTCGAACTATCGTGAATTTGTATGAGGGTGAAGGCGAGCAAAAGCACCTATTCGGCCAATTTCGCAAGATCAGGACCAGCGATCAGATAGCCGCGTTGAAATTGTTGGGCCAACGCTTTGGCCTCTTTCCGAGCAACCCTCCACTCCTGCGGCAAAACAATTTTCAGACGAATGTTTATCTCCGCTGCGAAGAAGAGTTGAGGTATTTCTTGGCACATGGCAGATGGCCCGAAGATGATGCAGGTGGAGCCGATACGGAACGAAGCGGACGGACAAGCGCGATCATTCGTAGCGGAAGTTCTTACTCCCGGCTGGTCGGTTAGCGTTTGCCTTAAACTCATCATCCCCAGTTCCGACTCCCAGCCGGTGAATCGCATCAAGTTATTGGTAATAATAGGCTTGTATGGCGGAGGGAGAGGGATTCGTTCGTTCCGCTCGTGTTGAAAACACGCAACTTACTGAAAATTAGCGCATCACGAACCGCACGAATCTCGCAAATTGGGCCAAACTGGAACGTATCTGGAACACACCTTTTTCTTCGCCTGCGTGAATGTCGGGCTGCCACTTACCGCGATTCCTTTCGATCGCTGGTCGCCTTAAGCGGGCGATCGCGAATAGTCCCCCTTGTGGTTCGCATGTTCAGGCCATTCTCCAGTGAAGTGGAAGATGCTCACCGCCCTCTCAGGAAGAACAATACAGTCCTGCATCATATTCTGCCGGACACCAGGGATGGGCCGCCTGCAGGGATGGGCCGCCTGCTTGCAACATTCGTCAAGTCGACCTATACTCCTTTGCGAGTACTAACTAAGCATCGGTTGTGTTGGCGACCGGCATGGACGAATTAACCCCACGTTGGAAGCAAGACACGGTGCAATCCCTGCACAATCTGATCGACCTCGTCGATGCTCTAAAGCCCCCCCATCCGATTCTCTACCGTGGACAGAGCAGCGACTGTTGGCCCTTACTGCCAAAAGTAGCCCGCGTGAAGGACGGTGGGTGCACGCTGGAAGAGGAGCGCGAAATCTTTGTCGAGTTCAAGAAGGGCGCGTATATGCGGACTCCTGCCCACCCGGAGACCGAACTGGAGTGGTTGGCAATCGCCCAGCACCATGGATTGCCCACCCGATTGCTCGACTGGACGCTAAACCCATTGGTGGCGCTCTGGTTTGCGGTGAAGAGCGGTCCTATTCGCAAAGGTAGCGGCGTTCTTTGGGTCTACGCTCCAGGTAAAGAGCAGATCATCGATCCATTCGAGGCGGAAGGCGAACTCGATCCTTTCACTATCGATCGTGTGAAAGTAACGTTTCCATACCATCTTGTACGCCGCATCGAAGCGCAGGCCGCCGTGTTTACCATTCACCCCCGCAATGAAACCGAGAAGTTTGTTCCCTTCGACCAGCTAGAAATTTATCAAGACGATCTACGAAAGTGGGTGATTCCGTCCGCTTGCTTTCCGGGACTGAAAAGATCACTGGATAGCTTGGGGATTCATGCCGCAGCCCTGCTGCCCGACCTGGACGGGTTGGCAGAGAGGATCTATTCGCGCCTCCGGTAGGCAGCAGTAATCACAGGTAGGAGACCTAACATGGAAAACATCATCATCCAAAAACTGATGAACACGATGGTGCACGCGGTGAATTACGAAAGCCTTGCGACCAACGTCGTCAACTACTTCGCAGATCTCTACGACGCCGAACTGTGTACGCTCTGGCGCAGAACGATAGTCGGCGATGACGACAAACTGGTTCTCAGCGCCGCCAAAGGCATCCGCCGTTTGCCCGGCGCGCCGGTGCAAACCTATACCATCCCGCGGCTCAAGGAGGAGCCGATCCTGGGAATAACCGCATGGATCGCCATAGAAAAATCTGTTTGTCGCGCGAACTCTTACTATCAACTCACGCAGGACACTACGAAGCCATGGATCAAAGCGCATCGCGGTGTCTGGGACACGAAGCAGTTTCCGGGCTGGAATCCAAAGGACCAATCATCGGATCCGTCGAAAGGGTTCAAGAATCTGTTGGGATTGCCTATTGTCTATCAGAAACCTGATGGCGAAGATCACAAAGTGATCGCTGTCCTCAAAATCGAGTCCTCCAGAAGCGGTTTCAGCCAGATGGACCAGGAAGTGGCGATGGGACTCATGCCGTTTGTCGCCATCGCCCTGCGCACGATGGAGGAGCGGGAAGCCCATGAACAGTCGCGGCAGCGCGTCTTGCGTGAGCTGCACCGGCGTCCTACTGAGACAGGACCGAAACACCTTCAACCAAGCGGTGGTAGAACAAACAGCAAGAATGCTGCACGCCAGGATGTGCTCTTTATGGTTAGTTGACGAGGGGGAAAACAAACTTCGGCTTGGCGCGAACTTCGGTGTAATTTCGAAACAGAACATCCCGGAATACAACATTAACTGGGACGCCAAAGAAGACTCTCAAATAGAGGGCTTAACGCCTTGGGTCCTGATTCGCAAAAGATCGTTCTTTGGGAAAGAGCATCAGGATTTGAAAGATCACCCCTCCTGGAAAGGCCGGTGGGACGACGAACAATGGAAAAATGTGAATTTCGGATGCCTGTATGCGGTCCCTCTGCTTGACGTTAAGGGCAAGGCTTTCGGCGTGCTCAAAATCGAGAACGGGTTCGATGACCCTAAGTTCGACGAAGTTGATCGCGCAACATTCGATTTAATGGCTGACTTTGTTGCCTTGGCGCTGGAGTTTAATTCCCGGCTTCGCGCCGATATCGTATATGACTTCTTTCACTTGCTCAAGCAACCCGCGACGAACGCGATCGGCGCCTTCACCAGTCTGAGGCTTGAGATCCAGGGGCAAAGAAGACAGCAGAGGATTGATTCGCGCCTGGATATGTTGGCAAAGAACCTGGAAACCTTAAGGATATGGATCCTGAACGTTTATGGCCTGGCCACGGCCCGAAACGAGCCGCCGGATACCCCGGAAGACGTTGTGCCGCTCAGGTCCATTCTCAGTTCGGCTGCCGACAACATGCACAACCTTTTCGACAACTTTCGGTGTGACCTGAGCGAGGTGGACAACTCCGAGATTCGATTGACCAGGTTGAAGCGTCAAAAAGTTGACGCCATACTATTCAACCTTCTCGACAACAGTTATAAGTATTCCGACAAACCTGATAATAAGCAGATCAGCGCTCTAGTCCAGAGGGAGGATCATAACCTGAAACTGATACTTCGGGATAACGGTAGAGGCATCCCGCAGGAGGAACTGGCGCACGTTTTTGATCCTGGGTTTACCAGCGGAAATACTTTCGAGCGATGGCCGGGGAGCCTCGGCCTGGGGTTGGCTACAGTTGCCCGTTTGCTGAATGAACTCGGTTGGGGGAAAAAGGTTGAGAGTGTGGTGGGCGAAGGCACTAAGTTTGTGATCACCATTCCGGAGGGGTACATCGTATGAAGATAGCGGTTGTCGACGATGAGGAGTCTACGCAAGAGATCATAGCGGATTATCTGAACGACCATGGCCACACGGCTAATGGATTTCACGACCCGGAAGAACTGCAACAGACCGCCAGAGACTACGAGGCGATCATCATGGACGTAATGATCGGCAAGGTCCGAACAAAAGGCATCACGTCCATCCGGGACTGGGTAGGCGCAAACATGATTAAGCCGGGGACACGGGTGATCTTCATCTCGAACTTCGGACGTGAAAGTAAGGAAATTAAGGAGCTGCTCGTCCAACTCGGGAGTGTGATGGAATTCAGATGGCTCGACAAACATTTTCTCGACACGGTTTTTTTTAATCAATTGCACAGCACGATCGAGGGATAGGAAATGAGCCGTACTCATCTCGAGCATGTGATGCGTAATACTCCTCATGAGTGCACGATGGGGTTTAGTCGTCATAACTCGCTCATCGAGAATTTGGCCGCCGTTTTCTCCAGCCTTGCCAGGGTTTTTCGCTTTGTCTACGGCTACCAGAATAGCCTGCACTTTTTTGTGAATCCGGCTCAACCCCTGGGAGAGGTGGATCTTCTTAACGCGTCGGCGGCAGGAAACGTTGCAGGAGGCTACCGTAGGCTAAAAGTCGCGCGCGACGGTTATGACATCCTCTATGGCCTGTCCGGCCTTAGCGAGCGAGAAGTCGCGGAGAGACCGATCCCACGAACCCTGAGGGCAGACGAAGTCGGCGAGGTATTACGCGTATTCGAGCTTAAGGCAAGCGGCGCAAACGACGGCATTGTGATTCCGTTCGACTCCCTAGATTTGAACCTCGGTGTCTTCGTTTTGTGGAACACCGACAGATCCAGTAAAAGTCGTATACAACCCGATGAGGTAGCTTCGTCCGGCTGGCTCAGGTCCCTGTACGGGTTTTTGCACCACTTATTCGTTCGCGAATTCGAGATTTTCGCAGTAGACAAAACGTATCTGCCGTCGTTTCGAGCTTCCAAATGGAAAAAAACCGCGGTCTTGTTCGCGGAGGTGAAGAATTTCTCGTTTTTGGAAGAAAGGCGTCGCTGCTACACATGCACGCTCGGTGGCGATACCCAGAGAGTCCGGGAGGTGCTTGATTCATGCTGCAAACAAATGTCTGGCATCGTCGGCTCGGCAAGGGGCCGCATCGACCGTTTCTTTGGCACAGGGATGGGGGCGATCTTTGGAGAACACGATGAACAGTATGACGCAGCGGCTGCTTCTGCCGTTTATGCGGCCATCGAAATGACGAAGTGGTTTGATGACGCAAAACCGGGACTTATGAAGCGCATCGGGTTGGAGGATTACAGGATCGAATATAATGACTACAAGAACGTACGAATCGGCGCCGGTGTAGATTTCGGGACAAGTCTGTTTGAATACTTGGGGGATGACTATCATCGTAAGTATACTGCTATCGGCGAGCACGTAAATATGGCGGAACTCCTGATGAACGAGGCTACGGGATACCTTCGTGAAAATGAAAGGCATTCGTCGATCTTGATTAGTCCCACGGTTGAGTGCCTGACGCGACCCTGGGTTGAGAAGCCAAAAGAAGAGACCATTTTTGACCGGAGCACGGGTCGCACGCTAACCGCATACGGAATTTCGCCAGAGAGGTTCAGCACGGACCGGTATTCCTGGTGCCGAGAGGCCGAACGGTGGGGCGCCGCTTGGGAAGGCTTCAAGCGTCCTTATTGATGGCTTTGTGCAGAGCGCGCTAGTGGAGCGGCCTAGCGAGCCACACTCACCTCGTCGCGAAAAACGCGAGGCCCTCTCCCACACGACCTTGCCCCACAACGCCGTGCCGCCCATCAGGCCTCCAACGTGGGCGCCGGGATTCATCAAGCCCCACCGGCCACACGTAGCATACCTTTAACCGAGGTCGTTCGCCGACACTCGCGCAGTGGTCAATAGCCCAGCAAGCTGAGACTTCCATTAAATTATAGCACATAAAAGACTTAGTGCGCCGGGATAAACCGGCAGGAAGCAGAGGATGAAAAATCCTTACGAGAAAGGAGTAGCGAACCACTCGGCCCCGAGTTTTGCGCGGCAGGTCGCGAGGCCTACCGCGAAGCGTAAACAGGGGAATAGGTGGGCTGGGTATTGAGCTCCGAAAATTAGCAATCAGGGGGCCGACGTCCTTAAGTTAGGCGGAAGGCAACACG
>CAVXWN010000018.1:0-191470 GCA_963765485.1 uncultured Acidobacteriota bacterium | reverse complement strand
GACTTTGCCCGAGTCAAAAGTCCGGCCACCGAAAGAGGTTCTCGATCAGATTATGCAGGCGCTAATGTAGCGGACCTGTCATCCTGAGCGTGGACAGCCGAGGACCGCTATCCGTGATGTGAGAAACGGAGTGTGTCGCAAGTGAGCCCACCCCTCTCCCGAGGGGAGAGGGTGACCCGCGACGGCGCTTTCACCAGCCGTCGCAGGCCGGACGAGGGGTCAGTTGCATGGGGAGCACCGATTAGACATGCCCGCTCTCAGTTGCTCAATGGAAACGAGTAATTCACCGAGTTTCTGGAGAGCGCACCGAAGGATCACGGCAGTTGCCTTCCAGACTATCATTCCCCTTGGTATGCGCGCTTAAGGCCTTCAATATCGAACTTCTTCATTTTGAGAAAAGCTTCGGTTACTCGTACGATTTTCTTCTCGTCTTTGTCCATTAGCATCTCATCCATTGCAGTGGGAACAATCTGCCAGGAGAGGCCGTACTTGTCTCTCAGCCAGCCACACTGCTCAGCCTTGGGGTCTGCGGAAAGTTCTTTCCAGTAATAATCAACCTCTCCCTGAGTCTCGCAATGCACCACAAACGATGTTGCCTCGTTAAAGGTGAATGAGTGTTCATAAGCGCTGTCTATGGCCGCAAACCGCTGGCCTTCAAGCGTGAAGGCGGCATGCCTTATGGTTCCCTCTTTGTCAGGGTGTTCGCCTTGGCCGTAGCGGAGGATGTTGCCAATTCTTGCATTGTGGAACACCGTTCCATAAAACTTGATCGCTTCTTCCGCTTTTCCGCACTGCTCGCCGACGAACATAAGCATCGGCGTGATGTTCTGTTCTATTGTGCGGTCGCCCATGAACATCACCTGCCACGATAGACCGTACCTATCCTGCGTCCATCCATATTTTTCGCTGAACGGGTATTCACCAAGTTCCATGAGCGGCATGCCACCTTGGGATAGCTTTGCCCACAACGCCTCGATCTCTTCTTTCGTGTCGCAGGCAACTACAAATGAGACCGCTGGAGTAAACTTGAAAAGGGGGCCGGCGACAAGCATAGTGAACTCCTGACCCGCAAGCTGCAGGGTGATGATATCAACCGTTCCCGATGGCGTGTTATGAAGCTTTGTTGTGTTTTTGACTTCCGAGTCCTCGAAAATCGAAGTGTAGAACTTGCTTATCTCCTCGGCTTCCTTCTCAAACCATAGGCATGGAGTGATTTTCTGCGTCCTTGCGCTTCCTTCGTTCGCCTCGACAGATGATGTCATGGTGATACTCCTTTCTAAGCCCCTTCTTTCTCTACGGGGAACCCCGCCCCGGTCCAGCCTCGCCAGCCTCCATCCACGGAGACCACATGCTTGTAACCCATCTTTTGAAGATTGTCGGCCACCAGCGCGGAGCGGTAGCCGCCGCCACAATAAAGGAGGATCTCCGCCTCCCGGTTCGGGAGCTTCTCTTCAATGTCGCGCTCGATGATTCCCCTGGAAAGGTGCATTGCCCCGGGGATGTGCCCGGCAGCCCATTCATGATCTTCCCGGACATCGACCAGATGGAATGCTTCCTTCGCGTCGAGCCTTCTCTTTAACTCCGGGATCGTAGTCTCGCGGACGCGTTGTTTCGAGTCCTGGACGAGCGCCAGAAACGCGGGGGAATGTTCTTTCGCCAAAGAGTAGTCCTCCAGTCACTCTTGCAGGATGCCGAAAATCCCAATCCTGGTGGTGTAGCGGCGATTTAGCATCGCCATAACCCCAGTGGTTTCCACGCGGCCATGGCGACGTAAAGTCGCCGCTACACGTTGTTCCTCGTTTGTCTGTTTCCCAGGCTCATCGTCATTTCTTTGCGCATGCGAACGTAAACCCAAACCCGTCGATGCCCTCGCCCGCTGCCACGTCCGCCCGCTCTTCCTGCTTTGGACAACCACGACGCTTCAGGGTCACAAAACTGCGGCCGGGGATGAGTTCCAGAGCCACGGCCCCATCAATGCCGGTTTCTCCCTTAACGTTGTCCATGACGGGCCCGTTCGACCAGGTTGCCTCGAGGCCCACCCCCTCCAGTGGCTGGCCGCCGCCATCGGTGACACGAAAAAGCACGGGTTTGTGGAGCACCTTCTGGGGCTCATGGGTTTCCGGCGGGATCATGACCAAGTCCTGAGCTGCCGAGGGTTCAGAGGGTGTGAGCTCGACGTGCCGGAATACTGTCGTGTCTTCCGGGGCGCCGTCACGGCGCGCCGTAATCCAGTAAAGGCCGGGCGGAAAGCCGGAAAACGAATAACGACCGTCAGGGTCGCTCGTCGTCTGGTCCACGAGGCGTTCCGTATGATCGGTTAGCGAAACTACGGCGTCGCGAATTGGAACTGAATCCGGGGTATTGACTGTGCCGGAGATTTGGCCGCGCGACTCCGGGCCGGGTGGTTGAAGGTGAACTTCAATCGTGTTGCTCGAAACTTCGCCTTGCCAGACCATCACCTTCAGGCTGCGTTGCATCTCCTCTGTGTTGGAATACTGGGCCTTGTAGGTGAGTGTAAGCCGGTATGTTCCCCATATCGGTTTTTGCAGGTCGGAAAGTGCGGGCCGTCACTCGAATCGAGGTCTTCTCTTCGTAGTCCTCACCGGGCGCCAGCCTGACCAGCTTTGGCTTGGGGAGACCGACGCTCTTGAAGGCCGCCCCTTGAGCTGGATTCGAGATGGCTGCCTGCCCTGCGATTACAGGTTCGAGCTTGACCGCGAGCATTGAACCGCCCGTGGACAGTGGGCCCGTGTCCTCTTCCAGGAGCCGCCTCGGGACTGGCAACTGGTCCCGCGCGTGCCGGTAAAGCCATAAAGTCTCGTCGCCGGCGTTGTGGAGATGAAGAGTAACGCGCATTGGGAACGGCGCCGCGATGTTCTGTTCCTCAACAGAGATCAGGACCTTGAGAGGTGCGCTATTTGCCGCTCCTTGAATTGGCAGATCGAAAGACACGAGTATCAGCAGCGTTTTGACCAAACCTGCTCTAAACGCCCGAAATCTTCTCGTTTCCATCGAGTCAGTTCTGCTACCTCGCTTTGAAGTGTCTTGAATGCACATGAATGCCGACTAACAAGCTTGCCAATACGCGTTGGTGTTTCTCACCAGGGGAGGGGGTTACAAACACTTCTCCGTCGATCAACTCATGCCGCTTGCCACCGTCCGGCATGAGGCAAAATTCAGCGTAAGTCAGGCGAGGCTGAACAGCTTTCATACCATCCATCATATCACGAGACTCTTGGTGCTCTGACCCAGCGGCATCACGCCGCACCATTGTGTCGACGAGAGATCTGCGCCAGCCCCGAGGAGACGTACGGCTGCCGGTTGGCAGAGGCGCCCGCCCCGGCTACGGCCGCCGGACGTACTGGGAGAAATCTGATTGCTTGGCGGTGTTTTGGGGTGTGGCGGTCATCGGCACTACGGGCTTATTACTCTGGTTCCCACAATTCTTCACGCGGCTGCTTGGTATGGGTGGCCTGATGATTGCTTCCCGACTGGGGTTGGTGCGCTGCGCATTGCTTATTGCGAACCGGTCGGCGGCACGGCATCACGACCCTCCCGAGCGTCACGCCAACTGCACGCTGATCAGATCGAATTGCTCCAGGCGCGGCACCCGGATGACCGTCTTCCCCTCCTCGATGGTCACACCCAGCTTCTCTCCGGCAAGGTTAGTTGCCTGTTCCACTTTCTTGCCTCGCAGCACGATCTTGAGATCTGCCAGAGGAATGACTTCCACGATATTGGTGTACCCGCTCCCGGGGGCGTCTGTAAGACTAGCCGCACCGCAGGGCTTGGCGGTGATTCCGTTCACGAGCGAGATACGCAGCTCTGCCCCAAGCTGGTTGTAAATTGCGTCTACCACCGTGGGAGCCTCGACCCAGACAGCCGGCTGGTAGAGTCCCGCCACGAGTTGGCGGAATACCTCCACCATGAGCGGAAGATTCTGTTTCCAGAACTCCTCGAAGAACCGATAGCCCACGTAGACGAACTGGCCCTTGCCTTTGCGGCCTGCCACTATCACCGGCTGGTCAGTTACCTCCAGAGGGTAGGCGACATCTTCCAGCGGGAAGCCTTCACGGCGAGTAGCGGACAGCCGAATCAAGCGCCCCAGAACTCTAAGACCCGGATCGGGCTCGACAGTGACAATGTCGGTCGCCTTCAACCGCTCATCGTCGATCGGGAATGAGGGCTTGATGTAGCCGCGGGGCGCGTGCGTCTCCTGCGCTATCCTGACTAACCCGAAGTTGGGATCGGCGTGCGGCTTGCCGTTCCGGTCGAAAGCGGCGCAGTGGCCGCAGAGAAAAACGTTGCCGCCCTTCTCCAGATAGTCCACCACAACCTGCCTGTCAGCCCCCGACACGAACTTCACGTCCGGAATAATCAGCAAGCGGAAGGGGGCGAGACTCTCGGCAGCCAGCGGGTTTGCAATCACCACATCGTACGGCCAGTGCAGGTCGATCAATAGTTTGCTGGCGGCATAAAAATTTGCCTGCCCACGCCCAGCAGTCAGGAGTTCGTTCCTCTCGCTGGAAAGAACCGCTACTTCGGCGTAGGGCACAGTTCCTTTCACTTTGGGGATCAATCGGTCCGCCACCTTGTGGGCCTCTTTCGCCAGCCGCACCGTAGCTGCATCGATCGTGCCATCGACATTAGCCTGCTGCCCCCACATTACGGACGCGTTATGGCTGGTGATCGTGGCCATCTGCCAGCGCAGCTTGGCGAGAGGCGCGTTGACGTAATCCAGGTAATTGTTATTGAGGTGCGGACACATCTGGAATTCCCGCCCGCGGGCGCGCGCCCGGTACGCCTTGGCACTCACGCTGGTCTCGTAATAGTCAACCCCGCGGGGATTCGACTCGTGGAACACGTAAGTGTCGTCGACGTAATCGAGCCCATCGTTGTGGGTGATCGGGATGTCGCGGCCGGTGGAGGCTTTCAATTGCTCCTTGATAGCCCTGTACATGGAGCGATGCCTATCCACCATGAAGTCCAGGTATTGAGGCAGTATTTCCGGTGTCAGGGGCCGCGGAAGATCTTCACCCGTTCGATCCTTCCATTCCTTCAAGCAACCGGGGTTGTAGCAGCCCGACATGTCATCGATGCCGAAAATGTCGATAAACCAGGAGTCGAAGGAAAAACGCTCGGCGATCTCTTGGATTTGCTTCAAGGCGAGTTCTCGGAAAGGGCTGTTCACGCAGAGAACGTTGGTCTTTCCCATGAAGCCGTACGGGGTGGTGTCCCAGGACACGGGCTTACCCTGGGCGTCCAGCACCGCCCAATCGGGATGATCCACATCCTCAATCCTTTGCCAGCAAAGCGAGTGGTAAAGCACGGTTTTGAGTTTTCGCTTATGGCAAGCCTCCAGAAAATCGCCCAGAAAGTTATCCGGAAGGTTCTTGAACTTGGGCGCAAACTGACTCTTGTACAGCGTGAACCCTGTGTTGGTCATGGCATAGACCATGAGACTATCGGCGCCCGTCTCCGCCGCCTGCTGGGCGAACCGCTCGGCGTTTGCGTGCCTCATGGTGTCGGGGTCAATATCGGTGAACTGGAAATCGATCAGGAACGTTTTGTAGGTAATGTTCTTGTAGGTCTGTCCCAGGCGATGGCTGGGCGCGGTAGTCATCGGACCTGCGGCGATTGTCGGCGCTGCCGCAAATGGCCGTGCACGCATCCAATCGGCAGAGAGAAGTCGAGCGACCGGCGTTGCGGAAATTCCGGAAAGAAGCTTTACGACATTACGGCGTGAACAAATCATAACAACCTCCAGCAAAATTATCTTCTCAGATCCATCATCCCACCTTTAAATCAAACCAACCGGGATTTCCTTTTTCGATTCTCTGGCCGACCGTCAGCATACGCCTGACAGCCTCGGAGCGCAAAGGCCAGTCGGGTTTTCGACGTTCGGCGCCTCCAGGGACCAGCGAGGGCACCCGTTCTCCCTCTCTTGAAGGTTCCCAAGCCCGAAGTTATCGCTTCTCCGACCGATGTCTTCGGCACTTTTCCCGCCCCCGCCTCCCTCCTCCTCTCGGACGAGCGCCCCGGATGGCTCCTGGTACGTGCCCGTGGGTTTTGGGCCGCTCAGAAAGTCCATGTCAACGCGGCCGACCTGGTCGTGGCCGAACTCCACATAGCAAGAGCCAACCCCCTTGTAAGCCTCGGGTAAGGGCCCTCCGCGGAGCTGCGCGATGATCGCGGCCGCGACGACGCGCGCCGCGCCTTCAACGAAGACGCCCGCCTTGGGCGTGCCCACCCCGTTCACGTCGCCCACCACGTAGACACCGGGAAAGTTCGTTTCGAGCGTCTTCTTGTTCACCGGTACGCAGCCGTAGGCATCGGCGGAAGGATATCAGCCAGGATTTCCATCTTGCCCCTCGCATCGCTGTAGGAAATTAGGCTTCTCACTGCGAGACTTGGAAGTTGAAAACAGCGTCCGCGCCTATCTTGCTTCCAGCGGCAGGCGATTGTGTAAGGATGATGCCTCGGGATCCGGCGCGGGCGGCGCTGGACGTGATACTAGCCACCTTGAACCCTGCCTTCTCGATAATGCGACGGCCTTCGGTAATTGGCTGCCCGACCAATCTCGGGCACAGGTATGCCTCAGGCGCTTCGCCAACAGACACCAGAATGTTCATCGCGGGGCTCCTCACGTCGGTGCTTTCCGGCGCCGGATCCTGCGCCACGACTTGGTCGCGTTCAGTTCCGGGCCAGTGAACTCCCACAATATCGCCCAGTGTGAGATTGCGTTGGATTGCGGTGATCCTAGCGGCGCGAATGCTAGTTCCCAAAAGGTTGGGGATGATTACCTGCGGGGGTCCGAGGCTCACCAGGACGTGAACATGCTGACCGATCTTGATGCGGGTTCCGGGGGGTGGCATCTGGGATACGATCGCTTGGGGGGGATATTGGGCATTGAAGAGCTTGTCTTCCACCTTCATTTCAAGGCCCAATCCAGTTACCATGCGTTGAGCATAGTCGAAAGGCAATCCGACCATGTTCGGCATCGTCTCCTGATGACCGCGGATGGTAAACCTGATGGTGGTGATGGCGCTGACCAGCGCCACGGTCACCAAGACCGTGAATAAGAGAAAGAGGCGGAAAAGAGTACCAATGCGTTCCCGAAGGCTCATGTTGAGGCTTCAATTCTACCATGCAACTTTCCCTTGCTAGTGTGAAATAGCTGACGGTACAGTTTGATTCAGAGGCGGCTTTACGCCCCCAATTGGCTAGTTAAACTCGCCGCAACCACCACCATGAAACGCTTGGGCAGTCCAAACAAACCTTGACTAAACCTGACGCAAACAAGTAGTATTTGGCCCCAGCCTGATGGAGGTAAAACATGGCGAACGCTTCACATGAACAAGCTGTTTGGAAAAGCCTAGATACTTTCAGAGTCGAAATACCTTCCTGGGGATTTGCCAATACTGGAACCCGTTTTGGGAAATTCATCCAACCCGGCGCGGCAACATCCACCGAAGAAAAGTTCAGCGATGCAGGACAAGTTCATCACTTTACGGGCATCTGTCCGACGGTGGCCGTGCACGTTCTCTGGGACTTCCCGGAGGGCCTCAAGAGCACGAACGAAGTGAAGGGGTACGCGGCAAAATACGGCGTTGGGGTTGGCGCCATCAACCCTAATGTCTTTCAGGACCAGATTTACAAGTACGGGTCTCTGGCAAACCCTGACCCCTCAATCCGACAGGCAGCCGTGCAACACATTCTGGACTGCGTGGAGATCGGCAAACAGACCGGGAGCCGGGACATCTCTCTTTGGTTCACGGATGGATCGAACTACCCTGGGACCGCCAATATTCGCCACCGAAAGAAATGGTTTGAAGAGGGTCTGAGGGAAAGTCACTCCAAGCTCTCACCCACCCAACGATTGTTAGTGGAATATAAACCCTTTGAACCAGCCTTCTACCACACGGACATCGCAGACTGGGGGATGGCTCTGCTGTATGCCCGCGCTGCCGGTCCGCGCGGCAAAGTCCTTGTGGATACGGGCCACCATTATCAGGCGCAGAATATCGAGCAAATCGTGGCGTGGCTCCTCGCCGAGGACATGCTGGGAGGTTTCCACTTTAATGACCGGCGTTACGCCGACGACGATTTGACGCTGGGTTCGATCGATCCCTATCAAGTTTTTCGCATCTTTCACGAAATTGTTTATTTTGAGTGGGAAGTTGGCCGGCGCGCTGACATCGCTTATATGATCGACCAGAGTCACAACTTGAAGGGCAAGATCGAGGAAATGATCCAGACCGCCGTGACAGCCCAGGAGTTGTACGCGAAGGCCACACTTGTGGACCACGAGCGTCTGGCTCGTCACCAGCAGAAATGTGAACTGGTAGATGCCGAAGAGTGTCTCAAGGAATCATTCGCCACAGATGTGCGGCCTGTAATCCGGGAGTGGAGACGCTCACAGGGCCTGCCGGAAAATCCCCTGGCTGCTTTTCGCGAGTCTGGATACATGCAACGGATCAACCGTGAGCGAGCGGAGAAGAACCAAGCCGCCGGAGGGAGCTACGCGTAGGATTACCGCACGGCCGTTGGCCGAAAGCAAAACGGGGCTCTCCGTGTCCTCCGTGCCTCTCAAGCTTCAACACAGAACACACGGAGCATCTCAGTGACCTCTGTATTGAGGCTCTTCTGGCCACGGAGGACGCGGAGGCGCTGACCAGAGCGGAAGAAATTTCGCGGCCGAGAAGAAGCTGACTGCTACATGAACACTGCCTATGCAAGCAAGGTGGGAGACCTCAAGCCGATAGCGAAGAATACCACGCGCGACACTGGCAATTCGTTCTTCCGGGCCCTGCAGCTTCTCTCACACCTCCGGGAGGGCGACAAACAGAAGAACCCATCGGACACTTGATCCCAGGACGTGGGGCTCAGGGAAGGAATTGGTGGAATGAAAAACGGTACTCATATTGTGGCAGCAGATTTGGGCGCCGAGAGTGGGCGTGTAGTCATTTGCCGCTGGACCGGGGAAGAAGGAATCATGGAGGAGGTCCACCGTTTTCCCAATGGCGCACGCGAAGAGGGGTGCCACCTGGTATGGGACCCCGACCGTCTATGGCAGGAGATCCTCAAAGGATTGCGCCTTGCGGCATCCAAAGCGGGGGGCCGCATCGCGAGTGTCGGTGTGGACGGCTGGGGCGTGGACTACGTGCTGCTTGACCGCACCGGGAACCGCATCGGTCGTGCTTACTGCTACCGGGATGCGAGAAACCTTCCCCAAATGGAGCGTGCGTTTACGCTCATTCCCCAGAAACGCATCTACGAAATCACGGGGATTCAGTTTCTTCCCTTCAACACGGTTTACCAGTTGATGGCGCACGCCGCCGAATTCCCTTCGGAATGGGAGCGTGCCGCAAAGTGGCTCACGCTGCCGGAGTATTTCCTGTATCGGCTCTCGGGAGTCGCAATGGCCGAGTATTCGGAAGCTAGTACAACACAGCTCCTGGATGTCCATAAGCGCTCCTGGTCAGAGGAGCTCGCGCGCGCGCTGAACCTCAACCTGGACAAATTTCCGCCCATCGCGCCGCCGGGGACACCCCTCGGGAAGGTGCGGAAGGAGCTCGCCACCGACCTTGGTCTTTCGAACGTGCAAGTCACCGCGCCTGCGTGCCACGACACCGGTTCGGCCGTGGCGGGCATTCCGTTCCCTCATGACAGTCTTGCTTTTATCAGCTCTGGGACTTGGTCCTTGGTGGGCATGGTTCTTATGAATCCCGTGGTCACAGAACAGTCCTTTGAGGAAAATTTCACCAACGAAGGCGGCGTGGCGGGGAGCATCCGGTTTCTGATCAACGTCATCGGGTTATGGCTGCTCCAGGAGTGCCTGCGCGAATGGAACGCTCAAGGTCTTCAGTTAACGGCTGCCGACTTGGCGCAGCAATGCTCGGAAACCCCTGCTATCGGACCCTCCATCGATGCCGATGAGAAAGTCTTTCTTGCGCCCGGCAACATGATTTCTCGCATCAATGCCGCTCTCAGAGCACAAGGGTTTGAGGAAGAGACTCGGCCCAAGGAACTTGCGGCCATTATCTTCCGCAGCTTGGCACGACGCTACGCCAAAGTCATCAGGGAGCTTCAAGCAATTACTGGCAAGCCGATCGACCGCATCTGCATCGTCGGCGGGGGCGTCAAGAATGAAACCCTCAACCGCCTGACCAGTGAGTTAACGGGGCGACAAGTCCTACGCGGACCTAGCGAATCCACGATCGTAGGGAACATTGCAGTGCAGGTCGCAGGACTCGAGAAGACAAAATCGCTTGACCAGATTCAATCCATCAGCGCTCGACTTAAGTTCCCGGCGGGCGGTTAGCCAGCCGCAACGGCCACCTATTCTCCAGGTCTGAGGCTATGGCTGGGCATTGTTTAATCCCCGTTGGCAAATCAGGGAACATTCGTCTGCTGTAGTCCGTTAGATTGAAGTGGGGGACAACCCGTCGACAAAAGAACTGAACAGGGCGCGGTAGTGTGAGTTGGAATGGCATCCTCCGCCAAACGGCGGCCATTCCGAGCGAAGCGAGGAGTCAAGGGTCGAAAACACGCGACTTCTCGACTCCCTACTCTCAACTCTCGACTTTCGACTGTCGACTCCTCGACTCCGGAGCACCGCGATGAACTTGGCTGAGGCATTGGCGTTGGGATTCGGGTCGGGTCCCGTCTGCGTTGCTTCCTGTGGACCAGTCCTGCTGCCGTGGCTCGGGGCCGAGCCGCGCGATGTGGGCACCACGGGCCGGTTGCTGGCCATTTTCTTGGGCGGTCGTCTGGCCGGTTATCTGTCATTCGCCGTCGTGGCCTGGGCTGGCCGGTTTGACAATTCCCGTCGACCTGCGTACTCGCACGCTGGTCTTCGGGCTGGCCAACTTCGGGCTGGCTGCTCTGTTGGGCTTTTCGGCATGCTTTCCTCGCCGCCGTTGTGCGAAGGCGCAGGACGAACAGCACACGCGCCTCTATCAGATCAGCGTCGCGGATCGCTTCCGCCCGCCCACGGCCCTCACCCTTGGCCTCCTCACGGGACTCAATCTCTGCCCGCCGTTCGTCGCCGCCGGCGTTCGCGCCGCCGCGACTCACAGCCTGCCCGGTGCGCTCGCCTTCTTCGCGCTCTTTTTTGCCGGGACATCCGTCTGGTTCCTCCCCTCGCTCGCGGTCAGCTCGCTACGCCGCTTCAGTGCCGTTCCCGCTGTGGCCCGCATGACCACGGTCGCTCTCGCGATCTATTACGCCTACTTGGGAGTCGTGAGCGCAGCCTCCTGGCGGCTGGCTCCCGGCCGGGCCGCGAATCTTTTCATTGTTGTCACTAGGATGGTGTCTCATGCTTGACCGAGCTCGTTCGGGCGCGCTCGCTCCTCCACGCGGAATCGGGCGCTCGCTTCTTCTGAGCGTGCCCATGGCCATGTTCACGTTGCTGCTGTTCACGCCTGTCCTCCGCCAGCCGGGCCGGCCCGCCAAGCTGGCGGCGCTGGTCACCTGGGTTTTCATGCTGGCGCTGTTCTTCCTGATGATGCGCACGCGCGGGACCTATCGCTGGCGGCGCATATTCTTCATCACCTTGGGATTTCTTTTCCCCGTGGGCTTTATCTGGGACCTCATCGCCCTGCGCTCGTCGATGAGCATCCCCATGGAACGGATGCTCTCCGGCGACACACCGTTCTGCTTCATGGTGATCCCCATGACGCTGGTCCCAGCCGCGCTGACGAGAACTATCATCTTCCCGGGCTCCATCCTCCCGACCCCCTCGAACCCCCACAGCATCGCCATGATGGTCGCCCTGTGGCTGCTTGCCACCGTCATTCTAGGCAAGGCGTGGTGCAGCTACGGTTGCTTCTTCGGCGGGCTGGACGAAGGCTTCTCCTCGATCCCCAAGAAGGCGCGCCTTCGCAAGATCAACCCCAAGTGGCGGCTCGTGCCGTGGGCGATTCTTGTGGCCATCGTGCTGCTCTCTGCCGCCACCTTCGAGCCCGTTTACTGCTCGTGGCTCTGCCCGTTCAAGGCGGTCACCGAGTTTCCCCAGGTGCGCTCCACCCAAACGGCGCTTCAGTTCGGGATCTTCATCGCGCTTTTTCTGGGCCTGGTTGTCGTGCTGCCGTTCCTGACCAAACGGCGGACGCAGTGCGCCTTCTTCTGCCCGTTCGGCGCGTTCCAATCACTCTTCAGCAGGACCAGTATCTTTGACATCCGGATCGATAAAGAGAAGTGTGGCGCCGGCTGCCTGCTGTGCCAGAACAACTGTCCTACGCTGGCCATCGACCAGGACGCGATTCGTGCCGGCAAGCCCCCCTCCTCTTGCATGCGCTGCGGCGCCTGCGTCGACGTTTGCCGCAAGGACGCTGCGGTGTGGCATATCAAGGGCACGCCGGTAGGCGCGAACCCGGAGCGCGCACGGTTGCTCTATCTTTACGCGGCGTGGGTCTTTGCCACGATGTTTGGCGGCAGCATCATCGCCAACTCGCTCGCGAAGCTGATTGGGCTGGTCATGTAGGGGCGAGCGGCGCTCGCCCCGGGGCCGAACGCCGTTCGGCCCTACAGCACGTGTTTGGTTGCGGCTCCATGCCCTCTGTGCTCTCGGTGGTGGATCGTTTCGCGGGCCGCGAAGGAAGAAGGAAAATGCCATGAAACGCTTGTCTGCCGTACTCGGTTATGCGGTCGCGGTGCTGACCATCGCCGTGGCGGTGGTGGGGCCGCTGTTCCGGTTCGGCTTCTTCACTCGCGCTGCCGCCCGGACGTCGTTGCGCATCGAGCCCACGTACACCGGCGGCGAGCCGGCTCGCACCATTGCCCGCGATGCTTACCAGATTGTCATCTACAAACCCGTGCTGAAACGCGCCCCGCTCTCGCCCATCGCGTCGTTTGTGCAGATTGTTTGGAAACCCGTCTCAGCGCTGCCTGCCGCGATCTCCGAGCCGCTCGACCTTGATGGCGATGGCGACCGGATTGCGTGGTTTCCTTCCAGGCCTCGCGCGATTCGCACGCGAAGCTGCGCGTCACTGTAAAGCCTCTGACGGCCCTTGTCCAACCGATGAATGGGGTCGGCAGGGATTCGTTTTCCTCGCTAATCGCACGCGTGAACGACACGATCGTCGTCCGAGTGCCGCTACGCTGAGGCCGGTCCGCCCAGCGCCTTCCGGCGCGAATTCTCACGGTTTCAGAGTGTCGCCATCCCGGTTTGAGCGATTGGGCTCAGGACAAAAGCAGCTTCGCCCTGAATGACAGGCGGGAGCTTCTTCAACAACCTGCGAGACACTCAATCTCGAGTAATCAGTGCCCGGAGATGGCGAGGATGTTATTTTCGTCAATTGCGAGCCGCTCCGGCCTTTCTGTAGTTATAAACTTGAATCGTCCACCGTCGTCGCTGACGAGAACGTGACCCAAGCTTAGCTTCTCGTCCTTGCCCACCTCGGCTACCACAGGCACCAGCATTTCAAAATCGCTCGAGACTCCGCTCTGCATTATGGTCCCCTGGACCAGAAATCTCTTCGGAGAGAGTCGCTCTACGCTGGATTGCAATTTGTAGGTTGGGATACCGGTTTCGTATACCCATTCATTGAAAAACCAGTCCAGCCGGTTATTGTGCTCGAGGTCGCTGGATCGAGTCATGTACTTTTCCGCTTGCCGAATGAACTGTTCCGTTGAAACATTCTTTCCCTGATAATTGGCGATGAAATCGCGGAGCAAGCGGAAAAACCTTTCGTCGGACCCTGTGGACGGGTCCTTCATCAGCCCTCTCAACATGTGCAAAACCCAGCAAGCCTTCTTGTAAACGATGTTGTCGTAGCCGCTCGGAGTCAGGGAATTGGAAAGTCGCTGGCCGAGCCAGATGGGGCCGCTCGCTTCGTTGATCACCCCGTTCTTGCCCTTGCTGAGTAAGTCAAGCTTGTAGCCTCGCAGGAGTTCGTGGAATCTGTGATCGCCACCCTTCTGCCTGGCCAGGTTCAACGCCGCGGCATAGGTCGCGAGCCCTTCGGAAAGCCACTGGTCATGATAGGTCTTCCAACCTAATGAGTTGCCCCACCATTGATGGGCAATCTCGTGGGCCTCCATGACGTGGCCGAGGAGGTCCTCGGACTTTTCCGGCAAGCCAAGGTCGTAACGCTCCGACTTCCGTAAGAATGAGAGTGTGGGGAGATAGACCAGTTCCGGCCAACCTTGTCCGAAGTTACCCGGAATCTGGGAGATGGCGAGGCGAGAGTAGGGAAATTGACCAAATAGATTCTCGAAGTAGTCAAGGGCCTGCGCAGCGCTCTCCGCCACACTGTCCAGTAGTTCGGCAGGCGCCAAGGGAGCTACCCTATCGGTGTCAATCGGGAACGACGTGAGCCCCCGTTTCGTTAACGGGATTCCAACATGGGGAGCCAACCTCACCGTGTGACGCTCCTCCAACGCCGCTTCCGCCTCGCGAGTCGCATACACTTCAACCGTCGTCTTTCCGAGGCGGCGGGCGACCGAGTGATACGGCCCCAGGTTGAAACCGACGATTCGGAAGACGCCGTCAGAGCGCCACCGGCTGCGAGTCCGGCCGTGCTCGGTTTTCTTCTCGACCCTCGCTCCGGTTGCGACCAGGGTGAGGCTCGCGGGATAATCAAACGTCAGGTCGAATGAAGCTGGAGATCCAAGCCCGAGGTTCGGATACCAAGCGGCTCTCTCTCCAACGTATAGGACGTTGTTCCCCACATCGGTTATGACTTCCCCCTGATAGTCGAAGCGGAGCCGGAATCTTTCGCCGGCCGGGTGTGGGACTGGTAAGGCCACCTGGATCCAGCCCTTATTCTGGTCAGCCGTATCGCTTTCTTGATGCAGAGGGTATGGGTACGCGGCAAGACTGTCCCCTCGCTCGTCCAGGACCTTTGAGATCTTAAGCAAATGGGAGAAATCAAATGTCAGCACACGATCTGAGCCGGAGAGCGATTCCAACAGAAGCTCCGCATGCCCTTCCATGCTGTTGTCAGGCTGGATGTGCGTGTCGATATCGTAAGAAAGGGCTTTTACAGTCCCCGGCGCCAGATTTGCGAAACGCGCCGCCGAGTTCTTGCTTTCAAAGGCACACCAGAGGTCGGCAAATAGCTCATCACCGTTTCGGCGAGCCGCACCCACGCTCACGGCTTCCGGGGATCGCTCATCATCAACTAGCTCAAACCAATTGAGGCTCTCTCCTTCCAAGCGCGCGTGAAAATACGGAAGTGCGCGGTCGCCCAGCAAATCCTCAAAGATTCGGGGCGAATCCTCCAGTGCGAACAGAACCGGTGCGGAGTTGAGCTGTTGAGGAAGGCTTAGCGGCCGCTCTGGGTCATCAGGCTCCGGCCTTTCCGCCACAGCAAGAAGTTCCCTGGCCGTCTGGTCCGTAAAGCGCAGAACAGCCACAGTAAACCGTTCTTCCAGGATGGGGGAGTGAATGAATCGCGCCAGACTCTCTTTCTCCACCCGCGTGGGCGGGATCAGCAGGATTTCCCCCTGGCCGACGTAAACAGCGCCGGTAATTTCCCCGGCAGCTTTTGTGAAAAACCCGATGTAGCCACGATTGAAAAATATCTTCGCCCGGTCACGGATTAGTTGCGCGTGACGCAGCAGGTAAACTTGGCCGGGGTCCACGTGAACATTTTGAAGTTGATTTAGAATCTCCTGCGGGTCCAGCCCGTTCGCGGCCCGGCTCCTTCCTGCCAACAACATAATTGCGAAGAGAAGCGTACATTCGGTCCAGCGCGTGGCCCGGCGGCCGCAACCAGAACGAGATTCCCCGCGTTCTCCCAGCCGCAAAATCCTAAACACAAGTCTTACTTTAGCGCGGAGAGCCGCCCGGCACAACTCGACCTAATCACCGCCGGTATTGTATCATTCACCGATCATGCTTGGGCGTCGCGCAAGATGGGGATTGCAGCAGATCGTTCTCTGGAAGAGGAGAGTGATGGGGATATCCCTGCTTCCACTTTCATTTCTGGCCACGCTCACGCCTTCCACCGCGTTTCCCGACGACATCTATCTGAAGAACGGCCGGAAGATAGTAGGACGGGTGACGCAGGAGGACTCGAAGAGGGTGATTTACTCCATCCAGGGCGGAGAATTCTCAATCCCGACCTCGATGGTGGACCACATCGTGAAATCAGACTACCCCGCGGAGGAGCAACCCGCAGATCAAAGCCAAGTCCATCCAGCGAAATCGCGCGAGATTCCGCTGCCTTCGTCCCCTTCTGGGGGACCGCCCCCTGGGGCAGATTCGCCGGTCATCAAAGACGGGGCAGTCGATGAGGCCTACCTCCTGCACCTGAGTAGCGAGCTGACCCACAACTCCTCCCCGGAAAACGCCCGCCTCCTCAAGCAGGCCTATCAGCAGGCTGCACTCTTCCAGGCGCGACAAGGCGACCCCGACGGCGCTATCCAGAAATACCAACAAGCGCTGAAGGTGCTTCCAAACGATCTGTTTTTGACTCTGGCGCTCGGCTACCTTCAGGTGACACAGAATCATTTTCTGGAAGCCGCAGACCTGCTGTTGCCTGCCGCTGACCGCTACCCGAAGTCTGCGGACCTCCCCGCGCTGTTGGGGTCGGCTTATTACGGCTTGGAGAATATGGACGAGGCAATCGCACAGTGGAACAAGGCGCTGGCCATCGAGGACAACCCGCGTATCCGTGAAGCCATTGCCAGGGCCGAACGTGAGCGAGAAATCTCGGGCTCCTACCGCGAACTCCGTAGCGAGCACTTCCTGCTCCGCTATGAGGGCGAGCAAGGAGAGAAACTGAGCGGCGAGGTTATTAGCAGCCTCGAGGGATCTTTTCAGAACCTCGTGCTCGACCTCGACTACGGCCCGCGCGAAGTGATCGTCGTGCTCCTCTATCCCAACCAGGCGTTCAAAGATATCACTCGATCACCAAGCTGGGTGGGCGCCCTCAACGACGGGAAAATTCGTGTGCCGGTTTCAGGCTTGACCCTGGTGAATGCGGATCTCGCCCGAGTGCTCAAGCATGAACTGACGCACTCTTTCGTCCGGCAGATCACCGTGGGCCGCTGTCCCACTTGGTTTAACGAAGGCTTGGCGCAGCTCGAGGAGGGCG
Source organism: uncultured Acidobacteriota bacterium (assembly GCA_963765485.1). Classification (GTDB taxonomy): domain Bacteria; phylum Acidobacteriota; class Terriglobia; order UBA7540; family UBA7540; genus CAVROP01. The sequence goes on along the minus strand of CAVXWN010000018.1, from coordinate 174,422 downwards.
CCACCACCGCGACGATGGGGTCGCAACTCTCGCGGGCGGCTGCCACAGGGAGCTTGCCGTCCTTCCCGTCGCTCGAAGGTCCCTTCCTGAACATGCCGCAGGACCAAGCGGTCCTTGTTTACGCCAAATCTTTGGCCGCCCTGGAATACCTGCAAAACACCTTCGATATGGCCGGGATTCGCCGCCTCCTCAAAGCTATGCCTTCCCAGCCCGACTTCGGCGCACTTCTTCAGGATGTGCTTCACCTCAGCTATCCCGACTTCGAACAAGAGGTCGCTAGCTACATCGTGAAGAAGTACGGGACGTAGGGCGCGGAGCCCGCGGTGGCGTCATTGGGAACGGGATCCGTTTCGAGGCACAGGTCATTCCCGCGAAAGCGGGAATCCATCTCGAAGGCCTTCGGAGCGGTGCTGTCTACGGACTCCCCCGCTTTCGCGGGAATGACTTGCGACCCACAGCGCCCCTCCGGGCAAATGACGCCACTACCCAGAATCCGGTAGTGGGCTAAATCCGTGCTGCTGGGCTTGATGTAGCAAGCCTCGCCCTGCCCTGCGGCGTGATGCAGTGCAATCCGCGCTTCAACATTTTCAATTGGCCCAGGCCGCAAAGGTTGGAGATGTGGCTCCTCATTTGGTTTTGAAAGGCCGGGCGTTCGCCCCATTGAAGAATGCGGTGGTGAGGTTCCAGATGCTTGAAGTCTTGGACGCGTCGGCAGGCTTGCTTGTTAGTTAGGGCACGGTTAGCGTCGTCAGGGATATCGAAGGCCTTTAGTATCGCCAACTGCCACGTCATTCAAGACCACCTTTCACTTCTTTCTTGACCCCGAGAGTGACTACAGTCATGAATGCCTGAGCGACCCCTAGTACCACCGGCGAAAGCAACGGAATCCCCATCGGCGGCGAGACGAAGAAGGAAAGGACGAAGGGGGCGGGGGCCGCCCAAAGGATGTGAAGCTTATTCGCATGTGAGAAGAGGAAGGCCAGTGCGACGACCCACCAGAACAAGGTCAGCACCACGCTGCTCCACTGCGGCGGCTCGCCCGAGGCCATGGCATTGCGGCAGGCGTAAGCCCAGGCGAGTGCCAAAAAAGCAACTACGCCCCACGCAACCCATCCTATTGCCAGTGCCATGAAGCTCCTCCTAGACGCAGCGCTTTTGAGGGGCAGACATCGTTCACGGAAGCGTTACCACTTTGCGGCCTGGCTGTCAACAGCGACTTCCGATTCCGAAGTTGCCCTCATATTTGCGCAGGTCCGCCTTCGCTTCTGGGTTTGGTGCATACTCCCCCCGTGGTTGACCCGTGCACATGGAGGAAGGCGCATAAGCTCGAAAGGTGCCCGGCGTGTGGTGGACTGATGCGGCTTGGACGTGATAGGTACACGTGCGAGAAGTGCGGGCACTTCGAACAGGACCCCTGGTTGCAGGACAACGTTGAGGGAGACGACCCGGCCAATCTCAAGGTTTGTAAATGTGAGTACTGCCTCCGACAGGGTACGGGCCGAGATTAGGGCTGACCATCTTCGAAGAGGCACCACACTTCGGGGAATTCAGTCAGGCGAGCATGGGAGCAATTATGCGATGGCTCGACCGTCTTAGGGGGCTGAACCGCAGCGGGCCGTCAGGGCGTTCAACCAGTGGGACTGATACATCTGAAATCGGAAAAATTCCCACGACCCCACTGATGCTTGCCGCCAGCCTCTCCTACATGACCAGCAGAAATCTTGCTGGGATTCTCCAAACAATCGACGAGGCTGGGGGACAGCGACCGACAAAGGAAGCAATAGCGGACGCCTTTCGAGAGCTGTTGTGTGCTCTCTACTGCCTCGCTGTTGTCATCCTGGGCGAAGACGAGTCGGTGCAGGAGATGGGCACAGGAGCCGGGAGCTTGTTCAACCTATACACGGCGACCGTGTTCAAAGAACTGGAGCGCTCCGATAGGACCGTGTGGCCCGACAACCGGGCGTGGGATTCGCTCGGCTTGACACCAGCAGTTCTTCTCGACCTCCGCTTCGTGGGACCAGCATGCGACGAGGCCACCGAGTTGTACCTTCATGACCGTCCTGACCTGCGAACGCTCGCAGCCAGTGCATCAGAATACTGCTACAAGGTACCCCAGGTGGAGTCCGCCTTGCAGCGCAATAACTGGTCAGTCACGTTCGCCGCTAAAGCTTGGATACGCTTTGCCAAGGCGTTGGACTTGAGGGGCAGCGACCTCGAACCTTTCCTATCTGCGTATTTTGATTTTTCTCCTCGGCTTCTTGCTTCCTTTGACGCATTCAAGAAGATACGCCCCGTCTTCTTTGCGGAACAAGACGGCTGGCGGGCGCAGCACCCTAGTTCAGCCAACCCCCCCACACGGCCCGCTATCCCCGACTCCATCGCCGGGGTGAACTTCGGAAGCCCTTGACAGTGTGTTCGTGATGCGATACATTGTATCTTAGTGAGGTGTTAACATTTATGGCGACGGCGATGGTTCACATTCGGGTGGATGAGAAGGTCAAGGAAAGAGCTGCGAAGACACTGGCCGCAATGGGCTTGTCGGTGTCTGACGCGGTCCGCATTTTGCTCGTCCGGGTGGCCGCAGAGAAAGCCCTACCCTTCGACGTAAGGGTCCCCAATACAACTACTCGGAGGGCGATGGATGCAGCGGATCGAGGCGAGGGAGAGCGGTTCAAGTCTGCCGACGCGCTGTTTAAGGACTTAGGGATTTGAACGGACGAAACCTCATTAGCGGGGCGCAGTTTCGGCGCGACGTTAAGCTGGCCCAACGACGCGGCAAGGACATGTCGAAGCTGCGGGGGCTGATCTTGTTGCTGGCTGAAGGCAGCCCGCTTGCGCCCCGCTACAACGACCATCCGCTCGCCGGAGAATGGAAGCACCACCGCGAGTGTCACCTGGAACCAGATTGGCTGCTGATCTACAAGGTCGAGGGTGACGACCTCTACCTGGTCCGGACCGGGACCCACGCCGACTTGTTCTAACTATCGATCAAATTTGCCGATGCGCCATTCATGGAAGAGAGTCGCCGTCAACCGCGGATGCCCAAGACGGAGCGTGCTGCTACAGCGTCGCGAGCAAGCCGGCCAGCAATGCTGCCCGGAGGGGAAGTTCGCGGATAATGATGTGCTCATGGCGCGCGTGCGCGCCATCGCCAACCGCGCCCAGGCCGTCGAGCGTTGGGATCCCCAGCGCCGCCGTGAAATTGCCGTCGGAGCCACCGCCGGTTGAGGCTTCGGTCAATTCCATACCCATGGCGCGCCCCAGAGCGCGGGCTTTGCGGAAGAGCGCCACGGCCATCTTCCTCTCCATCGGCGGACGATTGATGCCACCTTTGATTTCAAGCTGAGTTTTCGGATCAAAGGGTCTCAGGCTGTAAATCTTTTTCTCAATTACCAGTCGGTCTTGCAATCGCGGGATCCGCGCATCTATCCATGCTGAGGCGCGCTCCGGCACCACGTTGGAGCGGGTACCGCCTTCAATTCTACCAACGTTGAGTGTCAGCCCCTGCCGCGGGCGCGCCATCGCTTCGACGCGGGGCAATTGCCGGGTCAGCTCCGAGATCGCGCTCGCGCCGGCCGCCGGGTTCACCCCAGCGTGCGCGGAGCGGCCATGGACGGTAATCTTGAACTCGCCCACCCCCTTTCGGGCAGTTTTGAGCGCACCGCCGGCGGCCGCCGGCTCCAACACCAACACGGCGCGTGCGCCCCTCGCCTCCGCCTGAATCTGCTCGCGAAAAGCGACGCTGGATGCCTCCTCGTCAGAATTCAGAAAAAAGTGAATGGGACCCGTCGGCGCAATCCTCAGCGCTTGCAGGGCGCGAATCGCCCAGAGACCGAGGACGATCCCAGACTTCATATCCAAGATTCCAGGCCCGAACGCACGTCCCTGGCGCACCCTGAAAGGCATCTGCTCCAGAGTCCCGATCTCCCAAACCGTGTCCAGGTGACCGAGGAGCAAAATCGACTTCTGATTGCGTTTACCTGACCAAAACTCAGCCGAAACCGCAGTGCCGGCCACCGGATGGCTGAGAAGGTGAATCTTCCCTTCACACCGCCTGAATTCGTCAGCGATGAAGCGCGCAAGGCGGTCTAACGCAGGCTTTGAGTTGCTCGGCGATTCGATCTCTACTACTTGCCGGAGAAACTGAAGTATTGGCCGTAGTTCCGATTGACAATAGTCGAGCAAAGACTTCACATCCATTGGTTCGCCTCCGGCAAAAGACGCCATCAACTTTCAGCCGTCAGCTCTCAGGCGCCAGCCCGCTGAAAGCCGATCACAGATGGCCGCTCTACGTTTCTTACTGACAATTCTTCAAGCTTCATCTTATTCTAGATAGGCAGGAATGCGAAGCTACGCAGGTCAGGGTCGCGTCAAAGTCGTGTTGCGGGTCGGCCCCGAAGGGCCGCAAGTCATTAGCAGTGGGTGACACTCACGGGAAGCATGGCCCGTGGATGTTCGGCCGCGACGGGCACGAATTGTCTTTTCTCTCCTTGTCCGTAAGTTCCATCCCGCCCCTGCGGGGCTATTGATTTTGTTCCCCTTTGAGGAAGTTCGACACCACTACCGGGACACGTTGGAAAAACCGCGTACCGCATGGAGGAGTCCTAGTCTTGAACAAAGTTTGGCTCGGCCTTGTAATCCATTCCCATCAACCAGTAGGAAACTTCGAACACGTCATCGAGGAAGCGTACCAGAAGTCTTACGCGCCCTTCGCGCAGACTCTCCTCCAGCATCCCCGCATCCGGCTCAGCCTGCATCACTCCGGCATTCTGCTCGAATGGTTGGAAAAGCGCCACCCGGAGTACTTCGATCAGCTTCGCGAGCTGTCCGGGCGCGGACAAGTGGAGCTTCTGGGGGGCGGATACTATGAACCCATACTGCCATCCATTCCTGACTCCGATAAGATCTCGCAGGTCCGCAAGTTGGCGGATTACGTTCACCAGCATTGGGGAACAACGCCCCGCGGCGCATGGGTTGCGGAACGCGTCTGGGAGCCGAGTCTTGCGCGTCCACTGGCCAAAGCCGGCGTCGGGTACGTGGTGCTCGACGACACTCATTTCCTGGCAGCGGGACTGGAACCGTCGCGCTTGCACGGCATCTACATCACAGAGGAAGAGGGTGAGCCTCTCTACCTCGTACCCAGCTTGAAGTGCCTCCGCTACGCGATTCCCTTCCAAGAGCCGGAAGCAACTCTGCGCATACTCCGCGAAGGCATGAAACAACCGGGGCAGCTTTTCGCGATGGGAGACGATTGCGAAAAGTTTGGCGTATGGCCGGGAACCTATGAGCACGTGTACAAAAACCGTTGGCTGGAGAGATTCCTCGAAGCGCTTGAAGAAGCCCGGGAATGGCTGCAAACCACAACTCTGCGAGATTACATCGGTTCTCATGCTCCGCTTGGAAGAGTCTATCTTCCCACCGCCTCCTACTCCGAGATGATGGAGTGGGCCTTGCCGACCTCAGCCGCCGCCGAATTGAGAACCTGCCTGAATGAAACCGAAAGGATGCCTTCCGGAGAACGCTTACGGCGCTTCCTCCAGGGAGGATTCTGGCGCAACTTCCTCAGCAAGTATCCCGAGTCCAACCAAATCCAAAAACTCATGTTCTCTCTGAGCCGGCGCTGCCAGGAACTAAGCCAGGCTCAGCCTTTAGACGAGGCACGGGCGAGCGCGGCGGCCGAGGCGCAGAGCCACGTGCTCGCTTCGCAGTGCAACGACGCTTACTGGCATGGAATTTTCGGCGGCCTCTACGCTCCACACCTGCGCAGCGCTCTGCTTTCCAACCTGATTCAGGCCGAGGTCTTGCTGGATGTGGCCGAAGGCCTCACCAGCAAACCATGCGTTCGTGTCAAGCAGGAGGACTTTGACGTCGATGGGCATGTAGAAATCCTCCTCGAGCATGCGACTTTTGGAATGGTGGTTCGTCCCGCAGACGGCGGCACAGTTTCCAGCCTGCGCTTCAAACCGGCGAACGTCGAGCTGGTGAATTCTCTGATGCGCCGCCCTGAAGCCTATCACGCCCTGGTGCGGAAGCACGTTCGATCGAAGGAAACTCCGAAAGAGGGACCTGCTTCCATTCACAATATGGTCTTGAGCAAGGACGCCAACCTCGAAGCTTTGCTGCGCTACGATCGCTACGCGCGAAACATGTTCCGCACTTACGTATTCCCCGCTACGAAAGGGTGGCGTGATTTCGATTTACTGCAACTGGACGAAAACGAAGTTCTGGCCTGTGGTCCGTGGAAACACGCTAGCCGTCGCACGCCGGCCGACCTGATCCGGCTTGACACTTCGGCATCGATCCAACTCAGCGACTGCGCGATGCAAGTTGAGGCGCGCAAGTTGCTGACGACAGAGGTGCACGGCGCCACCTGCGGCATCGAGTGCAAATCCTCACTCTTTACACAGCAGCCCTGCCCAGCCAGGCTGGCGCTGGGGACGGAACTGGTCATCAACCTTCTGGCGCCGGCTGCTCCCGACCGTTACTTTACCGCCAATGGAGTGCGGCGGGCGCTTGGTTTCCGCGGTGAGATCGACTCCTCAAACCTGACACTCGTGGATGAATGGCAAGGTGTGAAGATCTCTTTAGACGCCCGTCCAAGACCCCGTTGGTGGGTTCTGCCCATCGAAACGATCTCCCGCTCGGAATCCGGTTTCGAGCGCGTTTACCAGGGCTCTGCGATTCTCGCCGTATGGAAGATTGATCCTCCCTCGTGGCGAAACATCACGTGCGTGCTGCGGGCGGAGGTCTCTCCTTGTTCCGGACCCGCTCGGGACGAGGGCAATGGCGCATGAAAGCTTGCAATTCTCGCGCCAGCCTGATAAATTCCATTGCCTCGGAGGTTGACAATGGCCATTGCGAAAGAGCTCCTCGATATCCTCGTCTGCCCGTTATGTAAGGTGCCGGTGAAGCTCACACCAGACGGTCAAGGGCTCAAGTGCGGCCAATGCCGGCGCGTCTACGCCATCAAGGAAGACATCCCGGTAATGCTCATCGATGAGGCCAAGATCGAGCCGGAGTGATACCGGCGAGGCGCTTACCTTGGTTCAAGAGTCATGAAGCCGGCTTCCCTCCTTGCCGACCTCCCCGCCGATTCTCGAATTCTGGTCATTCGGCTCCGCTCGATCGGCGATATTGTTCTTCTGACTCCTGCCTTACATCTGCTCAAGGCGTGGCGGCCCGACCTTCTTGTCTCGGTGTTTGTGGAGGCCCGCTTCCGGGAACTCCTTCAAGCCAATCCGGACGCAAACGAGATTCTCTCCCCCGGCGAAGGCTCCATTAAAGCGGTCTCGCAGCTACAGGCGATGCTGGGGCTACGCCGGAGAGAGTTTGCGGTCTGCATTAACCTCCACGGCGGCCCCACCAGCAGGTTCCTGAGCAGGATGAGCGGAGCTCGAATCAAGGTCGGCTTCGAGCACTTCCGCTCGCCGCGTCACTATCAAATCCTGGTCCCCGACGCCAGGATTATCCTGGATCAGCCCACCATCCACACCGCCGAACATCAAGCTGCTGCACTCTTTTACCTCGGGTTGCCTCGCCAGGAAATCCCCCGTGCCCGAATCTTTGTGAGCCCCGCACACAAAGCATGGTGGAAACACACGCGCGCCAGCCTTGGTCTCGCACCTGCCGATGAGTACGTCTTGATCCATCCCACCGCGCTATATGCAACCAAGCAATGGGCGTCAGAGAAGTTTGCCCAACTCGGCGCTCTCCTGGAGCGAAAAATGGGCCTCAAGCCTGTTTTCTCGTGTGGACCCGGTGAAAACGCAATCCTCGACGCCGTTCAGAATGCCTCCGGCTCTCCGATCCGACGGCTGGAAGCTGTGCGCATAGGTCAATTCGCCGCAAGTCTGGCGGAGTCGCGCCTTTTTGTTGGAAATGACAGCGGACCCGCGCATCTAGCGGCAGCCCTTTCGCGGCCCCTCGTAGTTATCTTCGGCTCCTCGAGCTCAACCATCTGGGGACCTTGGCCGCAGAAAGCATCATTCCCTCCGGCGCTCGTAGTTCAGAATTTTTACGAATGTAACCCGTGCCCCGGCGATCGGTGCTACCGATTTGCGCGCCCGGAGTGCATCCTTTCAGTGAGTTTTGAGCAGGTCAGGTCAGCCGTCGAGACCGTGCTGGCCCAGTCAGCAGGAACGAGGATGAATAGCCAATCATGAATTGTAATTTCTAAACGAACACTGCCGAACGTCTCGGGATTAGTGTAGGCACGGTGTTCAATCGTGCTACGTGCTGACTGGAAAAGGAATTCGCAACAGGATGGCATGATGAAAAAGCCAAAGCCATCGAACAAAGACAAGCCGGTGTTGCTCGACATCGTTGACAGCTATTTACCCGATTCGGTAAATCTCGATCCCACACGGCTCATTGTGGAGGGGGAGCCGTCGTCATGGCAAGCTCGATGGCGGCAAGAATGGCGTCGGGCGGCTGAGACTGACCGTTAGAATCCAGAGCAACAAAGTTGTAGTCAGTGCCATTGGCCAGCCTGATGTGAAAGGCGCCGAGTTGAGAGAGGTAGAACTCGTTCTTTTTAGCTTCGCTTACCTCGCTCAAAGGGAAACGGAAGGTGTGTTTTCCGCTTTTGCTCTTGTATAGAATCTTCCCATCTTCAATCGTCATGAACCCCGCACAATGACCGTTGCCAGCCGAGCCATGATCATGCATGACAGAAGCGTTAACGATCCGTGGAGCTGGCTGAGCCGCGGCAGTCGAGGCAGTGGCCGTTGAATAAGGGTGCCCTGCCATGGCGCCGTCGATGGCGGCAAGAACGGCGTCCGGTGGCTGAAACGCGCCGTCGTCCCTTACCACAACAAAGTCGTATTTGGCGCCGTTGGCCAACGTAATGTGGAAAGCGTGGAGGTCAGACAGGTAGACGTCGTTTTTCTTCGCTTCGCGGACCTGACTCAAAGGAAAGCGGAAGATGTGTCTTTTTCTGGTGCTCTTATATTGAATTACTCCATTTCCAATCGCCATCCACCCTACACAATGACCATTCACAACTGAGCCATGGTCATGCATGACCGGGATGTAAAAGATTCGCGAGCTTGGAGTAGCCGGGGCACTTGTGGCGGTAGGCAACGGATTGGTGGCTGGCGCTGCTCGACTCCACCGGCTGGGTAACTGGCCGCAACCAACTTCGTGTCAATGCTAGTGGTTCTGCCTGAACTTAAGTGCAGGATTTCTTCGTAGTCTTCGAGCTTCCGGTGAGTAAGCCGGACGCGATGCACGCCTGGAGAAAGCGATCTGAGTCTTAGTTCTCCATTGGAGTTTGTTTTGCCCATCAGCTTGTTATCGACGTAAACACGCGCGCCAGCCGGCGCCCCTTCGATCAAAAGAACCGCCCGAGCACCGCCCTGCGCCTTTGCGGCAGGCGGAGAGGCAGTTTTGGGCGCATGCCCGCGCACTGGTTTGGTCTGCCCTCTCAGAACAGGCGCACAGAACACGAGCGCGGTGAGTACTGCGACCGCTTTCAGTGCAGCGCCGAGCGCCAGCTTGAAACCGGGCGCCCCAATTCTTCGAACAGCTATTTTGCGCGACGTCATTGGATAACACCGATCTCCCAGGCTTGTCACCCGCTCCTCTTATGGCGGATTTCCTTGGGATTGAGGGGTAGGATGCCGCTCGTGGGAGGGATCCGCCAGCTCAGGCCTACGTCCCATGAGTCCCCTTCTGTTGCGAAAGGCCGTTCGTACGTCATACCCCTGAGAGCCAGGCTTACTTCTTCTTGGCTGCCCGTTGAGCGCGCGCTGCGGAGTTGGCCGCCACCGCGGCGCGGATGAGTTGCTTGAAGGCAGCTTCGTTGATCTTCTCCCCTTCGCGGAGGTCGATCGCACGCCGCGTGTTCCCTTCCAGGCTGGAATTGAAGAGCTTCTTCGGGTCTTTGATGGAGGCTCCGCGAAAGAAGGTGAGCTTCACGACCTGCTTGTACGATTCCCCTGTGCAGACGCCGCCGTCATGGGACCAGACGGGGGTTCCTGGGTTCGTTGGCTTTACCCATTTCCACTCCTCCTGGATGTCGGGGTCGGCATCGTGGATGAGCTGACGGACATGAGCGAGGGTCTCTCCTCTCCAATCCCCCAGCTCTTGAATCCGCTTGGTGATGTTCGCTGAAGCGGCCTCGTCATTCGGACGACTTGTCGGCTTCATGTTCTCTCCGATCCTTCCTTTCGCCAGCCGGCGCTATGCCAGCAGGGGGGAGCATAGCCCGAACGACGTAGGCCGGAATTTCCGTTATGGACCTCCGGACCGACCTGCATCATACATCTTGCTGTTCAGAAGATTGAATAGGACAATCCCTTCGTCCTCCGGTCTACGACAATATCGAGGGGCGGGTCAACGTTGTTCACTTTTAAGGTAACGATAACCAGCGACGACCCCTTGGATTTCGCGCCAAGAATCTCAAATCCGCGAATCTTACCGTAGTCTCCGTGTATTCCCCAGTCGTGCAGAAACTCCTGGAAAGAATAGGAGGGGCCAGGCTGCCAAAGCCGATAGGCCTCCTCGAACTTTTCCTGCTCGAGAGTGATCATAAAGCGTCTCACCGCGCGTTCCTCGGGATAGTTCCGGAAAACGAAGTAAAGACCTTCGCCAACCAGAAAAATCAGGATGCCAAGGAGTATGTACCTCCAAATATGGAGGGAAGGTTTGGGTGGTGGTGAATCCAGCAGCGTCATGGCCTTTGACCTCTTCGGTTACATTGTACCCGATGGCGGGAAAATCTGAAGAGCAGATTCAGCAGGCCGTACTGGTGACATTTGGAAATTGAGGGAAGTCATTCCCGCGAAAACCGGGACCCTGCCTGCCAGTCGTCAGAAGTGCGCTGTCGACAGACGTGCATCCCCGCTTTCGCTGGATGACAACCCATCGGGCAACGAGGCACCGGACCGTTGACGCCACTGTCGGGCGGCCCTGAACATTGCATTTTCGTGGCGCGCGGTTAAACTGAAATGAGATGCTGACTTCGGGCTTGGACAACACGCCGAAAGGCTTCCACGCTTCTCTCTCCTGGGCCCATCCGCTCGTTCAGGAGTGGTTCACAGGCAGGTTTGGCGGGCCAACTGAACCTCAAGAGCAGGGGTGGCCTCCTATTCTGGCAGGGGAATCCACGCTGATCTGCGCGCCCACCGGCTCCGGCAAGACGCTGGCGGCGTTTCTTGCCTGCATCGATCACCTGGTTCGGAAGGCACTGGGCGGCGGGCTCCAGGATCGCACGGAGGTCCTTTATGTTTCGCCCCTCAAGGCATTGAGCAACAACATTCGCAAGAATCTGGAAATCCCGCTGACTGAAATCACCGAGCTCGCAGGCCGGCGAGGGTTGTTGATGCCACCCATCCGCACCGCAGTTCGCACCGGCGACACGCTGGTGCCAGAGCGCCGGGCAATGCTGGCGCGACCACCGCACATTCTCGTAACGACACCCGAGTCTCTTTATATCCTGCTGACAGCGGAGAAGAGCCGCGCCATCCTGTGTGACGTTGAAACCGTGATCGTGGATGAAATACACGCCGTAGCTGACGGCAAGCGCGGCGCGCATCTCTCCCTTTCCCTCGAAAGGTTAGAAACTCTGATAGCGCAATCACACCCAAACCGCCCACCGGTGCGCATTGGCCTTTCAGCCACTCAGAAGCCTATCGAGTTGGTGGGGAAGTTCCTGGCCGGGAATGGCCGGACCGAGCCCACTATTGTCAACATTGGGCACCGCCGCGCGCTCGACCTTGCCGTGGAGGTGCCGCGCAGCGAGCTCGGACCTGTCGCTACCAACGAGATGTGGGACGAGGTTTACGACCGGCTGGCGGAGCTTGCGCGACAGCATCGCTCGACTCTGGTTTTTGTGAACACGCGCCGACTGTCCGAGCGGATATCACATCACCTCGCCCAGCGGCTGGGAGCGGACGCCGTCGCGGCGCACCACGGCAGCCTCTCGCGGAAGATGCGGTTAGCCGCGGAAAACAAGTTGAAGTCGGGAGAGATGCGGGTGCTGGTGGCCACCGCTTCCCTCGAACTCGGCATCGACATCGGCACCGTGGATCTTGTATGCCAGATCGAATCGCCTCATTCCATCGCAGTGGCCTTGCAGCGGATCGGCCGCGCCGGCCACTGGCTGGGGTCAGTGCCGAAGGGCCGCCTTTTCGCCATGACCCGTGATGGGTTAATCGAGTGCGCCGCGCTGGTCAAGGCCCTCCGCCACGGTGAACTGGACCGGCTCGAGATTCCGGACTCGCCCCTGGACATCCTGGCTCAGCAAATCGTGGCGATGTGCGCGTGCGAAGAGTGGAACGAAGAAGATCTGTTCCAGATGGTGCGCCGGGCGTACCCGTACCGCAATTTGGCCCGTCAGGACCTTGACGCACTTCTCGAAATCCTGTCCGAGGGAATCACGGCTCGCCGCGGGCGCTACGGAGCCTATCTGCATCGCGACCGCGTCGGACATCGACTGCGCGGCCGGCGCGGCAGCCGCTTGGTTGCCCTTACGAACGGCGGCGCTATTCCTGAGTCCGCTCTTTATACTGTCGTAGCGCAGCCGGAAGGCCTCATGGTGGGTACCGTCGCGGAAGACTTTGCAGCCGAGAGCATGCGCGGCGAAGTCTTCCTGTTGGGTAACACATCCTGGCGCATCAGGCGGATCGAAGGTAGCTCAGGACGCGTGTTGGTGGAGGATGCTCACGGCGCGGCCCCCGACATTCCGTTCTGGCTTGGCGAGGCGCCGGCACGGACGCCGGAACTCTCAGCCCAAGTTTCCGAAATACGCGAGAAGATTAGCGGCCTAGCTGTAACGCCGGTCACCACTGTGCATGAGAATGCGCGAAGCGTCTTGAGTTCCCACGCAAAGGAGGTCGCTAACGTTACCGCAATTCAAGGTGCCTTCTGCACAGCGAGGAATCTCGGTCAGGAAATCGACGTAGCGCAGGCCTCTCGCCCGCTGTCGGAGGGGCGTCCCGCCCCCGCAACATATGGCGGGCAGGATACCCGCGCCATAGCGGGCGAGACGCCCGCGCTACGTCAGGCCGCAATATCCTGGTTAAAGGAGGAATGCGGGCTGGATGACGCCGGCGCCGAGCAGGCCGTTGAATACATTCTCGCCGGGCGCGCCGCGCTGGGCGCAGTTCCCGCTCAACACAGAATCATTGCGGAGCGCTTTTTCGACGAGGCCGGCGGTATGCAACTTATCATCCACGCGCCGTTTGGCGGCAGAATCAACAAGGCGTGGGGGCTGGCGCTTCGCAAGAGATTTTGCCGCTCGTTCAATTTCGAATTGCAAGCCGCTGCCACCGATGACGGCCTGAATATCTCGCTGGGTGAGCAGCACAGTTTCCCGCTCGCTGATGTCTTCCATTTCCTGGCGCCGGAATCGGCTGCGGTTGTCCTCGAGCAGGCCGCGCTCGCTTCGCCTATCTTCACCACTCGCTGGCGTTGGGACGCCACACGCGCTCTGGCGCTGCCACGTTTTCGCAACGGAAAGAAGACTCCGCCTCAAATTCAGCGCATGCGCGCGGACGACCTCCTGGCTGCGGTCTTCCCGGACGCAGCGGCATGCCAGGACAACATCGAGGGCGACATTCAGATCCCGGACCACCCCCTGGTCCGCGAGGTGATGAAAGATGTGCTCACGGAAGCGTTGGACCTGGAAGGATTAACCCGGGTACTGCGTGGAATCATGAATGGTAGCATTCGCTGCGTCACGGCAGACACACCCGCTCCATCACAATTCTCTCATGAGATTCTGAACGCCAATCCCTATGCCTTTCTCGATGATGCCCCGCTCGAAGAGCGCCGGGCGCGCGCCGTTTCCCTGCGGCGCGTTCTGCCGGAGACGGTGCTCTCGGAAATCGGGCGACTCGACCCCGCCGCCATTGCGCGAGTCCGCGAGGAAGCCTGGCCGGATGTTCGCGACGCGGACGAATTGAACGAAGCGCTCCAGGTATTTGTTGCGTTGCCTGAAATCTTCGTGCGACCCGGGGGTGGATCAGTGGCCGCCCGGTGGCGCGAACTCTTTCGTCAACTTGTCGCCGAGAAGCGCGCCGCTCGCGCGGTCGTTGGTGATGATATCTTTTGGGTCGCTGCGGAGCGAGTCAATACGTTCCGAATTCTCTTCCCCAGGGCAAGGTTCGAGACGCAACCTGCCGAAATCGATCAGCTTGTTTCGACAAGAGACGACGGCATACTGCAACTTGTGAGAGGTTGGATGGCGCACTCCGGGCCAATCGACATTCCCTGGCTGGCGCGCGCGATGGGATTGCCGGCGGCGGACGTCGACGCCGCCATGCTTCGCCTCGAAGCAGAAGGTCGCGTGTTGCGTGGACAATTCACCGGCGCAGCGGCACCACCCCTTAATCCCCTCCTCGCTGAGGAGGGGACCAAGGGGTGGTGCTCTACGATTGAATGGTGCGATCGCCGGCTGCTGGCGCGCATTCACCGGCTCACGCTCGGTACGCTGCGCAAGGAGGTGCAACCCGTCACTGCCGCTCAGTTCATGCGCTGGTTGCTGCGCTGGCAACACGTCGCACCCGGCACGCAAGTGGCCGGTGAACGAGGCGTTCTCGAAGTAATCCGGCAATTACAAGGATTCGAAGCTCCCGCCGTCGCGTGGGAGCCGCACCTCCTGTCGCCTCGCGTGGCCGGCTATGACCCGCAAATACTCGACCAGCTCTGCCTGACGGGCGCCGTGGGCTGGGGACGTTTGTCACCGCATCCGGCGACCCTCGAACCGGTCCCATTGTGTAGCGCGGGCGTCTCGCCCGCTGTGGCGCGGGCATCTTGCCCGCGCCCTCGCCTGCCGGAGCGGGACGCTCCCGCCACAGCGGGCGAGACGCCCGCGCTACGAGGCTTTGCTGACTCCGTGAGACGGCACGATCTGTCGCACGCGATGGCTGTGCGGCGCATCACTCCCTCGAGCGTGGCCCCTATTACATTCTTCGTGCGGGAAGAATCCGATTGGATGATTCCGCGTCACGCTCCGCTCACGGTAGCGTCGCGAGCCCTGAGCCACGTCGCTCGGGAGGTGCTGGAATTCATCCGTCAGCGCGGCGCTTCCTTCTTCGCCGACATTGTACGCGGAACCGGCAAGCTCAAATCCGAAGTCGAAATGGCGCTTTGGGAATTGGTGGCGGCGGGACTCCTCACCGCCGACGGCTTCGACAATTTGCGCGCCCTCATCGATCCCAAACGGCGCGCGGGACAAGGCAGAGGTCGCAAGGCTCGACCGCGACACAGCACGGGACGTTGGTCAATGCTCTTTTCAGGCGAGGCGAGGGATCGCGCGAAGGCAATCGAAACGGTTTGTGCCGTCCTGCTGGGGCGCTACGGCGTGGTGTTTCGGGAGTTGATCCTGCGCGAGGAGTTCCCGTTCAAATGGCGCGAGTTGTTGATAACCTTCCGCCGCCTTGAGGATCGTGGCGAGGTGCGCGGCGGCCGTTTTGTGGACGGGTTCCTTGGCGAGCAATTCGCCTTGCCGGTGGCACTCGAGTCGCTGCGCGCCGCGCGTCACATAGAGCCCACGGGCGAACTCGTCACCCTCTCCGCCGCCGACCCATTGAATTTGGCCGGAATCATACTGCCAGGCGAGCGCGTGGCGGCGACCTCGGGCAAAACAATTACACTCAGGGATGGCGCAACGATTGCGGAAGAGCCCAGTACCCCTGCGGCCGCTGTGGCAGGGGGCACGACCGCCGCCGGATTATGACGAATCCCAATTCAGAAATACTGCCGTCCCTTGGCAGTGTGCAGATGCTTGACCTCAATCGGGTGGCCTTTCGACGCGGGCGGCGCAGACATCGAAGGCAATGTCTGCGCCACCCGCGAATGAATATGCTGCGTTTGCTTTCGCTCGTGCTTCACACCTCCAGCTTAACAGCGAGGGTTTGGCCGGGCACGATGCGAACTTCCCGGTCAAACGCGACCAAGCGCAGCTTCCCCTCTTCGCGCAGGGTCGCGGCCAGCGATTCCGTCCCGATTCTGGCGGAGACTTTCTTTCGCGTTCGCTTTCCATTCCCGCCCAATGCGAGGCTGTTCAGGGCCATCGATCCTTCGAGCGTCTCCACCTCGACGTCATGGCTGGGCGCGGTTACCGTTTGAGAGAATCTCCCCCATCCGCTGGGGAGCGACCAGAAGCAACGGAAATTCTGCGCCCGTACCCGCGGCGCGAGCGTTAACTTGCGCTCAAGCCCGGAGTAGTGAAACCCGCTTAGAGCAACAATCAGTGCCCACGCTGACATGGCGCGCGCGTAGTGATGGCCGCACTCCGGTTCGTTCCAAGGGTTGCGGCGCTCCCCGTCGTGACGAAGGCGCACACTTTCTGCCACGGTCAATCCTTCCGTCAGCATGCCTTCGTAGATCAAGTGCACGGCGAGTTGGTATTCGAACCCGGTCATAACCTCCGAGTAATAGGGGAATGGAATTTCAGGCCGTTTACCTTGGGGGTAAGAGCCAATCACCACGGCGGCTTCGTCGTTCAGCGCGAAAGTGCGCTGGAACGTTTCGTGTTCGCTCATGTCCGGCAGGAAATTGTTGCGGAAGATGGATCTTAGCGTCTGTTTCACATGTTGCTCGTTTAATAAATAGCCTAATCCCGCCACGTGCGCCATGTACTGACCCACGAGTTGGTCCACCAGGCACGCCTCGCCCATCTGGTAATCCGGTTTCTGGGGGTCGGCTGCGCCCATACCTACCATTACTCCGTCAAATACTTCTTCCTTCGGACGGCCCTCAACCTTCTGGATGTAATACTCGCCGTTGAACAAATTGGAGTCGATCCATTTGCTTCCACTCTCGAAAAGCCGCTGGTATTCCGCCGCCGAATCCTGATCCCCTAGGGCGCGCGCCATTTCCTCCCCAGCCCGCAATGCCCCCAGGTACCATATCCCACAAAGAGGATTCGGGCCGTAAAACTCGACGTCGTAGGTGTTGTGCTGAACGCCCTCCGCCACGCCGTCCCGGTTGGCGTCCCACCCACCCTTGATCCAGGCGAATTCGAGTGCCCGCTTGGCGTTGGGCCACAGGCCCCGCAGCCATTCCGTGTCACCCGAAAGCTGCCAGTCGCGGTAGAGTTTCATCAAACAGCCCATCTGGCCGTCCGCCGCCGCCTTATCCCAGATCTTCTTCCCATCCGGCAAGTAGGAGCGGAAGCCCATCAGACCGTCTTCGCGCGTGTTGCGCAGGAATTCCGATTCCCGGATGGAACGCGCCAGAGAAGGAAAGACGAACGCCGTCACCTGCTCGTAGTTCCACACGTGGGTACACGTCCCGTGGCAGCATCCCGCTTGATCGTTGCAGCCCTCGAAACCGTGGAATTCGCCGTCGGCGGTGCGGAAAGCCGTGTTGGTGCGCAGGGTCGAAAGGTTGCTCAAGGCCGCGTCCAGCGCCGCCGCCGGCAAGGTGGATGATTCCACCACAGCAGCGAAATGACGGCTGCGCTCCTCCAGCGCAGGGAGTTGCCGCGCCGCCTGCCGAGCCGCTTCCCAGGCGTCCGTGAATGCCTGGCAATAGTGATTCCCTACCACCGCAGTCTTCTGATCATCTTCAGGCGCAGGCCATCCGCAACGCCCCGGCGTGCGGTTAGGGAAATGCCAGGCGAGGAGAAAAGTCACCGAGCTTTCGCCACCCGCAGGCACCGATTGCGTGACGGCAATCGAACCCACCGGGCTCACGGCGGGCGAGTCGCTGGTGAGAGCGCCGTCATCCGTGAAGTCGTCCCAGAAGGTCAACGGCCCATCCCACCACTGCGTTCTTTTCCACCCGCGCAAGTACGAAACACTTGCTTCCGTCGCGCCGAGCACGCCCAGGAACATCGACCCTTTCAGCGGATCAGTCGAGGGCAAGAAGGGATTGTCCATGAACAAGCCCGCCACGCCCTCCTCCTGCCGAAAATTGGCCTGTCTTCCTTCTTTCCCCACGGGGTTTTGAAGGCTGAACGCCACCCCCACTTTCACCGGCGCCTTGCCGGGGTTCTTCAGCCGGTAACGAAGTACGGCGATAGGCAAGCCGGACGCCTCGACATCCAAAGGCACCAGAGGATTGAAGGCTTCCAGGCTGACCAGGAGAGGCAGCTTCTTGTCCTGGAATTCGAGGCGTGCAAAAGGATAGGCGCCGGTGAACTTGGCGGAAGCAAGGCGCGGCAGGCCAGGCACGTTGTTCGACCCCAGCCCGCTCGGGCCTTCGTAGGGCGGCTCAATCCGCGCTTCCAGGACTCGCGCCACCGGCTTCTTCCCTTCCGCCTGTGCCCAGATGGCAGGGAAACAATAATCGGGGCTGTTTCCCTTGTCCGGCCGGTTGAAGATCTCCCAATCGCGCAACTGTCCCCGGCCGCCCAGCGAAATCGTGCCCGTGCCGATTCCGCCCAGTGGGAAGGCAATCGTCTTCAGACTTCGGCCGCTGAAAGTGCGCGGGAAGGCGATGCGACTGCCCGCACCGTCCGCAACCACCCCCTGCCCCTCCTTAGCCAAGGAGGGGAGCCCCGAAGCCGGCTTCTCAGCGGCCGCTGCCCGGCGTGCGGAAGGATGCGGCTCTTCCCCTGCCAACCCTCGAGCGCTGCCAGCCAACGCCCCACCCACGGTGACCTTCTTCAGGAATTCACGCCTCGCGAGCTTTCCATTCTTGTTTTTCGTGGCCACAATCCCCTCCCCTACCGATTCAGGTTGACCTTCCTCACTTGCCCAACAGAGGGATTGTTATAGGCCAATAGGGTGGGCAAAGGGCAATAACCCGCGCCTTGAGGGTCTGTTACGATACCAGTCTTCGCTCCGGGAGGAAGCCCATGTCTGTGCTCAGAATTGGCCAATCAGCGCCTCAGTTCGGGTTGTCTGCCATTGGCGGCAACAAGTATTCGTTGCAGGAAGGGCTGAAGAATGGTCCTGTCCTTGCCGCCTTCTTCAAAGTAGCTTGTCCCACCTGCCAGTACACCTTCCCCTTTCTGGAAAGGCTCTATCAACAACTGCGCTCAAGCGGAGTTCAAATCTGGGGAATCTCGCAGGACGAAGTCAAGGACAGCCGGCGCTTCGCCAGAGAGTACTCTGTGACGTTTCCCATCCTCATTGACGACTATCCTTACCATATCTCGCGGGAATACGGACTCGAATGTGTCCCTTCGATATTCCTCATTGCTGCGGACGGTTCTATCGCAATCCAAAGTGAGGGCTTCGCGAAGCCGCATCTCCTCGAAATTCAAAAGTCGCTCGCTCAGACACTCTCCGTATCGGTAGGGGCGCTCTTCCAGCCAAGTGAAAAAATCCCTGAATTCAAGCCTGGTTGAGGGTCTAAAAGCTAGGCTTGGGTCAAGCCTGCAACCACTGACAACGGACAACTATTACCTTCCCATCTGCCGGGCTTTTTCAAGGATTGCTGGCCGCGCGCTGTCCATGATCTCCCGCAAGTCCTGGTAGCGTAGGGTTCGCTGCTCAAAGGTGCGCTTCTCGAGTGCGGTAAGGAGACGGAATTGAAATTCCCTGAAATAGAAGCCGTACAGGTGATAGCTGTCGGCCAAGTGGCAGTATCGCCCCACCTTGACGTCCGTTCCTGAAAGCTCTGAGACCCGCTTGGCGATTCTCTGTTGCAGTTGTACAAGGGCGAAGATGTTCATGAAGGCGGCTTTATAGGCGTCGTTGGAACGGAAGCGCGCGTTCATGCTGAGGAACTGTTGGCCGTCTTCTTCCGTAATTCGGCACCAGATGCTCTGCATACACGCAGGGTCATAGCAGTCGTTGTCCTCCCACACCTTCCAAGTCACTGCCTGGGCGCGGCGGGTGTAGGGGGTCTTCGCGAGCTTCGTGCATAGGGTCTCAATCTGGTCGTAGGGTTGGAGGGTTGGAACCTGGTATGCAAAGAGCCGCTGGTGGTAGGTGTACTCCCAACGAGTATCACCGGGGTTGCTGGCGTCGCGTACCAGATGATCCTTGATACCGTCGCAAACTTCCATCACGTATTCCTGCAAGTCTTCCAGCCCGCCGGGGAAATCCTTGTGGATCATCGGCTCCTTGAGCGGCTCGGTGATCGTAATGAGCATCGTGGCATCTTTGCTAGGGGGATCTTCAGGCTTGTCGTACTGCGTCTTGATGTCGCATCCGCACTTGTAAAGCAACACCAGCGATTCTTCCCAGGCGCGCGCGATGCAGTCTGCCTCAACGTGTAGAACTGGTATGCCCTTCATAAGCCCCCTGGAATTGTCGATTTTCGATTGATGATTGCCGATATTCGAAACTCGAAACTAGAAACTCGAAACTCGGAAAAGACGTCGCTGAGACCCGTTGGAGCCGAGTTTCGATTCTCGAATTTCGATCTTCTGCTTCCACAATGGACAATCGGCAATCATCAATCGGCAATAGGTGTACTCCGTGGTAGAATAGCAGAAGAAGAGGTAAGCATGTCGCGTCGATTTACTGTGATTTTCGAAAAAGAGCAGGAAGGCGGATACCACGTCTTCTGTCCCGTGCTGCCGGGTTGTCACACTCAGAGCGAGACCATCGATGAAGGCGTGGGGAACATCCGCGGAGCTATCCAGCTTTATATTGACACCCTCGTCGAAGATGGCCTGCCGGTGCCGGAAGAAGACATCCTCATCAAGCCGATTGAGATCCCCGCGTGAGCCCCAAACTCCCCGTCGTGACGGGCAAAGACGCAGCCCGAGTTGCACAGCGCCTGGGGTTTGAGTTTCGAAGACAAAGAGGCAGTCCTGCGATCTACGTGCGTCCGACTGATCACGCACGAGTTGTGATCCCGATGCAGAGCGGCGTTGCCATCAAACGAAAGACACTGCGCAGCATCGTTGACCATCTCAGACTGAGCGTCGAGGAATTCTCCAACCTGCTTTAAGAATACGAAGTCCTGTACCACCGGGTCTGGCTAACGGGTCTTGGAGTTCCGTTTACGCCAAGCTCGCCAGACCTTTTCAACTCCCTGCTCGAATAATCTGGCTTTCTGCGTGTTGAAGCCCAGGTACCCGTGCACGGCCTCGATGGCCGTGCGCTTTCCCTGTGTGGAATAGATATGCGTCGGTAGCGTAATCGGTCGACCCAGTTGGCTGCTTATGCGAGGCCACCACTTTGGATAATCTCAGGCGTCCGATGTCTCGATGATCTCAAGCTCCCTTTCGCCTACTATCCACTCGCGCCTGCCCTGTAGAAGTTCCTCCTCAACCCTCGACAGGTCTTGCACTCGTCCCGCGCGCGTCTTTGTTGCAACCCCAAAAAGGGCATGGAATCTTTCGAGCCACATCCTTCAACCTCTACGTGGTGGCCGCGATTTCCGCGAGACTCTTGTCGAGCGCGGCGAGAGCCTGATCGACATCGGCCCTGGAGATGTTCAGCGGCGGCGACATGCGAATCACGTTTCCGTAAAGCCCGCCCTTGCCCACCAGCAAGCCATTGATCCGCGCGCGTTCCATGACGAGGTTTGTAGCTTCCGTTGCCGGTTCCTTGGTCCGGCGGTCCTTCACCAGTTCGATTCCCTGCATCAACCCCATGCCGCGAACGTCGCCGATCAAGGCGTGTTTCTCTTTCAAAGCCTCAAGGCCCTGGCGGAAGTGATTGCCCACTTCCTGAGCATTATCCATCAGCCGCTCTTCCTCGATCAGGTCGATGGTGGCCTTGGCTGCCACACAGGTAACGGGATTGCCGCCGAAAGTTGAAATTGTGAGGCCCTTGTAGGCATCTGCAATCTCAGGCCGGGTAAGCGTCAAGCCAATGGGGACGCCGTTGGCCATGCCTTTGGCGGAGGTGATAATGTCCGGCTCGACTTCCCAGTGCTCGATGCCCCACCACTTCTTACCTGTCCGGCCCCACGCCGCCTGGACTTCGTCCGCAATGAAGAGCCCGCCGTAATTGCGCACGATGTTGGCGACAATCTTGAAATAGCCTGGCGGCGGGACGATGAATCCGCCCAGCCCTTGGATCGTTTCGGCAAGCAAGCCGGCGATCTGGCCGCTGGTGGAAGTCTTGATGACTTCTTCGATGTCCTTGGCGCAATGCAGATCGCAGCTTGGGTAAGTGAGTCCGTAAGGGCAGCGGTAGCAGTAAGGGCCCGGAGCCTGCACCACGCCGTACGGTATAACGCCTGCCTTACGATAAGTGTGCAGCCCCGTAAGCGATTTGGCCAACTGGGAGTGGCCGCTGTAGCCGTGGCGCAGCGCCAGGATTTCATAGTTGCCCGTGTACATGCGCGCCGCCATGATGGCCACTTCATTCGCCTCGGTGCCACTGTTGGAAAAATAGCTCTTCCTCAATTTGCCTGGGGCGATCTGCGCAACCTTTTCTGCTAGAGCCACGATGGCCTCCGTAGGGAAGAGCGTCGACGTGTGCTGGACGCGGTCAATCTGGTCCTTAATCTTCGCCGTCACCTTCTCGTTCGAGTGGCCCACGCTGATCGTGACGATCCCGCCCAGGAAGTCGAGATATTGCTTCCCATCCAAGTCCCAAACGTACTGGTTCTTAGCATGGTCGACCACCAGCGGGTCTTTGAAATAAGTGGTGACACAGTTGAAGATGTATTCCTGTTTCTTGCGAATGATTTCGTCTCTGGTCATGGGGTCCTCACAGTCGACAGTCAACAGTCGACAGTCAACAGTTGAGCGCCAAACGTTCGCTCGAGTCTCAATCCGGAGCTGCTTCTACTTTACAACGCAGGGCGTAAAGCATGCGAGCAATTTCAGAGATTTCGGAAAGTGGACTTTCGGTTTCTTTCCGCTGCAGATAGCCCAACTCGCAGCTCAGCATGAGCAGGTACTCTGTCTCTGATAAAGAACCCTCGGCAATGTTGAGGAAGCGTGCATAGTCCTGCTTGCCTCGCCGCTTGGTGCCTTCTGCAATGTTGGTGGGCACCGAAACTGCGGCGCGCCGGAGTTGCGATGTCAGGCCGAAGCGCTCGTCACTCGGAAAACGCTTAGTCAGCCGATATAGATTCAGAACCAGTGCATGACTTTTCTGCCAAACTTTTAGCTCCCTAAAGTGCTGCATGAAGCCCCCTTTCGACGCCGAATAATTGGGGCCGTCGACGCTACTATCCCAATTGGGTTTTCACAGGGCTACTACGTGTTTTTGTTGTACTCGGGATAGCCCTCCAAACGTCTAAGTTCTCCGTTAACGATTCTGTATGCAAATGTCGTCTCGCAGTGTTCATCGAAAATATTCCGGTACTTCACAGCCCCATAAATCAAGGTCATTTTACCGTGTTCCTGGTGACCCATTGCTACCGGTTCAAAGTGTAACTCATCCGTATGTGGGAGAGTTCGGCCGGTGCCAATTGGTATTGGCCCGTCTTGGAAAAATTGAGCGGATTCAAGATTTGGCTTAGGAGGTAGAGAGGTTACGATTTCAAATTTAGCCCGTTTTTCATTAATCCAAGCGGGACTGCTGCCCTCATTTCTACAAACCAAAACCGCGCAAAATGCGGTGGTATCGCCGCCTGTACCGCTACCTTTCAGTATGTGAGTCTTCCCATCCGCCCATTTCTTGTCGTCGTGTTCAACATCCACCATCACCCAAGCACGTTGGGCATTTCTCGCTGTGGAGATTTGTCTCCAGATAACAAAAATGGTGCCAGCCAAGACCAGAGCTTGGACGATTCCGACAATAACCAGGGGTTCCATTTGGACCTCCAGCTTCACTGGGATTGTACGTGATGCGACACGCCCCGCCTTGCGCAACTTGACACTAACCCTGTCGACTGTTTACTGTCGACTGTCAACTGTCGACTGTCGACTCCCCTTCACTTCACATACTTATCCAGCCACTCGAGCACCGTCTTGTACCAAAGCTGGCTGTTTTGCGGTTTGAGCACCCAGTGGCCTTCGTCGGGGAAGTAGAGCAGCCGCGAGGGCACGCCGCGACGCTGCAACGAGGTGAAGAGCTGAATGGCTTGGCCCTCCGGCACGCGGAAGTCGAGGGCGCCCTCGACAAGCAGCATGGGCGTCCGAATATTCTGCACGTGGTTCGAAGGCGATGATTTCTCGTAGGCCTCCCGCTTCGTCCAGGGTGGGCCCTGGTGTTCCCACTCATCGAACCAGACTTCCTCGGTTTCGCCGTACATGCTGCGCGAGTCGTAGACGCCGTCGTGAGAAACCAGCGCCTTGAAGCGGTTCGTATGTCCGGCGATCCAGTCGATCATGTACCCACCGAAGGAAGCTCCAGCCGCGCCAATGCGAGTCTTATCCACATAGGGCAGCGATTCCAGGTAGTCTGTTGCATTCATCACGTCTTGGTAGCACGCGCCGCCCCAGTCGCCTGAAATTTCTTCGACGAACTTCTGGCCGTATCCGGTCGAGCCATGGAAATTGGTCATCATCACCACATAGCCGCGGGCGGCGAACATCTGGGCATTCCACCGGTAGCTCCAGGCGTCGTCCCAGGCGCTTTGCGGGCCGCCATGGACCAGGACGATGGCGGGATATTTCCTGCCCGCGTCGAAGGCAGGCGGCTTCACCAGCAAGCTTTGAATCTGCGCGCCGAGTACACCGGCGGTCATCACTGATTCAGCGGGATTCAAGTCAAGCTCCGCGATCAGCGAGTCACTGCTATGGGTCAGTTGTATTGGCGTCCCTCCCGAGACGGCGGCGCGATAGACCTCCGCCGGCTGTATCAGGCTGCTGCGGGTCAGAACCAGGAATTTGCCGTCCGGCGTGACCTGCACCTCATCGTTCACTCCGCCCAGAACCTTCTCGACCGTAGGTCTGCTGACCGAAGTCTTGAACACCGGCTGCTGGCCGCGTTCGGGAGCGGTGAAATAGATCGTGTCGCTGTCCGGCGCCCAGGCGAAACTCGATACCCATTCATCGAATCCCGTAGTCAGGTCTTCTACCTTGCCGGCTTCGCGGTCATAAATGCGCAGCCTAAAGAGGTCCGACTCGTACCCATCACGTGCCTGGGACGTGTAGGCGATATAGCGTCCATTGGGCGAATATTGGGGGGAGGCATCCGACCCGGGATTATCTTTGGTGATGTTCCTTGCTTCGCCGCCTGTTGTGCTGACAAGAAAGAGATCGTTATTGGTGGTCCAGGCAACGTGCGAGCCACCCGAGCGGTTGGAGGTAAAGCAGGCTTCCGTGCCATCCGGGGAGAGATCGTAACCGTCCGGGGCGCCGAGGAACCAGGTGGGAGAGTCCACCGCGCCCGGGGTCAGGTCGAGCGGCGTGCCACCCTGGGCGGAAACCGTGAATAAGTGAGTGTACTTGCCGTCCCGCCAGGCATTCCAATGCCGGAATAGAAGCTCGTCGATGACCCGGGCTTTCACTTTGCTCTTTTCAGCTTCCTCCAGACGCTTTTTATTGCACGCGTCATCCGTGCAGTCGGGATACACCTGGGAGGTGAACAGCAGCGCAGCGCCCTTGCTCGCCCAGGTCACGCCGTCCGCTTCGGTCGAAATGCTTGTGAGTTGGCGCGCCTCGCCACCACGGACGGGAATGATCCAGATCTGCGACTTGCCGCTGCGGCTCGAAATAAACGCAATGGAATCGCCATCCGGCGACCAGCGCGGCCGCGAATCGGACCCATCCCCGGCGGTCAGTTGCTTCGGGTCGCCGCCGTCGGAGCGAATCAGCCAGATGTGATTGAGGACTTTATTGGCCTCGAAGTCAACCGCGCCCTGCACGTAGGCGATCCAGCGCCCGTCGGGAGAGACTTGTGGATCCGAGATTCTTTGCACCTTCATCAGATCGTCGAAAGTCATTGGACGTTTTGCAATTGCCACATTGCCCCCTAACACCACAGACAGAATCAAACCTATCGTTAGTAGTATTTTCACAAAAGTGCCCCCGAAGGAACATTTCCAGCCGCAATAGTTATATCAGAGGAGCGCGTCATGAGTAGAAGGATTTTGAACCTGAGATTACAAGTTCGAGGCGGGGCGTGTCGCGGGAACAATGCGCGTGCCATGTGCCTGTCATCCTGCGAAGTTCTGCTCTATCTGGCTGTTGTCGCCAGGGGTTGAATGAGGGAAGGGCGCACGGTGAGTCCTTCTGCCGTGGCGAGTTTTCGCTGGCGTTCGTCGAAAGAGCAGAAGACGTCAGGCCGGAGCAGCAGCGCCGAAGCCACATGGATGATGTCCAAGCTGCGCGTGCCAACTTTGCCGGTGTGCCGTCGCGAGAGCCTTCGGGCAAGCACAAAGACCTCGTCCGGAAGCCCCTCGATTCTGAGAATGCCGCTGCTCAGATCCTGGACAAACTCTTCGCGCACGGCACGCGCCTCCGCGGGCGTCCACTCCTTGTGGAACACGCGGAGTTCCAGAGCATTGGTGAACTCCATCTCGACGAACGGCGTAAGAACGAAGATCGGCTTATGCCTTCGCACTTCGGCCAGCGCAGCGGGAGAGTGAAGATCGCGGCCGTAAAGGGAAATGAGGAAACTGGTGTCAGCGTAAGCGTTCAATAGCGGTCTCGATCCGAGGCTACTAGCTCGGCGCCGGTCCTGGAGACAATTTTGTCTCCAAAAATCCTTTTCTGCCGCGCCGCGAAGTCGGGGTATGCTCCGGGTTTCGGCCGGACCGGAACCAGCCGGGCGATAACCCGCTTGCGTTTGCGAATTTCGATCTCCTCCCCGCTCCGCAACCGCATCTCGATTTCCGCGAAGCGGTAACGGAGGTCTCTAACCGTAGCTGTCGTCATGTGATACATTTTAGAGTCACATCGTTCAAGGAGTCAAGAGGGCAGGAGCTAACCCCCCTCCTGTTTCAGAAGGGGGCAAAGGGGGTGGTGAAGTTCTACCGCTTGATCCTTGCTGATCCCCCCTTCATGACGTGCTTCACTTCGTCCCAAGTCACCATGCTGGTGTCGCCGCGCGTGCTTTGCAGCAGGGCTCCGTGAGCGGCGCCGAGATTGACGGCGTCCTGCGGCGTCATGCCAGCCAGGTAGCCGTAAATGACGCCGCTGCAAAAGCCGTCGCCGCCCCCCACCCGGTCTTCGATCTCGAGTCCTTCGTAGCGCGTGGACTGGTAAAAACTTCCATCATAGTAGAGAATCGCAGACCAGTTGTTCACCAATCCGCTCACCACCTCGCGCAGGGTTGTCCCCACGGCTTGAATGTGCGGATGCTTCTCGACCACCCGTGAAACCATGCTTTTATAGGCTTCCACGGGAAGCTTCGTGAGCGATTCGTCCACGCCTTCTACCCTGAACCCCAGTACTTTTTGGAAGTCCTCCTCGTTTCCGATCAACACGTCGATGAAGGGGACTAACTCGCTGGTGACTTCAATCGCTTTCTCACTGCACCAGAGTTTGCTTCGAAAGTTCAAGTCGTAGCTGACAACCGTGCCGGCGTCGTGGGCGGCCTGCATCGCCTCCTTTACCACCGCTGCCGAAGAATCGCTGAGGGCGGTGCAGATTCCGCCGGTGTGAAACCACCGAACCCCGCGTCCGTGGAAGATCTTCTTCCAATCGACATCGCCGGGTTTGATGTGGGCCGCAGCGGAGTGGCCACGATCATACATCGTTAAACTGCCCCGCACCCCGATGCCCACTTCCGTAAAATTCAGCCCGATGCGATCCGCCTTTCCCACGCCGTCATACGGCGCCCAGACCACGTGGCTGAGATCCATGCCCGAAGTCCGCCCGTGGTTGCGAATGAACCAACCCAGAGGATTATCGACCAGGCGAGAAACCCATGCGGTTCGCAAGCCCAACCGGCTCAGGGCGTAGGTGACGTTGTACTCTCCGCCTCCAGCCCATGCTTCGAAAACGGGCGTGAGTTCAATCCGCTGATGCCCCGGCGGGCTAAGGCGAATCATACATTCGCCGAAGCTCAGAACGTCCAGTTGGCAATCAGTTGTGGGGCGAAGTTTAAGGGGCATGAGGAAACCTCCGGAAAATGGATATATGGACGGCGGTTCACCATTGCGACGTAGCTCACATAATAACGAAACATCTTAAAGCAGATTGCGTTGCGGTGAATAGTCGCCCGGGGTGGCAGAGAATTCCTCCCGCAAGCCATAAATAGCGAATAGCGCCTGCATCACGGTGCGCACGTGCGAGCGAATCCGGCGGCGGCTGGCGTGCATGCCTTTGGCCAATTCCGGCAACAAGCTATAGCCGGTTTCTGCCCTCTGTGGAACAAGCCTTTTCAGCGCGGACTCCGAGCCACAGGCGGATGTGCCCACGTTCCATCCTTCGGGCTCGGATTTTCAAGGCGTGGGGTATTGCCTAATCCCTACTTGTTGAGTCTTCTCCAGTGTCACCACACCGCAGTCATTGGCATATGTTCTTTCAGGTAACGCTACCAGTACATTGACATGTTGAGAACCGTACGAAAAGGGTGCGTGATGCCAAACCCCGGGATTAAGAACTACCATTGTTCCCCTCGGCACGCGGAAAACCCTTATCCTGCCATACGGCGTCTCGCCGTTTGGAGTTGCAGGCGCAACGTGAATAAGCACATCACCATCAATGGGCATGATACCCTCACCGCAGTGGCTGTGATACTCGGTGGTGTCAATTACCGGTTCCCTTTTTTCCACCCTGCATATTGAAAATGAAACTATGCTGTTCTGTCCCAGATTCAGGGTTATCATATCCCTGAAAAACTCTACAGGCTTTGCGCCTATGCATATGGAATCCGGGTCAATCATGGCGGCAAATGAACCGAATGGCCTAAACGACTCCATGCCTAATTCCTCTATATTTACTTCCATCATAAATACGCCTCCGAAAGAAATGTCTCATATTTCAACTTGAATAAAAGGACTGACAACTTCACTTGTCCCACTCCGTGTGGAATTTTCCTTCCTTGTCGATGCGACGGTAGGTATGTGCGCCGAAGTAGTCGCGTTGGGCCTGGAGGAGGTTAGCAGGCAGGCGCTTTGAGCGGTAGCCGTCAATGTAAGCCAGCGTGTTGCTGAATGCCGGAATTGGCGTGCCCATGTCGGTCGCCGTTCTCACGACTCGGCGCAGACTGCCGCCTGTTTTGTTCAGCAATTTGCTGAAATACGGCGCCAGCATCAGGTTTTTCAAGTCGGGCTGGGACTGGAAAGCGGCGCGGATGGGATCGAGCAGCTTGGCGCGAATGATACATCCCCCCTTCCAGATGCGCGCGATCTCGTCGAACTTCAAGTTGTACTTGTACTCTTGCGAGGCGATCCGCAGTTGATCGAAGCCTTGGGCGTAGCAGCCGATGACCGTGATTATATAGGCGTCGCGCAGGCGGGCGACGAACTGCTTCTTGTCGCCAACGAATTTCTTACGCGGCGCGCGCAAAACCTCGGACGCCGCCACGCGTTCCTCCTTGGCTCCTGAGATGATTCGCGCGATCACGGCAGCCGTCAGAGTGGGTACGGGAGCGCCCAAATCCATGGCGTCCTGCGCCGTCCATTTGCCGGTGCCCTTCTGCTCGGCGGTATCCAGCACGAGGTCCACGAGCGGTTGGTTAGTTTCCGGGTCAATCTTCCCGAGCACGACGATACTGATCTCGAGAAGGAAGGAGCCCAGGTCGCCGCTGTTCCACTCCGCAAAGATGTCGCGAATCTCCGGCCCGGAAAGCCCCAGCACATTTTTGAGAATGTCATATGCTTCGCAGATGGTCTGCATGATCCCGTACTCGATGCCGTTGTGGACCATCTTCACGTAGTGGCCCGCGCCACCGGGTCCGAGATAGGTGCAGCAGGCGCCATCGCCGGTCTGGGCGGCCATGCTAGTCAGAAGGGGCTCAAGGTGCCGATAAGACTCCTCGAATCCTCCGGGCATCAGGGACGGTCCGTAAAGGGCGCCTTCTTCCCCACCGCTAACTCCCATGCCGAAGAAGCGCAGACCGGAGGCTTCCAGTTCCCGCGCGCGCCGCTCGGTGTCCTTGAAGTAAGAGTTGCCGCCGTCGATCAAAATGTCCTCAGGCGTCAAGTAAGGCTTCAAAGTCTCAATCACGGAGTCAACCGGCTTGCCGGCCGGAACCATCATCCAAATGCGGCGGGGAGTTTCGAGCGCGTCCACGAATTCCTGCCACGAACCGGTGGTCTGAATCTTGCCCCCCGTTTCCTCCTTGACCTTCAGCGATTTCGCCATATCCAGGTCGAAACCCGCCACTGAGAAGCCTTTGCTATGGGCATTGAGACCCAGGTTTTTTCCCATCACGCCAAGTCCGATAATTCCAAGGTGTCGTTTGTCCATCGTCGCCTCCTGAAATGCAAGCCGTAAGAATAAAGAATATCAGAACGCGTGGCTTCGAGCGTGGCATGTTTGAGAAAAGTCGAGAGTCAAAAGCGATTAACCGGAAGTGTGTGTACATCGCGGTCATTCCCGCGAAAGCGGGAATCCAGCCCGTCGACAGCGTGTTTCCGAAAGTTTAAGCAGTAGATTCCCGCTTTCGCGGGAATGACGGGCGCTTCGGAACGGGTCCTTTCCTAAATGACACCACACCCTATCTTCACACCCTATCTTCACGGTATCCGGCCCTATCGCAACGTTATATAATGGCAGTTTGCCCTGAGTCCAAGCCGTTGATCCTCGCATCTAACTTAACTTATAGGGCAGCGAACGCTTGGATTGTTTTTTGGGCGGAGGTTGGGCTCAGCTTCATCTAATCTATCAGGAGGACTAATCCCTTGGATGGTCATGCCGCAGTAAGTCCACAAAGCAAGTCTTTCGACCAAGCCCAACTCGATCAACTGTGTATCAACACCATTCGGTTTCTAGCCGTAGATGGAGTCCAGAAGGCAAACTCCGGCCATCCGGGAATGCCGATGGGAGCGGCGCCCATGGCCTACGTGCTCTGGACGCGTTTTATGCAATACGATCCCCTCAAACCTCATTGGCCCAATCGGGACCGGTTCGTCCTTTCCGCAGGGCACGGGTCAATGCTTTTGTACAGTCTTCTTCACTTGACCGGGTATGACCTGCCGCTCTCAGAGCTTCAGCAGTTCCGCCAATGGGGAAGCAAGACTCCTGGGCATCCTGAATACGGGCTGGCTGGCGGCATTGAGACGACGACCGGACCTTTGGGCCAGGGATTCGGGACCGGCGTAGGCATGGCCATTGCTCAAAAGTACCTTGCGGCGCATTTTAATCGCCCTGAACACGAAATCGTAAATTACAAGATCTATGCCATCGTCAGCGATGGCGATCTGATGGAAGGGGTTGCCTCGGAGGCGGCTTCGCTGGCCGGGCACCTTGGGCTTGATAACCTCATCTATTTCTATGATGACAACCACATCTCGATTGAAGGCTCGACCCACCTGGCGTTTACGGAGGACCGCGGCGCGCGCTTCGAGGCATATGGCTGGTTCGTGCAGAGGTTAGCGGACGGCAACGATCTGGAAGCGATTGATGGCGCGATTCGCGCCGCGCAGGCGGAAAAGGAACGGCCCTCCATCATCATGATTCGGACGCACATCGGCTACGGCAGTCCCAACAAGCAGGACACGGCGGAGGCGCATGGCAGTCCCTTGGGTGAGGAAGAAGTGAAGCTGACCAAGCAGAACCTGGGCTGGCCACTCGAGCCGAAGTTCTACGTCCCGGAGGAAACGCTAACCCACTTCCGCAAAGCCATCGAGCGCGGCGAGAAGGCTGAAGCCGAATGGCAGAGGCGGCTCGCAGAGTATCGAAAGGCCTATCCGGACGCTCGCTGGCGGAGTGGGACCGCTTCGTCAAGCGGCGAACTCCCGAGGGTTGGACGGCCAAGCTTCCCACGTTCAGCTCCGCTGAGAAACCCATGGCTACCCGCCAGGCCTCGGGAAAAATCCTCAATGCCATCTCGCCGAGCCTGCCCACCCTTCTGGGCGGGTCGGCTGACCTTGCGCCCTCGACGGATACGCTGATCAAGGGAGAGGGAGACTTCAGCAGGGGTAATTATGGGGCGCGTAACTTCCATTTTGGCGTGCGCGAACATGCTATGGGCGCCATCATCAATGGGATGGCCGTCAGCGGGCTTATCCCTTATGGGGCGACGTTCTTCATCTTCTCAGATTATCTAAGGCCCGCCTTACGTCTGGCGGCGCTGATGGAAGTTCATTCCATTTTTGTTTTCACCCACGACTCGATCTTCCTCGGCGAGGACGGGCCCACTCACCAACCTGTCGAACACTTGGCGGCGTTACGGGCCATTCCGAATCTGAGCCTGATTAGACCTGCTGATGCGAACGAGACGGCGGTGGCATGGCGGCTGGCGATCGAGCATCGCGGCGGGCCGGTGGCGCTCTGCCTGACCCGTCAAGGTCTGCCCATCATCGATCGCAGCAAGTATGCTGCGGCGGAAGGAGTGGGCAAAGGCGCCTATGTGCTGGCGGATGCCCAAGGGAAGACTCCAGCGATTATTCTGATTGCTTCGGGCTCGGAAGTGGCCTTAGCTCTTGAGGCCTACGAAAAGCTGAGCGGAGAGGGAGTTGCAGCGCGGCTGGTGAGCATGCCCTCATGGGACCTTTTTGAGAAACAGCCCGAATCTTACCGTGACCAGGTTCTGCCGCCGGACGTGACCGCGCGGTTAGCCATCGAGGCTGCTTCACCGTTCGGCTGGGAGCGCTATGTCGGGACTAAAGGCGATGTGATCGGAATAAAACGCTTTGGGGCATCCGCCCCGGCCAAGTTGCTGGCGGAGAAATTCGGGTTTACCGCGGCTAATATCGTGCAGCGCGTCCATAAGTTGCTGGGCCATTGAGCAGTGACAGGAACGAGACTAGGGGTTCGGGGCAGCTCAACAATTAACATGTTATTCCGAGCGATGCGAGGAATCTTGCTCTGATAAGTCGGAAAGTCGAGAGTCGAAGGTCAAGGAGCTAAGAACTTTTCGACCTTCGACTCATCGACCGGTAAGCAGAGCGAGATTCCTCGCTTCGCTCGGAATGACACCGGGAGAGTGGATGCGGAATGGTTCCCCAGCCCCTAGTCCCGAGCCCCCACAGAAAGGAAATCTTCATGACTGAAAATCCTTTGATGCAACTTAGCCAAGCTGGTCAGAGCGTTTGGCTCGATTACATCCGCAGGTGGGAAATCGCCTCCGGGCATTTGAAACGTTTGATCGATGAAGACGGGCTCTCTGGCGTTACATCCAATCCCACCATCTTTGAAAAGGCCATCGGCGACAGCAAGGATTATGACGAGACTATAGAAAAGCAGGCGAAAGAGGGAACGGAAACCAGGAAGATTTTTGAAGCTCTGGCGGTTGAAGATATCCGCGCGGCCGCGGACTTGTTTCTGCCCACTTACCACACGACGGATGCCAGGGATGGGTACGTAAGCATCGAAGTCTCCCCGACGCTGGCGCACGACACTCGCGGCACAGTCGAGGAGGCCCGGCGGCTCCATCGCGAAATAAACCGCCCCAATGTGTTGGTGAAAGTGCCTGGAACAGCGGAGGGATTGCCTGCCATTCAGCAGCTTCTGAGCGAAGGCATCAACATCAACATTACGCTGCTCTTTGCCATCGAGAGGTACGAACAGATGGCCGGCGCTTATATTGCAGCCCTCGAGACGCTCGCGACAGAAGGCAAGGAGTTGAAGCGTCTGGCCTCTGTGGCGAGTTTCTTTGTGAGCCGCATTGACACGCTGGTTGACCAGCAACTGGAGGCCAGGCTTCAGCAAGCCAAGACAGACACGGAGCGCAAAAAAATATCGGCGCTTTTCGGCAAGGCAGCCATTGCGAACGCCAAGCTTGCCTACCACCGGTTTAAGGAGATTTTTGCCGGCCCCCGTTTTCAACGGCTGGCCCGGAAGGGAGCGCGAGTGCAGCGGATGCTGTGGGCTTCGACGAGCACCAAGAATCCCAAATATCCTGATACGCTTTATGCCGCGGCGTTAATTGGTCCCGATACCATTGATACGATGCCTGTTGCCACGATGGACGCCTTCCGTGATCACGGCAAGGTGCGCGCCACGGTGGAGGAGGGGCTTGCCGACGCGCGCCAAGTCATGGCCGAACTTTCGCGGGTTGGTATCGATCTCGCCTCAGTTACGCGAAAGCTCGAGGAGCAGGGCGTCGAGTCTTTTTCAAAGGACTATCAAAAGCTCTTGGACACGATTTCCGGGAAGCGCGCTCAGGTCTTGGCTTCGGCCCCAAAGTCCGGTGCAGTCTCTGAAAGGGAACGCCTTCGCTCCGCCGTGGCCGCCACCTTGGAAAAGCTTGATCAGGGGAAGTTCTCGCGCCGGCTTTGGGACCGCGACCCGGCGTTGTGGAAGAATGATCCGGTGCACCAAGGGATAATCCGAAATGCACTGGGCTGGCTCCAGGTTTCCCATTCGATGCTCGAGCATCTCGACGGCCTTACGAGTTTCGTTAAGCAAGTCAAATCTGAAGGGTTTAAGCATGCTGTCGTGCTGGGCATGGGAGGCAGCAGTCTTTGCCCGGAAGTCTGCCGCGCCACGTTCGGTACGGCGCCGGGGTTTCTCCAACTCCACGTGCTCGATTCCACAGTTCCCGGCAGCGTAGCGCGCCTCGAGAAATCTGTCGATCTTGCGCATACACTGTTCATTGTCTCCAGCAAATCCGGGGGGACGGTCGAGCCCAACAGCTTCTTCAAATATTTCTACGAGCGCGTCCGAGCCTTGAAGGGGGAGCGCGCAGGTGAACACTTTGTGGCCGTTACTGACCCGGGAACTTCCCTCGAGAAGCTGGCGGCCGAAAAGAAGTTTCGGCGCGTTTTCCGCGGTGTTCCTGAAATTGGGGGCCGTTACTCAGCTCTTTCGAATTTCGGCATTGTGCCGGCAGCTCTGGCCGGTGTGAATGTGCAGATCCTGCTCGAGCGCGCGGAACACATGGCTAACGCCAGCGGACCCTCGGTGCGCGCGAAGGAAAATCCGGGTGTGGTCCTGGGTGCAATGCTGGCAGAAGCGGCGCGGCGCGGGCGGGATAAGGTCACGTTTGTGATGTCGCGCGGCATCGAGGCTTTTGCAGACTGGGCGGAGCAGCTCATCGCTGAAAGCACTGGTAAAGAAGGCAGAGGTTTGTTTCCGGTGGTGGGAGAAGCCCTCGGCGAGCCGGGAGTTTATGGCCAAGACCGGATCTTCGTTCACCTTAAGTTGGAATCCGAAGCGGATGGCGAGTTCGAGCAGGCGCTCAATGCCGTGGAGGCGGCCGGTCATCCCGTAATCAGAATCAGCCTGCGCGACAAGCTCGATTTGGGCCAAGAGTTCTTCCGCTGGGAGGTGGCGACGGCGACTGCCGGCGCCCTGCTCGGCATTGACCCATTTGATCAACCCGACGTCCAGGAAAGCAAAGACAACACAAACCACCTGCTCCAACAATTCCGGTTGCAAGGAAAGTTCGGCGAGGTGACGCCTGCGCTGGAAGCCGATGGCATCCAGCTTTACTGTGATCCGCAGACACGTGCCGGCCTGCAAGGGGCGCAGGCCGCGCTCGACCGAGAATCGACTTCACCGGAAGATTTCTTGGCGGCATTCCTCAACAACCGGCGGCTGGGAGATTACGTAGCGTTATTGGCTTATCTCGATCCGACGGCCGAGAACGGCGCGATTCTCGAGTCCATGCGCACCCGCTTGCGCAACGCAACTCATCTGGCGACGACCCTCGGTTATGGTCCAAGATACCTTCACTCCACGGGTCAACTCCACAAGGGCGGCGCGAACAGCGGCTTGTTCATTCAGATTACTGCTGACGATGCTGAGGATTTGCCGATTCCCGGGGAGCCTTATAGTTTCTCCATTTTGAAGCAGGCTCAGGCCCTTGGCGATCTCCAATCACTTGAGAGCAAGCAGCGGCGCGTCATCCGCTTAAATCTTGGGAAGGATGTGCAGGCCCAGTTGGGTCGGCTGGAAAAACTGGTTGAAAGCGCGCTCCAACCGGTCGCGGCGGCCCGGACCCCGTAGCGCAGGTCCCGCTCTCTGGACCTGCTGTTCTTCAAGGGCAAAAGCACAAGATAGTAGAAGAGGGCAATCCAAAATCGAAAATCGAAAATTGCCCACCCTTCCCCAACCCACCGCCTGCAAGCGGCTGATCGGAGAGTGTTCTCATGGCTGACGCCACCACGTCGACAACAACATCGATTAATCCTCTTCGAGAGGGGATTCGGATTCACCGCACCCCTGAACCGTGCGCCATGGTGATTTTTGGGGCCTCTGGTGATCTGACGGAAAGGAAACTTATCCCCGCTCTCTTCTACCTGTCGCGCGAACGCCAGTTGCCTGCCGGCTTTTCCGTCATTGGTTGCGCCCGCACCCCAGCCACAGACGACAGCTTTCGGGAGGAAATGAGCCAAGCGGTTAAGAAGTTTTTGAAACTCTCCAGCCAGAGCGATGCATTTGTAGAGAGCTTTGGCAAAGGCATCTATTACATAGCTGACGATTTCGGCGACCCAGAGGCTTACGACCAACTGAAAACGCTACTGGATAGGCTTGACCGGGAACGGGGCACGTCCGGCAACCGTCTTTTCTATCTTGCCACGCCGCCCAGTTTCTTCCCCGTCATCGTGAAGCACCTTGGGGCGGCGGGGCTGGCTCATCCTAAATTTCCGGAAAAATCCTGGACGCGAATCATCATCGAAAAGCCCTTCGGGCGGGACCTGTCCAGCGCCAGGGAATTGAACAAAGTTGTAACGGAGGTTTTCAAGGAAGAGCAGGTGTACCGCATCGACCATTACTTGGGGAAGGAGACGGTCCAAAACCTCTTGGTGTTTCGCTACGCTAACGGGATCTTCGAGCCGTTCTGGAACCGGCGTTACATTGACCACGTTCAGCTCGCGGTGGCGGAGGACCTGGGAGTGGAGAACCGTGGTTCTTATTACGAAGAGGCGGGCTTGGTGCGCGATATGATCCAGAACCATGTCCTGCAACTCCTCAGCTTGGTGGCCATGGAACCTCCGTCTACCTTCGATGCTACTTCCGTGCGCGATGAGAAGGCTAAGGTGCTGCGCGCCATACGGCCCGTGGGGAGGGAGCAGATCGACGAGTTCGTCGTGCGGGGCCAATATCTGGAGGGCTGGGTAGGCGGAAACAAGGTCCCCGCCTATCGCGCCGAGCCGAAGGTGTCTCCGACCTCGACCAGGGAGACCTATGCTGCCCTCAAATTATATGTCGACAACTGGCGTTGGGCCGATGTTCCCTTTTACCTGAGGTCCGGCAAGCGCCTGGCGAAGCGCGTCTCCGAGATTTCCATCCAATTCCGCCGCGTGCCTCACCTGCTTTTCAGAGGCACAGGGTCCGACGGCATCGAGCCAAATTTACTTTCGGTTCACGTCCAGCCGAACGAGGGAATTTCGCTGAAATTCTGCGCGAAACTCCCCGGCGTTACGATGCAAATCCGCCCTGTCCAGATGGCGTTTCGATATGGCGAATCGTTTGGCGCCACGCCTCCCACTGCGTACGAGACCCTGCTGTTGGACTGCATGTTAGGCGACGCTACGCTTTTCAACCGCAGCGATGCGGTGGAGCTTTCCTGGGAATTGGTGGACCCGATTCTCGACCACTGGCAGGAGCAGGGAGAAAGGGACTTGCCTTCTACCAGGCCGGGGCATGGGGACCAGCCGAGGCCGATGCCTTGATCGAGCGAGATGGCCGCACCTGGCACAGGCTGTGAAGAAGGCAGAAATCAGAAAGCAGAAAGTAGAAGAGAGTATCTGATTTCTAATTTCTGCTTTCTGATTTTTGTTCAGTTTCTGATTTCTAGTTTCTAATTTCTGATTTTTGGGAGTGACGCTTGGCGGGAACAATTGAACCGATTGGGTTTGGGGAGCCCCGGCCGGCAAACCTGGCTGGCCTGGAAGCCGAGCTGTCAGCTCTGTGGCGGTCGGCGGCTGAAGATAATGCTGCGAAGGACACGTTGATTCGTGCCTGCGCGTTGACTCTGCTTATCTGCGTGGATAGCGATGAGGCGGCGTACGAAGTGAACAACTTGGTGGCCGAGGTGACGCGCCAGAACCCTTGCCGGGCGATTATCATGATGCTGGAACCGCAAGCTACTCCTTCGGGGCTCGAGGCCTGGGTTTCCGCGCAATGCTATCTGCCGGCGGCGGGGGAAAAACAGCTGTGCAGCGAGCAGATCACCCTTCGCGCCCGCGGTGCGGCAGGAGAGGGGCT
Source organism: uncultured Acidobacteriota bacterium (assembly GCA_963765485.1). GTDB lineage: Bacteria > Acidobacteriota > Terriglobia > UBA7540 > UBA7540 > CAVROP01. Next base: position 136,507 of record CAVXWN010000018.1, on the reverse strand, counting down.
GCCTAGCGTGGTTCTGCCTTTGACGGTCGCCGAGTTGCCGATTTTCCTCTGGTGGCGGGCCGGCGATTTTTCGCCGCCGGCATATTTCGATCAAATCCTGCGCGTGACCCAGCACATCATCGTAGACACGGCGCGGTTTTCGCCCGGCGGGACGCATTGGCAGAATCTCGTCGCCTGGCTCCATAAGTTCGCGGGGACGATGCAGGTGAGTGACCTCAATTGGAGCCGCATCACGCCATGGCGCGATCTCGTCGCTCAATGTTTTGATTCGCGTGATCGGCGGCCCTACTTGGAACGCCTCTCGCAGGTGAGCTTTGAATATGAGGAGGGATCGACACGCCTGTTGACGCAGCGCGCGCAAGCGCTGTTGTTGACGGGTTGGCTCGCCAACCGCTTGGGATGGGATTTTCTGAGGTCGGAGAGGCGGGACGAAGTCGAGCCTCGCACTTTCTATTTCAAGTCCGCAGGCGGTGAGGTGAAAGTGGAGCGAAACCTGAAAAGGGTTGACAACCCCTGTGGTGTCTGCTTCACCATTGAGTTGAGAGCTGACGAGGGCCCGGCCGCCAGATTCTCATTCAGGCGCGGGCCGGATGGGAAAGTGGTGAGAACGTTGGCCGAAGTACCGGGTGCGCTGCCCATAGGGCGCTCGGTGCGCGTAGAAGTTCTGGAAGAGGTTGAGATACTGAATGAAGAGCTGAAATTGGGAGTCGGGACCGGTTATTCGAAGACGTCCTGAGCGTAGTGGCGCGCATGATCGCCTCGTGAGGCCCGGAAGAATTGCCGATTTGCGATTGGCAGCGACGGGAATCCCCCCCACGCTTTTTTCAATCGACAATCGGCAATCAGCAATCGACAAAGGAGCAGCCCGCCCATGGTTAAACACGATGTGAAAGTTTTTTCCAGTCTGGAGGATATGAGCTGGGCGGGAGCATGCGCTTTCGAAGACTTGTCGCGTCTCAAGGCCATAGAAGGTAAGACCTTCTCTGCCGCGCTCTCCGGGGGGTTGACGCCACGTTTGCTGTATCAGATTCTCGCCAGCCGCAGCCTCCTTGGACGAATTCTATGGAAGGGCATTCACCTCTTCCAGGTGGACGAACGTTGCGTTCCACCTGACCACCCTGACAGCAACTACCGGATGATCCGTGAAGCTCTCCTGGACAGTGCGAATGTTCCGGGTGAAAACTTTCACCGAATGCAGGCCGAGCGGGCGGACCTTGACCAGGCAGCGCGCGACTATGCCCATGAACTTCAGCGGGTCCTGCAACGGCAAAACGGTGACTGGCCGCGGTTGGACATGGTATTTCTTGGCATGGGCCCGGATGGGCACACCGCTTCGCTTTTTCCTGGGACAGCGGCATTGGCAGAGCGGACCGCCTGGGTTCGGCCCAATCACATTGAGAGACTGGGATTACGCCGTATAACCATGACTTTTCCGGCGCTGAATGCCGCCGCGCATGTTATTTTCATGGTGGCGGGAGCTGACAAGGCAGAAATACTGCGCAAGGTGTTGGAAGGCCCTCCAGGGAAGTTGCCGGCGCAAAGGGTCCAACCGTTAAACGGGAGCTTGAGCTGGTTCCTGGACGAAGCGGCCGCAAGGAATCTGAGCCCTGCCACCAGGGGTGAGTCGTGACTAAAATAGCGCCTTCCATACTTTCTGCAGATTTCACCCGCTTGGGCGAGCAGGTACAGGCGTTGGAGAGGGCAGGCGTCGACCGATTTCAGGTGGACGTCATGGACGGCCGCTTTGTTCCCAATATCACTTTCGGCGCGCTGGCTATTGAAAGCCTGCGCCCCCTTACCGGGCTGGCGATCGAGGCCCACCTCATGGTCGAGCCGCCGGAAGACTTCATCGAGCGGTTCGCCAAGGCCGGCGCGGATACCATCATCGTCCACCAGGAGGCGACGCCGCACCTGCACCGCGCCATTCAGCAGATCCACCACTTGGGGAAGAAAGCCGGCGTGGCCATCAACCCATCTACTCCGGCGAGCACACTTTCCGAAGTCCTGGGGAGCTTACAACTGGTTTTGGTCATGACGGTGAACCCGGGTTTCGGCGGCCAGGATTTCATCCCCGAAACTCTCCCCAAAATCCGTCAAGTCCGCAACGCCATCCAGGAACGGGGTCTCGATTGCGAGGTCGAAGTGGACGGCGGCATGAACAACCAGACCACGCGGTTGGTTGTGGAGGCCGGTGCCAATGTGCTGGTGGCCGGCTCGGCGGTATTTGATTCGAAGGACGGCATTTGCGCCGCTATCCGACGCCTGCTCGAAAGCTGCTCGCCCGCGTAGGGCAGTAGCTAGCGGACCCCCGGTTTTGGGGTCCGCGGCTTGTCCGCTAAGAAAAGTGACGAGTGACAAGCAAGAATGCCGGCCCATTTCGTCCTGCTTGTCACTCTTCACTGAACTGTCGCTGGTTTTAGAGCGCCGCAGCTAAACAGCTTTTCCCAGCCTCGATGCGACCCAGGCGAAAAGACGCTCGACCTGTTTTACCAGTCTGACAGCTTCCGCTTGTGAGAACATGCGCTCCTCATACTCCACCTGATTCTTCTTTGCCAGGGAATAATCAAGGGTCGAGGTTTTTGACCTGGCCGTCATTTCACCAGTTCTCCAATCGGATCACCGTGAAGCAACAAACCCTCGCTGGCAACCTTGCGGATCAGGGGGTCGTGCCTTCGATAACGGAGGGCAAAACTGAGGGTAGAAATCACGTACGGCGAGAAACGGTTCCCCGTGCGTACGTAGAATTCAGCTTGCACCTGCTCGAGAACCCCCAAAACCGCGCCGCGACGGGACGAGTCTCGGATAACAAAGCAGGCGTAGAATCTTAACCCGCGTGGCGGTTCGAAAGACATCGTCGAGAGGGTGACGGAAACGCATGCGTTGATTATAGAGCATATGCGCGAGAATCGAAACACATGATGCGATTTCAGTAAAATCTTTTTCGCCAGACCTAAATGTAGAAACTCCACACCCCGCGTAAGCGGGGGTCCAGGTCAGTCAACATACGGCTGGATTCCCGCTTTCGCGGGAATGACCGGCATGAGGTGATTTTCAGTAGAGCGTACGATTCGCGACATCCACAAACCAATCCCGGCCACTTGCTATTCGTCCTTAAGTGTCCGCTCCATCAGCTCGCGGATGGCTTCACGGGGAGTGACTTGCCCTTCGAGGATGCGGTGGACCTGCTCTGTGATCGGCATTTCGACGCAGCACCGAGCTGCCAGGGCCACCGTGGCGTAAGTTGTCTTGACGCCTTCGGCCACCATGCGCATGGAGCCGATCATCTCCGCCAGTTCGCGCCCTTCACCCAGTCCCACTCCCACCCTACGGTTTCGGCTCAGGTCGCCCGTGCAGGTGAGGACGAGGTCCCCCATTCCGGCAAGTCCTGCCAACGTCTCGCGCTTTCCATCGCAGGCGCAGGCGAGGCGAGATATTTCCGCCAGCCCGCGCGTAATGAGCGCCGCCGTCGGGTTGTGTCCAAGTCCTAAGCCCGCAATGACCCCCGCAGCAATGGCGATGATGTTCTTGACGGCCCCGCCGATTTCCACACCTACCACGTCCGTCGACGTGTAGATCCTCAATGTTCGCGACGAGAACTCTTTCTGGATCAACTGAGCTACTTCGCGGTCCTGGGAAGCGACGACAATGGCGGTGGGATCACCCCTCACAACCTCTCTCGCAAAGCTGGGGCCGGAAAGTGCGCAGAGTCGTGGAGCAAAACGCCGGCCGACCACTTCCTGTATAAGTTCGCTCATACGCATCAGGCCATCCGTCTCGATTCCTTTAGTTGCGCTGACAAAGATCATTTCCGACCGAAGATGCTTGAGCATCCTTTCGTACAAGGAGCGGCACACATGCGAGGGCATGGCCGTCAAAACGACCTCCGCCTTCTCCAACGCCTCGCCCAAATCGTTCGTGGCCGCTATACTTTCCGGAAGCCGCAACCCCGGCATGAAAGGCGCATTTTCATGCTGGGTGCGGATGCTCTCGACGACCTCCGGCTCATAGGCCCACAAGGCGACCGCATGGCTGGTCTTAGCGAGCGTGGCCGCCAGTGCCGTGCCCCAATTCCCCGCGCCGATGACAGCAATTCTTTTCATTGGTCAAGCCGTCCGTTGTCCGTGGTCAGTTGCCAGTTGTCAGTCGTCAGTCGTCACCTCGCAGCCTTCAGCACTCAGCCCTCAGCCTTCAGCTATCAGCCTTTCTCCATTTAGATCCCATTGCTTTCTGCTTTCTGCTTTCTGCCTACTGCCTACCGCCTACTGCTTTCTTCTGTCCCAACTTGTTCTCCGTCCCTTTGAGCAGCCGACCGATGTTTGCATGGTGGCGCGCAATGATGATTATGGCTGCCCCCGTGGCGCCAAGCACGATTTGAATCGGTGGATGCGTCATAAGATGGACCAGAACAGGGAAAGCCGCAGTAGCCACGATGGAACCAAGCGAAATGTAGCGCCAGAGTCCCACAACGGCCGCAAAGATGGCCAGCACTAAGACAACCTGCCAAGGGGCGAGGGCGACGAACACGCCGACTCCGGTTGCCACGCCTTTGCCACCGCGAAATCTAAGCCAAACGGGGAAGCAGTGACCGAGAACTGCAGCAAATGCCGCTGCAGCCACCCAAGTCGAGTCGGCGGACGTCATCTTCGACGCCAGCAGCACAGCCAGCAGTCCCTTTCCGGCGTCGAGAAGGAAAGTGGCCACGAACCCCAGGGTGCCGAGGTTCCGCATTACATTTGTGGCGCCGATTGAGCCGCTGCCCGTCATGCGCACGTCGACCCCTTTCTGCCACTGAACGATGAGGTAGCCGAAGGGAATCGAACCTAGAACGTACGCGAGCAGAGTTGCGAGTAGGCCGACCATTTACGGGAACCGTTCCACCTTCCGGTATTTTGCGCCCTGCGACGAGAGTCTACTCTCAAACAGGAAAAACTCCGAGACGTCGAAGCTTCCCAACTCCTGCTCATCCTGTCGGCTGAGGAGCGATTGCAGAGCCTGCTGCGGTTGCGGAACCTTGAACCGTGCTAGCGTTAGGTGCGGCCGGAAGGGGCGCTCCTCGCGGGCGAATCCGATTTTGCCCATAGCCTGTTCGACTTGTTCTGCCAAGTGGCTGAGGTTGGACGGTGCCTCCACTCCCACCCAGAACACTCTCGGCCGGCGCGCGTCGGGGAAAAAGCCAAAACCCTTCACTCCGACCGCAAAGCTCTCGAATCTGGCCAGATTCCTCAGGCCCGCAGATACTTCTCTTAGCTTCGCATCGGAAATCTCGCCGAGGAACTTAAGAGTCAGATGGATGCCTTCCGGCGGGCTCCAGCGCGCGTCGAGGCAGGCGGAACGGAACATGGCCTGCTTTCTGCTCAGTGCCTCGCGGATACTCTCCGGTAAGTCGATAGCGATGAAAGTGCGCACCAGCCCCTAGCCCCTGATCCTCCTGCGGATCATTTCAAGCGCCATCTGGGTGGCCCACTGCCGTACCCTTTCGCGATTACCGGGGAAGCGAAATTCACGAACCTGTGTCCCACGCTCGTCGGCAAGACCGATGAAAACCAAGCCTACAGGTTTTTCAGGGCTGCCGCCAGCCGGGCCCGCGATACCGGTGATACCAACTCCGATGGATGCGCCCGTTCGTGTGCGGATACCTTCTGCCATAGCCTGGGCGACAGGCTGAGAAACTGCTCCATGCTCCTCAATCAGGGTACGTGGCACACCCGCTAATCTGGTTTTCAGGTCGTTGCTATAGCAAATTGCGCCGCCAAGGAAAAAGTCGGAACTGCCGGGATTCCGGGTGAGCCTCTCAGCCAGCAGGCCGCCGCTGCAACTCTCCGCCACTGCCACGGTTTTCCGGCGCATCACCAAGTAAATCCCCACGACTTCCTCCAGCGACTCCCCCTGCGTAGAGAAAACGTATTCCCCCAACGCAAGCTCGATCCGGTCGCCCAATTCGGCCAACATCGCATCGGCTTCCTGGTCGCTCGCGGCACGGGCACGCAGATGAATTTCGATAACGCCAGGCTTCGCCAAAATGGTCGTGACGGGATTTTGATATGACTTGTAAATCGCGGCCGCTCGTTTGTCTACTTCGGACTCGGGAAGGCCCACCACCTTGTAGACCCGCGTTCTAATCCTCTGCCCTGTTGAAGCACGCGCCAGCCGGGGCACACAGGCGGCATCAAACATCGCCTCCAGTTCGCGAGGCGGACCCGGCAAAAGCACCACGACGTTGTGATCGTCCTCGATCCAGAGGCCGGGCGCGGTGCCGTTCTTGTTCTCGAGCCACGTAGCCCCTTCGGGGACCATCGCCTGCCGCAGGTTATTCTCCGGCATTGAGCGCCCGAAGCGGGCGAGGCGTTCCTGAATTTGCCGGCGGATTTCGGGGACCTCGCGTAAGGGCCGGCCCAGAACCTCCGACACAACGTGCCGCGTGAGGTCATCTTCGGTGGGTCCAAGGCCACCGGTCAGGATGATCAACGGAGAGCGGGAGAGCGATTCCTTGAGCGCAATCGCGAGATCATCTGCACGGTCTCCAACGACCGTCTTGAAGCGCACCTCGATCCCAAGCGAGTTCAGCCGTTCGGTAAGAAAGAGAGAATTGGTGTCCTGGTAAAGAGGAGTCAATAGCTCCGAGCCGACGGCAATGATTTCAGCATCCATGGCAGAAGGAAAATCAGAGGTCAGAAATTAGAAGTCAGAAGTCAGGAGTCAGAAGCAGCCATCCAATGAGGGACGTACAGAGGCCGGGTGGCCCTGGAACCGTCCTAAATGCGCCATCAGCAATCTACAGCGACCGACTCCCTCATAGGCAACTCCAGCGGCTTTACCCTGTGTCTTCTGATTTCTAATTTCTGACTTCTGATTTGTTGTCACTCGTCACTCGTCACCAAATTAGGGGCTTGCCCTCGATGCCAACGGGCAATTCGATCAAGGAATTGCTTGTGGCGACAATCATTGACCGGTGGCGGGTGAACGCCAGGCCCACAATACCGTAACCCGACACAACACGCTCGACTTTGGCGTCTGGCGTGATGCCCACAATCCCTCGCTGCCCGGCCAGCGATGCCGCGACGTAAAGGTTGCCGTCCACATCAAAGGCCAATCCTTGGGGACGTCCCAGGCCGCGGTAGAATGAAGTCACTTCGCCGGCTGGGGAAATGCGGAACACGTGGTCGAAGCTGGAAACGGTCGGACCAGTAAGGTAAAGGTTACTGTCAAGGCCAAAGGCCAGATGATATGCCGCCATGCTGGGCTCGATTGTCGCAAAGACAAAAATCTGGCGGTCACGACTGATCTTGAATACAGTGCCCGTCCGGTCGCCTACATACAAGTTCTCGTCCCTATCGAACGCAATGCCAGTGGCAACTCCCATGCCCTCAGCATAGATCTCGCGGTGGCCGTCCGGACTTACCTTGTAAATCGCCCCTTCCATCCGGCTGGAGATATAAATAAAACCGGCGCGATCGAAGGCCAACCCCGTAGGATTCACCAGATCGTTGAGGAAGGGGTGAACAGCCCGGTGCTGGTCGACCTTGAACACGGAAACGGGAACCTTCTGTCCACGGCTGCCGCTGAAAGTGGTGAAAGTGTTGCCAGCGGCATCGATGGCAGGACTGGCAACGGGGTGCAGGTTTTCAGCGATCGTGACTCCCACCGCTACAGAGGCAGGCGCACTGACCCCAACTCCGGTGTCCACAGTTACGTCACCGCTGGATACGCCTTCGGGAACGCGCACCACAAGCCGGTCGGGAGAGCTGAGAAGCAGGCTTCCGGGCTGATCGCCAAACCGGACTTGGGGCCTGCCGTGACCGTTTCGCGTAAGTGCCCGGCCCAAGATGGAGATTTCACCGCCGGCAATCGCAGCACGCGGAGTCACGCGTTCTATCAACGGCTTATCCGTGGTGGGTCCTTTCCCTGCAGAAGTGGGATCGGGTTTGTCTGACTTCTTCCACAAGCTCATTTGATGAAGTGTCCCAGAGCTACCAGCACAACTAAGCTATAAAAACCCGCGACTATGTCATCCAACATGATACCCCAGCCACCGGGAAATCGCTCAGCCCGCCGTGCCGGAAAAGGTTTTGTGACGTCGAAGACCCGGAACAGAATGAAACCGACGATCAACCAAGCCCAATGGACCCGGGGTGTTGCGACGAAAGTAATAATCTGGCCGAGAATCTCATCAATCACCACCTGCCCTGGGTCAACCCGTCCAAATGCCTTCTCTGCTTTCCCTGCCGACCAGACTCCCACAACGAAGAGCAGCCCCGCGAGGAGCGCCAACGACACGGTCAACCGCAGAGGTCCGAATGATGTCTGGCGAAGCGCAATTACCAGAGCCAGGCCGACTGCCGATCCGGCCGTTCCCGGCGCAACGGGACAGTAGCCAGACCCCAAACCGGTCGCCATCCAGAGAGAGAGACCTCGGCGTTCTTTAACCACTGTCCCCCTCGTCGTCTGGCCCCGTTTCTCCGGCAGGGTCGTCCTCGTCCTGGCTTTCCACCCGTGTGGAAATTCGATAGCGTTCAGATAGCCAATGGTCCAAATCGATCAGTTTGCAACGCTCGCTGCAGAAGGGCCGATAAGAGTTACCCGCCCCGGGAACCTCTTTGCGGCAAATGGGACATCGCATGGCCAAGGATCAAGCGGAAGCTAGCAGTGCCGGCGGTTGAATCTGGACCAGCCGCGACCCGGCGGCGGGCGAGCTCGGGACCACCCGCTCGGCAAAGGTTCGTGCCTCCAGGCGCGATACCAGATCGTAGTCCCCCGCTGCGGTGATGGTGGCCCAGCGGAATTCCCCCGCTCTGGGTTCCGCCCCTTCAAAATCGTTGATCAACACCTGACCATCAATGCCAGGGGCTTGCGATTCCAGTCTGCCCTGGAAGAGCAATTCTGTTTCTGGGGAGCGGCCTTCCACAAGGACCGGCCAGGAGCGGCCGACTCGCTGCCGGAGCTTGCGTCGTGAAATCCTGCGCTGCAAGGCCATGAGTTTCCGCTTGCGACGGCCCGCAACAGCCGCCGGAACCTGGCCGGGCAGCTCATAGCTCGAGCTTGTTTCTTCGTTCGAATAAAGGAATACACCCAAATGGTCGAACTGTGCTGCCTCGACAAAGTCCAGCAAAAGCTTGAAGTCATCTTCCGTTTCACCCGGGAAGCCGACGATAAAAGATGTCCGTAGTGTGACGTCCGGTATCGCCGCTCGAATTCTTTCGATTCTTCGCAGGAAATGTTCGCCGCTGGAACCCCGCCGCATCAACTTCAGCACGCGCGCGCTCGCGTGCTGAAGCGGGACGTCGATATATTTCGCCACCTTCGCCGTTTCCGCCACGGCCGCAATCAGCGCGTCGCTCAAACCGTTGGGATAGCAATAGAGAAACCGCACCCAGACAAGCTCTGGTATCTTGCCGAGTTCGCACAAAAGTCGCGCCAATCCGTCGCGGAGCCCGAGATCCGCGCCGTAACTCGTCGTATCCTGGCCGACGATGGTCAGCTCTCTAACGCCTTGCCGGGCCAGGTTTTCCGCTTCGCGCACAACCGACGCGAACTTTCGGGAACGATACCCGCCTCGCATCTGCGGAATTACACAGAATGAACAAGGATGGTCACAACCTTCAGCGATCTTCAGATAGGCGGAATAGGAGGGAGTAGCCAGGACTCGGGGCGTGAGTTCGTGGTAAAGGTACGGCAGAGCGGATCCCTCGAGGCTGCGCTCCCGACTGTCCTCCGCGCAAGCTTCAAGGACCCGCTCGAGTTCGTTGGTCCCGATAACAAAGTCCACTTCCGGAATGTCTTTCAGGATTTCCTGTCGGTATCGCTCCACCAGACAGCCAGCTACTACCAGCTTTCTGGCGGCGCCGGACTTCTTGTATTCGGCCATTTCCAGTATGGTGTCAATGGATTCGCGCTTCGCAGGCTCGATGAAAGCACAGGTGTTGACCACGATGACCTCGGCTTCCTCAGCTTGCGAAGTCAACTCGTAGCCCTGGCGAGCCAGAATACCCAACATCACCTCGCTGTCCACAAGATTCTTCGGGCAACCGAGGCTGACCATTCCAACTTTAGTCATAGATCTGCCCGTTCTGCGCTACCACGCACTAACCTGACCATTTCTGTCACAGAGAATTTTAGCACAAGTTGGAGGATAGGCTGGTCGTGGGTCCAAGCATCTCAATGTAGGGGGGCGGCCTGCCGTACCCTGACTGCTATGCTGCCCTTGATCAGGGTAGGACAAGCCTTAACCCTCCAACTGACCTCATTTGCAGGGAAGCGCATTGCCGTGACTTGCTGCCTACTGCCCACCGGCGATTCGCTTCCACAGGAACACCGCGCTCTCGGAGGACGCCGCCACATACTCACCATCGGGAGAAAAAGTTGCCGTGAGTAAGGGGTCCTTACTCTCCGTCATGGTATGTTGCAATCTGCCATCTTCTACGGACCACACCCGCACCGTCTTGTCCTCACCGGCGGAAACCAGCCATTTACCGTCTGGAGAGAACTCCGCCCAATGAACAGGCCCCTGGTGTCCAGTGAGTGTTTGCAGCAGCTTCCAGCCGGGCACCGAAAAGATTCGCAACTTGCCATCCTGGCAGGCCGTTACCAGCTTGGTGCTATCCCGCGAAAAGGAGATGTTGAGCACGGGTCCCTCGTGTCCGCGCAGGCTGTCCACGAACCGGTGCAGCTTCGCTTCGACCACTATGGGATCCGGGGTGGAACTCATTGCGACCTGTGCCAGGAGAAGCCAATGGCCATCTGGAGAAAACGAAAATACATTTGGCGTTTGAGTCAAATCCGGGATAGAGAGTCTGCCCCCACGGCCGGAGCGGGGATCCCAAACATCGAAATTCCCCTCCTTGTAAATTACCAGGTACCCGATGCGAGGAAAATAAAGAATCGGACCAAATCCCCCGCCCTGCCCCACTGCGTCCACCTTGCCGGTAAGTCGGTCTTCGATGGTGTCCCATTGCAGCGCGAGGAGTGGTGTTGATCCCCCCTTGCCTTTACCGGAGAACACGCCGTTCCCCAACAGGAACAGTTGGTTCATAGCCAAGAAATTTGCGGATTGAATGTTCAGGTCGGTGATATCTGCCATGTGGGGCTTGAGAACCTTTTGAATGCCGGCATCCCGCACCCCCACCAAAACGATCTTCTCTTCGTTTGCCACTGCCAGAGTTGAACTGTCTGGCGAAAAAGCTCCGGCCGGGGAGTAGCGCAAAGCAAGGTGCCCTTCAATACGACCATGACTGAGCCACAAGTTATGGGCCGGCTCGGTGCTCTCCACGGTTTCAACTTGGGCTTGTGAGGAAAGGGGAAACAAGAGGAACCATAGAAAGCAGAAGGCAGAAAGCAGAATGCGGAAGACACAAGACCATGACCCATCTGGCCCCGAAGCTGCAGCGTCGGGCCTCCCCATGCCTTTGATTGGGAAAGCGCCGCGCAGCCGGTCTCTAGCGTGCTGAGTCAGAAAACTGTCAAACGATTTCAGCATTTGATATTCGCCGGACCAATTCGCGGTCCGCCTCAAGGAAGTTGAATTCAGAAAGTTTGGCTCGCCGGACCCACTCGACGGCCTCGAACACCCGATTGCAGACCGTCCCACGAAAGCTTCGGACCGCAAAAAAGACCACTTCGACGTCCCGATCGGGGTACCGGTGACGCACGCGGAATACTTCTTCGCCTATGTCCGCCTCGATCGTGAGTTCCTCGGCGAGTTCGCGGCGAAGGGAGGCTTTCAACTCTTCACCGTCTTCGACCTTGCCCCCGGGAAACTCCCATTGCATACCGTAAGCGTCAGAATGGTGCCGCTGGCAGATCAAAATGTAATCGCCATCTATTACGATGCCGGCGGTGACGAGGATGGATTTCTGCTCAATCACGACGGAACGGTATTCTACCAGAAGAGGACGCAAGTCCGTTGCCAGTGACATTGTCAGCGGTCACTTATCTCCACTGTCCGGACACTGTATTTGCGGTAGTGGCACAGTTTGATATTGTAGCGGCGATCCCGCGTCTGCGGGATCGCCAACAGGCGGCGTACAGCCTCCTCTACATCACACTGACCCACTACTGAATTTGCATTTCTTTCCCCTCTCTTCCGCGCTTCAAGATAGAATGGAAATCTATGCCTCTGACTCTCTTCGGATCGAGTGAAAAAGAGAAAAAGCCTGGTCTTTTCGATCGCCTCAAGCAGGCGGTTGCTTCCACGAAGGCGCAACTGGTGGAGCGCATCGAGGAAATTGTGGAAGGGAAACAGACGGTCGACCAGTCCGTTCTCGATGATCTCGAGGCCACGCTTATTACTGCTGACTTGGGTGTGAAGACGACGAGCGAGATTCTCGACCGCCTGCGTGAGCAGGTAAGCTATAGGAAGCTCACTGAGCCCCGCCAACTTCGAGCTGCAGTCGAGCAGGAAATCCTGAAAATACTCGAAGATCCCACTGGCGAGCGCCGAGCCACTGCTCGTGCCGGCAGGCAACCACCTGCAGGCATGCCCGCCATTGTTTTCGTGGTGGGAGTCAACGGCGTGGGCAAGACAACGAGTATCGCAAAGCTCGCGAACCTCCACCTGCAGCAGAACCGCAAGGTGCTGCTGTGCGCGGCGGACACCTTCCGCGCGGCCGCGACGGAACAGCTCGAAATATGGGCGGGCAGGCTTAACCTCCCCATCATCAAGCAGAAGTCCGGCGCCGATCCGGCCGCCGTGCTGTTCGACGCACTGACCGCCGCTCGAATCCGGCCTTGCGACATGGTGATTGTGGACACTGCCGGCCGGCTCCACACCAAGTACAACCTGATGGCCGAGCTCGAGAAGATGTGCCGCATCGCCGCGCGCGAAATTCCCAACGCTCCGCACGAGGTCCTGCTGGTCATCGATGCCACCACCGGCCAGAACGGCCTTGCACAGGCTCGCCAGTTCATCGAACACGGCGGAGCCACCGGCATCATTCTGACCAAGCTCGACGGCACCGCTAAAGGCGGGGTGGTGATTGCCATCGCGCGCGAGCTCGGCCTGCCAATCCGGTTTGTCGGCGTCGGCGAGAAAGTGGACGATCTTCTCCCCTTCGACCCGCGCGAGTTCGTGGAATCACTTTTTGAATCCTAGATGAACAAACGAGCATGAGAATAAACACTGTAATCCTCGACTACGGCCATGTCCTGAGCTTTCCTCCGCAACCTTCCGACTATCAAAGAGCGGCGGCGCTATCAGGGATCGATCGGAACCCATTCGAGAAGGTTTATTGGAGCAATCGCGCCGACTATGACCGGGGGAGTATTGACGGTCCTACTTATTGGCGGCGCATTGCAAGAGCGACCGGCAGGGAACTTACACTGGACCAAATCGACAGTCTCATCGCCAACGACATTGCAATCTGGATGCATGCGAACTCCGTTATGATGGATTGGACCCGGGCACTGAAAAGAGGCGGCCTGAAGATCGCGATCCTTTCAAATATGCCTATCGAAATCTCAAGGTACATGCGGCAATACGCTCCCTGGTTCAGGGATTTCGACCATGTGTGCTTTTCCGCAGAAGTGCAACTCGCCAAGCCCGGCGCCGCGATTTACCATGCTTGCCTGGAAGCTCTGCACTCACAGCCCGAAGAATGCCTCTTCATTGACGATCGAGATGAGAATGTGGAGGCCGCGCGAGCGCTCGGCATGTATGCCCTGAAGTTCGTGTCGGTCCACGAGCTGGCACTCGAGGTCCAACCTTTTGACCTTCCTGCACCCTTGGACGCGGGTGGCAGAGGCATGGCGGTCTGACGTCTGGGATTTGCGGATCACAGCATCGGGTCATTTGGCACTCACAGCGTAGCGCGGACCTCCGTCCTGCCCTAGCGGGGGGTTTCCGGCTCTGCGCTGAGAACTGAGGTGCCTTGATAGCCAGCTCCTGTGCTATCCGAGAGCTTCGTTTGACCGATCTCTCGCGCTCGGGATACCACCGACACCGTCTGCTCGACGTTCCCGGCAAATGCCTGGAGCCCCGTGACTACGCGATCCCTCGCACGGTTGTAAGTGCGTTCCGCTGAGGGGGTGGATCGAATCGTCTCTGCCAATGTGGTGATCGACGCAAGACCGGTACGAGCGCCCTGTTCTAGGGAGTTAAGCATTTCGAGGAACTCCCGAAGTTGGTTTCGCTCCTCTTGCGTTCGGGGGTTCTGTGCTCGGACCACGGATTCGAGCGCGGTCCTGACGTTGACTAACTGCTCGGCGTAGGCTTCGTTCTTCGCTGCGACAGAGCGAGCGTAGTCTGTGAGGCGCTGTGCCAGACCCATGACAAGAGTACGCACCTGCCGGGCTGTGCCTCTGTCAGGATTCTGCACCATTGATTCGAAACCCCGCGTGACCGCTGCCGTGCTCTCGCCTATAGATTCTGTTTCCTGGCGAAAAGAGGCTCACGATCTCGCCGAGGTGCTGGAACCCTTCCTCCAAATCAACGAGATGATCCAGAAATCCTGCTTCGCCCTGGACTTCGCGAGGGACTGCTGGTGGTACATGTACCTTCGGGCTACCTACGACGAAGTCGCTTATGGGGCTGCCAAAGGGAGTTTCTCCGGTCAGCGCTCCCTTCGCCAGATCAAGGAGCTGCTTGCGAGCTCTGGCGACGTCTGCAAAGTGCGTCTTGTACGAGAGGACTCGCTATGATCGAAGATCAAATGGCAGCTCATTGACGTCCTGAGTAAGGAGCAAAACCGGTTTGCTGAGCGCGTGTGCAAGTCCGAGCTCGTAGTAGACATTCGGGTTGGAGTCGGTGAGATCTGCAACGACCAATTGGCTATCAGCAATTCCGCGGACAATGTCCTTCAAGATATTCTGGCAACTACGGATGTCATCGGCGCGCAAAACCTCGTAGCCAGCTTCGGACAGCGTCTCGACGAGGAACAGATTGTAGATTTCGTCGAATCCCTCACCGAAGGGCATGATGACGAAGGCTGTGGGCTTCTCAGTCGAATGGTCGGTCATGATGGTCTCCAGGGGAGCGAAAGGCCAATCTAATTAGACAACCACTTTTCTTGCGGTGCAACGTCAAAAGTCACGCAGGTGATATCAAGCTGCTTGTGTAAATAGGCGGAGGGTCCGATTCCGCCGCTGTTCATTGAAACCGTTAAAGATGGCACAGATGATCCGATCCACGCTCGCGGCGTCTACAGAGCACACCATGGGGCGAGTGCGGCGGCGCAACCCAGAAGGCGGTGACGAGCAACGACGAGGAAGACCTGGGTTGCGTAGTGCGATTCAGGGAGTGGGGCAAGGTAGACAGTCAGGCGAACTCGTACAACGGGACGGTGCGAAGGGGTGGGGGAGTGGCAGTGAGAAGGGCTTCAATCCGGCGTACGGTTTCGAGCGTCAGCAGAACGTCCCCGCAAACGTTGCATACCTCGGCGGGAACGTGATCGATCACGACGACCTCGCCGCGGTGTTTCACGGTATGGACGACCGTTCGCGCTTCATACGTGCCTGGGCATCCTGCAATCGAGCATTTCAAGGTTGGCTTCTCCTTTCCCGAGGCGTTCGCCACTTCGGTGGGCGGGGTTCGTACGCCGTAATCAAGATTAGCATCGGCTGCGCGGTTGTGCAAACGATGTGGAGCGGGCGGCCTTTGTCAGTCAGTCCGTGCACCAAACAGCATGCGCCGCGCCGGTGTTCAGGGTAGTGCTCCAGAATTTCTCCCTGCCGGATCGCCTCCAAGACTTCGTCCAGGCTGATGTCCTCTTCGACCATCTCCTGCTGCGCATGCTGCGTGATCCGCAGCACCCCGCCTGCTGCCTGGGACTTGATGCGGAGGAGCACGGCTTCGAACTCGACAGCGTCTGGCTTGCTCATCAGAGGCAATGGACGAGAACGCGTGGCTTAGCGGGAGGCAGCTAGGGCATACTCGCGGTCGAGGGAGGTAACCAGCGTTTCGTCGTCAGTCGGGACTGGCTCTCCGTGTTTATTGAGGCTCTCGATATAGCCGCATACGGCGTCCTTGGCCATTTCTCTCGCTTCGGCTAGTGTTCGCCCATAGGTTACACAGCCGGGGAGAGCGGGCACCAGCGCTGTGAATCCGCCCTCGGGCTCAGGCCGGAGCACGACGTTGAAATGGTAATGCGCTTTCTTCATAGGACATCCCTTCTATCCCAAGGGAGGAGTCCTGGTCAAACTGGGGTCAATCCGTTGTTGTCTTTCCTGACGCTTGCCGGAGACTTTCGGAGCGCCGCCACTTCGCTGGGCTTCAGTTGGCGCCACTTCCCAACTTCCAATCCGGCTAATGTCAGTGGGCCAAGGCACGTGCGGACCAATTTCAGGACCTTGAATCCCACCGCTTCGATCATGCGCCGGACCTCTCGGTTTTTCCCCTCGGCCAGCACGACCTCCAGCCTTGTGTATTTACCGCGGTCTTCGATGCGCCGCACGCTGACGGGGCGTGCCCAATCGCCTTTCTTCATCTCAACCCCGGCATTCAGCCTGGCGACGGTCTCCTCGCTTAGGATTCCGCTGACCTTCACGAGGTAAGTTTTGGGAACTTTGCTGTCGGGGCTGGTGACATAGTCAGCAAACTCAGTATCGTTGGTCAGGAGCAAAAGGCCGGAGGTGTCCTTATCCAACCGTCCCACTGGCGACACCCACTTCCCGATGCCCCCAAGATACTCGTACACGGTCTTGCGCCCCGCAGGATCACCATGACTGGTGATAACACCTTTAGGTTTGTAGAAGAGCAGGTAGGTCTTGCGCGCAGGCTTCAAGCGCTGGCCGTCAAGATGCAGGGTTGCCTGGTCCGGGCGCACCCAGAGGTCCGGGTCGCGCACCACCTTGCCGTTCACTTTCAGCCGCCCGGCAAGAATAGCTTCCCGCGCGGCTGCACGCGACGCCAGGCCAAACCGCGAAAGGACGCGGTCAAGCGTCATGGTGGTTTTGGATTTCATCCCGCAAGGTACGGAAACCGGAAATTAGAAAATGGAAAATCGAAACTAGATAATGGGGATCGGTTACTTGAAATTCAAGATCCCCGACGCGCTGTCATTCTGATCCCGCAGTCGCGGGAGAAGAATCTCCGCAGTACCGGAACTTTCAACTACAGGGATTCTTCGCTTCGCTCAGAATGACAGCCTACAAGCCTCCACTTTTGAGCTTCGATTTTCCATTTTCGAATTTCGATTTTCCAGTTTCAGAGGGACACTTCTCTGCCCACTCCTCGCTGCTCGGCTGCCTCGAGAACCAACTGGGCTGCGACGGCGTCCTGCACCGCGACGCCCACTGACTTATAGAGCGTGATCTGATCTGGCGAGGTTCGTCCCGGTCGCGCGCCTGAAATCAGCTCGCCGATCTCCGCATGAATGTGCTCTTCCCCGATCAAGCCGTCACGGATTGCCCAGCGCAGATCGTTTGAGCCGGAGGGGGGCGGCGCAAGCGCTGCCGCGCGAGTTTCCACCACCACCAACGCTCGCCTTACCGCCTCGCCGTCCAACTCCCGGCCATTCGCGTTTAGCCCCACGGAGTTGACGTGCACGCCCGGTTCGAGCCACTCGCCCTTTACAACCGGCTCAGCGGAGTGTGTCGTGGCGCAAATGACGTCGACGCCCGCAAAGGCTTCCTTCCCTGCTTCGGAGGCTTTGGCTGGGATCCCCAGCCCACGCGCGATTTCCTCTGCCATGGCGGCCCCTTGGGCACGATCGACGCCCACTACTCGGATCTCTTTGATGGCTCGCACCCGCGGGATGGCATTGGCGTGCGCGTGCGCCTGGACTCCCGTCCCCACAATCGCCAGGATGCGCGCCTCGGGGCGCGCCAGTAGCTTTGTCGCCAGCGCTGAGCCCGCGGCAGTTCGCATGGCTGTAATCGCCGTGCCGTCCAGCATGGCGCGCGGCGAGCCCGTGTGCGCGTCGAAAACCAGAATCACGGCTTGATGGCTCGGCAATCCCAGCTCGGCGTTTTTCGGGAAAACACTCACTAATTTGGTCGCGAGAATTTGCGTGGAACCCAGAAAAGCGGGCATGGCGGCCAGCAGGCCTTCTCGCTCGCGAACCTGCGCCACCACGCGCGGCGGCATGGAGACCCGACCGGCGCTCAGCGCGACCATCGCCGGGCCGAGCGCCTCCACCAGGCAGTCCAAGTCCAGCAGGCTTTCGACCTCGTGTCGGTTTACGACCAGCATATTTGAGTCTCCTTCATGTCTCAGACCTGACAGTTGACAGTCGAGAGTCGACAGTCCACATGAAGACCTCGTCTGATGAGGTAACCGATCCAGGTCAGGGCTTCCTCACCCGTCTGCGGACCGAAGCGCCAATCGTCAGCGGCTGCCGGCTGTCCCTTCGGCGGGCGTAGGCCCGTCCGGCGCCGGCTGATGAAAGCGCCGTCGCGGTCCCCCCTCTCCCCCAAGAGGGAGAGGGGGTTAATCACACGAATTCTTACTCTCGACTGTTGACTGTCGACTGTCCCTCAGGAACGAGACCTCGTCGAGCCGAATGAAATCTTGCACAATCGGTTCTGGCGAGGTGTCCAGATCACTGACTGCCCCGAAAAACGCCACCCGCCCATCGACTAGGAACACAACCCTGTCAGCCAGCTTGCGCGCCAGTTTCATATCGTGAGTCACGACCACCGAAGTGAGGCCCTTCTGGCGCTTCAGCTTCAGAATCAGCTCAGAAATGGTCAGCGCCATCAGCGGGTCCACCATGGTCGTCGGCTCGTCGTAAAGGACCGCTTCCGGCGCGGCGGCAAGAGCCCGCGCGATGGCTACGGCGCGCTTCATGCCGGTGCTCAGGTCAGAAGGCATGAGATCGCGGACGCCATCCAATTCCACCATCGCCAAGAGTTCGCCAACCAGTGCCTGAATCCCATCTTCATCAAGCGCCAACCCGCGTTCCGCTCGTTCCCGCAGAGGATAAGCGACATTCTCGCCTACCGTCAGCGAATCGAATAGCGCCCCCGATTGAAAAACCATGGTCACTCGACGCCGGACGTCAATCAACTCTTCCTCGCTCATCTTCGAAACGTCCAGACCACCAACGAAGACCTGTCCTGAGTCCGGCTGCAGAAAGCCGAGGATGTGCTTCAGGGTTACACTCTTCCCCACCCCGCTTTTCCCCAGCACGACCACCATCTCCCCCCGGCGCACTTCAAAACTTACGTCCTCCAGCACCGGCTGTTCATCAAACGCTTTGTAAACGTGGACAAACTGAAAATACGGGGAGTCCGGCCCCGTGGGCTTTTGGCTAATTATCGTCTTTGACTTGATCGTTGAGGCCCTCGAATTGTCGTCGAGCGTTCTCATATTCTTCAGGCGTATTTACATTATAGAAAATGCGAGGGGAGAATCCTGCACGCGCAAACTCGGCTTTGCTGATGGTCCGCCGCTGCGACTTTGAGAAAAATCGACCCACTTTATTCTGCCCCGAGGCAAGGCTGCGACGGATAGCCGAGCGCACGCGCCGTCGCAATATCGCGCAAAGTGGGTACCGCCCGTTCGCCCAAGGTGGGGGAATCGTCACCGGGGCGCGGCCCTCCAACGCCTGTCCGCAGAGGTAGCGTAGAAATCTGGCCTCCATGAAGGGCATGTCACAGCTCACAAATAAGCTAAACTCCGTACGCGACCTTCTCAACCCGGTATGAATGCCACCCAGCGGCCCCTTGCCCGGGATCTCATCCTCGTAAACCTGAACCTCTGTGTCGGGAAAATTATCGGGAGGCCCAACGATCGATACCGAACTGCAAATGGTACGGAGCAGGCGAATCTGCCGGTCCACCATCCTCTCCGAGCCGAGGAGCAACTTCGCTTTGTCCAATCCCAGGCGCCGGCTCGCTCCCCCCGCGAGCACAAAGCCCGAAACCTCTTTGAATCGGCACGGCTTGCTCATGGGATAGTTTGGGTCGAGTCCGCGGCCGCCATTTCGACCTTGCGCTCCAGGTCGATCAACAGGAATCTGCCGTCATCACTCAGCGTGGGCCGGTAGACATAATGCTTCTCGGGAAGCTCAAACGCAAGTGCGTCGGGCGAGCCGCTCTCGGCCTCTCGCGCCTGGAAAATCTGGTCGTCCAAGAATTCCGGCCACGTTTCTTCAACCACCTTCCGGAACTTCTCCAGGCTCGGTGTATCTGTTTTCAGGAATCTGCCAGGATCAATCAAGGTGTAGGCGGCCCGAAAATCGTGCAAGTGCAGCGCAGCTATGAAGCGGTATAGCGTGTAATCAGGGCCGGCTGCATACTCCGTCTGGCCAGGGACGTAGGCTTGCCCGTCCCAGTGATAAACGCATCTCTCACTGAAACCGCGCCGGCCTCCTCGCTGGAATTCCAAGAGTCCGGGGTCTGCCCGTCCGCTTACGATCATGTCTGTCCGATCGAGCTTCGGGTCATCCCGAAACTCAATTTGGCCCTGCGCGAGGACATTGTAACGGTCGTCCCCTCCCCGGCTGTCCCAGAGCAAGGCGGCCTCATGTTCGCGCACCTGAAATATCGCAGGGTAAGGTACTGCCTCTTCCCCCATCAGATTTACCACGGCAATGCCAAGACCCGTGCTTTTTCCGAGGCGGACGAGCTTGAATTCGAGATTCTCCGCGAAGGCCACAAGGCGCGAGACCTTCCAGTGGCTGCCATCCCAGCAGAGCAAATAAAGTCCGCGCGAAGAAGCACGCAACGCCTCCGTCTCGGTGTCCTGCTGGTTCGCTTCGGCGATCTGCAATTTCACAGCGACCTCTGAAATCCCGTCGCGATCCACGTCGCCCAATTCGATAAGCTCAACGGGCAGAGATTCACTTGAGGCTTCATCTTGCTTCTTCACACTCGTGCCAAAAGCCAGGCCGAGCGCGCCGAGATCAGGGACGGAAACGCTCCCCGCGAGGTTCTGAATCGCAGCAAGTTCTGCGCCCTCTTGGTCAGCCACAGAAGTGTCGGTTGGCTCAGAGCCTGTGCCAGCTTGCCCGTCCTCACCGTCCGGACTCTTCTGGCCCGCCGTATTCTGGGCATCGTCCCCGTTTGGACTTTCAGATCGGTCTTGTTGGTCCTGAGGAGTATCTTGGGTCGCTTGCAGCCAATGCCGCCCCTCAGCCCTGGCTGTCGATCCTCCAAAACCCATACACAGGATCAGGAACACTACTCCTAGCGCATACCAGACGCTGGAAGGCCTCAGTCTTTCGTAAGACGCTGTCAAAAGTTGCATCATTGCGGCAATTATAAGGCATCTGCGCTGCGTTACCAACTGCTCAACCTATGAGGCGGTGACTGAGTTTGCTGTAGAAGCGACTTTACGCCGTTAGTTGAAGAGGTAAACTGGCCGCTACGACCTCAGAACGTCCATAAGGTCTCTGCCGTGGGCAAGAGAATAGCGACAGAATGTCCTAGCGAGTCAAGTTTTTCAGTCCTCATTGAATACTGGCGTCGTGAGCCCACGAATTCGCTGACAAAGTGTTCCTCAAGGGGAGTGGCCTTTTCTCCGCCCCGGTAGAAGCAGAACCTCGAATTAGCACTCTCTTGGACAGAGTGCTAATTGGCGGTAAATTGGCCCTTGACAAATCCCCCCAAAAAGGCTAATTTAGCACTCGGTTCACTCAAGTGCTGGCAGACTTAACTGAGAGGACCCGGCGGCAGGCTCCCCGAGGGACCAAGCGGGGATGACGCTGCGACGCAAGGTCTGAAGCTTGGGTGACCATGATGGGTTTTTTGGAATTCAGGGATCACAAACATTTGTAGATGAGAGGAGATTCAAATATGAAGGTAAAGCCCCTTCACGATCGGATTCTGATCAAGCGAGTGGAAGAGAAAGAAACTGTGAAAGGTGGGATCATCATCCCCGACACAGCCAAGGAAAAACCGCAGGAGGGTGAAGTAATCGCTGTCGGCGGCGGGAAGAAGACCGAGGAAGGCAAGGTCATTCCTCTCGACGTGAAGGCGGGAGACCGAATCCTTTTCGGAAAGTATTCCGGCACCGAAATCAAGATCGACGATGTGGAGCACCTGATCATCCGTGAAGACGAGGTGCTTGGAATCATTGAATCGGCAAAACAATCTGCCGCTGCCGGGAAGAAATGAACAGGTCTAATGGCGGGCTACGGCATGCCGCAAGGCACGACGAGCCGCTGAAGCAAATAGGGGCTCGATAAGGTCCGCTACCTGCCGAGAAGCAGGACGGAGCCAAAAAATTTGGAGGGAGTTAAAGATGGCAAATGCAAAACAGATTGTACTTGGAGAAGATAGCCGCCAGGCTATTCTGCGGGGTGTGAACAAGCTGGCGGACGCGGTAAAAGTCACGTTGGGCCCAAGGGGTCGCAACGTGGTTCTCGATAAGAAGTTCGGTTCCCCCACGTCCACCAAAGACGGTGTGACCGTGGCCAAGGAAATCGAGTTGCAAGATCCGTTGGAGAACATGGGCGCTCAGATGGTGCGTGAGGTGGCGTCCAAGACCTCCGATGTGGCCGGCGACGGCACCACGACAGCGACGGTTTTGGCTCAGGCGATTTTCCGCGAGGGCGTGAAGACCGTGGCGGCGGGCGCCAACCCCATGGCTATCAAGCGGGGGATCGAGATGGCCGTGCGTCAGGTCTGCGGGTACGAGGAAGTTCAAAAGGACGGCTCGAAGAAGCACGTGAAGGGTGAGCTCGAGAAGCTGTCCAAGCCCGTCGAGGGCGCCATGATCGCGCAGGTCGGCGCGGTTTCTGCCAATAACGACATCGACATCGGGGAAATCATCGCGGCAGCCATGAAGAAGGTCGGCAAGGATGGCGTCATCACGGTCGAGGAAGCCAAGACTATGGAAACGGCGCTGGAAGTGGTCGAGGGAATGCAGTTCGACCGCGGATATCTGTCACCGTACTTCGTGACCGATCCGGACCGGATGGAGTGCGTCCTGGAGGACCCCTACGTCCTCATTCATGAAAAGAAGATCAGCTCGATGAAAGACCTCCTACCCTTGCTGGAGCAGATTGCCAAGTCCGGCAAGCCGCTGCTGATCGTGGCGGAGGAAGTCGAGGGCGAGGCGCTGGCCACCCTGGTGGTCAACAAGCTGCGTGGAACGCTGCACTGCTCCGCCGTCAAGGCCCCTGGCTTTGGTGATCGGCGCAAGGCGATGCTGGAGGATATCGCCATCCTAACGGGCGGCAAGGCGATCACGGAAGACTTGGGCATCAAGCTCGAGAACGTACGGCTCGAGGACCTTGGCCGGGCCAAGAAGATCACCGTCGACAAGGACAACACCACCATCGTGGAGGGTTATGGAAAGAGCTCCGCGATCGAGGGCCGCGTAAAACAGATTCGCACGCAAATCGAAGACACCACTTCCGACTACGACCGCGAGAAGCTGCAAGAGCGGCTAGCCAAGTTGGTGGGCGGCGTGGCCCAAATCAAGGTTGGTGCAGCAACCGAGTCCGAGATGAAAGAGAAGAAGGCGCGCGTCGAGGACGCCATGCACGCCACCAAAGCTGCCGTGGAGGAGGGTATCGTTCCAGGCGGCGGCGTGGCTCTGGTCCGCAGCATCCCGGCGCTCGATAAACTCAAGGCCGAGGGTGATGAGCAGATCGGCATTAATATCGTTAAGCGCGCTCTCGAAGAGCCGCTGCGACTGATCGTCCAGAACGCCGGGGAGGAAGGCGCCGTGGTCGTGGAGAAAGTCCGCGCCAATTCCAATGCCAACTTCGGCTTTGACGCTCAGGCCGAAACCTACGGTGATCTCGTCGAGGCAGGCGTCATCGACCCGACAAAGGTCGCCCGCACGGCGCTCCAGAACGCTGCTTCCATCGCCTCACTCATGCTTACCACCGAGGCGCTGGTCAGTGAGATCCCGGAAAAGGAAGAGAAGCACCCGATGCCCCCTGGGGGAGGCGGCATGGGCGGCGGGATGTACTAAGAACAGTTGACAGTCAACAGTTGACAGTCGACAGCAGAGGTTGCTGACCTATTGCATTTAGGCAGTAAGCAGAAGGCAGTAGGCAGCGACAAGGGCAGTTGAGAGTCAACAGTTGGCAGTCGACAGTTGACAGCAGAGGTCGCTGACCTATTGCAAGTAGGCAGTGAGCAGAAGGCAGTAGGCAGCAAGCATTTTGCGCGAGTCCCGACAACGTCGGGGCAAGCTCAAGGGCGGGGAGAACGGTTCCCCGCCCTTTTTGTTTCGGAGTCCGCAGGCGATTCCCTTGTTTCTCGCCCCTTGCACTGTATTTACACTTCGCACATACTTTTTGCATGGCCATCACTAAGGTCTTTCGCCGTGGAAATAGCCAAGCTGTGAGGATTCCCAAGAGGCTTCAGTTCCGCTCGCAGCAGGTGGAAATCACGAAGCGCGGGAACCAGATCGTGCTGAGCGAGCGGCGGGCGGACCTTTCTGCCGCCTTCGAGATTCTGACCAGCCCGTCACCCGACTTTTTCAAAGGCGGCCGCCGCCAACCCAAATTGGACAAGCGTTCGGGGCTTTGATCCGCTACCTCCTCGACAAATTCATTCTCGGGGCATAGAGACTCAAGACCGCAGTCATTCCCGCGAAAGCGGGAATGACTGCGACTTCGAGTGCCCATGTCTCGCAAATGACACCAGTACCCAGTGGCGGGTGAATTCCAACAGATCTGAATCCTGAATCCCGAATCCTACTTACGGTCACCAACCTTGACAAAGGGCCTGATCTCCTTCCATTTCTTAAGTCCTATGCCCTTTATCCCCATCAAGTCTTCGACCCGTCTGAAAGGCCCGTGCTTTTCGCGGAAAGCAACGATCTGCTTCGCCAGGCTCGGCCCGATTCCAGGAAGCTTCTGGAGGTCATTCGCTGTGGCGTTGTTGATATCGACAACGACCTGAGGCTTGACGGTCTTTCCCGCGCTCGGGAGAGCAAACATGCAGGGGCAAGGTGCTGGCAATGACAGCAACACTAACGCCAAAGTGCAGTAGAGACGACAGAACAATTTCCCAGCTCTCCACAACGAGCGAATTTGGACGGCTAATCGTAACACCCCCTTCGCCCATCTTCGGAATATTTGTTAGGCTTCACCGAAGGATTCATTTTCCTCGAGCGGCGCCAGGAAAAAATTGCCTCCCGCGTGTAAGAGATTCTTTATCCACGGCGACTCTGCTACCCCTTTCTCCCAATCTGGAATGACTCTGGATGTAAAGTTCTGCAATTCGTGAAACTGACCGTCGAAATAAGGCACGCATCTTCAATAAATAGCGTGGCAAAATCATTCGACAAGAAAGGCGACGCTTTCAGAGCAGTTCGGGAGCCCTTGGTCTTCCCTCCTGGGCGAATCTTTGGCAGACGTCGTGCATCCAAACCCCTAGGGGGCTAAAACTGCGGACATGAGTGAGATATTTTCACGGGCGTTCGTTTTTGGCTTTCTTCTGGCGTACGCCGTACTGACGGTGGGACTTCTGTTTTGGAACCTGGGGCGGTGGCTTCGCGGTTTGGGAAAGAAGGCGCCCTGGCGTGCGATGCTGCGACAGCTCAGTCTTTCGCGCTTCTTCAATCCGCCCTATGATGCCTATTAGCGTTAAGTCATCACTGCAAGCTTGACTTTCTACCTTCGAATCTGGACTCGTTCAGAAGAGGGGCGCGGCCGCCTTTTCCTTGAGGGTCTTTATGCGGTCGCGCAGTTGAGCAGCCTTTTCAAACTCAAACTGCTTGGCGGCTTCTCGCATTTGCTCTTCAAGACCCTTGATCAGATCGTCGAGCTGGTCAGGTGAAACCGCCTCTTCAAGCGGCTCGGCAGGCACCGTCACATAGTCTGCCGCCACGATGGAGGCCAGGACCATATCCACGGGCCTGACGATACTTTCCGGGGTAATGCCGTTATCCTCATTGAAGCGTGTCTGCTTGGCCCGCCGGCGATTGGTCTCGGAGATTGCGGCGCGCATCGACTCCGTCGTGGTGTCGGCATAGAGGATCGCTTTCCCGTGCAAATTTCGGGCCGCTCGTCCCATGGTTTGAATCAGCGCTCCCGCCGAACGCAGGTAGCCTTCCTTATCGGCGTCCAGGATGGCAACCAGTGAGACTTCCGGCAGATCGAGCCCCTCGCGCAGGAGGTTGATCCCGATCAGCACGTCAAACTCACCGCGCCGCAGGTCGCGCAGGATCTTCACACGCTCGAGGGTTTCAATCTCCGAGTGGAGATACCGGCAGCGCACGCCGACTTCGGCGTAATACTCTGCCAAGTCCTCGGCCATTCGCTTAGTGAGCGTAGTGACTAGAACTCGTTCGTTTGCCTCAGCCCTTCTGCGAATATCACCTAGCAGGTCATCAATCTGGTGGCGCGTGGGACGGACCTCAACCTCGGGGTCAATGAGCCCCGTGGGGCGAATAACCTGCTCCACAACCTCTCCGCCGGACTTCGTCAGCTCGTAGGGGCCGGGGGTAGCGGAGACGTAAATCACCTGTCCCACCCGATGCTCGAATTCCTCGAAGGACAGGGGGCGGTTGTCCAGGGCTGACGGTAACCTGAATCCGTAATCCACAAGCGTCCTTTTGCGGGAGCGGTCGCCGTGATACATGCCGCGCAGTTGCGGCACCGTCTGGTGACTCTCGTCGATGAAGATCAGGGCGTCCTGGGGCAGGTAGTCCAGCAGGGTGGGCGGCGGCTCTCCCGGCAAGCGGCCGGAGAGGTGGCGCGAGTAGTTCTCAATGCCGTGACAGTAGCCGATCTCCCTCATCATCTCCAGATCGAACAGGGTGCGCTGCTGGACGCGCTGCGCTTCCACAAGTTTTCCTTGCTTCTCGAGTTCGCCCCGCCACCACTCCAATTCGCTAAGGATGCGCTGTATCGCTTCCTCTTTCCTTTCGGCAGGCAGAACGTAGTGGGTTCGCGGATAAATGGGCAGGCGCGAGTAAGTCTGCTTCACCTGGCCGAAAAGCGGGTCAATCTGGGCCAGGGTTTCCACCTGCTCGCCCCACATTTCAATCCGGTAAGCGGCGTCCTCGTAGGTGGGAAAAACCTCAATCACGTCGCCTCGCACGCGGAACGTCCCGCGCCGGAAATCCACGTCGTTACGTTCGTACTGGATTTCAACCAGCCGCCGTAGAATGTCTCGCCGCGAAATCTTCTGCCCCTTTTCGAGCAGAAGGAGCATGCCGTAGTAGGCCTCGGGCGAGCCCAGACCATAAATACAACTTACACTGGCCACAATGACGCAATCCCGGCGCTCAAAAAGCGAGCGGGTAGCGGACATGCGCAGCTTGTCCAGTTCATCGTTGATGGTCGCTTCTTTCTCGATGTAAACGTTGCTGGCGGGGATATAAGCTTCCGGCTGGTAATAGTCATAATAGCTCACGAAGTACTCGACGGCGTTCCCCGGAAAAAAGGAGCGGAACTCGTGGTAAAGCTGAGCGGCAAGGGTCTTATTGTGAGCCAGAATGAGGGCCGGGCGTTTCACAGCGTCAATCACCTTGGCGACGGTGAAGGTTTTGCCGGACCCGGTAACACCTAGCAGCACCTGGTGAGGCTTGCCCTCCTCAACGCCCCGCACCAGTTCCTGAATTGCCGTCACCTGGTCGCCACGTGGCTGGTAGTCACTAAGAAGATCGAAATCCATCGGCCGGAGTTCGCTCCTTGCGATGAGTTGATTATACCAGCCGGAAGCCCGTCGTTAACTATCGGCGATCCGTTTTCCCTCGTCTGGCCTTGGTATTGGATCGGGAGAGTAAGCAGGGCACGAGGAACAGGCAGTGCCGCGTAACGCGGACAGAAGAAGAGACCATCAGAAGGCCGTCGTTGGGTGGGACAAGCAAATCCCAAGATCGGACACTGCCTTGTAACCTGAGGAAGTTCGGGTCTCGCGTTGGGCTAACCATATGGCGTATCAGACGTCAAAACCGGTGGACGGACCGCTTCAATGCAAATCCTTCTGCAAGACCTTCGCTCCGGCCTGCGCATGCTCGCGAGGAGTCCCGGCTTCACGGCGGTGGCGGTGCTTACGCTGGCGCTTGGTATCGGCGGCAACACGGCGATGTTCTCGATCATCCACACGGCGCTGCTCAGGCCTCTGCCCTTCCGGGATCCCGGACGGCTCGTGCTCGGCAGTGCCGCATTTGGAGCGTCCGCTTGGAAGAACCTGTGAGCGTTGTGTCAGTGTTGCCGAGTCGGCAAGGGAACTTCGAGTCGTGAGAAAGCGTACGGGTGAATAGGAAGGCTAGAGCGATCATCGAGTTTCTGTCTCCGAATTTCGTTTTTCGCTCTGCCGATGGCCCGATCGACGGATGAACCGATAACTCCATCAATGCGGAGTCCCCAATGAACCACCTGCTTCAAGACCTCAAATACGGCCTGCGAATGCTGGCCCGCAATCCCGGCTTCACCACGGTGGCGGTGCTTACGCTCGCGCTAGGCATCGGCGCGAATACCGCGATCTTCAGTGTGGTGAATGCTGTTTTGCTGAAACCGTTGCCTTATGCCGACCCTGATCGCCTGGCATCCATCCAGGTGACGGAACCCAGCGCGCCTGGAGAGCTGTTCCCCGACACCGGCCCGGACTTTCATGACTGGCAGATCATGAACCATAGTTTTGAGGGCATGTCCGCTATCGCCGGCGCCGGCGCCACGCTCACCGGTTCCGGCGAACCGCTACAGCTCCGTGGCCTCTCGGTTTCGCCCAACACGTTTCAGCTTCTCGGAGTACAACCGCTGCTCTGCTGGAGTTTTTCAGCGGACGAGGGTCCAAGCGGCCACAACCACGTGGTCATCCTGAGCTACGGACTGTGGCAGAGCGCCTTCGGCGGGCAGAAAAGCATCGTGGGAAACAAGGTCACGCTGGATGGTGAAGCCTATGACGTTGTGGGCGTCATGCCCATGGACCTTAGGTTTCTGACCGGCCCGCAATTCTGGA
Organism: uncultured Acidobacteriota bacterium; assembly: GCA_963765485.1. GTDB lineage: Bacteria > Acidobacteriota > Terriglobia > UBA7540 > UBA7540 > CAVROP01. The sequence goes on along the minus strand of CAVXWN010000018.1, from coordinate 107,761 downwards.
CGCCCATAACCTTTGACGCACCGAAATGGAAAACAGATCGAGGGAATCACTGGTTCTGGGTGCAGGCGCGGATGAAGAAAGGCGTCACGCTCAACAAAGCCGGCGCGGAGATGGTGACGATCTCCACTCAGCTCGCCCAGCAGTACCCACGGACCAACACGGGTGTGATCGCGCGGGTAAAGAGCCTGCACGAGGAACTCACCGGCGATCTCCGCGAAGTTCTGTGGGTGCTTTTCGCCGCGGTGGGATTCCTGCTGCTGATTGCCTGCGTGAATGTCGCAAACCTGTTCCTGACCAAATCCGTGGGCCGCCAGCGGGAGATCGCCATTCGACTCGCCCTCGGGTCGGAAGCCCGTCGCCTGATGCGCCAACTGCTCACCGAGAGCGTGCTGCTGTTCCTTTTGGGCGGGGTCGCGGGCTTGATGGTGGGCATTGGCGCGCTACGCCTTCTCCTCCATGCGGCCCCTACCGGCTACATCCCCGATGTGATTTCCGTGCACCTCGATTCCCGCGTCTTTGGTTTCACGTTTCTTATCGCGTTCCTTACGGGGATACTTGCGGGGCTCATTCCCGCGCTGCAAGCCGCGCGCGTGAGCTGTAGCGACACGCTCAAGGAGAGTAGTTCCGCGGTGGCGGCGTCTCACGGGCTCGCGCGCGGCCTGCTCACGGCGGGAGAGATCGCCATTGCTCTCGTTGTGCTCGTGGGCGCCGGCCTTGCCACTCGGAGCTTAGTACGCTTGCTGGGGGTCCAACTTGGCTTCGATCCACGCCAGGTGGTGGCGGCGCGCATTTCCTTGCCGGAAGCGCGCTACCCGAAAGAACCCCAGCAGAAGGCCTTTTTCAGGGACCTGATCGAACGCGTCCAGGCCTTGCCGGGAGTTGTCTCCGCCGGCGCGACCTCGGAACTACCGCTCGAAGGAGGCAGCAACGGTCCTGTCGTCATTGAAGGCCAGCCAGCGCCCAAGGATATATGGTCGAGTCCCCTGGTTGAGTCGTGTACCGTCACGCCCAACTACTTCCGAACCATGCGTATTCCGCTTCTGGGTGGCCGCGATGTGGCCGAGACGGACACGCTCGAGATGCCGCTTGTCGCGGTCATCAATGAGACCATGGCACGCCGGTTCTGGCCTGGTCAGGATGCCGTCGGCAAGCGGTTCAGGCACACCGACCCTGACGCCAAGTGGATCACGGTCATTGGCGTCGTGGGCGATGTCAGGGAATTCGGTCTGGCTTCGCCTCCCATTCCCGAAGCCTATTATCCCCAATCGCAGGAAACCTCCTCAGAACTGCGGTTAGTGGTGCGTGCCGCAAATGACCCGCAAGGACAGGTGTCCGCCATCCGCAACGCGGTGCATAGCCTGGATAAGGATCTGCCGTTGTACGGTGTGCAGACCCTGCTGGAACTGGTCTCGAACTCCTCGCGTGAGAAGCGGTTCGTGGCTCTGCTGCTTGCTCTGTTTGCAGCCGTGGCTCTGGTGCTCGCTTCGGTCGGCATTTACGGAGTCGTGTCCTACTCTGTCTCCCAGCGCACGCGGGAGATTGGCATCCGCATGGCATTCGGCGCCGAGGTTCGCGACGTTCTGGGCATCGTGCTGAGTGAAGGACTGCGCCTGGCTATCGCCGGTGTGGGCGTAGGACTGTTGGGGGCATGGGCCCTTTCTCGTTACCTCGCCAGTATTCTCTATGGCGTCCGGGCCACTGATCCGCTGACCTATGTTCTGGTGGCCCTCATGATGACTGCTGTCGCGCTGCTGGCTTGCTACTTTCCCGCACGCCGGGCGGCGAAGGTCGATCCGATGGTGGCGCTGAGATATGAATGAAGTGGAGGATAGGAATAGTGGTCAGAGGACAGTTATCACGCTGTGATGTCACTGGAGAAGCCTTGCGATGCATGCGATAAGATCCAGAGTTCACCGCAATCAATAAGGAGGTTTGTATGACAAACTTCTGGTTCAACATGAAACAGGCAATGCGCAGCCTCCTGCGAGCGCGGGGCTTCACGATTACCGCCCTGCTGACCCTGGCACTCGGCATCGCAGCCACCACGGGCATGTTCGCCACCATGCGCGCTGCGCTGTGGAAGCCATTGCCCTTTAAGGATCCGGAACGCCTGGTCCTGCCTAAGACCAGCTATGGGGGCAATGACAACGACTGGGCTCCAGCCCCTGATTTCTTCGACTACCGGGAGCAGGCCACCTGTTTCGAGACGCTGACGGCGATGAAGGACATGGGTAGAATAGCCGTGACCGGTGAGCGAGCGGAGCGCGTCAGCGGCGCGCTGATCTCACCTGATTTCTTCCAGATGCTGGGAATACTGCCGGTGGCGGGGCGCTGGCCTTCCGGCGAGGAGATCGCTCCGGGAGGGCCGTCGGCGGCCATCGTGAGTGAAAGATACGCCCTTCGCCGGTTCGGGAGTCCGCAGGCGGCGCTGGGTGAGCGTCTCACAGTGGCCAAGATGAACACGAGCTTTCCCATCGTGGGCGTGGCCCCGCGCAGCCTGGATATCTTCTCCCCAATGGACTTGTGGCTGCCCTTCCGCAAGGGCGACTTCGGCTCGGATGACACGCGGCGAGATCACAGCTGCATTCTGTACGGGCGCCTGAAGCCGGGCGTTTCCATGGAGAGCGCCCAGCAGCAGGTAGACCTGGTGGCCAAGCGCCTAGAAGCGCTGTATCCGGATTCCAACAAGGGCAGAGGACTGCACCTCAACCCCCTTCAGGAAGCGCTGATGGGGAGCCAGAGGCCCCAACTCTCCATGCTCATGGGCGCCGTAGCTCTGCTGCTCATCATAGCCTGCAGCAACGTGGCGGGTCTGATGCTGGCCCGCGGCCAGTCACGCCGCTCCGAGTTGGCCGTGCGCGCTGCCCTTGGGGCCACACGGGGCAGGCTGGTGGCTCAACTCCTTACAGAGAGTGTGCTGCTGGCTCTGATGGCGGGAGGCCTGGGCATGTTTCTGGTCCGTGTCCTTCTCCAGGCGCTGCCGTTGATTTCCGGTCTGGCAGAGCGGGGCATCTCAGAACGCAGCCTGGACGCGACTGTCCTGATCTTCGCCCTGGGAGTTTCCCTCTTGACAGGCGTGCTCTTTGGTATCGTACCGGCCTTCAAGGGAGCCTCTAAGAGCCTGACGCAAGACCTCGCACTGGGACGACGCAGCATTTCCTCTACAGGGACGTCCAAGCTCCGCAGTTGCCTGGTGGTGAGCCAGGTGGCTCTGTCTCTAGTACTGCTTATCGGCTCGGGCATGCTCGCCCGAAGTCTCTCTCACTTGTACGGCACACCCTTGGGTTTCGACACGCGTCACTTGCTCACGGGAGAGATCGAGTTGCCCACGGGGACGTATGCCGATCCGGAGAAGCGCGCTCAATTCTTCGGCCAGTTGCAAGAGGAAATTAAAACCGTTCCCGGCGTCAAGGCGGTGAGCTTCATCAGCCATCTCCCCCTGCGCCATACCCACTCGAACCTCCCCGTTTGGACTCCCGACCGTCCCCCCGAAGGGCAAGCCTCATTCGCAAACACGCCGACCGCCAATCAGCGCTACGTGCTCCCCGGGTACTTCGCCACAATGGGAATTCCCCTCCTGGCTGGGCGGGACATTTCCAGTTCCGACAGCCCTGTTGCCCCCAAAGTCATCGTCATCAGCGAACGCATGGCACGCACTCTGTTCCCCGACCGCAACCCGCTGGGGCAGACGGTAATGATCGACATGATGAACTGGATGGGAAAGGGGCCCGTGGCTTGCCGGGTGGTGGGCGTGGTGGGGAATGCCCGAGTGGATTCCGTTTCTGAGGAAAGCCGACCCACCATGTATATGGCGTTCATCCAGTTCACCCGGATGCCCTGGATGATGAGGATGTGCCCGGTCATCCGCACTGAACTTGCTCCCCAGTCTCTCGTCCAAACGTTGGGCAGGCTGATCTCCGCCAGGGACCGCGACATCCCCTTGGATCCGCTGCTCAGCATGGAGGAGCGCGTCGGCGTCCAACTGGAATCCCGGCGGGTGATTGCCACAGCTCTAGCGCTTTTCTCTGGCGCGGCTTTGGCTCTGGCTTCCGTGGGGCTCTATGGCGTCCTGAGCTTTATGGTGAGGCAGCGCACCCGGGAAATCGGCGTGCGCACCGCACTGGGGGCCCGAACCAGTCAGGTCATCTGGGAGTTCATCCGCTACGGCCTGCTGCTCACGATCATCGGCACGGCGATCGGCGTCCTGGCCTCCCTGGGCATGGGCCGCATTCTGGAAAGCCAGCTCTACCAGGTGTCCACCATCGATCCACTTTCCATTGCCCTGAGCGTCCTGGCCTTGGGTACGACGGCCCTGCTGGCTTCCTTGATTCCTGCGGGACAGGCGGCCCGCGTGGATCCCGTTGTGGCCCTGCGCAACGAATAGCGTGCTCTTGGCTATGCTTCCGAGCACACGGGGGTAGACGTTGCCTGGGCGATACCGCCGGTTAATTCGTGCCGCAGGGCCGACGGCGGATCGAGAAGCAGAGCCTTGCAGGCAGGGATGTAGCATGCAATCAGGGAAATGCCCGCGAGAATCAGCAGAATCAAGGCAAACGTGGCCGGCATGGGAAAACGAACCGTGCCGGCGGAAAAATCAAATCAGATCGAATCCGACTCGCATGGAGAAACTGCTGTAGAGTTCTTACCGCGTCCCCGCCGATGAGGCCCCCAAGCCTGGCTCGCTGAAGAGTGATGAAATTGGCTCCCTTTTATCCCGGCACTGAAAGATAGTAAAAGCCGCCACACCTGGAAACTGTGTTACCATTGGTGCCGTTGCCGGTCGCAAGTTTGCAATAGGAGGCGAGGGAGATGATTCCGGTTAGGTGGCGGCGAGGGTGTTGGTTCACAGGTGGGCTATTGATGGCAGGTCTTCTTGTGGTTGTCCCCCATGGGCAGGCGCTTGGCGGACAAATGCCGACGGGGTCGGCCCCGAGTGCTGCCGCGGCCGCCCAACCTGCCTCACCAGATAAGGTGGTCATGAAGGTCGGAGACGAGTCGGTAACTCAAGGGCAGCTTGAGGTGATCATCAATTCGCTCAACCCGCAAGCCCAAAAGTCGCTGTCCGTGCAAGGTCGCCGGCCACTTGGCGACCAGTACGTCATGATAATCCTCCTTTCTCAGGATGCCATCAGCCATCATCTTGATTCCACTCCTGCCTTTCAACATGCGCTCGCCATGGCACGGCATCAGCTCCTTGCACAGGCCGCATACCAGGAACTAGCGCGACAGTCCGTAGTAACACCCGAAGATATCAGCAAGTATTTCGCAGCGCACCAGAGTGACTTCGAAGAAGCCAAAGTCCGCCAAGTCGCCATTCGCGTAAGGCCGGAGGGCGCGAAGGAAGGAACCCCGGGGTTGACCGCCGCAGAAGCGAAAAGCCGCGCGGAGGAAATCCGTAAGGCTCTGAGCACCGGCAACGATCCCAAGAAAGTGGCTGAGCAATTCCAAGTAGCGGGCACTGTCCGCGTGGATGCCGAACCCTCTGTCGTTCGCCGGGGATCCATGCGAGCGGACATGGAAAAGGCGGCCTTCGAACTTAAAGAGGGACAGATCTCGGATGTGTTCGACTTCCCGCAGTCGCTGGTCTTCTTTCAAGCTGTCTCGCATACGACGCCGACTTTGAAGGACGCCTCCTCACAAATTGAAACTACCCTCCGGCAACAAAAGGTCAACAACACTCTGGATGAGCTCAAGAAGAAAACGAATATTTGGATGGATGACGCTTACTTCGCCGCGCCGAACCAGCCTGGGTTGCAGGAGGGGGGCAAACTACCCGCGCCGCCAGGAGGACCCGCGACTCAGAAATAGCCGCGCCGCGAAAATCAAAGTCGATCGTCCCTGGGACGCGGTCCCGCCCCAGGGGGTTCACCCAGTCGGTAGAGAAGGGTTGACAACTGACGGGGGAGGGGTATCTTAGGTTCATGGCGGACAGTACGTCAGAATAGAAACACGGAAACGGGACGCGATGTCCCACTGAAGACTAAAACAGCTTATCGCAGGTATGGAAATTGCTTTGAGTAGAAGGGGGTGGTTCAAAAGAACCGACGAGCAACTTGAGCCACCATGGGGTGCGCGATGTCTCTAAGAATAAAGTTATTATGGGCAATATTGGTGTTCTGCCTCGCGGCGGGGACCTTCTCGGCACAAGAGAAGAAAGAGGAGGCGCAAGGCTCCAGCTCCTCGAGTTCAACAGCAGCTACTCCGTCCTCTCCGCACAACACTGGAGTATCGGCGGAAGACGCAGCCAAAACAAACCCGATCAGATTTACCGAAGCATCTGTGGATCGAGGCAAGAAGGTCTATAAGACTCAGTGCGCGTTGTGCCACGGAGACAAAGGAGACGGTAAAGGCGACTTGGCGACAGAGATGAAATTAAACGTGCCTGACCTTACGAAACCTGGCTTCTTGGATGGGCGCACTGACGGCGAGCTTTTTGCGCTTGTCGGAACTGGAAAGGATCCGATGCCAAGCCAGAAGGGGCGGATGCCGGAGCAACAGTTGTGGAATGTGGTGAACTACCTTCGGGCTCTTGGCGGAAAAGTCCCTGCCAAACCGACGGCGAAAGAAGCCGCCGATGAAAACGTAGTCCTCATTCCGCAGTAGACGCTCCGCATGCGATCACTGGCGAGGGTGGCGTAGACCGTCGTGGCAACCTCGACGCTGCCGGAGGAGAGTCTTCGGTTACGTCAGGGCTTCACTAGCGCGCGGCCAACCTCTTCGCCAAACCGAGCAAGATATTCCGGTCCGGCTCGGCCAGGCGGGTGAGGGCATGTGTCAGCTTCAGGAGGAATTGAGCATCTGCCCCCCCGTTGTCTCCTGCGATTTCTTCCAAGGTTTTCCGTGGCGTCAGGCTAGGCGTTGGCGGAGCCTCTTCTCCGGAATAAAAGAGCATATAAAGCGGGACATCCAGCACCGCAGCAAAGCGTTCCAGAGTTTCCAGCGATGGGACGGTGTGGCCGTTTTCTACGCGGGAGATGTAGCACCGCAATAATCCGGTGCGGTTCTCAACATCCCCCTGTGACATGTGTTTCTGCTCGCGAAGCTGGCGCAGGCGTGTGCCGATCAACATTGGCTTACTCCCTTAACTATTGGCTATCTAGGCTATTGGCTGCCTAGATTCTCTTAATAGCTATGTTGAGAGCACGATTATTCGCCGCCTTATTCGATCGATCAATGGTACTCGCTAACCAGTACTAAAGAACTAAAATCCGCGCGCCACGTCGCGGTACAGTGCAAAACTTGAATTTGGTGGCTAGACAGGCGCCGCAAAATCTGTACCGGCGCTCTATAAGCGGCGAAGTTATTGACTCGAAAATACGGCGGTCGTGGACCGCCGCTGCAGCGCGACTTCGCCGAGCTATTTCAATACCATCCTCAGTAACGCCATCCTGACGTAAAGGCCATTCTGCGCCTGGCGAAAATATGCCGCCCGCGGATCGCTGTCTACTTCCTTGGCAATCTCGTCGAGACGAGGAAGCGGATGCATGACTATGGCGTCGGCTTTCATTAAGCGCAGTGAATCGGAAGTGATCGTGTAGACCCCGCAGCAGGCCTCGTAATCGGCAACCCGATCTCCAAAGCGCTCTTTCTGAATTCGCGTTTGGTAAACCACATTCACCTCGGGCAAGACTTTATCGAGGTCACTTTCTTCTGCGTACCACACGCTCTTTTCGCCCAAGTGGTCGAGAATATCCTCCTTCATCTTGAGCAAGGGAGGAGCAACGAAATAGATTCTGATGTTCTGGAATTTGCTCAATAAGTAGGTAAGTGAGCGAACGGTCCGGCCTTGAGCTAAATCTCCTACCATAGCGATGCGCAAACCATCGATCGAGCCTATTTCTTTATGGATGGTGTAAAGGTCAAGCAGGGCCTGCGTGGGGTGCTGGCCGGCGCCGTCGCCAGCGTTAACGACCGGGATGCGCGATACCGACGCAGCTCGTTTGGCCGAACCAACCTCATGATGGCGGATCACCAGGACATCAGCGTAGCCGTTCAAGATTCGTACCGTGTCCTCGAGTGTCTCACCCTTGGCGACCGAGGAGAACTCAGCCGCGTTTTCAGTTGATATCACGCTCCCCCCGAGTCTGTACATCGCCGTTTCAAAAGAGAACCGGGTTCGGGTTGACGGTTCATAGAAGAGCGTGGCCATGATTCGCCTGTGGAGCTCGGAAGTCCCACCTTTTGAAACAACTTTCTCCATTTCTTGAGTAGTCTCAGTGAGACGCAGAAGCGTCGGTCGATCAAATTGCTGGGCTTCAATTACATGGTGCAAATGCATCGGATTCTGACTCCTCCGGAAGAGCAGAGCTCAGCAATCAGGATCAGAAGCCACAAGAACGACTACAGGTCGGCTCGAACCTGGCATCCCCTGATACCTGTGACCTGAAACCTTCTCTCCTTCTTCCGACCGCTAACTCCTCACATCTTCCTGTAGAATGATCCGCCAATACTATTCTAGCGTCCTTAGAAACCGCAACAGGCAATGCTGCAAGATACTCCGTCGATTATCATTCCGTCAACCCGGCGTCAGAGTCAGCTATCCCACCACGGCGTCAGAAGCTGTGATATCGCCTGTTCCATTCCTACGGCTTGCGCCCTGGCTTGCGCCCTGGGCTACGCTCTTTCGCCCCTTCGGGCCTGTCCTGCAAGTTCTGCGGAGCAGACAGTTCATTCGACAAACTTCTGCAACGCGACACGGGCAGGATGCTGAAAAACCTTGCGAACTTTATGCCGAGGGTGTATAGGTTGCCTTGCTCGCTTAGTTTCGCAATTTTTGCGAGCCTGATTTTGCATGCGGAACGACAGCAAACCTGGATTGGATAAAGCGGAATCAATTCAAGGCGCAGGACAGCCTCATCAAGATTGACAGCGCTCTTGTGGAGCGCAGGCTTGCCTGGGGCGGGTTGCCGGGAGTGGGATTCTACCAGAGAGCCGCTCGTGAGTATTAATACCGAAGAATTCGGGCTGGCAAATTACACGACAGAGGAGTTCGCGCCTGACTCGTCACGACTTTGGGGCGAGGCGCGCGGTCGCTGGCAATACATCATAGCCTTCTCTGCTGGAACCTTGCTTGTGGGAACCCTCCTGTGGTTTCACATTCTGGAGAATAAAAAGGCTGCCATCGCCTATTGGCAGGACCAACAGTCAACAATCGCAGACCACAGTGCGCGTCTGATTTCGAACTGGCTAGGGGAATGCCGAGCCGATTCAGAGTTGCTTTCCTTAGATCCTTCGGTTCGAGAACTGCTCGGCCCGGCAGAGGAGTCGGGTTCGGGTGACGATTCCCGCGCGGCCGCGCTGGATCACCTTTCAGCCTTCATGGATCAGTTCGCCTTCACACATGGTTACGCGGCCATTTACCTCATCAGCCCGGAGGGGCGAATCGTAGCTCGGTCTGCGACTGCGGAGAACATGTCGCCCGCGGTAATTGAAAAGGCGCGCCAGGTCTCGCAGGGCAACGCTTTCTGGGTTGGTTCGCTGGGCGAGACGCAGGCGAGCAGTTTTGTATATTTCGTGTCGCCGGTCTTTGCCCACTTTCGCCTCCAGGGAGAAGCCACCCTTCCGTCACCCCGTCTGGGCGCGCTCGCCCTGCAAATCGACCCCAGAAGGAGCCTGTTTCCAATCTTGACGGCGGAGAGTGTGCCGACGCGCACCGGTGAAACATTGCTCTTGCGACGTGAGGGGAACGAGGTGATTTTCCTCACACCCCTTCGCAAGGCGCCTCTCACCGGCGGTTTTGTGCGCCGTTCCCTTAGTCTGTTGGCGGCCAAGGGTGCAAAGGAAAACCGAATACTGAGTGGAGAAAGGTTGGATTACCGTGGTGTTCCTGTCCTGAGCGCCGAGCGGCGCATCCCGCTGACCGATTGGATACTGGTGAGGGAGATCGATCGCCAAGAGGCCCTTGAGGATTTCCACCAAACAGCCCGCCTTAAGGCGATGGTGGGAGCTTGCGTTATTCTCGTCTTCGCCTATCTCCTGGTTGGGTACCGGCGAAAAATGCTGGCTCGCTCGCTGGAAGAGAGAGTGGCGCGCCAGCAAGCAGTCCTTGCGATCCAGGCGTTTGCGCAAGAGATGGTTGATCATGTTCCGCTGGGCCTATTGATTCTCTCCCATGACCTGAACGTACTTTCCGCCAACCGGTCGTTTCTGGAGACGTTTCACCTGCGCTCGGAAGAAGTGATTGGGCGGTCGCTGTCGGAAGTCATACAGGTGGAAGGGCCGCCGGGCCGGATTGGCGATTTCATGGAGTCAGGCGGCGGCCCGCATGATGTCTTGATGGACTTAGCGGTACCCAGGGGAATGGGGCCCCGGCCCGTCCGGCTCACTCTCACCCAGATCTCACAGGGACAGGAGAAGGGTCGCTTCTTACTGGCCCTGGAGGACCTGACCGAGAGCAAGCGCCTGCGGGCAGTTGCCGAGGCTTCGGAGCGCCGGTTGCGAGATCTCGTGCAAAGCCTTGACGTGATCGTTTGGGAAGCCGAGGCAAAAACCCGGCGATTCACTTTTGTGAGCCGGCGGGCGGAACAGATCTTGGGCTATCCTGTCGAGCAGTGGCTTGCCCAACCTGATTTCTGGGAACAGCATCTCGATCCGCTCGATCTCGAAGAGGCAGCCGGAGCACGTCAACAGGCGACTGCTGAGGGCCGAGATCACAACCTCGAATACAGGATGCTGGCGGCGGATGGCAGCAAGGTTTGGCTGCGCGATAAAACCCACGTGGTTTTGGATGCGGAGGGGTATCCGATCCAGCTCCGTGGGGTGGCCATCGATTCCACCAGCCGAAAACTGGCAGAAGAGGCGTTGCGGGCTTCGGAAGAACGGCACAGGTTGCTGTTTGAAGGAAACCTCGCCGGGGTCCTCTACGCCAGTCTCGACGGGACTGTGCTGGATTGCAACGATGCGCTGGTTCGGATTCTGGGCTACGACTCGCGCCTGGAGCTTCTGGGTCGCAACGTATCTGAGTTCTTGCCTGATCCGGCAGATCGAGAGCAGATAAAGGGGGCGCTTCGCGAGGGGAAGACACTCGCCAGTTTTGAAAAATCCGTCGCTCGCAAGGACGGGACTTTTGTATGGCTTCTGATCAAGGCCCGCTTGATGGACGAAACGAGTAGACAGCCTGCGATCGTTCAGGCGACGTTGATTGACATCACGGAGCGCAAAGAGGCTGAAGCAGAGAGATTGCTCCTGATGACCGCTATCGAGCAGTCGGCGGATGGGATCATGATCACCGATTCCCGAGGTGCAATCCAGTACGTCAATCCCGCCTTCACTCGCGTTTCAGGCTACTCTCGCGAAGAAGCACTGGGGAAAAACCCGCGAATTCTAAAGTCCGGAATGCATGACGAGGCTTATTACAGGAGGCTTTGGGAAACCATCCTTGGCGGCGAAATCTGGCAGGATGAGATCACCAACCGCCGAAGCGACGGGAGTCTTTATCCGGAGCAGATGACCATCACGCCGGTTCGGGACCAGGGCGGGGAAATCACCCACTTCATTGCGATTAAGGAGGAAGTGACGGAACGAAAACGCCTGGAGCAGCAGCTCCGGCAGGCGCAGAAAATGGAAGCGGTCGGGCGGCTGGCGGGCGGTGTCGCTCACGACTTCAACAATCTGCTCACCATTATCAGTGGTTACAGCGACCTTCTTCTCGAGCATCCCGGCACGGTCGAACCGATGCAGGGCTATGCAAACGAGATCAGGAATGCCTCCAGTCGGGCCGCAACTTTGACGCGCCAGCTTCTTGCATTCAGCCGGCAGCAGGTCTTGGCTCCTCGCGTTCTGGATCTGAACGCTGTTGTGGCCAATATTGAGAAAATGCTGAAGCGGTTGATTGGAGAGGATGTTGATTTGGTCACAGTTCTCGCGGAGAACTTATGGCCTGTCAAGGGTGATCCGGGGCAGCTCGAACAGGTGCTCCTGAACCTGGCGGTCAACGCGCGCGATGCTATGCCCAAAGGCGGTACGCTGACCATCGAGACAGCGAACGTGGAGATGGACAGGAGTCAGGCGCAGCGTCACTTCCCTATTTCTCCGGGACCCTATGTGCTGTTGGCGGTCAGTGACACAGGCATCGGGATGAATGCCGAGATCCAGGCCCGCATTTTTGAGCCCTTTTTTACGACGAAGGAGAAGGGAAAAGGTACCGGCTTGGGTTTGGCGACGGTCTATGGCATCGTCAAGCAGAGCGGCGGATACATTTGGGTTTTCAGCGAAGTTGGGAAGGGGGCTACCTTCAAGATTTACTTGCCTCGAAGCGATGAGGATATTGAGTCTGTAGCCCGAAGGGACCGAACGAAGGCCCAGCAAGGGACTGAAACGCTCTTGCTCGTAGAAGATGAGGACGCAGTCCGCTCGCTGGTGCGGAATGTACTACAGGAAAACGGTTATAACGTGCTGGAAGCAGGCGGCGGGGAAGAAGCACTTCGGGTTTCGGAAGAGTACCGTGGACCGATTGATCTCCTGGTGACTGACGTGGTCATGCCTCAAATGAGTGGTCCCGAGCTTGCGCGCTGCCTGGCGAACTCACACCCGCAGACCAAAGTGCTGTACATCTCGGGCTATACCGATTACGCTGGTTTGCAACTAGGCGGGCTGGACTCCGGCGCGGGGTTCCTGCAAAAGCCTTTTTCCCCTGAAGCGCTGGCTCGGAAGGTGCGCGAGGTGCTGGCGGCCCCCCCGCCACAGCGTTCCTAGCAGCCCATTACGGCGGGAGTCCAATTGGCCATCTGTACCGGCGCTCTATCAGCGCCCGAAGTCGCAGACACTGACACGGCGGTCACAGACCGCCGCTACAGCGCGACTCGTCAAGCCTTCTCACGCCCCAAGCTGGGTTCTGCTCGCAAGCTTTGTGACAGAATAACGGATCCTGAATTTTTCATAGGATATGGTTTTTGGTATATATTCATTTTTTGGAATTATTTGTGTAACGCTTGAGTTCTAATGGAATGAAGCACTTGGGTAGGTTTACTACTTTGGAACCGCGATTGCTAGCTGTGGCTACTCTAGGTAGTCTCCGATCTGTCAGCCTTGGGGGAGTTCAATACTGTAGTTGGGAGGCATGATGCGTATTCACCCGGCTTGGAAGCCATTAGTCTTCCGTGGCGCAATAGGTTTGTGGGCAATCGCCTTTCTGCTGCCGATCGCAATCTGGGCGCAGACTGCTGCAATAACGGGCACGGTGACCGATTCCTCCGGAGCTACTGTTCCGGGAACATCCATTAACGTGCATAACATCGGCACCGGTATTGACCGCGAGGTTAACACCAACGCGGCGGGAATTTATCGAGTTGAGGAACCACCCGCGAATTATGATGTCACGATGGAAAAGTCCGGCTTCAAGGTCGTCCGCTTCACCAACCTTACCCTGACGGTGGACCAAGTCCTTACTCTGAACGCTTCTCTTGAAGTCGGCGCTGTCTCTCAGACTGTGGAGGTCAACGGTCAAGCGGTGGCGCCGATTGATTTGGAGAGCGCGCAGATCAGCAATTTGGTGGACCAGGCCCGCATCCTCGACCTGCCGCTCATTACGCGGGATCCGTATTCGCTCGTGCTTCTCAGCCCAGGCGTAATTGAAAGCAATACGCGGCTCGGTGGATTTTCGGCCAATGGGATGCGCGAGAAGAATAACAATTTCCTGCTCGATGGGGTTGACAACAACGACACCGACGTGCCAGGGATCGCCAGCGGCTTGAACCCGCTCAACCCGGATTCCACACAGGAATTCCGCGTAATCACGAACAACTTCGCTCCTGAGTTCGGACGCAACAACGGCGCGATCATCGATGTCCTGACCAAGAGCGGCACGAACCAACTGCATGGCGACATGTACTGGTTCGGGCGTTACGACGCCTTGGGCGCCCGCGACTTTTTCAATCATCTGCCGGATACTCCTAAGAACCCTTATGTGCGCAATATATTCGGCGCCTCGGCAGGCGGGCCATTTATCAAGGACAAGACCTTTTGGTTTGCAAACTATGAGGGGCAACGCTTTATCACGACGCTTACCAACGTAAGCAATGTACCCAACGCAGACTTCCGGACAGGCCAGTTTAGTGCCATAGATCCAGCCGCCGGCAATTCTGTTCCGATTGACGTTAGCACAGCGACCTCCGCCAACAACGGCATTGGCCTGCCTCTCGACCCCACGATCCAAAAGATCTTTGCCCTTTACCCGAAGCCGAATGGCCCGGCCGTAGACAGCGCAGTCGGTGAATATTTCTTCCCCAGCTCATCTCGCTCCACTCAAGACAACTTAACCGTCAAAATCGACCACCACCTCAATGAGAAGAACACCCTGAGCGGACGCTACGCCTTTCTCCGGTTCCATGATCCCAACGCTTATCACTCAGATTTTCTGCCCGGGGACTTGGGTGCGATCGCCACTTCCCAGCGCACACAGAATCTGTCCTTGGATCTAACCTCGATCCTGCGACCCACCTTAATCAATGATCTTCGCTTTGGTGGTAACCGGACCAACTTGCCGTTCATCTGCACCGGAACGAGCACCTTCGACAGCTTCGGCGGCCTGGACACCTTCGGTCGAGGACCTGACTATAGCCTCACGGATCCGTTTGGGGCGGGACCTGCGAGCTTTGGTTGTGGCACTCTTAGCGATGCTAACTCCGAGGCGCGCTATACTGGCACCTACCACGTTTTGGAAAGCCTAACTTGGGTCCACACTACCCATACCCTGAAGTTCGGGGGCGAGTTTCGCGACATTTACTCGAATTCGTACGATGACTTTAGCTCAAGGACTTCTGTCTTGTTCGCTCCTGAATACGATTTTGGTACTGGGGTCTTGCAGAACCTTCCCCTTAATCCGGGGATTCAAAATGATCCGACTCTTAACGATGAAGTTGCGATGTTGCTCGGCTACGTGACCTCTCAAAGCCAGAGCCAGTTTTTTGACTCCAAGGGCACCCGCGAAGGTGATGATCTCCGCGGTTTCCGCCAAAGGGAGTTGGCCGTGTACGCCCAGGATGCCTGGAAAATCCGGCCCAACCTGACATTTACTTACGGATTGCGGTGGGAGTACTACGGTGTGCCGTTTGAGGTTCACAACAATTTCTCCAATCTCTTCGTCGATCCCAGCGGGTCCGCGCCCTTAACTTTCACTACCGTCGGGCCCGGCGCGACCCGCCCCGCCTGGAACAACGAATACCGCAATTTCGAGCCCAGGATAGGCTTGGCCTGGGATCCCTTCAAGGATGGGAAGACTTCCATCCGCGCCGGTTACGGCATTTTCCATGACCGTGCCTATGGCAATCTCTTCGAAGACGCCCGCGCGAATCCGCCCTTCCAGCAGACTTATTCCAATGCCAGTCTCTATTATGTTCTGACTCCATTGACGGGACTGGCTGCTCCCCCGACGGTTCCGACCTCAGCCACCGTGACCAATTTCGACGGGGTGAACTTCAGTCCGACGTATCCAGACCTCTTCGATCCGAACTTCCACAGCCCCTACAGCCAGAATTGGAATTTTGGCATCGAGAGGCAACTCACCGACTCGCTGAAACTCGAGGTCAACTATGTGGGCGTGAGGGGGCTACGGCTTTTCCGCGCTGTGGATGGCAACCCGCCGCAACCCAACTTAGTGGCGGCGCTGGAAGCGTACTGCAAGGTCACCGACCCCACTCTGAATCCCTACGGCTGCGTGGATAGTGCCAACGCCTCAACGCTCACGGGCTATAACCTATGGATCGGAAAAGAGCTTGGATACCTGCCCTTCGACGCTGTCAACAACAGCGCCTTTGAAAACCCGACCTCGTACACTCCCGGTGCCAATCTGAATAAGTCGGTCGCACAATCCTACTATAACGGCCTACAGGCCAATCTCACCCAGCGGATTTCGAAGGGGCTGCTGATCCAGGGAGCCTATACTTGGTCCCATTCCCTCGACAATGGCTCCGACCCGCTTGACGCGGCGAGCGGTAATCGCAACCTTCCGCGCAACTCCTTTAACCTGAAGGCGGAACGCGGCAACTCCGACTTCGACGTTCGCCAGCGCCTCTCGATCAATTTCGCGTATCAGCCAAACCTGGGGCGGGGCCGCGCCTATTTGAATCATGGTGCTGTAGGGAGATTCATGGAAGGTTGGGAGATCAGCGGGATCACGACCTTCCAAACGGGACTGCCGTTTGACGTCTTCGGCGACCGTGACAGCCAGCACACGGGCCTTTCAGACCGCGCGGAATTGGTGGGTCCCACGGCGATTCCCGCCGGGGCCCCGCGCATTCAAACCGGACCGCCTTTGAGCGCGTTCGCGTTGCCGGACTACGACACAGCCTCAAATCTCAGCCGCAACAAGTTCTACGGTCCGGGAATCAACAACTGGAATATGTCGCTCCTGAAGGACCAAAGCATCACCGAGCGAGTCAAGCTGCAACTCCGGTTCGAGTTCTACAATCTCTTCAACCGGGTGCAGTTTGGCCAGCCGGATAACCTGATTGCGGACACCGGAACTTTTGGCCTGTCCTCCTCGCAAGTTGGCCAGCCGGATGCCACAACGGGAGCCCGTCAAATTCAGTTCGCAATGAAACTTCTTTTTTAGTCACGCCCAGTCACGTGGGGCTTAACCAGAACCTCTTATGGGCGCCTGCTCCGGCAGGCGCCCCACGTTTTTGCGGCCACCGCAGAGAGCTGTAGCGGCGGTCAATGACCCGGCTCGTCCAAATTAAGCGCCAGCCGGTCAACGATGACCTGCGGCTCCGCCGTCCCGCGTACGCGGGACGCGGAAAGGCTTCGATCGTGTGAAAAAATCAACCGGTCTGTCATCCTGAGCGCAGCGAAGGATCTCCGCAGTTGTTTTTTTCAGCTACCTGCGAAGAACTGCAGAGATGCTTCGCGGAGTTTACCCTGAGCGAACTGCGGGGATTCTTCGCTTCGCTCAGATGACAAGCGAAGGGCTCAGCATAACAGATTCGAATTTTTTCACAGGTTTTTCGCCTTTCCGAAGGACGTGCATCCTGGAGAACCTCCGCCGCTACAGCCCGTTGCCCCCGATTCAGAATCTTGTTTCTCGCCTCGACGTAGAGTGATAAACTCTGGCCCGCTAAGGTCTTCGATCCTACGTATGAGGTGAGCGAGTTCCCACTGTCGCTCGTGCCATATGGTGCTGACTCGTAGAACTCTTTTCCGCGGCGCGGTGACCGCCCTGACGATGCCCTTACTTGACCCCCTGCGGGCGCTCGCAGCGGAGGTCAAGCGCGTTCGCATCACCGACGTAGAGTCATTTCGTGTCCGTGTGCCCCACCAAGGTGAGAGCGAACTGGTAACCTACGACTATGAGGTGAGCCGGGTACAGACTGACGCCGGCATCGTTGGGACGTCATTCATCGGATGTCCTCAGGAGATCCTCCAGCAGTGGGTGAGACCCGCCTTGGTCGGTCAGAACCTTTTCGCCATCGATCGGCATATCGACCGGCTCCAGATGCAACGCGGTGTATCCGGGGTGCAGACCTGGTCCGGCGTCGAGCACGCCATGTGGGATGCCATCGGTCGAGTGGCAAACCGGCCTGTCGCCAAACTGCTGGGTGGCGCTCGCGACAAGTTACGGGTCTACCGCACAACTGTTTGGCCGGGTAAGGCGGACCAATCGGACGTCGCTTATGATGCGCAGGCGCAATTTGCGCTGCGTTTGAAGCAGGCGGGCTTCACCGGCATTAAAGTGCGCGCCTGGCTGCGCACCCGATGGATGACGTCGATATGGTTGGTGTGATGCGCGCCGCAGTTGGGCCGGATTTCAAAATCATGCTGGATCGCACAGCCGTGCGTCCCGGCTGGGTGTGGGATTACCCGACAGCTCTCCAGGTTTGCCGCGGACTCGAAAAGCACAATGCGTATTGGCTGGAAGAGCCCTTTGACGGCCACGACATCTATGGGCCGGCGCGCCTCGCCGCTGAGGTCGACATTCTGATCACCGGAGGCGAACTCGCCAAGAGCACTTACGAATTCCTGGAGTTTCTGGTCAACAAAACTTACGACATCGTGCAACCCGACGCGACGATCTGCGGCGGCATCTGGATGGCACGCAAGATCGCGATTCTCGCGGAAGCGTTCGGCGTGCCTTGCATTCAGCACGGCACAAACTCGCTGGCGCTCGCCGGGTACATTCAATCGGGATGCGCCATGAACAACTGCGAATGGCAGGAGATCATCGGCGGTCCGAATTTACCGCAAGAGCAGTGGGCTCCGGCTCTGAAGCTGTTGCGCACCCCGGAAGTCTTCACCATTGAAAATGGCTATGTATTGCTGCCGAAACTGCCCGGCCTGGGCCTCGACTTGAACGAGGATGCCATCAAGGAGTATCGCGTCCGTGCGTGAAATCAACCGCAGAGACTTTCTTCGTGCTTCGGCAGGATTGGCTGCCGTGGGTGTGCTTCGCGCTGCCGTAAAACCGGTGCGGATCACAGACGTTGACTTGTTCCCAATCTATATTCCGGTCAGCGACGCCCAAGCCGCGGCGGGGCTGGAGTGCCGCTACAACGTTGCCAAGGTCGTCACCGATGCCGGCGTTTCCGGCTACTCGTTTGCGGGTCCGTCGCCGCACCTGCTTGAGCCGGTAAAGCAGGCACTGACCGGCACGGATCTCTTCAACGTTGATTCCCACTTGCACGACGGTCTTTGGAGATGGGGCGGCGTGGAACACGCCGTGTGGGATGCCATCGGCAAGATTGCCAACCGGCCTGTCTACGAGCTGCTGGGTGGAGCACGCGACCGCGTCACTCCTTACCTGACTTGCGTGTGGCAAGGCCCTGCGGACCAGTCCCACGTGAGCTTCCGCGATCAGGTCGACATGGCGGTGAAGATCAAGAACGCTGGATTCAAAGGGATGAAGATCCGCGTTTGGCGTCCTGAATCCGCTGGACGATGTGGAAGTATGCCGCCTGATCAAAGAAGCCACCGGCGATGATTTTCACCTGATGTTTGACCGCACTGCGGATGGACCCGTCAGCCTGGCCGGCCAGCAGGTCTGGGATTTTGACACTGGCCTGCGCGTGGCGCGCGCGTTGCAGAAAGCGGGCGCCTATTGGCTGGAAGAACCGTTCGCGCGCGATGATTACGAATCGCCGGCCAAACTCGCCTCAATGGTGGATATCCTGATCACGGGGGGAGAGGCATACTCGAGCCTCGAACCTTACCGCCAATGCCTGCTTCATCGCGCGTATGACATCTTGCAGCCCGATGCCGTGCAGGCGGGGGGCATCTTCCGCTGCCGGCAGGTTGCGATTTTGGCGGAATCTTTCCACGTCCCTACCATCCTTCACGGATCGATGTCTCTGCGCCTTGCGGGCTGGATTCAAGCAACCCTTGCCATCGGCGCGCCGTGGCAGGAGATAGCCCTGGTCACTCCGCCGTTGCTCCCCGAGGAGCAATGGGAGCTGGCGCTAAAAGTGCTGAAGACCAAGAACATGTTTACATTCGAGAACGGCGACCTGCTCGCGCCCCCGTACCCTGGCCTCGGGCTCGATGTGGACGAGGATGCGCTGGCGCGATATCGCGTCAAGGTTTGAGGGACACGATACCCCGCTCTTCTTTCTGGATATAGAACAAAGATGAGTAGGGCGGCAGCACCAGCCGGACGGTGGTGGTTGGACTGCCGTTGGCTCCCGTATGTTTCGAGGGGGCTTGCTCTCGTTCGCCAGTGTGAGGATTCCAGATCTGGAGGTCCTTCTTTCCTCGCAGGATCACTTCCGTGTCCACGTGTCTCTCGGAAGAGTTTGCGAAGAAGTAGATGTCCTGGCCATTTTTCACCTTGTGCAGGTAGGTCAAGGCGCCGCTGTAAGCCCTTCCTTCCCCGATCGGCCACATTTCCTCCTGGAACTCGACGTCCCTGAGCGGGAGCGCCTGCTTCAGAACAACTCTGACCTGGTCAGGATGTGCTTTAGGAAGGAAGAACGCCGTACCGCCTGCCGAATTGCCATGGAACGAATACCCGCTGCTGTCCTTTTCAACCTTGATCTCGCCACTCACAAGTGCATCCGCCGGGACGCCAAATATCCCGCCGAAAACCTGCTGGACTTCCCTGTCATGCCCGAACTCCGCCGACAGATAGAGAAGCCGGCTGGTGGCGATCATGGCTCCGCCCTTCTGATAGAACTCGTTTATTCTTCCCGCCGCAGTGGAAATTACTTTTCCCGCCGGGAACAATCAGCACGCTGAAACTCCTCGCGATTTTCCTTGTTATTCAGGGTCAGCTTCTTCCCGTCGATTTCAGCATCTCTCATCCAGAACCTCGGGGTGAAGATACGTGATAGTCCACGCGGAGCCCGCGAAAGAGGATTTCGCCGATTTTCATGTAGTCAATCTCCGGCGGCACGACGCCACCGTAGTACGCATATTCCCAGCAAGGACCAAGGACTTCGCCCAAACCTCCCACTGAAGTCAACTTCTTGGGACCTTCGGGTATAGGATCGCAAGCGAAATGGTAGCAAGCCTGGAGTGAAGCGATGGGATAAAGCACGCCAACGTCGGCCACGTGACGGCCACCCTGCAGCAGATAACTCAACCGGCCCACATAGGCGTTAAAAGCCGGTAAATTCGGGAACGTGCGCTAACGCTGTCAGCGGCCGGAATCTGGAAGTTGATTCCCATCGCGAACTGATCCATGGCCACGCGGAACAGGTTGGTTTCATCCATCTTCTCGTATGCCGCGTACGTCTCGCACATCACCACCGGCTTGTCGTAGTTGTAAGCTGCCGAAGTCACCACCTTGTATCCGTGATTGGCCCTGCCCAGATAAAGAATGTCGTCGTGGCCGGGGATATCCTGGTGTTCGAAGACCTTCATCAGGTCGCCATTGATCGGAACGGGATTGAGGGCTTCCTCCTGGTCCAGGTGGCCCGTCGATAAAATCCCGTGGTCGCTGGCACCACTGCCGGATCTTCCCGACGAAGTGGTCGCGAAGAGGTGGGCGCGAAAACCGTACAGGGCGTTGCGCGCGGCGGCAGTTTCCGGGCCGATGTCGTACCACAGCGCGGGATAATACTTCATCGGAGAATAACCGAACTGTTTTTCGAAGTTCTTGTTGAAGGAAGCCGTCCACGTACGCCCGTCGAGCCAATGCATGGTGGGCTCATCAAAGAACGACATCTTGATGATGCTCCCGAAGTACTCCTTGAGGTGGGTATAGAACTTGCCGCGGACGAGGGACAAGATAAACATCCATCGCCTCTTCGTCAAGGTAATCCACCAGTCCCGGGTTACGGATCTTCATGATGGCGTCAACGTTCAGATAGAACACCATCGCCTTCCAGCTTCCCTCCGGCACGCTGCAGGAGACCCAATGGTCCCGGATCGGCTGGCCGTCACCTCAACGCGTTCGAAGGTACTCTTGTTCATCAACACGGCCCCGACGTAAATCCCTTCAGGAATGGCGAGCATGATCTTCGCCGGCCCGGTAATATCCCTCTCCGTCATGTCGAGACGCTTGGCCATGTGCTGCGGATACTTCATGTAGAGCTGGCCCCCCGCGGTGCCGGTGGGATACTCGTAGTCGTCATAGAGAGTGGTTAAGGGAAGATTGTTCTTTATCCCTTCCTCGATTGCCAAGCCGGTACTAGCCGGAAAAACTCGTCGCTCAGGAATTCGACGCCGTCATTTGTAAAATGAAAGAACGGCTTCGCCTGTTGCACATAGGCGGGATCGAGGTTGCTGCCGTTGCCGCCACCGTTGCCGATGAGAAATCCTCCATAACGCTGCCGGGCCAGATCCTGAACGCCCGCGACGATTTCACCGTCAGTCACTTTCGATAGGTCATAGCCCCACATCGCAGTCCCTCGGCAGGTCCCCGGAGAATCCTTGAAAGTAGCGTAATCGAGGGCTTGCGCTTGCTCCTGGCCGGGAGTGGCGCCCAGGAGCGGCCACGCTGCGAGTGACACCCCGATTGAATGAAGGAAACCGCGGCGGCTGGTGAGAGCCGGATCTATCGAATGCACCATGAAGCTAACCTCGCGACTCATGCCCGCCTGAAGGCGGCCCCCACATTGGGGTTCAAATCCATCCGCGGGCGTAGTAGTAGCCGATCTTGACAGTTTCCTGGAGCAGGTCCAGAAAGGCCGGCCAGCGCCCTCGATACCTCGAGGCGCGCTTCAGCGCGTCGGGGATGGGTCGAGGGGCCGCCTCCATACCCAGCTTGCGGAAGACACGGAAGGCTCGAAACATGTGAAAGTCGCTGGTCATGAGCACCTTGCTGCCGGGAAGCCCATCCAGCACTTCACGGACACAGAGCCCATTCTCTCGCGTGCTGGTCGAGTTCGTTTCAGTGATAATCACGCCAGGTGGAACTCCCTGGGATACCATAAAATCGCGCATGGCGTCGGCGATTGGAACGGGTTGTGCGCCGCCGCTGAGGATGATCGTGCGAAAGCCATCGCGCCGGTAGGCCAGGACCGCGTATTCTGCGCGCAGGTAGGAACTGTCGCCGATGATTCCGCTGTTGGCAGAGGAACCACTCAATACGATAAGCACATCGCCTTTGGGGTCTTTCCAGGGACCTGCCAACTCACTCCCCCACCAGGAAACCAGAGGGGTGAAGGTCACGACGACTACAAGAAATCCGAGCGCAGAGAACACCCGGAACAACGCTTTACAAAGACGTCTCAGCGCGGTTTTCAAAGCGGCCTGATTAAACACGCACATCTTCTTTCCAGGAATTCTGTAGCACTAGTTCCTGGGACGTTGTCGCCGTCGGATTGATGTCCCCCGCCTAGCGGGCTTCCTGGCAACCACGGACCTTACGTTAACGCTATGCAGCCCACGCCTTGGGCTAAATTCTTTCACTCGTGTCCAAAATAGGTTTTTGAAATTGTTGTGTGAACGCCATAGTTGCCCTCCTGCAACGGTTGTTTCAGAATGACGTTGCCGAAACATCTCTGAAAACCGTTGAGGAGGGCACACGCTATGGTACAAGTCGCGAGTATGTTTAATCAACTGCTGCATCATTTTCCACGGCTCGAGTTCGCTGCGCTGGTCAAGAAGCACAAAGCTGAGCGTGCGGCTAAGGGGTTCGATTGCTGGACCCAATTCGTCTCCATGTTGTTCTGCCAACTCGGCCATGCCGATTCCTTGCGCGAGATCTGCAACGGTTTGTCCTGCTGTCTCGGCAAGTTGGTGCATCTGGGCATCGCCACGGCTCCCCATAAGTCGACCTTGTCTTACGCTAACCAACATCGCCCGGCCGCGCTTTACCAAGAACTGTTCTATACCGCCCTGTCGCGCTTTCGCTCGCAGCAAGAACTGGGGGTTCGCAAGCGCCAATTCCGCTTCAAGAATAAGTTGCTCTCGCTCGACTCGACCACCATCTCCCTCTGCCTGTCGCTTTTCCCCTGGGCCAAGTTCCGTCGCGCCAAGGGCGGAGTCAAAGCTCATGTGCTGTTGGACCACGACGACTACTTGCCGCGCTACGTTCTACTCACCCCAGCCCGAGCCAGTGACGTCAGGATGGCCCCGGCTTTTGATTTGCCCCCCGGATCGATTGTGGCGGTGGATCGGGGCTATAACCACTTTCGACTCTTTGCCCGCTGGATTGACCGAGGCGTCTTCTTCGTCACTCGACCCATGCACCACATGGTCTACCAAGTCGTCCAGTCACGGCCCCTGCCGCAAAACAGTAACATCCTCTGCGACCAGATCATCCGGTTTTCGAGCAAGCTGGCTCGACAAACCTTCAAGCATCTGTTGCGCCGCATCGTGGTCTGGGACGCCGCCCATGGGCGAGAGATTGTGTTGTTGACGAATCACTTCGACTTCGGAGCTACGACCATCTCCCACATTTACAAGGAACGTTGGGAGATCGAGCTGTTCTTCAAGGCGCTCAAGCAGAACCTCAAGATCAAGAGCTTCGTGGGCACCACGGAGAACGCGCTGGCCATCCAGATTTGGACAGCCTTGATCGCCATGCTGCTGCTGAAGTGGCTGCACCACCTCTCTCAGGCTAACTGGTCGCTATCGAACCTTGCTACCATGCTGCGCCTGAATCTGTTTACCTATCGGGACTTGCGCGATTGGCTTCGCAACCCCTTCGGCACGCCCCCGATCGTTCCCGGACCCGAGCAGCTAACACTTACACTGGCATGATTTGGACAGGCAACACACTTATGGAACCGAAACCTCCTCCTCACTTATCGATCATTCCTGTCCTAAAGCCTTTCCCTACAGTCGCAGGACTTTGGGGAACCGATTATCTTGGACAGCAGTGAAATTCTTTCGCCCGCTCCACGGGCTGATTTGTTCAGCGAACCTTTGACTCTACCTCCGTCTGCTCCGTGGGAAGAAAGATTTGACATGGAGTCTCACCGAGATCCTCATTCCTCTTTGCGTTGAGAATTTGGAGGCTCAGCGAACGCGGAGAATCGCTCTTCGGTCGCAGCCGCCGGGTCGCGCTGTGCGGAATGCTCCTTTTTGGTGGGGTGATCGCCCGGCGCATCCTGGGCAGAAAGCGAAGTGGGCGTGGTATCGAGCTTGCCCTCCTCCGGGCGACGCAATAGAGAAGAATAAACCTCCAACCACTGCCTGCGAACCGTTTCCCACCTGTAGTTGTGAGATTTCTGGAAGGCGTTCTGAGCCAGAGTTTTGGCCAAGTCTGGATCGTGGAGCAAGCGGAGAACGTTTTCCGCTAAAGCTCTCCAGTCGCCCGGCGCGCAGAGCAAACCAGTCCGTTCGTGCTCGACGACGTATCGGATGCCTTCTGGGGCAGTGCTGACCACCGGAGTGCCAGAGGCAAACGCCTCGAGAATCGAAACCGGCATGTTATCCAGCCAGGAGGCGTTAATGAAGATGTCGGCGCGGTCATACAGCGCCCCAATCCTCTCGCGTGACACGGGTCCTGAAAACTCAACGTCCTCGAGTTTCAGGCGGCGGACCAATGCCCGAATCTCCGAGTCCAGCGTCCCCCGACCGACGAGCAGCAGGCGTGCTCCCGGAAAAACCTCCTTGACCTTGGCAAAAGTCCTTACCACGAGATCGACGCTATAGTAGGGCTCGAAACCGCGCGTGCAAATCAAGAAAGGTCGCAGGGGCTGCCTCAGCCGATAATTGAACTGAGCAAAATCGACGATGTTCG
Organism: uncultured Acidobacteriota bacterium; assembly: GCA_963765485.1. GTDB lineage: Bacteria > Acidobacteriota > Terriglobia > UBA7540 > UBA7540 > CAVROP01. Next base: position 82,701 of record CAVXWN010000018.1, on the reverse strand, counting down.
GCACAGCGCATGCCTCGAGACCGAAACTCCGAAAAACGCCGACTAGATAGCCAGATGGAACAACGAGCCGATCGGCGCGTTTCAACGCGAACCGCGCCGTCCGCCAATGCCTCAAGTGATCCTCCGCCTCGCCACTGTGGTAATGGATCAGGACCTTTGCCCCGCGCAGGCGGGCGACCAACCAGGCCGGGACGGGCGCCAAAAGGAAAGACCAGTACGAAGCGGAGAAGATGTGCGCGATGTCCGCATGGGCGAGCCCGCGCCAAAGTTGAGCCCAATAGAGGGGCATGCGGGCTATGGTCCGGAGATAAGGAAAGCGCTCAATCCAGGAGAGCCAGGACGGAAATTCTGGGTCGATGGGAAGATACTGGGCCTGGACCGCGGCATCGCTTTTCCAGTGGCGGGTAAGGAGTTCAGCCTGCACACTGTGGCCGCCGATCCAGCGATGCGAGGCAGCTACGATGGCGACCCGAAATGGGCGTGTGGGGACGCTTGCGGATTTTTGAAGCCGGGCCTGCTGCCGAGGTTGCCAGCCTTTTTGCTGAAGCAAAGTGGCGTAAAGTTGCTCGACCTCCTGGTGCATGCGATCCAGGGAGAAATTGGCCTGGGCAAACCTTCGGGAGCGCTCGCCACAGGCCATTCTTACTTCAGGATTTGAGAGCAGAGTTTCGAGAACTTCCGCCAACCTTTCATCGTCGCCAGGTGGGATCAAGAAGCCGGTATCCTGGTCCCGGACAATCTCGGGAGTCCCGCCTACTCGCGTGGCAACGACCGGCACGCCGGCCGCCATCGACTCCAGGATTGCGTTCGACAAGCTTTCGGAGAAGGAAGCCACTACAGAAATATCCATGGAAGCGAAGACAGCGGGAATATCACTGCGGTCGCCCAAGAAACGGACGCGCGGGCGCAGCCCCAAACTTTCCACCCTACCTTCCAGGCCTGCGCGAAGGGGCCCATCGCCGGCCAAAAGGAACTCCACCTGGGGAAATTTCCGGGCGATGGAGGCGGCAGCCTGCAGAAAGCCCGCGTGGTTTTTGACTGGATGGTTCATACGCGCAACCATGCCGACGCGCAGCACGCCGGGGCGGCGGGGCAACAGGGGCTCTGTTTGGGCAAATGCCGACGCGGGAAGTCCATTGCGAATGATCACCACTTTTTGTTCCGGAGTGCCCCGGTTGATCAAGTGGTTGGCGGCAGCGCGGGAGTTGCACAACACCCGGTCACACATGCGGAACGCAACGCCCTGGGCGGCGAACTGCAGGGGAGTCAGCAGGTCGCCAATTTGGCGCTGGCTTCCAATAACGACCGGGACCCCAGCCGCGCGCGCAACGGGAAGAAGCATAAGGTTCGAATAGAAGTCAAACGAATGGGCGACGGCAATGCCTTTCGCCCGGAGAAAGCGGTGCAGAGCCAAGCGCGCCCGAAGAGCCTGCATGGTAAAGAAGCTTCCACCCAAATCAAACTCGATCAACTCCACCATCTCTCGATCAATCGTCCCGCGGCGTTTCAAACAGCCGAGAAACGCTTTGAACAAAGCCGGGTTCAAGGAGCGCGTCAAGGCCGCGAACTGCCGTTCGCTCCCGCCTGTCTGCAGGTCATTGGTCATTAGGAATACAGGGGTAGGCTGCAAGTCCGGCGTTGCGGCAGAAGCGCGTGCGGTGCTGGCATCAAGTGTTGCTGGCGTTGTGGAGAAATTCATGCCTATTTTGGTTTCGTTCTGCTCTGTCCATGGTTGCTGTCCCGGAATTCTCAGTGTGTTACATCAGCCGAAATCTCTCGCCGCCGAATCCGTCACAGCCTAAGAGGGATAGGGAGGTGGCGCCGGGTGACAGGACTCCTCGAGGAAATAACGGTGCCAGAGTTCAAAGATCAAGAGGATCCAGATTCTTCCCGAATTCTCGCGGCGGCCTCGAAAATGTTCATCCAACAATTGACGGACTGCCTGAGGATTGAAGTACCCTCTCTGGAGAGTGCGACTTTCGAGAAGCAGCCGCGGAAGTTCTTCCTTCATCTCCTCGCGCATCCAGTGGACGAGCGGAAGGGCAAAGCCCTGCTTAGGCCGGTACAAAACCTCTCTGGGAACTCCGATCCGCTCCCCCAGCTTCTTAAAGATGTATTTGGCTATGCCCTGTCGAAGTTTCCAATGGATGGGTAGTTGTGTTACCCATTCTGCGAAGACATGGTCGAGAATAGGTGCGCGGACTTCCAAGGAGCTGGCCATGCTCATGCGGTCCACTTTCGTCAGGATGTCACCCGGCAGGTATGTCTTCGCGTCCAGATACATCCACTCACTGACCTTGTCAGGCGCGTGAGCCTCGGCCAAAAAGCTCCGATAGGGTTGGAGCGGCGAAGAGTCACCACTGGCTGAGTTCAGGAAATCGCCTGAAAATATAGAACGGTCCCGGCCTAGAACGGGCAGGTACGAAATGTAGTCCAGGTAGCGTTCTCGATCACCCAGCGAAACATTGAACAGATAATTTCGGCCATAGAATCCGGTGGGCAGGCGGGGATAAATCTCTTCGCGGTACCAACGCCCCGCCCATGCAGGGAGCAAGTCCAAGAACCGCCGATCGCGCATGGCTGCGTATCGTGTATAGCCAGCAAAGAGCTCGTCTCCGCCATCACCAGCGAGAGCCACCGTGACGTGCTGCCGCGCCATCTTACAGACGAGATAGGTGGGGAGCATCGAGGAGTCGCCGAACGGTTCTTCCATGTGGTGCGCCAAGAACTTGAGGGTTTCCCCGATGTTGGGTTCGACTACCAGCTCGTGGTGGTCTGTGCCAAAGCGCTCTGCGACCTTGCGCGCGTTGTCCGCTTCGTTGAAATCCTGCTTTGAAAAGCCGATGGAGAAAGTCTTGACGGGCCCGGAATTTGCCCGAGCCATCAGGCCCACGACGATTGAGGAATCAACTCCTCCGCTAAGGAGTGCACCGAGAGGAACGTCGCTGATCAAACGGATTCGCACCGCCTCGGAGAGCCGATGGTCAAGTTCCTCCAGACATTCCTCCTCGGAGGCCGGTTCATGAGTTCCGTAAGTGGGCAGATTCCAGTACTGTCGAATCTCGACTTGGCCCTTCGCAAATTCGAGCAGGTGCCCTGGGGGAAGCTTGTGGATGCGTGCAAAGGCGGTTTCGGGATCGGGGATATAGCCAAAGTAGAAGTACTTCAGCAGAGCCCCGCGATTCAAATCCCGGAGTTCGGGCGCGACTGCCAGAATGGACTTGATTTCCGAGCCGAAGAACAGGCGTCCCTGAACCAGAGCGTAGTGAAGAGGTTTCTTCCCGAAACGATCGCGGGCGATCAACAATGACCGGCGACGCTCATCATAGAGGGCGAATGCGAACATTCCGCGGAGCTTCTGAACGCAGTCGGAACCTAGGTCCTCGTAAAGATGGACGATGACTTCGGTATCCGAATTCGTGTTGAAGCGATGGCCGCGGGCTTCCAGGACAGGGCGGAGTTCGGGGAAATTATAGATCTCGCCGTTGAAGACGACCCATACGGTCTTGTCCTCGTTGTGGATGGGCTGGCGGCCGCCCACTAAATCGATGATGCTGAGGCGGCGCATTCCCAGCCCGACGTTATCTTTTATGTAAGTCCCTTCGTCATCGGGGCCGCGATGAACAATCGCCTGACACATGAGCCGGATCGCTCTAGGGTCGACAATGGTGTCGGCTGTCGTGCCGACGATGCCGGCAATTCCACACATGATTAAGCTTCTAACCGTCTCGCGCTTTGCCTCTCACCGCCTTCGTCATCTAAGGCCCAGCGTTGCGGGTGATTGTTAGCCGGTGCATCATCCGCCACAGTTTGCCAGCTATTTTGCTTTCTGCCCCTTGATGGTCTGGGTCTTGTGTGCGCCCTTCATGGTATGCACCAGAAATCCATCCCCACCCTGCAACCACACTTCCGCCAGCACGTAATCCGTCACGTATTCCGTATACGACGGCGCGAAGTTCCCCACCTCGTCGAAGACAAGCTGGGGCTCTGCCAGAGGCGGCTTCGGCTGCGCCAGCCGCTTCGTGAAGGGAACCTGATATTCCTTGCCCGTCGCTTCCTGCCTCAGCGTAATCTCTCCCTCGCCCTTTGCGGCGACCCGGTATTCGCCGGCGCGAAGCTTTGTGCTCCCCGCCTCGAACTCGAACGGAATCTTGAACGTGCCCTGGGCAAAGACCTCCGTCGCCCCCGCAACGAGCATCAAGACCATCGCCCCCACCGCCCAAACTGCCCAACGCTTCATCGGAAACCCTCCTCTCCCCGGGTCAAGAAGAGCGGCACGCACCCTGCTCGGCCGTGCCGCTCCTCACTCCACGGTGCCCGGGATCACCCCGACTCCAGCTACACAAACCACTCCTCCGCCGCCCCACCCGCAGACGCCTGCCGGGCAGGAACGCCGTTCTTCATGGCGTCTTCCATCCCCGTCACGAACGTGTCGATCTCCTCCAGCGTCGTGTAGATGTTCGGCGACACTCGCAGGGCCTGATAATCAAAAACCGCGTTCGGCGGGGCTCCCCCCACCAGCGGCACCACGATGATCCGGTACTTGTCCATCAGAAATTTCGCCAGGTCCCGAACATCGATCCCCTCAATGTCCACCGCCGCTACTGCCCACGCCTGAGCGGGCTCGCTCAGATCCGTCAGTATCTTGATGCGTGGATGAACCTTCAGCGCGTTGGCCCAGCGCAAAGTCAGATACCGCAACCGGGCTGCCTTGCGCTCCCCCCCGATGGCCTGATGGTAAGCCAAAGCCTCCCCCAGCGCCGCCCGGATCGCCCACGGGTGCGTCCCGATGGACTCGAACTTCCGAATGTCGTCGTCCTGCTGTTCCGGAGCTGCCTGCAGCGGCCAGAATTTCGGAATCATCTCTTTCCGAACGTACAGACAGCCGTTGCCGATCGGCGCCAGCAGCCATTTGTGCAGACTGACACCATAGGCGTCGCACTCCAGGTCCCTCAGCTTGAACGGGAACTGCCCCAGAGCGTGGGCGCCGTCCACAATGGTCACGATCCCCTTCGAGCGCGCCAAGCGGGAGAGCCGCGCCACCGGAAACATCTGCGCCGTCAGGTTGGTGACGTGGCAGAAATGGAAAACTTTCGTCCTCGGCGTCATCGCCTGCTCGAACCGCCGATAGAGATCGTCCCCTGTCGTCGGCACCGGAAATTGAATCCGGTTCACTTTGATCCCTTCCCGCCGCACGCGCTGGTCCCACGTCGTCAGCATGCGGGGATAGTCCTGGTCGGTCGTCAGCACTTCATCCCCAGCCTTCAGGTCAATCCCGTTCTGCGCGATTTGCAGCGACTCGCTGGCGCCCCGCGTCAGGGCCATCTCCTCCGGGTCGCACCCGAACTCCGCCGCCATCCGCAACCGAATCGTCTGGATGCGATCGGCAATGGGACCTTGATAAAAAATCGGCGCCATGTTGATCATGTCCATGTAGCGCCATTCCGATTCCAGCGCCACCCGCGGCGTCGGGCAGGTAAAACCGTTATTCAGATTGATAATCGTGCGGTCCAGCTTAAACGCCATCTGGACCTCCCGCCAGTAGAATTCGTCTTTCGCCACCTCCTCAGGCGGCGTGTTTGCCACCGACTGGGAAGCTTCCAGAATGCGTGCCAGACCCAAACCCTTGGCCGCCGACGCCACCGTTCCCATGGTTCCGGCCGCGCGCAAAAATGACCGTCGACTCCACTTTGTAGACCTCATCAAAATCCTCCTTAATCTCTCTGGCATTCCTTTTGACGATCACATTATAAGGAAGCGCAAAAAAAAGGCCAGTGATTGGTTTCTTTGGCTTAGCAGGTCGTTCTCGGCTGGCCGGCAAGCCCGCCATTGAACCCGCCGGTGCCCTCGCCCTTGTAACTGGGAATTCCCGATTTCGACATTATCTTTCCGCAGAATCATACGCCACCCGCCCTGTCGATTCAAGCTCAGTTCACCGTGGTATCTTTTGGGTGGTATTGGGGGTCGCTTTGGCCGCTGCACTCACTTGTCTGGCCCCCACCCAACCTGCCTGACTGCCGACGATTGTCCCCGCTGGATGACTTCGAGGAGCTTGATTGCCCGCCTCTGCCAGTTCAGTACCGTCCGGCAACGGCGCCTCCGCAGTCATTCTTAACTTCGCTACCAGATTTCAAAACGGAAATGCAGGCTTGAACCATGGTCCCGGAAGTTGCCGGCTGTTGCATGGTTCGACAGTCGGGGGCGAGTTTCCGGTATACGCTGAAGATGGTCGTCTTCAACGAACGCAACGCGGGCTGAGGGCAGCGCGCATAAACAACATTTCCAAGAATGCGATTGGGGCAAAATTCGAGTTGTTACGCAGGTGCTCATTTTTCCTTGGAGATAGCTGCCTTTGACGAGAGGTCATCAGAACCAATGTCTGGCAGGCGTCCAACGCTGGAGACGATCCGCTTCAGGCGGTAGTCACGGTATTCTCCCGGATTTCCCCCTGACCCGTCACATGCAGCCAGAGCGATGTTCACCATCTCACGAGCCGTGACGAAGTGGACCTCGTACTCCCGGCTTTCCAAGGCCCCCTTGACCAAATCACGAAGGAACCGGCGCATAGATTCTCCAAGCAGGCAATCGCGATCCCTGGGATCCATCCCGTGACAGTGGAGCTTGAGGAAGAGCCACTCCGGCCGACCCACAACTGTGATCCGTGCCTTCCGCCAGAAGTGCAGCCGACTCCGCGTGGGTGGGTTTGCACCGCTCAGCTCGCCATTTTCGATCCGAAAGTAATGCCATGCTCTTCTCTTCCGTGAGAAGTTCAACGCCAAGGGACCTTGGATCATTAGCGGGAAACTCACGGGCGGGCGGCCACAGCGCAGATCCCTGCCGTGGCGATGAGGAGCCCGGCGATCGAGAGGAGCCGAACACTCATACAAGGAATTGATCTTTGCGACTTGGGCCGGGTGAGGGGCAGACGGCAACGTCAGGTCGGCGAAGCATCCTGTTTCGGACAGGATTCGCATTTCTCCGTCTACCCCGCAACAACGTCCGCAGTCTGAATTTGCCAGTGCCCAGTTTCCGTGGACGAATGCATACCTCGGCAAATCCTGGGCGTCCATGCGAGAAAGACACCCGTGTCGCACCAAGGCGTCTCTGAATTCGACAAGTGTCCGGCGTGTGTTTTCCGGTGTGTCGGGCGCACTTACTCCGTGGTGCAAATGGATTTCTATCTCGCCCCATCCTGAACGACAATGATCAGCCAATTGTTCGATCAAAGTCTTGTTGTACTGCTCCGCCGGATAAAAATAGGTGTGGCAAAATGGATGCCCATCAATGTCACGCCACTCATCCGCAACCTTGGGGTATTCCCGACACCAGTTTTCAACACGTCGTTCCTGTTCATGGTGATCCGCTAAAGCTTCGGGCATTTCGGGAAGAAATGAAGGCTCAAAGTGGTCGGCGATTCCAATGATCAGGTGGACCGGGCGGCGATGACTGCCCCCCCGATTGAGTGACTGCCAAAAAAAAGATGGCAGCCAGCGAAGGTTATGCCGTATTTTCCCGAGAGGTTTGAAGTCGGACATCCCTGCTCTACCTCATGGCACGAATGCGCTCGGAAGGGATTTCGGCGCCGGTCACGGCTCAATTTACAATGATCTTGGCAAGTGCCGTCACGCCTGCCTTGCTCAGCCGATAGGAATACTGCAAGCAGAAACTCTCAACTTGAGGCGACGGCACAGCAAAAGGGCTTTTCAACCTTGCCGGTAAATTTCGCTCACACGCTTGTCGCCCCGAAATTCCGACCGGCGGATGGCCGGCTTGCGCCGAACGCTCCCGATATTCGGTACAGGACGCTCGTATACGCAATCAAAAAGTAGGTAAGAAAATGGTATTCATAACTTCCAAAACATGCTCCTACCATGAAAGCGGTGAGGCTGGCTCTTAACGCTCCAATCCAGGTGAGCATCTCAGGCCGGTCGGAGGCCGAGAGCCTGGCGTAACGAAGGTTTCGAAATGAGCGCCAGAGCATGAGCAAAAACAAGAAAAGGGCAAGAATGCCACCCTCCGCACTGAGCTCGGTGAAAGAATTGTGGGCTACGTGCCAGCTTCCAGAGAGCTCCGCGAAGTTCCCCGAACCGACCCCAAAAAAGGGGTGCTCTGCCGTCACCTGCACGCTACGCCAGAAAATTTCCTTCCGTTGCCGCGCTGACTCATAAGCCGACGCGTCCCCGTAAGGATCCGAAATTGCCCTCACACGTTCGCCCGTTCTCGTTGTGAGAGCAGCGAACAAAAGAGCACTTATGCCCAACGCTGCGAAAAAGAGCAAAGCCTTCCGTGGGCCCTTGACCCCAAATTCCCACAGGGAAATACCGACTGCAACAAGGAGCGTGAGAAGACCCCCGCGCGAAGAAGTCAGGAGCACAGTGTAGGCCAACGCGCATGATAGCAAAGACCAGAGTGTTTTCCTCAAAATGCTGCGCGTCCCGATTTGTAAGGCTATGACGAATGGCACGACTAAGTCTATAACTAGCGCCAAGTCGTTCGAATTGCTAAACCTGTCGCTCAAAGATCCAACCAGTCGTCCCCCAAGGAAGATGGACCTATGGAGTGAAACCAGAGTTATCGTACCAATGCACATCACTTGCAGTATGATCAGCTTCCGAAACCTCGACCATGTGGTTACCGTCACCACGAGCACGATGGTCATCAGTACGACTTTGGAGAACTCCAATACCACAATTTGGAAAGCGCCACCCCGCCAGACCGGAGAAAAAGCAACTGCGCCACAGAGCTGACAAAACAGCACGATCAGATAGATGGCTTCCCTTGGTAAGCGGACGCGAAGGCCACCGTATCCCATCGCACCCAGGACACATGCCGCCAACGCCAGAACACCGGTGATCTTCCCCAGAGGGATTCTACTCAAACCCGGAATCCAGTCGGAGGGCTGCAGGAAGTAGATGGCAGTGAAGATGAGCAGAGCTGCGTAAGCGGCCCCCATAGCTTCGGGACGGCCTGGCGCACCCAGTGCATCAGATGCGGTACTTGCGGCTGCGGGAACCGCCGGCCTGGGGGGCGCCCATCGCCTATCCGAGCCCGGCTCCGCGGGTAGTGCGCCAGAGGTCATCTTACCCATACTTCCTTTTCGTCTTTCAGGAAATAAACCAGTGCAACGGCCGCGGCGGTGTTCAGAACCATAAAGGCCAGCGGCACCTCACTCAATCGGCGGAAGACTCCAAGCCTCGGGCGAAGCAGAGCTGCCGCTCCCATGCTGTAGAACATGCACTGAAGAACAAACATGACCTGATAAAACGCACCACGCAGGAACAACGAGCTCACAAGGAGCGCCAGCAGGGCGAAAGGAACCCAAAGGCGAAAGAGCTTGTGACTCACGAATTCAAACTTGATCGGATTCTCCCGACTCAGAAGCCAGGGCGCAAGGCGCAGCAACTGGTAGTTTCCGGTCAGGGTTCGCACCTTGCGCCGGAATTCCTTTTCGACGGACACCGCACTGTCGAAGACGCGGGCTCGAGGCTCGAAGATAACCCGTCTCCCCTGTCGAGCCACGTGGAGCGGCAAGTAGACATCGTCCAGCAGGGTGGCAGTGGGAAGGGAAACCAGCAGATCTCTGCGCACCGCATAGAGGGCTCCCGTAGCCCCGACCATTGAACCCGAAGCGCCTTCCCATTCACGGATCTTCTTCTCCAGCGCCCAGTAAATGCCAACTCCCTTCCCGGCAACGCCGTGTCCCGGATCTTCCAACATCAGTTCGCCGCTCACACAGCCCACTGAAGGATCGGCAAAATTGGATACCAAATACCTGATGGCATCCCGATGGATGTCTTGCCGGGCATCCGTAAAGACGACGATTTCGCCCTGAGCAGCGCCGATGCCGCGGTTGAGTGCTGATGCCTTGCCCTCGTGTCGGGGAGATGCAAGGGCGCGCAGCCGGCCCTTCGGCCAGCCCGCCAGAATCTCATTCGTGGCGTCGGTTGATCCATCGGAAACGGCCACGATTTCACAGTGATCCGCGGGGTAGTCGAGCTCGCTCAAGTTGCGCAGTTTGCGAGGGAGGACTTGCGCTTCGTTGTGGACCGCCATGACAAAAGAAATGGACGGAAGGAAAGGAGCACAGCGCACGCGAAGGGGTCTGCAAAGGGTACGAAGGCAGAGCCACGCGGGATAGCCCCCGTAGGTGTACAGGGTGAACAGGAGTGAAACCCAGAACACCCATTTCATCGGGACCCCCGTCCCAGTATGACGATCTTAATGGATCGCAGGATAATGGCGAGGTCAAGACCCAGGGACATGTTCTTGATGTAAAAAAGATCATACTTGAGCTTTTCCTTTGAATCTTCAAGAGAAGCCCCGTAGTGGTAGCAGACCTGGGCCCAGCCGGTAATGCCGGGCCGAATAATATGACGCACATAGTAGTACGGGATTTCGTGGCTGAGCCACTCCACGAACTCAGTGCGCTCTGGCCGCGGGCCCACGAGGGCCATATCACCCCGCAACACATTCCAAAGCTGAGGGACCTCGTCCACGCGCATTTTGCGCAACCATCGGCCTACTCGCGTAACACGAGGGTCGTCCTCGTTGGCCCACACTGCACCGGTGGCCTCGGCATCTTCCCTCATGGTGCGGAACTTGTGACAATCGAAGATACGGCCACCACGCCCAATCCGTTTCTGTCGGTAAATCACCGGTCCGGGAGAATCGAGTTTAATCATGAGTGCAATCAGCGGCATGATGGGCAGAAGTACCAGCAAGCAGAGGAATGATGCGGTTATCGAAGACGCGCGCTGCCAAAAAAGATTGAAGGGAGTCAATCGAAAGCCATCGGAGAAGATAAGCCAACTGGGGTAAAGGCCGTCAACCTCAATTCTGCCCGATATTCTCTCCAGAAAAGAAGTGGCGTCATCTACTTTGACCCCCTTCAGTCTGAGGCCAAGCAACGCACGGGCGGGCATTACACCGCGTCGATCACCCAAGGCTACTATCACGCGGGCAACATTGCCCGGCCGCATTGGATCGAGGATGCTATCCTGGAGGTTCTCGTGGTCCATTGGACCGTTACCGACTGCTTCCAGCCATTCGACCACGTCCATGCCAAGTTCCGGGCGCGCGCGCAGAGTTTCCACTAAGCGGTTGGCAAGGTATCCTCTCCCCAGCACACAGACACCCTCACGTAAGGAAGGTCGGCGAATCAACCATGCGTAGCCGGATCGCCACCCCGACAGGGCGAAGCTGAGGATAAAAAGGCCGAACAGGAAGGTACCCTTGCGGAGCATAAAGCCCGGGAACACATACCCAAGTCCAGCCAAGCTGAAAGCGAGTAAGCCCACCACGACGAGGAGCCGGTACTGCGTGTCGCCACCAGATGGCGCACGAGCTGAATCATAGAGGTCGAAAAAATGCATCAATACTAATACCAATGCTGTAACTAATAATATCTTGTAAATGCCGCGTTCATATGCGAGCACGAGCAGGGAATCGCTCCCCAACCTTAGCATCGCCGCCAGAACAAAGGAGCTACACACAACTAGCGACTCCCCAAATACGAGGACCAGCAATCGTGTCGGGCAATAGATGTTGAATAAACGGATCACAGCTTGTTACCCCGCGGCGCGTTCTTTCTCAGATTTTCGCCCGCTTTGATCGTAATAATAACCATACTTCGCAGCGACGCGCACTTGATTGAGCACCACGCCGAGCAAACCCTTGTCGCGAAACTCCTGGCAAGCCTTCTTTGCCAAGTCCATGGGCGTCTTGCCTGCCTGGGCCAACAGCAGAGTCCCATCGCACAGGCCGGCCAGCAACTTGGCGTCTGAAACCGGAATCACGGGAGGCGAGTCCAAAATGATCCAGTCGAAAGCTGGTGCGAGCCGGTTCAGAAGCAGTTTGAGCCGCCCATTCCCGATCAGTTCGCTGGGGTTCGAAACCGATGTGCCGCTCGGAATGAAATAGAGGTTAGCAGCCGGGCTTCGTTGGGTGATTGAGAATTCGTCGACTCCGCCCGCCAGGTAATCGGACAGCCCGGGAGCACGTGGTGCGCCGAGGAGCCGGCAGAGTTGCGGCAGGCGCAGGTCCGCGTCGATTAACAACACGCGGCATTCCGGCTGCTGGGCCATCACGAGCGCGAGATTCACCGAAGTAAAAGTCTTTCCCTCCTTGGGCAGTGCGCTGGTGATCAGGAGCTTCCGCAACGGTTCTTGTGTACGGGTTAGGTAAAGACGGGAACGCAAACTGCGAAACTCCTCAGTGCCCGGCGCATGATTCTTCCCCTGGATAAATAACGTCAGGCTCGACTCCGGCGTCCACGTGCATTGCCGGCAGCGGTCATCGAGGGCCTTGAGCATATCCGCTCGAGCCGGGTCTTCCCTGGCGGGCCGCGAGGGTTTCCGCGAACCTCCGCCGTCACGTGAAGACGGACCTTCCGAACGAAGCGAGCCCGACGGGACAGCTATACCAGGGCTTGATGCGCCTCCCGGAATGTGACCGGCAGCCTTTTCATGTTCGGCCTTCTTGAGGGCGTCGTGAATTCGACTCATCGGATCCTTTCGTTTACAACCCCGGCTAAACTCCTGGGATTTGCGCGGGCGATGTGTTGGGGTTCACCTCTCGCGCTGGGGTTTCCCTGTCGGCGTACGCTCACTCTTGCCGCCGGACTCCGGCTTTTCGACAGGCCGCGCCGCATCCAACTCAAACTCGTGGGCCACCGCCACAATCGTGCGCTCAGAAACCAACTTCTGGTCTTCGGCGAAGGAGGTAATAAGCGCATGCTCGCACAGTAAATTGATCAGCCTCGGAATTCCCTGCGAGTACTGGTAGACCAAGGCCATCGCTCCGGGAGTGAAAATCGGCTCGCTGTCAGCGCCCGCAATGTGCAGTCTTTCCACAATGTAACCTCCCGTCTGCTCCAGCGTCAGGGGATAGGTCTTGCACCGAAGCACGATCCGCTGCAGGAGTTGGCGGAGTTGCGGCTGTTTGAGCATATGTTCGAGTTCCGGCTGTCCGGAGAGCACAATCTGGAGCAGCTTTTCAGTAGAAGTCTCCAGGTTGGTCAGCAGCCGAATTTCTTCCAGTACCTCCAAGGAAAGGTTTTGAGCTTCGTCCACAATCAGCACCGCTGTTTCGCCGGCGCGGTAACGCTCCAGCAGCCATTGGTTCAGGCGAAGCAAAACTTGGCTCTTCTTCTCGGAATCGGTGTCGATTCCGAAATCTGCCATCGCAAACTCCAGGAACTGGTTCGCGTCCAGCCGGGGATTGAAAATAAAGGCCGTGGACAGTTGCTCTCCCCGCAACCATTCGAGAAGCTTATTGAGGAGAGTGGTCTTCCCGGTACCGACCTCTCCGGTGAGCAGAACGAAACCTTTCCGGCGCTGAATGGCATAAGTCAGGCAGGCAAGCGCCTCTCGCGTGTTCGGCGTCTGAAACAAATAATGCGGGTCGGGGCTGACATTGAACGGGTCTTCCCGGAGTCCGAAAAAATCCTCGAACATATTCCTACTTCCTCACAGGATGCTGAAAAACTGTTGTGAACGCCGTCATTCCGAACCCTTCACTGTCATTCCAACCCAGGGGCGAGCGAAGGAGAGGAATCTCACCTTGACCAGCCAGTAAACTGCGCGAGAAAACCGCAGGCCCCCACGGGGCTGTGGCTCCTCGGAATGACTGGCAAGGCGGCTTTTTCAGCATCCGGCTAAGCTCCCGTCAGGGGTACCACCCTCAACTCGTCCGCCTTGTTCTTTGCTCGCCGCCGTTTGTCGCTGTTCGCAGCTCGGATCGTGGGCAGCAGGGCTAGGGTCGGCACTCCCAGATAAAACTCGATGTCGCGCTCAGTGCGAAGTGTCTTGTCAAGCATCTCGAGTCCAAAAGCCAGCAGCAGACCTAGCGCGAATCCGCCTCCCAAACCTTCGGCCGCTAACACTGGCCTGTTGGGAGTGGTTGGCTTCTCCGGAAGACTCGGCGGATCCAGAACACGGAATTGCTCGCCCTGCTGCTGGCGTTCCAAGTTGGTAGTCATCTCCGAGAGGTTTCTCTTTTTCAGAAGATCGTTATAAAACTCGAGAGCTGTGTCGTGGTCACGAGTTAGCTGTTTGTACTGCTGTTCGATGGTGGGGCTCAGATTAAGGCGTGACTGGTAGAGTTGAATTTGCTCTTGCAGCCGTTTTTGATAACGGGTGTAACCCTGAACGCCTTGCTCGTAACCGTGAATCTGACTGCGTAGCTGCTGGATCGGGGGTGGCTCCGCCGGAGAAGGTTTCTGCATCATCTCTTCAACCTTCTCTTTATCATTGGTTCCCTCGTGAGGCCTCGCTTTGAGCTGACTAATTTCGGCTTTCAGCTTGATGACATCCGGATGGTCACTGGTGTAGCGGGACTCGAGAACCAGAAGCTGCTTCTCCATTGCGCTCAGTTCCTGATCGACAGTTTGCGGATGCAGATTGTTTACCCTCGTCGATCCCTGCCAGGCAGCAAGCTGCTGTGCCAGCTGTGACTCGGCGTAGGCCAAATCCTGCTGCTGCCGGACAAGGCCCTGCGTCACCGCTTCGAGTTGAGTATCCAGCGACGCGAGCAGATTCAGGTTCTTGTCCGTTTCATCTGGGAGGTCGCCGATGTTTCTTCGCTTGAATTCAGCAAGTTTGGCATCCTGCTCGTCCAGCTTCTCTTTCGCATCGACCAGTTGAGACTGCAGAAAACTGCTTGTCCCCTGAGCCGTCTGCTCACGGTAGTGCAGGTCTTCCGCAATAAACATCGATGTAAGCTCTGAACAGACTTGCTGCGCCAGCCTGGGGTTGTCGGCAGTGAAGTTAATGTAAAAGCCGGGGAGGTCTCCCTCTCTTGACTGGACCACGGATCGAACAGGAACCACAGAAATATCTGCCCGCATACGGTCCACTAAGGCTTCCGCGGTCTCCCGACCCACGTACTCCTGGTAAAGGCCAAATTGCTTGACCATCGGCTCAAGGCGGCTGCGGCTAAGGATTTGCTCTTGCATCACCGTGAGACGTTCGATCAGGCCTTCCGTGACCACAGGCTTAACGTAAGTATCGGAAATCCTCTGCTGATCGGCTAGAACCAAAGCTTTGGAGGTATAGCGGTTGGGCATTTTCAACGAGACCCCGTAGACAATCAGCGGCGCGAGCACAGCCGCGATAAAGATCAGCCGCCACCGGCGACGCAGGATTGTGACGTAATCGTCAACGGTTAATTCTCGCTGTCCCAGCATCTGAACTCCTCCCCGCCTTGCGCTGCTAACCAGACGCTTCACCTAATGAATTTTGATCGGACGCGCGTGAAAGTTCAGGCCCACGCCTCCGACTTGCCGGAGGATAACCATCCCACAATGGCCGTTGAAACAGAGCGGCGTGTTGGAAATCTGCCGTTCGAAGTCATAATTCACGTAAAAACTCATATAGCGGTTCATCTCGCAGTTCAGGCCGCCCCCTGCCAGCCAGTAATTGGTTCTTATCAGAGGCTGCGCGGTGCTTTCCTGCGTTAATGGCTGATTGTGTTGGTAGCCAAAGTTCACGGAGCCGCTGAATCGACGCGACAATTCCCGTCCGAATTCCAGCCCTGCCCAATCCGTTTCCGCCCCCACAAGAACGCCGGATCCACCGCTGATATAGCGAGCGAGCATTATCTGCGCGTGAGCTTTCTCCGCCCGGTAAAGCAACGAGTCGAAAGTGCTCACGAAAGATTTTGTGACAGCGCCGCCGGGGAGGGAGGTAACTTGGCTGGCCCCCGGCCCAACGGAAAGTTGAAGGGCTAGTCTGCTCGTCAACTGATAACCATAAGCTAACGAAATAGTGCGATAGAGTTGCTCCTGATTCAGTGTGCCATACCTGAAGGAACTCTGCGAATAGGTTACCCCAACCTCAGAACGACGGCTCACCGAATAGTTATAGCCAAACTGGAAAGACCAGATTTGGTTATCAATATAACCCGGATCCAGGAAATGCAGAGTCCCGTAAGTCCCTGTGGCGGTGATGACGGAGCGCTCCCCTACGTTGTAATCGATTTCTGTCAACGCCATATTGCTGATTCGACGGGCAAATCCAGTCAAAATCGTCTGGCTCGGTGCCAGGGTTGGGTTCAGGGTAGCGCCAGTGGAGTAGTACCCGCTCCCCAGGCCTGCGCCGAAGCTCGTCAGGCCTCCAAACCCATAGAAGCCATTCCCAGTCTCGGGGAGGTAGGTGGCCTGATCGCCCAGCAGCAGCTTCCATCGACGCCAATTGAAACTGGGCAAAACGCTGAGCTTTTGAAAGGCCCCGCTCCGCAGCGGATGACCATTACCGCTGGTCTCAACAGAACTGTTATAGTAGAAGCCGCCGCCAGAGAAATCCAGGTTGAGCTGATCGTGTCTCCCGATGCTCTGCAGAGAGAGACTCGCAAGGCCGATATCGGCTGTGATGAAATTTGACTGCCCGGGAGAAACGGAGGGGTTGGTGCTGCTGACACCTGTGAATTCCAAGGAGGGCAAGAGATAGCTGCCGGCGGGAGGGCCCTCATAGCCCGGTGCGAACAACTCGGCGCCGGATAACGGAGTCATAGCCGCACTCGCGCCGGTCGTGTTACCCTGGCTATTCGCCTGCTGTGCCCACGACAGAGGCGTGTAAACCACCCATAATCCTAGAACCGTCGCCAACGACACCTTTCTCGTCATTGTCGTGCACTCCTAAGGAACTACAACCGTATCCCCGGGCCTCAAGCTGATGTCTTTGCCCGCAACCCCCCGAAGGGCCTGTTTGTAGTTATACGGGTATTGCTTCGATTGCCCATTCTCAATTCGCAACACATAGATGCGCTTTTGGTTGGCCCATTGCGAAAGTCCCCCGGCGCTCGAAATCACCTGAAGCACCGTCATGTTTGGGAGCATGGGCATCGGGCCGGGGTGGTTCACTTCACCCACGGCGTAAACTACCTGGCTGTTGACCTGCTCAACGATCACTGAAACCTGCGGATCGCTTACGTACTTCCGCAGTCTGGTCGTGATTTCCGCCGCGAGCTGCATCGGCGTTAGGCCAGAAACCTGAATGTCGTTAAGCAGCGGCAAGGAAATCTCTCCGTCGGGGCGGACGGGGACGCTTCGGGACAGTTCCGGTTCCTTCCAAACATTTATGCTAAGAACGTCCCGCGGTCCGATCACATAATTGCCATTGGCGAGGTTTGCTTGAGGGCTAGCTGGCGAGGCCTCTTGCCGAGGCCCCGCAGCGCCGTCCCCAGGGGAGCCTTGCGCTGGTAGCGTTACAATTGCAAGACACAGAAAAAAGACCCGAACCGTGCTTTGACAGTTCTTCATTGTTACGATCCTCCATGCGCCTTGGATTGCTCGGACTCTTCCATCCCGATCTGCTTGAGCTTGTATAGCAAGGCCTTGTAGCTCACTTGGAGCTCTCTGGCGGCGCGCTTGCGATTCCAGTGCGTTCGGTTCAACGTCTTGAGGATCAACTCCCGTTCAGCCTGGCGCGCGGCCGCACGAGCCGCCTGCTTCAGCGAAAATATCTCGAAGGATTCGCGGCGGGCCGGCAAGTCTGAACCAAGGGCCTCTAACTCTTCTAACGCCAACTTCTCGTCGCCTAAAGCCACGATATTCTTCGCGACGTTTTCCAGTTGGCGAACATTCCCGGGCCAGGAATAGTCCATGAGCTTAACTAGCGCCTTGGGACTGCAGGCGGGCATTGGCCGTCCAAATCGCGGTGCGTGCTTGGACAAGAAGAGTTCCATTAACGCTGGGATGTCTTCCTTGCAAGCCCGCAGCGGCGGAAGCCGAAGGCAAACACCCTTCAGGCGGTAATAAAGTTCCTCTCGAAAGCGCCCCTGGCGGATTTCTTGTTCGAGGTTTCGTCCGGTCGAGGAGATGACGCGCGCGCACAGCCGGTGACGCTCAGCGCTTCCGTCACCGTCAGGCAGAAGGTGGAGCAATTTCGGCTGGCAGACTTGATCGAGATCACAGACCTCGTCGAAGAAGATCGAACCCACCGCTGAGTCTTTCTCGTCCCACGCCCGCTCGTTAGCGTGCGACATCTCCTCGATGGCCATGGGAGTTAGCGTCGTGCAAACGACCTTAATGAACGGCTCATTTCCGCGGCGTGAAAGCCGGTGGATTCGCAGAGCCACTACATCCTTTCCGCAACCGCTTTCCCCCATAAGTAGCACTGGAATGTCGGTTGGGGCAATTTCCCTGACTATGCGGTCAAGTGCTCGGAGGGCCGGGCTAACAGGGTTGACAAATGTCCAGTCCTCGCTCGTCCCTCTTGACGTCATGCCCACGGTCCCAGTTACGTCGTGATCGTCGCGACGCATTAAACCTCCATGTCCTCGATAGGATCCGACCGTTTGAAATTGCTTTCCACTTACCGCACGGTACGTGCCAATCCTCCGGATTGAAGCTAAGGGTCAGGTCCGAGACGGCAAACCAGTGATTTTCAACAAGCTAACGTGACTAGTCGGGTAACTTGGCGCAAGTGTGGCCGCTCGGTGAATCCAGACCATTACCACATAGTGGTAACAAGTTGCCCATATACTCCAAAACTCCAGACCTGCGAAGTGAACGCTCCTTCCGGAACGCATCTCCACTTTGGCTGCTGGCAGGCTTGCTGATCTGCTTCTTGGCCATTTCTGTTTTGCAACGCCTCGTGAGTTGGGAAGCGCGATTGCTAACGGAGAACAGATTCAGCTAACCTTTACGTGGGATCATGATCGATGAAGCTTACCGACCCAAAACTGGCCGAACGTGTTGCGTCTTGCGAAACGACTTCGTGGCGGGCACTTGCTGGTTGCGACTGGCGGTCTTGGGGATCCTAATCGGCTTTCTTTATTTCGACATTCTAGCGCGGCTGGCCAGCGGACTGGTGGACCGACCCGAACTTCTCGCACGGATTTCTGGTGCCTGCCTTCTCTGCCTTTGTGGTCTGGCAAGACCGGAAACAGTTGGCGGCCCTCCCAAAGAAACCGTCCTGGCTAGGGTTGGCGGTCATAGCCGGCGCCCTCGTTGTGCTGATCGTCGGGGTTCTCGGCGCTGAGTTTTTTCTCTCGCGATCCTCGCTCGTGTTGCTCCTGGCGGGACTAGATCATCTACTTCCTGGGTTGGGGCCACTTCCGCGCGATGCTGTTCCCGCTGGCTTTCCTGTTCTTTATGATTCCCATCCCCGCTATAATATTCAATCAGATCGCCTTTCCGCTTCAAATCCTGGCCGCACGCCTCGGGAGTTCCCTCCTGGACCTTCTTTGGGGTTCCGGTCCTGCGGGAGGGCAACATTATCCAATTGCCCACCGCATGGCGCTCGAGGTCGCGCAGGCATGCAGCGGCATTCGCTCCCTTATGTCTCTCGGCGCACTGGCAGTCATCTACGGATATTTTCTGGAAACCCGAAATCTTCACCGCGTGCTGCTGGCGTTATCTGCGATTCCGATCGCAATAGCCGCCAATGGGCTGCGCGTGACGGGAACGGGTTTGCTGGGATACTATTGGGATCCTGATAAGGCGGAGGGCTTCTTCCACACGTTCTCCGGCTGGGTCATCTTTATCATTTCCCTCGCGCTGCTCTTCTCTTTCCATGCCGTGCTGCGGTGGGCCGCGGCCAAACGCACCCGCGCTGGGGGGATGAAAACATGACGCGACAATTTGACGCATGGTTGCGCTTTGCGATGGTTGCCGTTGTGCTCGCCGGCGCGGCCCTGTTTCTGCACTTGCGGGGGCAAGCGGAGAATTTGCCGGCCTCGGAACCGCCTGCCTCCTTTCCCTTGCAGGTCGGGAACTGGCAAGGAAAAGAGGTTCCCATCCCGCAATGGGCGCTTGACGTTCTCGGCGCCGGAGAGTTTCTCGAGCGCAACTATGGCCGCGCTACGGATGAACCCTCGATCGACTTCTTTCTGGCTTACTTTCCCAGCCAGCGCATCGGCAGTACCATGCACTCTCCGCAGAACTGCTTGCCGGGATCCGGGTGGATGCCCATCGAGTTCGCCCGAGTAGAGTCCACCCGTCCAGGCGCCGGCAACATCAGAATAAACCACTATGTCCTTGCCAAAGGACTCGATCGGCTGCTGGTCCTTTACTGGTACCAGATGCACGGGCGCGTGGTAGCGAGCGAGTATTGGGCAAAATTCTACCTTGTGGCAGACGCCATTCGAATGAATCGGACTGACGGAGCGATGGTCCGTATCATGACGCCGATAGCCCCGAACGAAGGTTTGACGGGTGCAGAGCAAAGGGGCGCGGCATTCCTGCAGGATGTCTTACCCCTGCTCGATCGTTACATTCCCCGGTAGTCCTCTGCCCGGTTAGCCCACCACTGGGCCGCGAGGTGATCACAGCGCTTCGGGGTGCGGTGGACTTCTCAGATTTCGCCACGAGGTGAAGTGAGAGTGGTGCCCGCCCCTTGCGAGCACGGGGTGGCAGCGCGTGTGTGCTTATCTCGCAGTATTCCCCCTCTTTGCCTTCCGAATCTGATAATCTACTAACCTGGCAAGCTATGCCCGACTCGGGTAGTCCTGCCGCGAACGACCATTAAGTCGGCCAACAGCTCCTGGTTGATATTCCCGGCGGATGGGACTCACGGCAGGTATCTCGACAGCGGAGGGGCGAAATGACGAATTCGCGTCGGTTACGGCAGTTGCTGGCGGCGGCCTTGATGGCAATCTTCCTGGCGGGTTGTTCGCGCGACCCCAATGTGATAAAGCAGAAATACGTGCAAAGCGGGACGCGGTACTTTGAAAAGGGGAAGTATCGCGAAGCCGCCATCCAATTCCAGAATGCTATTAAACTGGATCCTCGATATGCGGAGGCCCACTACCAGCTCGCTCGATGTTTTCTCAAAATGGAGATTTGGAATAGCGCCTTCACAGAACTTTCGCGGACGCTGGATCTCAACCCCCAGAATTCGAAGGCTCGGATCGACTTAGGCAACCTACTGGCCGCCGCGCATGAATTCAAAAGGGCCGAGGAACAGGCTCGGTCGGTGCTCTCTCGAGAACCCGACAATGTGGACGCGCACACTTTGCTGGGCACAGTCTATGCCATACAAAACGACCTGCAGGCATCCTTAACTGAAATGAAGACGGCCTTGGAGCTTGCTCCTGGCCGATCCGAATCGTACTTGCGGTTAGCCTCCATACAAGCGAATGCGAAGCAACTCGCCGAGGCCGAGGAGAACTTCAAGAAGGCCATTCAGCTTGACCCTAAGTCGGTGCCGGCCCTTCTGGGGCTTGGGGACTTCTACTTGCGACAACAGCGTTGGTCGGATGCTGAACAGCAATACCGGCGCGCGATTGAACTCGAGCCGAAGAGCCGTGCCCCTCGCACGGCGTTGGCGCGACTTTATTTCGCTCAAGGCCAAAAGGCCCAGGCGGAGCAAGTGCTTGCGGAAGCAAAAAAGGCGCTGCCCAGCAGCTCCGAGAATTACCGAATTCTGGGCGACTTTTATTTCGAGACTAGGCAGTTCGACAAGGCGCTTGCCGAATACGCCTCGCTATCGCAGGAACACCCCAAGGACTTGGTAGTAAAGAAGAACTACATCCAGCTTCTCTTGCTCGGCGACCGACTTGACGAAGCAGCCAAATGGAACGAGCAGATTCTGAAAGCCGACGCGAAGGATGCCGACGCACTGATCTACAAGGGACAGATTCTAAACCGTCAACAACGTGCCAACGACGCCATCCCAGTACTGCAGGCAGCGTTGAAGACTGCGCCCGACAATGCGGTCGGGCACTACAACCTGGGCATCGCGTTCGGTCAAGTCGGCAACATGGCACAGGCCGAGAGCCAATGGCGCGAGGCGGTCCGAATACGTCCCAATATGGTGGCGGCCCAGCAGGAGCTGGCGGAATTGGCTTTGCGCAAGAGTGATCTTGAAACGCTGGACAAGAGCGCTGAACAATTGATTGCCGCGGAACCAGGCTCTCCCAGCGGCTACATCTTTCGCGCCGTCGCGCGAATTGCCCGCAAGGATTTGACCGGAGGTGAGGCAGACCTCAAGAAAGCCGTGGAAGTCGCGCCGCAAAGCCCGAAGGGATATGCAGCCCTGGGGAAATTGCGCGCCAGCCAAAAGCGGTTCAGTGAGGCCGGGAAACTTTACGAACAGGCCCTCGATCGTGACCCCAATTACTTCGACGCGATGCAGGGTCTGCTGAGTATTTACATGCAGCAGAAAGAGCCGGCTAAAGCACTGGCGCGCCTGAACGCGCAGATCGCCAAGACCCCAAGTAACGGCGCGTACTATCTTCTTCAGGGGAGGGTTTTTATCGATACGAAGGATTTGGAGAACGCAGAGGCCGCGCTCCAGAAAGCTGCGGAGCTCAACAAGAACGACCTAAACACGTTGTTGCTCCTCGCGCAAGTGCAGACCCGGCGGGGCTCCGTTGAGAAGGCTATTGCGAGTTATGAGCACTCCATCCAGATCAATCCTCGCGACGTTCGGAGCTATGTGTTGCTCGGGACCTTGGAGGAGTCACGGGGAAACTGGCAAAAGGCCCAGGTCCTTTATCAAAAGGCCTTGCAAGCTGAACCCGACTACCCCGTGGCAGCCAACAACTTGGCGTACCTGCTATTGGAACATGGGGGCAATCCCGATGTCGCGCTCTCCTACGCGCAGGTGGCGAGGCGTGGAATGCCCGACTCTACCGACTCCGCTGACACGATGGCCTGGGCGTATTACCAGAAAGGTGCTTTCGAGCTGGCCATTGACCTGCTTGAGGAGGCGGTTAAGAAAGCACCGCAAAACCCTACCTACCAGTACCATCTGGGACTTGCGTGTCTAAAGACAAACAAACGAGTTCAGGCCAAGGAGCATCTCGAACGCGCCCTGCAAATCAACCCGAAGTATCCGCACGCGGACGAGATTCGGAAGACCCTCTCTGAGCTCGCGGGAGGCTAACCAGTCAGCGGGAAGTTTTCTCGGCCTATCTCGCCTTCGAGGATACGGTAAGAAAGCCCACGGAGCCTCCAGCCATCTTTTCTACTCCTGCAACTGCCGCGTCTCACGCAAGTCGCTGATCCTAAACCCGGTTCTACAGCCTCTTCCGAACGTTTGATCGGTGCTCCCGAGGACTTCCGACGCAGGCTCAGGACTAGGTTAAGGGGGGGGCAAAACGAAGAGCATACAGCTTGTACGGCCCTTGGTGGGTGGTCCGCACGACACGGGCTCTAAAAAAGCGAAGGGGTCGCGATGGGAAAGTAAACTTCCACGAGGGACTGGCGGGGATTTCCAGAGAGACTTTCGAAGCCCGCGAGAGGGTATGACGGCTGGCCAGAAGGATCCCGCCCATGCTAATGTTGAGGGCAAAAGTCAAATCCACGAATGCCTTGCCGTTCTCGTCAGTGCATCGCATGAAGAACGGGACAGCCATAGGTATTCGTTGCCACTGACGTCGCTCAGAGTTTATGGCCCACCCCCTCTTACACGGATACCTTTACGCGAGCCAACTTCGAAAGACCTCGGTCGTATTCGCCGTTGCAAGAAAGATACCGAAACTTCGAGGTAAGCATGATTACCCGCTATTGCCGGTTTCCTACAGAAACAGAACGGGTTACACGGCGTGACGAATATTTCCACGGTGCTCGGGGGGTAACGAAGAGGCAAAGTATTAGAACTCAATTACAATTTCTTTCCCTCTTGGCCCGCCCGAATTCCGAAAATGAGGGGCACTGGCGACAGGGACGGTTTGCGAGCCGCCCTGACCACTGGCGCGGGACCGCCATCGCCACGTCCGTCCTGTGGCTCGGTGACGATTTCAGAGTCGTCGGAGACTCGCTCAACAATAAGAAGTGACACCGCTTCTATGTGGTACGCCCCGAGGTGTTTCACATTTCGCGGCCCCGCACCTACCTGCAATGCGTCTCGTACGCTGCACACGAGGCGCCGCTTGCGAAGTGGTGAGTCCTGCTAAGTTGCCTTGACATTTCGCGTCCTGGGGCTCATGATGCGAGGCCGTCGAACGTCGAGGCGGGCGCACGTGTTGATTACTTACCGCGACCGGATGAACTTTCGTATTTGAAACGATCGATCCTGACTCCTAATCACCCTTTAATTGCATTTTAAGGCCGAGAGCCTCGGAGAACTGAGCACATGGGAACACTTATTCATGACATCAGCAAGAGCCCCTTTCCCCGCGGGACTATTCTAGGACTCTGGCAGCAATTTCCGGTCCCGATGGTGTCACATTATCTGGCGCGGATGGGGTGGGATTGTCTGATCTTAGACATGCAGCATGGAGGTTTTAATCTCGAGACTGCGTACGATTGCATCCACATTATTCGTGCCGCTGGTGTCCAGCCATGGGTGCGGGTTTCGATTAGTAGCCCGAGCGAAGTTCAGAAAATGCTGGACTTGGGTGCTATAGCGATTATTGTTCCCATGGTGAATTCACTCATGGAAGCTCAAGAACTGGCCCAGGCAGCCAAATACCCTCCGTTAGGAAGCCGTTCAATGGGGGGAGACTTCCCATACACGTATGGTGATCGCTACCCGGAAGAAGCCAACACCGTGACCAAATTGCTGGTTCAAGTGGAACACGTCCGCTCCGTGGAGGTTGTCGAAGATATAATGGCCGTCGAGGGCGTAGATGGGTGCTTCATCGGTCCCACTGATCTGGCGCTGTCGATGGGCTTGGCACGAGTTGGTTTCGAAAACGATCTCAGGCATCGTTCGGCGATTCAGCGCACCTTAGACGCGTGCACTCGCTTCAAGAGACTGAGTTGTTGCAACTGTTATTCCGTCGATGAAGCCAAACAAAAGGCAAGTCAGGGGTTTCAATGCCTGACTGTGAAATCAGACGCGGATCACTTCGTGGCTGCCATCCAGACGCTTTTGGCTGAACTTCGGGAAGCCACGCGAGCTGGAACACCCTAGCTAGTTTCATTCAAGGAACATCGCTTATCCAAATTGGGTTCTGGGAGGGAGCAGATGAAACTGAAGGGCAAAATCGCAATCGTAACAGGCGCCGCCCGTGGGACGGGCGGGGCAAGTGCAACCTTGTT
This sequence comes from uncultured Acidobacteriota bacterium, assembly GCA_963765485.1. Classification (GTDB taxonomy): domain Bacteria; phylum Acidobacteriota; class Terriglobia; order UBA7540; family UBA7540; genus CAVROP01. Next base: position 57,770 of record CAVXWN010000018.1, on the reverse strand, counting down.
TGCCCGGGAAGGAGCTAAAGTAACGGTGGCGGATGTTCTCGCAGACCTTGGTCAGGAGACGGTGCGCCTGATCGAACGAGAGGGGGGCGAGGCGCAGTTCGTCTTAGCCGACGTGGGCAATGAATCCGACATCAAGAAGATGACGCAGGAAACGCTCTCCCGCTGGGGCCGGATCGATATTCTCTTTAACAATGCCGGTGTTGGCGTGGCGAAATTCCTAGAAGAAACCACAGAGGAGGAATGGGACCGCATTTTCGATGTAAACCTGAAATCCATCTTTCGCGCAGTGAGGTACGTCGTCCCCCAAATGCGCCGGCAGGGTGGCGGGGTTATCTTGAACATGGGCTCGATCAGTGGTTTAGTGGGTCAAGTGAGAACTCCGGTCTATAACGCCACCAAGGGCGCCATCCTGCTGATGACGAAATCTATGGCCGCCGACTATGCTGCCGACAACATTCGCGTGAATTGCCTCTGCCCGGGAGTTATAGACACGCCGGGATTTCGCGAGAGCATCCTGACGTTCGGCCACGACCCCGCGACTTTAATTCGCGAGCGAACGGCTCGCATTCCGATCGGTCGTTTCTTATCTTCCGAAGACATTGCCCGGGCTGCGCTGTATCTGGTCTCGGATGACAGCGAAGGCGTGACGGGAATCGGTCACCTGGTGGATGGCGGGCTGCTGTCGGTTCCTGAATACAGTTCAAGTTGGTTCCCAAAGAAGTCTCTATGACGTTTTTTTCTTTGAAACGCAGGCTTGAGTTACGACGCGGGGGTTTTGCTCATGTCATTGAAGACAGAATTCACATTCGAGCGCTAGCATGACGCATCGCGAACGTATTTTTGCGGCAATCCGTGGCGAGGTGCCTGACCGGCTGCCCTGGGTTCCACGCTTGGAATTCTGGCATCGCGCGCGCCTTCGGGGTGGCACGCTACCTTCTGAACTACAATCCCTTACCCTCACGCAGATCACGGAGCGTCTGGGCGTGGGATGCTACTCCTCGGTCCCCGATTATACCGACCCTCCGAACGGGGCCACCATGGTCGACCGGGCGATTGGTATCCTTCATCTTCCGGTTCTTCCCTATCGTCTCACTCTTCACGATGTAGATCGCCGCGTGGTCCGGCACGGCCAGGAGACCATTGTCGAATATCACACGCCACTCGGCCCCATCCGCACCGCTACGGTGTTCACCGAGGAAATGCTCGACGCAGGCGCATCCCTGCCCTGGATTGTCGAGCATGCTATCCGCGAGCCGCGCGACTTCGAGGCTGTCGGCTACGTCTTTTCACACTTTAGAATCGAGCCACAGTCTGAAGGCTATCTCGCACGTCGCGCTGAGGTGGGCGAACGCGGGGTCGCTGTCGCTTTTCTGTTGGGATCGGCGTGCCCCATCCAGCACATCATGGGACTGATGCCTCTCGAGCAGTTTTTTTATGCTTTCCATGATTACCCGGAAAAAGTCCAGCGGCTCGCCGAAGAAATGGAGCCGCTTTACCAGCGTCTCAAGGAAATCGGGGCCAATTCCCCGGCCGAGATCATCATGCTCGGCGGCAATTATGATGACTCGATAACGCATCCGGCCTTCTTCGCGAAATACATCCTCCCTTCTTTACGTGATTACGCTGAAATTCTGCATCGAAACGGCAAATACTTGATGACCCACACCGATGGCGAGAACCACCGGTTATTGGCGATGTACCTACGGGCCGGATTCGATATCGCCGATTCGGTGTGCCCATACCCTATGACCCGATCGCGGCTCGAAGATATCCGCGCAGCCTTTGCGGACCGCATTACAATTTGGGGTGGGATTCCCTCGACCTTGCTCTGTGCCAGCAGCACTCCCCACGAGGAGTTTCGCCACTCCATCGATCTCTTGGTCGAACGCTACCGGCGCGAGAGTCACTTTATTCTGGGCGTAAGCGACATGGTGACAGCGGATGCCGAGTGGGATCGTTTGAAATACATCACCGAAAAGGTGGCAGAGGTCTAACCTGGATTTCTCACCTGGTTGGCACTGCCGTCGGGTTGCAGTACCTCCTTCCTACCTCTAATGCAGAGCGCTCCCGGTTTCTGAAACTTAGATGCAATCACCCTAGCGAATGGTCGCAACAATTTGAACGTTGCCAATAGAACTGAAACCGGCGCCCCAGACGTGAGCGCGCAGCAGTGGTACTTTCGACTAGTTGCGTTGCCGTGCTCCGTTGACTATCATTGCGGCCAAGGCCGGAACGAAAAACAGGCACTTTTCGAGTCGCGCCAAGCTTAGTTACGTATTCATCAATTGGGGAACTCAGAATGGCCAGCAACTCGCAACCCACTGGGCATCATCGGTTTGTACCTGTAATTCTTCTAGTTTTGGCTTTTCTTTTCTTACCCGGGGTTGGCTTTGCCCAGCGGGAGGGGCGCGGCACATCGCGGACCTCACTCGAATTCAAGGGAGCTTGCTGGGTCAGAGAACTCTCATCAGGGCACGCTCTCGCCGGCCTAGGCGTTGGCAGTCGGGTGCAACTGACTGAAACGTGCAGCATAGGCGTCTTTGAGAACAGCGCCCCCGCCCGTTTCGGACTTCTGCTTCGGGTGCCGGAAGATATGGCGCTCCTTCTGCGACCTCCATGGTGGACCGTTCAGCGTGAGGTCTCGTTGCTTGGACTCACGGGATTGCTCATACTTTTTGCTGCACTTTGGGTAGTCCTGCTTCGCCGGCGCGTACAGCATCAAACCGAGACGATTCGGGCGACGTTGGAGTCCACCGCGGATGCAATCATGGTTGTTGATGAACGAGGTAAAATCACCGCCTTCAATGAAAAATTCGAAGAGCTTTGGGGGATTCCTAAGCCCCTCCTCACGTCAAGGGATGAGAGCGCAGTGGCCTCCTACGCGTCCTCAAAATTGAAGGACCCGGAACGGTTCCATCTCAGAGTAGCCGAGCTATACGCTCATCCGAACGGGCAAAGTGATGACGTCATTGAACTCAAGGATGGAAGAATCCTCGAGAGGCACTCCCAACCTCTGCGAGTTCGAGGAAAGAACGTTGGGAGGGTTTGGGGATTCCGCGACGTTACCGAGCGCGCGCGGGTCGAGGAATTGCGATTGAAGCTGGCTGAAATCGTTGAGTCGACCGACGATGCCATTTACAGCAGGACACTGGGAGGGACGATTACCAGTTGGAACAAGGGGGCTGAAGTGATCTTCGGCTATCGACTCGACGAAGTCAGAGGGAAGCCCATATCAACGATTGTACCGCCTGACTACATCGACGAATTGGCGGCGATTCTGTCCAGGGTCAGGCAGGGGGAGAAAATCGCCCATTTCGAGACCGTGCGAGTGCGAAAGGATGGCTGCCGGATTGATGTCTCACTTACGATGTCTCCGATCCGGAACGCCGCGCAAGAGGTGGTGGGTGCTGCGATTATTGCCCGCGACATCACTGAGCGCAAACGGGCGGAAGTCGCGCTGATGGAGGAGAGACATCTGCTCCACACCCTCATGGACAACCTCCCCGACTTGGTCTACTTCAAGGATCGCGAGAGCCGTTTTACCCGGATCAATAGGGCGCACGCAAAAATATTCGGGCTGAGCGACCCCGCCCAAGCAGTCGGCAAGTCCGACTTCGACTTCTATACCGCATATGACGCCCAAAAGTTCCACCGAGATGAGGAGGAAATAATCAGGACGGGCGAGCGATTGGTGGGCAAGGAGGAGGAGGAAATCTTTCCGGATGGCCATGTGACTTGGTTCTCGACCACGAAGATGCCCTTGCGTGACGCCAACGGAAACGTCGTCGGAACCTTCGGCGTCTCCCGCGACATAACGGAGCGCAAGCGTTGGGAGAAGGCCCTGCAGGATAGTGAGCAGCGCTTCCGGCTGCTCTTCGAGAGGAACACGGCGGGCGTGTTTCGCACCTCGATGGATGGCCATCTTCTCGACTGCAATGACGCTTGCGCGCGCATTTTCGGTTACGCGTCAGCGTCCGAGATGTTGAAGCGCAGCGCTTTAGATTTTTATTCTGATGCCGGGGCCCGCGATGAGTTTCTCGGCAGATTGAAAGAGCATGGAACTCTAACCAACTTCGAACATTGTATGCGGAAGAAGGACGGAAGCCCTGTGTGGGTCCTGGAGAATGCTACCCTGATCATGAATGGGGAGGATGGGATCGCTCAAATCGAAGGGAGCATGATTGATATATCCAATCGCCGGCAGGCGGAAATAGAGTTGCGCAATGCCAAAGAGGCTGCGGAAGCAGCCAGCCGGGCCAAGAGTGAGTTCCTGGCGATGATGAGCCATGAGATCCGGACCCCCATGAATGGCATCATTGGCATGACGGAGTTGGCCCTCGACACGCCCCTTTCGCGTGAGCAGCGAGAGTACCTGGCCATGGTGAAGGAATCTGCTGACACCCTCCTGGCCTTGATCAATGACATCCTGGATTTCTCCAAGATTGAGGCCAGGAAACTTACGCTCGAATTTGGCGAATTTGACCTGCAAGAGACGCTCAGCAACACCATGCGGGCACTCGCCCCCCGCGCTGACGAGAAGGGACTTGAGTTGACATGGGAGGCCCTGCCCGACCTTCCGGCACGTTTAGTCGGAGATCCTGGCCGGCTGCGACAGATCCTTGTGAATCTGGTGGGGAATGCCATCAAGTTCACCGATCGGGGGGAAGTGCACTTGCGGGTCGAGATCGAGTCGCGAGGGGAAGATTCGGCCGTCCTGCATTTCTGCGTCACCGATACCGGTATCGGCATCCCGCGGGAAAAGCAGCAGCGGATTTTTGAGGCCTTTATGCAGGCTGATAGCTCAACCACGCGAAAATATGGTGGCACCGGTCTGGGCTTGGCGATCTCGGCTCGACTGGTAGAGCTCATGGAAGGGCGAATTTGGCTCGAGAGCGAACGGAACAAAGGAAGCAAGTTCAATTTCACGGCGAAGTTTGGCCTCGTAAAAAGGCCCCAGCCACAACCTGCTTCCCCGGCAAAGGTCAGCCTTCAAGGTACGCCCGTATTAGTCATTGACGATAATGCTACCAACCGGCGTGTCTTAGAGGCCATGCTCAAGAGCTGGTCGATGCTGCCCAGCTTGGTGGCGAGGGGGGATGAGGGTCTGGTCGAGATGCAGCGTGCAAGGGATATGGGCAAGTCCTTTCCTTTGATCGTGCTCGATGCCCATATGCCGGACATGGACGGCTTTATGGTGGTTGAAAAGCTCAAGCAAGATCCAACCCTCGCCGGGAGCGCGGTCATGATGTTGACCTCTGCTGGACAGCGCGGTGACGCCGCCCGCTGCCGTGCGCTTGGCATCTCGGCCTATCTCGTTAAACCGGTTCGGCAGTCCGAGCTCCTGGAGGCGATCCTGCTCGTTCTTGGCCAGCCCTCACAGGGGAAAGACTACCCTGATCTTGTCACCCGTCACACGATTCGAGAGGCGCGTCGCAAGCTCCGCATCCTTGTGGCGGAAGACAACGCGATCAACCGAGAACTGGTGACGCGCCTGCTCCAGAAGCACGGACACACCGTGATGGCAGTCGCGACAGGCCGAGAAGCTGTCGACCTATTGGATAAGGATGCGGCGAATTGTAACATCGTACTGATGGATGTGGAAATGCCGGACATGGATGGCTTTCAGGCCACAGCCATCATCCGTGAGAAGGAAAAGACCAGCGGTAAGCACATCCCCATCGTCGCCATGACGGCATATGCCATGAAAGGTGATCGTGAACGCTGCTTGGCGGCAGGCATGGACGGGTACGTGCCCAAGCCTATTCAGCACCAAGACCTGCTTGAAACAATCCAAACACTCGTGTTGGACGTGCCCAACATCCCTAGCCACGCGGCTGCCGAAAAACCTCCTGCGGAGATTCTGGATGAGGCTTTGCTTGTGTCTCGTGTGGAGGGCGACCCCGAATTGCTAACCGACATCGTGGGCCTGTTTCTGGATGAGTATCCGCGCCTTGTGGATGAAATCAGGATGGCCCTTGACGAGAGAGATGCAAAGACCGTGCAGAGAGGCGCGCATAGTCTGAAAGGCTCCGCGAGCAACCTTGCTGCGCGAATGGCCTCGGAAGCAGCGCTCAAGCTCGAAAGGCTGGCGCAGGCTGGGGACTTGGTTCATGCCGATAGTTTGCTGCACGAGTTGGAATCTGAGCTGGAACGCTTGAAGCCGGCTTTGCTCGCCGTTCGAGCGGCGACAGTGAATAGACGGCTCTGATTGCCGCGGAAACAGGCTAGTGGGTTGTCCCTCTTAACTATTTACAGGTTCTCCCCAAGCAGGGCGGGGAGGTACGTGAGGAAGATGTCCACCAAGAAAATCCTGGTCGCCGAGGATGGAATCACCTTCCGCCATATGCTCAAGACCTTCCTTACTAGTTGGGGCTATCAGGCTGTGGTCGTGAGCGATGGGCTGGAAGCCTGGAAGCTGCTTCAGGGGGAGGATAGACCCCGGATTGCCCTTCTGGACTGGATGATGCCGCATATGGATGGTGTGGGAATCTGCCGCGCGATCAGAGAGAAGAAGCCGGACCCTTACCTTTATCTTCTCCTATTGACAAGCCGCGATCAAAAGCAAGACGTTGTGGAAGGTTTCGAAGCCGGCGCTGACGACTATCTCATCAAGCCCTTTGATCCCCAGGAATTAAGAGCTCGGATCCACGCGGGCGAACGCATCATCGACTTGCAGGACAAGCTGATCGGCGCGCAGGAGGCGCTCCGGGAATTGGCAATCCGTGATCCTTTGACGGGTCTATTCAATCGCAGGGCATGCCTCGACTCCTTGATGGGTGAATTAAATCGGGGATGCCGCACCGGAAACCCGGTATGCATCGTCATGGCTGATATCGACCACTTCAAGAGAGTCAACGACACCCACGGACACCTGACCGGGGATGAAGTCCTTTGTGAAGTGGCTCGCCGAATGCAAAGGTCTCTGCGGCGGTACGACGCTGCCGGTCGTTTCGGTGGGGAAGAGTTCCTCCTGGTCCTTCCCGGATGCAATTTGGAGGAAGGTGTAAAACTGGCAGAACGAATATGCTACTTGGTTCGTTCAGAGCCGGTGATAACCGGGGATAAACGCATCGAAGTATCAATCAGCCTGGGGGTGGCCGTCGCCAACCAATTTGTCCCGGCAGACCTCGAATCATTGCTCGGATCGGCCGACGCCGCTCTCTACCGGGCGAAGGCGGCGGGACGCAATCGAGTTGAATTCTCCGCCAATCCCCGCCCGGCCTCGCGGACCACCGACTGAGTGGAGTGTAAACTCGTGGTGTAAACTCCTGGTAGCGAACGAGCCGGTGGGGGGGTATACTGCTGTCGCTCGGAATGGCAAAACGGAAATGGTGGTCTAATTTGCCTCCGAATCCCAATTGCGGAAGGAGAGAGTCTTCATGCGTTTTCCGTGGTACTCTTCAATCAGCATTCTATTGTTCTCTTTGTTTTTCCTGCAGATTTTGTGCCCGTCTGCATTGGCCCAGGCCCCCGCTGCACCGTCGCCGTACGATCCGCGACTAACCTTCGCTCCGCTGACGCTTCCCGACCCTGTGAATGCGTCTCGGTCGATCAATGGATCACCGGGTCCGAGCTACTGGCAGAACGAGCCGGACTACGAGCTGCATGCGGATTTGGATACGGCCGCAAAGCAAATAACAGGGACCGAGACTATCACTTACACCAACAACAGCCCTGATCTGTTGCCGAGCCTCTGGCTGTTGCTCGAGCAGAACATCTACAGGAAAGATTCCCGGGCGATGCGCGTGTTTGGTGGCTTTGGGCGTAGGCGCGCCGCTGCGCGCCAACTACCAGAAATCACGCCGAGCGACGGCTTTGTTCTGGATGCAGTGGAAATTGAGTCAGGTGGACAGACTGCCAAGGCCGACTACATCGTCTCCGATACGCGCATGCAAATCCGCCTGGCGGAGCCCTTGAAGGGGCATGGCGGATCCCTAAAGATCCACGTCCGTTATCACTATCAGATTCCCGGCTTCTGGGGCGGACACACTGCTTGGGGGAAGTCGGAAAAAGGTGAAATCTACGACATCGCGCAATGGTACCCGCGCATGGTAGTGTACGATGACCTCCGGGGGTGGGACACGCTGCCTTACATCGGTGCTGAGTTCTACCTGGAGTACGGGAACTTCGACTACTTCATCACCGCACCCTCAGAGATGCTGATTGTAGGCTCCGGGGAACTGGTGAATCCGAAGGACGTTCTCACGCGAACGCAGGTCCAGCGCCTGGAGCAGGCGCGCCACAGCGATAAGACGGTCTATATCAGGACGCCCGCCGAGGTGAGTGACCCGGCCAGCCGACCAAAGCAGGGGGGGACGCTCACCTGGCACTTCCACATGGATCACACGCGAGACGTGGTGTGGAGCGCGTCACCAGTATTCGTTTGGGATGCAGCTCGTATCAACCTGCCGCATGGAAAGACGTCGCTCGCGATGTCGGTGTACCCGCCGGAGAGCGTCGGCCCCGACGCCTGGGACCGGTCGACGGAGTATGTAAAAGACACCGTAGAACACTTTTCAAACCAGTGGTTCCCCTACCCATGGCCGGCGGCGATCAATGTCGCCGGACCCGCGGCGGGCATTGAAAACCCCGGCGTCGCGTTCGATGGAATCGAGATGAAGGGCGGAACGCTTTTCTGGGTCACAGCGCACGAGGTCGGACATAACTGGTTCCCGATGATCGTCGGCTCAAACGAACGACGCAACGCTTTCATGGATGAAGGGTTTAACACCTTCATCGACATCGACGAGTCTGCTACGTTTCAGGGCGGCAAGTACGGCCCGAAGCGGGATTCCGAGTACTCGGCGGGTGGCGAGCCACCGGACATGATCCTCAAAGTGCTCGATAACCCTGCCGCGCCAGTTATCCTTATGCGTGCAGATGCATACCCCTTCGCACTGGGACATCCGGTTAGCTACTTCAAAGGGGCATACGGGATGGTGTTGCTGCGTGAACAAATCCTCGGTCCCGAACGGTTCGACTGGGCTTTCCGGAAGTACATACGGGACTGGGCGTTCAAGCATCCTTCACCGTCGGACTTTTTCCGGGAGATGGAGAATGAAGGCGGCGAGGATCTAGGCTGGTTCTGGCGCGGGTGGTACATGAATAATTGGAAATACGATATGGCAGTGGACAAGATCGATGGCGCACAGGTGACCATTAGCAACCGTGGGCAGCTTGTACTTCCGACAACTGTTGAGGTGAAATTCAAGGACGGGACTGCAATGCGAGAGCAGTTGCCCGTGGAGACATGGCTATCTAAGAGTGAGTATGTTTGGAACGTGCCGGGTGGGAAAGCAATTGAGTCGGTTGTGATCGATCCTGATCATGTCCTGCCGGACGATGATCGAAGCAATAACGCGAGGAAAGCGGAGTAGTGCACTGGCAAGGCGTTTCGCGCCAAGGGCGGTGGAGGGAGCTTTCGATGCCTTCCTTCCCCGATTCTGACTCTTGGAAGTTCGGTTCTGGGAGCCTGTCGGAGTCACTCCCGGGCAGCCCTGAACGGGCAAAAAAGCTGGGAGTTCTACTCTAAGAGAACGGCGGATAACGAAAAAGCACATTTCAGAAACCGTATATCCGATAGGCTCCTATGGTATGACAAAGCTAGCGTAGGTGCGGGTAGAGTGTCTCAATCGGGCTGCGGGGCTGCCGCCCGCCACGGTGCGACGGCTTGTCCGGGCAAGCCCCGCCCTACGCCCCAAATGAGAACACCACTGTCGCACAGCGTTCAATTGAAAGGAGAATTTCACATGAAGTCACCATCCGGCTTCGTCCGTCTCGCAACGTCTGTGTTCTATGTTCTCCTCGGTGCATTCGCTCTGGCTTCCGCGGCAACGGGCAGTTACCACTTGCTCAAGAAGATCTCTTTTGGTGCAGCCGAGGGTAGTACGCGGGAGTACTTTGATTATATTACGGTCGATTCTGCTGCGCGCCGCGTCTACTTGTCGCATGGCACGGAAATAAAAGTCATCAACGCTGATACCGGCACCCTAACAGGGAACATCACCGGCCTAAAACAAGACCACGGAGTGGCTCTGGCCAGCGAGTTTGGGCGCGGTTTCATCAGCGACGGCGCCCAAGGGAAAGTCATCATTTTCGACCTGAAGACCCTCAAGGTGATCGGTGAGGCGAAAGCCGACAACGACGCTGACTGCGTTGTTTACGATCCTGCCTCAAAACAAGTCTTTGCCATGAATGGAGATCCCCACAGCTCCACGGTGATCGACGCCAAAAGTGGGAACGTGGTGGGGACCATCGAGCTAGGCGGGGGTCCTGAATTCGCCGTCGCCGACGGCAGAGGAACTGTTTACGTCAACTTGGAAGACAAGAACGAGGTGCTCGCCATTGATTCCCGGACGCGCACCATCAAGTCGCGCTGGCCAGTTGCCCCGGCCGGAGGGCCCACCGCCCTCGCGATGGACATCAAGCACCGTCGGCTGTTCAGCGCCGGCCGTAGTCCCCAGATGCTAGTCGTAATGGATGCCGACAGCGGAAAGGTCATCCAGTCGTTCCCGATCTCGGCGGGCGTGGATGCCGCCGCTTATGACGCTGAAACCAGCCTCATCTTCGCCTCGACCCGCGAGGGTATGATCCATATCTTTCACGAAGACTCGCCGGATAAGTTCAGCCAGGTCGAGGCTGTCAAGACCGAGTTCGGAGCCAAGACCATGGGGCTCGACACGAAGACGCATAATCTCTTTGTTGATACTGCGGATTTTGGTCCGCCTGCACCCGCTACCGCCGGCCGCGCCGCCGGGCGACGAATGCCCGTTCCAGGAACCTTCCGTGTGTTGGTTTACGGCCGTTAGCGTAGTGTAACGGAAGTTCGTTGCAAAAGTGCTCCGCGCTGGGAGTAGTTTCGCGGCCCCGATTAGGAGTGCCATCATTTAGCCCACGGCGCGAGCCGTGGGTCGCAAGCGCGGCCCCTTCTCCCTTTCCCCTCCCCCCCGCCGGGCGGGGGAGGGGGAAACGATGGGGGGTGGGGGCCATTCCTCCCAGGGCTACGCCCTGGGCTAAGTTATTCCGCCCCTAACGGGGCTTAGGAAGGCACACGTCATCAACCTGACTTAATCAATAGATTTCTGTTACAAGACACCAGTGGCTCTCAACTTCGACCAAAACTCCCCTTGGGGGACACCTCGCCGTGCCCCTGTTGCCAGAACCCGATCCAAGGCGTCATTCCGGACCCTTCGCCTGTCACTGTGAGTTCGCCAAAGTAAAGGCTGTAGCCTCCGGTCGCAAAAGGGCTGATCCGCTTTCGGCTGTTGTTGTTTCGGAAGTGGTAGGACGTGTCGATCGATCCCACACCCAGCGCTGATCCAGTTCCCGTAAAACTCCAATCGCCTGCATATCCAAGCTCGATGCCCACGCCCGCGCTTCCCAGCTTCGCATTCGACCTTGGGCCATGAGCCCCTCCCCTACTTGTCTTAACGAGAGACGCAGACCCCGCGAGCAGCCGTCGGCATCCAGACCTAGCCGCTGGCAAGGAACTTCTGTTGGCAAGGAACCTTCTTTGCTGCCGCGCCTCACGGCGTGCGTGCGACACGTAAAACCTTGCCGTCGAGCGACACGGAGACCTGAGTCACCGGTCCCACTGGTCCTCCCGGCGGTGCAGGCAAATCCACACGGGCGAGAGTGTCCGCGGCACAGGGAGTCTGTCCGTGCCCGCGGGCGCGATAGACCAGGTGCCATCCACCGGTCGGTATGGCGAGCCCGATCCCGGCACCAAGACCTATACCTGCCGGGAAGGGCCAACCGTTCCCGAACCCAGGATACCTGGCGATGACGTTGTTGCCAATCAGCGCCAAGCCGGCGACGATCGCTCCGAAGCCCGCGCCGATGGCAAGGTTCCGCCCACGGTGATTGTCACCCCGGAGGTAAACTCGGAGAATGTCCTTCCGAGCGAACGTTTGTTCACCGGCCGCTTGCTGAACAGTGATGCCTTCCTCATTGACCCTGCGGAGAGGGCCCTCGTATGTCTTGGAGTCGTTCAGGACGATGCGGACTTTCACGTTCGGCTTCAGAGTTTTGAGACCGCTCCAATCCGATTTGGCGGCCCGAAGCGGGGCTGCTATCAGAACAGTAGAGAGCATGAGCGCAACGTACAGCGAGTATCTTGAATCATCCATAGCTTACACCTCCGACCTCCAACATCGTTGTCACTTGGTGCAGAAATCAGCTTAAGTCCACCTATCGACGTATCCTGCGAAGCGGATACCGCGACGGGCATTGCGACGAAGGTGCTGCGAAAAGTCCCCTGAAACGATCCAGGCACTGTCTGCGTTTATTGGAAAGCCTCCGATTGTTTGTTCCCTGCCCTGCGTGTTGTCCAATATTCCGCGTCCGCATTGCCCTCCGCGGGTCCAGACCTTTCTGCTGGTCCGCCGGCCAACCGAACGCCTGTGCCGTTGCGCTCTGAACCGCAGTTGGGGACCGGCGCGTTACCTGAACGTCATACCAGCGCGAAACGAGATGTAGTGGGAGAACCCCCAGAATGGCCTTCCGCCCACGATGTCGCGAAACTCGAAACGCAATGCGGCATGCCGCACCAGCCACAGGTTGGCACCGCCCCCGAAGTTGCCTGCCGGTGCACCGCGCCCTCCTCCGGCCTGTGTCGGACCCAAAAATGATGCGCCGCCAAGCACAAATGGATCGACCCCACCGCGCCGGGCGTTAGGCCGAAAGTGATAGGAGAAATCCCCGGAGGCGATCCACGCGCTCGCAAAGCCTCGCCCCCAACTTGCATATCCGGCCTCGCCACCAAAGCCCAGTCCTTTGTACAATATTCCCTCTCCCCCGCCGCCCGCGTGCAAGAAGAGGGGCTGCGAATAAGCGGGCAGCCCTGTACCCCACGCAAAGAAAGCGTAACCCTGGCCTCGATACTGGTGATCAGTCTCCTGTGCCCGAGTCAGTGCCGGTGCCGAAATCAATAAAACCGCCGTCCACAGAAGTTGCGTCATGTTCCACCCCTTTCGTCGCCGGACGCATCGCGAACCAGAGCTTCAATACCTAGCAACCCTACGCCCAGCCCCGCGGACATGTGACGAGGTCTACACACACGGGGCGATTCTCTCCGGGGCCCTAGGAGAAATACCAGTGCCCCTGTCCTCGTCGGTGTGCCGCTCCTTACGGCCCTATGCTCGCGAGCATCCGGCAAACGCAATTGCACTGCGCCTTTGCTAGCGCCTCAGTCAGGCCTCGGCTACGCCCACTGCGCCATGCCCGGGTACCGAAACATGATGATCCTGCAAATCCGACAGCCACGCGGGCATGAGGGTGATGCCTTGTAGACTAGGCGGCCAACCACTTCTCCGGGCGCACGGGTTGCCAGTCGTCAGTCCGCCGTCCGCTGCCTTCGTCCCCAGCTTTCCCTTCAGGACAAGTCGCCAGTGTCAGCTCAGCTACTGCGTGCCGCTCGCGAACGCCGAGTCTGTCGAATACGTTTTGAAGGTGAAATCTCACGGTGCGTTCGCTGATGCCGAGCGCGAGGCCGATCTCTTTATTAGAAAGCTTTCGCTGGAGCAAAGCCACGATCTCGTTCTGACGCGGTGAAAGGCCGCCCCGTTCACGTCGCCCGTGCAAGCTCCGGCGCGACGACAACGCCACGTAGCGCTCGAGCGCCGCCTGCGCGACCCATATGTGCCCTCTGGCTACAGCCCGAATCGCCGCCCACAGTTCTTCTACCGCGGGGTGGTCGACGTATCCCCGCACGCCCTCGAAGAGCAGATTGCACAAATCTTCGTCGGGAATGCGTCTCCCAGTAATTAGAACGAGGGGGTCCCCCAGTAGCGACCTCGCGGCGCGCAGGTGGACGGCCAGAGGTGACGGAAGAGTGAAGGCGTCGATGACCAAGATGGGCGTCCCTCCCCCCGCAGAACGCGAGCGGCGGGCAAGCTCCTTCACATCGCTCACTAGCTCCACATCGGCCTTACGCTCAAGGAGTCTCTTCAGGTATCGTGCGGCGAGCGGGTGATCTGCCACAAGGCAGACTGCCATCTTGCTCGGATTCTTCTTCCGGGAGTGGGCCATCTTCCCCTCCCACCCGAAGACTGGGACGCACGCGGGCGGATTTGCCTAGCGCTTACCGCCTTAACATGTAGTACGACTGTAATGGCAACCAGGTTACACCAGCCTCGGCCGCTTGTCTAGCTGTCCGGCGTTCAGCGCCTGACAGGCTGGCGGGTCGGACAGGCGTTCCCCAGTCATCGAGCCAGTGGACATCTCTCTTCGGTGAATACAGAATCTCTTTTGGGTCGGCGACGAGTGGTGGAAACGGAATTCGACCGGACGGGAGGAAAATATGCGCGGAAACAACGGACGAAGAGTGATCACCGTAGCGTTGCCGTTTGTGTTCCTGCTGGCTGTCAGCGGGACAGTGCTCGGCCAGTTCGACGGTTGTTACACTCCCTGGGCCACAAAGAAGGTTCTCTCGTATACCTCCAACGGCCAAGTGGGCTTAGCGGCCATAAACGGGTACCTCATCCTGACGTGGGCGGACCAGACCTCAAGTGAGGTTTACTCGTCGGCGTCAACGGACGGCGTGAACTGGTCGACACAGCAATACGTGGGCCTTCCTAACGCTTACAGCAGCATGTACGGCGCCCCTCCACCATACGCCAACGGTGGCGTCACCATGACCACTTCTACATCATGCGGCTATGCTTACGTCGCTTTTGCAGACTCAACGGGCCAGAATATATATGGAGCCAGAACGACCGGCCCTCAGAACGGCACAACAGTTTGGGATGGCCCGTACAAGATCTGGACGCTCAGCCCCACGATATCCGCGCAGGGACTGCAAGGTGACTATTACCAGCCTCCCCCTGCGCCAAGCGACTTTTCCACATCTGCTCCGGCTCTTTACGCGAATGATCCCAACGTCATTCGTTTCGCATTCCCCCAGTACACTGGCAACGGCACGGTGTGGCAGCCGGGGAGGCAAGATGACAGTGGGGGAGCGAACACCTATGGGTACACAGTTCAAGTCGGCCAATTCAACTGTGACTTCAGTCACCCTCAATTGGCCAACCCGAATTGCTTTTTTACAGATGGGACTACCTGCCTCGACTCAACCAACAGCATCATGAACATTGAGTACGACGAAGGATGGGTAGACTATGCGAAAGTCGAGGTTGGATACAACGGCGCGAGTTGGGTGCCGAGTGGTCCTTGGTCCCCACTGTGGACCGGTGCAGTTCTCGGGAGCGGGCAGGTGCTAGAGCTGAAGGCGATTGCCCAGGGCAATTCGCTAGGTAACCTCAATCCGCCCCTCTGGTGGTCTACGTACAACGAGACGACACAGGCATACAGTCAAAACTGTGTGGGGAACTATTGCGCTCCACCTTCTGGCGGTTATGGAATTTACAAGAATCCGCCTCCCTACCCTCCGGCCCTCGCCGGAAATTGGGCCAACAATGGGATCGGAGGGGCCGTAAATCCGGCCGATGGTACGGCGTACCTCGCGTTCTCGTGCCGGCAGTTCAACGGCGACACTTGCCAGAACACCCCGTACATCCAACTCTATCGAGCCAGCAGCAACAGTTATTGCACCGAGGACCCGGCGAAGTTCGGAAGCGGGGAGTGGTCACTTTTCGCACCAGCCATGACCTTTTTCAATGGCAAAATGTGGCTCGCGTGGCGTGGCGCACTTGAGAGCGGTAACGGTTACATCAATGTCGCCAGTATTGACCCATCCCAGATTGTCTGGACCGGACAACCCTGCGTGAATGGCCAATACTGCACATCAAACTCGCAATGCTGCAGCGGACTGTGCCAGGGGGGGACTTGCGTCGCCTGCCTCGCGACTGGGTGGGCCTGCACCACTAACTCACAGTGCTGCACGGGGAACTGCGTGAGTGGCATATGCAGCACGAAATGTAACGGTGTGCTGAACGGAAACAGTCCAGATTGCCTGTAAGCAGCCGGTCTTCCAGCGGCGCGCATGAAACTTTTGCGCGTTTGGTGTAGCGCACCGACCACGGGCGGGGTGCGAGCGGGGCGGATTGCGACGCGCTTGGGTACCACCACTGCCCCAGAGACGGCCTGGTGATACCCGCTCAGGAGGAGAGCAATGCTGAAATTGTGCACGCTGACAGTGGCCATAATGCTAACCGTGATCTCTTCGTGCTTGGCGCAAGCGGTCCCACCGCCTGAGAGGAAAGCTGGTCGAAGGACCTTGGTGGCGCAGGACCAGATAGCTGAGGAACTGAAGCAGATCCGCCTTCGGCTGGAACGAATAGAGAAGCGGCTGGCCGCGTTAAGCCCGGCGGAGGAGTCCGTCGAGCCTCGAGGTGTCCGCCAGCTATGCCATCGGTCGAAAGGACGCTCCTGTTACGGTAATCGAGTTCGCGGATTACCAGTGCCCGTTCTGCAGACAGTTTCATATGAAGACATTTGAAAAGCTGCAGAAGAACTACATCGACACGGGAAAGGTCCGTTTTGTTGCGCTCGACCTGCCGTTGAATATCCACAATGACGCGTTCAAAGCGGCAGAGGCAGCCCTCTGTGCCGGCGACCAGTCTAAGTTTTGGGAGATGCGAAATCTTCTCCTTACTAATGACAAGCTGGGGACGGACACGATTTCAGGCTATGCGGAACGGCTGGGCCTGGATAAGGTCAAATTCCGTTCCTGTCTCGACGGCGATCGATACGC
The DNA here is from genome assembly GCA_963765485.1 of uncultured Acidobacteriota bacterium. Classification (GTDB taxonomy): domain Bacteria; phylum Acidobacteriota; class Terriglobia; order UBA7540; family UBA7540; genus CAVROP01. Next base: position 41,119 of record CAVXWN010000018.1, on the reverse strand, counting down.
CGCGAAGGTCAGAAGCGATGCGGCTCGGGCCGAGGAACTCGAGATCGCCGGGACGCCCGCATTCATCATAGGAAAGGCGCAGGGCAATCAGGTTGAAGGCGTTAAGCTTGTGGGCGTACTCTCGTATGCGCGGCTGGAAACCCGCATACAGGCTCTGCTGGAGCCGCAGTACTAGCACTTGCTCGCCTGGGTTGTCGCAGCTTCAAGCTCACAATCTCACGCCCCTCCCCACTTTTCACTTGACACAGGCATCACGGGTAAGGCGCGTCCACTGTCACGACAACAAAGGGGGACGCCTCGACTTGCATCTCCCACTGGGGGGCAGCGAGCGATTCTCATTTGTCCGTGCGGCCTTTTCGGCAGTCGGTGCCGCTCCACATCCGGCGCGGAGGACTTGCCTCAGTGTTGCCACGATCTTGCGAGCTACCCGCACCTGTGCCGGCCCAGCCCCGACCTCTCACCCTAATTAGGCTCGCTTGCCCAATGCTGACTCCGATTACGAGTGGTAGAATGAAAGCAGAGGGCATGATTATCTCCAATTCTAACTGTACTGCTTGACGAAGGAGGCGAAATGCCGCACTACAAATACCTGATCGTGGGTGGAGGTATGACCGCCGACGCGGCGGTGAACGGTATACGCGAAGCCGATTCCGACGGGTCCATCGGCTTGGTCAGTAGGGAGCAGAATCCACCTTACAATCGCCCGCCTCTTTCGAAAGGCCTTTGGAAGGGTGACTCGGCGGAGAGCATCTGGCGCGGGACGGACAAGCAGAAAGTTACCCTTCATCTGGGTCGGAGGGTTGAGTCCCTTGATTTGTCCAAGAGAACGGTGACGGACGGCCAGGGGAGCGTTTACAGCTTCGAGAAGCTTCTTCTCGCAACCGGCGCCACCCCTCGGCGACTTCCTTTCGACGATGGCTCGATCATCTATTTCCGAACGGTGGAGGACTACCAGAAGCTTCGAGGGCTCACCGAGCGAAGCCGCCGTGTGGCTGTCATCGGCGGAGGGTTCATCGGCTGGGAAATTGCCGCAGCGCTGGCCGTGAACGGCAAGGAAGTGGTGATGCTCTTTCCGGAGGAAGCTATCGGTAGCCGCATCTACCCAACCGCGTTGGCCCGCTTCCTTAACGACTATTACCAGCAAAAAGGGGTGGATGTAATCCCTGGAAGTGCGGTCATTGGCTTGGAGAAGAAAACCGCGGGCATCCACGTCAAAACGCAAAGTCATGGCGAGTTTCCGGTGGACATCGTAGTTGCGGGTATTGGCGTTACGCCCAACATCGAGTTGGTGCGTTCCGCTGGCCTGGAGGTCAACAATGGCATCGTCGTGGATGAGTTCCTGCGCACGAGCGACCCTGACATCTACGCTGCTGGTGACGTTGCAAATTTCTATAACCCCGCACTTGAAAAGCGTCTGAGGCTGGAGCACGAGGACAACGCCAATACCATGGGACGCGAGGCGGGGAGAGCCATGGCGGGCAAGGCGAGTCCTTACCATCACCTTCCCTTCTTCTATTCGGATTTGTTTGATCTCGGATACGAGGCCGTCGGCGAGTTGGACCCACACCTGGAGACCGTCGCGGACTGGAAGGAGCCGCACCGTGAGGGAGTGGTTTACTACCTACGTGACGCCCGCGTACGCGGCGTGCTTCTTTGGAACGTCTGGGGTCAGGTGGAAGCGGCTCGGCAATTGATCACCGCGCCCGGCCCGTTCCGTGCCACCAATTTGAAAGGCCGACTCCCCAAGAATTAGTAGCAGGCTCTAAGACAGCCCATGGGATTATCTCCCCGCGCTGCGCTACACGCTTAGCGCCAGCAACATTCTCCAGTGGTCTGACTCCTGATACAATCCCAGCTATGAAACCACTCAAGCTGGATTGGCGGTTTGTGCTGGTGAGGCCGCGGAATCCTCTGAACATCGGTGCAGCGGCGCGTGCCATGGCCAACTTCGGTTTTCGCGAGATGGTGGTGGTGTCGTCCTACAACCCGGTGTGGCAGGAAACGCGCTCGGCGCTTGGAGCTGAGGAGATTGTCACCTCAGCGCGTGCCGTGGAGAGTTTGGCAGAAGGCATTGGAGATGCGTCCACGGTTGTGGGCACCACGGCAGGCTCCCGCCGTAACCTGGACCGAGACGTCATCTCGCTTCCTGACTTCCCAGCCTGGCTCCGGCAACACCAAGCAGCGGGCCGTGTGGCAGTGTTGTTCGGTTCAGAAAAGACCGGCCTTTCAAACGAGCACTTAAGTTATTGCCACACCCTGCTTCGTGTTCCAACTGTGGTTGATTGCCCCTCCATGAATCTGGGGCAGGCAGTAGCGGTCTGCGGTTACGAACTGGCGCGCGCCGGCCTTGTACCAAGCCGTCCGCTGCAACCGGCCGTCCACTTATCCGACCCGGCCGGCATTCAGTCTCTCGACCACTTGTTTGACCGCGCCGCGTGCGTGTTGGACCAAGTCGGTTATCTAAAGCCCAAGAGCCGGCACGCTACACTGCTCAAGCTACGGCGGCTGATACTGGACCTGGAACTCACCAACCACGACGCCAGAATCTTGGGCGGAATCCTGGCCCAAATCGAGTGGAAGATTAGCAAAAGAAATTCTATAGTGAATGGTAAATAGCAAATGCTGAATTCCTGGTGCATGTGTCATCCTGAGCCCCGATTTGCCGGGGCGAAGGATCTCTGCGGTTGTCTTTGCGCTTGTCATCCCGCGGAGAAGAAGGAGTGGAGTAATCCGTGGAGGGGAAAAAGGTTTCACGCAAAGGCGCAAAGCGCGCGAAGGTCGCAAAGAAAAGAAACAAGTCTGACTTTGCGTTCCCTTGCGCCTTGGCGCCTTTGCGCGAGCTGTTTTGATTTCTTCACACGTTCGAGCGGCAGGGATGCTTCGCGGAGTTTACCCTGAGCGAAGCGAACGGGCTCAGCATGACAGCTACGCAAATCGAGCAGCGAGCGGAGGAATATCAATTCGCCATTCACTATCCACCATTCACTGTTCTGGTATTGTTAGCTTTCGCTGAGCGAACTGGGCAGTTGCACGAGAACGTCCGTGGGCCGGAAGGCAGTCCGGGTTTGCGGGTCGCGCCAGTTGTCGAGCATCGCGACCTGCTGCGCGCAGGAGATGGTGCATCGCGGCGCGCACGACTTCTGAGTGTGATACTCGTGTTCAAGGTGACGGCGGGTGTATTTTTCGAGCGGAATGGCAGGATATCCACGCTGTTGCGAGCAGTAGTGAACCAGACCATCCTCACAGATATAGAGGTATCGGCTGCCGGCTCGGCAGCGCCACTCGTTCCCCAGCCCGCGTGAGATGTTCCTCTGAAACTGGTTGAAGCGAGAATAGGAACGCTTGCCCATCTCCATGATCTGGGCAAAGAGCTGCTGCTGATGCTCGCTAAGTGGCTTAAGCTGCCCTCCGTGGTCGTGGAGGATACCCACGGTGCTCGTGAATCCGACTTCGAGTGCCCGGCGCGCCACCCCCAGAGCGTCGTCAGGGTTGCGCACGGGACTCCCCAAGACAGAGTTGATATTCACCTGAAAGATGGCGTAACGGGCAAGCAGCCGGAGTTTACGGTCCAAAACCCGCAGGCTCTTCTTTGAAATTTCATCGGGCACGACGTTGTCAATGCTGATTTGCAGATGGTCGAGTCCGGCTCGATTGAGGTGCTCGATGCGCTGGGGAGTCAGCAGGTAACCGTTTGTAATCATACCGGCCAGCATCCCGCGTCTGCGGATGCGGTGAACGATTTCTTCAACTTCGGGGTGCAGCAGCGGCTCGCCTCCGCTGATCGTGACGATTGTAGTTCCCAGCCCCGCTAGCCGGTCAACGCGGCGGAACATTACCTCGAGTGGAATGGGTTTCGAGGATTTGTCGTATTCGTTGCAATAAGCACAGGAAAGGTTACATCGCCTGATCGCAATAAGGTGGGCGAGAACCGGGTGCCGGGTTGAGAGCAACCCCTTGGCAATCATCCGCCATTCGCGAAGGCGGGTATTCCAGAATCGGAGTTTCCGACGCGGAGTGAGTTGGTCCATTCGGTCAGATCTTTATGATTGGGCCGAAGACCCAGTACAATCAGTAATAAAAAAATGTGTCCGGCAAAGCCCTTGAGCAACAGAGTGACCTCTGATCTTAATTCATCGTCCGCTCGGCGACAATTGACAAAACTTAAGTGGTAGAGAATCGAGACTGAACTGCGGATTTCTGTGGCTAATCGTTTGATAATGCAGGTGGAAGTTATGCGGAACATTGGAGTTGCCGGCAATTGTGGGCTTGCTCCTGAGGGCTCGCAGGGTTATGCTAACGATTCTCGGGAACGCCCCAAATTGGCGGATGCCGAAAAGCCAACTTGGCATTTAGTCTCAAGGGAAAAAGTTAACCGCACGGTGTGGCTAGAATATCCACGCGCGCTGGATCGAATTCTGAGGCGCGATCTTATTCATCGGAGTGGCCATTGAAAGCGATACCTTTTGTACAAGCGGCTCGAATGATTGCACGAGGGACATGGAGCTTCTGCATCAATCGGCCTTTGGTGGTTTCTTTTGAGCTGACCCATTCCTGCCTGGCCAATTGCAAGCATTGCGATAAGGGCGGGATAAAACCCGACCCGGCAGGGCTGCTTCGGGCGGAGGATTACGCGGAACTGCGCAGCGTTCTGAAGCCCATGGCCGTGCAGCTCTCGGGCGGCGAACCCCTGCTGCGAAAGGATCTCGATGAGATCATACGAGCTGTGAAGGAAGCAAGCGGCCTGCCTTACACCATTCTGGTGACGAATGCGCGATTGCTGACTGAAGAGAAGTATCTGGCTTTCCGGGCCCTGGGCATCAACCAGTTTTCGATTTCGCTGGACTTCCCCGATTCCAGGCACGACGAATTCCGCCGCTCACCCGGGCTCTATGCTCACCTTGAGAAGCTGGTTCCCACCCTTGCGCGTCACGGCCAGGATGACGTGGTGCTCAACACCGCCATCACGCGCGGTAACCTTACGGCACTGGTTGCGATTTACGAAAGAGCCAAGGAGTGGGGAGTTTCTCTCTCTTACAGCGCCTACACGCCTCTGCGGACGGGCAGTATGGAGCATTACATCCAATCCCCGGAGGACCTCGCCCTGCTCCGCAAGACTCTCGACCAATTACTCGAGCTCAAAGCAAAGAACGGCCGCATCGCAAACTCTCCCTGGACCCTGTCGGGCATCCATGATTTCTTCCGCGATGGGACCGTGCAGGGATGCACTGCCGGACGAAGGTTTATGGTAGTGACGCCTCAGGGCGGCTTGCGTCCGTGCTCGATGTTTGAGAACGAATATGCCTCGCAGAAGGCGATACTCAGAGAATTTGTTCCTACCAACCAGTGCGGGGGTTGTTACGTTTCCATTCGCTCCTACCTCGACGCCTCGTTTTGGACGTTATTGAAGGACAACGTCAGCAGCCGCGTTTTTTCGCGGAATGGGAAATCGGAGCAGTAGTGAGTTCCTGCTGGCCGCGGCTAGCTTCCCGAGACGACCGGTAGTTTAGCGGCTTCCCACGCAGCCAGGCCGCCGGCCATCTCGATTAGATTGGTGACTCCATACTGGTGCAGGATGCTGGCGGCGATCGATGAGCGGTAGCCGCCCGCGCAATGGATGGCAATGCGGCGGTCACGCGGGATTTCGGCGATGCGCTCTTGCAGATGGTTGAGGGGAACGTTCACACTGCCGTCGATATGCTTGGCCGCCCACTCGCGCGGATGCCTGATGTCCAGCACGAGGGGTGGATTGGCGCTCGCCAACTCCTCCGCCACCATGGGGGCGCTGACTCGCTGCGTTGGCCACAGCAAGTCCGTTCGACCGGCAAGCGCTTCCATGCCTCTCTTCAAGTATCCCTTGACGTGGTCGAAACCGATGCGCCCCAGGCGCAAGGCAGCTTCCTGCTCACGTCCAGGCTCAGCGATGATAACGATAGGTTTGGTCCGGTCGAGGACCGTGCCTGCCCAGGTGGCATATTGGCCACCGAGCCCGATGTTGATACTGCCGGCGAGGTGATCCTTGGCATACTCGGCGGCGTCGCGGACATCGAGAATCTGAGCCCCCGCCTCTCCCATCCGCAGGACTTCATCGAGCTCAACAGGGTGAAGGGCTCGCTCGAGATTCTTGTCGAGCGAGGTGCGCTCACGAGTGTTGAGGATGGCGTTGTAGGTGAAGTACGGTGGAGCGTCCGGCTGATCTGCCGTGACGACACGAATGAACTCCTCCTTCGACATCGGCTGCAAAGCGTAGTTCATTCTCCGTTGGACGCCTAGCGTAGAGACTGTGTCGGAAGAGAGATTCTTCCCGCACAAGGAGCCGGAACCGTGGGACGGGTAGACAAGAGTCTCGTCTGGAAGCCTCAGGAGTTTGTTGTGGAGGGAGTCGTAAAGGTGGGCGCCGAGGTCGTTGGCGCTCCATCCCAGCGAGGCGCGCAGGTCAGGGCGGCCGACGTCCCCAATGAAGAGCGTGTCACCCGTGAGGACGGCGTAAGGTTTTGCCGGATCCTTCTCGAGATCGAACACCAGGATCGAGATCGACTCGATGGTGTGGCCGGGAGTCTCCACGACCTGCAGGCGTAACCCCGGGAAGTCCAAGGTATCGCCGTCCTTCATGGCGACGAAGGCGTATTCTGCCTGGGCGCGAGAGCCAAGATGAATGGCGGCGCCGCAACGGTCGCGCAACTCGAGGTGGCCGGCCACAAAGTCGGCGTGGAAGTGGCTGAGGAAGACATGGCGGATTTGGAGGCCCAACTTCTCCGCTTCGGCCAAGTAGCACTGGATGTCGCGCTGGGGGTCGACGATGACGGCGCTTGAACTGGCCGCATCCCCGATCAGATACGAGGCGTGGGCAAGGCAGCCCAGGTAGTACTGCTTCAGAATCATAGCCAGAATTTCCGTTCTACATGAAGCGACACCCGCAATCGTGTATGCACCTCTAGCGGCGGTCTCTGGCCCCTCAGCGGACGCGGGCCCGGAGGCTGCCACTGCTCAGATCTGCGCGCACGCTCGAGCTATGCCTCACGGGCTGCACTCGCCCGCCGCAACTTTGCCGCCGAGTTCGAGCATCTCGAAATAGGCGATATTGACGGCGGCCACGCGGCTTTGGCCTTCTAGTCGAAACCTCTCGAACTCGTCGCGATTGCGCAGATCGAAGGCGAAGGAACTGTCGCTACTTTCCAGGCGTTGGAGCAACTCTCCCGCCGGTCGGACTTTCTTGTTCAGTCGTCCGGCCACTGCGGGGTCCGTTACCGGCAAGATACCTAGTTGGGCTGAGGAACGATCCGCAAATACGGCCAGGGGCGCCTTCCACCCTCCGGGTCGGATAGGTCACCCTGTGGCCCTGCGTCTCTTCGATGTCTTTTGACCACTTGCTGTGATTGGTCACGGGGTCCACGCTCAGGCCGATGATCTTGCAGTTGCGCTTGTCGAATTCAGGCTGCAAACCCGCCATGTAACCGAGTTCAGTGGTGCACACCGGCGTAAAGTCTTTCGGGTGGGAAAACAGGATAGCCCAGCCATCGCCGATCCATTCGTGAAATCTGATGGTTCCCTGCGTAGTTTCGGCCACGAAGTCCGGGGCCGTGTCATCGATGCGCAGTGCCATTACGTCCTCCTCATGTAAGATTCAGTTGTTGGAAATAGCCCAGCCATTTATTTTGGCCATGGCCGATCTTTCCAGTCAAGCGGTTGCCAACCCCTGCGTCTGCGCGTTGCTCGTCGCGCCGCAATCCGCGGTCACTGCTTCAACAGCTTTTCGATAGCTTCCACAACCTCGGGAGAGTCCGGTTTCACCGGCGATTCGAACCGTGCTACAAGTCTTCCGTCCCGATCAACCAGAAACTTGGTAAAGTTCCATTTAATATCTCCGGCAAGGGTGGGATTCGCCTGCTGGGTAAGATATTGATACAGGGGAGTGGTGTCAGCCCCTTTCACTGAGACCTTAGCAAACATTGGAAAAGTGACGTTGTACTTGAGTGTGCAGAAGCTCTTGATCTCCGCGTTTGTGCCTGGCTCCTGCGCGCCGAAATTGTTGGCAGGAAAACCCAGGATCACAAACCCACGGTCCTTGTATTTTTCATAAAGCGATTCCAGAGCCGAATATTGCGGCGTGAAACCGCATCGGCTGGCGACATTCACCAGCAAAATAACCTTGCCCTTGTAACTCGAAAGCGAAGTCGGCTCGCCATCAATGGAAGGAAGGGTGAAATTGTAGACGTTTCCACCCGCAAACGATGGCACAGCGAAAAATACAGACGTCAACAGAAGGGTGAGAAGCAGACGCGCACTCGGACCTGGACTGCCCATGGTTTTCTCCTTTGTGGTATTGTGCCCTGACCCCGAGCCATTCCTGCGGCCGGGGTGAACCTATATGGTAACTCAGGATGCGGGTTCGCGGCAAGATGTTGTACCCTATGTGCGGCCTTTGGAACGGAGGCCATCTAGCGGCGGAGCTTCTCACGTCTCCGCCAGCCCAAACATAACAAGGAGCAAATTCCCATGAAGATTGCGAAGCAGTTGCCGTTGGTCATCTTAGCGCTCGTCCCGCTTGCGTACGCCCAATCAATGTCAGGCTGGTTAGGAGACTTGGCGGTTGAAAAGGCGTACAGGTTGAAGCGCATCTCGAGTTACGACCGGTCCGGAGGGAACGCCGACTCTCGTTCGATTGAGCCGGGTCAAACACTCACCCTGCTTGATGAAAAAGGCCCCGGCGAAATCTCGCACATTTGGATCACCATTAATTCCCCGGAGAAATATCACCTGAAGAAGCTGGTCCTGCGAATGTATTGGGATGACGAACAGGACCCCAGTGTGGAAACGCCCATCGGTGATTTCTTTGGTCTCGGCAACGGGGATTACTTCATGTACCAATCGTTGCCCCTTGCGATCGGGTCGACGAAGGCTTTGAACTGCTTCTTTCCGATGCCATTTAACAAGGCAGCCCGAATTACCGTGACCAACGAGGGAACGCAGAAGGTGGACAGTTTCTACTACAACATTGACATGCGAGTTTATTCGAAGCCGTTTCCGCCGGAAACATTTTATTTCCACGCGCAGTACCGCCAATGCGCGCCTTGCAAGGGTTGGACTAATGAATGGCAGTCGAATGGCGACCCGAAGGTGGACAACAAGCCGAATCTGGAGGGCGAAGGCAACTACGTTTTCCTCGAGGCCAAGGGCCGCGGACATTTCGTGGGCGTGACGCAAAGCATCTTCCAGAATCAGGATGCCTGGTGGGGCGAGGGCGATGACATGATCTTCGTGGATGGGGAGAAGTATCCTTCCATCAACGGCACGGGTTCGGAGGACTACTACCTTGGAGCCTGGGGATTCGACGCGGGAGCCACGAATTACCTGCTGTTTGGAGACCCTGTGGCGGGCGGATACAAGGCGGGCGCACGGTGGTCGGTGTACCGATTCCATCTTGACTCGCCTATCCCTTTCACAAAATCCATCAGGGTCACTATCGAGCATGGCCATGCCAACCATCGTTCCGACAACTACTATAGTGTCGCTTATTGGTACCAGGCTGAACCACACGCCGCTTTTCCCGCATTGCCGCCCGTCGATGCTCGCTTGCCGAAGATGTTTCCCGTCGGCGGTCCTGGAAATGTGCAGAAGTGACTTTTGCGTGGCGCACGGCGTGCTGTAAGCTGATAAAGGCACAATCGGGCCATGCGAATCAATTTTGCTTTCGGAAAAACGGCATTAGCCTTGGATTTGCCCGAGGGGTTTCGCTACCAGGTACTGGAGGCGCGCTCGGCGGTTCCACTGGCTGACCCGGATGGGGCTATCGAACGGGCGCTCGACAACCCTCAAGCGGGTCCGCCTCTCAAGCAACTTGCCAGTGGGAAGAGATCGGCGGCGATTTCCGTTTGTGATATCACGCGACCGGCGCCGAATCGCCAGGTTCTACCGTCACTGCTTGCCAGGCTTGAATCGGCGGGGATCCATCGAGAGCGAATCACCATCCTGATCGCCACCGGCCTGCACCGCCCCGCGACCGAGGGTGAAATCGGAGAGATCTGCGGGAAGTGGGTAGCCGAGAATTACCGCGTCGTGAACCACCATGCGCGCCAGCTCGCCGAGCACCGCTACCTGGGCGAGACGGCATCGGGAACCCCCATTTTTATCGACGAACGTTTCGTCTCCTCCGACCTCCATATCACACTTGGCTTTATCGAACCTCACCTGATGCTCGGTTTTTCGGGGGGACGCAAGCTGATCGCGCCCGGCCTCGCAGCACAAGAGACAATCAAGATTCTGCACAGTCCCAAGTTCATGCGAGATCCTCGGGTTGTGGAAGGATCGATCGAAGAGAACCCCTTGCACCACGAGCTTCTGGAGATTGCGCGCAGGGCGCGACACGACTTTCTCGTGGACGTAGCGCTGGCCCGGGGGACGGGGCAGCGTCCCATTGCCGCAGTTTTCGCCGGAGAGCCGGTAGCGGCGCATCGCAAGGGCGTGGAGTTCGTCTCCCAAGTGATGCTGGAAACCTTGGACGAGCCGGTAGACGCGGTCATCACCACGTCCGCCGGCTACCCCCTGGACCTCACGTTTTACCAAGCCGTCAAGGGCATCACCGCCGCGTCCCACATTGTGAAGCGGGGCGGCAGGATTCTCCTGCTGGCCGAATGCGCTGAGGGTCCCGGCGGGGCTGACTTCAGCCAGATGCTGGCGACGCACCTCTCCGACGGGGACTTCATGGCCGAGATCGAACGGGCGCCCGTCGTTGTGGACCAATGGCAACTCGAAAAACTCGCCCTCGTCACGGCCAGGGCTGAAGTTCTTTACTACGTTCCCGGCCTGCCGCGCGAGTACTATGCAGCGCTTTGGGGAAGAGCATATGCCACGGCTGACGCCGCCATCAGCGCGCTCACCTCCTCACTGCCGCCAAACGCGCACCTCGCGCTGATTCCGGACGGCCCATACGTCTTGGCTCAGCTCCGGCAGGGAGTAAATCGGTAGGCAGAAGACGTAAAGGAGTGGAGTGCGATGAGCGACGCTTTGAGCAGGCGGGGATTCGTGGGATGCGGCATGGCGGGGGCGCTGGGACTGGCGTCCGGGTTGGTGGGAAGCTCCGCGCCTACGCGCGGCACCGAAAAGGACGACGGTGAGAAGCCGGCCGCCGGAGCGGAGAAAGGGATTGCTATACCATGGACTAAAGGAACGTTTCAGCATGTATTGAATCCCCCGGGGATGGGACAGGCGCGCGAAACCGGCTCGAAAGAGCAATGGTATATCAACGACCACTGTTTCCTGGTTGACCCCTCAGAGCGGATTCACTGGTTCGGGATTACGAATCCGTACCCAAAGGACGGCAATCTCTACGGACCGGGCAGCCACCGTCATATTGGACATGCGGTCGCACAATATCCATTCGGCCCCTGGGAGGAGAGAACGCACGCATTTGTGCTGGCGGAGGGGACGTCCGAGAACATCGGAGCTTGCTTCGTGTTGCGGACTGCTGACGGATTCCTGATGGTTTACGGCTATAACACCGGTTTCCATTTCGCCCGAAGCTCCGACCTGAACACGTGGCAGAACCTCACCGAAATCCCTGTTCTGGATTTGGGACAGGGCACACGCGACCCGTGCATTCTCCAATTGGAAGATGGCACATACGTGCTTTACGCAGCATGCGGACACGCAGGGCGCAGTGCAGTGGCACTGGCGTCAAGCAACGATCTCATTCAGTGGAAGCGGGAAGAGCCGAGCCCTTCTCACGGATATTCCGGTGCCGTATGGCGCATTGGAGTCCCCCTTTGTTCACAGACGAGGGGACGCCTACTACCTCTTCATTAACTATAGTCATCGTCAGTACGAAGAGACGTTAGTGTTTCGGAGCAAGAACCCCCGCCGGTTCGACTGGCAGTCGCCCCTCTGCACCATCTTCGCACACGCTGCCAAGGTGTTGACTTGGCGTGGCAGGACATACATCAGCCACTGTGGAATCGAAGACCGCCACTGGTCAGACATCGACGCACCGTACGGTTTGTGGCTCGCCGAACTGCACTGGGCAGAACAGGTCAGGCCCGTTGCTGGATAGGCCAAGCCGCTCCTTCATGTGCAGTGATCCGATCGGTGGGCTGCCTACTGACCACTGTTCACCTGTTCCACGCTAGTTCATCTTGACGCGCTTGGCTCCCTCTGGAGGGCGGATCTCGAAAGTGGAGGACGGAATTCTGAGGTTTACCTTGAGTGCCGTGTAGCGGGCGATCAAATAGTCGCCTCCCGGCTCGAAGAATTGCTGCTGGGCCGGTAGCCATGTTTCTTCGCTGACCCACATCTGAATTTTCGTGAGCTGTGAGGCGACGTTCTCCTTTCGTGGTGTCAGCTCGAGCACCGCCGTGGTATCGCCATCGAGGTCTTCTTCTTTCAGGTATTTCAATCTGTAAGACTTTTGCAATTCTGCGGTGTCAGACCCGAAACCCAACAACAAGAACTCTTCCACCAGTCCCGACTTTTGCTCGAGGTTGTATTCCTGAACTTGGTTAATCCTCGGCAGGTATATTTCCGCCTTATTCTTCCTGACTACAATGACCTTGGATTCGGGCTTCTGCATTTCAATCCGGATCTCCGGAGTCTTGCTCTTGCGGAAAAATAAGCGGCCTTCCTCCGTAGATTTGTCGTTCACAAGCACGGTGACCTTCGTGTATTCGAGGTCGGCAGAGAGGCTCTTTAGCCGCTGCCCAGCATCGTTCATATGGGACAGGATAGAGGAGAGATCAGGCGGAGTTTTCGCTTTTGGCGGGAACGGGGTCGCCGCACCGGCGAGGAGCGGCAAGAAAAGCGTGCTGACTAAGAGAAGAAACGTCAAGGGGAGTCTGCAACGCACTGTCACTCTCCAGCAGCCGTCGTTCAGGGCGCCCCGAATCGACTTCAGCGGTCATGAGGGGCGGGGAGATCGGCTGCCTCCCCATAACGGCAGTGACGATTTCAGGCAGCGGGGATTCTTGCCTTTTGCTGCTCACTTTTCGCTGCCCTTTTTCCTTGCTCGTCACTCGTCACTTGTCACTGTCTTAACGGCTTACCAGCACCGTGTAGCCGAGCACCACCTTGTTCTTGTCTGTAATGGGCACAATCGATATCACGGTAAAGGGCTGGCGCAATTGTCGGCCCAGAATAATCTGGATTGCGTCCTCCGGCTTTGCAGCCGCATACGATTCCACAAGCCTTGCGTCTACCAGGTAGCGCCATCCCTGCTTCCCATGTCCCATTTCGACAAAGCCTTGCTGATGGCGGAGGTCCGTCAGTTCGAGAGTAGGACGGTCGTTGAACCAAGCGCGCGGCGGCAGGAAAATGAAGGCCAGGATAACCAAGACGATCACGTCGTACTGCCAAGTCCCGCGCTCGTACGCCCAGAAGACGAAGCGGCGGATGCCCAGTCTGGTCTTTTCCCAGAGCCTCTCGGACCCACCCTGCGCCGCGGTGGTCTGGGCTTGCGGCAAGGTGGGATTCTGGAATTCCGTGCTCTGCGCCATAGACGAATGCCGGCAAAAACTAACAGGACATGCAGGAAGAATCAATCAGAGATTATGCGCCCATCCCGCATGTGGATAATCCGATCTGCCACTGCGGCAGCCTCGGGGTTATGGGTGATCATCAAAATGGTTTGGCCGAAGGTCTTGTTCAGGCCCCTGATCATGCTGAGAACGGCCTGCGAATTCTCAGTGTCCAGATTACCCGTCGGCTCATCCGCCAGGAGTATCTTGGGTTCACAAATCACGGCGCGAGCGATGGCCACTCGCTGTTGTTCGCCGCCGGACAACGCATAGGGTCGATGATCGAGCTTTTCCTGAATGCCGAGCATTTCGACGACCGCCCGGAACCGGTGCGGATTGAACCCGTTACCTTGGATGTGCTGTGCGATGGCGATGTTATTTCGCGCCGTCAGGGTTGGCAGCAGATTGAAACGCTGGAAGACGAATCCGATCGTGTGCCGCCGGAAGCGCGTACGGTCGGCATCCGTCATGCTGCTGAAATCATTGCCATCTACCAGCACCTGGCCGCTGGTGGGACCGGTCAAGCCGCCCAAGATGTGGAGCAGCGTGGACTTACCACAACCGGACGGCCCAACCACCGCCACGAATTCCCCCTCCTGGATAGTGCAGTCAACACCTCGAAGCGCGGGCACCTCAACTTTGCCGAGGCGGTAAGCTTTCTTCAGGCCGCGAGTGGCAATTATGGGTTCCATTTATTCATACGCCAGGGCGTCGACGGGATCAAGCTGGGCCGCACGTAGCGCGGGATAAAACGCCCCTAGCATGCTTCCGGCCAGGGCGAGAATGGCTGCGTACAGGCCCCACTCCATTGTCAGTTCAATGGAAAGGGTCGGGAATATTGCGAGGAACAGCTTGCGTGCGACCACGGCCACCCCGTACCCAACGATGATTCCAGCCACGCTGAGAAAACCTGCTTCTCGCAGAATCACTGCAATGATATACCCTTTTGAAGCCCCAAGCGACTTCAAAATCCCAATCTCCCGAGTACGCTCCATGATGGTTGTGTACATCGAGAGAAAGATAACCAGGAACCCGATCCCGACCGCGATGGCGATTATGAGAGTAATGAAGGCGTCTAAGCCCGGCAAATTGTTGGAGGTCATTAACGACATATATTCCTTCACGGGCAGGACTTGGTACTTAGGAAGCAACTGGCGGATTACATCGGAAACGTCGCTGGTGTATCCGGGATCGGTGCACTTGATCCAAAAAATGGAGGCTTTTCCCTGGACTTGCAGAAGGTCCTCTGCCGTTTGCAGGGGAATGAAGAGCCGCGCCCCTTTGCCATGTTCGACGATACCAGACACGTGAAACTCGTGATTCAACAGGGAAATCGTCTTTCCCACCTGGATGTGGTTGGCCTTGGCATACCAGTCGTCCACCAGTATGTCATACGGGTTTTGGAAGGCTCCACCCTCGTGGTAGACGAAGCCGCCGGAAACCCGGTCGTAAGTGGCCACATCAATGCCGTAGATCATATTCAAGCCTCCGACGGAATTAAAGAGAATCAGCGTCGGAGCCACGGCCAGCACGTGGGGAATTTCTTTGAGCCGGTCTCCAATCTTGATAGGCATAGGCGCTTGGGAAAAAGCAAGAAGGAACGATGCTCCGGGCGGTTGCACCATGATGTCCGCGCCCACACCTTCCACTCGCCGGGCTGAATCATGTACCAACCCGTTGGCGAGCCCCACAAACAACATCACCATGGCGACTTCAATCGCCACCGCCAAGGCGCTCACCGCGGTTCGGATAGGACGGTGCAAGATGTTGGAGACGATCAGTTTATTGACCACGCGGTTTCTCCTGCTCGGCCTTCGCGGTCAGGTCAACCAGTTGAGCACCTTCAGGTTTATTGAGGATGAACTTCGCAGCTTCTATGGGTTGGTTGAAAGTCGCCTTCAGGATCGTGATCACCAGGCGGTAGTCTTCAATCGGCCTCTCCACCTCGATGTGGGATGGGTAGCTAATCCCTTCAAAATCTTGGTAGTCGGAGTAGTGAACGTCCTCGGTATATACCCCCTCCGACTCGTAGAATTGCATGCGTGCCAGTCCGAGATTGGCTCGATCAAACCAAGCCTTGCGCTCCAGGCGCAGTTCTTTCTGGGAAGGCTCGACGATGGTAAGAACGTAGAACCGGCGTGTACCTTCCTCGGCTTCCTCCAAGAACCACTTTTCACTGGACGAATCGAGCGCCGGGACGAGCAAGGCTTCCAAAATGTGTTGAGGCCGCAGATTCTCCAGGGAGTTCTTGGCCGCCCGGCGGAAATTCGTCTTCCCCACGATGAACTTCTGTGCGGGAGGGATATATAGGCGGAACTCCTCGCCGCTAGAAACCATGTCGAAGATATTTGTCCTCACTACGGGGGCCTGCCCCACGATTCGGATCAGGGCAGGCCTTTCAATCAGTATAAAGCCATTGACGTCTTGGTACTGCTTGATAATGCCGGAGTAAATAGACCCGACCGTCGGTTCGAGATCTACCGTTGCTGTCAGCGTGCGAATGCTTTCGCTCGTGGAATTGAGCCGGGCGACCAGATCGGCAATCGAGGCTTCGAGTGCCGGGCGGGGCAACTGCGATGGCTGGACCCGTGTCTCCCGCCGCACCAGACACCCAGAGGTCACCAGGAGTGTTGCGGCAAGCGCCGGGACAGCCAAGAACTTTCCGGATTTAATCAGATATCCTCTCCACAAAACCGCGATTGCACAATTTAGCAAACGGCATCTCCACTGTCAATGAACGCGCTGTAAAGCAGCCTACCCTGACATAGCTATCTCGTTGGCACATCCGGAATTCGACCTTCCAATGGGACAACCGCTACGCAGCCGCCGGGCAAGCAACGCAGTTGCCAAAGTGAGTAGGCGCTGAGGAGTCAGTTACCCGTAGCCTTTGGGGCTTCCCGCTCGAGAATCTTCAGGGAACCGATGATCTCAGATAGATGAAGGCGTTTCTTCAGGCAGTAGTCGCGCAAACCTTGCACAATGCGAACTGAAGTTCCCGGGTCATAGAAATTTGCTGTGCCCACCTGCACGGCCCTGGCTCCGGCAATGAAGAACTCCAGAGCGTCTTCCGTGGTGGATATACCTCCCACTCCAATGATCGGGATTTTCACCGCCCGCGCCGCCTGGTACACCATGCGCAAAGCCACCGGTTTGATAGACGGGCCCGACAGCCCTCCGGTTACATTCCAGAGACGAGGCGTTCGAGTTTCGATATCAATGGCCATGCCGACGAAGGTGTTCACGAGCGAGAGCGCGTTGGCCCCGGCCGATTCGGCAGCCCGCGCAAAAACCGTAATGTCGGTGACGTTTGGAGAGAGTTTCACGAAGAGCGGATAGCGTGCCGCCTTCTTGGACGCTGCCACTACTTCTTCGGTTAGCTTCGGGTCGCTGCCATAGACCATGCCGCCACAACGCGTATTGGGACAGGAGATATTGAGTTCGTAGGCAGCTATACCTTCACCTTCATTGAGGATTTCGATACACCGAACATAATCCTCCGTGGAATAGGCAAAGACGTTTACGATGCAGCGGGCCTTCAGCGTGCGCAAAAAGGGGAGCTTCTCAGTGAGGAAGCGTTTTGCGCCGACGTTCTGAAGGCCGATGGCATTGAGCATCCCGGACTCAGTTTCGTAGATGCGCGGAGGCGGATTCCCCTCCATCGGCTCTGGAGAGATGCCTTTGACGACGATGGCCCCCAGTTCGCTCAAGTCGATGAGAGTGGAGAATTCCTTGCCGTATCCAAAGGTACCACTCGCCGTCCAGACCGGATTCTGAAAACGCACACCAGCGATTTCGGTTTCGATCTGCGGGACGAACTGCTTGGCCGGAGGTGTCTCGACATCGTCGGGAGAAAGCCTGCATTCCGAGCGGAGCGAGGAATCTCGCCCTGTCTGTTGAGGGTCGAATCAGAGCGAGCTTCCTCGCTCCGCTCGGAAATGACAGCCCTTCTTTGTTCTCACGGACATCTCACCCTTCGACTCGGTAGTGATTCATTTTGAAATTCTTGCAAAGACTGGCGTAATTACAATGCGCCACGCGAAAAGAAGCAAAATTATTATGCATGAAGTACAGGGCCACAGAGTAGGCCTGTGCCTCGACCTTCTCGCCAAAACCGCAAGTGAGTCTGGTAACCCGCGGTCGACTCTCGACTCTCGACTTCTCAACCTCTCGGCTCCTCGACTCCTCAGGCCCCTTCCCCGACTTCCCAATCGACCTTATCCGACCAGAACACCGGTCCTTCAGTGCAGACTCTCTGATAAGCCTCATGACCGGAGCCCTGGACGCGGATGCAGCATCCCAGGCAAACGCCGAGGCCACATCCCATGCGGTTTTCCATCGAAACCAGGCATGGGTGGCCATACTTTTTCGCCAACTCCACCGAGGCGCGCAACATTGCCCAGGGGCCGCAAGCCATCAGCAAGTACTTCTTATTTGTGTGACGCGCCAGGTATTCTTCAAGCGGCCTGGTAACGAAGCCGCGATAGCCCGCTGACCCATTCTCCGTGGCCATCAGCATCCCGCGCACCAGCGGCCTGAAATCTTCGACGCCGACGAGGTCAGCCTTGGTTCGTCCACCGAAGAAGAGGCGTTGATGAAACCCAGCCTCAGCCAGCCGCCTCGACGGCAGAAGCAGGGCAGCTATTCCGATACCTCCCGCCACATGAAGAATCTCGTCCGCCTCGTGCGCTCGAGGCAGATAATCCTCCTCGAAAAAGCCGTGGCCCAGGGGCGCCAACAATCCAACCCGGTCTCCCGGCTTGAGCTCGGACATGAGCCGGGTCCCATGCCCCACAACCTTGTAAAGGAATTGAAGGAGCCGGGGAGAGCCTGGTTTGCGGTCATTCCTTCCGTCGGAATCCTTGGCCTTGACGTCATAGATGCTCATTGGCCGGCGCAACAACACATCCGACCGGCCGAGAATCCGCAGCATGGCAAACTGGCCCGGACGCGTGGCCTGTGCCTGGCGCGGAGAGTCGACACTCAAGAGAAAATGGCTGCCGCTCAGGGGACGGTTTCCGGTGACGGTCACAATCTCATCGTACATCTTCATTATGTTAGCAAAACTCCAGAGTCCATTGTAAGGGCGATTCGCAAGTCCGCAGGGTCGCGTCAAAGTCGCGTCGGCGGTCCGGCCCCGCAGGGGCCACAGGTCATTAGATCCTTGTCGGCAAGTTTCACGTACGGCTGACGATCTTGTTTCCCTTGTCGGAACTTCGCGGGAATGACTGCGACTTGCAGTGCCCGTGTTTCGGGAGTGGCACCGGTGCCCGCTTTTTGCGAAGCGGGAAGGTTTTGTCCTACAATGTTGCAATCGTGGTATTCTCGACATGGTTTTGCTGCGCAGTCTCCTCATCATCGGGCTTATCGGGCTCAATGCGTTTTTCGCCGCCACCGAGTATGCGCTCCTGAGCGTAAGACGGACACGCATCGAGCAACTGGTACGGGAAGGTGATCCTCGCGCGCGCCTTGTCCAGGCCTTGCTTACAGATATCGGCTCCCTTATCTCAGGTACGCAACTTGGCGTGACGGTCGTCAGTCTGCTGATGGGCTGGCTTGGGGAAGGATTCATCGCTACGGCCCTCCAGCATGTGGTTGGTCTCGAACTCCAGGGACATGCATCCGCTGTGGTGGCCCACTCGATTGCGGCTGCCTGTGCCTTTGTGCTTATCACAGTTTTTCTAATGGTGCTTGGAGAGTTGGTTCCGAAAGCGGTCGCCTATGACCATGCTGAAATTGTCTCGCTGGTTGTTGCCCGGCCCATGCTCATTTTCCTCAGGCTAAGCAGGTATGCCGTGGGGGCTCTGGTCGGAATGGCGAACGGCGTTTTGGGTGCACTCGGCCGTTCTCCTTTGCGGGGTTATGGACCGCCTCACACGGCGGAAGAAGTGAAACTGATTGTGTCGTCGATCCGCAAGCACGGGCTGCTCCGGGAGGAGCAAGAGGATATTATCCGCACGGTCTTCGACCTGGATCGCATCCTGGTTCGCGAAATCATGGTGCCCTGGGGCCGAATCACTTCGCCTGCCCCTTGACCCAGGACCTCAGGCTCCTGCTCGACCGGATCGTGAAAGACCAACACTCGCGCGTGCCGATCTATGAAGGATCCCCGGACCACGTAGTCGGCATTCTTTACACCAAGGACCTGCTGAGGGTGGTTTCCGAGCGACTGAAGAGCGGCGTGCCGCTGCAGGCGCCGATGGACTTGCGCCCTATACTCCGCCAACCCATGATCGTCCCCGAGGCCAAGCCGCTCAGCCAGGTGCTCGATGATGCGCGGAAACATCACTCTCACCTGGCCCTGGTGGTCGACGAATTTGGCACATACGTTGGCTTGGTGACCGTCGAGGACGTGTTGGAACAACTCGTGGGCGAAATCCGGGACGAGTACGACCAGGACGAGGAAGCCATCCACCAGGTCAGTGGCAACGTGCTCCTGATGGACGCGTCCATCAGCCTCAGGGAACTGGCGAATGACTACGACATTGCCCTGCCCCGTGGCGCTGGATATGAAACGCTGGCTGGGTTTGTGCTTTCCGTTTTGGGCGTAATCCCTAAAGGCAGCGAGAGCGTCGTTTATGAAGGCCGCCGATTCACCGTGGCTGAGATGGACGGACGGCGCGTGGCGAAAGTCAGAATTGAGAAACTCCCCGCAGCCCCTGCTCAAACCAGCGCGGCCTCAGGACGACCAAGTATCCAGGCTTCGTGAAGCGGCCCCGAAACCAATCGCCTTCGCTCGCACAGCCCAGTCGTGAATCCCGGAGGGAAGGTTCGTGATCTGCAAGCGGAGTGGCGGGCTCGCGCCTCCCTCACCCGCTACCGTCACGCGGACGGGCTACCTCCCATAATCACGCCTACTTCCACGCCTCGGTTTGCGTTCAATATCTCGGCGGCAGAACCGCGGTTGGTGCTGATTTCAATTAACCCGGCGCTCCCCACGATAGCAAAAAGCTCCGAGGGCTTGCCCATCGAATAGGCCAGATTGAGGCGGGTAATTTCCCGCTGGTTGATGACGATTTTGAATGGCGGAGGATTCTCCGAAAACAGTTGCGGCACGTCCTCCGGGGCGATATTGGTGATGAGGTTTCCGAATGTATCCACCTTTAAGGCCACGCCTTTGACTATATTCTCCCCCACCCGTTTGGGTTTCGGCGAGCTGAACATGGCATAGTCAATGACCGGGTCGCCAAATTTATCCACTCCCGTCCCTTTGCTCAACCAGGCGGCAACAGGGGCAAAGATATCGCGGCCGTGAAAAGTGTTACTGACGGGATTCAGGAAATAGTGATCCGCAGTGATATGCCTGACCGTAACACCCTCCTCGCGCTTTAGAACCAGTGAGAGCACCCCGTTGTCCGGCGCCACGAATTTGTACTGCCTGGTGCCGGCCAGGAGTGGCCGTCGCACCGTTCCCACCCCCGGGTCGACGACAACCACATGGATGGCATTGCCGGGGAAGAACCTGTAGCTCTGGGACAGGGCGTACGCGGCCTCAAAAATATCGTACCGCGGGACTTCGTGGCAGATATCGACAATCTCAACTTCGGGGTTGATGTTCAGAATAACGCCCTTCATCGTCCCCACGTAGTGGTCCGCCGTCCCGAAGTCAGTAGTCAGAGTGATGATAGGTCTGCGCGACAAGGCTCCTCCCGCTTTAGAAGAATTCAATGCCAGGACCGCCACACACGCCCGAAGCGCGTGAAATCATAATTGGCGTCGAGCTCAATCGTTAGCAGCCAGGCTCGAAGCGCATCATCCAGCTCGCCGAGTTCCGAATAGTGGTTAGTCGCTGTACCACTAGCCATTGACGGCTAGCCACTCCCCTGTGAGATGGCGCGGAGTTGTTCGAGCGTCAGGGGTGCGGTGGAAGCAGTGCCAAGATTCTCCTGCACGTGTTCGAGATTGCTCATGCCCACCAGAGCGCAAGTGATGCCGGGTGTGGATCGAACAAACTGGATAGCCCGCTGCGCGTCAGTTCGCATACCCGGAAACCAGCTTCGGAACTTTGGCGGCAATCCTTGGGTGAGTTGGCCCTGCAGCAGACTGGCGCTCGCGAACACCATCAATCCTTGTGCCCTGGCCACCTCCAGGAGGGAGCGCAAGTTCCGGCCCACTTGCTGGGTGCTCGCCATGGCTGCCTCCGGCATGGCGAGGTTGAAAGGCAATTGGATGGCGCGAAAGTGGTGGTCCTTACCCCCTACTTCTTCTGCAGCGCGCAGGATGTCAGTCAACGCAAGAGCTTCGCCCGATGCCGGATTCACTCGGTGGGCGTTCCAGGTAGCTGTGCCATACATCCGTATTTTGCCTTCCGTCACGGCCTTCTCAAGGGCCGCAAAGGCCGCCTTGAGCCGGCGGTTGAATTCCCCGCGGGCCACCTGGCTCAATTGCGTCTCCGGGTTGTGCACATAATAAATGTCCAAGGTTTCGACGCCGAGGTTCCGGCGGCTGGTGTCAATCTGGTTCTCCAGGTACTTGGGCGAAATGACGTGGCAGCCGGCAACGACCTCCTCCATCCGGATTATGCCGGTATCCAGGAATTTCTCCTGGAAATAGGCAGAAGGGTCCGGTGGTTCTTCGCCGTCGAAGGTCAGAAACCCGCCCTTGGTGGAGAGGACGATCTCGTCGCGCTGGACTTCTCCGGAGGAAATTAGCGCGGCAAGGGCCTGGGCAATGGTGCGTTCGCTCCGTTGGTGCCGGTAATTGATCGCCGAATCGATGACGTTGGCGCCTAGCAATACTGCTTCTCTGACGGCCGTTTGGTAAAGGCTGTCGTACGCTGCGGTGGGCTCGCCGAGGTACGTGCCGATGCCGATGGAGGAAACCCAGAGGCCTTGCGCCTCGCGAATATGCCCCGGCATACGCGCCGCAAATCGGTCGCGAAATCGCGCCGTCCCTTCCGATGTGGCGAAACCTGGAATCAGCATGATCTCAGAACCCTGCCCAAAAGCTTACCCTTTTTCTAACCCGAAGCTGTTGCAAAAACAAGTGTAGGGGCGGTTCGCGAACCGCCCCTACAGCAAAATGCTCCAGGTCAATCCGGACTGGCCTTGATCAGAAAAATCGGAATTTCGCTTTCGTGCCGAACCTTGGTGATTGTGGTGCCGTGGACCAAGTCCGCAATCAACTTGTGTCCGTGGGCCGCCATGGCGATGAGATCGCAATGTTCTCCTCGGGCAGTCTTAAGAATAGCTCGCGCCGGCTCGCCCCGTTCGTGGCACGTTGTCACCGGGAAACCTTCTCCCCGCAGCTTCTGCGCCAGGGTTTCCAAATACTCGCGGTCCTCCTTCATCTCCTTCGAGTCCGAGAGATTCAGGTTGTCCTGCCACTGCGCCGCCCAACCGGTCGAAACGTGCAGCAGCACGATCTCCGCCTGGGTGAGTTTCGCCAACTCCTTCACCCGCGGCAACAGCTCGTTGTCGGCCTTACTGTGGTCAAGAGCTATGAGGATCTTCTTGAACATTGTGACACCTGCCTAACTGGCCCAGCCTTTGACTGTCAGGACTAAGAGATAAGCATTTAACACGGCGATAATCCCTGCCACCATCCAGGCAAGGATCTTGAGCCAGAGGGGGTTTACGAATTCGCCCATTCTCGCTCGGTTGCTTGTGAACTGCACCAATGGAAATACCGCGAAGGAGAGTTGCAGACTCAAGATGACCTGGCTGAAGATCAAAAGCTTGGCCGTACCACTTCGTCCGAAAAAGGCCACGGCAATAATCGCGGGAATAATGGCCACGAGCCGCGTAATCAGCCGTCTCAGCCAGGGCGTCAGACGGATATTCAAGAATCCCTCCATCACGATTTGCCCGGCCAGTGTTCCGGTCAGCGTGGAGTTCTGGCCGGAACACAGCAGGGCTATGGCAAAGAGTATGCTGGCCATTTGCGTTCCGAGCAGCGGCGCCAGGGTGTGGTAAGCATCCTGGATTTCTGCCACTTGGTTCAACCCGTGACGATAGAAGGTGCCGGCCGCCATGATGAGAATTGCAGCGTTAATCAAGAAAGCGAGATTGAGCGCCACCACGTAATCCAGGGAGTTAAAACGCAACGCGGTTCGTATTCCCTCCTTGCTCCGCGCGATCGCCCGCGTCTGAACAAGCGAGGAATGGAGGTAAAGGTTGTGGGGCATCACCGTTGCGCCCAACATCCCGATGGCGATGTAGAGCATCTCCTGGTTGGTCAAAAGCTCTGGAGTGGGAATGAGGCCTTTCCCGATTTCGACCAAATTTGGCTTGACCAGAAGAATCTCCACCAGGTAGCAGACACCAATCGTCCCGATGAGGCCCACCACCACGGCTTCGAGGTACCGGAACCCCTTGTTCTGCAAGTAAAGGATCGCCAGGACGTCGAGCGCCGTCAGGCAGACCCCGATCAAAAGCGGGATATGGAAGAGCAAATTGAGCGCAATGGCAGACCCGATCACCTCCGCCAGATCGCAGGCTGCGATGGCAATTTCACATAGCACCCACAAGAAGAGGCTGGTCTTCCGCGAATAATAGCTACGGCAGGCCTGCGCCAAGTCGAGTTGTGTCACTATGCCGAGCCGCGCCGCAAGGGCCTGGACCAGGATCGCCATCAGGTTGGACATGAACAGGACGAAGATGAGTTTGTATGCAAACCGCGACCCTCCAGCTATATCCGTGGCCCAGTTCCCGGGGTCCATGTAGCCGACGGCTACCAAAAAGCCCGGCCCGGAAAAGGCCAGTACTTTCTTCCAGAAGCCCGGTCCAACGGGGATGCCCACGGTCCCGTGGACCTCAGGGAGAGAGGGTGTAGCGGTTGGTGAGTGATATGTGGTTAGGTGCGGTTCGTCCATCGGTCGCTTTAGTGCATTCGATGTAGCGCCGGCCTTCAGGCCGGCACCTGCCGACCTAAAGGTCGGCGCTACAGTGTCCAACGAATCACGGGACACTACGCTAGGCTGCGAATTCCTCGTTCGCTCTCTTCAAAAGCGCCTTCATGTAAGCAATGCTGTAAGCGGTTCCGGCCCTGCTACCGCCTATCATTTCCGGGATGTGATCCGGTATTATTACCCCGTTGAAGTTCACCTCGCGAAGCGCCCGCATCACCCTGTACATGTCCATGTATCCGTCATCCACAAAGGTCTCTACAAAATGGGGCAGTGGCGCATTCACATCACGAAAGTGGATTTTGAAAATCTTGCCTTGCTTACCAAAATAATGAATGGCCTCCAGTACATCCTTCCCCATCAGTTCGCCGCCTTCAAGCCAAGTGCCACAGCAAAGACAGATTCCTATATTGGGACTGTCCGCGATTTCAAAAGCTCGCTTGTACCCCTCAAAATTGCCGAAGATACAGCGTGGAACCCCGCCCAGCACGGGCACCGGCGGGTCGTCAGGATGAATGCCAATCCTTACCCCCGCCCCCTCTGCTACCGGCACAACAGCCTTAATAAAATACGTGTAGTTATCCCAAATCTCCTTCGGCGAGTAAACGCGGCCGTGGGTAAGAGGTCCTTTGAAAACCTTCTTGTCCCAGTAGCCGGCATCGGCCTTCGCCAGGTCGAAACCTCGAGCGGATGCTCCGCCACGGGTGGTTTCACGTGCAGTGCTCCAAATCCCGTTGCCCATATGAGCATAGGTCGTATAGTAGACCCCGGCTTTGCCTAAATTGCGGAGATAAGTCTTGTACTCCTCGATCTTCTGATCACGTCCGGGAAGGTTCAGGGTGACCTCTTCCATGTTATGCACGTTGAGGTCTCCAATATTCCAGACCTTCAGGCCGGCCCCTTCGACTTTTTCACGCAAACGCACGAAATTCTCATAGGTCGCGGCATCCGCGTGCACCCAGATGGTGACGTACTGAGCCCCGAGTTGCTTTACGAATTGAAGATCTTCGTCGCTTGGATCGGAGCCCATTTGTGCCGCGATTTTGATGCCTGGGGGAAGGTCGCGGAGTGTCGCCACGCTTTGTCGACTCTGCGCCAACAATGCTGCTCCTCCCAGAGTGCCGGCCAAAGCTAATTTGGCGAACTTTCTCCGTTGAGGGTCGAAGTTTGCCTCTGCTTGTTTCTCTAAGGACTTATTCGGTTTCTCGAAAATTGACATGTTAGAGACTCCTTTGAGAGAGATCACTTCTGCGCGAACTCGGAAGTTGGAGTTGGGCAGATACGGCCCACACGCCGCTCATGTCATCCTGGGAAGTCCGCCATTCTTATTGGCGGACGACGGAGGATCGCCGCAGTCGGAAACCTTCGCTTGCTGGCCGTCCGAAACAACTGCAGGCATTCTTCGTCCCCCAATAAGAATGGTGGACTCAGATTGACACGAGACTGGATTCTTCCCCCATCTACGACCTATCACCTACTACCTACCTTCTTTCTTCTGACTTCTGACTTCTGGCCACTACTCGTCCCGCCGCGGCGGGTCACTCGTCACTGCGGCTTCTGCAGCGCCTCGAGCCTCCTCTCCACGTCGTTGCAAAAGTCCTGGTCCCTAATCGAGGGCAAGTTGGCGCGGACGTTCTCAATCGCTCCGCGCTTGGCGGTCCCGGCAAGGTCGAACCCAACCGCGAGGTCCGGGGCAGCCAACTGTATCGTTATCTCATGCAGTCTGGAAATGATCTTTGCAACTTCCGCGCTCAGCTCCGCCGTTTCCAGTGGCACCGAGGTTGCATTCTTGCTGCCCGCTTCTATTGCTTGCGCGCGCGCGGCTATTTCAACCTCCGTGGATTTGGGAAATTTGAAGGCTGCCATTACCGCTTCGTAGCTCAATGAGTCGCGGTCAATGTTTTCGAGCAGCCGTTGCCCCATCGAGGAGAGCCGGTTCTGTAACTCTCTCAGTTTGGTGTGATGAGCCTCAAGCGAACGACGATTGAGCGATAGTCCGCAGACCATCTCACCGAGCGCTGCAGCCAGCGCGCCTGAGAGTGCTGCCACGCTTCCGCCACCTGGTGTTGCAGTCGGCGCCTTCACTACCGTTACGAATCCTTCTGCCATCGAGCGTAACGTTCGAGCATTTTCTAGCGCCACCGAATTCGTCTGTTCCCTGATGATTTGCTCGAGACGGTTTTCAAAGACAAGGTGGGAATAATAGTTCTCGACCTTCAGATACTGGACGGCGGCGTCCTCCAGCGCCTTGCGCGGAACCAGCCCAACGATCTCGCTGCCTAAGACTTCCACGCCCTGCGTTGCGGCCTCGCGCCTCACGGCATCGAACACTGTCGTCATGGAGGTCGTCTCGAAATCCGTCAGGTTCATGGTGACTTGCCCCAGATTGCGGGATTTTAGTTCTACGCCCATCGCCTTCACACAGGGGAAGCCACCGCTCGAGGTCCTGATCTTTCTTGCAATCGCCTTCGCCAGCGCCACGTTAGGCGTATTCAAGTTGATATTATAGGCAATCAAGAATTTCCTCGCGCCCACCACGGTTGCTCCCGCTGTCAGATGAAGCGCCGCCTCGCCGAAGTCGGGATGCCGCTTTGGGTTCGTGCGCACCTCCTCGCGCACGCCCTCGAATTGGCCGCGCCGGATGTTTTCCAGGTTCTTACGTTCCGGTTGGCGCGCGGCCGCCTCATACAGATAAGTTGGAATTTTGAACCGGCGCCAGGCTTGTTCGGCCACCCATTCGGCAATCCGTACGCACTCTTCCAGCGTGACGCCGGAAATGGGTATGAACGGCACGACGTCTGCCGCACCGAGGCGGGGGTGCGCGCCCTGCTGCTGGTTCAAATCAATCAATTCCGCCGCCTTACCGATGCCCCGCAGAGCCGCTTCCCCTATGCTCTCGCGCGTACCCACCAGCGTGATGACGCAACGGTTATGGTCTCCATCCATTTCCTTGTCGAGCAGGTAAACGTCTCGCCCACCCAGCAGCGCCCGGATGATGGCCTCCACCTTCTGGACGTCGCGTCCTTCGCTGAAGTTAGGAACACATTCGATGATGGTTTGCATGATGAGAATTTAGCACGAATGAGGTGAATTGCGTCCGCTGTCCCTGTCCGTTCTCAGTAGTCCGTCGTCCGTCGTCAGTTGTCCGTGGGTAAGATTTCGAAATAGCCGTACGCCGAAGTCGGAGATACAGCCCTCTCCCTGGGGAGAAGATGGCGAACGTAGCGAGCCAGGTGAGGGGTTGCTTCGTCATATTCGCCGACCTGATGCCTCCTCAGCGTGCAACCAACCCCTCACCCGCCCCGCGCCGGCTGGTGAAAGCGCCGGTCGCAGGTCACCCTCTCCCCAAGGGAGGGCAAAAACCCAATACCCTGCTGTTCTCCTCAGGAAACAGGCACAAGTTAGAGGTGGTACCGTCGTACATCCCCTCTCGCGCCATGGTAGCCGGCCCCTCACCAGGACGACGGAGGACGGACCACTGACAACCGACTGCTGACAACGGACGTTTACTGCCAGTCGCCTGCCTTCCACACTATTCGCCCCGCTTTGACTGTCATCCGGCAATGATTCACGCCAACATAGTAGGGAATCTCGCGGGAGTCAGCCAAGTCCATCACAATCAAGTCGGCTTGTTTGCCGGGTTCAAGCGAGCCGAGGCGGCCGTCACGGCGCAGCGCATAGGCCGCATTAATGGTGGCGGCGGAGATTGCCTCGGCGGGCGTCATGCGCAGAGCGGAGCATGCCAGCGAAAGGATGAATTGCATATTAACGGTGGGACTGGTTCCGGGGTTGAAGTCGGTGGCCAGCGCCACGATGGCGCCTGCCTCAATCAGCTTCCGAGCCGGAGGATATGCCTTGAGGCCGAGATGGAAATTCGCCCCAGGAAGCAGCGTCGCTACCACCTGGGAGCGGGCGAGAGTGCGGATGTCTGCGGCGGAGAGCTTGTCGAGGTGATCGGCGGAAGCTGCCTCGGCTTCCACTGCCAGGCGGCTTGCTCCGGTGTGTGCGAGCTGCTCAGCATGGAGGCGCGGAATCAGGCCTTGCTGCTTTCCGGCCATGAGCACCCTCCGGCATTGCTCGACACTGAAAGCCCCCCGGTCGCAAGAGCAGTCGATGAATTCCGCCAGCTTCTTGCGCGCCGCCGTGGGAATAAGTTCCCGTACGACAGTTTCAATATAGGCCGCCGGGCGTTCGGCGTATTCAGGAGGCAGGGCGTGCGCAGCCAGGAGAGTGGGCACGAGTTCGAGGTCTGACGTTTTGCGTAGCCGTCGAATCACGTCGAGGAGTTTCAACTCCTGCGTTACTTCCAGGCCGTAACCCGTCTTCACTTCCAGGGTTGTTGTGCCGTGCGCGGCAAACTGCTCCAGAAAAACCTCGGCCTGCCGGACAAGCGATTTTATTGAGGCCGCGCGCACTCTCTGCGCCGACAGCTTTATCCCTCCGCCGCCGCAGCGATTTCCTCGTAGGTCTTTCCCTGCAATCGCTTTTCGTAATCTCCTACGCGGCTTCCGGCAAACACTAGGTGAGTATGCGAATCAACAAAACCGGGCATCACGACTGAGCCCCGGCAATCGACGCCCTCAGCCTTCACCCGCCGGGCCTCTGCCTCCAGACTGCGTGTCTGACCAACTCGCAGGATGCTTCTCCCTTGAGTCAATATCGCCCCATCGGCGATGATTCCGAGCTGCGAAAGGCCTCTTCCTCGCCGAGGCCCGGGCGTGCCCCCGAGGGTTAGCAGTTGTTGGGCGCTGCGGAAAAAAAGCGAGTTTGAGCTGCGCAGTGGCATTGGACGGCTCAGGAATCTCTGCTAGAATCGTGACTAACTAAATCGGAGGGTAGTTGCTATGCCCCAATACGAATACGCCTGCAAGGAATGCAAGAAGACCTTCAGCTTGATCATGACACTGGCCGAATACGACAAAGGGAAAGTGGCCTGCCCGAAATGCAAGAGCAAGAAGGTTGAGCAGAAATTCGCGGCCTTTTTCACGGTCACATCCAAGAAAAGCTGATGAAGAGCAGTGACGAGTGACAAGTGACAAGTGACGAGCCTGAGCCGATGATGATTTCTATTTGTCTGCTCGTCACTCGTCACTGTCTTGTCCTTCCGCTCGTCACTTGTCACTCATCACTGTCGTTATTCCCGCCTCTCGCGCGAAAGCAACAGCTTCTTCATAACCTGCGTCCACGTGGCGGGCAACGCCGATGCCGGGATCGTTGGTCAGCACGCGGTTCAGGCGCTTGGCCATTTCCGGAGTGCCGTCCGCCACAGTGACCTGCCCCGCGTGGAGCGAGTAGCCGATGCCTACTCCCCCGCCGTGATGGAACGAGACCCAGCTTGCACCCGAGGCGGTGTTCAGGAGCGCGTTCAACACCGGCCAGTCGGCGATGGCGTCGCTGCCATCCTTCATGCTTTCTGTTTCACGGAAGGGCGATGCCACGGATCCGCAATCAAGGTGGTCCCGCCCGATGACAATCGGGGCCTTGAGCTCGCCCTTCGTCACCAGATCATTAATACGCTCGCCGAACAGCGCCCGTTCACCATAGCCCAGCCAACAGATGCGTGCCGGCAGGCCCTGAAACTTCACGTGCTTTTGCGCCAGCCGAATCCAGCGGCTGAGGACAGGGTCGTCAGGAAAGAGTTCCAGCACCAAGTCGTCGGTCCGGTAGATATCCGAAGCTTCGCCGGAGAGCGCGGCCCAGCGGAACGGCCCGCGTCCCTCACAGAAGAGGGGCCGAATGTAGGCGGGAACAAATCCCGGAAAGTTGTAAGCGTCCTTCACTCCGCCATGCTCGAATGCCATGGTGCGGATGTTGTTGCCGTAATCGAATGTGGCCGCGCCCAGCTTCTGAAGCTCCAGCATGCCTTTGACGTGATGCGCGATGGACTCGTAAGAACGCTTCAGATAGTCGTCTGGGTTCTTCCGCCTGAGCTCACCGGCTTCTTCGAGCGTCAGTCCCATAGGGATGTAGCCGTTCAACGGGTCGTGCGCACTGGTCTGGTCCGTGAGCAGGTCGGGCACCACACCGCGGCGCGCCAGTTCAGGGATAACATCCGCGCAGTTGCCGACCAGGCCCACGGATACAGCCTGCTTTTGGCGGACAGCATTCTTCAAGATGCGGAGCGCCTCGTCCAGGTCGTTCACACAGATGTCGCAATAGCCGCCGCGGATGCGGCGCTTGATTTTTTCGGCATCCACTTCGACGCCCAGAAAAGCAGCGCCATTCATGGTGGCAGCCAGCGGCTGGGCTCCTCCCATGCCGCCCATTCCGCCGGTGACCACGAACTTGCCTGAAAGGTCGCCCCCAAAATGCTTGCGGGATGCGGCGGCAAAAGTCTCGAACGTTCCTTGGAGAATCCCTTGCGTGCCAATATAGATCCAGCTTCCCGCTGTCATTTGGCCGTACATCATGAGGCCCAGGCGCTCGAGTTCGCGAAACTTTTCCCACGTTGCCCAATGCCCCACCAAGTTGGCGTTTGCGATCAGTACGCGCGGCGCCCATTCGTGCGTTCGGAAGACGCCCACAGGCTTCCCGGACTGCACCAGGAGGGTTTCGTCGTTCTCCAACTTTTTGAGTGCTTCCACGATAGCGTGATAGCAATTCCAATTACGCGCCGCCTTACCCGTGCCGCCGTAAATGATAAGTTCCTGGGGCCGCTCGGCCACCGCTTCATCCAGGTTATTCATTAACATCCGCATGGCGGCCTCTTGTTGCCAGCCTTTGCAGGAAATCTGATTGCCACGAGGCGCGCGTACCGGCTGATACGTGCTGGCCGACGATTCCGTTTTATGCGAAATACCAGCCTGAGTCATGTCCATCCCCCTTGGCAAATCTTAGCCCAATGGCGAGGAAAGAGAAAGTGCGGGAGCGTCTGTCGAGCCGTTCACTCCGCGAAAAATCGAAGCCTTGCGGCATGTCGCGACGGGGTTCGGAGGCCATTACTCTCTGCATCCGCTGCGGCTCGATCATCATTTGGACAAGAGTTCGGACAATCGTAATCTAAGGAGGAGAAGTGCGAATTGGCATTTTGGGCGCGGGGAACGTGGGAGGCGCCGTGGGTCAGCGAGCCCTCCCACCGCCCGTCGCCCTGAGCGGGATGCGGCACTACTTCAGATCAACAAAGTATCGATTCAGGTAGAGCCGTGCGCCAGTTTGTTTACTCAAGACAGCTTTCAGGGGTCTGGGCTGTCTCGCCGCAATGTCGTTCTTAGCGGCACAGCCACCGATCTTTTCCCCGGCTTGGTTGTAAAGAGAGAATTTGGCGTCTCCCGCGCCTGGTTCTGCGGGCTTTTCCAGGCCAAATCCATAGCTCCCCACACTTAAGGCAATGCTGCAGATCGACACTTTCCCTTCCGTGATCACCATCCCAGCGTACTTCTGATTGATCTGAGAGCTGTAACCAGCGGTATCAACCAAGGCAAACGCTAATCGCGCGCCCGCTGGGGTCTTCAGAAGTACGGCGTTGCGCTTCTCCACGGGAATGCTGTTCCCCTCGAGGTAAAATTCACTGGGGATCGCAGATTCGAAAGCCTTGCCAGCTACATGTTGGAAGGATCCCTGGGCACACGCGCCCCGCGGCATGCCAATGAGAACGACAATGGCGGTCAGAATGAGTCCCCACGCATCGAGTCTCTTCATGAGTTTTCCTCCTCAAAAGATTTCCCGGGGTAAGGCGAGGCTGCCCGACGTCCGCCTAAACAGCCGCAGTCTATCACGAAAGGCTATAACTGCACACAAAACAGGGCCGTATGGGCGCATGGCCAAGCTGATTTCAATTTCCGTCACGGCCACCAGCGCGGCCCGTGACTTCCAAGTCAACATCGTAATACAGCGCCGACATCGGATTGCCCGATACTGGTTCAACATTGTCGGCGCGCACGATGGCATGATACAGACCATTCTTCAGCCCTGCGGTGGAGACCGTATTGGTCAGCGTCTGGCTCTTTCCGTTCTTGGTCACTGCCACGGACAGCCAGGACGGAAGCTCCGGCCGCACTTTCCAGAGTGGGAGTTCGTCGCTTCCGTTGGTCTTGATTGTGACCGCTCCAGTGAGCTTCCGGGAGTCCGGGCCTACCGAGCGGAGAGTCACCAGGTACGTATCGGCGACGATGATCGGCGGCAACGGGAAGGCGTTGGACTTGGAAATGCGAAGTAGCGCCACGTCGTCCGGAGCCACCCTGACGGAGAGACCGCCGCGGACCGGCCCAGTCGTTTGATGCGTCCATAGATTCCGAACGTAAAGCGGCTCAGATTCCGTGATCCCGATATCCGCCCACGCGACTTGCACATCCGCCGACGCCGCTCCCTGATTGAAAACGAGGACGGCTTGGCTGCCGTCAAACAGGCGCTTCCCCGCCCAGATTTCGACCTTGCCGTTTCTGCGGACGATACGCCCCTGAGTACCCAGAGGATCCTGGTTGATCCCAATTGCGTCCATGTTGGTCAGAATCTGAATTGTCGATGGAGTCATCTTCCGCAGGTCGTTCCCAGCTATCAAGGGCGCGGCCATCATGCACCAGAGACTGAAAAAGCTGCGGTTCTGGGCTTCGCTCAGCCCACCCATGCCGACGATCACCATGTCGGGATCGTTCCAGTGGCCGGGGCCTGCGGCCTCGTACAGCTTCTCGTTGGCTGCGGCGACTTTCATCGCGTTGCCCCAATCGGCCTTCCCCGGTTCGCAGATATCTCCGGTTGTCCGCCAGAGGTGCCCCACAGAAGCTGCCCACTTCCACGGCTCTCCCACACCCCACGAGCAGAGGCTGTGAACGATGGGCCGCCCTGCAGCGCGCTGGGCATCGTGGAGCTTGCGGTAGGTCTTCGCGGTGTCCTGGCCCTCGGTGTTGCACCAATCGATCTTTACGTAATCCGCGCGCCACTCGGCGAAGCTAGCCATGTCTTCAAGCTCGTGGTCCTTCGTGCCCGGCATGGCCTTGCTGCAAGTGCGGGTCCCGGCGTCGGTGTACAGCGCGTATTTCAGCCCCCGCTTGTGGATGTAGTCGCCAAGTCCCCGCAGGCCGCTGGGATAGCGGTCGAGATTCGACTTCAGCTTGCCGCCCGCGTCGCGGTAGAAACAGATCCCCTCGTCTGGGCCGACGTACGTATAGCCCGCTTCCTTCATGCCGCTGCGGACCAGAGCGTCGACGATCTCCTTGATCAGTTTTTCGTTCTGTGGCGCCTGGCCGAACTCATTCCAGGGATACCACCCCATGGGTGGGGTGAGGGCCAGTCCGTCCCCCGCAGCGTCGGCGCGAAGGCCTGGATAGGCAGAAAATGACAGAGTGATCGCAATAACTAGTAAGACCCGCAGTTCTTTTCTCATGGTCTGCCTCTCATCTGAATACAGTCGCCCGAAGAGCAAAAGCACTTCCCGATTTCAACGCAACCTCTGCGCAACACAATACGTCTGCTGCCCTCCCGAGTCAAATTCACCAGACCCGGAGGCAGTGGCGCGCACTTTTTTGCTTTGAAAAAGGAACGCATAAAGCTAGTATCCAGCATGCCAGGCTCCCAGGCGGCAGACAGGCGACGATTCATGAATCCCGGCGTCGGAGCGAGTCTGGACGCCGCCCAGCATGTTCGGACGCGGAAGGGTTTTAACTCATGACGCAACTTAACCGACGGAGTGCCATCCAAAAGACGCTGACCACACTTGCCGCAGGAAGTCTCGCGCGCGTTGCCAGTCCGGCAACGACAGGCGTCCGCAGACCTGCATCGAACAAACCTGCCGGGATAAAACTGGCTCTCATACATGAGCCGCATCAGGAGTCGAGGTTTAAACTTGCCCGCCAGATGGGCATTGATCACGCTATTGTAGGTGTCGCGGGCGAGCTAAGCAAAGTTCGACGCGAGCAGTATCTGGACACACTGGCAGGAATCCAAACGGATTTCACAGCGGCGGGCTTGACCATTGCGGGCGTGGAAAGCCACCCCGTGCCCGCTGAGAAGATCAAGCTTGGCCTGCCTGGGCGTGATGAGGAAATTGAGAACTACTGCGCCGCCCTCGAGGCCCTTGGAAAGCTCGGCATCCCTATGGTCTGCTACAACTTCATGGCGGGCTTAGGATGGTATCGCACCAACGTCGCGGTCCCCGCGCGGGGTGGGGCGCTGACCTCCGAATTCGACCTGGGAGTTGCCGAAAAGCAGGGGCCGACCGAATGGGGAACGGTTAGCGAGGAAAAGCTCTGGCAAAACCTCGAGTACTTTCTGAAGGCGGTAATTCCGGTGGCGGAGAAAGCCAACGTTAAGATGGCCCTGCACCCGGATGATCCCCCCGTTCCCGTGCTGCGTGGAATTGCGCGCATCATCATCAGCGCGGCGAACTACCGCCGGTTGCTCAACATCGTCCCCAGCCCCGTCAACGGCATCACCTTCTGCCAGGCCAACTTCAAGCTGATGGGAGAGGATATCGAAGCCCTGGCGCGCGAGTGGTGCGCCCAGAAGAAGATTTTCTTCGTCCACTTTCGCGACGTGGAGGGCAATCGCGAACATTTCGTCGAGACCTTCCACGACAACGGCCCGACGGACATGGCCCGCATGCTCAAAGTTTATCATGAGAGCGGGTTCGACGGCCCGATGCGCCCCGATCACGCGCCCACCATGGAAGGCGAATCCAACGACCACCCCGGCTACGCCATCATGGGCAAGGTGTTTGCGTTCGGCTACATGAAGGGCATCATGGACGGGCTTCGGATTCCCTACGCATAGACTCTCCAGGACGCCAAGAAGAGATCCACCGCAGAGCGCACTGAGACCACTGAGAGAAACAGTCCTGCTCTTCTCTGGGATCTCCGCGGACTCTGTGGTCAGCCTGCTGGCGGCGTAAAGCCGCCTCTACACTTAAACTGAAAAAATCTTGGGAACTTTCACAACCCTCTTTGCGTTCCTACGCTTAGAGTGAGGAGGTAGTTTCCAATGATGAAGAAAACGCTGGGTGTGGTGGTTTTCATGTTCGCCTTTGCGGCACTGGCGATGCCGGCTGACCGTTGGATACATGTCCGGGTAACAGAGTCAGGTCCGGATGGAGAACGGGTACGCATCAACATTCCCCTGAGCCTGGCTGAAGCCGTTCTTCCCACAATCAAGGCTGCCAATTTAAGCCAGGGCAGAGTCAAGGTGGAGGGGAACGCTTTCGACCAAGTGGACTTGCGCGCCATGCTGGAGGCAGTGCGCAAGGCAGGGGATAACCAGTTCGTCACCGTCGAGTCGGAACACGAGAATGTAGAAGTGGCCAAAGCCGGGGAGTTTCTGCTCATCAAGGTTCACGAGAACCGCGAAGGGACCGGGAAAGCCGCCGGGGCGAGGAAGGCGACGAATACAGTGGAAGTCAAGGTCCCAATTAAAGTTGCCGATGCGCTGCTTTCCGGCAAGAACGACGAGCTCAATGTGCTGGCGGCAATTCGAGCCCTCGGCGAGTACCCGAACCTCGACCTGGTCACCGTGCAGGACGAACACGATAACGTCCGCATTTGGGTTGACTCGAGCATTACCGCGGAATGAAAGGCGGCGAGTATGACCACAGGCATGACGGTTCTCGGAGGAGCTCTTGCGCTGGTCATCGTGGGCGGAGCAATTGTCTATAACGAGGGAGCAGTGCGGGTGGACGTGCGGGAAAGGACTCGCGACGGCCAGCACATCTACTTGCTTGTGCCGGCAGCCGTCCTGCCCGTGGCTGCCCGGCTGATTCCCAAGGACAAACTCAAAGACGCTCCACGCGAAATTAGGCCGTGGCTCCCCACCATCCAAGCGGCCACGAAAGAGCTGGCTCGCTGCGCCGACGGGCCGCTGGTCCAGGTGGATAGCAAGAGCGAGCACGTAAAGATTCACAAGCAGGGCAGGTCCCTCTTCATCGACGTGGACTCGGAAGAGGAAACGGTTCACGTGTCTTTCCCGCTCGAAGCAGCGGCCGACACGGTGAGCCAGTTGGCAAGGTGACGCTTGTCACGGCCCGACGACCGGATTCGTCAGCGTGCCGATGCGTTCCACCGTCACGCTGACCGTGTCACCGGGCTTGAGGTAGATCGACGGCTTGCGGTGGTGGCCCACACCCCCCGGCGTGCCCGTCGAAAACAGGTCGCCCACTTCCAGGGTCATTGATTGGGAAAGGTAGCTGATCAAATACGGGATTTTGAAGATCAGGTCGTTTGTGTTTGCGTCCTGCATGATCCGCCCGTTGAGTCTCGAGGAAGATTCGCAGGCCCTGCGGGTCGGGGATCTCGTCAGTGGTGACAATCCAGGGGCCGATGGGCCCAAAGGTATCGCAACTCTTTCCCCTGAACCATTGGCCGTCGCCGATTTGAAGGTCGCGCGCGCTCACATCGTTAAGGATCGTATAGCCGGCGATGTGCTCGAAGACCTTCTCTTCCGGTATTCCCTTCCCCCGCTTTCCAATAACCACGGCAAACTCCGCCTCATAATCCACCTGGGTCGAGTTGGGCGGAAGGACGATGGGTTCGCCAGGGCCGCAGATGGTGTTGTCAGACTTCAAGAAGAATATCTGCCGCTCCGGAGCTTTCTTGGCCTGCTCGCCCAAATGCGATTGATAGTTGAGCCCGACACAAATAATCTTTCCAGCTTGAAAGCCTCTTTCAGCTCAGGCTCCACCCCGATGCCCATCGAGCCGAGCGATTCGATGAGGAATGCAATATCGACGACGAACTCACCCTGCAGAACGCCCACGCGGTTCTCGCGGCCGGTCCTAAAAGTCACTGGCTTCATTTCGGAAGAAGTCTCCTCTATTCATTTCGGCACGAATGCGCCCTGCAGTGTAGGGGGACGGCTTGCCGTCCCCTGATTGCGGGCAAAGCACCTTCGACGAGGGTAGGGCAAGCCCTACCCCTACGGCGTGTGGGCCAATGCCCGCACCGTCTCACGCGCTACCATGAGCTCCTCATTGGTGTAAACAACCAGCACCGCCACGCCGGACTTAGGGCTCGAAATAATGCGGTCGGCCCGGGCAGGCTGGCGGTTGGCTTGGTCATCAAGATGAATTCCGAGGAACTCCATGTCCCGGCATACTTCCTGGCGGACCCGCCAGGAGTTCTCGCCAATGCCTCCGGCAAAGGCTATGGCGTCGAGTCCTCCCATCGCGGCGGCGTAAGCCCCTATGTATTTCTTGACCTCATAGACCAGTACCTCCACAGCCAAGGCGCTCCGCCGGTGGCCTTTTGACGCCGCCTCTTCCAAATCCCGCAGGTCGCTGCTGAGCCCCGAAATGCCCAGCAGGCCTCCTTTCGTACAAAGGACCTCACCGGCCTGCCTTGGAGTCAGTTTCTCCTTCTCCATGACGTCCAGAATCACGAAGGGATCAAGATCGCCGCAGCGTGTGGCGTGCTCAATTCCGGACTGGGCTGAAAAGCCAAAACTCGAGTCGATGGAGTTCCCCTTCAGCACCGCACAAATCGAAGAACTCCCACCCAGATGACAGGAAACAAGCCTTAGCTCGGCTGCCGCCCCGCCCAGGATTTCCGGTACGCGTTGTGATACATAGCGGTGAGAGGAGCCGTGAAACCCATAGCGGCGAACGCCGTACTTTTCCTGCCACTCATGAGGCACCCCGTAAGTGCAGGCCCTCTCCGGCATACTGGCGTGGAAGCCCGTTTCGAAGACCGCCACCATCGGGACTCCCGGCAACACCTCCCGAAATATCTGCATGGCCTGGATGTAAACCGGGTTGTGAACGGGTGCGACCGGGACAAACTCCTTCATAGCGGCGAGCAACTCATCGTCGACCAAAAAACTCCCACAGTAGCGCGGGCCACCATGCACGGCTTTGAAACCCACGCCCGAAACCGCGCCCTTCTCATCCGCTTGCGAGCCGAGATGAGCGAGCTTGTCAGTCAGGATTTTAACGGCAGCCCGATGATCCGGAATATCGAACACCTCTTTCACTTCCTTTTCGCTGCCGGCATCCCACGTCGTGACTGGAGACTTTGCGCTTCCGATGCGCTCGATCTTTCCTCGCGCCAGAACCTTTTCGCCATCGGTCTCGATGAGTTGATATTTCAGGGACGTCGAGCCCAGGTTCGGAACCAGAATTCTCAAAGTGAATCTCCTTGTTCGCGCCAAGCGCTTTGGAGTGCGGCAGCTTGCTGCCGCTTTCCTCATCGACCTTGCTCGTGCCGCTGCCCCAAGCAAGCTTCCGGCGCAAGAAAGCGGCAGCAAGCTGCCGCACTCCAAAGCCCGTCTAGGAGAGCTGGCGCTGATGGTGCATCACGAGCAGCGCCAAAGAAATGGAATGAATCTTAGTCTCGGGCGGTTCCGCCCGTGAAAGCACGAGCAGGGGCACACGCGCTCCAACTATGATGCCGCCGGACTGCCCCCCGGCAAAATAGGTAATCGCGCGATACAGAATATTGGCCGCCTCGATATCGGGAGCAATGAACACATCCGTGGCTTCGACCACCGGGCTATCGATGGACTTGCGATCGGCGGCAAAGCGGCTCAGGGGCACATCAAGGGCCAACGGGCCTTCCAGGTAAGCGCCCGAGATCTGCCCGCGCCGGTTCATCTGCACCAGCGCCGCCGCGTCGACCGTCGCAGGCATAGCGGGATTAACGAATTCCAAGGCAGTCAGCAAAACCACGTTAGGCTCTGTGATGCCCAGCGCGTGCGCGACCTCGATGGCGTTTCGGCAAATTTCGACCTTGTTTTCTAAGGTCGGCGCAATATTGATCGCGCAGTCCGTCATGACCATCATTCGCGGAATTCGAGGGGTTTGGAAAACAATGACTTGGCTCAACTGCCTTCCGGTTCGCAGACCACGTTCCTTATCCAGCGCGCCTCTGATCAAGTTGGCCGTAGTCACCTTGCCTTTCATAAGAAAATCGGCCTTCCCTTCCCTTACCAGGTCGATGGCTCGGCGGATGGAGGCTTCTTCCCCTGAAGTTGAAATCAATGACTCGGGGCGCAGCGTGTAGCCTACCTTGCGAGCTGCCTCCTCGATCTTGGCGGGTTCTCCAATCAGCGTCGACAGCGCCAATCCCAGCAGTTCCGCTTGCGCCAGGCTTGCCAGGACGTCAGGGTCGTGCGCCTCGACCACCGCGATCTTTGCCGGACCAAGCTTCTGCGCCCGACCGACCAATTCCTCAAAGTTGCGGATCATTTGCTTGTCTCCCGGTAGGGGAGCGCCCGCTCTGACGTGCGCCCCCGCGAGTTGCTGAAAGACGGGGATGTCCCGATTAACCACTCTCAGGCCGGGTGTGCTCACCCACCCCTGCCCCCTCCCGCCGCGGCGGGAGGGGAGTCGGTGAACTGGTCTCCTTCCCTTGTAAGGAGGGCAAGGGGGAGTTTGGCGCCATCACTTCTTCCACACGGTGGTATCTCGCTCCTGCCCTGACCAGCCGGCATAGAGAGAATGGGGAACAGCATCACTGGCTTGCCGCTGCCGCCTGATTTTGCACCTGGCCCACAATGGCCTTGAATTCGTCCTCGGTGAGCAGATCCTTTTTCTCGAAGGACTTCTCCTTCACCAGACGCACCATCTCCATCATTTCTTCTTCACTGGCCTTCACGTTCAGCTTTTCGCACCATTCTTGAATGGATGGCAGCCCACTGTTCTTGCCGAGCACGACGGTGACGGGCGCCTGCCCCACAAGCTCTGCGGCGAACGGGACATATTCCAGCGGGCTTTTCTCTCGCGCTTTCCGGAAGAACCCGGCAACGATCCCCGACTCCACCTGATAGAGCATATCGCCCACGATGGGACGGTTCCCTGGAATCTTTACTTTCGCGATGTCCAGCACAAACCGCGAAACCTCGCACATCTTCTCGGTGCGGATACCCAGCTTGACCCCATACTGGCACAGCAGAGAGAGCACAACATCCTCCATGGGAACGTTGCCGGCCCGCTCACCCAGGCCCGTGATGGTGGTGTGCGCCACTGACGCTCCTGCCGCCAGGGCATAAATCGTGTTGGCCACTCCCAGTCCGAAGTCTTGATGGCAGTGAATCTCCATTGGCTTCTTGAGTCGCTTGATGGCCTTCTTGATCACAGTGTAGATCGCTTCCGGCGTACAGCCGCCGAAGCTGTCGGCTACCGTGAAAGCGTCCATGTGTCCTTCCTCTGCCACGTGCTGGACCAAATCCAGCAGTTTCTCCACTTCAGTGCGCGTCGAGTCGATAGTGAAGAAGACCGTATAAAGGCCGGCCTCTTTAGCGGCCAGCGTGGCCTCAATGGAAGATTTCACCGCGCGCTGGATGGGCCAGCCATAAGCGTTTTTGATAATATGTTCGCTGGAAGGAATCTCGACGATCACCCCTTCGCACCCACATTCCTTGGCTGCCTCGATGTCGCTGACCAGGCAACGCGCAAACGCAAAGATTTGCGCCTTCAAACCTAGGTTGGCGATTTCGGTGATGGCAGCCTTGTCCTGCGGCGAGACCGCCGGCATTCCCGCCTCGATGCGGTGAACACCCATCGAGTCCAGCCGCTTGGCGATTTCCACTTTTTCTTCACGACGAAAAACCACGCCCGTCTGCTGCTCGCCGTCGCGCAAGGTCACATCATGGATCTTGATCTTCGGCGCAAATTTGAAGCCTTTTCTCGCTTCGGGCAGGTAACACCACGGGCTGACAAACCATTTCTTTGTTTTCCAGGGTTGTGCCATAACTACCTCCTTATCGGGTATAAAAGTTTCGCCGGTCTGGCCGCACGTACTCCTATTGGCAGGCAGTCGCTTGCCGTGCACTGTCCCGCTTAACGCAATTCACGCTCGACCGGGAGCCGAATAGTTTACTGCAACTTATCATTATGTTCCACACTTCGAGCAGACTATCAGCA
>CAVXWN010000017.1:0-219233 GCA_963765485.1 uncultured Acidobacteriota bacterium | reverse complement strand
TTCAAGCCCGCGTGCACAGTAACCAAGTGGTCGCTGTCCAAGTCTTGGATGCATGGCACAGAGCATTGCGTCAGGTCACCCAAGCTTAAATTGGGCGCCGGGCTTTGCAGCTCGATTGCGAGGCGTCAGCGCCGAAGCAACGGAGGGTTTCGTTGCGGACACGGAAAACACAAAGGACTGGGCGGTGGCTGCGAAAGTGCCTGTGAAGTCAGGGTTTTGAAACCAAGAAATACCAGCCGGGGTATGAGTGAGGCTGCTAGCCAGAGTCTGCAGAGCGGGATCCCAGCTGCGACGACTCTGAACTGCTCTGTCGCGTTGGGATCGTTGCCAGCAGACCGACACCAGCCAATACAAGAGCTGTCGCCGTGGACAGATCGTCGACACTCACCTGTGTGGGAATATTACCCGGAGTCAAGTCGACAATACTAAAATAGGTGCGTCCGGAGAAGGTTACGAGAACGATCGTGACGCCTGCAGGATTAATCTTGACGGTAAAGCTGCCGTCTGATGCCACAGGGCCTGTCGACGATTGATACCCAAAAGCCGTGGCAGGGGTCCGATCGTATTCGGACGCGCCTAAACCGGCCGATACTGTCCCTAATGGTACGGTCGCGAACGACGCGGTGAAGAGCGAACTGAGTTTGTCCCCAGAGGCACCTTGAAGTCCGGTCCCCACCGAAATCTTATAGCTAGTGGC
This sequence comes from uncultured Acidobacteriota bacterium, assembly GCA_963765485.1. Classification (GTDB taxonomy): domain Bacteria; phylum Acidobacteriota; class Terriglobia; order UBA7540; family UBA7540; genus CAVROP01. The sequence goes on along the minus strand of CAVXWN010000017.1, from coordinate 218,536 downwards.
CGCACCGAGAGTGACTTGTGGGGTGGTTGTAATGACCCGGCTTGTCGGATCGTAAGCCAGCGTTAATGGGACAGGCTGGCCTGAGGCATCAATCAACGCTGCATTTTGTGCGTTTAGCGAGGTGATGTCCAAATCATCGCTAAGTGCTATGTGGATAACGACCTTCTGTGATATCCCGGTCGAGCCGTCGCTCGGAAATGTGGAACTCACTTGGAAGCCACCCGAGGATTGTGACATCGGAATCACAGTCAGAGAAGCAGTGGCGGACCTGCTTGGGTCAGCGATCGCTGTGGCTGAGATAGTAACTTCAGTCGGTGTTGACACCGTCGGCGGGGCAGTATACAAACCCGCGCCATCTACTGAGCCCCCACCTGTTGCGGTCCAGGTCACACCATGATCGTTACTGCCGGTAACAACGGCGCTGAACTGCTTGGTGGAACTGGCAATTACGCTGGCACCCACCGGCGAAATCCCCACGGCGACTGCACTGAGCAGATTAACGTTCGCAGAGGCCCTTTCGTTAGGATCTGCTGTCGAGGTGGCAGTAATCTGCGCAGTTGTCGTCGAAGGAAGATCATCAGGTGCCGTGTAGGTCCCGTCGGCCCCGATGAAACCGGGTCCAACAAGACTCCAGGCCACATTGGTATTGCTCGTTCCGACCACACTCGCTTGGAAACGAACCGAGGAACTCAACGTCACCGACTGATACTGGGGCGTCACCGAAATCGTAACTCCGGAAGTAACGGTGACTGTGGCGGTCCCTTTTTTGCTCGGGTCTTGTGTGGAGGCCGCAGTCACGGTCACTGTGCCGGCCGTGCTAGGGGCGGTGAGCAGGCCCGATGAATTGATTGAGCCTGCACTCACACTCCAAGCGACCGCCGAGCTGTAGCTTCCCGTCCCCATCACTGTCGCCGTGCATTGAGAAGTCTGGCCGACCTGGACAGAAGTCGGGTTGCATGACACAGAAACTGATGTGATGGTTGGCGATGCGGGTCCTGTCGGGGAACCGCCCCCTCCGCCGCCACCGCAGGACACAAAGATGGCCAGGGTGAGAGCTACGAGAATAGAAGTGACCACACAAGGAGTGACAGGCGACTTGGTGAGTACGGCGTTTGCCTCTTCTGACACGGCGGGTTACCTCGCTGGGGGAGTTGTTGGGAGTGAGCGGGGCTAGGAAAGAGCCGGACGCAGTCGTGGATCATGAAGGGACTACGACCGATCAAGGGCGGGGCACTCATTAGCGCTTCCGATTTATAAGCCTTGGTAGAATAACCGCGGCGACTATAAGCAGTCCTCAAATGAAATGTCAAGAGACATATTGCCCTTGTGACTCTCTCGATTCGGGGATGACCTCGGCTGCGCCGAGCCCAGTCCGGAACGGCTGCCAATGGAGGATCGATCGCTTGACCGACCTTCGGTGGTGCTCTTGGTGACAAATGGGTGTGCTGAGTTGCATGCAGCAGCACGCGCAGGAGGCGCGGATCGTCATTAACCGGGAGGACTCATCCTGGGAGAAGTCCTGCTTATGCCGTCCTCTGCGTTGGCGACCCGCTAGCTTCATTCGGACCTGCCGGCGACTTTACCCACACGAAAAAAATTGGCCTTAGGCGAAGAAAAGGTGAGAAGTACCTGGACGAGTCCGATCACTCTACAAATTCACACCGAGTCGGAGTAGGAATCATGGTTAACCCATGACCCCCTCCACGGATCCGGACGAGCGGTTTTCCCGCATCCGGCTCTTGCCTTAGGTGACGACGCCCATGCGGCGCAGGGGATAAGGATGATGAAAACTCGGCAGAGGCAGCCAGCGGGCCACGAGACGTCGCAAGCGATCCAGGGAGATGCGACCGGTTTGGCTACGACGCGCCAGCGTACGGTACCAAAGCCAGCCCACCTGAAACCTGAAGGCCGCCAGCGCGGGGAGGTTCATGGGCACGCCATAGTAGTGAAAGTGCCCACTCACGACCGAGCGCAGCCACTGGCCCACTTCCAGGACGGGATCATGCATGCGCCGCCGAAGTTCGGTTTTCACCTCGTTCAGCTTGGCTTGCATCCGCTTGCGCATCGTCAGCCGCAACACCGTAAACATTCCGTTACTCCTCTTCCTCACGCAGATGGGCGTGAAGCCGAGGAAGTTGAACGTCTCGGGCTTCCCTTCTCCGCGCCTCTGCCGGTTGCTGATCGCCAACGGACCAAATTCCAGCCGTCGCGTCTTCTGGGGATGCAGTTCGAGTTGGAACTTGCGGAAGCGTTCCTCCAGCTCCGCCCGAAACTGCTCGGCATCCGACTTGACCTGAAAGCCCAGCACAATGTCGTCCGCGAACCGCACGACGATCACATTGCCATGCGCTCGCTTCCGTCGCCACGCCTGAACCCACAGGTCGAAGACATAATGGAGGTAGATGTTCGCCAACAGCGGCGAGGCACTGCCACCCTGGGGCGTACCTTCCTCCACCCGCAAGCGTTTCCCATCCTCCAGCACGCCAGCGTTCAGCCATTTCTGGATGAGCCGCACGACGCGCCGGTCCGCGATTCGATGCTCGACGAATTTGACCAGCCAGGGGTGGGAAAGCCCATCGAAAAAGCCCTTGATGTCAAGATCGAGCACCCAGTTCACCTTTCTCGTCAACAGTCCTGTATAGAGCGCATCCAGCACGTGATGCGGACTGCGCCCTGGTCGGAACCCGTACGAGAAGCCGAGAAAGTCAGTTTCGTAGATGGCGTTCAACACCTCGACCGCCGCGCGCTGGACAATCTTATCTTCCAGCGCCGTAACGCCGAGCGGCCGCTGCCGCCCGTCGGCCTTGGGGATGTACACCCTCCGCACCGGCTTCGCCCGGTACGCTCCACGCTTCAGCCGCTCAGAGAGGTCCCGGAGGTTCTTTTCCAGTGCCTCCCCGTAGTGCCGCCACGTCTCCCCGTCCACGCCCGGCGCGGCTTCCCTCTTCAGACTGAGGTAGGCCCTGCGCAGCGTGTCCAGGTTATAGATGTGGTGCAGGAGCGCGGTGAACCGCCACTTCCTATCCTTCTTCGCTGCTTGACGTACCCGCTCCAGCGCACTGGGCGCGTCGGTCCGGCTCGGTGTCCGGGACGCGTTTTGCTGGCTCGGGTTCCCTTTGGCTAGACCCCTTCCCTCCATCCCCTCCGCCGCCGGCTGTCCGCTCGCGATAGGTCCGGCCTTGTTCAGGGACTTCCCAGGTACTGCGGGTCTGTCCGACTTCCCCTGTTCGTTCATCATCGGCGTGTGTCCTTAGACTTCCCGACGCGATCCGAGGCACGAGTCGCCTCGGATAGACAGGGGATCTCCCGGTTCCCGCGCAAGGTGTTTCCGTACGTGCACAGGGTCTCTGACCGCGCGGGGCTCCGTGGCGCCTCGCGATATCGGCGCCTCGGGTGTTGCCTTCCGCCTCTCCTTACGGCGTCGGCGTCCCGGAGTTGGATTACGCGGCTGAATACCCGGCCCGCACGTTCCCCTGTCAACGCTTCGTCGCCGCCCTCGCGACCGGCTCCGCATGACTCGGGGCCGTTGTGGGTCGCTAACCCTTCAACGTATGACTCTTTCATTCACTACACCTCGCCGGTTTGACCGGCGCACAAGGAGATCACCGCCATGCGGGCTGTCATCCAAAGAGTAAAGAGGGCGCAAGTACGAGTGAATGGCCACGCGGTGGGGACCGTTGGTGCGGGGTTGCTCGTGCTGCTTGGCATTGGAAAAGAGGATACCCGCGAAACAGCGGAATCGCTGGCGGAAAAGATATTTACACTGCGGATCTTCGACGATGAGAATGGCCGCATGAACCGGTCCATATCTGAGACAGGGAGTAGCCTGCTCTGCGTTTCCCAGTTCACGCTCTACGGCGATTGCCGCAAGGGCCGCCGTCCTAGCTATGACCGGGCAGCTCCGCCGGCTGTGGCGTGTGGGCTTTACGAGGCTTTCGTAGCAGCAGTGCGGACCAGGGGAGTCACTGTAGAAACGGGACAGTTTCAGGCCATGATGGAGGTGGAACTGGTAAACGACGGGCCTGTCACGCTGCTGCTTGATTCAGAACGGGTGTTCTAGGCCAGAGGGTCGCAGGCGGTCCTGAACGGAGTGTTGAGGAATCTCGCAAGTCACCGGTTTCCTGGGCGAGATGGAATGGCGACCTTCATCGCGGTTGGGAAATCCCACTCATCTGTGTAGCTCAACCACGTCTTTATCCTCGAGGACGTGGTCGCGGTTGACCATCTGACCCTCAAACTTACCGTGGCCCCAGAGTCGCGCGTATTTAAGCTGGGTAAGGAAGTCATGATGGACGTGCGCAGCAAGGTCCAACAAGCGAGATCCCCGTTTTAGGATGTAAGGCGCGGTCCACTCCAGCTTCTTTCCGGGCGCCTTCGTGTAGACCCGGATTACATCCAGCAAGCAAAAAACGTACCGCCTCAGGTCGTCAAGTCCTTGCCCCGTCTCGGCAGAGATCGGCAGGACCCTAAGCCGCGCGCCGTAAAGTTCCTTGAGGACATCTAGATTCTCGAGGGCGCCACTGGCATCGAGCTTATTTGCGGCGAGCAGCGTCCTTTTGGCAAGCCAGCCTGGGGCATCTGGCAGCGCGTCTTCGCCAAGCTGCACCTTGGCCTTCGCGAGCTGGGCAAGAGTTGTTTCGAGATCCTCGAGAAGGTCCGCATCGCTCAGATCCACCACCAGCATCGCGGCATCCGCGTTGCGGATGATCTGATAAAGCCATGATTCAGGGAAGTCCGGATGGACGGGCGGCAGGTCCACAAGCTGGATTTGAATGTCTTCGAATCGCATCATGCCCGGCAGGGGAACGCGAGTCGTAAAAGGGTAATCGGCCACCTCCGGCGTGGCACGTGTGACCTGCCGGACGAGCATCGACTTGCCGCTATTCGGCGGGCCAACTAACACCACCTGGCCGGCACCCTCCTTCTCGACGCGGTGGATGATGCCTGCGCGGCTGACCGGCTTGCTGGCTTGTTCTGTGCGCAGCTTGGAGAGGCGACGCTTGAGCTCCCCCTGCATTTTTTCCGTCCCCTTGTGGCGGGGGATGGTTGCCAGCATTTCTTCCAGCGCGGCCAGCTTTTCTTCCGTGGTAACGGCGGCCTTGAACCGCCTCTCGGCTTCGAGGTATTCCGGCGTAAGATTCGCAGGCATAGGTCCTCTGCTGCCAGGCAGCCCTATTGTACTAGGGGCAAGGGAAAAACAGTAGGCAGCAAGCAGAAGGTGACGAGTGACGAGCGGAAAAGCAGGTTTCAGGTGCCCCGCCAGGATTCAGGATTCGGGACTCAGGTGTCAGGGGCGAAGAATAGCGAATGGTGAATTGGTCGGGTTCCATCTTGGCCCCCCTTGCCGCCGACTGCCTGGTCCCTGCTGACTCCTCAATCCCGAATCCTGACTCCTGAAATTTCGCCCTTGACACGCGGCTGGAAATAGTGTAGCCTACAATTGTTGACGTATGCCGAACGCACCGCCATGCCGGTTGGAAGGGGTCCTAAATCGGCGCCCCGACTGCGGAAGATGGCCGCAAAACGCAAAAAAGATACTAAATAGTGGGAACAAACCTAAGGAGTTATTGAAAATACAAGGGTTAGCTCTTTCTGGACAAAGAAACGAACTGGTTTTTGAGCGCGAAAGACGCCGATCAAAGCGGAAAATCAGGTTCCAGGTGCCTGAAAAGCAGGTGTCAGGTGTCGGGTGTTAGGCGCCACACCAGGATTCGCGATTCACTATTCATAATTGCAGTGTAATATTAGTGCGTGGCCGATCTGTTCTATACTCGACGTTCACGGCAAGGTTCTTATTGTGGAGGCGTTCCTTATGTGCCACCGGATTTGGCTGGCGCTCCTGCTGACTCTATCTTCCGTTCTCTTAATCCCACAGCACGCATGGCTTCTGGCGCGTCAACACGCTCGGCAGGTAACTTTGGAACTACAGGCGCCAGCCGGTAATCGTCCGGTCAAGATCGATCTCTCCGGGGAGACGATTCTTCCCAACGGCCGCCTGATCACTCCGCTGGGAAGGCAGATTAAGGTTGCCCCGCACCCTTACGGTCTTGCGCTCAGTCCGGGCGGCAAGACACTGGTCACCGCCAACAGCGGTACGCATCCGTTTTCCGCCTCCGTCATCACACAACTGGACAGCTCCAACCCCCAAGTCGCTCAAATTCCACCAGGGTTCAAACCTGCCGATGCCGACGTAGACAGTGTTTTCCTCGGTGTGGCCGTGGGTCCCGATAATCGAACGCTTTATCTTTCGGAGGGGAACAACGGCCGCGTCGGCATCTTCGACTTGGTTTCACACCAGCGCCTCTATTCGTTGAGCCTCGATGGGACCTTCGAAAACAAAACTTATACCCACAGCCTAACTGCCACCCTTCAGCTTTCACCCGACAGCCGTCGCCTTTACGTGCTCGACCTCGCCCATTTCCGGCTTGTCATCCTTGATACAGATTCAAAGCAGGTTCTCTCCAGTATTCCTGTCGGACGCATGCCTTTCGGATTAGCCATTTCGCCGGATGGGAAGTTTGCGTACGTTTCTAATGTGGGCATGTTTCAGTACTCTCTGATTCCCGGATACGACGCGGACCGGCCCAAGCAGACCGGGTTGGACTTTCCTCCCTATGGTTTCCCGTCGAAGGAAGCGGCTGAAGGCACGACCGTCGAGGGTAAGCAGATTCCCGGGCTGGGGGACCCGAATGTACCCGAGGCGAATTCGCTTTGGGTAATCGATGTGGCTGACCCCGCCCTACCCAAGGTCATTGCGAAGATCAAGACCGGAATTCAAGTCGGGGACAAGTCCGTGAGCGGTTCGAGCCCCGGCGCGGTGGTGGCTGGCGGCGACAGAGTCTTCGTCTCCAACGCCGCGCAGGACAGCGTCACCATCATCAATGCCCGGTCAAACGAGGTGGAGAAAACCATCTTGCTGGAGCCCGACGCCACGGTTAAGGGATTGCGTGGTGTGCTTCCTTTCGGGATGGCACTCAGCCCGGATGAGAAGAGCCTTTACGTGGCTTGCGCGGGGATCAATGCCGTCGCAGTCGTGGACGCGCTCAAAGGGAACGTCCTGGGTTACTTCCCTACGGCATGGTTCCCGGCCCGCATTGCTGTGAGCCCTGATGGCAGGACGCTTTACGTAGCCAATACGAAAGGATTTGGCGCGGGCCCTAACGGCGGACCGAATTTCCAGGAGGGGCCGGAAGGGGCTTACATTGGAGACATCACGCACGGATTCGTCTCCATCATCTCCTCTATCCCAGATCGACACATACTCAAACAGATGACCGCACGCGTCCTGCAGAACAATGGCTTCGTCTCCGCAACTCCGGTCGTGCCGCGTAGCGCCGAGTCTCCCATTCCCCCACCTGGAAAGCCAAGCACGAAGATTCACCACGTCGTCTTCATAGTGAGAGAGAACCGGAGTTTCGATGAGGTGTTCGGCGACGTTCGAATCGCGGGTGCAACGGTAGAAGGTGAAGCCAGCATGGCGCGGTGGGGCGAGAACGCGTTGGTGAGAGATAAGGACGAAAAGGAAGCCGTGGAGGGCGCCCGTGTCACGCCCAATGCCCATGCCTTAGCCCGAAGGTTCGCCTTCAGTGACAACTTCTATGTGGACTCGGACGTTTCGGTGGACGGCCACCACTGGCTAGTAGGGAATTATCCCAACGAGGTTGTCGAATCGGTATGGCCCCCCGCATACGGGAACAAGCTCGATTTCGTGCCGGATGCTGACGTGCCCGGACGCCTGAACATACAATGTGGGAACCCCTGCCCGGAGTCTTATCTGGAGGCAGGGTCGCTTTGGGAGCACCTGGCAAGGCATCACATCCCCTTCCGAAACTACGGCGAGGGCGTTTCGTTTCCTGGCGCCTACGACGGTTCCGGTCTGATGCCCACCGGCGTCCGGGAAGCTGTCAACGTTCCCATGCCTGAGGTTCTGTTCGAAAATACTTCCCGTAACTACGCAACCTTTAACACGAACATCTCCGACCAATACCGGTTCGGGCAGTTCCAACGCGAGTTTGAGCTTCGGTACGCAAGTGGGAAGGAACCGCTTCCACAGTTCCTTTATATCTGGCTGCCCAACGATCATACGGCCCAGCCGCGTCCGGAAGATGGCTATCATTATCGCGCTTCTTATGTTGCCGATAACGATCTCGCGCTGGGAAAGCTGGTGGAGTTGTTTTCGCACAGTCCCTTCTGGAAGGATATGGCCATCTTCGTCACTGAGGACGACGCCCAGGACGGCCGGGACCACGTGGATGCTCACCGGAGCCTCTTGCTGGTGATCAGCCCTTGTGCTCGCCGTGGTGTTTCACACGTCCACACGAGCATGGCCAGCATCCTAAAAACCTTCGACCTGATTTTCGGTTTACCCTTTTTGAACCAGTATGACGCCGCAGCCTCCGGCCTCTCCGATATGTTCACCGACACGCCCGATCTCACCCCGTTTGAGGCTCTGCCTGCCGACACGCGCGTCTTCGACCCCGCGAAGGTCCGCGAAACAGGACTCGAGATACAAGCGCGCCCGAGTGAGCCGCTTGACAATCCCGAAATCATCCGGAGAGAAATGCGCGACCCGGATTAAGGAGCACGAAAACCAGTCCGGCGTCCCATTCAACCTGAAATCAACGAACAGCCGAGTCAGCAAACCAATTCCCGGCCCGCTCGATTTCCGACTCGATTTGTTGGCCTTCGTAAAACCACAGGCGTCCCCGAGTGCGAACCGTTTTGCCGAAGGGGCAATCGGGCAAGAGCGGGTCGCAATGGAGACAAGGCACTGCGGGGTTACCCCAGACCCGACCGGCGTGTTCCCAGGCGGTTAGTATCCAGCGGTCGTGCCCGGAGTCTGCGCGCACGGCAGCGACTCCATCGCGGAATATCTTGTTGTCATTCGTCTGAGCATTGAATCCCGGCGCACCCTTCAGCAGCACGCAAACCTGGCCGCGCGGACTCGGCTCGGTTTGGAAACCCGTCAGGTCCTGCCCGCCGAAGTTTCGTATCCAAAGTTCCATTTGCACGCGTTGTTCAATGGGTGTAATGGAGGCGCCAAAGACGATGCCGCTTGGCAAGCCACGACTAAAACTCAGGACGCCGTTGGCCCCCCGCTCCCAGTCGAGGTTCTCGAGCACAATATTCTGCTCGTCCCAAATGGTGGGGATGTCGGTGTGCGCCAGGAAGAGCAGGCCAAGGTTGCAGAACATCGCCTCCGGAAGATCCACCACAACGTAGCTCGTAGGGTCCCAGGGCAAGAAGACACTGGCCTTGGTTCCCCGCATGGGGTTAATCGCGCCTTCCTTGAAACCTATCCGCGGATGTCGTCCGCCCGGGTACGGCAATATGCGAATCTGCTTCCCCGCCCCTGTTTCAGGACGGGCGGGGTAAAGGCCAAGATCCACGGCCTTATGCTCCACCTCAGTCTCGGTCAGGCCGCAGACTTCCGCCGCTTCCGCGAGTGTGTAACGGTGGAAGCGCAGCATGTTTTCCAGCCAGTATGGCAAGTCGCTTCGGGTCGCCAGCACTTCCTCCGGCAGGTCCCGGCAGTCGTATTTGACGGCGGGATAGGACACTTTCAAAGTCGGATCGTCGGGAGGGTTTTCAAGGTTTACGTACGGTCCCAAATCGCAGAGGGCGATCGCCCGGAAACCGTTTTCTTTCAGGTACGTCATGTACTGCCGGAAATTCTCCGGTGGGGTGTAGACCCAGGGATGCGACAGGTCTGGAACTCCGTGGAACTGGAGCACCACGATTCTTGCATCCCGGGCTCGAGCCGCCACTTGCCGGAAATATTCCAGCGTCCAGTCCGGGTAGGCGTCTGCCGTAGTCGGGATCAGCAAGGGATGGTGCTGTTTCGGGTCGAAGGTTGGACCGGTCTGCATTTGCCCATAGGGAATTTCGGGTTGCATGCCCCTGCGCGCAAAGCGGATTCCCTGGCGCCTTAGAATCCTGACGGCCTCCGGCCCAAAACTGTCGCCCGGGTAAGCGAAGCTCACGGGCCGGGGAACGCCCACTTTACTGAGCTCCCTCTCGATAAGGGCCAGCTCTCCCTCCAGCCTTACCACGTTCTTCGGTCTTGAAAAGTCGTCATGCGTCCAGGTGTGATTGCCGATTTCAAAGCCCATCTGGTGGATCTTGGCGATTTCTTCCCAAGTCAGGAAGTTGTCATGGTCATTCATCCAGCGATGACTCACAAAAAATGTGGCGTGGAACCCGAGGTCTTTCAGAAATGGAGCTACAAACGTCCAGTGCGACTTGACAGCGTCGTCAAAGGTCAAAACCACAAGTTTGTCAGGGACAGCGACGGGGTCCACTAGCGAAGTGAGGTGAGAAGCGCTTTCAGGCACGCTCGCGGATAGAGCGCCTGCGAGTGCGGTGCTCCCGGCGATGCCATACAAAAATTCCCTTCGGCTCAGAACATTGTGCTGCATAGTTCAGTCCCCAGGACTCATAATCGCCGGAATTTGTACGATGGACTCCGGCCCGACCGACAACATACACCTGGCCGCCCCCGAACGCAATTGCCCGTATCGCGGCACAGCAGTTTCGCAAAGCTCGTGAGCAGCAGCGTACGGGAGGCGGAATCAGCGCGGTTTCGACGCTTGCAGTGGGGCGGTGCAGAACTGGTGGCATTTTCGAGAGCACTTCGCCGTGGGGCGCAGGTGCCCAGGCGGAGTTCGGTTGTTTGGGGGGCCAGCGGGAGGGGAGAAACACCTAACTGGTATCGTCAGGGACGGGGCGCGACAAGCTAAGCCAGAGGCGTTGACAGAGAAGAGCGGCTTCCAGGATGGGGTGGGTACCACGGTGGAGGTACCGAATGCGGTAGAGCCGTTCGATGGTCAGGGCCAAGCAGGTCAAAAGCCAGACCAACAGCAGGCTATTTTGTTCATGATGGCAGATATGTTCGAAGCCGTAGCGGTTCTTGGCATCGTTAAAGCCTTCGTTCTCGATCTCCCAGCGGCTCTTGGCCATGCGGAAGAGGGCGCGACTGCTGACCCACTGGCGGGGGAAGTTGGTGAACCAGTAGGCCTCACAGATTTCGCCGTTGGGATGGTACTGACGGTAGCGAACCACCCGCACCGTTTCCCAGCGCAGGGTTTCCCAAGGGTCGAAGTCGTCGGCATCCCAGATTTCGACTCGATCCTTGCCGTGACGGAAGACGTGATGGGGAGCTTGGTGGAGAAATCTTTTCTGGGCAGCCGCCAACAATTCGGGGAGATTGTTTTTCAAGCGGGCGACGACGAACAGTCCTAAATCCCCGGCGTCGTGCAGGAAGGGGGCCTTGGCGAAGTTCCCGTCGACCACCACATAATCGGCAAAGCGTCGGCCCAGGTTGCGGGCGGTGCGGCGGAGAAGTCGCCGCCCGGCACGGTACTCGCTATCCCCAGGGCCGTAGGGTTCGATATCCAAGGGTAAGGTTAGGCCGGTTCCCACCACACTGCTCATGACCAACTTATGATGGAAGCCGAGGATCTCCCTTTTCTGGTTGCGGTGGGGACGGCACAGATCGCAAAGATTTTCCTGCGATCGGCCCGCGCCGGTCCCGTCCAAAGCCAGTCCGATGAAACGGCAGTCGTCGAAGGCTTTGTGGCGCTTGGCCTGATGGACAGCAGTGACCGCCGCCTGACGAGTGACGGCCGGGTCGAGCCGTTCGGTGAAATAACCGAGGGCATCATCGCTGAAGCTCCGGGAAACTTCCAGGGCGCGCGCCCGAGCGCCGACCAAGCTTTCAATGGCCAGGAAAGCCGCACGCCGCAGCAGCCTCCCCAGGAGCAAGGCCCACAGCAAAGCCGGGGCCGGAATGCGACCCGCCCTGCGCCCATCGCCGGGCGCTCGCAAGTAGGGCTGCAAGCGCAGACACTTCGAGACGTACTTCTTGAGGCGACGCGGCGTCGGCCCTTTCACCGCGGCTTGCGCCTTTGCTGACGCGCCAGCACCAGGAGTTGGGCGTTGGCGGCCAAGACCTCCCGCACCGCCGCTTGGAGTTCCCGTCCGGCCTCGACCCGGCGGCGGACGTCCTCGACCCAGTCGCTGGGAATGTGCTGCACATGCTTCTTGCCGCGTACCATGAAGGTGAGGGACCAGGCGGGATGCCCCCGCGGGTCCTTGGCACAATGGCAGGTGGGCTTGCCGCAGCGGAGATGGGAGAGGGAAAGTGAGCCGGGCAGTAGATCGTCGGGAAGCTGGAAACGGCGCACCAGTTCAAATTTACGTTGCCGGAGACGCGCAGCTTGAGGGCCGCGAGGTTCGTGTTCGTCAATCATCTTATGGTAGCAATACCATAAGAAACAAAAAAAGTCAAGCGCTTATTGGGAATGCGAAAATAGGAAGGGTTAGGAGAGCAACCGCTGAAAGCCCGCAGGAAGCCTGACTATTGCCTGCCGTCGCAGCAGTCCATCACCGGTTTCCGAAACTGCTGATCGCGGCATCTAAAACGTAACCCGGGGAGGAGTGATCGCGCCAATTAAGATGTAACCCGGGCGAACCCGGGCGAACCACCGGCCAAAGGACGTCGCAATCGTGTACAATGGACGTTCGAGCCGGAGCACAGCCCGATTTTACGAGCCGTGATTTGAGAGGTCGCAAAAGGTCACGTCCTGGATTTACTTTTGACCTTTGACTCTCGACTTTCGACTTGCCAGATTCCGAATGTTCAATCTTCTCGACCAACTCAATCCACCGCAGCGCGCTGCTGTGGAAGCGACCGAAGGGCCCCTGCTTATCCTGGCGGGAGCCGGCAGCGGCAAGACCCGCGTTATCACTTACAGAATTGCTTATCTTATCGGAGTCCGGCAAGTTCCACCCGAAGATATCCTGGCTGTTACGTTCACCAATAAAGCGGCCGATCAAATGAAGGAACGGGTTACAAACCTGCTTTCAGGGCGGTGGGAGCTGCGACCGGGCGCCCCGCACGTCTCAACCTTCCATTCGTTTTGTGTCAGCGTGCTGCGCCGGCATATTGATCGGCTCGGCTACAGTCGCGATTTCACCATCTATGATGACGACGACCAATTGCGCGTGCTGAAGGCCTGTATCCAAGACTTGGGTCTCAGCGAACAGGTCACATCCCCGCGAGGCGCGCTGGCGAAAATCAGTTACACCAAGAACCGGGGGAGTTCTCCCGAAGAGCTATACCGGGAGGCTGCCAGCCCGGAAATGGAGAAGCTGGCCTCCCTCTACGAGCGGTACGAAAACAAGCTGCGACGCGCCAACGCGCTCGATTTTGACGATTTGCTGCTCAAGACGGCGGATCTTTTCTATCAGTGTTCGGAAGTTTGCGAAAGGTACAACCAGCGTTTCCGTTATATCCAGGTGGACGAATACCAGGACACGAATCGCATCCAGTATCAATTAATCCGCCAGTTGACGCTACTTCAGCAGCACCTTTGCGTTGTCGGGGATGAGGACCAATCCATTTACCGCTGGCGTGGCGCCGACATCCAGAACATCCTTAACTTTGAGAAGGATTATCCCACGGCGAAGGTCATTCGGCTGGAACAGAACTATCGCTCCACGCAGGTCATTCTCGATGCGGCGGGGGCGGTGGTGAGCCGGAATCTGGCGCGAAAGGGCAAGACCCTCTGGACGGACCGCAGTGGCGGTGAAAGGGTTCGTTTATTCCAGGCGCAAAGCGCCGATGAGGAAGCCGAATTCGTGGCCGCCGAGGTGGCTCGCGCCCTGGACGAGCAGGCGCAGGGGAGCGTCGCCGTCCTCTACCGCACCAATGCGCAATCGCGATTGTTGGAGGAAAGCCTGCGTCGTCGGGGGATCAGTTACCGGCTGGTCGGCGGGTTCAGTTTCTATTCGCGCGCGGAAATCAAGGATGCCCTCGCTTACGCGCGGCTGGGCAATAACCTGAGTGACGATGTTGCCTTTGGGCGCATCGTCAATACGCCGCCGCGTGGGATTGGCGACACGACGCTCGGAGCGCTCGCGGAGTCTGCGCACCAGAACAGGCTCAGCCTGTGGGAAGCGCTCGAACACGAACTCTTTCAAAAGCGACTGCCCCCGCGAGCGCTGACCGCCCTGGAAGGTTTCCACTCGCTCATGAACGAACTTGTAGACGACCGCCAACGCCTGCTTCTGGGAGAGTTCTTGAGGCGCATCGTGGATCGAACCCGCTACCTTGAGCTGCTGAAACAAGAGAACCAGCCGGGATCCGAAGATCGCGTCGAGAACCTCCAGGAATTGGTGAATGCTGCTGCGGAAGCCGAAGAACAGGGCATAACACTGGCGGAGTTCCTGGACCATGCGTCGCTGGTATCGGACGCGGATGACTACGACGAACATTCGCGCGTAACTTTGATGACTCTGCATAGCGCCAAGGGCCTGGAATTCGAGACCGTATTGCTGGCGGGAATGGAGGAAGGACTGCTTCCTCACAAGCTCTCGCTCGACGATCTGGCGGGGATCGAGGAGGAGCGACGGCTCTGTTATGTGGGCATGACCAGAGCGAAAGACCACTTGACTCTTTCCTGGGCCCGACAACGCCGCTCCTATGCTCGCGAGTCGTTTGAGGAAACGAAGCCCTCCCGCTTCCTCGAAGAGGTCCCGTGCGAACTTCTCGATCCTTTCACTTCTACGGGCTTCGGGTGGAAGCCTCGAACGAACTGGGAGAATGCGGTCAATTCCGTTTCGAGCGTAGAGCGGTTTCTCGAGAGGCGCGGGTTGCGTGAGGCTAAAGGCGTCGGAGCTCGTCCCGCCGCCAGCTCGCGCTGGCGAATCGGGTCGAGGATCCGGCACGCAAAATTTGGTGTCGGGACGATCCTTGGGGCCGAAGGCGAGGGCGACGATACAAAGTTGACCGTCAGTTTCCCAGGTTATGGCCAGAAGAAGCTGATGGCCCAATACGCTGCGTTGGAAAAGGTTTAACACAAGATGAAAAGCGGCTCATGAAGCAGACGACGTAACAGTTGATACGCACCAAGCCCTAAGGAGCGCTCACCATACTATGAACACCAAGAACATTAAGGACAAAGCAGAACGTAAGAAGCTAAAGCGAGCGGCGCGCGCGAAGCGTCCTCCCAAGCCGAAGCGGACGGAGCCGCGCGGCTCCCGCAAGCCCAAGGTCAAGAAGAGGGGACCCGGCGCGCCGACACGACGGTAGTGCAGTGCGTCTAACGCTTCTTTGCATTCGGCGACCCCGGTCGGCTGGCGCAGTGCGAAGTTCTCCGCTCGGAGAATCTCTAATCCCCAAAGATCGCAGAACTTCGCACTGCGCCGGCTGATTTCTATAAGTAAAGACATCTATGATGCACTGTCGCAGGTGTCCGGCAAAAGGAGTCGCGTGGCAAATCAACTATTCCAGAAGAAGAGCATCGACAAGCTCATTGCGGCTGGCGAAGCGCCCGGACATCAGCTCCGGAAGACTCTGGGACCATGGTCGCTGACGGCGCTGGGCATCGGCGCCATCATCGGAACGGGGATCTTCGTCCTGACGGGCACTGCAGCCGCGGGAGAGGTCTTGCAAGTACGCTCCATCCTGAAGGCCCCGCTAATGGACGTTTTGATGCACGGCCAGAAGGCGCTGGGGATGGCTGGACGGCCTGGAGCCGGTCCCGGAGTCGCCCTCTCTTTCCTGCTGGTGGCAATCGCCTGTGCTTTGGCAGGACTCTGCTACGCCGAGTTGGCTTCGATGATCCCCATTGCGGGGAGCGCTTACACTTATTCATATGCCACACTCGGGGAAATTGTGGCCTGGATTATCGGTTGGGATCTCATCCTCGAGTATGCCGTCAGCAACATGGCGGTGGCAGTGGGTTTCTCCGCCTACACGGATAGCCTTCTGCGCGGCTTTGGGCTGGAACTGCCGCGCAAACTCATGGGACCTATGATCGTGGGTGGAAAGATGACGGGCGCTTATTTTAACGTGCCGGGCTTCTTGATCATAATGATCCTCACCATAATTCTGGTGATCGGAATCCGTGAGAGTGCCGGAGCCAACAATTTGATGGTGGGCATAAAGCTCATCGCCATCCTCGTCTTCATCGTTGCCGCATCGAGGTTCATCCATGTCTCGAATTGGACGCCCTTTATGCCCAACGGCTTCCAGGGAGTGCTGACCGGCGGGGCGATCGTCTTCTTCAGTTACATCGGTTTTGACTCGGTATCCACCGCTGCCGAAGAGTGCCGGAATCCTCAGAAGGACGTCCCCTTCGGGATCATCGCCTCGCTGGTGGTTTGTGCTGTGCTCTATGTAACCGTGGCGTTGGTTTTAACGGGAATCCGGCACTGGCAAACCTTGCGGAACGCCGCGCCAGTGGCGAACGCCCTGATGGCCATCGGTCTCCCCAACGTCATGAAGTGGGTGACGCTGGGAGCCTTGACAGGGATGGTCAGCTCCTTGCTGGTCTACCAATTGGGACAGGCGCGGGTGTGGTTCGCCATGTCGCGTGACGGCCTGCTTCCTCAAGTATTCTCAAGAGTTCATGCGCGCTTTCGTACTCCTCATGTCAGCACATGGGTGGCGGGTTTCTTCGTGGCGATCCCTTCCGGCATCTTTGATATTGGCACTCTGGCGGACCTCTCCAATATCGGAACGCTGTTTGCCTTCAGCCTGGTGTCGCTGGGCGTGCTCGTGCTCCGGCGCACCCAGCCCGAGCGCCGTCGTGCCTTTCGCACTCCCTGGGTTCCCGCCCTTCCTATCCTCTCGATCCTCTGTTGCATCGTCCTCATGGCCAGCCTTCCAATCGAAACCTGGGTACGTTTCTTGGTGTGGCTGATCATTGGCCTGACCATCTATTTCGGTTACAGTAGGCATCGCAGCGAATTTGCTCGGAATCGCGGGTAACGGTTTGGGTTGTAACGGCGATCCCGCGTCTGCGGGATTGCCATGTGGCGGCGAAAAGCCGCCTCCCCATCAAACTGACCCAGTACCATTTTCTGGCAAACTGAACCGCTACCGGGTTTTGGCAGACAACCACAAAGACAACCACAAATCCTTGCAAGATTAGGGTAAAATCTGGCAGATTGATTCGCACCCTGAGGCTCCCCGATCGTGGGGAACGTCAAAAGCTATGCCCATTGCCCGACGCCACGTGCAACTGACATCCATTTGGTCTCTGTGCCGCGCGACCGCGGTTCTGGCACTTTGTATATTCACCGTTCGTCCGGTGGAAGCTTGGGGTCCAACTGCCCACGACATTGTGAACACGTGGGCGATCCAAACCCTCCCCTCCGAAATGCGCGGCTTTTTTGAGGAGAATCGTCAGTTTCTCGTCGCACACGCCAATGATCCCGATGACTGGATGAGGAAAGATCGATTCGAACGCAAGCGGCACTATATCTACATGGACAAGTATGGGATCTTCCCATTCTTGGGGTTAAAGCATTCGTTTAAGCAGGCCGTGGAGCAGTATGGACCCGGACGCGTCAATCGCGACGGCGTGCTGCCCTGGCAGATTGGAGAATATAGTCTTCGGTTGACAATGGCTCTCAAGTCCCGTAACTGGGATCAGGTGAAGCTGGAGGCGGCTGTTTTGGCTCACTACGTGGCGGACGCCCGCGATCCGCTCCACGTCACCCAGAATTTCGACGGCCAATTAACCGCCCAGACCGGCTTGGCTGAACGGTTTGAGTTCCGGCTTCTGGACCGCTACTCGAAGTTCTTCATTCTGCACCCCGAAAACGCGGCGAAGATCGATGACCCCACCGAATACGCATTCCAAACCTGCCTCGAGGCTTATACCTCGCTGGATTCTATCCTTCTCGCGGATTTGCGCGCTCGGGAGGGCCTGCCTGATTATACCGATGAGTACTTCGATCGCTTTTATTCCCAGACCGGCGAGGCCCTGATGAGCGCTATCGACGCGGCTGCGCACGACGCGGGGTCTTACTGGTACACGGCGTGGCTAAACGCGGGAAAGCCAGCGCTGCCCGGAGGGCGGTAGGCCGTAGGTGGTAGGTGCTATGTGGGGGGATTTTCCGCACCTGCGACCTACCGCATACCACATACCATATGTACGCCACCGAACTCGACTCATTCATCCAGCAACTTCCCAAAGTGGAGCTGCACCTCCACCTTGAGGGAAGCGTCCGGCCTGACACTTTGCGTGAGCTTTCGCGTTCTAAGGGACGTCTGGAGAGGGAGACGCTGGACTGGATTTCGGAACGCGCTCGGGAGGGATACCGCTACAAGGACTTTCAGGATTTTCTGCAGGCCTTCAAGCTGGTGACTTTGCTCCTGGAGACTCCGGACGACTATGCAACTGCCACGACCCGGCTGATCGAAGAGTTGGCGCGCCAAAATGTGATGTATGCCGAAGTCATTTTCGCAGCCGGAATCGTGCTGTGGAAAAAGCAACCTCTCGATGCAGTCTTCGAGGCAACGGCATTGGCAGCGCGCGAGGCGCAGAAAAGTCTCGGCGTGCGGGTGCAATGGATTTTTGACGCGATCCGCCATTTCGGCGCCGAGCACACCCGCGAGGTGCTGCGATGGGCACATCGCTTCCAGTCGCAGGGCGTGGTGGCTTTGGGAATCGGCGGCGACGAAACCCGCGGCCCGGCGGAATTGTTTACCGACGTATTTCGGGAGGCGCGGGAAATGGGACTTCATGTTGTGGCCCACGCGGGAGAAGCCTGTGGGCCGGAAAGCGTCCGCAAGGCGGTCGAATTGCTGGGAGCCGAGCGTATTGGGCACGGACTCAGCGCGGGGCGCGACCCGGCTGTGCTGGCATTGCTCCGTGAACGCCAGATTCCTTTAGAAGTCTGCCCCACCAGCAACGTCGCCACCGCCGTTCTGGCGCGCATTGAAGACCATCCCCTGCCCCAGTTCCTGGAAGCCGGCCTCGTAGTGACGCTAAACACTGATGATCCCGCCATGTTTGGGACAAGCCTGGTCGAGGAATACCTGCAGGCCGTCAACACTTTCAGCCTTTCACACGGGCAAATCCTCCATCTCTGGCAGAATGCTATCCGCGCCGCCTTTCTATCGGAAGAAGAGAAGCTGGCCCTGCTCAGCGGAAGGCCGACTGGATCCGAATTTCAGAGGCATTCATAGACGTGGGCTAGTGCCCTGCCCTGCTTAACGGAGAATTGGGCTGCACGGCAGGCGGTTTTTCGAAACGGGTAGGCACGGTCAGAAAAGCACTGACGGTGGCTACCTGCTCCAGCCGGTGCTCATAGAAGCGCCACTACAAATGGCCAGCACTCAGTTCCGCCCTTGCCTCCGAGCGGTGCATCAGGTCTAATAGACTGCATGGATGCTAACGGTCAATCCGCCGTTGAAATTCTGAAAAGGTTACGCGCGCAGGGTTTTCAAGCGTTCCTGGTGGGCGGCTGTGTGCGCGACCTGGTGATGGGCTTTATTCCGAAGGACTATGACATCTCGACAGATGCAACTCCGGAGCAAGTGGTGGCACTTTTTCCGGAAAGCCTGACGGTGGGGGCTCAATTCGGCGTGGTGATTGTGCCGCGAGAAGAGGGCAATGTTGAAGTGGCGACTTTCCGCAGCGATGGACGCTACACCGACGGGCGCCATCCGAATGAAGTCCGCTACGCAAAGACTCCGCAGCAAGACGTCCAGCGGCGCGACTTCACCATCAACGGCCTGCTGTACGATCCGCTGGAGGAGCGGGTACTCGATTACGTGAGAGGGCAAGCCGACATTCGCGCGCGGCGCGTCCGCACGATCGGCGACCCTTATGAGCGCTTCAGCGAAGACCGCCTGCGCATGCTGCGCGCGGTGCGCTTCGCGGTGCGTCTGAAATTCGCGTTGGACCCCGCGGCGAAGGAAGCCATACGGAAACAGGCGCCGGAGATCCGCCAGGTGAGCGCCGAGCGTGTGCGTGACGAAATTTTGAAGATCCTCACCGAGGGGCAGGCCCGGCCGGGTTTCGAGCTGCTTGATATGACAGGCTTGCTTCAGGAGGTGCTGCCGGAGGTCAAGCGCATGCAAGGGGTGGCCCAGCCTGAGGAGTTCCACCCCGAGGGAGATGTGTGGGTCCACACGATGATGATGCTGGCGGGCCTGCGCTCCCCAACGCCCACGTTGGCCTTGGGAGTGCTGTTCCACGACGTTGGGAAGCCGTCCACGTTTTCAATCCGCGAACGAATCCGGTTCGATAACCACGTGGAAGTGGGAGCAAAGATGGCGGAGGAAATTTGCGACCGCTTGCGGCTTTCCTCCGGCGTGAAGGAACGAGTGGTCGAACTGGTGAGGGAGCACCTTCGCTTCAAGGATTTCCCACGCATGCGACGCTCGACCCAGCTTCGTTTCCTTCGCATGAAGGCATTTGAGGAACACCTGGAATTGCACCGCTTGGACTGTCTGGCCAGCCACGGCGATCTAGGCAATTATGAAATGGCGAAGCGTATGCTGGAAGAGACACCGGCAGAGGAAATCCGGCCCGATTTGCTACTGGGGGGCGACGACCTGATTGCCCATGGCTACAAACCGGGGCCGATCTTTAAGGAAATCCTTCAGGCAGTTGAAGATGCCCAATTGGAAGGCAAGATACACACCACAGCGCAAGCTCTAGCGCTGGTGTTAGAGCGCTTTCCAATTTCCCGACCATAACGAGTGCGCCGAATAAGCAGCAACCTACCCCCCGGGGCTGGCGCCTGCGAAAAGTGACCATCATACTAACCGAAAGCCGAGAAGAGGGCATTACCGGGCGCCCCCGGAGCCGGGATCGTGCGATTAACAAACTACGGTCGCGCAGCTTTTCCAGCAGTTTGAGTTTTTCGGCAAAGGGAAGCTGCTGGAGCCGCCGGCGGGTGGCTTGTTTGCTTTCCAAGACCTTGCGCATCCAGTCGGTCATTTGCATCTGGTTGATGATTTCAAGCGTGGCCTTCATGGCAACCTCTCAGCAGCAAGACGGCTACGCAGGATGTTCGCGGCGTCCCAAGGGTCGGTGACTTCGATGAACCCCCACCGGCCCAACCCGCCGTGATTGTTGACGGCTTCAACCCAGAGGTCTTGGGCTGTCGAAACCTTCGTGGCCTTTTTTTCATCCCGTGCGCCAGTAACTTCCAAAATGAGGTTCAACGGGTCTTTTGGGCCGTGGCCGTCATTGGTTCGGGCAATGAAATCTGGCCGGTAGTTCTCTTCTTGTCCGTTGAATGTATAGGGGATCGTAAACCCGACGTGGTCATTCTTGGCGTAGCAGATCACCTCGTCAATGTCCTCGTTCTGCCTGACGCGCTCCTGAGTCCATCCCGCGTCGAACCGAAGCTGCTTGCCCTGCATTTTGGGTTTGGCAATCGGAATGAAGTAAGCGCTGTTGCGGCGGGCCTCGATGATCTCGTTGGTTATGCCCTCATCGTCAAACTTGAAGTGGCGCTCGGGGACTTCAAAAGGGGAATTCAGGACCGGGTTTTCGATGACAACTTGTTTCATTCGCGGCTCTAAACGCTGTGTTTCGGTTAACGACCCAGGGTGCGAAGGTCCGAGTTTGCCACCATTTCAAGTGACCGCAAGCTTAGAGCAAGCTTAGAGCGTGCATTCGAGCCTCTTCAGGATTATAATGAACTCGCGGTCAAGAGCCTCCGCGAAGCCGGGATTGCTCCTACCCGCTACAATTCCCGCTACAGCCGTAGGCGAGCAAGCGGGGTCCAAAAGTAACTGACGCGGTTTCAACGGGCTGGAGTGGCGGAATTGGCAGACGCAGCAGACTCAAAATCTGCCGCCGGTCACCCGGCATGGGGGTTCAACTCCCCCCTCCAGCACCACCATCCTATTTGACTTATCGCTAATTAACAGCCTTTGAGACGGTTGGTTGAAAGGGGTTGTTTACGGGCAACAGCTTTTCATGCAGCAACAACTCAGTCGCGCAAATCGCCGACTCGGAGTGGAATAACTTCTGAATGGCGCCGTCCGTGAGCAGGTTGCAGGCGGCTAACAGGCTCATCCCCTGGTGGTGCGCCATCCAGCAGCGCACCACTTTATATGCTTCCTCAGGGCTCCGGCGGGCAGCCGCGAAATCGACAGCGTCGTAGAAGCCCAAATCCCCCAACCAACCGAGCTCCGCCATGCGTTGAAGGTTGCGCACCGCCTGATGGGGAGCCACAGCAAGGGCCAGGAAAGTGGCATAGGGAGAAACCACCACGTCGTCGCCGGCATTGGGATTGATGGCCAAGGCAGGGATGCCAAAGGCCCGGTATTGGTAATGCCCGGCTGCATCCTGCGTGCGGTAAGCGGCTTCAGAAATACCCCAAGGCATGGCCCTTTCTCCCGCCCATTCCTTCTGGCATTGCACGGCAACGCGCGCGCTTTGCTCCAGAAGCGTGCGCGGGTAGTGCCTGAACCACAACGTGGGCATCAGGTACTCGAACATGGTTCCGCTCCAGGAGAGCAGAACACTCTTGCCCCGCCAAAGAACTTGAGTGCGCCCCAAAAGGAACCAGGTCTCCTGCGGAATGTCGCCCTTGGCAATGGCGGCGAAAATGGCGGAGCGGGCTTCTGAGGCCAGCAGATCGTAGCAGCTTCCCAACAAGCGCCGGCGCTGGGCGTCGTAGCCTACGGAAAGGAGCTTTCGGGAGCGGTCGTAGAGGAAACGAAAGTCCATTTCTTGGACCATGCGGTCGGCTTCATCGGCCAGGTGGGTTAGCTTCCTCACCAGTTCGTCGGCCAGGGCGAGAGAAGCAGGAAGCTGCTCGCGCAAGGTGCTGGCCGTCAAGCGCAGGAAGGGGTCAGGGTTTGACGCTTCCAAGAACTTGCCGAGCTGCGCGTCGATGTCTGCCGAGGCAGTCCAAAGCGAGCCGAGCGTCAACTCCGACAACCCGCTCGGCACCTCGTCCGAGATAAGATTCAGCAAGTCCCGGTTCTGGGGAGAAAACCAGGGAGTCAAACGCTCGATCATGTCGCGGAGGGCCTTCGCGCGAGGGTACCCTTAAAGTGAGGAGGTGGCATCCAATGATAAGAAAAACGCTTGGCGTGATCGTTTTCACGTTCGTTTTTGCAGCGCTGGCGATGCCGGCTGACCGTTGGATCCACGTCCGGGTAACAGAGTCCGCTCCGGACGGAGATCGGGTGCGCATCAACATTCCGTTGAGCCTGGCCGAAGCCGTTCTTCCTACGATCAAGGCTGACAAGTTCTGCGATGGCAAAGTCAAGGTGGAGGGCCACGCCCTCGACCAGGTGGATTTGCGCGCCATTCTCGAGGCAGTCCGCAACGCGCAGGAATAGGCATGACTCTTCTCGGAGGGGCTCTCGGGATACTCGCTGCAGGCGGGGTGTTTGTCTATAACGAGGGAGCAGTAAGGGTGGACGTGCGGGAAAAGACCCGCAATGGCGAGCACATCCACTTGGCAGTCCCGGCAGTCGTGCTACCCGCAGCTGCCCGGCTGGTCCCCAGGGACAAACTCAGAGACGCTCGACACGAAATTGGGCCATGGCTTCCAACCATCAAGGTGGCAAGCGAAGAGCTGGCACGCTGCCCCGACGGCCCACTGGTCGAGGTGGATAGCAATCGCGAGCACGTGAGAATTCAGAAGCAGGGCAGGTCCCTCTTTATCGACATGGACTCGGAAGAGGAAACGGTTCACGTCTCTTTCCCACTCCAAGCGGCGGCCCGCACGGAGAGCCAACTGGTAAGGTTGGGCGACGGAATCTAGGATGGCAAGGATTTGCGCTTATCCAGCCCATGCTGGCGAATCTTGTAGAGGATCGCTTTGTAGCTGATCTTCAACCGGCGGGCTGCTTCTTTGCGGTTCCAATTCGTAGCCTCGAGGGCTTGCCGGATCGCCACCGTCTCAGCTTCGCCTTTAAGGCCGCGGACAAGCGATTTTAGATCGCGAGGTTCATTCTTCGGCGGCGGAAGAGGTCTTTCGGCACCCCCCGGAGAGGGTTGTCCATTTCCTCCATTGGCAAGCAACTCCGTCAGGATTTGACCTTCATCCCCGAGGATTAAATAGCGCTTAACAACATTTTCCAGCTCGCGCAAGTTGCCTGGCCATGAGTAGTTCATCGCCGCATCAACCAGGGCAGGACAAAGGGGGAGAGGTTCGCGGCCAAACTGCGCGGCAAAGCGGGCCATGAAATGCCGTAGCAGAATGAGAATCTCTTCCCGCCGCTCGCGCAAGGGAGGGATGTTAAGCGTGAAAGCATTGAGGCGGTAGTAGAGATCTTCGCGCAGCTTCTTCGAGGCGAGCGCCTGCGAAATATCTATATTGGTGGCTGCCAGAATTCGAACGTCAACCGTGATGATGGACCGGCCCCCCAACCTCGAAAACGACTGATCCTGCAACACATGCAATAACTTGGCTTGCAAGCCAGGCGACATTTCTCCGATCTCATCCAACAGAATCGTTCCCCCGTCGCAGAGTTCAAACTTTCCAGGTTTGGACTTCACAGCGCCCGTGAACGCCCCTGCTTCGTAGCCGAACAATTCGCTTTCCAACAGCTCACTCGGCAGTGCTGCGCAATTGACTTTCATGAACATGCGCCGCGACCGGGAAGAGAGCCTGTGAATCAGTCTCGCGACAACTTCCTTGCCGGTCCCACTTTCGCCCAGGATGAGGACGGGGACTTCTACTCGAGCGATCATTCCTACTTGGCCGCGAATCTTAAGCATCGCCTCGCTGTTGGCGACGAAATAGACGTCCTCGCTCACCTCCTCCGCTTCTGCGGCCGGAGCTGGAATCTCAACGGCTTTACCTGACGGACCCAGGCATCGCTTGATAACCGCATCCAAGTCCTCTTTTCGGAAGGGCTTGGCCAGGTAATCTTGAGCTCCTGATCGAATGGCTTGGGCAACCGTGCGAGGGTCGATGACGCAGGAAAGCATGACGACCTTGAGGCTCGGACGAATCTCACGGAGCCGCTCCAGTGTTTTCAACCCATCAAGCTCCGGCATCACCACGTCCAGGATAACCAGCTGGGGTGGAGGCTCCCTCTGCACCCGATCCAGAGCTTCAAAGCCACTAGCGGCGGTCTCGACACGGAACGAGTCAACCTCGAGCAACGTCTGCATATAGCGCAGCATTTGAGGCTCGTCGTCGACTACAAGTATGCTATCTGGGGCGGTCATCCGGCCTTTCTCCGAGAAACAGACATCTCATCATCTTGTTTGGTCATGAGAGGCAAAAGAAAACAGAACTTGCTTCCCTGTTCCAATTCGTTTTCTACCCAGACCTTGCCCCCGTGCGCGTTTACCAGGCGACGCACAATCGCCAAGCCTAGCCCTGTCGCGCCGCTTTGATTCTCCACTCCAGGCACCTTAAAGAATTCGTTAAAGATCTCTTGGTGGTATTCAGGGGGGATCCCGCGTCCCGTGTCCGCAACGGTCACTTTAACAGCGTTCATTGCGGACGAACTCTTTCGTCTTCTCTCCGGAACAGGGGGGCGACTTTGGACACTGCGCCGTTCCCACATATACGGCTCCGCAGTCACCCATACCGTTCCACCCGCGGGTGTGAATTTGAGCGCGTTTTCCAGGAGATTTGAGACGATTTGTTGAACCTTTTGCGAGTCAAACTCGAACCGTTCGAGTCCGGGGTTGCTCGAGAAATAGAGGGCCACGCCGTTTGCAGTGAAACGGTCAACCCAATAGCTGCACAACTGCGAAAGACAGTCATTCAAATCCCCGAGCTCCATCCTGACTGCGATCTTTCCTTTGTCAATCGCACTAAAAGCCAAGAAATCGTGGACAAATTTCTCTAAGCGCGCACAGTTTGAGAGGGAATCCTTAAGGATTTGCCGTTGGCGGTCGTTGAGCTGTCCGACCTTTTCACCTAATAAGAGGTTGATGTATCCAGAGACAATCGCGAGGGGCGTCTTCAACTCATGTGCCACGGTTGCCAGGGCCATGGTCCGGTGGCGCACTTTCTGTTCAAGTCGCCCGTACTTTTCCTGAATGTCCGACCAAGTCGGGGCAGTGGACGCTGGTTCCGAACGAGGCTGCTGTCCCTCAGCGATCGTACTCGGAGGGGGCCTCTTGGGCGCACTATTTCTTCCGTCCTCGTCAGGGTCCATCACAGCATCCCTCGCCTCAGGCCACTTTCCAGGTTCCATTCAGGACGGTTGCCAAGCAGACTAGCGACCGCTTCTCTCTACCCCCGCTCCTTCCGACGTTGAGCCGTTCTTCTTGCCGACAGGGCAACTCCGGGCTGGCTCTTCTACTGCTCGGCCCCTGTCACCGCTGATACGGAGGTCGCCTCAACTCTAGGGTCGATATTGTCCTCCCGGATTGCCCGCGTGTCAAGATACGATTTCTGTATTGTCGCGGCAAAGTGATAATGTCCGGTTTCAGCAAAGTAGAAATGTCCTGTTGAACTCCGTCAAGCTTGACGGATGGAAAAACAGGAGATGCTGATGTTGAGTGGGAAAGAGCGGGACCGGTTGAAGGTATTGCATGAAGTGCAGGGGGGACATTTAACGCAAGGTGAGGCGGCGGGGCAGTTACAGATCAGCGACCGCGAGGTGCGGAGGTTGCTGGCGCGGATCGCGGCGGAGGGCGATCGCGGAGTGGTGCATCGGCTGCGCGGGAGGGCGTCGAATCGGCGCTTAGCGGAGAGTCTGCGCGCCAAGGTGCTGAAGCTGGTGAAAGCGAAGTACGGAGACTTTGGCCCCACGCTGGCCTGCGAGTACTTGGCGAAAGAGCACGCGGTGGAGGTGAGCAAGGAGACGCTGCGGCAGTGGATGATGGCCGCGGGGTTGCGGCGGGGGAAGCGGCGCCAAGTCGAGGAGGTGCACGTATGGCGGCAGCGCCGGAGTTGCCGGGGAGAGTTGGTGCAATGGGACACCTCGGTGCACGACTGGCTGGAAGGGCGGGGGCCGCGGCTGTACCTGGTGGCCATGATCGATGACGCCAGCAGCCAGGCCTATGCACGTTTTGTGGAGCAGGACAGCACGGAGGAGAACCTGCACGTGCTGTGGGGATACGTGGAGGGTTGGGGTCGGCCGGTGGAGTTTTATACGGACAAGGGCAGCCTCTTTACGGTGAATCGGCCGAGGGTGGAAGCGGCGGATGAGGCCGTTAAACCAGCGTGGACGCAGATCGGGCGGGCCTTGCGGGAGTTGGGGATTGGTTGGATCCCGGCGCACTCGCCCCAGGCCAAAGGTCGCATCGAACGCTTCTTCGGCACGGCCCAGGACCGGTTGGTGAAAGGGCTGCGCTTGGCGGGGGCGGACCGTCTGGAAGCGGCGCAGACCTACCTGGAGGAAGAATACTTGCCGCACTGGAACCAGACCTTCACGGTGTTGCCGGCGGGCAGCACGGATGCGCACCGTCCCCTGCGCGCGGAGCATGAACTGGCGGCGATCTTAAGTCTTGTGGAAGAACGCATCGTGACCTCCGACTACACGATTCGCTATCAGGGGAAGATCTTCCAGATCGCGCGCGGTGATATCCGACCCGGGCTGCGGGGCGGACGGGTGCGGGTGGAGCAACGGCTCGACGGGAGCATGGTGGTGAAGTTCCGTCAGTACGGCCTGAGCGTGGCGGAGCGCCAGGCTCAACCGAAAATGTCCCCACCCCGGCTACCGGCAAGCGCGCCGAGGCTTCGCCCCAAAGTGCACAACTGGATGAAAGATTTCCATCTCCGGAAGAGTCCACCTTGGGGAGTGATTCTGCCGGGCGCGACACGGGGTGGGTCGCCGAAGTTCTTTGGCGGCTAACCTCCGTCGCCCTACGGGCTCCTCCGGTTAGCCGCCAAAGAACCAAAAGCGGAACTTTCTACTTTGCTAAGAACAGGACATTTCTACTTTGCTGGGATTAGGACATTTCTACTTTGCCTTGACAGGTCTGAGACGACTCTGAGTGTCGCGGCAAAATGATAATGTCCGGTTTCAGCAAAGTAGAAATGTCCTGTTGAACTCCGTCAAACTTGACGGATGGAAAAACAGGAGATGCTGATGTTGAGTGGGAAAGAGCGGGACCGGTTGAAGGTGTTGCATGAAGTGCAGGGGGGACATTTAACGCAAGGTGAGGCAGCGGGGCAGTTAGGGATCAGCGACCGCGAGGTGCGGAGGTTGCTGGTGCGGATCGCGGCGGAGGGGGATCGGGGAGTGGTGCATCGGCTGCGGGGAAAGGCGTCGAACCGGCGTTTGCCGGAGAGCCTGCGCAGCCGCGCGCTGAAGCTGGTGAAGGCCAAGTACCGTGACTTTGGCCCCACGCTGGCGTGCGAATACTTGGCCCAAGCTGAGGCGCTGGAGGTGAGCAAGGAGACGCTGCGGGGGTGGATGATGGCCGCCGGGTTGCGGCGGGGGAAGCGGCGCCAAGTCGAGGAAGTGCACGTATGGCGGCAGCGCCGGAGTTGCCGGGGAGAGTTGGTGCAATGGGACACCTCGGTGCACGACTGGCTGGAAGGGCGGGGGCCGCGGCTGTATTTGGTGGCGATGATCGACGACGCCACTAGTCTAGCCTATGCACGTTTTGTGGAGCAGGACAGCACGGAAGCGAACCTGCGCGTGCTGTGGGGGTACCTGGAGGGTTGGGGTCGGCCGGTGGAGTTTTACACGGACAAGAGCAGCCTCTTTACGGTGAATCGGCCGAGGGTGGAAGCGGCGGATGAGGCCGTAAAAGAAGAGTGGACGCAGATCGGGCGGGCCTTGCGGGAACTGGGGATTGGCTGGATCGCGGCGCACTCGCCGCAAGCCAAAGGTCGGATTGAGCGCTTTTTCGGCACGGCCCAGGACCGCTTGGTGAAAGGGTTACGTCTGGCGAGGGCGGACACGCTGCCAGCGGCGCAGACCTATCTGGAGGAAGAATACTTGCCGCACTGGAACCAGACCTTCACGGTGTTGCCGGCGGGCAGCACGGATGCGCATCGCCCCCTGCGCGCGGAGCATGAACTGGCGGCGATCTTAAGTCTTGTGGAAGAACGGAAAGTGACCTCCGACTATACGATTCGCTATCAGGGGAAGATCTATCAGATCGCGCGCGGAGATATCCGCCCCGGACTGCGGGGCGGTCGGGTGCGGGTGGAGCAACGGCTGGACGGGAGCATGGTGGTGAAGTTTCGTCAGTACGGCCTGAGCGTGGCGGAGTGTCCGGCTCAACCGAAAACGCCCTCACCCCGGAAACCGGCAAGCGCGCCGAGGCTTCGCCCCAAGGTTGTGCACAACTGGATGAAAGATTTCCATCTCCGGAAGAGTCCTCCTTTGGGAGTAATTCTGCCGGGCGCGACACGGGGTGGGTCGCCGACGTTCTTTGGCGGCTAACCTCCGTCGCCCTACGGGCTCCTCCGGTTAGCCGCCAAAGAACGAAAAGCGGAACTTTCTACTTTGCTAAGAACAGGACATTTCTACTTTGCTGGGATTAGGACATTTCTACTTTGCCTTGACAGATACGATTTCTGTATACGATTTCTGTACGATTTCTGTAGCCGCCTCCCGTCAGTCACGATTCGTGGGTATAATATGGCAGCCTCAGCTACGGCGCAGTACAGGTGGGAAGCAGCAGAAGCGCACGAACCTGCCGAGGGGCGGCTATTGGGGAGCGGGACTGCGGCTCCCGGTTGAAGATACCGATGCCCTGCTATCCGTTATTCTGACGATCACGTGTGGCGCGGACCATACGTCCAGGTGTCTCCGGGCCATTTCCGCGCAACGTGCTGCGCCTCAGATTTGACGCTATACGGGGTTGCTGGAGCGCATGCCACGTCACGTGGAACAGTTTGTGGCCCCAGCCGTTTTACTGCTCGGATGCACTCGGAGCGCGGCTTCCCGCAGCCGGTGGCCCACCTCCCGAACTTTATGGATCGCGTGGACAACGGCTGGCAGAATCCCGCGCCACACCCTCAGGAGGCACCCTATTTCCTTTTCTTAGGCCGACTGGAACTGATTAAGGGCTTAAAGAGCCGCATCGCCCGTTCGCCTCGCGTTCGGGCCGAACTCGATCAGAAAGGTTATGACGGTTTCAGTTAGCAGTGGTGCCGCGAAGCCCATCTCAAGGTGTACTTCGATTACTTGAGCCGAAGCGCGGAAAAGAGGTCCGGCAACATACCGGGGCTGCCCTAGGGAGCCCTATTCGAGGCACTCGTCTTTGCGCTTCTCCTGCCAAGGAGCGACGCTGGCCACGAACAACTGAAAGGACCATGATGTCGCTAACTAAAACAACCTCACCGAGCGCAGGCTACGTAAAGCAGCCTCCGCTGAGTTGGCCTCTGGTGTACTTGTCGGTAGCGCTGACCACGCTCGCCACACTCCTGCTGGAGTTGTCGCTCACCCGCATTTTTTCTGTGGTCTTCTTCTACCACTTCGCGTTTCTGGCGATCTCGATTGCCCTGTTTGGACTGGGAGCGGGTGGCGTGTTTTCCTACGTGATAGCCGGCTCGGGACGCCACCTCTTTACCCGGCTGGGGTGGCTCAGCGCCGTCAACAGCCTGCTGGTGATATTGGTGCTGGTGTTAGTCCTGACCGGGGGTCTGACCAACTGGGAACTGATCCTGGTCTACTTCGTAGCTGCCTTGCCTTTCTTTGTGACCGGCACGATCGTCTCGCTGGCTATTTCCGAGACCATCCAGCGAGTGGATCGCGTCTACTTCTTCGATCTGCTCGGAGCGTCCGGCGGATGCCTGCTGCTCATCCCGCTGCTCAACCACTTGGGCGGGCCAGGCACCGTCATCGCGGTGGCCGTGCTTTTTGCGGCGGCGGCGGCCCTCTGGCACAACATGGCAAGCTCGAGATCCGGGCAAGTGGGCTGTCTGGCCTTGACACTCGGGCTGATCGCGTTACTTTTCTACAACACCACCAATAACCTGATCGACGTCAAGTACGCAAAACGCCACAAGCTCGAGAACGAAATCTTCGTCAAGTGGAACAGCTTTTCACGCGTTGCCCTGACGGAGCAGAAAACTTCCGGCATGCTGATCGTCATTGACGCCGATGCCTCCACATGGATCCCCAATTTCAACTTTGACAATCTTACCCAGCGCGAACGAGACGACCTGCTGATGCGGGGCGCAGGACTGCCTTACGCGCTGCGTCCCGGGGCGAAGACGCTGATTGTCGGGCCCGGGGGCGGAGCAGATGTGGCGCGCTGCTTGGCATCCGGCAGCAAAGACATCACGGGCGTCGAGATCAATCCCATCATCGCCACCACGATCATGCGGGAGAAGTTCCCGGACCTGAGCCAAAGAATTTACTTCCGGCCGGAAGTTCACATCGTAGTGGAAGACGGGCGGAGCTTCGTACGGCGCAGTCATGATAAGTACCAAGTCTTGCAGGCCACCCTGGTGGACACGTGGGCGTCGACGGCGGCCGGAGCCTTTGCGCTCGCGGAAAATAACCTGTACACCGTCGAAGCGTTTCGCGACTACCTGGGCCACGTGACGGATGACGGACTGGTGGTCTTCACGCGATGGGCGCTCGACCCGCCCCGCGAATCACTGCGCCTGGTCTCGTTGGCCGTGGAGGCGCTGACCCAAATGGGCAAGCGAGAGCCGTGGCGGCACTTCATCGTAGTGAATGAACCGGCGGAGGCTTGGGGGGGGCTCGACACAGTGATCATCTCTCGCCAGCCCTTTCCCGATGCCGACGTGGCGCGAGCCCGCGCCGTCCTGGCTGCCGCCAAGATGAAGGCAGCTTACCTGCCCGGCGACATGGGCCACGGGCGCGGCTTCGAGTTCGCGGAGTTTCTGCGCAGCCCCAATCCCCTGGATTACGCGCGTAAGTACCCGTTTGATATCACACCGGTGACCGACAACCGACCGTTCTTTTTCTACACCGTGCAGCCGCGAAACCTCCGGTTATTTTTGACCACGGCATCACACGAGACGGCGGACTACAAGCTCAACCGTGCTGTGCCCTTGCTTTTCGAGCTGATGGGGATCAGCATCGTGGCGACGCTGGTCATCCTGCTGTTGCCGCCGGTGCTACTGGGCACGCGACTGCCTCGTCAGAAAGGCTTGCTCATGTTCCTGCTGTACTTTCTGTTCATCGGCGCCGGCTATATCCTGATCGAGGTGACGCTCATCCAGAGGTTCGTTCTGTTCCTCGGCCACCCGACCTATGCGCTTACCGTCGTGATCTTTTCGATGCTCGTCTCAAGTGGCCTGGGCAGCAACTTCAGCCGGCGCACGCTGAAAGGCAGTCAGGCGCGCTGGGTGAAGGCCCTGGGTGCGATCGCGATTCTGGTTGGCCTGCTGGGGGTACTCGCGTGGCCGCTAGTGCCGATGGCGGTGGGACTGCCGCTTTGGCTAAAGATCGCGCTTACGGTTCTGACGATCTCTCCCGCTGGATTTGTCATGGGAATGCCATTTCCGACCGGGCTAACGCGGTTGGAAGAGTGGCATAAACCGTCTGTTCGCTGGGCGTGGTCGCTAAACGCTGCATCCAGCGTGCTTGGCTCGGTGGGAGCACTGCTATGCGCCATCTACCTTGGCCTGCTGCAGACACTGCTCATGGGCGGCGTCCTGTATCTGGCGGCGCTTGCGGTCGTAGTGCGACTGGGCAGCCGGAAACTTGGCGAACACGCTGACGCCGAACCACAAGTCGTTGCCGCACCTTGATCCTTGCGTGCGCAGACGCTGCGCGCAGATCTTCTTCTCCGCAGCCAAGTGGTCTCAATCCAGCCGAGCGCGCGCGTGGCGGTGGATTCGTTCCACGACGTTCTAAAGCCCTCTCCAATGCCTTTAGCGCACTTTACGCAAGATCACGGCTGCAAACTTCTTCGAAACCAATCCACAGTGCGTTGTAGTCCTTCTTCGAAACCCACCTTTGGTTCGAACCCCAAAAATCGCCGGGCCTTTTCAATCTCAGCCTGAGAGTGGCGTACATCTCCCAGCCGGGCGTTTGAGTACTCGGGTTCCAACGGGCGTTCCACGATTCCGGAAAGAGAAGAGAGGAGGTCGTTAAGCGTGCGCCGCTCGCCTGTGCCGACGTTGAAGACCATGCCAGCCACGCCATCCGCCATGCAAGCAAGCAGGTTGGCCTCAACCACGTTATCCACGTAAGTAAAGTCGCGCGATTGTTCTCCGTCGCCGTAGACGATGGGACGAATGCCCCGAAGCGCTGATTCCACAAAACGCGAAATAACTGCCGAGTACTGGGAGTGGGGATCCTGACGTGGGCCGAAGACGTTGAAGTAACGAAGGGAAACAGCCGGGAGGCCGTAGATTTTGTGGAAGACTGCGCAGTACTTCTCTCCGGCGAGTTTAGTAAGTGCATACGGGGAGAGGGGATTCTCGGGCATGGTTTCTACCTTCGGTAACGTCTCCGTGTCGCCGTATACAGAGGAGGAACTTGCAAATACAAACCGCTTCACCTGGGCATCCCGTGCGGCAACCAGCATATTCAGGGTGGCAGTCACATTCGCATTATTGGTCCTGATCGGGTTTTCCACGGAGCGCTGGACGGAAGGAATTGCGGCTTGATGGAGCACGTACTCCACACCCTGCAGGGATAACGTGCAAACGGAAAGCTCGGAAAGGTCACCTTCAATTAGTTCGATATGGTCGAGGCAATTCTCAAGATTTCTTCTGAAGCCCGAGCTGAAATCGTCCACTACCCGAACCGAGTGACCCAGCCCAACCAGTCGATGGACCAACGCCGAGCCGATGAACCCGGCGCCGCCGGTCACAAGAAAGCTTGCCATGGTTCCTCCGTCGCCAGGATTCTTGGCAGGATGATGTCGTGTGGCGCTCTTAAGTTAAACACAAATCCGGCCCGTCGTCCATAACATGAGGCTTGTCCCAACCCGACTGCGGGGCCTGCCTTGGGGCGGCTTGGCCTGGGCAAGCCCGAACCCTACATGCCAAGTTGCTCCGATGTCCTCTGCC
This sequence comes from uncultured Acidobacteriota bacterium, assembly GCA_963765485.1. Lineage (GTDB taxonomy): Bacteria > Acidobacteriota > Terriglobia > UBA7540 > UBA7540 > CAVROP01. The sequence continues at coordinate 184,888 of CAVXWN010000017.1, read as the reverse complement.
TACCCGCAGCCGCGCCGCCCCAGGCTTCGCACTAAGCGGCGCTCAAATCCTTCCAATCACCATTCGCCGATCCTTCTGCCCCCGTCCAGCTCGTTCCGCGTCAGGCCATAGCGAGATTCCCCGCTGCCCTTCGGCTGTCGCTCAAGGCCATGGGCAATGTCGAATCGGCGCTCCGTCATTGCCGCGAAATCGGGAATCCAGCTCGTTCTGGCGTGACGGGGACCCCCGCTTGCGCGGGGGTGACGACGGCTATGACTTTCATTTCATTGGGTGGGCCGCCGCCCCATGACCACTCGGAATGACATGTTACTGTAGTACTTTAGTCCTAACCAAGGCGTTCCCATTACACCCGAATTTAATCCAGTAATTTCGCGCCTATCGTCGAGGTTTTGAGGCCGTTTCCTAGTACTCTAGTGCCATTTCATTTGTCTTATAAGCCCCAAGAAAATGGACGATGTTGAATTTAGCTATCGGAAAACTCCGGGTAGCTAATTATCAAATGGAGTGGCCCCATGTTAATCAACAGACGGCGACGTCAGCTCCGTGAGCTAATGCGCACTGCCAAAACCGTTATGGCGCTTGTCGGCTTCACGATTTTCCTTGTTCTACCGATTTGCGAACAGGCAGCCAACGCTCGGAACGTGGCTGCGGTTACACCGTCTGGAAGTCCGAAGCCTGCCAGCATCTCGCCGTCAAAAGGTCCCACCGCAGGGGGCACTCACGTAACCATCACTGGGAAGGGCTTCCAAGCTGGAGCGAGAGTTACCTTTGGCAGTGCAGCGGCGACTTCAGTCACCGTGCAAAGCTCAACCCAAATTACCGCCACAACGCCTGCCCGGCCTGCAGGGGTTGTCAACGTAACCGTCACGAATTCTAATGGCCAAAGCGCCAGCCTCAACAGTGCCTTCACCTTCGTGAGCCCGCCCACCCTGAGCAGCATCTCGCCTGCTAGTGGTCCCACCGCAGGGGGCACTCACGTAACCATCACGGGCAATGGCTTCCAATCTGGGGCGAAGATTACCTTTGGCGGGAAAGCGGCGACTTCAGTCGCGGTAAAAAGCTCAACCCAAATTACCGCCACAACGCCTGCCGGCTCTGCAGGGGCCGTCAACGTAACCGTCACCAATTCTAATGGCCAAAGCGCCATCCTCAACAGTGCCTTCACCTTCGTGAGCCCGCCCACCCTGAGCAGCATCTCGCCTACTAGCGGTCCTACATCGGGGGGCACGGCGGTGACTATCAATGGGACTGGCGTCGCGGCTGGGCTAACAGTCACCTTCGGCAGTGCAGCAGCAACAGCGATCACGGTCGCCAGCTCAACCCAAATTACCGCCACAACGCCTGCCGACTCTGCAGGGGCCGTGAACGTAACCGTCACGAATTCTATTGGCCAAAGCGCCCGTCTCAACAGTGCCTTCACCTTCGTGAGCGCGCCCACCCTGAGCAGCATCTCGCCTGCTAGCGGTCCCACATCGGGGGGCACGGCGGTGACTATCAATGGGACTGGCTTCGCGGCTGGGCTAACAGTCACCTTCGGCAGTGCAGCAGCAACAGCGATCACGGTCGCCAGCTCAACCCAAATTACCGCCACAACGCCTGCCGCCTCGGCAGGGGCCGTGAACGTAACCGTCACCAATTCCAATGGCCAAAGCGCCAGCCTCAGCGGTGCCTTCACCTTCGTGAGCCCGCCCACCCTGAGCAGCATCTCACCTGCTAGCGGTCCCACATCCGGGGGCACCGCCGTCACCCTGGCGGGAACGGGCTTCCTGGCTGGGGCGACAGTTATCTTCGGCAGTGCAGCGGCGACTTCAGTCACCGTACAAAGCTCAACCCTAATTACCGCCACAACGCCTGCCGCCTCGGCAGGGGCCGTGAACGTAACCGTCACCAATTCCAATGGCCAAAGCGCTAGCCTCAGCGGTGCCTTCACCTTCGTGAGCCCGCCCACCCTGAGCAGCATCTCACCTGCTAGCGGTCCCACATCCGGGGGCACGGCCGTCACCCTGGCGGGAACGGGCTTCCTGGCTGGGGCGACAGTTATCTTCGGCAGTGCAGCGGCGACTTCAGTCACCGTACAAAGCTCAACCCTAATTACCGCCACAACGCCTGCCGCCTCGGCAGGGGCCGTGAACGTAACCGTCACCAATTCCAATGGCCAAAACGCCAGCCTCAGCGGTGCCTTCACCTTCGTGAGCCCGCCCACCCTGAGCAGCGTCTCACCTGCTAGCGGTCCCACATCCGGGGGCACGGCCGTCACCCTGACGGGAACGGGCTTCCTGGCTGGGGCGACAGTTATCTTCGGCAGTGCAGCAGCGACTTCAGCTACGGTGCAAAGCTCAACCCTAATTACAGCCATAACGCCCGCGTCATCGGCGGGAGCCGTCAACGTCGTGGTGACGAATTCGAACGGACTGACTGGAACCTTGACCTCCGGGTTCACCTTCCAGGCTGCAAAATCCAGCGCGTCCTCAGACCCGCCATCGACTCTACTCTGCATGCCGTCCGGCGCCTTGCCCGATGGCAACCCCTTGGTTCCCTACTATGCAACCCTGACCTGCTCCGGGGGCACACCCCCGTACGCCTGGAGTCTCCTTTCCGGAACTTTGCCGTCCGGCCTCAATTTCAATCCGAATACCGGCCTGATATCCGGCACACCGTCCGAAGCTACCGAAGCGGGCTTCACCGCGCAAGTCACCGATTCCTCAACCCCCACCCCCCAGACCGCGCAAATCGATCTGACCCTCAACATCGTCACCCTGGGGCCGAGTGACCCCGAGCTCCCGCAAGTCTTTATCGACACCACATTCCCCGATACCACGGGATACATCAGCAAGACCGTCTGCGCTTCGGGATGCGATTACGTGACCGTGCAGGCGGCTCTGAACGACATTCACAATCAAGGTGGAGACACAAGGGGCGAGATCATTGAATTGGCCTCGGGAGTCACGTTCACCGAGAACGACACCCTCCCGGCTTACACCATGGCAAGCGGGAGATGGATTATCATCACCACCAATACGGCTGCTTCCAATCTGCCCGCCGCAGGGGTACGCATCACGCCGAGTTACGCTTCGGTGCTCGCCAATATCGTGACTAATAACAGCCTTGCGGCGTTTCAGACTGCTAACGGCGCAAATCACTACTGGTTCATGGGCATCGGAATGGGTGTGAACTCTACCGTGGTAACAAATTATGGGGTTTTTACCATAGGTAGCGGAGATACGAGCACGTCCACCTTGCCCGCCAGCATCGTCATTGACCGTTGTTACATGTGGGGGAGCATGAACAGCAGCGACGGTACCAGGCGGGGCGTAGCGGCCAATGGGACAAGTATAGCCATCGTGAACAGCTACCTGTTCAACTTCGCTGAGGTAGGGCAGGACTCTCAGGCCATTGCTGCGTGGAACAGCCCCGGCCCCATCAAGATTGCCAACAACTTTCTCGAAGCCTCAACAGAAAACACACTCTTCGGTGGGAGTGATCCAACGATCACCAATCTCGTGGTGTCAGATATTGAGATTCGCCAGAATCACTTCTTCAAGCCTCTCACGTGGAAGTCTGATGATCCAAGTTATGCGGGGATTCTGTGGCAGGTCAAGAATCTACTGGAGATCAAGAATGCCCAGCGTGTCCTGGTAGAAGGGAACGTGTTGGAGAACAACTGGCTTCAAGCACAGGTTGGTTTTGGAGTGCTGTTCACCCCACGCAATCAGAGCGGTGGATGCCCGTGGTGCACCGTCTCAAACATCACCTTCCGCTACAACGTTTTCCAGCATTCCGGCAGCGGGTTCAACATTTCAGGCGAAGACAGTAATGATCCCAGCCTGCCTACCACCAACATCAGCATCCACGACAATCTGCTGCGGGATATCAATGGTACAGCCTGGGGAGGGGCGGATGGGAGGCTGTATCAAATCGTTAACGGGGAAGCTAGTCCGGTTCTAACGCCTCCCGCCAACATCACGATCAACCACAACACGGGCATCTCGACGGGTAGCTCTTGGTTCTTCACTGGGGACAATACAACTAACCCGATAACTGGTTTCGTCTTCGAGAACAACATCCAAGCCGAAAACCTCTACGGATTCTTTGGTAGTGCCGTAGGAACCGGGGATGCGGCGCTGGCGGCGTACTACGCCTCTCCAGTGTTCACCAACAATGTGGACATGGGTGGAAGCGCGAGCAGCTATCCGTCAGGGAGCTTTTTCCCGGCAAGCTGGGCCGCTGTAGATTTTGTAGATATTACTAACTGTCAAGGTGGGACTTATTCAGTCAGCGCCTGCGCTTTGCAATCAGGGAGTCCATACCAGAATGCTGGCACGGATGGCAAGGACATCGGGCCTAACATTGATGCGATCAATGCGACGACTGCGGGGGTTTCGCCCTAACGGGCCACCATTGTTAGTGGCACTGCTGTTGACGCCTGTGTCTTAAAACGGTACACATAAAGGATTTTGGATGAAAGTATAGGCTCAGGCACCGGTTGTTCTCAGAGTGGACGGCCGCCCTCACATGGGCCCCTCGCGGCGTGAAGTGAACCAGTCCGCCCATCTGATCCTGCTAAGCGAAGGCCTTCTGCTAGAGCTATTTGCCTAGGGCCTGCTCTATCGCCCGCAGGCAAGTTATGACTTCCCGGACTCTGCCGAAATAGGGCGTTAGCCCTGGGGACAGGAGCCCTCACCCCGTCCCGCCCAGCGGGACACCCCTCTCCGGTCGCCGCGGCGACAAAGGGGACGGGGATGAGGGAGGGTTCGCCGGCCCACGGCTTGCGCCGTGGGCCACATTCTATCGGGCTGATTTCATTAACAAACTTCCTAGACACTCCACTAGCAGTATAATGTTGCCCGAGAGGCGAACTACTATACGGCAGAGGGGCGCACTATGACCGCAAATCGTCGTTTGGGTCAGGAGACCTCAGACGCCGAATAGTGGGTTGACCACGGAGACGCGCCACCATTAGGTTGAGAGAATATTAGAAATAAAATATTGCGCCGTGCGCTGATGGGCCTGAGTCGTGTCGGGCAGGTGGCCGCGGTGGGCCAAGCCAGGAGGGCATCGATGGGAAGGGTGCTCGAAGGAAAGCCAAGGGTCATCGCCACACTCGTTAGCACGGTGGCTGACCTCGCAATGATCTGCCTTCTCGCGACCTTCGGACAGGCGGCCCACCCCATGCCAAGCAAGACGAGCGGGACGTCAAACCCCACATCTTTTGCCTGTGCCCCATCCGGCACCTTGGCGGATGGTAACCCCCTGGTACCCTACCATGCAACCCTAACCTGCTCCGGGGGCACACCCCCGTACACTCGGCGTCTTCTCTCCGGATCCTTGCCGCCGGGTCTCACGCTCAATCAGCATACCGGCCTGATATCCGGCATACCCTCTGAAGCGACCCAAGCGAGCTTCACAGCGCAGGTTGCCGACTCCTCAAGCCCGACCCCCCAGACCGTGCAAATCGATCTGACCCTCAACATCGTCACCTTGGGGCCGAGTGACCCCGAGCTCCCGCAAGTCTTTATCGACACCACATTCCCCGACACTTCGGGATACATCGGCAAGACCGTCTGCGCCTCGGGATGCGATTACGTGACCGTGCAGGCGGCTCTGAACGGCGTCCACCAGCAGGGCGGAGACACCAAGGGGGAGATCATCCAACTGGCTTCGGGAGTAACATTCACGGAGAACGACGTACTTCCGGCCCACACTATGGCAACTGGTAAATGGGTCATCGTCCGCACCAACGCATCAGATGCTAGGCTCCCGGCTCAGGGTGTGCGGATCACACCAGCTTACTTCCCTGTCCTCGCAAAGATTATGACCAATAGTTCCGCGGCTGTCTTTCAGACTGCCAAGAGTGCGAGTCACTATTGGTTTATGGGCGTGGAACTAGGTGCTGGCCGCAAACGTCACGCTCAACTATGGCGTTTTCGTGGTGGGCAACGGGGAGACGACGGTCGCGACACTGCCCAACCATATCGTTCTGGATCGCTGCTACGTGCACGGTAACGCCGCGGGAAACATTCGCAGGGGCTTAGCAGCTAATGGCGCTTATGTTGCCGCCATCAACTCCTATTTCGAGAATTTTCATGACACCGGGCAAGATACACAGGCGGTTGGGGCTTGGAACAGTCCAGGCCCAATCAAAATCGGCAATAACTTTTTGGAGGCTGCTGCTGAGAATGTGATTTTTGGAGGCTCGGACCCGACAATACCTAATCTCGTGCACTCGGACATCGAGATTCGCCAGAATCACTTCTTCAAGCCACTCTCGTGGAAGTCCGATGATCCGAGTTATGCGGGGATTCTGTGGCAGATCAAGAATCTCCTGGAGTTCAAGAACGCCCAGCGTGTCCTGGTGGAAGGGAACGTGTTGGAGAACAACTGGCTTCAAGCGCAAAATGGTTTTGGAGTGCTGTTCACCCCACGCAATCAGAGCGGTGGATGCCCGTGGTGTACCGTCTCAAACATCACCTTCCGCTACAACATCTTTCAGCATTCCGGGAGTGGATTCAACATCGCCGGCGAGGACAGCAGCAACACCAGCCTGCCCACGACCAACGTCGTCATCCACGACAACCTGATGCGGGATATCAATGGTACAGCCTGGGGAGGGGCGGATGGGAGGCTGTATCAAATCGTTAACGGGGAAGCTAGTCCGGTTCTAACGCCTCCCGCCAACATCACGATCAACCACAACACGGGCATCTCGACGGGTAGCTCTTGGTTCTTCACTGGGGACAATACAACTAACCCGATAACTGGTTTCGTCTTCGAGAACAACATCCAAGCCGAAAATCTCTACGGATTCTTTGGTAGTGCCGTAGGAACTGGGAAGGCAGCGCTGGCGGCGTACTACGCCTCTCCAGTGTTCACCAACAATGTGGACATGGGTGGAAGCGCGAGCAGCTATCCGTCAGGAAACTCTTTCCCCGCAGCTTGGGCAGCCGTTCAATTGACCGACTATACGAATTGCAACGGTGGCACTTACAGTGTCGCAGCCTGCGCCCTGCGATCTACGAGCCGTTACCACAATGCCGGGACGGATGGCAAGGACATAGGCGCCAACGTCGGTGCCGTCAATGCGACGACTGCGGGGGTTTCGCCATAGTTAGAAACGTCTTGACAATAGAGACCCTCCAGAATCAAGATGCGGGCGGAGGTATTCTGCGCCGGGCACCTGTACGTCTTGCACCTCATGGCGCTCACGCATTGGAGGGAACGCCGCGAACCAATGACTTGGTCTTAGACGCCCACAGCCGCGGCAGACGCTTCAGTTCTGGGGGAACACGCGTCCGGTCTTAAACCTTGATTCCGAGTAGGCCTCCTCTACCGTCATGCCTTTAAAATGCCTTGACTGCGGTGCTCGCTTGCGGAACGAGCCGGCAAGCGTGGTCTGCCCGCAGTGTGGCCGGTCCTGGCCTGTTCGGAACGGCGTCCCGCGCTTCTTTGAACCCGAGTACTATTGGGGCGAAGCTCGTCAGGAGGAAGCCCTAGACCTGCTCCGGGCCGCCAGGGAACTCGGCTGGCGAGAAGCCGTCGCTCGCCATTTTGCGGACGACGATGACACGCTAACCTCCATTCTGGATTTTCAACGGGCATCCTGGGTGTCCTTGCTCGGCCTGGAGAGTGGCGCCAGCGCGCTCGATGTGGGAAGCGGGCACGGCGCAATCACCCACGCCCTGGCTTACGCGGTAAAGGAGGTCTACTCTCTGGAGGCCATCCCGGAAAGAGTCGAGTTCATTCGCACCCGTCTGGAGCAAGAAGGGATTGGCAATGTCCAGCTTGTTCAGGCCAGTGGTCTCGCCCCACCCTTTTTCGACGAGTCCTTTGACCTCATCGTCGCGAATGGCATTCTGGAATGGGTAGGTGCATGGAAGGAAGGGGGAGATCCCCGTGATCTTCAACTGGAGTTCCTCAGGAAAATGAGGACGCTCATGAAGCCTGGGGGAAAGCTGTTGGTAGGCATCGAGAATCGCTTCGGCTATGGTCTCCTGCGGGGAGAAATGGATCATTCCGGCCTTCCGTACACAAGCTTGATGCCCCGGCGCTTGGCCAGCTTTTTCCTTCGCCATTTCCAACGCGCCCATTACCGGATAACGGGCACCCCCCAGCGCTCATACAGGACGTACACTTATAGCGAAGCTGGATACCGAAAACTGTTGGCCGAGGCGGGATTCTCGACTGCCCGAATCTACTGGGCAGAACCCGGTTACAATCAGCCCTACTCGCTTGTTCCGCTCGAGGGCGCTTTGGTCGCGGAATGTGTGCGATGGAGAATGAGTGACCCATCGATGGCGGCACGATCTCTTTGGCCGCGCCGGGCGAAGACCTGGTTGGCGAGGACGGGCTTGCTCCCGTGGATGATTCCGGAATTCTTGATCGTGGCTTCCAATGCCAAGAATCCGGAGTGTCCTCCGGTCGAGCCGCTGCGCGGACTTTTAACCGCTGCGCCGGGCAGCATCCCTAAGGTCGAGTATCCAGTTTACTGGTTGTCAACCAATAGGTACGCCGGCAGGAGTATTGTCCGCGTATTCAATGGAGGCTGTACCTCGCCCTCCCTGATCATAAGGACGGCAGCCCCGACGAAAGGTACGAGGGCTGCTGTTGAAACCGAGCCTCCGCGCTCTCAAGCTCGTGAAGACGCGTCTAGCCGGCAGGGAGGTCCCCCCATTCTCGGTGCCGGAGGCGCTAGGTCTGTTTAGACAGGGTGAATTGTGGTGTACGGCTGAGTCCCCGGCAGCGGGTAGCCAGATTTCCCGCCTCATGTTCGATTTACCCTGGCGCCGGCAGTTAGCCAGTGCCCGCGGGGTGCTTCCCCGCTGCCTTGACATCGGCCTGGAATTGGCATTGTTGCTCCGCGGGGAAAGGGAAGTTGAAGCAGTCAATCCCTCCTGGTGGGATCTGCCGATCCAATTTCGCACCTCTCTAGAAAAACAGGGGGGTGAGAGCGGCGTCCTTTCTGAACTGTGCTCCGGGAGAGGCAGCGAGTCCGACTGCGTACAGCACGGTGATTTCACTATTGAAAACCTGTTTCTAAACCCTTCCGATAAGAAGATCACGGTCGTCGATTGGGAACACCTGGTCCGAGGGGTTCCGCCGCTCTACGATGTCTTCAGTCTTCTCTTTTCTGCGCTCCCGTCCGTGGTTGTGGATGAGAGAGAAGAGGCGCGCCGTCGGGGACCCTCGGATTCGCAATTCTTGACCGCATTCTTTGGGGACAGCTCCTGGACAGATCTGATTCACCTCATCTTGGAGACCGCTTGTAAGAAGCTTTCCGTCCCACACACGGAGGTTTGGAATTCGTTCATCCGTTTTCTAGTGCTTCGGACTAATCACTTCCTCCAGCGAACATCCCCCAGTATGGCGGAACGGCATGAGAGGTTTCTCCAGTTAGCTGTCATCCACCGCAAGAAGTTTGTTACGGGAATGGGTGGCGAATGACCTTCACCGGGCCGACTGAAGCTTGCTGCGGCCAGCGGAAGATTCAAGATGGGGAGTTGCGGCGTATGCTCTTGATGAGCTGCAAGAACCCCCGCAGCCGGGCTCGATGAAGCATCCAGAGAGTTAAAAAGTACACCAAGGCTCCGGCGGTAACCTCACAAGCAAAGCGGAAATAGAGCGGCCGAGTCGTGGGGATAACCCATTTCACGGCTACTACCGCAGCCGCCATGGTTATTGACCCATTCAGTGCCGGCTTCAGCCTTTCCAAATATTCTCGTAGAGTCATATCGATCTTCGTAAGGGTACGCCAGGAAAGGACAATCGAGATAAATGGGAAGACGACTGCCCAAGCGCAAGCAATTCCTGTAATCCCCCACTTGCTTCCAACCACAAACGCCGCAGTTAGTACGACAAAAGACACCACGTTGCACCACATAACGAAGCCCGATTCACGCACAACCAACAGCACCTGAGGGGGAAGGGTCATGATGGACCTCAGTGAGGCGAACAAAGCCAAAAACGTCAGCGGAAGGATCGCACTTTCCCATTTCTTGCCTAAGGCCAGCATCACAAATTCCCTGGAAACAAGCGCTAGCCCCAAGGCGGCAGGAAATGTCACGAGGGAGATTCCTTGTGTGAGGTTGCCAAAGTAGCGCCGCAGAGAATCGAGGTCCTCCTGAACACTCGAAAAGACTGCTGGTGTTACTCTTGTGACAAGATCGGTGAGCCGCTCCACAGGTAAATTGGCGAAGGTAAAAGCCAGAGTGTAGGCTCCTAGTGCAGCTTCCCCCAGCCAACGGCCCGCTATGATGGAATCGGTGCTGTAGTATCCGTACCAGGCCAAACGGCTGACAACGACATCCCGGCTGAACCCCAGAGCATGGCGGAGAGATTCCAGGTGTGGCCGGGCGAACCGGTGCGGGCAAGAGGTGACTAGCAAGCCGACGGAAAGTGCAGTCCCAATTAGCCCTGCCACCACCAGGGCCCAGTACCTTAGCCCTAGCCAGGCTAGGGTGAGTGCTGAGAACGATTGGGCAAGCGCCTGGCAGGCCTCAATTATGGCCAAGCGTTTGAATCGCATGTCTCTCTGTAGAAGGGAATAAGGAACCGTTTTGAAGGAGGTCATCACGAAGGCTGTGCTCATCACCAGCACGACCGCGGGAAGCTGCGGAGATTTGAAGAACCAACCCAACGGGGTCGCCGCGGCCAAGGAGACCGCGAAAGCCCCAGCCCCGAGGAGCAAGGACATGCTATTGAGTTGAGCGATCTGCTCGTCCGTCAACTTCCGTAGTGTTACGACCGCAGCGCCGAAGCCACACTCACTGAGGAGCATTATGAGCCCCAAGTATACCGTCGCCATGCCCACCAAGCCGTAGTCCGATGGCGAGAGCAGCCGTGCGACGACGAACGTGGCGGCCCAGGTCAGCAGTTGGGTAGCCCACTTCGCCCCGGCGGTCCAAGCGATTCCTCCGATCAACGGCTTGTAGAAGTCCCGAACACCTGGTGACAGAACTCCTGAAGCAACCCCTGCCGGTGGGGAGGGTTGATTGGTGGCACCATTCCCCTGCTCAGTCAGCGCGTTCACTTTTTAGCTCCCAACCTGCGCCGGAGATGCCGGCGAACACGGTTTGCCGTTCTGAAAGAGGAGGCTAGCAGGCTTGCGAGGGACTCTTTATCTTCTCTGTGGCGACATTGGGATACTGTCCCTTGCCGGCACCGTACCGGTCGATCAGCGCCCTAACGATTCTTTCGGCGGCGTGCCCGTCCCACAACTTTGGAATGCGAGGCGGCTTCCCTCCGCCCATGGAAAGCTCCGCGATCTCTTCGATAATCCTTCCCGGATCAGAACCTACAAGGCGATTCGTTCCTTCTTCAATTGTGACGGGGCGCTCCGTATTTGGGCGTACCGTCAGACACGGGACGCCGAGGACGGTGGTCTCCTCCTGGATTCCCCCCGAGTCGGTTATGACAAGGGCGGCATGGCTCATCAGATTCAGGAAATCAAGGTAGCCCAGGGGCTCGATGGCCAGGAGGCGGTCAGATCTCAAATAGCGCTGGCACCCGGCCTCTTCAATACGCCGCCGGGTGCGCGGATGAATCGGGAAGACCACCCGGAACCGCGCCGCAACTTCCGCCAAAGCCCCCAGCAGCGATTTCAACGTCACCGGGTCATCGACGTTGCTGGGCCGGTGCAAGGTCACAAGAGCATACCGGCAAGCGCTGGGGTCGAGACCCAAGCGAGAGCGGATTGTGGAACTCTCCGCCTTCCCTTTGTGGGCTAGGAGTGTATCTATCATCACGTTTCCGACGAAGAATATCTTCTCCGCGGGGATGCCCTCGCGGGCCAAGTTCCGCTCTGCGCTTTCTTCGGTAATGAAGAGAAGGTCGGAGATAGCGTCGGTCAACACACGATTAATCTCTTCCGGCATCGTCCGGTCGAAGCTGCGCAAACCCGCTTCAACGTGAGCGACGTCCACGCCAATTTTCTTGGCTGCGAGGGCGCAGGCAATCGTGGAATTCACGTCGCCTACCACAACAACAACGTCCGGCCGGTAGTTCATGGCGACCGGCTCAAACCTCTTCAGGACTTCCGCTGTCTGCTCCGCTTGCGTGCCCGACCCGACGTTTAGATTGATATTCGGCCGGGGAATCTCCAAATCGTCAAAGAATTGCTTGGACATCGTTTCGTCGTAGTGCTGGCCCGTATGCACCAAAATCTGTTCGATCTTCGGCTCGTCTTGCATGCGCCGAACGAGGGAGGCGATCTTCACAAAGTTGGGGCGAGCACCGCCGACGTTGATGACCTTCATAGATAAGACACAATAACCCAAAGCTCTTCCCAACTGCAAGAACGGAGCAGCAATGAGGCCCAGCTGAATCCATTACTTTGACCCAAAATGTGTCCCCATTTCCAATTCGAACCCACGATGGAATGGCGAGGAGGCTACTCGAAAGGCCACCTCTACGCGCCCCGGGTGATTTTCCACACAAACTTTGTGGGCGAGTTGGATGAAGACCGCGCGATTGCCATTCGGCGCACGGACGCGGCAATCTGCAACGCCGATCATCTACGACTCCACTTTCGGGGAAGGTGCTCGCACCTACCCGCGACCAAGTCTGTGACGGTGACGAACGGATTTGACAACACTGGTGGAAAGGTCGAGATCGCCTCGCGCACTAGCCCTGAACGCATGATCGTTCGTGCGGAGAGCGCCGGACCGACACGTTTTGCGAGGCGGTAGACCTTGCTCGGCCCATTTTCGCCATCATGTTCGTTTGACCAAACGGCAGCGAACAACGGCGGTTGTGAATTCGCGCGTGAAGCGGTTGTGAAAACGTCGGAGCTTCCTGATGGGCACAAGCTCGAGCTTGGCGAACTTGAGAGGGCTGCCCGCTACCAACCCCTCGAATTTCGCAATCGTCATTTGGTTCAAGCCTCCGGCCACCTCGCTGGATCGCGTTGCACCATCCGTCTTAAACGTGGAGCGCCAACCGATAAGGGCCTTCTCACTGAATATTAGGTGTGCCCAGGGAAAAACGGAAAACAGATGCCCGCCCAATGGGTGATACCAGGTTGGCCCGAAACTGGCCAGCACCTCGCCTGCTGGATTTAAGAGCGTGTTCATGATACGCAGGACTTCGGCGGGGTCGGCGAAGTGCTCGAAGGCGTCCACGCAAACGACAATGTCTGCAAGCTCCTTCGTCGAAGGTGCGAAAAAGCAAGTATTTTGAACACCTGCATCCAGCGCTTTCTGTCTGGCTGTTTGTAGAACGTCCTGACGGAGATCAATGCCGATCACGCGCTTGGCGCCCCTTTTAGCCATTTCAACGGCATGTGCCCCTTCTCCACAGCCGAAGTCGATGATAACTTTCCCCGCGATCTTGGTGAAGAATTCATCCTCCATCAGAACCGCGAGTTTCGACCTGCCTTCGTAAACGCACCCGCTACAGCAACCGGGGGCCCCGCGAGAGATCCACTTTAGAATTCGAATTTGGATGTTGGTCAGCATTTCAGTCTCGTTCTCCGCTTGCCTTTGAGGTGGGCTCCCGTCGTGGAAATAACCCCTTCCTTGTCCGCTTCCGTCGCAAACATTATGAGCCTGAAATCTGATTCCGCGTGCTGCCTGCGCGGTGACCGTTGACGGCGAGCCTCCTCCCATTTCTGATCGCGGGCTGCCAGGAATTGAAGAGTAACATTCAAATGCGAGGCAGGTTCTGCTGCATTAGTACTGCAATGCCGGGTCCCGGTCAAGGAAGACGCGTTGCCAGAGTTCCAGGTTCAGGAGCCGCCAGATGCGGTCGGAGTGGTCCCTTGTGTTCCGCCGGTGTTCGGCGAACAGTTGACGCACCGCTTCAGGCTTGAAGAGGCCGCGAGCTTGCGAGCGGGGTTCTGCAAGCATATTCTCCAAGGCATCCAACTGCGGCCCAGCTAGCCAGCTTCGCCAGGGAGTGGGAAAGCCCATTTTGCGCCGATAGATAATGGATCTCGGCAAGAGGTCTTCCACAGCCGACTTCAAGATGCATTTACCGGCCAATCCTCGGGTAGAGAACTCGGACGGGATGCTGGCGGCGAATTCCACCAAGACATGATCCAGGAAGGGCACCCGGCTCTCAATCGAAGCTGCCATGCTCATGTTGTCCTGCTTCATGAGCAACTCCACCAAATAAGTCTTGATGTCGCTGTAAAGAAGCCGGAAGAGAAGGTCTCCTGAACACTTCTCCCAGCACGCCAGAGAATTCCGGTAGGCGGCGCCAGAAACCGGTCGCTGCTCGTCACGGAGTAGATTGGCCTGCTCAGTTTCGGAAAAGGCTGAGTAGAAATTGTCGAAATAGAACGAATTCCACGAGGCCCCGTCTCGAGCCAGAAAAGTGTGTTGGAGCCGCCTGCGAAGGCCCGGGCTCAGCCACGCGGATCCCGCGAGGACTTCGCGGAGCGCCCGGCGTACTCCTGACGGGCTCAGGGCGCGATAAATCCGGTCCAGCCGCGTATTCCATAGCGTCCAAGCGTAGCGTGTATAACCCGCCAGGGTTTCATCACTTCCCTCACCCGTCAAGACCACCGTCACGCGTTCCCTCGCCAGCTTCGCGACAAAATAAAGAGCGACGCTGGATGGCCAGACGATCGGCTCATCTTCGTGCCAGATGAGTTTGGGCAAGGCGTCGAAGAAGGCTTGCCGGCTCACCTTCACTTCGTGATGCAGCGATTTAATGTGCGTGGACAGTTCCCGCGCGTAAGAGAGTTCGCTGTAAGGGACCTCCTCATAGCCCACCGAAAAGGTTTCAATAGGCTCCCGCCGAAGCTTGGTCATCAGAGCCGCGACTGCGCTCGAATCAAGGCCGCCACTCAGGAACATGCCGAGCGGAACGTCACTCATCAGATGGCTCGAAACGGCCTGTTCAAGCATCTCACGATAATTTCGAACGTAGTAACTCTTGGAATGGGAGTCTTCGTCGCGCCTAAATTGGAGATCCCAGTAGGGCTCAATCATGAGCTCCCCGCCCTCGTTTAATTCCAAAGTGTGACCAGGGAGCAGCTTATGTATGCCGGTAAAGAACGTCTCAACTCCGGCGAGGTAACCAAAGGCAAGATATTCCGGCAGGACGCTTCGATTGAAGTCCGCGGTCACTCCAGAAAATGCCAGAATGGCCTTGATCTCGGAACCGAATAGAAAAGTCCCGGGGGTGTACCGGTAATAGAACGGCTTGATGCCTAACCGGTCGCGGGCCACGAAAAGGGATCGCGTGCGACTGTCCCAAATCGCAAAAGCGAACATGCCGCGCAACTGCTTGACAGAATCGCGCCCGTACTCCTCATAGAGGTGCACGATGGTTTCGGTGTCGCTGCGGCTCCGGTAACGGTGGCCTCGGGACTCCAACTGCTGGCGCAGTTCCTGGTGGTTGTAAATCTCGCCATTGAAAACGATCCAGACTGTCCCTGCCTCGTTGGTCACCGGCTGCTGGCCCGTCTGAAGGTCGATGATGCTCAGGCGGCGCATGGCGAGCCCGATGTTTCCGCACACGTAGAAGCCATCCTCATCGGGTCCTCGATGCACGATCTGACTGTTCATGGCCTCGAGCGAGGAGCGCAGCACTTTCCGGCTGCGGTCCGTATACATCAGTCCGCATATCCCACACATAACTAGCCGGCCCTCCCGCCCTGGGTATGGGGGCGCCCGCATTGCCGAAGCAATTCGCACCGTCCGATCATGTTATCGAGTACCTGGGTGACCGCAGATTCTTCCGAGCAGAACACCAGTCGCTCGGTTCCTCTGCAGACGCACTCCCACCGTTCTACGGGGCGACTGCAGGTGACAACTCGTTGTCCAGCCGCGTCAATATAACTGCCTTCGCACAGCACCCAGTGCACGCTGCCCTCGCGCGGGACGACTCCACAGTAAAGGAAAGCCGCATCGCTCGACCAGGGCCCGAACTCCCAACGCCGGTTGCACTCCGCAAAGAAGATATGGCTGCATTCATGCTGCATTTCATAAAAGAAGCAGTGCACAGGAACAGACTCTGGGCCAGCCGTCGCCTGCGTCAACGTTCCGGTCTCTCCGGATCCGAAGCCCAGGGGGAGCAAGAGAATAGCCATCTCAGCGGGAAGTTGTGCCTGCCTGTGGAAGGAGAGGACAAGATCGGATTCCTCTCTCCCATATACCGGCGATACGTTCCCGCGGCTAAGTTCCTTAGACCACCCATGCCCGTCCGGCGATAGGAACGCCAGACCCGCCTTGTCGTCGCCCGCGAGGACAGTGACCTTGGAGTCCATGTGCTGCACGCCGAGGGCGGGGGCTGCATGCCAGCGAATGTCGAGACTGTGTTGTCCCTCTCCTTCCACGCGGTCCCGCACCATCCAAAATCGCGATTTCAGGTTGAAAATCCACCGGCGATGGACCATCGGTATTGGGAGTCGAGTGTAGCCGGTGTGGCTTCCCTCGAATAGGTCGAAGGTTTTTCCTGCTACCCAACGCCGGGTTCGAACCTCGGGTAAAGCACGCCAGGAAAACCGCCCGTTGGATTCGGCTTGGTCCAGACCATCAACACACAGCGTATTGTGGGCGGAGGTGCCTCGATAGTGGTCGCGCTTGTTGCTCGGAACGTAACAGAAGGTTCCTGCGTCGGACAGCAATTCCTGCCCATTCACGGCTACCTGAATTCCCAAAGCATCCGCGTGACCGTGCCCCGCATTCCCGTGCCCCTGGGGACCAGCATCAATGAGCAACTGGCGCCGCACCGGTTCCGAATCAGCCATCACGCAGAGCCCGCTGGGCTCATAGCGGATTGAAGCGACGGAGGGTGAAAGTGGCCGGAGTTGGTCAAACTTAGCAACCCCTTGGGCCCCCAAAAGCCAGATCATTTCCTCGGTAAGCCCGGGACTCGCAGCCTTGAAATCCGCGCGGCCGAAGACCGCCGCTCCCAGCGCCAGCGGGTCCAATAGATGCTGGGCACGGTTGCGGCGGGGGTTGAAAACGCGTCCGCCGTCATCATCCCCTAGCCTCGGAGTGACGCCTGCTTGGCTTATTCCCGCCAAAATCTCCAGCATGTTTTCAATCTTCCGGTCGAACCCTGACGGCAAGGGAGCCTGGTTGCACGCAGCTAGGCACCGCGCATGGAGAAAGAAATCCAGCGCGTACACGTGGTAATAGACGGACTGTTCGAAGTGCATCCCATCGGCTTGCACCTGCCGTTCAGCTTCTCGGAGGATAATTCGCCAGCCAAGGCTTTGCCAGCGCTCAGCCGAGGCAAACTGAGAGCAAAGAGTGCCGAGGAAGTAGAGGGCAACACCCTCACCCAGGAGGTGAGTATTGGGTGAAAAATAAGTGGAAAGATAGCATCGAATGTGCCGGGCGTGAAGCGCCAGGGCACGGAGCAGATCTTCTCCGAAATGCTGTGGCAGAGCGGGGCAGCCGGCGAGGAGATGGTAGACCCACAGCCACGCCAAGCTTCGGAAAGCTACTTCCAGGCTACTTGCCCAATTGATGCCGATGGGATAAGGGTTTTCCCGCTGCCAGTGGTACCATTGCCCGGCCAGTTCGCGAGCAAAACGTTCATCCCGAGTGAGATGATAGGCCTTGATCAGAGTGACCAGATGCTGGTGCCGATTCAGTTCCCAGATAATTTTGTGGTCGCCAAACTGATCGAAGTCCAGGAAGCGGATCTTGTACCAGGGCCGCCGGGGTGCGCGTTTCCCGTGCACCACGTCTAGATGCCAATCGATCTCCTGCCCATAATGCAAGTCATCGTAGCCCAACAGATCGAATCGGTGCCGGCAGATCTGCTCCGCCTGTGCAATGATCTGTCCGGTCTCTTGGGGAAGTCTCTCATAAAGAATTGTCGCAACCCGGGGGATGTCTTCCGGTTGGAAAAAGAAGGAGGCTCCGCGCGCAGCCATGGGCTGCTGCCGCTCACCTGCCCGGCCGCCTCCTAAGTGGTAAACAGTCGCATCCCAGCGTTTAGAGAATTCCTGACCGGCACGTGTGTGGATCTCGTCCCAACTCATGCCGGCTAAGCGAGTCCACAGTCCCTTCAGTTGGTCTCGTCTTTGTGTCATTGCTTGGTAACATAGTACCCTGTGTTGAGGCAGAGAAAAACTGTATAATGAGGCGGCTCTGCGTTTGTGTCTTCCATCAGCAATGGCGCACGCAACTCGTTCCTAGGTCTATGAATTCCGAAGGGGGAAAAGCCCCGTGGGAAAAGTTCCGCAGTTGATAAGCGTTTTTGGTTTGGGATACGTTGGCTCGGTAACAGCAGCGTGTTTTGCCCATCTGGGACACAACGTGATCGGGGTTGATGTCAACCCTAAGAAAGTGGAGATGCTGGGCTCGGGGCATAGCCCCATCGTGGAAGCAGGCGTGGATGAACTTGTGGCAAAGGCCTGCCAAGTGTCTCGCCTGCGCGCCACCACGGATGCCTGCCAAGCCATCTCGGAATCGGATATTTCCTTTCTGTGTGTGGGGACGCCCAGCCTCCCGAACGGAAAGCTGAATCTCTGTCACGTCGAGCACGTCTGTCGAGAGATCGGGCGAGGGCTGAGCAAGAAAACCTCCTACCACTGGGTCGTACTGCGAAGCACAGTTCTGCCGGGGACCACGGAGACTCTGGCGATTCCGACGCTGGAGGCCGGCAGCGGCAAGCGCGCAGGAGCCGATTTTGCTGTCTGTTACCACCCGGAATTCATGCGCGAAGGGAGCGCCGTCGCAGACTTCTTTGAGCCGCCGTTCTCGGTTCTCGGGGCGGCTCGCCCGGAGCACCTGGAGACCCTGCGGGAGCTTTACCAATGGGCACAGAGCCGGATCTTCGAGACCTCCATCCGTGTAGCTGAAATGGTGAAATACTCCTGCAATGCCTTTCATGCTCTGAAAGTGAGCTTCGCCAACGAAATCGGCACGCTATGCAAGTACCTCGGGGTGGATGCGCAGGCCGTAACCGATATTCTGATTTCCGATACCAAGCTCAATATCTCTCCTGCCTATCTCAAATCCGGGTTTGCCTTTGGCGGATCGTGCTTGCCCAAGGACCTCCGGGCGTTGACGTATCGCGCGAAGGAACTGGATCTGAAGCTTCCCTTGCTTGAATCGGTCCTGCCCAGTAACCGCGAGCACATCGAGCGCGCTGTCGAGGCCGTCCTGAACACGCGCAAGAAACAAGTGGGACTGCTCGGCTTGAGTTTTAAGGCCGGGACGGACGACTTGCGCGAGAGCCCCCAAGTCCAACTCGCCAAGCGGCTCCTTGGAGAGGGCTGCCAGATTCGCATTTGGGACGAGGACGTGGCGCTGGGACGGTTAGTGGGTGCGAACCGGCAGTACATCGAAGAAGTCATTCCACACTTTGCGTCGTTGCTGGTCTACGAACTTGAGGAAGTGGTGGCGTCGGCTGAAGTCGTGGTGGTTGGCACGCGGGCGGTGGACAGAGTCGATCTGGCTGGCCGCCTTCGTCCCCAGCAAATTGTGATCGACTTAGTTAACCTGGAGAAGGCCCGGCGCGCTGATCAAGCAGGGGAGTACCAGGGAATCTGCTGGTAGCTGGATGCGAAAGTGAAGATTCTGTGGGTCAAGGCAGGCGGTCTGGTCCCTCTCGATGTGGGGGGCCGCATACGGAGCTTCCACATCCTGAGAGAACTGGCTCACCGGCACCAGATTACCCTTTTCACATTCTATCCGGCGCAAGCGAACGACCGCCACCAAGAGCTTGCGAAGGTCTTCTCTCGTGTCGTATGCCAACCTCTGGAGATTCCTTCCACAAGAAGCTTTGCCGATTATGTGGACTACGCCCGTCATCTTTTTGTCGCCGTACCCTCATTGCCTGGCGAAGTACTACCGCCCGGGGGTAGCCGAGAGTCTCCGTGACTTGGCTGAGAGCAACGCTTACGATGTCATTATTTGTGACTTCCTCACTCCTGTGGGAGTTATCCCCTGGGATTCATCTTGCCCCAAAATCGTCTTCACCCACAACGTGGAGGCCATGATCTGGCAGCGGCATTACCAGGTGGCACGGAATCCACTCTGGAAGGCTGCCTGTTGGCGTGAGTATCGCGCCATGTCACGGTTGGAGAGGCGATACCTCGATAGAGCTGATCACGTGCTCACGGTCTCGGACGCCGACCGCGATGTTTTCGCGCGTTTCCTCGCGCCATCGAAGATCACCGTCATCCCCACGGGAGTCGATGTCGAGTATTTCCGTGTTGAGCCGGGTAACGAACAGCCATACACACTGGTCTTTACTGGCGCCATGGATTGGATGGCCAACGAGGACGCCATTTGCTATTTTGCCGATGAGATACTGCCGCGCGTCCACGAGCAGCTCCCTGAGACCGTCCTCTGGGTCGTCGGACGTAATCCCTCATTCCGCGTGCGGTCACTGGCCGCAAAGAAGAACGGGGTAAAGGTGACCGGCGAAGTGGAAGACGTCCGGCCCTACGTGCGAGACGCTTCTGTGTACATCGTTCCCTTGCGGGTGGGAGGTGGTACCCGGCTTAAGATCTTCGAGGCCTTGGCCATGGGGAAGGCCGTGGTTTCGACTCCCATCGGCGCGGAAGGATTACCCGTGCGGGACGGCGAGAACATCCTGCTTGCGGATGAAAAGCAGGACTTCGCGCAGAAGATCGTGAGCCTTCTGCGAGACCCCGGCACGCGGAATCGTTTGGGCCAAGCCGGCCGGCGCCTGGTCGAAAGTGAGCACAGTTGGCGTTCGGTGGCAGAGCGCTTTGACTCGATGCTTCTGCGAGTAGTGACAAGCCCTCACGAGGCCTGTGAAAATTACGCTCGATCAGGTCAACGATGACCTGGTGCTCCACCGCTACAGCGCGATTGTTCTTCACCTTGGCAGGTTATGAATAGGACGTCCTGTGGGCTCGCCCCCGGGGAGGGTACTCCCGGGCGCCATGATCGCGTACATGCCTGAGGGCGGCATGGATGCCGAAGGACGGGAGCGGAGGGGACGGCTCGGCCTTCAGAGGGGCCGAATACAACCTGGGGATGATCTCGATGCAGAACGCATCCCGGCGAAAAACTCAATCGGGGACCTTCGGTTTGGCGCGCGGGCCAAGCCGCCGGAACCGCTCCGCAATTCGCAGACCGGTTGCGACGTCGGCGGCCAAGGTCAGAGAAACGCCTCAGGCTCCGACCCCGGCGCCTGAGCAGGCTACGTCCCGGCCGGATCGAGCCCGCGCACTGCTCATCGCGGTTCTGGTGGCTTGCGCCACCTTGCCTTATCTCAACATCTTGTTCAACGGGTTTGTCTATGACGACGACAGCCAGGTGATGCACAATCCCTACGTCCGGAGCTTCCGGCACCTGAAAGAAATCTTTACCACCCACGTCTGGTCGTTCAGAGGCTTGACTTCCGTCGGCAACTACTATCGGCCGATGATGACGCTGGGATACCTTCTTTGCTACCGGATCTTCGGAATGGAGGCTTACGGCTTCCATCTCGTCAGCCTTGTCCTCCACGTGCTCGTCGTCTGCCTCGTCTTTGTCCTCACCGAGCGTCTGACAGGAAACCGCGTGTGGGCCTTCACTGCCGGTGCTCTGTTTGCCCTGCATCCGGTTCACACCGAATCGGTAGCTTGGATAGCCGCGGTTACGGACCTTGAGCTCACGTTTTTTTATCTGATCGCCTTCGGGTTCTTCTTAGCCGTGGCCAAGCCGGGGGGCCGGCGTTCGGAGCCCATGCTGGCTGCCATGGCGATAACCTTCCTTCTTGCCCTGTTCTCAAAAGAGCAGGCAATGACCCTGCCGGCCTTGGCCACTGCCTATGAGCACTTCTACAGGGAAGACCGTTCCGAGACAACTACCGCCCAGAAACTGGCCCGCTACGGTTTGCTGTGGCTCGTCGGCGCGGCCTACATACTCTTCCGCATCCACTTTCTCGGAGGATTGGTCCCGGAAGAGAAGGCGCAGCAGCTCACGCCACAGCAAATCGTGCTCTCAGCCTTTGCGCTCGTCGGTCAGTACGTTGGCAAGCTCCTCTGGCCGGTGCGGCTCTGCGCCTTCTACATTTTCCACGCGAGCAACAGCCTGTTCGATCTTCGAGTTCTCGCCGGCCTGCTGGTTCTCCTTGCGTTCGCTGCCCTTTTCTTAATCTGCTGGCGCAGCTATGACAGGAACGTCCGCTTCGCTTCCTTCGCTATCGTGTGGTTTTTCGCGACGCTGGCGCCCGTCCTCAACGCCCACTGGGTCGGCACCAACGTTTTCACCGAACGTTACCTCTATCTGCCTTCTGTCGGCGTGGCGTGGCTCGTTGGCCTCGGGGTCTCGAAGTTGTGGCCGTCGAGCGGCGCCGCATCGTGCGCAGCGGCGGGCGCTCGCGCTCGCCGGTTTGGCGGTGTGCGGCCTTTTCGCCGCCCGCATCGCGGTCCGCAACCGCGACTGGAAAAATGATCTCGTGCTGTACACCCGGACCCTCGAACTCTCACCCGATTCGTACATCATCTCAAACGACCTTGGCGGTGTTTACTGGCACACCGGCGCCTGGGACAAAGCTGAGAGCGTGTGGCGAGGTGTGCTCTCCCGGAATCCTAACAACATCGACGCGCTCAACAATATGGGCTTGGTGGCGGGCCGGAAGAAGCAATACTCTGAGGCGGCCGGGTTTTTCAAGCGGGTAATTGAGCTGAAGCCGAATTTATCTGATCCGCATCGCAATCTGGGCAACACGTACCGGCTCATGGGAATGCCGGGCCCGGCCGAGCGCGAGCTTAGGCTGGCACTCGCGCTTTCGTCGCTCGACTACCGTGTTCTCAATGAGCTTGGCCGCCTTTTCCTCGAAGAAGGACGTGTGAGTGAGGCTGAAGATCAGTTCCGCGATTCCATCCGCAATGAGCCGAACGTGCTTGCCTACGACTTTCTTGGCGAGATCGATACTCGCCGGGGCGCTCTGGAGGACGGCGGAGCGCGATTTTCGGAACGCCCTCAGCTTGGATGAGTCTGACAGCAACGCCCACTTCGGATTGGGCTATGTTTTCATGGCCGCGGGCCGTAATGGCGAGGCTCTGAGCCAGTACGAAGCCGGGCTCGCAAGAGATCCGAACAATGCGCGGGCGCTGGCAGCGGTCCAGAAGCTGCAGACAACAGAGCGCCGGCACCGTGCCCTAGGTCGGCCTATACCCTGTGTTTTACGCCCGAGGTCATGGGCCGGGCAGGTTAGTGATTTTGATTCGCATGATCTCGATGAAGAAGGCATCCGGGCAAAAAACTCGGTGGACGAGCTTCAGTTTGGCGCGCCGGCGAGGGCGCCGCAGCCGACCGGCAGCTCGGCGAAGCGGTCTCGACGCCGGCGGCCAAAGTCAGGAAAACTCCTCAAGCGCCGCCCGCGGCGGCCGGAGCGGGCCGCGTCCCGGCTGGATCGCGCCCGCGCACTCCTCATCGCGGCCCTCGTGGCCTGCGCCACCCTGCCTTATCTCAACATTCTGTTCAACGGCTTTGTCTATGACGACGACACCCAGGTGATTGCAGAATCCGTACGTCCGGAGCTTCCGCTACCTGAAGGAAATCTTTACCACCAACGTTTGGTCTTTCAGCGGCGTGACCGTCTCCAATTACTATCGGCCGATGATGACGCTAGGATACCTTGTCTGCTACAAGCTGTTCGGTATGCAGGCTTACGGCTTCCATCTTGGTCAGCCTTTTGCTCCACGTGCTCGTCGTCTGCCTCGTCTTTGTGCTCACCGAGCGTCTGACCGGGGACCGCGTATGGGCCTTCGTCGCCGGCGCTCTGTTCGCCCTGCATCCGGTTCACACCGAGTCGGTGGCCTGGATTGCTGCGGTAACGGACCTCGAGGTCACGTTTTTTTATCTCCTCACCTTTGGGTTCTTTCTAGCCGTGGCGAGGCCGGGGGGCGGGCGTTCGGAGCCCACGCTGGCCGCCATGGTGGTCGCTTTTATTCTCGCCCTGCTTTCCAAGGAGCAGGCGATGACTCTGCCGGCCCTCGCCACTGTCTATGAGCACTTCTACCGCGAGGACCGCTCCGAAACAACTACCTCCCAGAAGCTGGCCCGTTACGGTCTGCTGTGGCTCGTCGGCGTGGCCTACGTGCTCTTCCGCATCCACTTTCTGGGAGCGCTGGCGCCGGAAGAGAAGTTTCGCCAGGTCACCCCGCAGCAAATAGTGCTCTCCGCCATCGCGCTGGTCGGCCAGTACGTTGGCAAGCTCCTCTGGCCGGTGCGGCTTTGCGCCTTTTACGTTTTCCACCCGAGCACGAGCCTGTTTGATCTTCGCGTTCTCGCCGGCCTGCTGGTCCTCCTTGCGCTCGCTGCCCTTTTCTTGGTCTGCTGGCGCAGCCGCGAACGAAACGTCCGCTTCGCTTCCTTCGCGATCTTGTGGTTCTTTGCCACGCTGGCGCCCGTCCTCAACGCCCACTGGGTGGGCGGACAACGTTTTCACCGAACGCTACCTCTATCTGCCTTCCGTCGGCGTGGCGTGGCTCGTCGGTTTGGGCGCGTCGAAGTTGTGGTCCCGCGCGGCGCCGCGTCCCGCGCAGCGGCGGGCCCTCGCGCTCGCCGGTCTCGCGGTGGGCGGGCTCTTCGCCGCCCGCATCGTGATCCGCAACCGCGACTGGAACAATGACATGGTGCTGTACACCCGGACTCTCGATCTCTCGCCGGACGCCTACAACGTCCTAAACAGCCTCGGCATTGTTTACTGGCAGGAGGGCGACTTGGACAAGGCTGAGAGCGCGTGGCGACGTGTCCTTGCCGCGAGTCCCGACGACCCCGGGGCGTTCAATCAATCTGGGCCTGCTGGCAAGCGAGAAACATCAGTATGCGGAAGCAAAGGACTTCTTCCAGCGTGCGATGGAGCTGATGCCAAACTTAGCGGAGCCACATCTCAGGCTGGGCGACACGTACCTGAAGATGGGATTGAGGGGCCCGGCCGAACTCCAACTTCGAGCGGCAGTCGCGATTTCACCGACTCGACACCCGCGCTCGCAATAGGCTCGGTCAGCTTCTCTTCGATACCGGACGCAAGCGCGAGGCCGAGGAGCAGTTCCGCGCCTCGCTCCGCAGTGCGCCCAATGCCCTCGCCTACGACTTTCTCGGCATGTTCAGCATTCGCAGGGGCGCGGTGAGAGAGGCCGACGCGCGACTTTCGCGCCGCGCTCAGCTTGGAGGAGTTTGACAGCTACGCTCACTTCGGGCTTGGCGCTATTTACAATGCCGCGGGCCGCAAGGCCGAGGCTCTGAGCGAGTACCAAGCCGGCCTGGTGAAGGATCCAACTAACGCCCAGGCGCTGGCGGCTGTCCAGAAGCTGCGGCAAGGAACCGCCCCGGTCGCGCCCTAACTTTCAGGGCAGATCAACCCGCCTGCCTCAATTGCTCGTTATTTCCCTTCCAGAAACTGCCGGACCTTTTCGAAGTCTTCACGGAGAATCTTTTCTTCGGGGGCATTGCGAAGAACGTAGGCAGGATGAACCGTAGCGAGCGCTTTCAAAGTTCCGAAATTATAGAAATGGCCATGAATTTTCGTGATGCCTTCCTTGATCCCCAAAACTGTCCTGACCGCAGGCGCTCCCAGGCAACAGATCAAACGGGGCTTGATGGCCTCGAGTTGCCGGAAGAGGAACGGTGAGCACGTTTCGATCTCGTCCCTCTCCGGGGTGCGGTTTCCGGGGGGACGGCACTTGACCACGTTGCAGATGTAAACTTCCTCGCGGTTCATTCCAATCATCTGGATCATGCGGTTCAGAAGCTGGCCCGCACGCCCCACGAATGGCCTGCCCTGTTGGTCTTCGTCGGCTCCCGGACCTTCTCCGACAAATACCAATTCCGCGTGAGGATTCCCTTCGCCAAAAACTATGGTCTTGCGGCCTCCGGCAAGCTTGCACCGGTGGCAATCCCCCAAGTCCGCACGGATTTGAGCTAAGGTCTCGGGCCCGCTCGGTCTTGGCGGTGGCGTTTCGAAAAGACTCAAAGTGGGTACGGGCGGCCTGATTCGCGCCGCAGTGACTGCCACTTCGGGAGTTCCGGCACGGGGTGGGGGAACAGGCTGGGCTGCACTGGCGACAGGGCCGGTTTCACTTAAGGCCGGGTTGGCCGCAGCAGAGGCCGGCGGTCCGCCGCTCAGTGCCGGATGGGTGACCCCGCCGCCGCTCGTGGTGGGTGAGAGCCCTCCCGGCCCGGCTGCACGCCGATAGAATTCCTCGATGCCCAATTCGCGGTAAAACTCCAGCCAATTGGCAAGCTCCCGGCGTAAGCTGCTCATCCATAAGAAGTTGTCAGTAGTCAGTTGTCAGTAATCAGTTGTCAGTTCCCGATGGTCAGCGGTTACTTCCGATACGACAGGGGACAGATGGCAACCGAGCCTAAGCACCGTTGAATGCTGGCCGCCTACTGCTTACTGCCTACTGCCTTTTGCCTTACCGCGACGACCTCATCGAGTATATGATGGGCCACATCCAACTTGCTCATCTTCTCGAAACCCTTGCTGCGTCCGTCCGGGAAAACCAGCGTCACGATATTAGTGTCCACATCAAACCCTGCGCCTTCCTGCGACACGTCATTTGCCACGATAAAGTCGAGAGCCTTCTCATGCAGTTTGGCGGTTGCATTAGCGAGCAGGCTTTCCGTCTCTGCCGCGAACCCAACCACCACTTGATGAGGTTTGCGACGTGGGGCAATCATCGCCAGGATGTCAGGGGTAGGCTCAAGCGATAGGGTCGGGATCCCATTCTGCTTCTTAAGCTTTTCACGATGAACTTCCACAGGCCGGAAGTCCGCCACCGCCGCTGCCATCAAGGTCACTGTCGCCTGCTCGCAATGGCGGAGGACAGCCTGCGCCATCTGCTCGGCAGTCCGAACACGCTCCACCTCCACTCCCGTCGGAGGATCGAGGTGAGTCGGGCCGGTCACGAGGATCACCTGCGCGCCGCGGCGGCGGCTGGCCTCAGCAAGCGCATAACCCATTTTCCCTGAAGACCTGTTGCTGAGGTAGCGCACGGCATCCAACGCCTCTTCCGTTGGTCCCGCCGTCACCAGTACGATCTCCCCTTTCAGATCGTCGCTGACCCCCAGGGTCTCAAAAACCACCTGGGCGATATTCTGGACAGACGAGAGGCGGCCTGGACCAGTCATTCCACAGGCCAGATACCCCTCGTCAGGCTGCAAAATCCTGACTCCGCGTTCCCGCAGAATTTCCAGGTTCCTCTGCGTGGCAGGGTGTTCCCACATATTCACATTCATGGACGGCGCCACGATGAGGGGTGCCTTGGTAGCCAAGCAAAGGGTAGTAAGGAAGTCGTCTGCAATTCCGTGGGCAACCTTCGCCAGAACGTTCGCGGTGGCAGGAACAATCACCAGGGCATCAATCGCCTGCGCCACGGCGATGTGCCCGATGGCGCTTTCCACATTCGCCCTACCCTGCGAATCCTCAAACATTTCTGTGATGACTTTTCGGCCAGAGAGAGCGGCAAAAGTAAGGGGCGCGACGAACTCACGCGCATTCCGCGTCATCACGACCTGGACTTCTACACCGCGCTCCTGGAGAAGGCGCAGTAACTCCGCTGCCTTGTATGCGGCGATGCCGCCGGTGATTCCCAGTGCAACTCGCATGGTCAACCAGGATTCAGGAGTCAGAAGTCAGAAGTCAGGACTCAGAAGGCCGTAGTCAGTCGCAACCACATACGACCTAACACACGACCCGCTACTTACCCTTTTGCTTCTTGTTCTTGTCGCTGCCACCATCTGCTGGCGCTAACAGCTCAAAAGGGACCAGGCCAGCCGTCACTTCCTGTTGGGCTACTCTCGTCAGCCTCTTGGCAGAGCTCTGAAGGAGCGGCCGGGCGCCAGCCTGAAGCTGCCGGGCCCGCTTGGCGGCGACGAGAATATAGCGAAACTTGCTGTCTATCTTCTGAGGTAATTCCATCTACTCTACCCTCCAAACGTCTCACAGATTTCGTGAGCGCGCTCCGCCTGATTCTGCCGGCGAAGCCGGCCAGCCCGTACTACCGCTCGCAAAGCCTGAGTGGCAAGCGAAAGGCGGTCATTAACGACCAGGTAGTCGTACTCGGGCCAATGAGAGATTTCCTTGCGGGCTGCCACCAGCCGTCTTTCAATTGCCTGCGGCGATTCCGAGTGCCGATCGCTCAGCCGGCGTTTCAGTTCCCGGAAGGACGGCGGCATTACGAAGACGCTGATGGCCTCCGGTAAACGCTTCCTGACTTGTTGATGCCCCTGGACATCAATATCCAGCAAGACATCCCGTCCAGCCTGCAGTGCCTTGTCGATCTGCCCCTTCGAAGTACCGTACAAGTGCCCAAAAACCTCGGCCCATTCAATGAATTCCCCGGCAGCGATCATCCTTTCGAACCGCTTCCGCGTCACAAAAAAATAGTCGCGTCCCTCTTTCTCACCCTCCCGCCGCGGCCGCGTGGTGTGCGAAACCGAAAAAATCAAACCCGGCAAAGAAGCAATCAGCCGTTTCACCAAGGTTGATTTCCCGGACCCGGAGGGCGCTGAAATGACCACAATGCTGGCACGTCCGCAGGACGGTTTAGGGACCGTTTTCTGCATTACTCAATATTCTGAGCCTGCTCTCGCAGCTTCTCGATTTCAGTCTTCATTTCAATCGCCAAACGCGCGACTTCCAGGCCAACCTCGGGCACATCCGTTGTCTTTGACAGAAGCGTGTTCGCTTCCCGGTTCATCTCTTGCAGCAGGAAATCCAGCTTTTTCCCCACTTCCGAGCTTTCCGCCAGCAGTTGCTGCACCTGGGCCAGATGGCTTCGGAACCGTGTCAACTCTTCCGTCGTATCAGAACGGGAGGCCAGGTACGCCACCTCCTCCGCCAGTCGCGCGCCATCCAGTTCAGTACTACCCATCAACTCCCTGAGGCGGCCTTCAAGGCGCTGCTGGTAGAACTTTGGGAGCCGTTCTGTAAGACGCGTCACATTCTCGCTCAACGATTCAAGCCGGGCCAAGCGGGTCTTGAGATCACGTCCCAAATCTTCGCCCTCGCGGGCTCGCATCTCGTTCAGGCTCTCCAAGGCCTCCGTGGTCACACGTTCCAGGAACTGGCGGACGCGGTCGAGGTCTTCCGGCGGAATCTCACCGTTGCCCGCCATCGCCAAGCCAGGGATGCGCAGCAGCGCCACCAGATCCGGCTCGGACGCAGAGCCAAACTCTTCTCGCAGCGTCCCATAGGCTGCGACGTAAGCAGCCAGGAGCTTGCGGTCAAGCAGAAGCCCGGCCTTGCCTTGCTGCTCGAAACTGACTGCCACCTCCACATGTCCTCGCTTGACGTGATCCTTGATGAGACGCCTCAGCATGGGATCCATTGATTCCAGCGCGGAAGGGAAGCGCACCTGAACATCCAGAAAGCGATGGTTCGTGCCACGAATACTGAGCGAGAGAGAGTAACCCCCTTCTTCCGCTTCAGCCTTACTGTAACCCGTCATGCTTCGAATCATTGCCCCTCTTCCACTTCCACTTGCCAAGACACGGGAGCCCGTCCTCTGCTGCTTCTGATTCACCGCTCCCGCCGGCAAGTCTCCTTCCGGGACCCTTCAGCCCGAACCTCCAATTCCGAACTCCCGTTTACGGTTCCACCTCCACGAATTGGAGATCGTGCAGCCTCTGGTAGATGCCCCCCCGGTTCATCAGGTCCTCATGGCTCCCGACCTCACTGATCGTGCCGTGGTCGAGGACAATAATTCGTTCCGCGCGGCGCACGGTTGAGAGGCGATGGGCAATCACCAGCACCGTGCGCCCCGTCATCAGGTTCGCCAGGGCCCTTTGAACGAGGAGTTCCGATTCCGTGTCGAGTTCGGAAGTGGCTTCATCCAGGATGAGAATAGGTGGATTCTTGAGAAGCGCGCGCGCAATGGCAATCCGTTGTCGCTGCCCCCCGGAAAGACGTTGCCCACGCTCTCCGATCACCGTCTGGTAGCCCTCGGGCATCTCCAGGATGAAGTCTTCGGCCAGCGCGGCTCGCGCGGCCTCCCTCACGGCCTCTTCGCCGCGAGGCTGGCTCCCGTAACAGATGTTGTTGTAGGCGGTATCGTTAAAAAGAATGGTTTCCTGGGTGACGATACCGATCTGAGCGCGAAGTGAGTTGACCTTTACTTGCCTGATATCATGACCGTCAATTAAGATTCGGCCTCGTGTCGCGTCAAAGAACCTGGGAATGAGACTGGCGAGTGTGGTCTTTCCTGCGCCGCTCGAGCCGACAATTGCCACCACCTCTCCCCTTCGAATTCGCAGGTTGATGTTGCGCAGCAACGGCACCGCCTCTTCGTAATCGAAATCCACGTCCTCAAACTCAATTTCATGCTCGAAACGTGGCAAGGGTGATGCCCCCGGCTCGTCGTGAATATCCGGGTGGATGTCGAGATAGTGGAAGACCTGCTCCGAGGCGCCCACGGCCTGCTCGTAGGCGTTATGGACTCCAGTGAGGCGCTTGATGGGTTCGTAGGTCTTAATCAGGGCGTACAGGAAAGCCACAAAACCCCCGGTGGTC
This sequence comes from uncultured Acidobacteriota bacterium, assembly GCA_963765485.1. Taxonomy (GTDB): domain Bacteria; phylum Acidobacteriota; class Terriglobia; order UBA7540; family UBA7540; genus CAVROP01. Next base: position 154,501 of record CAVXWN010000017.1, on the reverse strand, counting down.
TGCACGTGATGCATTATCTCATTGCGGGCATAAAGCAGGAGACCGGCGACTGTGATGGCGCCCAGTACTTCCATGATCGGGGAGGTCGCTGCCTGGGCCCGCACCCACCGCAGACTGACGCGCAGCAGCCGCCGCGTGGCCGCCTTGAATTTCTCCACTTCAAACAATTCCATTCCAAAAGCTTTGACAATGCGGATTCCTGAGAACGTCTCCTGAAGGACGTTGTTTAGCTCCGCCATCTTATCCTGGCTGGAACGGCTGGAAACGCGGATGTAGCGCCCGATATTGAGGGAAGGAAGCACCACCAAGGGCACCAGGATCAGCGAGCCCAAGGCCAGCCGCCAATCCACATAAAACAGAACACCCAGCAACCCCACCAGCGTAAAACTTTGCTTCAGTAAGTCTGCGGCAGTCTGCGAGACGGCATACTGAACTCTCTCAATATCACTGGTGACCGCGGACATCAGCCGCCCCGTGGAATTCCTCGTAAAAAACGCCATCGACTGCTGGATAATCCTCGAATAGAGAAGATTCCGAAGGTCCCTCACTACGGAATGGCCGATGAAATTGATGAAATAGGTCGCCAGAAACTCAGCAACCCCTTTAATCAGCGTTACCGAAACGATCGAAATCGCAACGATGGTCCATGCATTGTGGATCCAAGGCGGGAAAAAAGATTGGAGGTATATCGTCCGCCCTCCGAAGGGCCATTGGAACAAGACGATTTGGCCCGCATCTGTTCCCGGAGCAAGAACGCGGTCAAAGACGGGCTTGATCAGAAGCGCCGTCAGCGCCTCACAAGCTCCCACCACGGCCATCAAGATGAATGCGACCAGGAACCGGAAGGAATACGGCTTTAGAAAAGCCAGCAAGCGTTGGACTTGGGTCATCACGTCAAATGCCCTCGGCCGACCAAGCCCGTAGGGCGCCCATAGTGGGGAAGTCTAACCCCCACGGATGACCAAGTCAAGCAATGGCCAGTAAAGTAGTGTCCCAATTTGACTCTAGGGTCGCCTCCTGCCATGGTGGGGCGGCTCGACCGGGGCAAGCCGCGGCGCTACAACCCAAGTTGGGACGCTACCCCCGTAAGACGAGGGTGCGCGAGATAGTAAACGTTTGTTGACATTCCGACCCAGAGCGGAACGAACTGGAACAATCTCGCTCTGGAAACAAAAGACTTGCGAGATTCCTCGTGGGGTGTATCTTGTCGGAATGACAGGCTAGCCTGGTTTTTCAGCATCCTGCTGGTAGTTTCTGGTTCTGTTGAGTGCCCACGAATCGTCGATTTCTCCCCATATTATGGGTTTGATCCGAGGTCTTAGTACACTATGCGGTGCGTTTAGAGCGCCAAGAAACTAAGTGCTTTTTGTTCAACAGGTTATACGCTCTCCTCCATCTAAACTAGAGCCTCTTTGCCTCACCTAAAAATGTCACAACTCGAACCTGGTGTCAAGAGCAAAAATGCGGCAAAGAAGGGCTGTAGCAGTCTTTGACCGGCCTTGTCCATTGCGCTCGATCCGTTCAGCGATGACGTGCGGCTCCGCCGGCATTGACCTCGCAGCGCGGGTGTCTCGCCCGCTGTGGCGGGAGTGTCCCGCTCCCGCACGCCGGAAGCCTGTCCGGCCGTTCGCAAGAAGGGTCAACAGCAACCGCACGCGAGGTGCAACCGGGCGAGACGCCCGCGCTACGTCCGGCCCGGCAGCTTCCCGCACGGCGGTGCGGCAGAGCTGCGCTGAGCGCTCGCGTGAACTGCGAAGTTGGACAGGCTGGTCGATGACCGGCGAATTTTGGAATCAAAGATTTAGCCCGAAGATTGCCTTGACAACCGGGTGCACGTCATATTCATATGTGGTGTCAAACCGGAGGTTCCCGTTCATTCTAGCAACAGCTCTCCAGACGTCGAAACTCCGGCGAAGTGACGACGACAAATTAGGAAGGGTGGATAAGGACCATGACAATTATGCCTTCGCGGCGCGGCTTTTTGCAGGCTGCCACTGGTATTACAGCTCTCGCTTGGGCTCGATTGAAGGACTTTGCACGCTTCGGGGCTTTTGCGGCGGACGGGTCGCCGAGCACGTTAAACGAGCCGCATCGGCTGTTCCCTGCCGATCTGCGTGACGCGGATTGGAACAGTTTCCAGGCCCGAGGCTATGCGAAGCCCGTGACGGGCATCGCCTATCGCACGCGTGCCGTTTCGTACTTTTCTTCCTACGTGGAGAGGCCTCGGCCCGTCTCCGGCATGCCCTTGGGTGGAATCGATACAGGAGGTTTATATCTCGAACCGTCCGGCACCTTCGGCTACAGCTCCATATTCAACAGCTTTACTCCCGCTGGCGGCCCCCTGAACACTCCCTACCTGGGGATGGCAATTGGGGGAAGGACATGGGTCTTTGCCACTGGCCAGACGAAGAATTATGCGGGGAACAACCGTCCGACTCTGGGAATAAACCTGAGACTCCTAAAGGTAAGCATGGCCGAGTCGAGCGATTACTGGGGGCATTATCCCATCGCGGATATTGAATACAAGAACGACGCGCCGGTACAGGTGGGGGCGCGCTGCTGGTCGCCATTCATTCCAGGCGACGTGAAGGCGTCGAACACACCCGGCGCGGTTTTCGAGGTCCATCTGAAGAATACTTCCGCGACGTCGCAGGCAGGTACTCTGGCTTTCAGCTTTCCGGGCTTCGCCGACCACCACACAAAGGACGAAGTGGTGGGCTGGCCGGACTTGGCGGCGAAACCGGTGCTTCCTCCGCCGCGGATCGAGCGTCGGCCCGCGCCCTCAGGCATGACTGGCGTATGGGTAGAGGACAAGGCATGGGGGACGAGTTACGTGCTCGCGACCTTGGAAGAGAGTGGCGCGCGGGCCGGCGGCGCGCTGGGTACCGACGGGCTGCGCTGGGCGGAGATCGAAAGAGGATTACCGGAACCGGGCAACCCGAGTGATGATGGCGGCTCGTCGCTGGCGGTGAATTTCAGCGTCGAGCCGGGCCAAGAAAAAGTGGTGCGCATAATCCTGGCATGGTACGCGCCGGAGTGGGAAGGCAATGGCATTCCGGGAAGCGGAGGCACACGGATCATTACGGAGGCGCCCGGCGGTCTCTTGGTGCCCTCGACCACGGGGAAGCGCTTCACGCACATGTACGCATCACGCTTCGCCGATGCCGGAGAAGTGGCGACCTTCCTTGCGCGCAACCACCAATCGCTTTTGGCCAGGATCATTGCGTGGCAATCGGCCATCTACGAGGAGAAGACGCTGCCGGGCTGGCTGGCCGACGCCCTGATTAATGCCTTCTATTACTTCGCTCCGTGCAGCATGTGGGCGCAAGCTAAGCCGCCCATAGGCGATTGGTGCAAGCCTGAGGATGGACTCTTCGCATTGGAGGAAGCGCCGCGCTCCTGTCCGCATGTCACGACGTTATCCAACTGGGCGCTGGCGGGCCCTCTGCTCTCTTTCTTCTTCCCCGAGCTGGCGTTGTCCGGTATGCGCGCCTACCGAGCTACACAGAAAGCGAATGGCGACATAGCCCAACTGCTGGGCCGCTGGGCAGATCCGGCCAATCCCATGTCGTACCAATACCAGGAGGTCATGATCGGCGGTTGCTACACGATCCCCGCTTACTGGCATTGGAAGATTACGGGTGACGACGAGTTTCTGAAGGAGTTTTATCCTTCCGCGAAAAAGGCGATGGAGCGCGCGTTCAATCGGCGTCCCGACCTGGGGCCGTCGCAGATCATCGCCATGCCGCCCTTTGAGCCGCACACCTGGAATGACTCGGAATGGTTTGAGGACCGCTCCATGTATGGCTACGTGACCCACCCGGGCGGGTTCCGCATGGCGGCCGCCGAGATGCTGCGCGAGTGGGCCCAGAAGATGAGCGACATTGAACAAGTGAAGCAGTTGGACACCATGCTTGCGGCGGGCAAGGAAGCCATGCAGAAGTATCTTTGGAAGGGCGACCATTACGTGATCTACAACGACACCAAAACCGGCAAGGTTTTGGACGCCTTCTTCACACCTGTTCTTAACGGCCAGTTCTACGCCCGATTCACAGGCGTACCGACGGTTTTCCCCCCCGAGAACGTGGCTATTGTTCTCGCCACGCTTCGGGACAAAGTTTGCAAGATCAGCAAGCTGGGAATGCCACCCACTTACTCGAACGCGGACGGCACCGCCTGGACTGGAAATGATACTGGGTACTTGACGGGACGATATATTTACACCAACTCTCAAGTGATCTGGAATGCCATCACCTTTATTTACGAAGGCCAGCGGGAATTTGGGATCGATCTACTTCGGAAGAACCTGGAACTCAGCTACTGCAAGTGGGGATACCTTTGGGACGGCACCAACTGCTGCAGCGCGGGCGGAGACACCGGAGAGGTAAACTACGGGTGGGATTACTGGTTCAACTGGTCTGTCTGGGTCGCTCCCGCCGCATTGCTGAACACGGATATCACGGCGCTGGTGAAGCCCGGAGGCCTCGTGCACAGAGTCATCGAGGCGGGGAGAGTCCGTACTGCATAGCCCTGGCCTGCTGCACGAGTGGCTACCCGCTAGCCGCCCCCGAACTGATTCTTTCTAGAAGGCAGAACCAGCGCAGCGGGGACCTGCGCTAAAGGGTCTGCGGCTTTTGGTCGCCGCTTAAGCGGCTCCTAGCGCGGAAAGGTCTATGTGCCGTGGGCTTTTTCAGTGCGGTAATCGTACGAACCCACGGCATCAACCGCATGCCGCGGCTACTAGCTTTTGTTGGAAAGTAAAGTAAAATAAAGGCGGACTGCACGGCCAAGCTATCTGCAAGATTCTCGTGGGTCTCGGCATGGAGAACGCAGCGAGGGTGGGCGTTAACTGGAAAGAAGTTGGGGCCTACTACGTCATCGCCTGTCTGTGGTCGTGGCCTTTTTACTGGCGTCGAGATATTCTCCATATTCCTGACACACCCCTCACCTCAATCTCAAAGCTGCTGACCCACTGGGGCCTGATGTGGGGACCAGGCTTGGCGGCACTGGTGTGCATATTGGTTTTCCGGCGCACACACAGCCGCGTCATAACTGTTGGGGGGAACTCCTGGTGCAGGAGCATCACGTTCTACGCCGTGCCCTTTCTTCTGCTGGCCGCGTTTCGAGCACATCGGTTGTACGGATACGCCCAGCCTCCCCTGGTTGCCGCCTTTCCTATGTTTTTGTCTATTTTCGGAGAAGAGTTGGGATGGCGCGGTTTTCTTCAAGACGCCCTTCGACCCTTGCCGCCGGTCCAGAGGTTTGTCTTGATTGGCGTGCTGTGGGAGTTTTGGCACTTCACGACAAGGACGGCACACGGGTGGTCTGCACTTCGGACCGCGGTAACATTGTTGATTTCCTATTCAGCTGTGATTCTTCTCAGCTTCATCATCGGATACGCCGCCGAACGCTCTCACTCGGTCATTGTTGCAGTGTCTCTTCATTCGTATGTCGACGTGCTGCTAAACAATCTGGACTTGTACATTCCATTGTTGCTGGCCTTGCCAGTATGGGCACTGCTGCTGCTCACTTGGCCGAAAGCGGCAACCGTGCGGAAGTAATATTCATGTCCACAAGCCGCGCCGGCTGGCGCATCTTCGCCGTTTGAAGCGGGGGGTACAAGCGCAGAGGTAGCCATAGTGTGGCTTCCTCTGCGGCTCTTGATTTTAGATAATATCTATTAAGTTGCTACTATTTCCTACCTTGAATGTGCCTCCGCCCCTTGCCGACGGGTGGCGCATACGTCGTTTTGTGATGTATGCGGCCTCTTGGCAATTGGGCTGGAGTGCGCTTGCACCTTGGAAACGGGTCCACGGCGTGCCATTATCGCATACATGCCAAAGGGCAGCATGTATGCGCCACCCAGCCCGCCAATGCAAAAGCTGGCTTAGCGGGGCCGGATGCGTTAAAATTCCAGCATCTGGCGGGCGGGAACGCAAGCGCCCGAATAGAGTAGCCGCCCGGGCCGACCATTATGCCCACCAAAGGTCGTCAGCCGATACGTAAGTGGACGGAAAGCAGCGGCGCGAGGGACCGGGTCGCGGAGCTGCTGGAGGAGTCTGGCACCTTGCTGGAGTCACACCTCAGTGAGATCTGTCAGGCCTTCTCAGGTGACCACCGGAACAAGAATGGCGTAAGGCTCTCGGCCGAGGCCATAACATACGGACACGAAGACAATCTCAGTTCCCTCCGACAGATCGACCACCGCGTAAGCCTTTACAAGGAGTTCATCCTCGATGAGAGGACCGGTGTGCAATTGATGGTGGATGTCCTGGCGGAGGCCAAGTTCCGAAGAGATGTTGAAATCGTCGGTGTGGATCTACCCAAGGGCTCCTACAGACCGCGTCTACCGCTTGTAGGGTTTCTTCATGGGTCGCAGCTTTCAAGGGGAATCGAGTCGCTCACGCCTTTCGAGGGATTGCCTCTGATGAACCCCGTCTTGCTCGAGATTGCAGAGGGCACAACTCCCAAAAAGGTCTATGGAGAGAACCTGGTTCACAACGCGGCCGCGTCGCTGTACGACTTCATCACATTCAACCTAAAGGAGGACACCGAGGCCGAAGTGGTCGCCGAGGAGGAAAAGATACTCAGTGACATGGGGCTCCCCCAGCGCTTCCAAAAACACTTGGCAGAAACACATTATTGGTGGGCCGCCGTACTGCGTGATTGGATGGCAGAGAACCTAACCGATACCCACTCCCGCGAGTTCAACCGACGCCTCGGTGCGGGCAGGGTCTATCATTCGGTACAAGGCTACGTCCCCATCCTCTTCTTGAATGGCGAAGTGTGGCGATACCTGAGGCCAGGGTTCAAGCCTTGCGGCTCTCTACTGACGAGGGTAAGGGTCCCGAACTGGCCAGGAGGACTACGGGCCAGCCTGATCCGATACACCGTCGAGGCTCCCCTCCTCGTAACAAACGCGGGGGGCCTACGGTCTTTGCTCGACTCTTCGTTGGAATGGTTCCTCGGAGTCGAGAAAGCGCTGAGGGTCTCCGATGAGACCCTTCGCTCGCGTTGGCTGATTGAAGCAGCGTTCTTTAAGGCTCTGGTAAAGCGGGAACTGGCGGAACACCCGGAGCGTAGTCTTCGTTCGGACCTCGACACATTCCAGTGGCTATAAGCTGTGTCTCTACGCGGGTGGCGCATACTTAAAAGCGGGGTCGATTAATGGCCGGCTTTCTCGATGATTACGGCGCCGGAGACGAACGGCGGGCGCGGATCGTGAAGATCACCGTCCTGTCGGTGCTCGCGGTAGCGGTGGTCACCGGCCTCGCGTATTACTTTTTCCATAATTTGTCGCAGGAACAGCAGGTGAAACGCTTCTTCGACCTGCTGGAGGCGCACAATTATGAGGCCGCTTACCACCTGTGGGCGCCTACGGAAGATGCGCAGAACCAGTATCCGATGAAATCTTTCCTGCAGGACTGGGGTCCGCCGTTGAATGTGAAGGGATTTACCATTCTTGACGGCGAGAGTTGCGACAAGAGCGTCATTGTGGACGTGGACACCGGCCCGGCGGGCGACAAAAAAATCTGGGTCGGATGAACGAGACGTTTGTGGGTGCGGATCGTCAAACATTAAGCACCTTATGCAAAATAGCAACGTAGCGCGGACCTGTTCTCGAGGTCCGCGGCTTTTTGCAAGTATCGGCCGACGAACGGCGAACCCAAGGAACCGGTTCGACGTTGCTTACGGCCCGGAGCGAGAGTCGAAGGGCAGGCCCGCGTTACCCGGCTACCCAACGCATTGGGTGGTATACTTCTTGACCACCAGTCAACAGAAAGGACACCAGCCATGAAAAGACTCATTGCAAGCGCCGTCTTTTTGCTTGTCGCGGGAAGCGTCTGTCTGGCGGAAGCGCAAAAGCCCTTGTTGTTGCGGCAGCCCTCGGTCAGCCGCAGTCAAATCGTCTTCAGCTACGCGGGCAGCCTGTGGATTGCAAGCCGGGAAGGTGGCGAGGCGCGGCGCCTGACCACGGGTGGCCACGAGAGTCATCCAATCTTCTCTCCCGACGGCTCCGAGATCGCCTTCACGGGCGAATACGATGGAAATGTGGATGTTTACGTGGTGCCCGCGGCTGGTGGGGTGCCGCGACGCCTGACTTATCACCCCGCGGCGGATGTCGCGGTAGGCTGGACGCCGGACGGCAAGCAAGTGCTGTTTCGCTCGGAGAGGAACGCTTTTGCCAACGGCGTGGTGCAACTCTTCACCATCTCCGTCGAGGGCGGATTTCCCACCCCGGTGCCGCTAGTAAGGGCCTCCGAAGGGTCCTATTCGCCCGATGGTGCGCGCCTGGCCTACGTACCCATTGTGCCATGGCAACGCGCCTGGAAGCGTTATCGCGGCGGTCAGACCAAGCCCATTTGGATCGCTCGCCTGAACGACTCGAGCATCGAGGAAAAGGTCCCCCGTGACAACTCGAATGACTTCAACCCCATGTGGGTGGGCGATACGGTCTATTTCCTGTCGGACCGCAATGGCCCGGTAACGCTTTTCGCCTACGATACCCGCAGCAGGAAAGTAACACAGGTGGTGAAGAACGACGGACTGGATATGAAGTCAGCCTCCGCCGGCCCGGACACAATCGTCTACGAGCAGTTCGGCTCCTTGCGGCTGCTCGACCTCAAGTCGCATCGGGTGCGCGAGGTTGAAATCAGCATGGCTGGCGATTTGGCGGAGGTGCGGCCGCACTTCCAAAAGATTGAACCCAAGCGCATCCGTTTCGCCGGCATCTCCCCCACCGGGGCGCGGGCTGTCTTCGGAGTGCGAGGAGAAATCTTCACCGTTCCTGCTGAGAAGGGAGACATCCGCAACCTGACGAATACCGCCGACGTGGTGGAGCTCAACCCGGCATGGTCGCCGGACGGAAACTCCATCGCCTATCTGTCCGACGAATCGGGAGAGTATGCGCTTCACATTCGCAATCAAAACGGCATGGGAGAAGTGCGCAAAATCGACTTGGGCAAGCCGCCCACCTTCCGCTATTCCCCCACCTGGTCGCCCGACTCGAAGAAGATCGCCTATACAGACAAGCGGCTGAGCGTGTGGTACGTGGACCTGGAGAAAAAGACGCCCGTGCGCGTCGATACGGACACTTACGCAGGCCCCTTCTACGCGCTCAACCCGGCTTGGTCGCCTGACAGCCGCTGGCTCGCCTACACCAAGCAGCTTGGCAACTACCTGCACGCAGTTTTCGTCTATTCGCTGGAACAAGGCAAGAGCTACCAGTTGACGGACGGCATGAGCGATGCGCTCTACGCTGCCTTCGATAAAGAGGGCAAGTATCTCTACTTTACCGCCAGCACCAACACCGCTCTCAGCACCGGCTGGCTCGATATGACCAGCCTACAGCGCCCGGTCACTCGCAGCGTCTACGTGATGGTGCTCAAGCAGGACCTGCCCTCGCCGCTGGCCCCGGAGAGCGACGAAGAAAAACCCAAGGAAGCTGAGAAGAGCGACAAGGAGAAGCCGGCCGACAAAGGCGACAAAGACCAAGCCAAGCAGGAAAAGCCCGTCACGGTCGAGATTGACCTCGAGAACATCAGCCAGCGCATCCTCGCCCTGCCTATCCCCGCCCGCAATTACCAACAGCTCGACGCGGGCAAGCCGGGCGTGCTTTACTTGGTCGAAGGCCCTCCGGTTGATCCCATCCAGTTTGAAGATGGCCCCCCAACCGTCACCGTACACAAATTCGATCTCAAAACGCGCAAAACGGAGCAGATTCTCGCAGGTGTCACTTCCTTCAACCTCTCCTTCAACGGCGAGAAGATGCTTTATGCCCGGCAGAATCAGTGGACCATAGGCCCGGCGGAGAAAGCCCCTGAGGGCCCGCCCCCACCCGAAGCGAAACCCGGCCAGGGCGGCCCCCTGAAGCTCGACCAGATGGAGGTCTACGTCGATCCGCGCGCCGAATGGAAGCACATGTATTATCAAGTCTGGCGCGACGAACGCGATTTCCTCTACGACCCGGGCCTGCACGGCCTGAACCTCGAGGCCGCCAAAAAGAAATACGAACCTTACCTCGATAACATCTCCAGCCGCGATGATCTCAACTACCTGTTCGAGGAGATGTTGGGTGATATCACGATCGGGCACATGTTTGTGGGCGGCGGCGATATACCTGAGCCGAAGCGGGTGAAGACCGGACTGCTCGGCGCCGACTACCAGATCGAAAATGGGCGTTACCGCTTCGCGCGCGTTTACAGTGGAGAAAACTGGAATCCCAAGTTACGCGCGCCTCTCACCCAGCCGGGCATCAACGTGAAAGCCGGCGAGTATCTCCTCGCCGTAGACGGCCGCGAGGCGCGCGCGCCCGCCAACCTGTATAGTTTCTTCGAGGAAACGGCAGGCAAGCAGGTCCTGCTCAAGGTCGGTCCAAACCCCGATGGCACCGGCGCGCGCGAGGTCACCGTGGTTCCCGTCGAGAATGAGGACGCGCTACGCAATTATGCCTGGATCGAGGGCAATCGCCGCCGGGTGGACGAGCTGACCGGAGGCCGAGTGGCTTACGTCTACCTGCCCGATACCTATGCGGGCGGCTACACCAATTTCAATCGCTACTACTTCGCACAGGTTGGCAAGGAAGCGGCCATCATCGACGAGCGCTACAACGGCGGCGGTGACATTGCCGACTACATCATTGACTATTTGCGGCGCTCGCTCTTGAGCTACTGGTCATTGCGTGAGGGCGCTGACATCACCACTCCCATCGAGGCCATCTTCGGACCCAAGGTGATGATCACTAACGAAATGGCGGGCTCCGGCGGCGACGCCTTGCCCTGGATGTTTCGCAAGACCGGCATCGGACCGCTGGTCGGCAAGCGGACTTGGGGCGGCTTGGTAGGGGGCTATACCAACCCGCGTGATCTCCTCGACGGCGGCTTTACCGGCACGCCGGATCTGGCTTTCTATAATCCCAACGGCACCTGGGACGTGGAGAACCACGGCGTCCCGCCGGATTTCGAGGTGGAATTGGATCCCCAGGCGGTGCGCGAGGGACATGACCCGCAACTCGAGAAGGCCGTCGAGGTCGTGATGGATTTGCTCAAGAAGAATCCACCGCCGCCCGCGCCTCACCACCCGCCTTATCCTAATTATCACAAGGCGGAACACACCGTGGCAGCCGCGCAGTAACGGGCTTCGAAGGCGAGTTGGCGCCAGTAATATTAATAATTGTATTATCTTTATAGTTGATGACGCGAAGTAGCCGAAGACATCGCCCAAGCCCCTTAGTCGCCGCAGATAGCCAGTGTGCAAGGTAGGTAGCCGCCGAATGGGGCAATTTGCCACATACATGCGTTAACTTACATATATATCACTGTGCTTATAACTTATTGAAACCAGGTGTCTTGCTGCGCTGCAAAGACGCAATCCCTCGAGGAAACGAAACGAAGTGGCCAAATGGGAATCGCGGCAAATCGCTCCCTAGTCCGCGCTCACGTCGAGGATGGGCGGGCCCAAGACTCCAAAAACAGGAGTAATTCCCAACCCGGGACCCGATGGAGCTTTCAGCCGCCCGTTGACACGCTGCGGGGCTCCTTCAGCAATAGATAAAGTCACGTAACTGTTGAAATCCGTGGATGAGAACATCAACTCCGTTGGAGTGCTGTGCGCCAGGTGGGCTATGGCCGCCGTGATGATATCGCCTCCCCATGTATCCTCGATGGTCATGGCAATGCCCAGCGAAACACATAAGTCGCGAATCTGACGAGCCTTGGTCAGGCCCCCCACCTTCGAGATTTTGAGATTGATGACATCCATAGCATGATCAGCGGCGCCCCGTAATACCATTGATACGTCGTCAATCACCTCGTCCAGAATGAAGGGCCGGTCCGTGTGACGACGGACCGCCAGACACTCCTCATAACGCGAGCACGGCTGTTCGAGGTAGACGTCCAGGTTGCGAACCGCCTGTGCAACTCGGATAGCTTGGTGTTGCGTCCACCCTGTATTCGCATCCGCGATCAGCACATCCCCAGGTCGCAAGCGGGCTGACACGGCGTGGATCCGAGCGATATCAACATCAGGATCTCCGCCAACCTTGAGTTGAAACTTGGTATATCCTTCGGCACGGTATCTTTCAACCATCGCCGCCATCGTGTCGGGGCTTTCCTGGGAAATCGCTCGATAAAGAGCGAAGTCCTCAGCAAACCGCCCCCCTAGAAGCGTAACCGCGGATTGGCCGCTGGCTTTGCCGAGGATGTCCCAACACGCCATATCAAGCGCAGACTTTACGTACGGATGACCACGCATCGCATGGTCCATGCGGCGATTGATAACGCCGAGTTCTGTGGGATCAAGCCCTATCAAAGACGGGGCAAGTTCGGCGATCCCCGTCCTGGCGCCTGCGGCATAGGCGGGAAGATAGGCGGGACCGAGTGGACAAACCTCTCCATAGCCTGTGATTCCGGAGTCCGTTTCGACAGAAACGACGGTCGAATCGAATACCGTCACAAAGTTGCCACCCGACCATTTATAACTGCCTTCATGCAATGGAAGTTCAACTCGGTAGGCCTTGATGCGTGTAATTTTCATAAGGATAATTTGACAGGCCCTGATCGGCCTTCCTCCCGGTCATCTGAGCCCTCTTGAGAAGGTGAGCAATTTACTAGTTTCACGTTTTGGACACCCCGGCGGCGAAAGTATACAATGTCGCGTGCCTTTCTGCAAAGGATCGGGGCCTTTTATCGGGGCGCCTTTCACGAGGTAGGCTCGACGATATTTACCTTCAAACGATTCGGTGAAATGGTTGGTGACGAATGAAGCTTGTCCTCCTGGCGGGGCTAGCGGTTTGGACAGTCAGCTACATTGTTTTGTGGAGGCTCGTTGGCAAAACGGCGGCCCGAGACGGGCTCCGAATTGAGAAGATTTGCAAAGAAAGGAGGGCAATTCGTTCCATTTGCGCTAACAGGAGCCGTTACGAATTTCTTCGACACGCTTGGCATCGGGTCCTTCGCACCCTCGATCAGTATCTACAAGTTCTGGAAGCTCGTGCCCGACGAACTGTTACCTGGAACGCTGAATGTCGGGCATGCCCTTCCGGTCATTCTCCAGGCGTTTATCTTCATAACCATTGTCAAAGTTCACCCGCTAACCCTTTTGACGATGATTGCAGCAAGCGCTCTGGGAGCATGGCTTGGCTCGGGGATTGTATCAAGCTGGAAGCGCCGGGTGATTCAGGTCGGTGTGGGGTTGGCCTTGATCGCCGGGGCTGTCACCATGCTGATGGGACAACTGAATCTGTTTCCGATTGGGGGGCAGCAACTAGGAGTTCAAGGAATTCGCCTGGCCATTGCGGCGATTGCAAATTTTATGCTAGGCGCCTTGCAGACTTTGGGAATCGGCCTCTACGCCCCTTGCATGGTTCTGGTCAGCCTCCTCGGCATGAACCCACGGGCAGCCTTTCCCATCATGATGGGTTCCTGCGCTTTTCTAATGCCTGTGGGGGGCGTACGGTTCATCCAGGGCGGCGCCTACCACCTTCGGGCTTCTTTGGGACTGGCGTTGGGCGGGATCCCCGGTGTTCTGGCTGCAGCGTTTCTTGTACGATCTCTTCCGATCAGCGCCGTGCGCTGGATGGTGATCGCTGTTGTGATCTACGCCGCCGTTTTGATGTTGCGATCCGCGAAAGTCGGCAAGGGTTTGGCGCCACGACAATGAACGATAGGGCCGTCTCTAACCCGCCACATGAGGATCGAGTCCTTCGACATACGTACCGCTGCGAGGTCTCGGTATTTTGGGTGAAGGCGCGCTCCCTGGACCAGAATGTACCCGCAAATTCTGCTGAGGAGCCGATTGCTACTTTTTGACGCTCACCTTTTCTCTGCCTAGGCGTCGTAAAGGGCAGAGAGGTTTAGACGAAATCTGTGATGGAAGGCTGCTCTGGAACTGGCCAGAAACGCACCAGAGGAGCCGGGATTGCAGAGCGGGGCGCAAGAGCTGACGCTGATTCGCCGCGCCCAGGGAGGCGACCGTGAAGCCTTCGAGGCACTGGTGCGAGTTTATGACCAAAACGTTCTGCGCCTTGCACAGCAAGTGGTGCACTCCCAGGAGGAGGCTAGGGACCTCTACCAGGAAGCGTTCTTGAAGGTTTACCGCTCCATCCGTCACTTCCGTCTTGAGGCGCGTTTTTCCACTTGGCTCTATCGGGTGGTGATGAATGTTTGCCTGGACTATCTACGCCGCCAAACCACCCGCAAGGAAGTCCAGGCGCCGGAAGGCGAAGACGGTCAGCCGGAGTACTTTCAAACGGTGCCTGACCGGAGGCCGGTGCTCGACCCTGAACGCTCCATGCACTCCAAGGAAATTGGGAGCCGCATCCAGGCCGCGCTCGAGCGCCTGAACCCTCGTGAGCGCATGGTCTTCGAGTTGAAGCATTACGAGGGTCTCAGGCTTCGCGCCATTGGTGAGCTTTGCAGGACCAGCGAGCAGACGGTCAAGAACTGTCTCTTCCGCGCGACTCAGAAACTGCGCGTGGAGCTTGGAGACCTGGTCTAGAGCAGTGACGAGTGACAAGTGAAGAGCCAAAAAAGGTGGGTGAAGGCAATGACAACTGGCGAGAAGGCAGAGGCGGGGGAGCAGGTGTTTTTTTGCTCGTCGCTCGTCACTCATCACTGCTTTGGTGACAAGCGGGCAGATGGCAGTGACGGATGATCTGGTCTTTGCTCGTCACTCGTCACTCGTCACTGCCTTCGGGAGATGTAGGCATGAACTGTAAGGAATTTGAAGAGAAGTTGACACTCGATCTTTATGGTGACCTTCCGCCTGACCAACGGGAAGCCTGCGAGGCGCATCTTGCGGGCTGCGCCAATTGTCAGGCTGCGCGGGAGCAGGTTCGCCGCCTTCATGAGTTACTCGCTCAGAGGCCGCGCCTCGAGCCATCTCCCGATCTCTTGGTGGAGTGCAGGCAAGCCCTGGAGGAAGCGCTCGACCGAGAACAACTGGGATGGCAGGGCCTGGTTCGGGAGTGGCTGGCTTTCCTCGAACTCCCGCCGCAACGAGTGGCCCCGCGTGTGGCCTTCGCTCTCACCCTGATAGTTTTCGGTTTTGGGCTGGGTTGGACGCTGCGCCCGCGAGCCGCTCGAGTGGTCCCTGCCGCGCCTGCAAACGTGGCCACGTCTTCCCTGGCCGACACGGACTTGGAGAACATGCGCATCAACGACATCAGCGGCGTAGCGCCTGATCCGAAGACGGGCGACGTGCGCATCACCATGGATGCGCAGCGCCGTGTCACGCTCGAAGGCTCGCTTGATGATCCGCACATCCAGCAGCTTCTCGTCAACGCCGTGAAGAGCTACGACAACGCGGGGATCCGCCGTGACACACTGGACGCCTTGCGCGCCCGGACCAAGAGCCCCAACGTCCGAGCTGCCCTGCTTTATACCATGGAGCACGACCCGAACGTCGGGAACCGCTTGGCAGCCCTGGACGCGGTTAGAGACATGGAGGGCGGCGATGACCTCCAGCAGAGCTTAATCGAGGTGCTGGAGCATGACGGGAACATGGGAGTCAGGGTCGAATCAGTTGACGTGCTGGTTGACCAGGTTGAGAAGGAAGGACGCGATGAAGCAGTTTTGAGCGCGCTCGAGCGCCTTGCCACCAACGATCCGAATCGCTATGTGCGATTGAAGTGCACTAGTGCGTTGAGAAAGTTGGGAAGCGATGGGTTCAAATAACTTCATGAGAAATAAACACATCTTGCAATGCGCGATATGGGTTTGGCTGGCTGCCCTGCCCCTCCAGGCGCTCGACCAGTCCATTGTAAAGCAGGGCGCGCCCCTGCGTCACGGGAATGCCTGGACGAAGACCTATGAGTGGACCGTTCCGGCACGCGAGGGTGGCAAGCTGATTCTGCGCGCGGACATGGGCTCGGTGGAAATCACTCCTGGATCCGGTAATCAGCTCGAGGGTCGGTTGATTCTGCGCGTTTATACGGGAAGCGAGGAGAAGGCGCGCCGCGTATTCGAAGCCTACCACCTCAGCGCTCGCTCCATAGAAAGCGGCGGTGTTTATGTGAACGGCGAGTTCCCCGGTCAGAAGCGTCACGATGGTTCCGTAGGAGCGGAATTCGACATCAAACTTCCGGCTCGTTTCAATCTTGACGTTGAGACGCAAGGTGGCGACATTGGTGTGGAAGGCGCGCTCCAGGGCGAGGCGCGGCTCACCACCGCAGGTGGTGATATCCACACGACGGACGTCAGCGGCCCGATCAGAGTGGAAACCGCCGGCGGCAGCATCACCTTGGGGAACCTTGGGGTACGCGCGGAAGCCCGGACTGCCGGCGGCAGCATTCATATCGGGAACGTCCGGGGTGATGCGACGATCGAAACCAGCGGCGGAGAAATCCAGATGGGACAGGTGGACGGGACGCTGCGAGCGGAGACGGCGGGAGGCGACGTGGTCATCGCGGGCGCTGCCGGTCAAGTTGTGGCGCAGACGGCAGGAGGACAGATCCAGGTGGGGCCGACGGGAGGCAGTTTGCGGGCGGAGACCGCCGGAGGAAGCATCCACCTTCTCGGCGCGCGTGGCCGAGTTGTGGCGGAAACAGCCGGTGGGAGTATTGATCTCCTACAGCTCGCGGCGGGCGTCCGAGCAACCACTTCCGCAGGACGCATCCTGGCGGAGTTCGACTCTGGTGTGAAGACTTTTGCGGCGTCCCAGCTCGAGACTTCCATGGGCGATGTTTACGTGTATCTGCCCGAGGGTTTGCGTTTGACTATTGACGCGGCCATTGACGCGGCCGCCGGGCATCACATCGTCACCGATTTCCCACTCAGCATTCTGGGTGACAAGGAAGATTTCAGCGAGCGCACCATTCGCGGCCATGGAACGTTGAATGGCGGCGGCGAGGTTTTGCGCATCCGCACCGTTGCCGGCAACATTGAGATCCGCAAACTGGACTCGCGAGCCGTGCAAGATCTGAAGAGCCGCGAAGAGACGACTTGGAGTCGCTGGCAGGAGCGGCAGGCGGAAAAGGAACAACGGCGGCGCGAGCACGAGCAACAACGCCAGGAGCGAAGGCAAGAGAAGGAGGCAGAACGTGACCAGGACTGACACCACGCGGCTCCAAGGACATTTGAGAATCTGCCTTTTCTTTTGCCTCGGGATAGCATGCACAGCCACGTTTTCGGCTTCTCAGAATCTTGAAAAGGCTTGGTATGGGCGCTATCCACTCCCTGCTGGAGGAAGCGTGGCGGTCGAGAACGTCCAGGGCGAGGTCAGCGTGGAGGGATGGGATCGGGCGGAGGTCGAAGTCTCCGCGATAAAGATCGGCTCGGGGCAAGGTTACCGCCTGGATGACGTGCGGGTGGTGACCGAACTTGGGTTTCGCAGCCTGAGATTTACAACCGTTTACCCGCCCCACCTCGAGGGACCGGTGCGGGTCAACTACCGGCTGCGCGTGCCTCGGCAAGTCCGGCTCTCCTCCTTGCGCACGCTGGAAGGAAACATCGCCGTGCGCAATGTCGAAGGGTCTGTGGACGCGCGGACTCTGAGCGGGAACATCGAGCAGATGGATGTGACGGGCCAAGTAGTGGCTCGGGCGCTTACCGGAAGCATTGTCGTCTCGCTGCGCACCCTGCCCGCGGGTACGGCTCCGCTGCTCCTGGACACGGTGAATGGCAACGTAGTCCTGCTCCTTCCACCCCGGTCGAACGCGGACCTGGAATTGAGCACGGTAGCGGGGACAATCGAAGGCAATTACGCTTTTCAAATCAGCTCCATCCCCGGCGATTCGACGCGGCGGACGCGTGTGGGCCTGGGTGGCGTAACGGTTTCTTTGCGTACTGTCCGGGGCTCAATCCGCGTCGCCGAGCGGGACGATCTCCTGTAGTTTCGATCACGAAGTGAGACGACCCGCGTCTAATAGGCAGTGGCTAGTTGTTAGTGGTTGGTGGTCAGAACCTTTCGCCGCTGGCCACTAACCACCTGGGTTGGACAGGGAGGAATGTCATGAATCGAAAGTTCACGGTCGGGTTACTACTATCAGCGTTGATGTTGTTGGCTGGCGTGGGCGTATACCGCAGTCAGGAGGCGCCCGAGCCGCCGGAGCCGCCGGACGAGCCGGGGGTTGCGATGGGCTGGCTCCAGTCGCAGCTACCCTTCGCTGACGGACAGACTTGGCTAGGCGTTACGTTGCAGGATGTCACCGCCGATAAGGTTCGGGACTTGAAATTGGCCGCGGAGTACGGCGCCATTGTAGTGAGCGTCGAAACCGACAGTCCGGCGGCCAAAGCAGGCCTGCAAAAGGGTGATGTGATCGTCGAGTTTGCAGGTGAGCGGGTGCGAAGCGAAGCGCAGTTACGGCGCCTGATTCGCGAGACCCCTGCCGGCCGTTCAGTTAGCTTGCAGGTCATACGTGACGCTCAGACTCGAACCCTAAATGCCAAGCTCGAGTCTAGAAAGAACCATTTCAACATTCAGGTTCCGGAAATACACATTCCCTCTATCAATATGAATGGATTTCGACTCGGTGGCGTGAGACCCAGCCTCGGAATCTCGGGAGATGAGCTCACAACGCAACTCGCAAACTACTTCGGGGTCAAGCAGGGCAAGGGAGTTCTGGTGCGCGAAGTGGTGGTCGGTAGTCCTGCTGAGAAGGCGGGGTTAAAAGCAGGAGACGTCATTGTGGCTGTGGACGGGAAGAGCGTGGCGACTGTTACGGACCTGCGGCAGGCGCTCGAGACCAATGCCAATGTGGAAAAACGAAAGGTCAACTTGTCTGTGGTGCGGGATCGTCACGAGCAGACAGTGCCTGTTGAACCGGAGAGGCTGGAGCCTGGCGAGCGGGGGAGAGTGGCTGCGGGTTCGGGGATTGATGCCGCCGAGTGGCAGCGCGCTCGAGCTGAGGCCAAAGCAGAATTGGCGGCGGCCCAACTCGCTCTGCAAGGCGCTCAAAAGCAACTGCGTGACCAGCAGCGCCTGATGTCGGAAAAGGCTTGGCGCGCCGCAGAAGAGTACGAACGGACAATCCAGGAACAGCTCAAGCTACAAGAAAAGCTCCACCCTCCGGCCCGGCCGAACGAGTCCATTTGAGCCGCTCCGCCCTCAAGCTGTCACCCTCCTGAAACTGGGGGTTGGGCTGTAGCAACAGTCATTCGCTAGGATTTACTGCAAAATCTGCTCATGCGGCGCACTTGCGCTCCTGGGAAGTGGCGTCGTGTGACGGTGAACCAATAGCCACCGCCCCCGGTGACGAACAAAGATATTAGTGGTTTCGATCAAGGCGGAGGAGATGCCGTCCTTTTGTGCGACGGTAACGTCTTCGAGACAGGACACCCACGCCGTTTCGCCCACGATTTGAACCAGGGCGCGGCTGATTGAAATCAGCATGTGCCCCGTTGAGTGGAAGATGGCGGCCCAGCTTCTTTGGACTTCATCCCAACCCAGGAGCAACTCCCAGCCGGGGTGCAAGCACCTGACCCAATCTTCTTGAAGCCATACCGCTTCCATCCGCGCTATGTCCATGGACCGGAGGGCCTCATAAAACGCTAGGTTCGCAGCCAAAACTTCCTCTTCCTCTGTCTCAGCGTGATGATGCAGGGGCATGATGGAAACTCGCTTTCGAGGCTGCCAGCAGAGCAGGCCAGCCTCGGCATTCGAAAGCTGCAGGAATGGGCGCGGCGGTGTAAATGCTGCTGGGCTTGAGAGCGGGCTGGCGCACCGATAGATCGAAGTGCTTCAGCAAGTTTTCAGCTTGTCCAGACGCTGTCGCGGCGGTCTGTAACCTCCGCATTTCAGAATCAATGATTTCGCCGCTCGTAGAGCGCCGCCACAAAATGGCCAACTGGTGCCTCAGTTGTACTTCCACGCCGATGTATCCTCGCCCCCCGGCGCATTTTTGGTGATGTGGTCAGCCATCGTCCGGATTAAGTTCTCCTGGGTCATCGATTGCCAGCCGTGGCCCTTTTCGGGGCGCCCGTATTCGAAACTTCCTTCGTAATGCGGGTCCAGGGTGGTCTTGAGGAACTCCTGGAAATCGTAAACGGCGAGATTCAGATAGTAATTGTCCTCGTCGCCCACGTCGATGTGGATCTTACCCACCAACTGCGGCCCGATCCGGTATCCTTGGGACCAGTTCTGCTTCAGGTAAGCCGAGAGGTCATAGCCGTGGTCGCGCATGTAGTTCGCGACGCTGTGATCGATCTTGCCAGTGAGTTTGTCCCACAACTGCTTTGGATAACCGTCCTCGCCCACCGGACCGTAGGCCGCCTCCCAGATTCCCAGTTGTTGGGCGGAGCGACCGTGGCTGCCCAGCACCATCTCGAGCTGGCTCATCTGCGCTATGGTCACTTCTACCTGGCCTTCATTCGTCCGCATCAATGGACGCACGGCCTGTAGCCAGGTGTGGCCCGGTTCAAGGAAGGCGTTCTCATCACTGTAAATGTTCACGAGCTGATAATGCTCAAAGCTGATTGGATCCGGGTAAAGGGTCCAGGTGCCCCCGAAGAACTCGGCGTAGTAAAGTTGAAGCGCGAGGGACTCCCAGCCACCCGTCGAGCCGCCCGAAAGCACGCGCGCGTAGGGTTTGCGAATGATGTGGAAGTGCGTTTCGAGATAGGGAATCAACTCATTGATGATCGCGTCGCCGTAAGGGCCGTTGTTGACAGAATTCACGGCATACGAATCGTCAAAAAAAGGCGTGGGATGCTGGAACGTCACCACGATCATGCGCGGAAAGTTGTCGGAGTTCCAAGCCTGATAAAACTCGTAGCCGGATTCGAGATTATAGCCACTCAGCCTCTTGCGGGCGCGTTCCGGCGCCGAGTCACCCTGCACGGAGAATCCCATCGGAGCGCCCAGGCCAAAATGGCCCTGTTCGTAAAGCACCGGATAGGAGACGGCCGGATGTGAGTCGTATCCCTTGGGCAGCAGCACTGTGGCGCCGAGATAAATCTCCTGGCCCCAGAATTTCGTCAGCAAGTCGCTTTGAATCTTGATGTGCTTCACCCACTCGGTGTCTTTGGGAAGTTCGAGCGGCGGGATCACCTTGTTCAAAATCAGTTTCACATCGTAGCCGGCGGTTGGGTCAAGGTGCACCTTCTCCACTTCGCCATAGAGGTTGCCGGGCGAGCGGTTGAACTGCTGGCCTTCCCACTGGTCAAAGTGCACCCAGATCGAGTGGCCGTCGGAGCGGTGGCACTCCGTGTAAACGTTAATAAGTGCCTGGACGTAATAATCACCGGCGGGGATATCGGAGAGGCTTTTGGGCGGGTAACCGAGCGTCGAGCCGTCGATCACTGCGGCCTCGCCAGGCCTGAGCTGGGCGACGTCGGCGCCAAACAGCGGCGCCGTGTCGCCCCAGGAACCAGTTTGCAGGCGAGGTTCAGGCTCGTCAGTGTTCGAGATCATCACGAAGACACGGCCGGTGATCCGTTGGGCGTGAGCTGAGGCAGCAAAAGAGACCTCAAATCTCCGATCTGAGACGGGCGTCTTCGGCCATGCACTCGAAGGCGCGGCCAGGGGATAAAGGACTGCAAATACCAGAACCGCAGTGTAGAAACGACAGGGATGAATTCGTTCAGTGTGCGTCAAATTACCCCCCTAGAACTCGACGACCTTTGGCGCTTGGACAGTTGCTTCCAAAGCTGCCAAGTGTAGCACGATCAGCGCCGGCCGGCTGTCGGATTTCGGCAATCGAATTTCGGCGATGGTAGCGAGTTGTAGGCTGGCTTGTAGACTGCTTGATTTTCACCTTCTATGAGTGTAATCTGCGGGGACTATGGCTACCTTCTCCCAGCTGGTTCCTCGGCGGTTTGAGCGCAGGATCGCAAAATTAGCCATCATCATGTTTGTCGAAACGGAGGGGGAGTGGGATGGATGCGAGGCGCACACCTTGGATATTTCTGCGCAGGGGGCGCGGGTACAGGCAGGCATCGAGCTCACGCAGGGCCAACTGGTAAAAGTTGCTACCCGTGAGGGCTCTGACCCAGTCACTGGGCGCGTGGTATGGGTCGGGAAGCCTGCTTCGGAGTTGGAAGGCCAGGCAGGACTTGAGTTCCTCGAGCCTTTCAACATATCAATTCAACCGAAGGATTGACGCCAGGGGCTCTCTTGACACTTTCCATTTACCAAACCAGCCGCCTGACAAAAGGCGACGATGACCTCCTCTTTGCCGCTTCCAGCGGTTCTCATTAGTGCGTAGAGCCTTTGATCGGACCAATGAAACAACTTCCACGCATTTTTCAGCAGATTCTCGCGTAGTCGGACTGGGGTCAAACAGGCTTCCGCGTGCATTTCAGTTTCCAATCAAGCCTCACAGTGCTAGTCACAGTTATAGCAACGTTATATATGTTTATCGTAATTTGTTGCATTATCTGATTTGGTAGTTGTGAAGAGTCGGGAAGGATGGTAGAATGCTAGCTTCGAGTTAACTGGGCCAATACTCTATGGGGGAGTAATGCCGTCGTCCTTTGTCCAAATGGTAGGCCAAACAAACCCGCGCGCGATTGAGCTGAAGTTGGCCCACAGCCCTGATTCCGACGATGCATTCATGTTTTACGCGCTGGCTACCAGGAAAATCGGCAGGCGGGATCTTCTGTTCACTCACATGCTCGAGGATATTGAGTCGCTCAACCAGAAAGCCCTGACGGGAATTTACGACATCACGGCGATCTCTTTCCATGCGTACCCCTATGTTTCGGACAAGTACGTCCTTCTGCCCTCCGGCGCGAGTTTCGGCGACAGGTATGGGCCGATCGTGGTGTCGCGGGGCCGTTTGGGTTCTGGCAGCCTGAAAGGAAAACGCGTGGCCGTCCCTGGAAAGATGACCACCGCTTACCTCGCGCTGCGGCTTTATGAGCCGGACATTGAGCCGGTCGTGACCTCATTCGACCAGATTCTGCATGATGTCGCCGCAGGCGAAGTGGATGCCGGCGTGCTGATTCATGAAGGCCAACTGACCTACGCAGACTCGGGCCTCAGAAAGGTCGTCGATCTCGGGGAGTGGTGGTACCAGGAAACCAAGCTGCCTCTGCCCCTGGGGGGAAATGCCATTCGCCGGGCGCTCGACAGCCATACGAAGCACGTGGTAGCGGAATTGTTGAAGGAAAGCATTCAGTATGCGCTGGATCACCGCGAGGAGGCCTTGACCTACGCGCAACAGTTTTCACGCGGCCTGGACGCGAGCACTGCTGACCGATTTGTTTCCATGTACGTCAACGACTGGACCCTCGATTACGCCCAGGGTGGCCGCCTGGCAGTCCAAGAGTTGCTTGACCGAGGCTACGAAAAGGGCTTTCTACCAAAACCAGTGAAGGCTGAGTACGTCGAGTAGAAGACTTGTCAGTTGTCAGTCGCAATTGCAGGTTGTGCGCGCGCAGGCAAGCCGCGGAGCCGCGTGATGCAGCTTCCCGAGTCAATATGCTGCCGAGGTTCCTACGACTGAATACTGGCCACGACAACTGACTACCGACGATTTCTCAAACGGGGGCGACTGATCCGACATGGAATTGATACTCTCTAACCACAGCAGTTACCCGCGCATCGGGGACGACGCTGCGCAGCAACTCCTGCGCCGCACGATTGCCCAGCGGGATAAAGGCGAGAAAGACGACGGGGATGTTCGAGCCGCTGAGGATTGCATGACGAACCTGGCGCTCGACGAGCAAGTGGACGCGGGCCTCGAACTCGTGACTGACGGCCAAATCCGCTGGTATGACCCAATCTCCCATCTCGCGCGTAAGTTTCCAGGAGTTCGCATCAACGGGCTGTTGCGGTTCTTCGATACGAACTCTTACTTTCGCCAGCCCGTGGTGCATGGCAAGCTTGAACGCGCCGAGGCGCTAGTAGTTGATGAATTCAAGTACGCGCAAGGGATATCGACGCTCCCGGTGAAAGCAATTTTGACGGGCCCTTACACGCTGGCCCGGCACTCGGTCGAGGAAAACGGAGGCGCGGGTGGGTTCGACAAGATGCTCGAAGGATACACCGCCGGGTTGGCGGCAGAGGTCGCCGCACTGGCTGCGGCCGGGGCAACGGTTATCCAGGTGGAGGAGCCTGCCCTGCTCAGACATCCCGAGGATTTCCCGCGCCTCGAGCAGAGCATTACGGCTCTTGCGTTGAGCAAAGATTCGGCGCGACTGGCACTCGTTTTTTACTTTGGGGATCCCCTGCCAGTGTATGACCAGCTTCAAACGCTACCGGTGGACATCCTGGGACTCGATTTCACTTACAACCCGGCTCTCGTGGATAGAGTGGCTTCCAACGGTACTGCCCGGACACTCGCCCTGGGCCTTGTGGACGGACGCAATACCAGGCTGGAAGATCCCGCGATGACAGCCCGGCAGCTCGAGAAGCTCGCCCACGGCGCTGACCTGAACCGTGCTTATCTCAACCCTTCCTGTGGTCTCGAGTACCTGCCACGTGACAGGGCGCAGCAGAAGCTGAAACACTTGGCCGTAATTCGCAAAACATTCTTAGGGAGTCCTGCATGAGCCGAGCCAAACTTCAACAGTTGAACATCGATCTACCCCTCTTCCCCACCACATCAGTGGGAAGCTTCCCCAAGCCCGATTTCCTGATGAAAGCTCGAGCGGATTTCGCCAAGAAGAAGATAAGCCGGGGTGCGCTGGACAAAGTGGAGCGCCAAGCCACCAAGTTCTGGATTCGCAAGCAGGAGGAACTGGGCGTGGACGTGCTTGTCGACGGCGAAATGTACCGTGGCGATATGGTGGCTTACTTCGCCGAGTACCTCAAAGGGTTCGAGGAAGGCGGGCTGGTCCGCTCTTACGGCAACCGCTATTACCACAAGCCCATCATCACTGGCGAAGTGCGCTGGGAAGAGCCCATCACCGTCGAGTGGTGGAAGTACGCCCAAGGCCTAACGTCAAAACCCGTGAAAGGCATGCTGACCGGTCCTTACACGGTGATGGATTGGTCCTTCGTCGAATACTATCCGGATCGGCGCACAGCTTGCCTGGCGCTGGCGAAGGAAATCCGCAAAGAGGTCGAGGCCCTGATCGAGGAGGGAGCAAAGATCATCCAGATCGACGAGCCGGCCACTTCCGTCAGGCCGGAGGAGCTGCCCGTAGCCATCGAAGCCATGCACTTAGTGACGGATGGCCTGCCGGCATATTTCATCACCCATATTTGTTATGGGGCCTTCGAACACATCTACCCGGGCATGCTGGATCTGCCTGTCGATAACTTCGACCTGGAGATGTCCAACAGCGGACTCGACATGCTCGAACTTTTCAGGAAGCACCGCTACACAAAGGACCTTAGCTTTGGCGTGGTGGATGTCCATACGCACGTGGTTGAAGACGAGCCGGTTGTCGAACAGCGCCTGCGCCAGGCACTTGAGACCCTCCCCAGAGAAGCTGTCTGGGTAGACCCGGACTGCGGACTGAAAACGCGAACTGTGGACGAAGCCATTGCTAAAATGCAATCTGTGGTGACCGCCGCAAAGGCGCTCAGGAAAACAGTGACGAGTGACAAGTGATGAGTGACGAGCCGGGCCAGAAGCCAGCCGACAGGAGTCAGAAGTCAGCAGTCAGAAGTCAGAACACAGAAAAGCCGGCCCAGGGGCTGCGGATCCCCACTCCTGTTTTCGGCTCGTCACTCGTCACTCGTCACTCATCACTCCGGTCCAGCCGCGCTCCTTTTACCTCGACGCAAAGGAAGGTTCTCTTCACGCTCGCCAACGTGGTAGGTTTGCGCATGTTGGGACTTTTCCTGGTCTTGCCGGTCTTTACGCTTTACGGTCTGCAATTCACAAACTCTCGTTTTCTAGTGGGCTTCGCCTTCGGCAGCTACGGCCTCACCATGGCCATCCTGCAAATTCCTTTTGGCAGGCTTTCAGACCGCATCGGCCGACGCAAGGTCCTGCTGATGGGCATGACGCTCTTCAGCTTGGGTTCTTTCCTGTGCGCCGTTCCCCACTGGTTTCCTCACTCCTTGCAGATTGGCGCTTTGATTTTTGGCCGTCTGGTTCAGGGCGGCGGCGCCGTTGTGTCTGTGGCGTTCGCAACTGTTGCCGATTTTATCGAGCCTCAACGGCGGTCTACTGCAATGGCCGTCCTGGGGATTCCCATCGGGGCGGCATTCGCCGTCGGCATCATCGGCGGTCCGATCCTCGCCGGAATCCTCGGCACCGCATTCCTCTTCTGGATGACGGGGTTCCTGGGTATCGGGGCGGACCTCTTGCTGGCCAAGTATCTTCCCGACGCTCCTCCCTCGGCCAGTGCCCCTGCACCTATGTCCCAGGTCGTGGCTAACAACCCACTCAAGGCTCTCGCTTCGGGTGGCTTCCTGATGAACTTCTTCATGGCCACCTTCTTTTTTTATTTCCCCCTTATTGTCACCGGCCAGCACCACGTGAAGATGAACCACTATTACGCCCTTCTGCTGCCCATGATGTTGATCAGCGGCGTGACCATGTTCGGGTTCTCACTGGGCGCGGATCGCGGATGGGGGAAGCCGCTCGCCGCGCTCGCTTTCCTCTCCTTCATCCCCAGTTCTCTTCTCCTTTTCAGGCCGGAAGCGGCAGGTCTGGACCCAAAGCGTCTTGCGGGAGTGTTTGTTGCAGGCATGCTGTTCTACATCGGATTTACCGGACTCGAACCGATCTTGCCGAGCCTGGTAAGCAAATCCGCGCCCGAAGGTACGTACGGGACTGCGCTGGGGATTTACAATACCGCGCAGTTCTTCGGCAGCTTCGTGGGAGGGGCAGTAGCAGGCGCCCTCTCACACTTTTCTGCAAGCCCCATGATGGCAACCTTGATGGTGGCTTCGCTAGCGGGATTATTCCTGATGCTTGCGGTGAGGGCCGACCGGAGTGAGTAATATGTCGATCCTCCGAGCCCTGTCTCTAGTGCTTGTCGGTGCGATTGTAGCTGCTGGCCGGGGACCCAATCCAGATCCCCAGAAGGCCAACGCGAAACCTTCGGACCTTTGCAGCGTTGAGGGCGTGGTAGTAAAATCCACTACCGGCCAAGGCATCAAGAGAGTGTCGGTTCAGCTCTCTCCGCTTGGCGCCCACAACCCACCGTACAGTGCTCTCACGGAAACCAATGGCTACTTCGTGATTCGTGACATCGCGCCTGGCCGGTACGTGATCACCGCCTCGGGCAACGGGTACAGGCAGCAAGCCTCAGGCAAGGGCACCCAAGTCAGGACCCTAGACCTCGTGCCGGGGAGAAACCTTCGCGGAATCGCCCTGCGCTTGGTACCGCCCGGTGTCATCACGGGAACTGTCCACGATGAAGATGGCGACTCCGTGACTTTGGCGCAAGTTAAAGCTTTGCGCGTCACAGGCTCTGGCGCTCACCGGCAAATCGGCGATGCCGGTTCGGCACAGACCAACGATCTTGGCGAGTACCGCATCTGGGGGCTGGAGCCGGGGCAGTATCTCGTGGTGGCAACGTACCAGCGCACACGAGACAACCCCGACCAGGAATCGGATGAGGTCTATCTTCCAACCTTTCATCCGAGTAGTCAGGATGCATCAGAGGCCACGACCGTCGAGGTCCAGGCTGGTGCTGAAGTTTCCGGCATCGATGTGGACCTCGGGCAGGCACATGCCGTGGTGGTCCGGGGCCGCGTCACGGTAGATGGCCCCGCGAAAACTCTTCGAGGAATTCAGGTGATGCTCACGCCTCGCGCAACTGCCGGAGGCGAATATTCCTTCTCCAATTACGGCGGCTTGGTGCAGAACGAGTCAGGCAACTTTGAGATCCGAAATGTTCCGCCCGGCTCCTATAGCCTTTCAGCAAGTGGAAGCGACGGGACACAGCGGCTCTACGCGAGGGTCCCTGTCGAGGTCAGCGGCGCGAACCTCGATGGCGTCTCCATCATCCTGGGCAACCCAACTGAGCTGGCAGGAAGGTTCCGGGTCGAGGGTAGCGGCCCGTTCAATTTCACGCGGTTAGGTCTCTGGTTGCAACCCATTGACGGCTCGATGGGTAGCGGCAACGCGGAAGTGAAACCGGATGGGACTTTCCTAATGCAGAGCGTGTATGACGGAAGCTACCGGGTGCGTGTGTTCGGTTATCCCGAAGACTACTACGTCAAGTCGGTGCGACAAGGCGGCAGCGACGCGCTCGAATCCGGACTGACCATTAGCCGCATCCAGCCACCAACCCGGATCGAGATCGTGCTCTCCCCCGACGGTGGTCGTGTGAGCGGCACTGTAATGAAAGAACAGAGTCCCGTCAGCGGGGCGTGGGTCGTGCTGGTCCCCGACCCTCCGCACCGAGATCGGGAGGAGATGTATACTACGGTGACGACGGACACGAACGGTCGCTTCTCTATGGTCGGTCTGCCCCCCGGTGACTATAAACTTTTTGCTTGGGAGCTCCTGCAGGGGAAAAACTACCGTGACCCCGACTTCTTCAGCGCTTTCGAGGACCGCGCGGCGCCCGTGCACACCCAGGAGGGGCAGCAACAAACAGTGCAGCTTGACGTGATCTCTTCAGACGAGCAACTCCGCTAGGAATCCTGGGGTGAAGAGTCTGCCGTAAGCGGGTGAAGCCGAGTTTCCCACTACGCTCCGCCGCTGTGAGTCGCGCGACAGCAAGGGCGGGGTGGAACAGATCAAAGAGGAGTGAAGCGATATGCGCCGGGTGAACTACATCGAGGATTCCTTTCAGGACTTGCGCTACGCCGTGCGTCAACTACACCGGAGTCCAGGTTTCACAGTCGTAGCGGTAATCACGCTGGCGCTGGGCATCGGCGCCAACGCGGCCATCTTCAGCGTGGTGAACGCCCTAGTGCTGCGGCCGCTGCCTTATTCACACAGTGACCGGCTGGTGTGGATTGCTGAGGTCGTTCCCTCGTTCAAAGCCGAGCTGGCAGGCGGGGGAGACTACGTGGATTGGAAAGATCAGAATCGGACCCTCGAGCACGTCACCGCCTACGACGAGTTGGCGAGCTTCAACCTGACGGGTCGCGGAACGCCGGCGCGTGTCCACGCCGCCCAGGTAAGCGCCAGCTTCTTTGCAACGCTGGGAGCGGAGCCGCAAATGGGGCGCGGCTTCACGCCCGATGAAGACCAGCCCAATGGCCGAAACGCTGTGGTCCTGATGCACGCCTTCTGGCAGCAGTATTTCGGCTCTGACCCTCAAGTGCTGGGGCAGACGGTCACCCTCAACGCGACACCTTACGTGGTGGTAGGCGTAATGCCCGGGAGCTTTCGTTTTCCGGGGGGAGGCGAGGTTCAAATGCTGCTCCCGCTCCAACTCAACGAGGCCAGCGAGCGGCTGCGCGTCCGGAACCGCCTGGTGCGCATCATCGGCCTCTTGAAGCCCGGCGTCCCGGTGGCCCGCGCCCATGCGGACCTCGACGCAATTCGCAAACGCATGCAACCGGCTTCGTCGCCAGCCGGCCCCAGCGGGCTGGGCGCGCTCCCACCACTAGGGTCCGGGCAGAATACGATGATAAGGGTCACGCGATCCGCTGGGTTGCCCCCATCTTCAGGCGGACTTGAGAACACGAAACCACCGGCGGGCGGACCGGTCTCCGTGGTCAGGGCAGAGGCCCCTTCAGGCGGCGGCCCAACCCCACATCGAGTTGCGCGGACCGCCGGATCAACGGAGGCCTCTCCCGCTCAGGCGGCGCCGCCCCAGACAGCTCCGGCAGCCGGCGGAGGTCACCGTAACACCCTTGGCGTCAATGAGCCTGAGGAAACGCAGCTCAAAGTCATTCCGCTCGCCGAACACCTCGCCGGAAACCTGCGTCCTGCCATGCTGACTTTGCTTGGCGCAGTCGGGCTGGTTTTGCTCATCGCCTGTGCGAACGTGGCCAACCTCATGCTCACGCGCGCTTTCGCCCGGTCTCGGGAGGTCGCGGTGCGCGCCGTGCTTGGAGCGGGTCGCTGGCGGCTGGTCCGCCAACTGCTCGTAGAAAGCGTTATCCTGGCACTGGCGGGAGGCGTGGCAGGAGTGTTGCTGGCGGCCTGGGGCGTTGGCGTGATGACGCGCCTCATTCCACCCGGACTGGGTGGCAATATTATGAATGTGGCGCGCGTGGGCGTCGATTCGCACGTGCTGCTGTTTTCGTTGGCGGTGTCGGTCGCGACCGGCATTCTATTTGGCTTGGCCCCGGCGCTGGCTGCCACCCGCCTCGACCTCGTGGAAAGGCTGAAGGAAACTCCTCAGGTAACAGGCGCGGGGTCGCGCCGTGGCCTGCTGCGTGGAGCATTGGTAGTGGCGGAGATCTCCCTCGCTCTGGTCCTGCTGATTGGCGCCGGCCTGCTGGTCAAAAGCTTCTACCGTGTGCTCTCGATCGATCCCGGGTTCGCGCCGGAACGCATTCTGACCCTGAACCTCAGCCTCACCGACTCGCGCTACCCGAAACCGGAACAACGACGTGCCTTCTTCTCGGAACTTCTGCGCCGTGTGGAGTCGCTGCCCGGCGCGCGCTCCGTCGCCCTCGCAGACTCGTTACCGCTGAACCCCTACCGCGCCCGCATGATCATTCGTCGGCAGACGAATACCGCTGCGGGTTCCCTCCCTTTGTCAGCTACTACCGTGATGATGTCACGGCTCACGGTAAGCCCAGCCTATTTTTACACTCTCGGAATCCCGCTGCTGAAGGGGCGAACGCTCACCGACCAGGATAACGAGCAGGCCCCCAAAGTGGCCGTGGTGAATCAAACCCTAGCCCGCCACCTGTGGCCTAGCGAAAACCCCCTCGGCAAGACGCTTCCCTTCTTCAATAACGGTCCGAGCGTCGTCGGGGTGGTGGGCGACACGCGCCACGACGGACTCAGCGAGGATGTGGAGTCGGAATTTTACGTGCCTTACCTTCAGGAGCCCCCCGAGTCCATGCAACTTGCAGTCCGCACCGCGGCGGATCCGCCGGCCTGACGTCCGCCGTGCGTAGCCAGATAACCGCCATTGATCCTGAGCAGCCCATCTACCATGTGGCCACGCTCGAGCAGACCCTGTCGGAATCCGTCGCTCCCCGGCGCTTCAATATGGCGGTGCTCGGGATTTTTGCCGCCATCGCTCTGGTGCTCGCAGCAGTGGGGGTCTACGGCATCATGGCGTTCTCGGTGACGCAGCGGACGCACGAGATCGGCGTCCGCATGGCGCTCGGCGCCGAGCGGCGCGCTGTCCTCGGCCTCATCGTGCGGCAAGGCTTGGCCTTTACCCTGACTGGCGTCATGATTGGAATTGGCGGCGCTTGGGTCTTGACGCGCTTCCTCACCAGCTTCCTCTACGCTGTCCGCCCCACCGATCCCGCCACGTTCCTGGTGGTCTCAGCCGTTCTGGTGGCCGTGTCAATCCTGGCCACCTACATTCCGGCGCGTCGTGCGACCAAGGTCGATCCGATGGTGGCGCTGCGGTACGAATAAGTGATCGGCCAGTGGCTAGTGTTTAGTGACCAGGTTCTTAGTAGGTGGGAGAATTCATCGGGTGACCTGAGGCATGACTTCGGAGGAGCAGGAGAAATGAAGAAGAGAGCATGTTTTTTGACCGCATGGGCCGTGTTGACGATGGTCGCAGGCGCCCTGGGCGCCCAGAAATCTTTCATCTCAGTTGAGGCTGTCGATTATAAGCAAGAAACGATCTACCACTCGCCGGAAAAGGTAGGCTACACATCCTGGGTGGGGTTGTGGCGCCTACCTGACGGGCGTCTGCAATGCTCCTTCGAGCAGCGCACGGCAGCCCCCGGCGGCCCCGCCAACGCGTACGTCACTACTTACCCGGTCCTCAAGTCGCGCGATGAGGGACAGACTTGGTCGCGAGTCGCCGGCGACACTCCCATCGGCGGCGGCAGGGGCATGTCGGTTCTACCGGATGGAACCTTGGTCCGGCCGAAGTGGGGCGATCCCAAGGACTCGAGCAGTACGGGTTATGTGCAACGTTCCGGGGACGGCGGGAAAAGCTGGGGGCAGCCGATCTATTTCCTTCCTGCGGCAGAATACCAGAATTGGCCGACACTGATCCATCGGTTGCGCGATGGCCGCCTGATCATGATGGCTGGCGTCTGGAAGCGAGGCGACGGAAACGCCGGCGTCCGTATGACCAAGATGATGTTTGTTTCCAATGACCAAGGACGAACCTGGAGCGCTCCGATCGTATTGATGCCGACCGACCAGGGTGTGTGCGAGGAGAGCGACTTTTGCGAACTTCCCAACGGCGACCTGTTCTGGGTTCATCGCGTCGAGCATTATACGCCGAGGCTTCCTGTCCCACTTCCGCCAGGCGCAGTACCTATCATCCCTTCTCCTGATAACAACTACCCAGCAGCAGGGTACTCGGACAGGTATCAGAGCATTGTTTACAAACGGGGGGAGGGCTGGGAGCCGGGCCCGGCTACGCCTGCCCCATTCCATCACAGCGGCTTCCCCTGTGTGCTCTTCACCAAGGAGGGATTTGTCTTCCACTTTGCCACGGACGGCATCTATTGGACGGCGGACACCGGAAAAACGTGGAGACGTCTTCCCATCCCAGGCACGATGTACTATCCGCAAGCCGTGCAGTTGAAAAGCGGGAAGATCATCTGCATTGGGCACGTCGGCGGAGACAACGTCTACGGGACCGTAAACCAGTCCATCGTAGAGCAGTCGTTTCGGCTCGAAGTCAAATCGAACAATTAGGTCGCTCCAAGAACTGGGAACATTGAACCGTCGCAGGGCGAGAGGTCGGGGGACATGCATTACGTCTGCGGAAAAGTATGGGAATGCCCTTCGGATTCCCGGCTCCTGAATCTCGCTTGTCCCGCCCCCGCGGGTCCCAATGCAGATGCCGACACTCGTCACGGTTCTTTCCCGAATGCTATAATCTGTAGATTTGAGGCTTCACTACTGAGGTTCATATGCAGGTTTTGCTCCTGTGGATCGGGCTTGTGCTCTACGGGCTAGGGACACTACTCCTGGTCCCCTCGGTCATTAATCGCCGCCCATCGATCTCTCCTGCGTCGCTGGCAGCGTTGGGGCTCGGGCTCCTGTCGCACGCGGGCGCCATCGCCATAGAGGCTGCACACATCCATCGCTTGCCAGTGACTGACGTCCGCAGTGCTTTATCCTTTTACGCATTCCTGGTGACCTTGGCTTTCTTTCTGCTCTATTTGCGTTACCGTGTCACTTCCCTCGGCCTTTTCATGCTGCCGTTAGTTTTTGTGCTGACGCTGATTTCGGCGTTTCGACCTGAACGGCCTTTTGATTCGTCGGCGTTTCGCGGAAGCTGGCTGGCAGTCCATATCAGCTCGACTATCCTCGGTTATACGGGATTCTTCCTGACCTTCGTGGCGGCGGTCATGTACCTGATGCAGGAGAAGGAACTGAAGAGGAAAACCCCTCGGGCATCCTATTACCGGCTGCCCTCGCTCGAACTCTGCGATGAGATCTACTACCGCTCGTTGCTGTTCGGACTTCCTCTCTTGACCGTCGGCATCCTGACCGGCTTCGTTTGGGCGAGCCGGACGTGGAAGGGACCCTGGGAATTTGACCCGAAGATTCTGGCGTCAATGCTGACGTGGCTGATTTACCTCGTGCTCTTCTCCACTCGTGTGAGCGGCGGCTGGCGCGGCCGTCGGGCGGCTTATGTCGCGATCTTCGGCTTTGCCACCATTATGGTGACTTTCCTGGGAATCAGCTTGGTGAGTGGACCTCATGGGTATGTGCCCATCCTTCGGTAGGCACGTAGAGGAAGAGCAGGCAGAAAGCAGCCGGCAGCAGGCGGTGGGAAATAGTAGGATTGCAGCACCCGCCGCAGTGGGATCTTCAAGCCTGTGACTGTCGGGCAGCACGTATCCGGCAGAAGTAACGCGGAGAAACAACGGAGCGCGATTTGAAATTTGAGATTCGAAATTTGAAACGTGAAATGCGGAGTTTGAGATTTGAAATTCCAGACAATCTGGAACTTGGCATTTTAAATTTGAGATTTGGCTTTGCCATTCGGCGACGATTTGGGATTTGAGATTCGAAATTTGAAACGTGATTGGATTCGAGAATCAGAATTTCGACGATTTGGAATTTGGGATCTGGAATTTGAGATTTGAAATTGCCGCCGGTACGCGGCCCCTATGAACTTGGCCCTCATTGGCATCAATCATCGCACGGCTCCAGTGGAAGTCCGCGAGCGGATGAATATTCCAGAATCGCACCTGGCGCAAGCGATTTCCGACCTGGTTCACCGTGAGGGCATCCGCGAAGGCCTGATCCTCTCCACCTGCAACCGCGTTGAAGTGATGACTTCGGCAGAAGACGGCGTCGATGCTGAACCGATCATCCGGCAGTTCCTGGCGGATCATCACCGGTTCGACCTTGGCCCGTACCAGCGCTTCTTTTACCGGTACCAGCAGCAGGAAGTTGTGCATCACCTGTTCCGCGTGGCCTCCAGTCTCGATTCGATGATTCTGGGCGAGCCTCAAATCCTCGGCCAGCTTAAGCGTGCGTATGCCCTGGCGGGCGAAGCGGGCGGGTTGAACGGCATTCTGAAGGAAATCGTAAACCAAGCCCTGGCGGTGGGGAGGCGGGTGCGGCGCGAGACGGCGCTGGGGAGCGCAGCAGTCTCCATCTCTTACGCCGCGGTGGAGCTGGCCAAGAAGATTTTTGGCCCCCTCGAGGGAAAGACCATCTTCGTGATCGGCGCTGGCAAGATGAGCGAACTCGCCGCCAAGCACCTCATTCGCAGTGGCGCCAGCGCCATCTACGTCACCAATCGCACTTACGAGCGCGCCGTGCAACTCGCGGCGGCATTTCGCGGCACCGCCATCCCCTTCGAACAACTCTTTGAATACCTCTCCAAGGCTGACGTCGTCATCAGCTCCACCGGCGCGCCAGGCTACGTCGTGAACAAGGACCATGTCGCGAGAATCCTTTCTGCCCGCCGGAACCGTCCGGTGTTTTTCGTGGATATCGCGGTCCCGCGCGACATCGATCCCCTTGTCAACGAGTTGGATAATGCCTTCGTTTACGATATTGACGACCTCGGACAAGTGGTGGAGGCCAACAAGAAACAGCGCGAACGCGAGGCCGTGTGGGCGGAAGAGATCGTCCAGCAGGAAGTGCAGAAAACTATGCGCCGACTCGCTTCGCGCGACCTCGTCCCCACCATCGTGGCGCTCGAGAACCGGCTGAACGCCATCCGGGAGGGTGAAGTGGAGCACTACAGCAGCCGGCTGGGCAACCTGACGCCCGAGCAGCGCCAAGCCGTTGACGCGCTCACCCGCGGCATCATGAACAAGATCCTGCACGGGCCGATCACCGAACTCAAAAGCGGCGCCGGCCAGCCGGAACAAGTGGCGCTCGTCAGGCTCATCCGGAAGATCTTCGGGCTGGGAAGCTAATCATGAAGATCGTCATAGGTTCGCGTGGCAGCAAACTGGCGCTCTGGCAGGCCAACTGGGTAAAGGACCAACTCACTGCCGCCGGCCACGAAATTGCCATTGAGATCATCAGGACTACCGGCGACAAGCTGCAGAGCTTTCCGCCCGAGCAACCCCTCCCCGCTTCTATCGCCCAGACCGTCGCCGAAGCAGGAACGAAGGGCCTATTCATCAAGGAAATCGAGGAAGCTCTGCTGGCAGGCAAAGTGGACCTTGCCGTCCACAGCCTCAAAGACTTGCCGACCATTCAACCGGAAGGCCTGATTCTGGCTGCGGTGCCGCCGCGTGAAGATGCGCGCGACGTGTTCATTTCTGCCGCCGGGAAACCTTTTGAGCAGCTCCCGCCGGGCGCGCGCGTGGGCACCAGCAGCCCGCGCCGGCAGACCCAGCTCAGGAGGCTGCGGCCGGACCTGGAACTCCTCGCCATGCGCGGCAATCTGGACACACGGCTGCGCAAGCTTGAACGCGGCGATTGCGACGCGCTGGTTCTGGCGGCAGCGGGCGTCCATCGACTTGGCCTGCATGAGCGCATCACCGGCTATTTCACCTTCGACCAGATGTGCCCCGCCGTTGGGCAAGGCGCGCTGGCTATCGAGATTCGGCAGGGCGATGCGGAGCTGGCACGCGCGGTGAGCGCCGCTCGACGACCCCGCCACGCATATCGCGGTCCGTGCCGAACGTGCTATGCTGCGGCGCCTGGGTGGAGGTTGCCAGGTCCCCATGGCGGCCTACGCGAATTTCGAGGCCGCCCAGTTGCGCTTGCGCGGCGTCGTGGCCAGCCTGGACAGCAGCCGTGTGATTCGAGCCAGCACCGCAGGCTCGGAGAAAGACCCGGAAGCCCTCGGCGCGGCAGTGGCTGAGGATCTGCTCGAGGCAGGGCGCGAGCGAGGTTTTGAAATCCCTAACAGGACGCTGAAAACTGTCATTCCGAGCGGAGCGAGGAGTCTCGCTCTGCGCTCGGGTGGACCGGAGGCTCAAGGTGGACCTGGGGAGGCGGAGGAAAGAACCAGAGCAAGATTCCTCGCTCCGCTCGGAATGACAGTGAAACCCCGAAAGGAAAAGATCTTGCGTCGCCGTACAACGGACAAGGGACGACTGACCAGTGACCAAGGCGAACTCGTGCAGCCTTGCATGCACTTCGAGAGGTCTGAGCGCCAGCCGCTTTTCGGTAAACGCGTCGCGATTACCCGCACCTCCGACCAGGCCGGTGTGCTGAGGGAGCAGTTAACGGCTCTGGGTGCAGAAGTGATCGAGGTTGCCACCATCGAAATCCGTGACCCGGCCTCATGGGAGCCGATCGATTCGGCCATCCGGCGCCTGGAAGAGTTCGATTACCTGCTCGTGACCTCCGCCAACGGGGTGCGGAATTTTCTTCGACGGCTCAAGGCTTGCGGTCGCGATGTGCGGGATTTGGAAGGCCTGATTATCGGCGCCATCGGCCCCGCAACAGCAGCGGAGTTCGCAAAATCCGGAGTGAAGGTTGACTTGGTGCCGCGCACATACACGGCGGAGGGTCTGCTTGAGGCTCTCGGCGAGCGCGACCTGCGCGGCAAGGCATTTCTGATCCCGCGCGCCAAAGTTGCCCGCGACATTGTGCCGCGCGCGCTCATGGAAAAGGGCGCGCGCGTGGAGGTCGTCGAAGCCTATGAAACCGTCATTCCCCAACTCCCCATTGGGGAATTGCAGCGTCTCCTTACCCCGCCTCCGGATGTGATTACCTTCACCAGCTCATCAACCGCCAGCAATTTCGCCAAGCTAGCGGGCGAAAACAAAGTCTCCGAATTGTTGCGCGGAGTCGCCATCGCCTCGATTGGTCCGATTACCTCGGAAACAATCAGAAAGCTGGGACTCACTGTGACGATAGAAGCAAAGGAGTCCACGATTCCGGGGCTGGTAAGGGCCATTGAAGGGTATTTCAGGGGCCAGACGCCGGGCGAAAGACGATAAGGCAGGAGTCGGAAGTCACGGGGCGCGGGCCGGGGGCAGAAGGAAAAGTCTGAATCGGCAAACAAACTCAAGGTAGAATATTGGCTTTGGGACGAATAATTTCAGTGGAGAAGCAATGGCTGTTTTGCAGATCGATCCAGTTAGAATCGGCGAGTTCTGTAAGAAATGGAAGGTTGCAGAATTTGCTATTTTCGGCTCTGCCCTGCGCGCTGACTTCAGGCCTGACAGTGATGTCGATGTCCTAGTCACGTTCAAGCCTGATTCGAAACGGAGCTTGTTTGACTTGGTCCAAATGGAAGAAGAACTGAAAGGAATGATTCGGCCGCGAGGTTGACTTGGTTACCCGGCCGGGAATTGAGGCCAGCCGCAACTACCTTCGCCGCAAGGCCATCCTGGATTCAGCAAAGGTTCTCTATGCAGCGTGATATGGGGTATTTGCTCGACATCCTTGAAGCAGCACGACTAGCCTCGGGCTATGTTCTAGGCAAAACGAAAGAAGAATTCCTCCGCGATAGCCAGTGTCAGGACGCAGTGGTTCGGCGCCTTGAAATCATCGGCAAAGCAGCTCGCCGGATTTCAGAACCGACACGAGCAAGGATTTCGCAAGTTCCATGGGCGGCGATGATTGGAATGCGGAACTTCATGATCCATGAATACGACGACGTTGATCTGCAAGTTGTCTGGGATACGGTCCGAGAACATCTCCCAAAGTTAATCGAGACCATCGAGCCGCTCGTGCCGCCACCCGAGAGTTGAAGCCGCATTCTAACCTGGCCGCGTCGGAGAATCGTGCCCGACCTCCAACGGAGCTCGGGGTACCTTCTAAGCTTCGTGCCGAAAGCAGAGGAAACAAGCTTCGGGGGGCCAGTGACGAAATCAGCCGATGTGGTAATTGTGGGTGGAGGGATCGTCGGGTCGAGTATTGCCTATCACCTCACGGACAGGGGTTGCAGCAACGTACTGGTGCTGGAGCGCGAGGCGCATCAGGGACTCGGCTCGACGGGCAAGAGCATGGGTGGTGTGCGGGCGCAGTTCACCTCCAACGTCAATATACAAATGTCGCTCTACTCGATTCCCTTCCTCGCCAGGTTTGAAGAATTGACAGGTCGCCCATCAGGTTACAGGGCGCAGGGCTACCTGTTTGTGGCGAGCAGCGAAGGGCACCTCGAGTACCTGCGGGCGAACCAGGCACGGCAGGTGGAGTTGGGTTTCAAAGGCGTTGAGTTGCTCAAAGCGGAGGACGTGTTACGTATCGTGCCACAGCTGCGGGGGGACGATGTGGTGGGCGGCAGCTTCTGCCCGACGGACGGCTTCGTGGACCCCTACAGCGTAATGAACGGATTTGCGGCGCGGGCGGTGGAGCGCGGGGCGCGAATCGAGAAGGGCGTGGAGGTCACTGCTATCCTGCGGGATGCCAATGGAGTGGCCGGCGTTGGGACCACGCGGGGCCGCGTGCCGACGCGCGCGGTGGTGAACGCCGCCGGGCCGTGGGCTGCCCAACTGGCGCGCATGGCGGGCGTGCAGTTGCCCGTTGAGCCCCTGCGCCGCATGCTCGTGCCCACGGAACCTTTCCCTCAGGTCGCACACGAAGCGCCGATGACCATTGACATGGCGACGGGTTTCCACTTTCGCCCCGAGGGGCTGGGATTGCTCTTGGCGTGGAACGATCCGGATGAGAAGCCGGGATTCAAAACTACTTTCGATGCGGCGTTCGTGGAAAAGATTCTGAGGCGCGCCGTGGAAAGAGTGCCATGCTTCGAAAACCTCCCGGTGAACCCGGCACGCGGCTGGGCTGGCCTCTATGAGATGACGCCCGATCACCACGCGGTCCTGGGGCCGGTTCCCCAGGTGCCCGGCTTTTTTCTCGCCAATGGTTTCAGCGGCCACGGCGTCATGCACTCCCCGGCGACCGGAAAGATCCTGGCGGACCTGATTCTGAACGGGGCCTCGACGCTTGTGGATACGAGCGTACTCGGAATCGAGCGCTTCGCCGAAGGGCGCTTGATTGAGGAAACAGCGGTGCTGTAATACTGTAGGGGGACGGCGTGCACACTTACCAGTGGGACGCATCATTTCGCTCGACAGGGGCTCGAGTCGCGTCACCACCACCTTCAACGCCCTCGGGCAGCGCGCCTATCGACGGAACGGCTCCAGCTTTTCGGCCAGCTATTCGTATGACCCGGGGGTGGCGCATCATACGTGCCGACGGTTTTTGTCGGCATGTGTGCGTGCCTCGGGATCGGCGGATCGCAGACATGCCAACAAACGGCCTGCGCCACCCGGCCCGCCGCGACGGCGTCGAATGATCCCGCTACCACGCAATTCCGAACAACCGCAGAGTCTCAAAAAGCCGAGACTCTGATGCTACCCTGCTGCTTGACAGCATCCCGCCGCTGTGCTAGCCTACAGGTGTGAGAGATCCCACCCCGAGGAAGCGTTTCCCTCGTCCACCTGACACCCCGCCCCAGGAGGAACCATGTGTTTACGCAAATCGCGCCGACGGACGCCCCAGTTTCTCTCTGCCGCAGCGAAATCCTTGATGTCCACCGCGATGACGCGGACATGGAGAGCATCGACAAGATGACGGGTGCAGACATTCCGTCGGAGACTCCGGAGGCCAAAGATGCGTAGTAACTTCAAAATGAAGGAACGAAGCGGGAATGTTATTGAAAACAAAGGACCGCTGTGGAAAACTTGGGAACGAAGCCGGAATGTTGCTGAAAACAGATATAGTTACACGCAATAGGCGGGTATGTAATTGAAAATAAATGACTTAATTAAAGCTCGGACAGTTCCAGCCCGAGAACGACTTCGAACCAGCTTGACTGACTTCGAAAAGCGCGAGGTCTGCGCTGCCCTGCTCCTTGGCCGGTCATCCCATATCAGGAGTTCAGGTCAAAGTACATCAGATAAGGTTCACCCTCGCTCAGCTCGTAGAATGGCACGTATGTGCCCGCTGATCTCACGATAGCGTGAAACTCTAGAGGTCCCTTCTCCCCAGCGAACAATTCGGCCAGGTTCTGCCGCGAAGGGAGCTCAATCTTTTCTTGTCGCCGGACGAGGACTACCGGCCCGCGCATCACTGCCACGCGATCAGGATGCTGCTTGTCAACTGGAACAAGATAGAAAGGCATGGAGATCTGCACTGCCAGGCGGTCTCCCGGATTCCACCCTCGCTCGATAGTTCCCCAGCCGTTTCGCACACTCACTTCCACGGGGGACCCGTTGACCTTGGCGTTTATCCCGTCCGACCATTGCGGAACTCGGATTCGCACGCCAAACGATGCGTTCCTCTGGGGACGAAGTGTTAAGAGCGTCGTGTCAGTCTCAGGGTAGCCGGTTTCCTGCTCCACCTTGATCTCGTGCCCCTCCATGTTCCAGGTCACATCGGAAGGCACGAACAGGTTGACATACAGGTTTTTGGCGTCCTTGAAGTAAATCACGTTGTGATAGTCAGCCACGGCTTCGATGAAGGTCCCGGAGCAGCACGGAAAGGCAGCGCGGTAGTATTCCTTGCGGCCGCCACCCAACCGATAGTCCGAGTAGTAAAAGGTCATCCCGCCAGGACCCATAGGCAAAGCTGCGCCGATGCCGTTGTACGCCAGTTTCTCAATCCAGTCCCCATATCGGGCTTCACCCGTAAAGCGCATCAGGTAGCGGCTGAGTTTGAATCCCGCCCACGATCCACACGGAGTCTCAAACGTGCTGCCGTTATCTTCAAGTGACTTCCCGAGGGAACCGTCGGGAGCCTGCAAGGCCTCGCCGGGTCCAAACCCGCCGGTTGCATAACACTGCGTGCGCTGAAACCAGTCATAGGCATTGATAATCGTGTCAAGGTACACCCTCTCGCCCGTAACAGCGTAAGTCATGGCGGCGCTGCTCAGCGTATTGCAGTGGCTGTAGGCATGGAGCCCGTACGGAGTGGGCTCGCTGCCGTTGCTGAACATCCCCCAGTAGGCCGGATAGCGCCACAGATCGCCAAACGCCTTATACTTGGGATTGCCGGTCAACTCGTAAGCACGGTATAAATTCTCACAGAGGGTGTACCACTCACAGCCGCCGACGCCGGAGCCGAATTCCGGTTTCGGATTCTCCCGCTTGCGATCCAGATTCTTGACTGCCCAATCAGTGATCCTCTCGAGGTTGGGCATTGCGTCTTTCACCCCGCCGAACTCGCACAGATCCAACAGGCCTCCAATGGTCTTCTCATAGGTGTAGTGTGGAGCGATTGGGTTGCGTGAATAGTAGAAGAAGCCGTCGGGCTCAATCGTTTTTGCCCATTCACGCATCAGGAAGGTGGCCTTGTCCAACATCGCCCGGTCACCAGTGGCGCGCGACATGCGTGCCATTCCTGCCAGCCATTGGCCGAAGGTGTTGAACATATCGCCGCGGCTGAAGAGGAAGCGCGGCCAATCGTCGGGGTAGTCTTTGGTCTGCCGGGGATCATCGCTGTACCATCCGCCGAGGGACTTACCGGGAGCAGCCATCCGGGCTCTTTCCCGAAAGCCCTTCAGAATGTCATCATCGGGAAGCTTGAAGTAGTAATCCCGTGTGGCGTCGTATTGCCTTTTGAAGATCCCGCTTGTCAGGCGCACACCGTCGTAGTTGAACGGCTCCAAAAAGCTGCGAGGCGCGCCAGACGCTCCGGCGAAAGCTTGCCCAAGTTTGGCAGACCCGATGAGTGCTGGTGCAAACGTCGCGCTCACGCACGTCTTCATGAAAGCTCTTCGACTGCGTTTGTTCATCGTTCCTCCCTGCAACTGGGCTCGAGTGCCATTCCGAGCGTCATTTTTCGGCAATCGCTCATGCCCGTCGGCTTGCGGGCACCCGGAAACCATGAAAATGCCCTGCCGGTGCATAGCTGTAGCGCGGGCGAGACGCCCGCGCTACGATTTTCAGAGCAGAGCAGTAACATAAGCCTGACCGCCTGCGCGTTCAATGGGAATCTCCACTTGGACTCACGGGCAAGCGCTGCCTTACCACCGGGATGGTGTTTACATCACAGGACGGGTCGTGTAGACAATCACGGCCGCGCCAGGTTTGTCCTTGATCTCCACCGTCAATCCCTTCTCCATCAGATCCCTACCAGAGGCCTTTGTCGAGCCTTTGGCATCGAAGTTCGTGACCTCGTACTGCGCGGCGGGATTGAGTCCGTTGAGATGGAAGGTCATGGACGCCACGGGGCTTGCGTTGCGCCGGAACGCCTGCACCACGCCGCCATCGAGTTCCTTTCGGTCGAACTGCCAGGCGATCCACTGGTCGAGTTCCAGGCTGTACGGCGTTAGCGGGAAGTAGTCGCCGAGCATGTAGGGAGCGATCTTGCTGCATTCGCCGTAAGCCTTCTTTTGGGCTTCAGCGTTTTCCGGCGTGAGCCTTCCCATCCCGAACGATGGCAGGTAAAAACTCCGCAGCGAATACGTGTCGTAGAAATAGACTCCCGTGCCTTGAAACGGCAACCAGAACGAGAGTCCGTAGGTATGACCTTGGTTCCCTTCGACGACACCCTTCATCGTCGGCCATTGGAAGTCGCTGCGCAAGAGCGGTACTGCGCGTCGCATGGTCTCCAGGTCGTTGCGTCGTCCTCCGGAGGCGCAGGAATCAACACGCAAGCCGGGATTGCGGCGCTTCAGCTCGTCCCAGAAAGCCAGGTGGCCTTGGACATAAAGGTTCTCCGTGATCCCCTGGCGATCAGCAGCTTCATTCTTCCGCCATGCCGGGAGGGGTCCGACCCCGTTCATGTCCTCGCGATACCAGTCGATCCCCTGGGATTTGATCATGCCATCGATGTGATTGATGAGCCAGTTCAAAGCCGCCGGGTTGCCCTCGTTGAGCAAGGAACCATGGGACGTGCCAGGCAGAAGCCATTCGGGATGATTCTTGCCCAACCATGAATTGGGATCGCCGACCCGTTCCGGTTCGAACCACAGAAGGAATTTCATGCCGTGAGCGTGTACCCAGTCACTGAACGGCTTGAGCCCATGTGGGTACTTCGTCGGGTCGATTTCCCATGTGCCCGTGTTGAGCCAGGAATCGTCGCCCTTGTAGGGGCCGGTGAGTCGCGGATACCACCCCGCATCGCGCCAGCAGAGGTCTGGTTTAATGCCTGCCTGGAGAAACGTTTCCGCGTAACCAATGTCCGCGCCATCTACCTGGATCTGTGCGATGGGTGGTTGCAACCGGCCATTCTCACGAGGCATGTTGTGCGCCATGTACCAACGCCGCCACAAATTCTGCGAGGCCACGACGTCCTTGCCGCGCCACGCCAACATGGCGATCAAGGGTGTACGGACCTCCTCGCCCGGTTTCAGGAACAGATGGGTGAGTTCCTGACCGGCCTTGATCCTCAGGCCATTCGTGTTGTCACGCTCGAAGGAAGCGCGCCATTGTCCCGGCCAGCCTACCGCGAGAATCACTCCGCCTCCTGGAAACTGCAGGTTGTAGTACGGCCAGCCGCTCGGACCATCGCAGGATTTTCCGGATGAAGCGGGAGCGAACTTCTTCACGGCGTCGGCAAAAAGCGTGATCCGATAGGGCTGATAGCTGTCCGCCGTGCACCAATCCCCCTTGATGCCATTAAGGATGAATTCACTTTCCATGCTGCGCTCGAAGCGGACGTCCAGCCCCTGGATGTCCTCCAGAATCGGCGTATTGCTGGCGCCGTTGTTTCTGAAGTACACCGTCCACTCGACCGCCGGATAATCCGCATAATCAACCGCCATGCAACGAACTTCCAGCCCCGTCTTTGGATCAATCCATGTGATGGTGCGCTGCGTGCGGTCGACGTCAAGCTGTTCCGTGTGCGTGCTTTTGGAGCAACTCGCCAGCACCTTGTCGGATGCTTGGCTATCATAGACGAAGGAGAAGGGCATCTTGGCTTTGAAATCCGGTAGGTTCTCCTTGGACCACTGGGTACTCTGCCTCACAGCCTCCAGCTTGACAAGCTCTGCCACAGCGATAGCAATGCTGGCCAAGGCCGCGCCGAGGAATATGAGCACCGCCATCTCAGAAATCGCAGAAAGAAAATTTCGCCTCTTCATAATGACTCGGTTAGATTACCAGAACCGGCTGGCGAAAAGACATTCGTCTTCGTGACGAAGGAAAGCCAGCAGATGCAGAGGCCGCCACACTCGAGTGGCTTTTGCAGTTAAGTGCTAAAGGTTCAGTAACTCGCGAAGCTTGCGCGTCTGGGCTCGAGAGACGGGGATTTCCGTCTGCTTGCGATCCTGCATCTTGAGCTGATAGGAGCTCTTGAACCAGGGGACAACTTCCTTGATGTGGT
This sequence comes from uncultured Acidobacteriota bacterium, assembly GCA_963765485.1. GTDB lineage: Bacteria > Acidobacteriota > Terriglobia > UBA7540 > UBA7540 > CAVROP01. Next base: position 110,001 of record CAVXWN010000017.1, on the reverse strand, counting down.
TCACGTTAACCAAGTAGGAGCGGTGGGCTCGCCAGAAAACTTTGGCATCGAGGTTGCCCTGAAGTTCTTCCACCGTGCGGAAGTTGGATTGGCCCTCAAGCTCGCGCGTGACGATGCTGATGACGCCGTCTTCGATACTGGCGAAGATGACTTCCTCGGGATCCACCAGAAACAAGCGTCCCTGGCTTTTCACCACCAGTTTGTTCTTCTGTGCCGCGGGACGATCCTCCATCATGTGCACTAGGCGATCGAGCTTGTCCTGGGTTGACTCGGCTTTCTCGATCATGCGGCGCAGCTTGGCGATGGCCTTCTCCAATCGGGGCTTGGCGATTGGCTTCAGCAGGTAGTCGAGGGCGTTAACTTCGAAGGCCTGCACGGCATAATTATCATAGGCTGTGGCGAAGACAAAGTAAGGAAGATGCACCTTCTTTTCGAGCAGTTTCTTGATGACCCCGAAACCATCAAGGCCCGGCATCTGGACATCAAGAAAAGTTACCTGAGGGTTCAACTCGCGGATCAGGTTCACGGCTTCCACGCCATTCTTACCTTGCCCGACGACTTCCACCTCCGGAAACCCCTTCAGGAGGAACGCCAATTCGTCGCGCGCGGGCTGTTCGTCGTCCACGAGTAGAGCCGCAATCTTCATAAAGCCTGGTCTCCTCCTGCACGGGTGATCATTACAGGCGCCGCGGTAGCCTTCCGTCCTGCGAATGGCCCCATTATACACAACCTTTGGCCACGCGAATCCAACAAAACAAGGCAGTCGCTCATGCTCGTCGGCTGCCGGGCACCCGGAAACCATGAAATGTACTCCGTAGGGCCGGGGCTTGCCCCGGCCTGGCCGACCCAAGGGTCGGCCCTACAACGTCCGTGGCTAGTTTCAAGGCAATGCGGCGACAACGCATGCGCTTTGTGCTAGCATCTGCACGTGTTTTAACTACGCCTGAGTAAGTCAACGATGGAGGCTTTTTTGCGTGGCTAAGCTGGTTCATGTGCTCAAGACCAAAAAAATCTACAGAGGCAGGCTTATCCGGTTGAGAGTTGACCGCATCGTCGAGCCGGGCGGTGCGACGGTAGATCGGGAGGTAGTCCACCACTCGGGCTCGGTCGTGATTCTGGCTCATTCGGACGATGGCAGTATTGTACTGGTGAGGCAGTACCGGTATGCAGCCAAACAGTCTCTCTGGGAATTGATCGCCGGGGGCCTGGAGCCTGGAGAAAGGCCGCTTGCCGCTGCGCAGCGCGAACTACTGGAAGAATCCGGCTATCGCGCCAAGAAACTGCGGCTTCTGTTCGACTTTTTCCCCAGCCCCGGGATCCTCACGGAGAAGATGTTTTTGGTCGAAGCGACTGGACTGACACGGTCAAAGGCTCAACCCGACCCCGACGAGCGGATCGAGGTTGGGCACTTCACGGCGGTCCAGGTTATGAAGATGATCAAATCCAGGCGAATTCGCGATGCGAAGACTCTGGTGGGACTTCTCTGGTTACTTCTGGACCAAGTCCACCGAGTACGAATCGTAAAATGAGAGGAGGCTTAGACAGCAACATTTTCCTTGACAAGTCCATCCTGCAAAGTATATAGAAGCTCCTTAAGGAGTCAGAAAGTGTCTGGGGGCGTAAGTGTACGTGGAAGGTAGCCGAGATCCGGTAGGATTCTCGGCTTTTTCTATTCTTGGACGCGCTAGCGGGGCAGTAAACCCAAAGACAAGTTAAGGAGGACGCAAGTGGCAAGACTTCAAGGTAAAGTAAAGTGGTTTAACAATAGCAAGGGATATGGCTTCATCGGCCAGGAGGGCGGAGCTGATGTCTTTGTCCACTACTCGGCCATCCAAGGTGAAGGCTTCAAGACCTTGCAAGAAGGTGACACGGTTGAGTTCGAGATCATACAGGGGCAAAAGGGACCTCAGGCCGACAACGTCACAAAGGTCGGGTAACCAGCATCCGTTTGTGTATTTCCTGGCCCAACCCCAGTGGTTGGGCCTTTTTATTTTTCCCCCTTCACCGTGCCGGAGGTCGGTGCGCTGGTGGGGTGACCAATACCAGGGGCTCTGCTTCGCAGGCTTTCAGCCGTCAGCTTTCAGCTCCCAGCGAGCAGCCCGCTGACTTCTCTCTGCTGACCGCTGACGGCTGAAAGCTTACTTCGTTGCGCACCCAATTGCGGGCTTGATTTCTCCGGCCCGGAGCGGGACAATAGCTGCTGGCTCAGTGGCCCGTCCACAAAGTGGGGAAAGGATTTTGCCAGGCCGTTTGTAATGGGATCGGAGGGCGGCCTTGGGAACCTTCGTGCACGATTTGGTGAGGTGAAACTGAATGAGCAGGTTACTCACAGCAATCTCGGTGATAGGTTTTCTCGCACTCACCGCTTTGGCGCAGGAACCGGTTGTTTGCGTGGCGCTGCCGCACAGGAGTGGCTCGGGGCCGGTTCGCACCGAACTCCTCCATGCCATCTGGTACCCTCACCGTCCCTGCCGAAACCCAGGTCACTATCCAGATGCTCTCTGGGATCCACACCAAGATCAACCAGGCGAACGACCTCGTCACCGCCCGTCTGCTGCAACCCGTCTACGTGAAGGGGCGCGTTGCGCTGCCTTCCGGGAGCATTCTCGATGGCCGCATCACCATGATCCGCAACTCCGGCCATATTCACCGCCCTGCGGAGCTTGGGCTCCGCTTTGACACGATCGTTCTGCCGGACGGCCAAGCCGCGCCGATTGCGGGCGTCCTCGCGGCGATGGGGGAGTCCAGAAAGCTTGACTTTCACGTCGACGCAGAAGGCCATTTAACGGGCGGACGAGCCCTTTCGTGGAAGACGCTCATCAGTGGAGTCGGATTGGGCAGCTTTGGCGCCATCAAAGCCGTGGCGTCCGGTGCTACGGCTCTTTCTTTGAGCCCCGCACTCGCCGGCGCCTCGGCGATCGGTTACGAGATTCTGTGGCCGAAGGGGCACGAGGTGAATCTCCCTCCCGAGACTCGTTGCCTCATACGCCTCGACTACCCGCTCACGGTTCGTGTTTCCTGATGACATTGCAAGCCATTGCACAAACCGAACCGTTCCAGTCTGGGGAGCGCGCGGATCAGACCCAGCTTCAAGCCTGTAATCCAGGATGTTGAATCGCCTTCTGCATCAGGTGCTGAGCACTCCTGCCACTTTCCGGCCCGCCATTCTGGAAGGCCGGTGGGCAGGGGACGGCGCCTGGCAGACTTGGCTGGCGGCCAGCCCGGTCAGTGTGCTTGAGGGAGGTCGCGAGGCGTTCGAAGAGCTTTCCCCGTGGATTGCGAGGCATGCGCAGGAGTTTCCTGCCGGCGCTGCGATTGGTTTCCTGTCTTACGAACTGGGGCGTCACTTCGAGCCTGTCCCGCTCCTCGTGGACAGCTCCCTGCCGGATCTTTCCTTCGCTTACTATCCATTCGTTCAGGCGCTGCCCTTCAAGGAAACATCAGGGGAGGAAAAGCCATTAGCCCGCGACGCAAGATTCGCGGCGAACTTTGATCGCGTCTCTTACCGGAATGCTCTCTCGAAGATCAAGGCGTACATTGCCGCCGGAGACATCTACCAGGCAAACCTGACGCAGCAATTCACGGTGAAGCTCGGCGGAACGACTCCTGAGGAAATATTCGAACGCATGCGGCCTAGTCTTGCGCCGTTTCGCGCCTTTCTGAAGAGCCCTGCTCGAACCATAATCAGCAACTCGCCGGAGAGATTCTTTCGAGTTTCAGGCGGCCGGATCCTCGCCAGCCCTGTCAAGGGCACGATTGCCCGCCTGGAAAACGATGACCACAATGCCAGAGCGCGGTTGCTCGCCAGCGCCAAAGACCGGGCCGAAAATGTGATGATTGTTGACCTTTTGCGCAACGACCTTGGCCGTATCTGCAATTATAATAGTATCCGGGCGCAGCTTTGGGAGACAGAACGCTTGCCCCAACTTTTGCATCTGGTTTCTCACGTCGAGGGAACGCTCCAACACGGAGTCGGGCTTCGCGAAATCCTTAGGGCTTTGTTTCCTTGCGGCTCGATCACCGGCGCGCCGAAGATCCGGGCAATGCAAATCCTCGCGGAGACCGAACAGGTCCCGCGAGGTGTTTCCATGGGCGCGCTGGGGCTAATTCGCGGCATGCCCGCCTCGGATGCATGTACAATGGACTTCAGCGTAGCGATTCGCACTATGTGCATTGCAGACGACCGGGCCGTGTTCAATGTGGGGGGAGGAATCGTAGCGGACTCGCAGGACGAGGAAGAACACGCAGAGATGATGCTCAAGGCCCAACCACTGCTCGAAGCTCTGGCCTGTCGCTGAGAAAACGTGGCTAGGAGCCGCGAACTGGGAACAAGGCAAGAACTAATTTTGTATGAAGGACTGATTCAACTTATGGACGCATTGATCTTTCATAACGACCGCATCATTCCCCTGCAAGAAGAGCATCTCTCGCCCGGCCAGGTGGGACTGTTGACGGGATGGGGCGTGTTCACGACACTGCGCATATACGAAGGTATCCCGTTCGCTTTTGCCCGCCATTGGGCCCGGATGTCGCATGACGCGGACCGGCTCGGAATGAACCTTGCCTACTCGCAGGAAGCAGTTCGGCACGCAGTCATTAAGCTGGCAGAAGTCAATCATCGGCCCGAGGGTATGGCGCGGGTATCGTTCGTGAAGAATCACGGAGGACTTTGGGCGCAAGCCGGAAACCGTCCCGAAACAGACCTGTTGATTTTTACCCGGGAGCTGGTTCAGTGGCCGGCGATACATCGCCTCAAGCTCCAACCGCACGCCATTTACTCTGCAACGCGGCTGGCCGGAGTCAAGATGTTGTCCTGGGTCCAGAACGCGGCGCTGCTTGAAAAGGCACACGCCGAGGGATTTGAAGACGTATTGCTCCTCAACGAGCGCGGCCACATTGCGGAGTGTACGTCGGCAAATGTTTTCCTGGTTCGCGGGCAAAAGGTTCGGACCCCGCCACTTTCGACTGGCTGTCTGCCGGGTGTCACTCGCGACGTCCTGTGTGAGATTGTGCCTCGTGCCGGTCTCGAGCTCATCGAGGATAACCTGACCCCGGAAGACCTCTCGTCGGCGGATGAGGTCTTCATCAGCTCCACCACCCGCGAAGTCGCCGCCGTGGGAAGCATCGACTCGCAGTGGCTCTATCCTGCCCCAGGAAAAACAACCGTGATGATCGAAGAGTTCTTTAGGGATTACGTCAGAGCACATTTGAAATCCTGTTAGCCTCGATTGTCCATGAAAACGGCCACACCTGCAAAGAGAGCGGCACGGCTTTAAGGACCTTTAACAGAGAGTCCCCCGAGCCACTCATCCATGAGGTCATTCGGGGGCTTCAACACGGAGAACACGGAGGGGAAGAGCGGGGGAGAAGCGCACGGTAGCTCCGTGTTCTCCTTGGGTTCTTCTTTGTGCCCTCCGTGTTAAAATCTCTTTCCTCAATGACCGAGCGGGAGAGGCAATCGTGTCGAAACCGGTCGCGAATTGCCCTTGCCAAAACCGAGGAGCCACGTCTGCGCCAGGGCCTTGGCAAGGCCGCGGTAGCTTGAACCTGATCACATTCGGTGAGAAGATCGGGAAGGATGCCGAAAACTGAACACGATGTGTTGAGTGAAATTGCCTCCCCTTCCGCGCGTCTCTGGCTCGGACTGTGCGTCAGCCTCACGGTCTTCCTTGTCTTTGCCGGTTACACCATCCACGAAATCCGCTGGCTGGAAGATTTTCAAGTAAACGTCGTGCAGAAGAACCGCAAAGCTTCCCTGCAGCTTCTGCGGTTGCAAGATGACACCTACCAGCTCGCTGTATCCCTTCGTGACATGACCCTGCCCGAAAGCCGCTACCCCATCTTTTACTGGAAGGGCGAGTTCGGACGGGTACGGCAGGACATGGAGGAGGCCCTGCGCCTTGAGGGACAGTACGCCGCGAGCATTCCCGCCGGTGACGAAAAGCGCCGCCAATTACGCGACGTGTTAGACGACTTCTGGCTCAGCGCGGATGAAGCTTTCCAATTGGCCGACCAGGGTCACGAGCCGACCGCCCGATATATGATCCGGTCCCAAATCGAAAATAAGCGTGAGACCATCTCACAAATCGTCTCCCGATTGCTGACGCTCAACGACCAGGCCCAAACCGAGGCCGGACAGCGAGTCAACCTGGTGTACGGCCAAGTCAAGAAAAACATCCTGGTGCTGATTGGCATTCTTTTCCTGGTAGCGCTTGGAACGGGCCTTTACACACTTCAAGCCAACCGGAAGACGTTCGACCGATTGCACCACCTCGCCGAGCGACTGCAAACGCAGTCGGAACAGCTCCGCATGCTCTCCTGGAAACTGATTGACGTTCAGGAGAAAACCCTCCGGCATGTGGCGCGCGACCTTCACGACGAATTCGGCCAGATCCTCACGGCCATCGGCGCCACTCTGGGTCGCGCCGCTCAAAAGGCATTGGACAATGATCCCGTGTTCGTCCAGGATGTGAAAGCAGTCAAGAAGATCGTGGAAGACACCCTCCAGTCTGTCCGTTCGGAATCGCAGATTTTCAGGCCGGCGATTCTGGACGATTTCGGACTGGGACAGACTCTCGAATGGTTTGTCGAGCAGTTCTCACGGCAGACCGGCATCCAGGTGCACTACGAGGGCAAGCTCTCTGACGGCTTCTTTCCTCCTGAGGACGCGATTCACCTTTATCGAATCGTCCAGGAGGCTTTGAACAACGTGGCTCGCCACTCCGGCGCGAAGGAAGCGTGGGTGACCGTCGAAGAACAAGGTGGGGAGTTGAGCCTCGAAATCCGGGACAACGGTACGGGCTTCGCGGTAGACCCTGCAAGCAATCGCGTGGCCGGCCAAGGAATAGGATTGATGGGCATGCGGGAACGGGCCGAGCACTTGAAGGGCTCTTTTTCCATCCGGTCGTCGCCACAGACGGGAACCTTGATCGAAGTCCGCATCCCCCTCCACCGGCCATCCCTGAACCACATTCCCCAAGAGGTGAGTTGAACCGTGACATCCCCCATCAAGGACAGAAAGATCCGCGTGCTGCTTGCCGAAGATCACATCCTGGTTCGCCAAGGATTCCGGCGTATCCTCGAGGACGATCCGGGCATTGCCGTAGTTGGAGAAGCGCGCACCGGCCTTGAGGCCATCGAGCAGTGCAAAGAACTCAAGCCTGATGTCGTGGTGATGGATCTCTCGATGCCAGACCTGGGAGGGCTTGAGGCGACTGCTGAAATCCTCAAGGCCAACCCCGACATCAAGATCTTGATCCTCAGCATGTATTCGAACGAAGCGTATGTGCGCAAGGCATTCGAGTTGGGCGCCAAGGGTTATATTCTGAAGAACGCCATCGAGGTTGATCTGACGCGAGCCGTAATGGCGCTGGCGGAGGGCCAAGCCTACTTCAGCCCCGGTGTCTCCCACATTGTCCTGGAAAGTATGAAGGCAGGGACCTTCCTGGGTACGAGCCAGGATCCGTATGAAAAGTTAACGCTGCGCGAGAAGGAAGTCCTCCAGTTGATTGCCCAGGGAAAATCCAACAAGGAAATTGCTGCGCTACTTAATATCAGCGTCAATACAGTCGCCGTCCACCGTGCCCGCGTAATGGAGACCCTCAACGTCCACCGCACGGCGGAACTGGTTCTCTTCGCGGTCAAGAAAGGCCTGATCCAACCGTAGTAGGGAATAGGCAGGGGTTCCTTCCGTCCGCCCGCCACCTTGCCGAGCTAGAAATCCGCATCAGCTATAGCTTGGCCTGCCCTCGAACACGCTTCACTGGACGACGGGTGTTGTCGGCGTGCCCGGGATGTTCATGGCTCGAGTAACCTGTCCGCTCTTGGCTTCAGATATTTCAACGTTGTACTTTGCCAGGATAGTGGCGGTGGCTTGTGCGTACTGAACTAGCGCCTTGGCATAGGCGTCGCGCGCCTGAGCTTCGGTGCCTTCCTGGACCGCAAGGTCTCTCTCCGCCTGAATGACGAGAAACGGCGTAGATTCTCCCAACTGGAATTTCTTTTGTTCTCCGTCCAAGGTCTCCTTGGAAAGCTCCGTCGACTCCTTGGCCGCATCGATTTGGGCCCGCGCCTGGGTGACGGCAATCACCGCGTTGCGCACTTCCTGCTGGGCCTGGTTCATTTTCTGCTGCAACTGAACCCGGTACTGGCGTTCCTCGATGAGGGCTCTTGCAGCGTCAGCCTGAGCGGCACGGTTGCGGATGGGAATTGACAGGTTGACTCCCAAAGAGTAGTTGGGATAAACGTTGCGGAACACTTGTGAGAGCGAATCGCCAGCCCCTCCCGGTACATAGCCCGTCACTCCCGCAGGACAGCCCGGCTCGTAGAGAGGATTGCCTCCACAAAGGAAATGCCCGGAGAGCCCCGTCGGCGCATAGCTGGCATAAACGCTCAAGCTATGGAAGCAATCTGTTGCGGTCTTGCTGGATGGTGATACTCCTGGTTTCGCATGTTCAACTTGACTTGTTCGATCTCCGGCCGGTTCTTGGCTGCCAGATTGAGAGCCTCTTCGAGCGAAGGAATGTCATTGGGGCTTGGCTCGGGCAGCTTATCCGTGGGCTCGATCCCCACGCCGGCCAGATCGGCGTCCACATGCTTCGAAAGCTCGGTTTTCAATTTTTCTTGTTGCTGTTGGTACTGCGTTTGGGCAAAGATCAGACCCTGCTGGCGGGTGGCAACCTCTGACTTGGCGCGCGTGACCTCGATGGCCGCTAAGTTCCCGATTTCCACCTGGCGGGTATTGTTTTTCAATTCCGCCTGCGCCCACTTGAGTGCTTCCTCAGCCACCCGGATGTTCTCGCGGTAGTAAAGGAGATCCCAATAATCGTTCACGACAGTCTGCAGGATAGTCATGACCTGCTGCCGGAAAACACTGTCAGCGATCTTGAGTGTCGTTCTTCGCGATGCGCAAGTTCGCAGCATTAGCGCGGTAGCCAAAGCCATTCAGGAGGTTCTGGCTCAAAGTAATTCCCATGAACGAGGGGACCTCAGGGTTGACTAACGCTGTCAGGGCGCTGGTGGTCAAGCGCTCGCCGGACAAGCCAGCAGTGATGCTGGTTCCTGTCATAAAGCCCTGGCCGTAATAAGCGGTGTAACCGGTATAGCGGGTGTTTACGGCGGAAAGGCCTGTGAGGACGGTTGTTCCAAGTGGCGTAGCGGCCTGGTTCCAACCCGCAGAGAAAAAGACAGAGGGATCGCAGCAGCCGACGGACCCCATATTAACGGGGCCCCCACCGGAATAACCTGCGCCACCTGCGCTGGTACTCGACCCACTTCCTCCGCTGCCCGAGGTCGAGCCAATGGCCCCGGCGAACAGTGCATTCGAGATCGTTGCCCCCGTCACGCCGCGTGCCGCAGAACCTGCCCTGGTACGGAGATAATCCGTCTGCGCTTTCGGTATCTGGAACCGCGCGTACATCGATATCCAGATTGTTTTCGAGTGCCAGCGCAATGGCATCCTGAAGGGACAGCCAGAGCTTCCCGTCGCGAATGAGGTCCTTCAGCCGCGGAGAATTCGCCATTCCGGGTTGGGGAACCGGGAGGGACATAAAGGAATCGAAAATATTCGGAAATGAGTGGGTTCTTGTATAGTCATGGCTCATCACTGTCGGGGTGACTATCGGGGCAGGTTGGGCCGCCTGTTGACCCCAGATCGTACCAGTTTGGACCAAAGTAGCCAGGACCCCCACCCCCACGATGAAGGTCAGACTGCGAATTCTTACCTGCTTCATGACGATTTGCACTCCTTTCAGGTTTTGATTCATTAACACGTGGCCAGCAAGACCTTGTATGGGCACGCGGTGGCGTGCCCCTGTAGACTCTTAGTCTTTGATTCATTTATACGTGGCCAGCAGGCCATAAGTTTCGTGGGATGATTGCACAATTATCACCGAATCAGCCCACAGGCTTTTGTTTAGCTGACCAACGGGCGGGGCGCCCGTCCCGCGAAACCTCCGCGGCGCCCTCCTACTTAATCGCCAGGATCTCCCTGCGCGAGGAGCGAGTGAGGAATGTCTTCACGTTGCTGCTGGGGACTAGCCGTTCGACCTCTCGATTAGTGAGCACAGGGTGCGGGAATGGAGCCTTACCTTCGACGCTGAACCTAAGTACCTCGAGGCTGTCGAACCAACAGCCAGTTTCCGCCCCGTTGGCCAGATAGGGCTCGCGTAGCAAGCAAAACAGTATCCCTCCCGGCCGCACATAGGACCATAACTTCGCCACGACACCAGGAAGGGCATCCCGTGGGAGTAAGTCAAAGAGATGCCAGCAAGCAATCACTGATAAGGAGTCGGGAGGAATCGGAGGGAGGTTTCCGAGGAACTCATCGATCAGAAAAACCGTACTCTTATCACGCCGGCTGATAAATTTCGAGTCGGACTGCCGGGCAAGAGTCTATCAGATCGGCGTAGTAAACTTTCGCGCCGCGTTTCAGCAGGACATCGAGCGTCGGCTGGAACACGGGGCCACAATCGAGAATATGAGGGCGCCGTATATCGCGTAAATACTGCCACAACCATTCGAGTGCAGGACTGGGCGATATCGGCGGGGTAGCTGAGGACGTTTGAGAGTTCTGGTATGTCTTCGCTCCGAACATCGGAACCCGTGCGCTTTGGAAAGCTCCAGGCTCAGTTTGCCCCGGCAACGGGGGATCCAATGCGGGGTAAAAGCCCTCCTGCTCTCTTTGGACCCTGCGATTCTCTTCCCCAAGTGGACCTGGGTGCTTGTCTCCAGCCCGCTCTGTGCGTGAGATGGTCGGGGGAGTTTATGGGACCCGATCTACGTCACTCAGCGATCCCGTCTCCAAGCCGCGCTGTGCGGAGGTGCTCGATGAACCCTCCTGATCGTCTTCCCGGTGGATGTCAATACTGCCCTTGAAGTAAGCGCCTTCCTCGATAGCGACGGCGCCTGCCTTTAGGTCGCCAACCAGTCGTCCGCTGCGGCGAATCTCGGCCTTTTCCCGGGCCGCAACGTTGCCCGAGACTGATCCCAGGACCACAACGTGACGCGCGCGGATTTCTGCCTTGACCTGCCCTTTCACCCCCACAGTCAGGCGATGCTCTTCAAGCGAGATCGTACCATCGAATTGCCCGTCTATCAGCAAATCCTCGTCTGCAGACAACTCACCCCGCAGCACGACCGTCTGACCGAGAACAGTCTGCTGCTGAGAAGTGGTCGTCGTGCTGGGCGCCGCTGCTGTCTTTTCAATCATAGGCGTTTCCATCCCGGGAGAAAGCGGCGCCACAGGCTCCACATTCGGAGACGCCACCGGACGACTTTTCTTCTCCCGCCACATTGCGGATCTATACCTCATGAAGGCGCCTCGGACGAAATACTTTCCGCCGCTCGGTCACCCTCTACGCTGTTGTATAGTACAACGCGCCGGGCACAAGCGCAATCGAAAGCAGGTGTCCCAAGAATCGCGGTTGAACGATGGAATGGGCGTGTCGGCGGTTGGAAGCGTCGACGGGCGCGCCCCAAAACCTACTCAGCCGGGTTCGCGGCCCGGTTCGGTAGAGGTTTCAGCGGCTCGGGGAGGATCAAGGTGGTTTGAGGCTCTCCGCTGACGACACTCCCGCCCCCTTTTGCCTCTTGCATTCTCTTTTTTTCATCGCGCTCCTCCGTTTCAGGTCCGCAGTTGCGCGCAGCGCAAGCGCGCGGCTTGCAGCAGCAGCCACTTTTCCGTATCCGCTTTGATCTGCAGGATCAGTCCCCGCGCGTGGCGCACCAACTTGCCCGCCAGCCGATACACTTTCCAGCGTAGCGTGGCCACCGTCGCGGTGCGATACGATTCCGGCAGCACACGCCGCTTGAGCAACTGCGCCAGATTGTAGGCCAGTACGCCAATGGCAAAGTACAGGGCGTTGGCCGCCCGTTGCCCACACGGCATCTGCTCCATTCCCATGTCCAGCTTCAGTTCCTTGTGCCAGTTCTCGCTCTGCCCCCGCCCGTTGTGTTTCCAGATAACCTCCGCCGCGCTCTCCTCCCGATTCGAAGCCACGGCGTGATAGCAGTGCCGCTCCGATTCAAACAAGCTGGGCTGCGGATTGAGCCAGCGCAGCACGATCAGCCGGAACGCCTGCTTCGTCTCGTTCATCGTGTGCACAGTCTCGGCGATTTCCCGATCCGTCCCCAGTCCCTCGGCCGTCTGGTAGGGTCGCCACGCGCTCGCCGGCAGGTTCTGGATTTCGCGTTTCACCGCTGCGTCCAAGTCCGCCGTAATGGTGAAAGTGCGCCCCGGCTGGCTGTAGTGGTTGATCACGTCCGCCTGGTAGGCCGCGCTGTCGCTGCGAAAATAGATCCGCTTCCCTGCCGGCAACACCGCCTCACACTTCTGCGCGAAAGGTAAAATCCCCGTCCCCGGGCTCACGTTGCCATCTCGAAATTCCTGCCCCACGCAGATGCCGTTCACGTAGCCCACCAGCGGCATGTACCCCCGCGCGTGGTGATACGTCCACTGCGCCTCCCGCTTCTCCGCCTCAATCTCGGTGGCATCGACGTCCAGAGTCAACTCCTCGCCTTCCGGCTCCAGCGCACCCTGGATCAACTCCTGGTTCACCCGCTCCAAACCCGCTACCCCGTCCTTGCCTTGTCGCCGCAACCAGTCCCCTACGGTACCTGCATCCGGCACCGCTCGCAGCCCCAAGTTCTCCAACACCTCTTGCTCGGCCCGCAACTCCCGCAGGTCTTCCAGCCGCCGCCCGCCGGCGTGCAGCATCCACACCAGCGGCTGCACAAATTCGCTGGGCCGATACCCTCGCCCCGAGCCCGGAACCGCCAACTGCTCGTCCACGCGCTTCCACACTTTCAGTGCTTGCGCCATCTCCTCCAACACCATCAGCCCGCCCAAACTCGTCAGACGTTCTGCGCTCTTTTCCAGCTTGATGGGCAGAATCAGTTCAGGTAAGCTCGACTGCATCGTTCACCCTCCCGGTGTGGGTCTAAGAATTCTCGCAAATTCTCTATACCACACATCCCGCGAGGGTGAGCGTGTTTATAGCCCCTTTTTCACAAAATCAATCGCGATTGTCGGGAGGTGTGGTGCAGTGTGGTGTCCTGGCGGCGAGTTCACCTTCGGTTCCATGCCGGGCCGCAAGACCAAACCGCGCCTAGCCGGATTTCACCGTTTGTAGACTACCCTACCTCCCACAATTGTGATATCCACCCGAGTATCTTTGATTCTTTCCGGCGGGATTTGAAATAAATCTTCAGAGAGGACGGTTAGATCTGCAAACTTTCCTGGCGAAATCGTCCCTCCATCCTTCTCCTGAAACGATGCGTACGCACAGCCTTGGGTATAGGCGCGCAAGGCTTCCTCCACCGTCAGACGCTGCTCGGGATACCATCCGCCGGGATTCTTCCCGTCGAGTGTGGCCCGAGTGACCGCTGCATAGATGCCCAAAAGCGGATCGAGAGGCGCCACCGGCCAGTCCGAGCCGAAAGCAAGCACCGCACCGGCATTCAGCATTGACTTCCAGGCGTAACTCGACCGCGCGCGTTCCTGTCCAATGCGCTTCTCGACCCAGCGGCCGTCATCGATGGCGTGGTAAGGCTGCATGGAGGCGATAACCCCAAGCTTCCGAAATCGGACAAAATCCTCCTCTCGAGTGTGTTGCGCGTGCTCGACGCGGAACCGGTGCGCAGCCGGATTTTGCCCGCCAACTTTCTCATAAGCATCCAGTATCTCGGATATGGCCCGGTCACCAATGGCATGAGTGCAGAGTTGCATCCCTGCATTATCCGCGTTGCGCGCAATCTCCTCGATCCTCGAGGGAGGAACCATGAGCGGCATCGGCAAACCACTGTTTTCGGCATCGTCGGCGTAAGGATGAGACATCCACGCAGTCCGAGAGCCTATGGAGCCGTCCGCAAAAGCCTTCAATCCTCCGAGCCTCAGGAAATCGCTACCCATGCCGTGCGAGATTCCGGCCTCCGCCAGCTTCTTCCATTGGGCAATCGGAGTGATCGCGTAAATTCGGCAGCTAAGCCAGCCCTCGAGCTCTGCGCGGCGCAGCAATTGGATCTCACCCGTAAAGCTCCCATTCCATGAGTCACTGCTCACGGTAATGTCTTGCACGGAGGTCAGACCAACACGCGCGGCCTCCTTGAAGGCAGTCCGCAACGCCTCCTCCGTCTCCCTTTCGCTGGGGGGCGGAATCACCTTCATGACGAGAACCTGCGCGGTGTCCTTCAAGATGCCCGTAGGCTCCCCGGACTTGGGATCGCGGACAATTACACCACCTGCCGGATCCGGCGTGTCCCTGGTGACGCCCGCGAGTTTCAAAGCCAAAGAATTCGCCAGCCCGGCGTGGCCGTCGTAGCGGCTTATGAAGACAGGCGTGCGCGGCGTGACCGGATCAATCAACCCGCGAGTGGGCAGCTTCTCAGACGCCCATGCTTCCTCATCCCAGTTGCCGCCCTTCATCCACCTTCCAGGAGGAAGGGTGCTCGCCTTGACTGCGATCCTCCGCACGAACTCTTCCTCGTTGCCTGCATCTTTCAGGTGGAGCGCCAGAAGTTGAAACCCACCCTCCACGAAGTGAGCGTGACTATCAGCCAACCCTGGAACCGCCAGCCGTCCCTTAAGATCGATCTCTTGCGTGTTAGGGCCCCTATAGGTGCGGATTTCTTCATCGCTCCCTGCGGCCAGAATCCGCCCATTCGCACTAGCGACAGCTTGAACAAACCGCACAGAAGCAGGAGTGTCGCTCCTGGTTGCAACAGGCTCTCCCGTCCAGATCTTGCCGCCCAGAAGTATAAGATCAGCCCCGCGTGGTAACGTGCTTCCACTTGACCGATGGTCCGGCCGTTCCGGGTTTGCGACGTCTGTCTGCATTGCTATCAAAAGCCCCATAACTACGATCAAGCCGCCCAGCATTCGACTCATTGGTCCCTCCCAGCAAGCGATTATCCATGTTCTGTGGCGCTAGGGCAATCTCGAACTCGGAAGGCGCCTCCATCTTGCACGCGTGGTGCGAGAACTTGTGTTACGGGGATCTCCGACGCGGTGCGCCGCCCTGATCCGAGCCAGCCGTCCCCACGAATGCGGGAGTCCATCCCGACGTGGACTAACAGGAACACCCGCTTACGGGGGATGACAACACCGGAATTTCCCCACTAGGATTTCGAGGATTTCAGGATTTTCTGCGTGGTGTCTGCGATCAGGTCGCCCATCCGGGAGGTAGTCGTGGGGCGGGATTTACCCGGAAGATCGGGCGTCCGATAGCCACGTTTCAGAACCCTTTCAATGGCCGTCTCAATGCCGCTCGCCACCATCTCCATACGAAACGAATACCGGAGCATCATGGCGGCAGAAGCGATGGCCGCGATGGGGTTGGCTCGATTGCGTCCGGCGATGTCCGGCGCTGACCCGTGGATAGGTTCGTACAAAGCGTGTTGCTCACCGATGCTTGCCGACGGCAAAAGACCGATGGATCCCGTGAGCATGGCGGCTTCATCACTCAGGATGTCCCCGAACATGTTGGTGGTCAGGACAACGTCGAAGCTCGTAGGACGATCAATGAGCCGCATGGCACAGTTATCCACGTACATGTGGTCGAGTTCGACTTCGGGATAAGACCTGGCAACGCGGGACACGACCTCACGCCAAAGGCGGGAAGACTCAAGAACATTCGCCTTGTCTACCGAAGTGACTTTCCGCCGCCGAAGCCTCGCAAGCTGGAACGCCCGGTGCGCCACGCGTTCCACTTCGTACTCACGATAGATCTCTGTGTTGATTCCCACTCGTTCGCCGTTCTTGGTGAAGATCCCGCGCGGATTGCCGAAGTAAATTCCGCCCGTCAGCTCGCGAACTATGACGATGTCAGTGCCCCGAACACGCTCGGGTTTGAGCGCCGAGATTCCTACCAGCGAATTCAGCACCCTAGCGGGACGCAGGTTTACGAAAAGCCCAAGCCGCTGCCGGATCTGGAGTAAGCCCTGCTCCGGCCGGACCTCCGACCGAACGGAATCCCATTTGGGACCGCCCACAGCACCCAGCAATACCGCCTGCGAGTTATTGCAGATAGAAAAGGTCTCAGCGGGAAGTGGTGTAGCCGTCGCATCCAGAGCGCAACCACCAATCAACCCGGTTTGAAACCTGAATGTCGGCCCGACGACCGACTCCACGGCCCGCAAAACCTTTATCGCCTCGGCCGTGACTTCGGGCCCTATCCCATCGCCCGGCAGCACCGCTACCCTATTAAGACTTTGCATATCTCTTCTGGTTTATATTATATAGGATTAACAGGCAAATTCGCAAGATTTTCTGATGGTGTCCCAATATGGGACGTAGGGCCGGGGCTTGCCGCAGCCAAGCCGCCCCAAGGGGCGGCCCTACATTGGAATTGGGACGCTACCGATGTCCTTGAAAATCGAAAGCCTGCGGTGGCCTCAAGTCCAGCGGGCTGCGAATGCTAAAACCTGTATAATCAACAACTTAGGCCGCAGGGAGGCGCGAAAATCCCCGGATTCGGGCACTTCTCCTTCCCCCCATGGCGAAAAATGTGACCCAACGGCGCCTGTTGACGCTTCGCGACGAGACACGGCTGGCCACGGCTGTCAGTAGCCACCGGGGAGGAGACGGTCCACCGCCTCATTCTCGTGCACCGAACCGGAAGCCACCGCGGCATTCTCCTCTTCGAGACGTTTCAGCTCGTAGGCGGCTTTGCTGGCTGCCTGCACGTATGCACGGGCTGCGGCTTCCACCACACTGTGGCTCGTGGACCTTCCCGTGAACTCGCGCCCTTCAAATCGTGCCCGAATCGCAACCTCTGCGACACCGTCCGTCCCAGGGCCGACCGTATGGACCGAGAAATCAGCGATGATGCCCGGAATTCCCGTGATTCGGTCCACCGCGCGGAAAGCCGCATCGCAGGGCCCCTCCGCAGTCGCCGAGTCATGGAATACTTCCCCGTCTCTTTCCAACTCGACAGTTGCCGTGGACCGCCCCTCACTCGAGGCCACGCTTTGGAATAGTTTCAGGGCGAACATCTGCGGGATGTGCTGCAAGCCCTCATGCACAATAGCGATGAGGTCCTCATCGTAGATGTTTTTCTTGCGGTCCGCGAGTTGACTAAACAATTGGTAGGCCCGTTCGAGTTCGGGCTTCGCCAACTGGTAACCAAGCTCTTCGTAGCGCTTGGCGAGCGCATGCCGGCCGGAGTGTTTTCCGAGGACAATCTGGTTCGAAGATATGCCTACCGTTTGAGGCGTGATGATCTCGTACGTGATGGCGTTCTTCAGCACTCCATCCTGGTGAATTCCAGCCTCATGGGAGAAAGCATTACGCCCCACAATGGCCTTGTTCCGCTGAACTGCCACGCCGGTCAAGCGCGTCAACAACTGGCTGGAGGCGTACAGCTCCTCCTTGCGGATTCCGGTGTGAGTCCCGAGGGCATCCTTGCGAATGTAGAATGGCCATCACAACCTCTTCCAGGGCCGCATTACCCGCTCGCTCACCGATCCCGTTGATCGCGCACTCCACCTGGCGCGCCCCACCCCGCACCCCCGCCAGGGTATTCGCCACCGCCAGGCCCAAGTCATCGTGCGTGTGGGTGCTCAGGATCACCTGATCCATTCACGGGTAGGCGCGATTTGACGTCGGCAAACATTCGCTCGTATTCAGGCTCCAGGCAATATCCCACGGTGTCCGGAAGGTTCAATACTGTGGCGCCGGCCTCCACGGCCGCATGGCAGCACTCGATCAGATAGTTGCGGTCTGTCCGACCCGCATCCTCCGGAGAGAATTCAACGTTGCCGCACAGAGACTTCGCGTGCCCCACCGCCCAACTGATCTGCTTCAGGATTTCCTCGCGCGTCTTGTGCAGCTTGTACTTCAGGTGGATATCCGAGGTGGCAAGGAAAGTATGGATGCGCGGTCGCGCGGCATCCTTTACCGCCTCCCAGGCGCGGTCGATGTCCGGTTGGTTAGCTCGCGCCAGAGCGGCAATGACGGGCATCCTGATTTCTGCCGCGATGGCCTTCACCGCGTCGAAATCACCCTGCGAGGCAATCGGAAAGCCGGCTTCGAGAATGTCCACATTCAAGCGCTCCAACTGCCGGGCCATTTCGAGCTTTTCCTGGTAATCCATGCTGCATCCAGGAGATTGCTCGCCATCCCTCAGGGTGGTATCGAAAATATAAACACGCTCGGACATCTCGCCTCCACTTCTAAATTGAATCACTGAATCGTTTCTTGATTGCCTAAGATAACCTGCTTCTACTCCTGCCCTTAAATGGGACAGCGAGTCAGTGATTCAGTGATTCACCGACTCGATTCTGCCCATTGTCCGACCGGTCGGTCAGTGGTTCACCGACTCGATTCTGTTCATTGTCCGACCGGTCGGGTGGCGAAGTCAAATGTTAAGTGAATGTCAATCCTGGCACTTCTCAGTTCGAGGAAGTTAGGGTAAACTGCAATCACGCGCCTGTAGCTCAGATGGATAGAGCGGCAGCCTTCGAAGCTGAAGGTCGGGGGTTCGAATCCCTCCAGGCGCGCCACTTCCTTTTTTTAGACAAGTGAACCTGGACTCCCCCCCTGTCCGCCCTTCCACTCGGTTCCAAACCGTATCGAATAGACTCATCGCGGTACTGAGGAGCGGCAGGGGTGATGATGGCGACAGAAATGAATTCGATTTCTACCTGACGACTCCGTATTTCCTAAGAATTTCGACTGTCCTTTCGATCGGCAGCGCCTCAACCGTGTGTCCATTTCCGGTCGTGGTGGTTGCCTTGAACAGCGAATTGTAGACTGCCTCCTCGGTAGCCTCAATCACCGCCAGAAATAGCGGTGACATCGCGTCATTCGTCAGCACCTCATTCTTTCGTGAAAGTGCCCTTTCCTCCATTCGTATCCGCACCTGCGGTGCGGTGGAGAATGCAATCGCATAATCGCCGCTGCCATTCGAGGCCGCCGAGCCGGTGCGAGCAACTCCTAGCCAAGCCCTCGCTGCTAGTCGCTTCAGATTCCGTGCATCCATGGGAGCGTCCGTTGCGATCACCATCATCACCGATCCGTTTGCGCGATCAGCTCCGCTCCCTTGCTGTCGAACATCCTCGCGCAGGTAATAGCGCCCCAATTCCTGACCAACGGGAGCGCCCGATATCGTGAGAACACCACCAAAATTCGTCTGTACGAGGACGCCCACGGAGTACCCACCGAGCCGTGCAGGGAGGTGGCGCGACGACGTTCCGATTCCTCCCTTGAAACCGAACGCGACTGTTCCGGTGCCCGCTCCGATAGCACCTTCCTCGACCGGACCGCCTTTTGCATTCTTGATCGCGGCGAACACGTCGTCGCGCGTGATATGCCGGCCCCGAATGTCATTCAGGTACCCGTCGTTGGTTTCGCCGACCAAAGCGTTAATGGACAGCACATTCTCGTTCCCTGGCAATGCCAACATGTAACTGATAAGCGCGTCCGCCACTTGCGCCACGCTCGTCGTGTTTGTCAGGATGATTGGGGTTTCTATCTCGCCCATTTCGTCCACTTGCGTGGAACCGACCAGCTTGCCGAAACCATTACCCACAAAAACCGCACCAGGTACTTTCTCACGATAGAGATTGCCAGAATGGGGAAGAACCACGGTCACGCCGGTGCGAATGTCGGCGCCACGAACAATCGTGGTATGACCAACCTGCACGCCTGAAACATCCGTGATTGCATCAAGCGGTCCCGTCGGCAGAATGCCAACCTTTAGGCCCAACTCCGAACCCCGCGGACGTGGATTCGAGGTCTTGTCCTGAGCAGTGGCGGTCACCGCTAAGAGCACCATGACTCCGAAAATCATCTTGGGCATGGCCCTCTTATATGCATGGGAAAACCTGGGACAGACGGGAAGTTTTCCCTTTCTGTCCCGACGATCGGATTGCGAGCGATCGAGTTTGCTCATTTCCCCGGAACAGCAAGAGTTCGGAAATCGTCCACCAGGGCGCGCCATTAGGCCCGGGCTTCAACGCTCGTGCTCAGCAAATGCCTCGCATCCCCAATGCGCCATCGGCTCGCGGAAGGTCATGAGGGTTTCCCTATCGGCAGCAGCAAGCTTGAATGCCCTCCCTAACTGCCGCGTCATCAGAGAAATGCGCGCGCAGAACTCCAGTAGATCCATTCGAAGAGCCGCTTGGCGCACAGTACGGCCCAGGGTCAGCGCTCCGTGATTTTCCAACAGAAAGGCGTCGTGGCCGGGGAGAAACGGCGCCAGGGTATCAGCCAGCAACTCGCTGCCGGGAGTTGCATAGGGGGCGAGCGCCACAGGCCCCAGCAGGACCAGCATCTCCGGTAGCTGAAGCTGATCGAGCGGTACGCTGGTCGCGGCAAACGCGGTCGCAGTAGGTGGGTGCGCATGAATTACCCCGCGCACCTCCGGACGCGCCGCATATGACACCCGATGCATACTGAACTCCGAGGTGGGCTCTCCAACACCGTCAAGCTTCCGCCCGCTCAGATCGCACACGACAAGGTCATCGGACGTCAACGATTCCTTGTCCGCGCCGTGACGGGTGCACACCAGCACGCCCTCTGCGACACGTGCGCTGACATTGCCGCCCAGAGCAACGTGATACTGGCGGCGTGCGAGATATCGACCCGCTGCGATCACCTCATCTTTGGCGGATTCGATTTTCGAAAGGAGTTCACCATTCAGAATCATTCGTCTATAATAACCCCCTGCATGGAGTCTGGAAAGTGACTGAATAGCTTCATTCCCTATGAATCTGCCACACGAATCTCTCGAGCAATTCCCGGTCATCATTTCGTTTCCGCTGCTTTGGGGAGATCAAGACACCCTGGGCCACGTCAACAATCTCGTGTACCTGCGCTGGGCGGAGACCGCGCGTATCGAATACCTGTCGCGGACCGGCGTCTGGCACGGGACGGCGGCGGAGGCAATCGGGCCAATCCTCGCTGGGATCTCCTGCGAATTCCGGCTGCCGCTCAAGTATCCGGATACGGTTTATGCAGGCGCCCGCATAACCGCCATCGGCAACAGCAGCTTTAAGATGGCGCACAGAATCGTGAGTGGCCACCGCAGGGCCGTAGCAGCCGACCTCGACTCCACGCTGGTCCTGCTCAACTACAGCGCTGGCAAGCCCGTGGCACTGCCTCCCGAAATGCGCATGGCGATCGAAAAACTCGAGGGTAAACCCCTGCCGATGCTCACCAAGAACCGATGAGGCGGGTGCGCCTTCGTATTAGAAGAGTCCTCCAAGATTCAGGACAAGCACCGACATCAGGATTACAGCAACCGCCGCCGTCAGCACCCTCCGCGTTACCGGGGAAGTGGCTTTCCATTCCCCCGTCAGGATGCCGAGGAAGTTGGAAGAAAGAATTAGCATAGCGGTGAACACCACGTAGCCGAGGGAAGTTCCGTACTTTCCCATCAAGGTCGCACCAATCCCATAACCGACCATCCCCGAAAGCCAGAGCAAGCCCATGGCCATTGCCAGGCCCGTTTCTCTTACCCAACCAGTTTTCAGGAACAGAGACCAAGTCCCGTTACGAAACAGAAGCAGGAAGCAATAGAGCAAATTAGGAATGAAGCCCGCGCCCAGCACAAGCGCCCACGACGCGTAGGTTGAGACGGCCGGGACAGCTCCCATTTCAACCGCTTTCTGCAAGATTTGGCCGCTAAATGCGAAACCGAGATTGAGGTTTGCCCCAAAGATGCCGGTGAAGATGCAAATGGCAAGCCCCGCCATGAAACTCATAGCTGCTGTGCTGGCAGCGGAGCCGGCAGAGCTTTGCTCCTTCGCTCTCCGGTGGCCAGCGATTCCATAGAGCACGAGGCCGGCAAAGAGGATGGGCATGCCGACGAGCAACACGATCCCCCGTGGCTGGAGCAAGGCCGCGGGGTTAAGGACCAAAATGGGCACGAGTGATCCGAACAGGCACGACAATGCCGCCACCACCGCGAACGCCAGCGCCATACCGACGGCGCTAATTCCCAGGCCGAACGTCACTTGAGCGATGCCCCACAGAAAGCCGAAGACCAGGGGCGCAAGGAGCGCACGGCTGGAGACGCCTCGATAGACATCCCCAAGGTGGGGCACGAAACCCGCTGCCAGCAGCCACGGCAAAATCAGCAAGGCTATCGCGGTAAAGACCAGCCAGTTATTTTCCCATTTCCACTCTCGTGTGTACTTCATCGGCAGGGGAAAGCTTCCATTCAACGTTCCACTTACAAAAATGACGGCCATGCCAAGCCAAAAATGGTCACTCATTGACTATTCGCTCCTGGCGCAAACTCCGCGCTCGTGCTTAAGATTTCGCGCATAACTTGACCGAGGTTCATGTCCTGCCGTCCCCCCTCACGGTTTCCAAATCGCGGTCATTGCCGAAAAGCCGGTAGGTCGCAAGATATCCACCCGGATGTGCGTGGGGTTTTCCTGGTTGTATCTCAACGAGACTGTAGTCGACTGGCCGGGGGCGAGGCGAGGCAGTGGAATTTCATGCTGCTCCATCGGCAGGTCGGCTGAGATATAAACAATCCATCTCAGCGTGTAGCCTTCCAGGGTGTAGGCGGGAAGCTGGCTACGCGCCTCCACTGTGGCTTGCAGGGAATTCCCCTCCGCCATCGTCAGCCTGAGCGCTTGCACGGGACTCGCCTCCTGCCTCAGCGCTTCAAACGACGTCTTGCGCGACCCGTAAAGGTCCACAACTCCGTGCACGCGTTGCTTCATTACGCCGATCCCTTTGTCACCCATGTGGGTGCGGTAATCGTTATAACAGAAAAAGATCGCCCCGCCTACAAAAGGATACTGGCGGTAGGGCTTGTCGTGCTCGCGCAGAATCCGGATGCGCACCAGATCGTTCTCCGGCCGGTCCGGTGTGCACGCACAGTACCCGTATTCGGAGATCACAATAGGCTTATCGGGAAAGGCGCGGTGAATCTCTTCCAGGTTGCGCTTCATATCCTCCACCCCGCCCTTGTACCAGCTCTCGTAGTATTCGTTCCATTCAATAAAATCCATCAGCCCGGCCACGTCCTTTGCGGGCGTTTCATGAAGCGAATTCGAAGCATAGGAGCGCAGGCGAGTTGGATCAAGTTTCTTCGCCTCGGCGTACATGCGCTTGGCGAACTCGTAGGCCGCCGGGTTCTGCCCGTTAATCTCATTGCAAAGCCCCCAGGAAAAAATGCAAGGATGGTAGCGGTCACGTTGAATCATCTCGCGCAACTGTTCCAGTCCGTTCTCCATGATCTCCGGCGAGGGTTGATCGCCCATGCCGCTAAAGGTCGCTCCGCCCCAGGTCGGAACTTCCTCTTGGAGCAGAATTCCATGCCGGTCGCAGTAATCGAGCACGCGCTCGTCTTGCTGCCAGTGGACGCGGGTGAAAACACAATTGAGCTCTTTCAGGTCTTTGTGATCGTGAAGGATCCAGGAGGCGGGTTCAGCCATGCCGTAATCCGGATTGCTACCCGCCATGCGCTCGACCCCCATGAGCCAGACGCGTTCGCCATTGAGGTAAAAACCGCCTTCTCTGACCTCGATACTGCGAACCCCGAAAACGGTCGAAAACGCATGAAGTGGCTCGCCTCTGGCTTCGATCGTCACTACCAGCCGGTACAAATACGGATGATCGAAGTGCCAAAGTCGAGGTCTTGGCAATTCAACCGCTGGGAGAGGGACCTCTTCGCTCGACCCCGGCTTAAGCGACGCCGTCCCCGCCCGCTGCGTGCGCAGTACGACTCGGCCCGTGTCGTCTTCAACGATTTCGTAAGTTATTTCAATTTGGCTTGTGTCAAAGCCGGAGTTCCTCAGAGTGGTGCGGATGGCGATGTTGGCATGGGATGCGTTCAAGTCAGGCAGGACATCCACATCAACCCTTTCGATAAACGTCCTTGGGGTAATAAGCAAACTAACGGGGCGGATGATGCCGCCGTCCGGCGTCCAATCGTAGGAATTACCGCGCGGCAGCATATGATCATCAAACGAATTATCCACCTTAACGGCAATTGTGTTCTCCTGGCCAAACAGGACGGCGGAGGAAATGTCGAGGCTGAAAGTGGTGTAACCCTTGCGAAGATGGCTGCCAACCGGTTTGCCGTTCACCCACACTACGGCGCTGTGAAACACCGCCTCGAATTCCAGGCGAACAACCTTGCCTGACCATGACTCCGGAAGTTCGAACGTTCGCCGATACCACGCCACCCCCAGGTATCCCGCCGAATCTTCGGACACTTGCCAGGTATGCGGGACGTTAACCCTCGCCCACCCATCAGGCGGCGCGATCGAGAGGTGGAAGCCCTGGGATTCTCCCACATCCCCAGGGTCCAATCGGAACTGCCACTCTCCATCGAACGGTCGAGTGATGGTCACCGGGCAGTCTCGGACCGCCTCCGTAGAAGCTGACTTTGCCACGGGCGGAAACAGCAGGGGGGCCGCAAGCCCGCCCATTCCCATTTCTTTAACAAAGCGTCTTCTGGATGCTTTACTCATTCAGCCTACCTGACCCTCGGTTTGGTAGGGGCGGTTCGCGAACCGCCCCCACATCCACACGTAAAGGCAAGGGGCGCCCACAAGGGGCGCCTCTACAAAGCTTACTTACCAATCGAGGATTGCTCCATCGCCTGCTCGGATGGCAGTGGAAGGTATCACCTCTTGCTGAAAGGGGTGCTTTGCTGCTTCCTCCTCGTTGACATCTACGCCGAGTCCAGGCTCTTCCGTCTTCAGCCAGTAGCCCTCGCGGGTTTCGAGAGGGTGGCGGACGACGTCCCATCGCCAAGGCACATCGGCGAGCATATCCTCCTGGATGAGGAAATTGGGGGTGGATAGAGCAAAATGCAGGGCGGCTGCATTGGCCACCGGGCCCAGAGGGTTATGCGGGGCCACGCCCATATAGTAGGCCTCAGCCATAGCCGCGATCTTCTTTCCTTCGAGCAGGCCCCCGCAGTGGCAGAGGTCAGGCTGAATAATATGACACGCTTGCTGTTCCAAGACTTCGCGGAACTGGTGCCTGGTTACCAGTCTCTCTCCGGTAGCGATGGGCACGCGGACAGCACGGCGCACCTCCCGCAAGGCAGCCACGTTCTCTGGGGGGACCGGCTCCTCACAGAAGAATGGGGAGAACTCGCTAACTGCATTGATGTACTCGATAGCCATCGCCGGGTAGGTTCGTCCGTGAAAGTCAATCATGATGTCGACGGCGTCTCCCACTGCACGTCGCAGCTTTTCGACGGATTGGGCGAATCTTTTTACGTAAAGCGCACCCATGAGGGGCTCAGAATAGGGGACACACACCACCTTGACGGCTGTGTAACCTTTCGCGACCACTTCGAGCGCCAAGTCGATAAGTGGCGCCGGGTCAAAGGTCTCGTAAACCGATTTCATGTTTCCGCCACCCAGATGAGTGTACATGCGCACCCGCTCACGCACCGCCCCGCCAAGCAACTTGTAAACAGGAAGGCCAAGCGACTTGCCAAGAATGTCCCAACAAGCCTGTTCAATGCTGCTAACGGCGCTCATGCCGATCACACCCAACCGCCAGAAAGACTGCCTGTACAGCTTTTGGTAGAGGTGCTCGATCCGCGTGGGGTCTTCCCCGAGAACCATAGGACCAAGGTCCTCGACGGCCCCCACTACGGCCCTGGTTTTCCACTCGAGCGACGCCTCGCCCCATCCCCAGAGACCTGACTGGTCAGTCTCCACTTTCACGAACACCCAGTTGCGCATCTCGGCATTGACCACCAAGGTCTTGATTGCAGTGATTTTCATGGCATCAGTCCATCGGATAAAGGCTGCAGCCTCCATCCGCCAGCAAGGTTGTTCCGGTGATATAGTCCGAAGCATCGGAGCACAAGAAGATGAGGGCGCCCGCCACGGATTCGGGCGGCTGCAAGTAGCCCAAAGGAATCGCGCGCTCCGTGCGGCGACGGTAATCGGGTTCAGTGTCCCACTGGCGCTTGCCCATGCCAACCCCCACGATGCCGGGCGCTACCGCATTCACCCGAATGCCCTTGCTCGCCAACTCCCGCGCCATCCCTTTCATGAGCATCTTCATGCCGCTCTTTGTCACGTTGTACGACGTGATGTCCGGTCAAGGCACATCTTGCACCCACGATGATGTGAAAATGATTTTCCCCTTGATTCCTCGCTCCACCATAACCCGCGCCGAAGCCTGGGCCACAAGAAATGCGCTCTTCAAGTTCAGGTCCATAATCCTGTCCCAGTCCTCCTCCGAATACTGAAGAATGGAGCAGGTGTGGGCCATCCCGGCATGGCAAAGGGCCACGTCGAGGCGCCCGAAAGCCTCGAGAGTTTTGTTGGTAAGCTCCTCGGCGCCCGCCGGATCGGTAACATCCGCACGGGCATAGACGAACCTTTCGGCCGGTCATGCGAACTGCTTTCCCAGTTGCTCGGCTTGTTCAACAGCCAGCACATCGTTCACTGCCACCCGGGCTGAATGCGCCAGGAGCGCTGTGACTACCACCCTCCCGATCGCACCTAGTCCGCCCGTGATCAGAACAGTTTTTCCCCCGAGACAATCCTTGGCAAATGCAGTCATGGTTGGTCCCTTTCCGTTCGCCTGCTTGGTATTCTACATCGGACAGGTTGCCGAAATAGCTAAATCTCAGTGTCAGGCTGGCAGGGATGTGCGCATTTGAACGGTGCGATGACGACCCAGGCACGCCTCTGTCGATCAGATGAACGATCGGATGAACTTGACGCGAGAAGTCGGCAGGCGTATGGTTTTCGCGTAGAAATAACGTTGAAATCAGGAATTCCGGTGACCATGAATTTCCACCCTGACTTCCACCGCCTGCTCAAAACCATTCATCACGAGGAGCCGGACCGCGTCCCGTTGGCAGAATTCCAGGTCGACACGTACATCAAGAACCGGTTCATGGGAAGACCCATGCGCGACGTAAAGGATCACGTGGCCTTCCAGGCAGCCGCTGGTTTTGACTTCATCTATCTGCGCGCGAATTATGAATTCACGGGTTTGCCGCCTGCCGTCTCAACCGGGACTCCACGATCGTGGGAATTCTCGGAGGCCCCACACGAGGAAGAATCGATTAGCACGAGCAAACCCGGACCCGTGCAGGCCCTGGCGGACTTGGATGCATATGCTTGGCCCGATCCCCAAACCGTCGATGCCTCACTCCTGGAGGTCGCAGCAACTGCTCTGCCGGCCGGGATGGGGATCATCACCGGCGTCGGCGGCGTCTTCACGCGGACATGGATGATCCTGGGCTATGAGCATTTCTGCCTGTCGTCAAAAGACACGCCTGAACTGGTAGAGCGGGTGTCTGAGCAGGTTGGACGAATTCAATGCGAGGTCTTACGCCGTTTGGTCAAGATGCCGGGCGTGTTTGCTGTCTGGTACGGAGACGACTTGGCATATACCGAGGGAATGTTGGCCTCGCCCAGAATCCTGCGGCAGTGGTTCTTCCCATGGGTGGAGGAATTAACCAGTATCGCCCGCCAGGCGGGTATGCCTTTCATTATGCACAGTGACGGGAATTTATGGCCCGTACTTGATGACCTGATCGCCCTGGGTGTGCGGGCTTTACACCCCATCGAGCCGAAGGCTATGGATATTTATGACTTGAAGCGGCGCTACGGCGACCGCCTGGCGATCTTCGGCAACATTGATTTGGGCTACAGACTCGTCTCGGGAGAGGGCCGCCCGGAAGATGTGCGTGCGGAGGTGCGGCAGCGCATCAAGGACATGGCACCGGGCGGGGGCTACGGCGTCGCCTCCGGCTCCGGCGTGACCCGCTACGTGTCCCTCGAGAACTTTAATGCCATGCGCGAAGCCACCTTTGAGTACGGCGTCTATCCGATCCGTTTGTAGGGTGGGTCACGGCTTCTTATTGGCGCCTCCAGCCCCGCCACCAAGCGGCAGTAGTCCAAATGGCCTTGCGTTATGTCTTCTAAATTCCTTTGCTTTGCCGCAGTAGTTCTGGCGGCGGCCACGGTTGCTCGGGCTACCAATCCACCCGCGGCCGACGCTGCTGGTCCCGACATCTTTCTCAAGGCGGCTGAGTACCGGCTGGCGCCGGGCGGACTGGCCGCGGCGAGCGACGCGACTCTGCGAAAAGCTGCCAACTTCCTTCTGAGCGATGCGGGCATCGAAAACAGCATTCGAGACGAGGCTGGGAATCAGTTGCCGCCTTACATCTATCATGCGGTGATTGATGATGACAATCGCTTCAGCTACCGGATGTCCTACCCCTCTTTCCACCACGCCTATCTGATCGAGGCGTTTCTTAACTATTACAACTACACCGGTGACGCGGAAGGCTTGCGTCGCGCGCGCCAGCTTGCGGACTGGACCATCGCGCACAGCACGCCGGCAGACTGGAAGTGGCCCAACCTGCCGTGGAGCACGTTCACGGAGGGCAAACCCGGAGGTTTCGAGGATATTGACACCCTCCAGCCGGACAAAACCGGGTACATGGGGCTCGCGTACGCGCGCCTTTACGAAGTCACTGCCGACAAGAAATACTTCGAAGCCGCCAAGGGCATTGCCGACACCCTAACGCTCCGCCAAGGCCCTGATGGAAGTTGGCCTTTTCGCGTCAACCCGCGGAATGGGGAGGTTTACCAGCAGTACACGGCGGGGCTCTTTATGCCCATCGCCTTTCTGGAAAAGATGTATGCGCTGACGCAAAATCTGGACTACAAGAACGCTCAAATTGCTGCTTGGATGTGGATGCTGCGCAATCCCATTCGCCGGAATGACTGGTCCGGCTTTTACGAGGACATTTCAAAGGGCACGGAATCGCAGGTCTATTATGCTCCGGCCCAAACGATCCGGCTCCTGTTGCGGTACCGTACACTTGTCAACCAGAGTTCTTACCTGAAGCATGCCCAAGATCTCTTTGACTACACCATGGACGGCCTGGCCTTCGATGATCGCGACATGGGACTGATGCTTCGCGAGCAGACGGCCTACCTCGCTGCAACTCCCAGTTCCACGCTCTCGTGGTCGATGATGGCTGCCGAGATGTTCCATGTCATAGGCGAAGAGAAGTATCGCTTTGTGGTGCTGGAAGCGCTTCGCTCCGTGACCCGCTACGGCCTGAAGCCGGACGGCCGGACCCACAACACACTCCTGGGCGGGCGCATCTACGGGGACGGCGGGAGTTGGTATAGTCTGACCTCACCTGTCGTGCGCTACATTTATCAAGATATGGGTTGCCTGCCGGAATTAGCGCCGGACGACCAGAGCCACTTGCTGCGGAGCGCCACCGAGATCCGGCAGATTACTTACACCAGCCGGAGGATTTCCTATCAGTCCCTTCCGGGAAGTATTGAGTTGTTGAAGCTGGCAAAGCCCCCTCTGCGTGTCTCGATCAGTGGCCGCAGCGCTGTTGCCACGGAGAACCTGGACGCGCCTGCCGGTTGGAAGTACAACCCAAAGAGCCGAGTCCTGTTGATCCGACACGACGACCCCAGAGTTGATGTGGATTTTTGAGCGGCGCCGGCCAGCAAGTTCGCAGTCGGCGCGAGTGGGCATAGAGAAGATCAATACAGGGCTTCGTTCGGTCAATCGCTAGCTGCAGATACTCGTCATGGAAGTAGTTCGAACCGGGAAGCAATCAGGTGGTTTCGCCAAACGCCTCCGCGGCCGCCCCTGCCGTCGCACTCACATCGGCCTCACTATGGACTGTAGAGACGAACGCCGCCTCGAACTGCGAAGGCGGGAAGTAGACGCCACGTTCGAGCAGCGCGCGGAAGAAGCGGCCGAATCTGACGGTGTCCGATTTCTTGGCAGCGGCATAATCCGTCACGGGAGAGCTGGTGAAGAAGCAAGTGAACATTGACCCCACGCGATTCACGGTAAGCGGCACACGGGACTTCTGAGCTGCAGAGGCCAAGCCCGAGGCAAGCGTCCGGGAGATCACTTCAAGGCGCTCGTAAGCGCCCGGGCGTCGCAGAATTTCGAGCGTCTTCAGCCCAGCAGCCACAGCCAAGGGATTTCCAGAGAGCGTTCCCGCCTGATAGACAGGACCAGCCGGGGCAACCCGATCCATCAGGGAGGCTCTGCCTCCATACGCACCCACCGGCAGCCCTCCTCCGATTATTTTCCCGAGCGTTGTAAGGTCAGGCTGGATCTTATACAGTTGCTGCGCGCCGCCGTAGGCCACTCGGAACCCGGTCATCACTTCATCAAGAATGAGCACAGTTCCCTGCTCTGCCGTCAGTCTGCGCAACTCTTCGAGGAATCCGGCTTGCGGTGGTATGCAGCCGGAGTTCCCGACCACAGGCTCAATAATGACTGCGGCGAGCTGGTTGCGGTGAATTCGGAATGCCTCCTCCAGCGCCGCTGGATCATTGAAGGGCAGCGTGACGGTCAGTTCCGCCAGCGCTCTAGGGACGCCCGGGCTATCCGGCAAGCCGAAGGTGGCAACGCCTGAGCCGGCTTTGACCAACAAGCTGTCCCCATGGCCGTGATAGCAACCCTCGAACTTCACAATCTTGTCCCGGCCTGTCGCCGCACGCGCCACGCGCAGGGCGGAAAGTGTGGCTTCGGTGCCCGAGTTCACCAGCCGCACACGCTCGACGGAGGGATAGGCCTCGCGAAGACGCTCGGCAAGCTCGATTTCAGCCGCAGTGCAGGCGCCGAAGCTCGTTCCGGTCTCGATAACCCTGGCCAGGGCTTCCACGACTTCCGGGTGGCAATGACCCAGAATCAATGGCCCCCACGACAAGACATAGTCGATGTATTTCCTGCCATCCACATCGGTAATAGAAGAGCCTTTACCTCGCTCAATAAACACAGGGTCGCCTCCGACGGCGCGAAAGGCGCGAACGGGCGAGTTCACGCCGCCGGGCATCAAACTCAAGGCTTTCTGAAAAAGTTCCTGGGATTTAGTGGGCATCTGATTTTGTCCAGCCTGAAGGCACGTCCTCGCTCAGCGGGACGGTGAAGAACCCTGTGTTCCAAAGGGCAGCGGCGAGGCCAAAATTGAGCTTTGCCGCCAGGCCCAAATAGGACTGCGATCCCTCGATCAAGTCCCGGACGACCTCCAGGAATCTCTGGCTTCGCGCCCCGAACTCCACCATGCGCGTGGTGACCGCGCCGCCCAGGAACTCGCCTCGGTAGAACGTGTGAGCGAGCCGCCCCGCGAGCGCCAGTGCTTTACCAAATTCCTCCTGAACGCGCACGGGGTAAAGCTCCGGCAAGCCCTCTAGCAGCGACTTGGCGAGTAGTTCACCGGAGCGCATCGCATAGTAGAGTCCTTCGCCGGTGATGGGATCAACAAGCCCGCCGGCATCTCCTGCCAGCGCCCACGCCGGACCGGCTAACCGGAGGCCGCTCCATGTATCCACACTCAGTGAGGGAAGCAAGTGGCTGTAGACCCGAGTAGAATCCAAGGAGTATCCGAATCGGCGCATAAAGCCGTGAAGCCGTTCCCTCAACCCCGCCATGCTGTCCTCGCCGACTCTTCCGCAGATTCCCACTGAGAGGTGATCGTGGCGTGGAAACGCCCAGGCATACCCTTCGAAATCCTCGAAGAACTGCATGCGCAGCAAATCGTCCCGGCGGGGCACGTAATAGCCGAAGGTGAGCATGAAATCGCGTTGTCCAAAATCTTCTGTCAAAAGGGACCGAAGCCGAGTCCGAGCCCCTGCCGCCAGGATGAGATAGTCCGCCCGGTATTGACCCTTTTTGCCTTGCAATTCCCAGCCGGAGACTGAGCGTCGTAAATCACGAACACGATCTTCCAGAACTTTCACTCCAGCCGACATGGCGCGGCAAAGGAGCAGTCCATTCAAATTGGATCGGGAATAAATGGCAAGTGGCTGGCGTAGCTGGACCCGAAGCGAGGCGTTATTGCAGGCTACAAATTCAACTTCCCAGACAAGCTTCGCCTCGCCGGTCGCCGACGACAAGAAAGGATAGCGTTGCAGGGCCTTCTGAGTCAGCCCGCCTCCACAAGGTTTTTCCCAGCCGGGCTTCTCCTCGAGGAGCGTGACGCGCCCTCCGCCACGCGCGATCAGTTCCGCAGCCATCGCTCCGGCTGGTCCGCCTCCGATGATGACCGTGTGCGTCTGTTTCACAAAAATCGTGCTGTGGCGGCGGTCTATGGTCGCCGTGGTTCGCAGTCAATGGCTTCGGCGCTCATGGAGCGCCGCTGCAGATAGCCGATCATACTTCGAGAATAGCACATCGTCTAGCTACCGAACGATCGACTTTATCAAGCCGGTGACAGAAAACAGCGTCAAAGGATCCGACGTTTCGTTCAGGATCCCCTCAAGGTGTCTCCGAGCGTACTTTCCTGAGTTCGCTCGCCATGCCAGGAAATTCGCACAGGAAGGAAACGACAGCCATCTCTGAGCGATCTGGTAGGCTCTAAAGCGCTTCCGGTATGTCGACACGAGCTGGTCCGCGTAAAGCTTGGCTGCCCTGGAGATGTCCTGGGCGGGGTCGGAGAAGGCGGTCGAAATCACATCGGCTGCCATCAGTCCACTCTCTATCGCTTTACCGATACCTTCTCCGCTGAACGAGAAAGTGAGGCCGGCAGCTTCACCGATGACCAAGAGGCCGGGGCGAGCAAACTCCGCGCCCTGCAATGCGGTGCGAAGCGGCGCGCCGCGTAGCGGAGTTTCCATTTTAGAGCGGGAGATGACCTGACGTGCAGGCGGAAAAGTGTTCAGAAAAGTGTCCAGTGTTGTTCGAAGATTTGGAGGGGGAAGTTTCGTGTTGGTATCGTGAAAAAACCCCACTCCCACATTGAAGGAATCGTCGGGCCCAGGAAAAATCCATCCATATCCAGGACAGATCGCTTTGTCGTAAGAGATACAGAGATAATCAAATTCCTGTCGGAACTCCAGGGCAGTCTTCACATACATTCGTGCAGCGATTGCGCTGGGCGCCGGACGGAGGCAAACGCCGAATGACAAAAGTGGTTCGGCCGCTGCCCCCGTCGCTAAGATGGTCATTCTCGCCGTGACGGGCAAGTATTGTCCCGTAACGGTGTTCCTCAAAGTGGCGCCCGCGACAATGCCGCCCTCGAGGACGGGTGCAATGGCTTTGTACGGCGCCAGAAAACGCGTTCCGGATTCGACCGCTGCCTTTCTCAACATATCGTCGAGAGCCAACCGCGGTAGGCATGCAAACTCACCCTGCAGGGCGACATAGGATCGGTTGGGAGCGTAGATCCTAATGCTGTTGAGGCGAGATGCCTTACAGAGTACGGCATCCTTCAATGAGAGTCTCTGAAGCGCATTCAGAGCATCGGGAATCAACGCGTCGCCGCAGACTTTGTCGCGCGGGAACTCCTGCCTGTCCACGAGCGTAACCTGGAGTCCACGGCGCGCGAGGGCACAACTGGCCGCAGAGCCGGCTGGGCCGGATCCGATCACGAGGACGTCAGCATCGGTTCTTACGGTCATTTGAGCCTCACAATGTTTCACTCTAGTGTCCGTCAGAAGTTCGCTGAATGAGTCTTTTTCATCCGGCCTTTTCGTAGCTTCCTCGGAAATGAAAAATTATAGCCCACCGCACGAGAACGTGTGCTTCAAACCTGACGTACTACTTTAAATCGCTCCCCCTCCGCCGCCGGCGGCCCCAAGAACATCCCGCACCCTGCGTGTTAGAATACTAACTTGAGACACGCTGATTGAGGCAGTTGATCTTATTTGGCAGCGACTGGAACTTATTATGGGTGTTGAGAAAATCCTGACCCTGGAGCGGGCGTTTGAGGTGGTGGAGGACTTGAAGCGGCGTGGCAAACGTGTGGTTTTCACCAATGGGTGTTTTGACCTGCTCCACCCTGGTCACACGCGGGTCCTGGCTGAAGCCAAGAAACTCGGCGACGTGCTGCTGGTGGCGGTCAACAGCGACCGCAGCGCACGAGCGTTAAAGGGGCAAGCACGCACTATTCAACCTGAAGCAGAGCGCGCCGAAATTCTGGCGGCCATGAGAGCGGTCGATTATGTGACGATTTTTGATGATCTCACTCCGCAATCCATCATCGCCCGGATGCTGCCACAGGTGCTCGTGAAAGGTGGTGATTGGGGGCCGGACGGCATTGTCGGTCGGGCCGAAGTTGAGGCTGGGGGTGGGCTTGTGGTTTCAATTCCTGTCGTCGAGGGGTATTCGACATCTTCGATTATTCAAGCAGCGTTGAAAGCAATGGTCAATAGTGAATAGTGAATTGCGACGGGCAACTGGTGAAGGGTAAAGGATAAAGGTTAAAGGGTAAAGGCTAAAGGGTGAAAGGCAAAACGTAAAGGGCAAGTTCCGAATGAGGATCGAGGAACTGCGACAGCCAGACGCCGCGCTCGCGGCGCGCAAAGTCTTCGGCCCCCCAACCCATCCTTTATCCTTCGCCCTTTGACCTTTATCCTTTACCCTTCACAATTCACCATTCACTATTTGGAACGAATGCCTAATCTGCAATCCTTGTTAAATCCCATTCTCGATCATGCTGCTTTTCGCGGCGCCATGCAGGCGCTGAGTTGTGAGGCATCGGGACCACACCCTCCTGTGACCGTTTCCGGCTTGACAAGCTCAACCAAAGCGCTGGTGGTGGCGGGCTTGGCCCACAAGTTGTCTCGCCCGGTGGTCGTCCTGACTTCGGATAACGAGACCGCAGTCAATCTTCAGCGCACGACCTCAACATTTTATGGTTGGTTTGAACCACTCTCCGGCTCGGCTGTACTCACACTACCGGCTCTGGACTGCTCTCCCTACGAGGGCCGCTCCCCACACGCGGAAATTCTCGAACAAAGGGCGGTAACACTGTGGAACGTAACACGAGGACGGACGCGCGTCTTGTACGTCCCCGTCGCCGCAGCCCTTGGGCGGTTCCGTGGGCGAGCCTTCTACTCTTCCCTTGCGCTGGAGCTTAAAGTCGGCGATGAACTGGCCCTTGACGACCTGACGGAACACCTAGCCGAAGTAGGGTACGAACGGGAAGAACCGGTCTCCGACGTGGGCCAGTTTTCCGTTCGGGGAGGAATCGTCGATATTTTTCCTCCCCAGGCTGAATGGCCCTTCCGTATTGAATTTTTCGGGGACCGAATTGAATCCCTCCGCGAATTCGACCCCGACAGGCAGCGCTCGCGAAAGCCCGTTTCGGCAGCTTTGCTTCTCCCGTTGACGGAAAGGACGCGCTCCCGCCAATTCTTTGGGAAGCTGGTCGGCGCTCTTACGAAACGGACCTCGCCACGAGGGGCGGACTCAAAGACAAGCTACCCCGGCAAACCCGAACCCGAGTGGGCGGCTGAGTATTCAAATCCATTCCCGGGTTGGGAGTTTTTCGCCCCTCTGGCCGAACCTCACGCGAACAGCCTGTTCGCCTTGTTTGACAACCCTGTTTTACTCTGGGACGAACCCCTGGATCGTAATGCACAACTAAAGCGCCTTTTGGAAGGCTGGGCGGCAGGGTTTGACGAGGTCCGTGACGTCGTTCCGACTCGTCCAAGGCCTGAGGATATCTTCCTCACCGAACGGGAGTTCATCGAGGCTTTTGGGGCAATGCCCCAACTCTATCTCAAAGAACTTTCCATCGAAACCGGGCCCCTGGCAGCGGCCGAAGGGTACTCGGGCGATTCAGAGCCAATCGAGTACCGTAAGGACACCCAGGAGGCAACGGCGAAGGCGGGCAGCCAAAGCTCGCCCGCGGCAGGGCAGCGCCCGCCCCTGCCACAGCACGAACTGGTTCTTCTCACCCAGCCCTCCCCGAAGTTCCAAGCAGGAGTCAAGGGTCTTGTGGACTGCTTGCGAGGCACTTTAGACCAGGGCTCGTCCGTGGTCCTTGTCGTTCCCACGAGCGGGAAAATGGAACGGTTGCGCGGAATCCTCACCGAATACGAGATCCCCTTCGGCACGGCGCCGCAAGAAGGCACTCCCAGTGAACAAGGCCAAGCTTCGGAATTGGGGGGGACCGCCGGTGTGGCGCTGATGGCGCGCGGTGATATTGCCGAGGGGTTTGTCATTCCCGATTTGAGAGAAATGTGGCTGTCCGACAGTGACCTCTTTGGAGGGTTCGACTGGGCTTCCCGCCGGCGCGAGCACTCCGGAGTTTCGAGCTTCATTTCAGGCTTGGGCGACCTCAAGGTGGGCGATTACGTGGTGCATGTTGACCACGGCATTGGGATCTATCATGGGCTGCGCCAACTCAGTGTCAGCGGTTCTTCGCGCGACTTCATGCTGCTGACGTACCAGGACGAGGCCAAGCTATACGTCCCCCTTGAGCGCCTGGATTTGGTGGAGAAATACCGATCCAGCGGCGATGGTGTCAAACCCGTTCTCGATCGGCTGGGAGGAACCGGCTGGGAGCGCACCAAGAAGCGCGTCAAGCGGGCTCTCCGTGACATGGCCGAGGAACTCCTGGCGCTGTACGCCGAGCGGAAGATGCACGGCGGCACACCCGCCAGCCCCGACACCCCTTGGCAGCAAGAGTTCGAAGACGCCTTCGAATTCGAGGAAACCCCAGACCAGTTGAAGGCGCTAGCAGACATTAAGCATGATCTGGAAAGCCCGGAACCCATGGATCGGCTCCTCTGCGGGGACGTGGGCTATGGGAAAACCGAACTGGCCATGCGCGCTGCTTTCAAAGTCATCCAAGAGGGGCGGCAAGTGGCGGTGCTGGCGCCGACCACCGTGCTCGCGTTCCAGCACTACACAACCTTTCGGGGGCGGATGGCCGCCTTCCCAGTGCGCGTGGAAATGCTTAGCCGGTTCCGATCAGCCGCCGAACAGAAAAAGATCGTTGCAGAAGCCGAAGCCGGCAAAGTTGATGTCCTGATCGGCACTCATCGCCTGCTCTCAAAAGACGTACGCTTCCGCGAACTCGGGTTGCTGATCGTCGATGAGGAGCAGCGGTTCGGCGTGGCCGCGAAGGAGAAGCTGAAGAAATTCAAGGCGGGGGTGGACGCACTGGCAATGTCCGCCACGCCCATCCCTCGCACCCTGCACATGTCCTTGGGGGGGTTGCGCGACCTCTCAGTCATCGAGACTCCGCCGCGAGGGAGGCTGGCCATTCAAACTACTGTGGCGTCCTTCAACCCGGCCTTAATCCAGTCCGCCATCCTCCAGGAGATACAACGCGAGGGCCAAGTCTTTTTCGTCCACAACCGCATCGAGTCCATCTTCAGCATGGCCGCGATCATCCAACGTCTGGCGCCGGCTGCCCGTATTGGCGTGGCTCACGGGCAAATGGCGAGAAAAAGAGCTGGAAAGAGTCATGCTCAAGTTCATGCAGGCCGAGTACGACGTTCTGGTAGCGACGGCGCTTATTGAAAACGGCCTCGACATTCCCCGCGCGAATACGATGATAGTCAACCACGCCGACCGCTTTGGATTAGCAGATCTTTACCAGCTTCGCGGCCGGGTGGGACGGTCGAACCGCCGCGCCTACGCTTACTTCCTGGTAGCAGCCGAGGAATCATTGACTCCCACAGCCCGGCGGAGGCTCGCGGCGCTGAAAGAGTTCTCGGACTTAGGCGCGGGCTTCCGGCTCGCGGCCTTGGACCTCGAGTTGCGCGGCGCGGGCAACCTTTTAGGCGCCGAACAGCATGGCCATTTGAACGCCATCGGCATCGACCTCTACCTCAAAATGCTCGAACAAACCCTCGAAGAGCTGAAAGGCGCGCCACCGAAGATTGAGATCCGAACCACAGTAAACCTGGGACTCGATATCAAGATTCCAGACAGCTACATCACCGACGAGAGCCAGCGCCTGCGCATGTACAAGCGGGTTTCGAGCCTGGGGACGGCCGCTGCACGCGCGGAACTTGAAGCCGAACTCAGCGACCGTTTTGGGCCCATTCCGCCCTCAGTTTCAAACCTCCTTTCGTATGCGCTTTTGAAATCTACCGCCGAGCTACTTCTGGTCCAATCCATTGAAAGAAAGGCGGAGCAGATCTGGATGCGGTTTAATGAGCAAGCCCCCCTGGACCCCGGAGCAATCACAGCGTTTGTGCGGCGACGCCGAGAAGCGAGCCTTCGACCTGACGGCGTCCTGCGCTTCCGGTTGCACAGTGCCGGCGAAAATAGCTTGCAGGAGGTCCAAAATGTCTTGCAGGAATTGCAAACCGGGCATTAAGATGACTGAAGCTCGATTGGGCGGGGTGCCGGGTAGAACAACCCCGTCACGCAGTTCGGTATCGAAGATTAAAGGAGTCCCGGATTTCGGGATGGGTTAAAGGAAATGACAAAGAAAAGATTGGCAATATTGGGGAGCCTGGCGCTGGTAGCGGGGATTACTTGCCCGACGCCTCAGAGCGCAAAGATAGTGGAGCGCATCATTGCGCGCGTCAACAGTGAGATCATCACGCAAAGAACGTACGAACAGGAGCAAAAGAAACTTCGCGAACAACTCGCCCAGGATTACTCCGGTCGCCGAACTCGAGGCTCAGTTCAGGGCGCAAAGCAAGAACCTGTTACGTGACCTGATCGACCAATCCCTCATGGTCCAGAAGGCCAAAGACCTCGATATCAATGTCGAGACGGACGTGATCTTGGATCTCGATGGCATTCGCAAGAAGAACAACCTGGCCACCCTGGAGGATCTGGAGACCGAAGTCGAGAAGCAAGGAATGAATTACGAAGACTTTAAAGATCAGATCCGCCGCAACCTTTTAATGCGCGAGGTAATCGGCCGGGAAGTGGGCTCCAGGATTCAGTTGTCGCGCGACGACACGAGGAAATACTACGAAGCCCACAAGAAAGAATTCGAATCTCCGGGCATGGTGCGCCTCGGACAAATTCTCGTCTCGACTGAAAAGCGTAAGCCGGAAGAAGCTGAAAAGAGGGCGAAAGAGGCACTCGCTGAATTGAAAGCCGGGCAACGTTTTTCAGACGTGGCGAAAAAGTACTCGGATGGACCAAGCGCTGAGCAAGGCGGCGATGTAGGATTCATGAAAGAAGGGACGCTTGCGCCGAATATCGCTGCCGTGGTCGCTAAGCTCGACCTCAATGAATTCAGCGACCCCATCGAGACAAAATACGGGTACCTCATCCTCAAGGTAATGGAACGATACAGCCCCGGAATTCCGAAATTCGAGGAAGTCGAACACCGTGTCGAGGGCGTCCTTTATAATCAGAAAATGCAGCCGAATTTGCGGGAATACCTCTTGCAACTCCGCAAAGAAAGCTACATCTTCCTGGCCCCCGGCTATGTTGACACCGGCGCCGAACGGCCGGGCGAAATCCAACTTGCAACGAAAGGGCAATGAAAGAGCGCTTCGTGACCGACCTCACCACGGACGCCCACGTTCGGACCACTTTTCTGGTCCAAACCTGTGAACGGAAGATCGCCCGAAACGGGAACGCGTACCTTGACCTGGACCTGCGTGACTCCACCGGGGTTATGCGCGCCAAGCTGTGGGACTGTGATCGGCATACGCTGGATTTTGAGGTTGAGGATATCGTTGAAGTGGACGGGGTTGTCGAAGACTACCAGGGAACTCCACAGATTCGCGTACGCAAGATTTCCAAGTGCTCTCCCACGGATGTGGACCTTTTCGACTATCTTCCGCGTTCGCGCCACGACCCGGCGGAAATGTACGCAGCGCTGATGAACCGCCTACGTCTCATTCCCGAAGGGCCTCTCCGGACGCTATTACTTTCACTCCTGGAGGACTTCTCGATCTCCGAGAAATACAAGAGTGCCCCCGCCGCGATGAGTTACCACCATGCATTTCTCGGTGGCCTCCTCGAGCACGTCCTGTCGCTGGTCCAACTCGGAGACCAGGTTTGCGACCACTACGAGTTTCTGCATCGCGACCTGGTGCTGGCCGGGCTGGTGCTGCATGACCTTGGAAAAATCGAGGAGCTGAGTTTCTCTCGCGGCTTCCGGTATTCCACTCGCGGACAGTTGCTTGGCCACATTTCCATAGGCCTCGAAATGGTGCAAGAGAAAATGTGTCAGATTCCTGATTTCCCTGCTGAGTTGAAGAGCCAGATCGAGCACATTATTCTTTCCCATCACGGCAAAATGGAGTTCGGGTCACCGAAAGAACCTATGTTCCCCGAAGCTTTGGTCGTCCACTTCCTCGACGAGATCGATTCCAAGCTGGAAGCTATGCGGGCCCAGTACGCGACTGACCGGGATCGTCCCGGCGATTGGACCGCCCGGAACCCGGCGCTACGAAGAGAACTCCTGAAGATCGAGAGAGGTTCGCCTAGTCCCTCAGATGGTCCCGGTCCGGAAAAACCGTGAGCGTACATTTACAGTCTGACATCCTCAGAATCCTTCCTCATCGTTACCCGTTCCTGTTCGTCGATCGAGTAACTGAATTCATTCCAGGCCAGCGGATCGCGGGCACCAAGCGCTTTTCGGTGGACGACGAGGCCCCGCGCGGTTACCTTCCGGCTACCCCGCTCATTTCAGTCGGGATCCTTCTTGAATTGGTCACCCAGCTCGGAGCCGTCCTGGTTATGGAGAGGCCCGAGATGGCCGGAAAAGTGGCCATGATTCTACAGATCCCCTCCGCGCACCTTCTGAAGTCCGTTGAACCTGGTGATACCCTGCGCGTGGAGGCGGAGGTGATCAAAATGGGAGAGCGATTGGGTGAACTTCGCGGAGTCATTTACCGCGAAGGGGAACTCGTAGCCGAGGGGAAAGTGCGGTTCGCGATTGCTGACGCGGCGCAAATTGATTTTAGACCTTAGATTTTGGATTCTAGATCTTGCCTGAATCCCGAATCCCGACTCCTGAATCCTGATTGCTTCATGTTTTTCGAAGAACTGCGAATTCGTGATGTCATGATCCGGCCAGCCCATATTCTGGCGCCCATGGCCGGCATCACCGATACTGTATTCCGCCGCTTCATCAAGCGGCTGGGTGGATGCGGACTGATTATGACGGAGTTCGTTTCCAGCGAGGGCATGCTCCGTCAAAACTTGCGCTCCAAGCGTTACTTGTATTACGCCGAAGAAGAGAGACCGATTTCCGCGCAGGTATTCGGCGCCGATCCTGACCACCTGGCGGATGCAGCCCGCATCATCGAAGCGCTGGGGTTCAATCTGCTCGACCTGAATTTAGGCTGCCCGGCCAAGAAGGTGGTCAAATGCGGCGGCTCGGGCTTGCTTCGTGACCTTGCGTTGCTCGAGAAAATCCTACGAAAGATTCGCGCTGCGGTCCGAATTCCCTTCACCATAAAATTCCGGTCCGGCTGGAGTGAAGCGGAAAACGTCGCACTCCAGGTGGCACACATGGCTGAGGAGTGCGGCGTTGACGCGCTCGCCGTTCATCCCCGGACGCGCCTGCAAGGGTTCAGTGGCCGCGCGCGATGGGAGATTATCCAAGAGGTGAAGTCCCGGGTGCGCATTCCGGTAATCGGTAACGGCGACGTGGTGACGCCGCGCGACGCCCTTGCCCTTTACCAGCAAACCGGCTGTGATGCCGTCATGATCGGACGCGCCGCAGCATCCAATCCATGGATATTCCGCCAGCTTTCGGATTTTTCTCGAAACGGGATTTTCACGGAACCGAGCGAGACTGACCGCTACCAGTTGATCCGTACTTATTATCAGATGTTGGTGGCCGAAGAAGTTCCCGGCGCGATAGGCAAGATGAAACAGTTCGCGAGCTGGTTCACGCACGGAGTCCGCAAGGGAGCGGAACTCCGCAGATCCATCCAAAGCGCGCGTAGCACCCGCGAGGTCCTGGACCGAGTGGACCAATTCTTCAGTCCATGCGTTTCAGCAGTGAGCGCGCCTTAGGATCGCTTGGTCTTTCCATCTGCAACAGGCGATACGCCTCACTGCGAGAGATGCCGCGGGCCTTGGCGGCCGCCTTGAGCGCAGCGCGTTCATCAAGCCCGCCTTCGGCCACCAACTTGTCGATCTCCTGTTTAATAGGCGACGTCGCGGGACGAGGTTCCGCGTTCGTAGAGGCGTTTCCAACCAGGAGGGTTATTTCCCCCCTAATCGTCTTGCCTTTCAAGCGGTCCAACAATCCGGACACCGTACCGCGCAAAAACTCTTCATGAACTTTGGTCACTTCGCGCGCCAGGACCATTTCCCGGTCTCCGAGAATATCCCGCACATCCTTCATCATTTCGACAAGCCGATGCGGCGCCTCGTAGTAAACCAAAGTCTTAGTCGCTGCTTTGTGCTCTTCCAAGATCTTCCTTCGCGCCGCTTTCTTGCTGGGAAGAAACCCTAGAAACCTGAACTTGTCCACGGGCATACCCGACGCAGCCAGCGCCGCCACAAAAGCCGAGGCGCCGGGAACAGGCACCACGGGGATGCTGTGGCGAATTGCAAGATGAACCAGGCGGAATCCTGGATCGGAGACGACAGGCATCCCCGCATCGGCCACAAGAGCTATCTTGTTTCCCTCTTCCATCTTGATGACCAGTTCCGGTGCGCGGGTCATCTCATTGTGCTCATGGTAACTGATGGACGGAGTTCGGATCTGATAGTAGTTAAGCAGTTTCTGCGTCCGCCGCGTGTCCTCGCAGGCGATACAGTCCACTTCCTTGAGGATACGGATGGCGCGTAATGTGATGTCCTCCAAGTTACCAATGGGAGTCCCAACAATAAACAGACTGCCCTTAGAACTATTCGAGGAATCCTCCAAAGGGTCCACGAGTCCAAGCTTCGGCGAAATGGGTCGTTGCGGCATATGCGTCAAAAGTGAAATATAAGTGTATCAACTAGTTTGGGCGATGACAACGGAGAGTTATAGTGCTGGTTTTGACGCCGGAGAAGCTGGTCGATATAATTATCATTAGAGGTTTTTGTAAGGAGGTTAAATTGCCGCTTTACGAGTACGAATGTACACAGTGCGGACAGCGCATAGAAAAAATCCGGAAGTTTTCCGATCCTCCACTGACCAAGTGCGCCAACTGCGGAGGTAGCCTTAAGCAGCTTGTATCTTCATCTGCCATCCAGTTCAAGGGTAGCGGCTGGTACGTAACGGATTACGCCAGAAAGTCCTCAACCCCGGCCGCGAGCAGCTCAGCAAGCTCCGGTGATGGGGGCAAAGAAGCGGGTTCTGAAGGCGCCAAGAAAGAGGTTCCCTCAACCGAGACACCAAAAGACAAGCCCGCCACTGAATCGAGCCGTTGACGAACGGGAGTCAGAAGACAGAAGCACGCGCAGGTCCGGTCCCGATTTCTAAACATGACGCTCCTCGAGAGCCGCCAGCACAAGGCGGAGGGGTGTGGCTTGGCCGCAGCGGGGCTGTGCTTCCCCGATGTGTTGTCTCCTGATGACACCCGCTTGATCCCGGGAGGGCTTTATTCTGTCTTCTGATCCCTCGTTCAGAGCTTGAGTGTCTTGAGGTATTTGCGGAAGGATTTTCCAAGGTCTGACCGCTGCAAGGCCAGTTCAACGGTGCATTGAAGAAAGCCCAGCTTGTCACCGGCATCGTACCGCTTCCCTTCAAACAAATATCCGTAGACGGGTTCCTTGTTCAGTAGCCGCCGCAGTCCATCCGTCAATTGGATTTCTCCGCCCGCACCTGGCTTCGTGGCCGCAAGCTCTCGAAAGATGGTCGGGGTGAGAATGTACCGGCCTATAACTGCCAGATTTGAGGGTGCGTCGCGGGGACCCGGCTTTTCCACCATGTCCTTGATCCGGTACAGCCGCCCCCGCATTTCAGGGTCCTGCACAAGCTGGCCGCGAATGATGCCGTAATTGCCTACGGCTTTGTGCTCCACTTTCTGTATGGCAACCACGCTTCCACCATAACGCTCGAAGACCGCTAACATCTGCTTCAGGCAAGGCACCTGGCTCACGATCACATCGTCGGAGAGCAGGACAGCAAAGGGCTCTTCGTCAACCAAGTCGCGGGCAGTGAGAATCGCGTGACCCAACCCGCGGGGGACCTGCTGGCGAACATAAGCAAAGCGTAATAGGCCTGAGATCGAGCGCAACTGCTTCCGAAGTTCTTCTTTCCCTCTTCCGGCCAGTTCCTGCTCGAGTTCAGCCGACACGTCAAAATGGTTCTCGATGGCCGTTTTCCCCCTTCCGGTAACGAAGACCACCATCGGGATACCGGAAGCGGAAACTTCTTCAACCGCAATCTGCACCAAGGGCTTATCCACGATGGGAAGCATTTCCTTGGGCTGCGCTTTGGTAGCAGGTAGGAATCGCGTGCCAAGCCCCGCAACCGGCAGAACCGCTTTTCGAATCTTCATGAGCACCTCAACATCCCTGGCAACCAGCAGGCTTTCCAATTATTTACAGTGTAGCGCCATCGTCCCGGCTGAGTCAAAGGACAGAGGGAGGAGCCAGAAGTCAGAAGGCGCTGCTCCGCCGTCCGCTCTCCGTGGCCAACTGGCAAGTTTCAGCTCCCAGCTCTTGAAACGCTGGGGCGGAAGCAATTCCCAATTGCCCTAGTCCCAAGCCCCCAGCCCCTACTCTTCTGACTTCTGGTTCCTGACTTCTGACTCCTATGCTAGGATTTAGTGTTTGGAGTCCGTAATGTTGGTTCTCGGCATCGAATC
Source organism: uncultured Acidobacteriota bacterium (assembly GCA_963765485.1). Lineage (GTDB taxonomy): Bacteria > Acidobacteriota > Terriglobia > UBA7540 > UBA7540 > CAVROP01. Next base: position 65,640 of record CAVXWN010000017.1, on the reverse strand, counting down.
CAGTTGCGACGAGACGGCCGCAGCTATAGTAGCTGACGGGGCAGAAATTCTCTCCAACGTCGTCGCTTCGCAAATCCCTACCCACGAAAAGTATGGTGGGGTTGTTCCGGAGCTGGCTTCACGCGAGCATCTGCGCAAGATCGGGCCAATCGTTGGCGAGGCTTGCCGGCGGGCGCGAGTCGGAATACGGGATGTCGAGGGCATCGCGGTGACCGAGGGACCAGGCTTGATCGGGTCGCTCCTGGTCGGCCTTGTCTATGGCAAAGCCCTCGCCTTCGCGCTGTCTAAGCCCCTTGTCGGAGTGAACCACCTGGAAGGTCACATCCACGCCGTTTGCTCGAAAACAAAATGGCCCGCCTCGCAGGGAAACCGGTCGAGGAGGCGACCCTCCCATCCGTTGCGCTGGTCGTCTCGGGTGGGCACACGAGCTTGTTCCTTGTCGAGGAAGGCCGTCATCCGGCCAATGGGAATCCTGTCTTCAACTACAAGAGGCTGGGACATACACGCGATGATGCCGCCGGGGAAGCTTTCGATAAGGTGGCGAAACTCCTGGCACTGGGCTATCCCGGTGGACCGGTCATCGACCTCCTGGCGCGCTCGGGGAATCCTGAAGCAATCGATTTTGGCCACATCAAGATGAAGGGTAACCCGCTGGACTTCAGCTTCTCAGGGCTCAAGACCGCCGTTCTCTACCGCGTCCGCGGCACTCCACCTTGCCGTCGAGGCCGAGGAACGGCGCGCCTGGCGCAAAACCCTTGAGAGAGCCGGCACAGATGAGCTGCGTGCTCATTGCTCGCAAGAGACACTTGATCTTATCGCCAGCTTCCAAGACGCCGTTGTCCGCGACCTCCTTGAGCGCACGCTGGCTGCGGCGGACGCCTCGCGAGTTGACTCGGTATTTGTTTCCGGGGGAGTCGCTTGCAATTCCCTCCTGCGCGCTCGCTTCGGGAACACTTCGAGTGTACATGGGCTGCGAGTCTTCTTGCCCTCGCCCGCATTGTCTACCGACAACGCCGCGATGATCGCCGCTGCGGGGTACTACAAGCTGAAGGCCGGACAACTGGCGGATGCGAGCCTCACAGCACATGCGTCATTTCCACTCGGGGTGTAGGAGAAGGATTCAGAAGCCAGAGGTCAGGAGCCGGCCCCTGAATCCTGAAGCACGGGTGGCGCAATACATGGCTTTCTATGTATGCGCCCCGGCTGAACTTGTGAGGCTGTCGACGGGGGTTCATGGAATGGGCGGTGTCACCGACATGAAAAGTCCGCCGCGGCGGATCGGCGCCACCCGCGAATCCTATGAGATGGAGGCAAAATGGAAGTAATTGATCGGCGAGACTTCATGAAATCCATGGCCGGAGCTGCGACGGTTGCCGCTTTGGATCGAACACTGCATCTGCATCTGGGTCAGGGCCGATTTTTCTTTCCACCTGGGTCCACGGTAAGGCGGCGAACGAGCGCGCGGCAGAGGTCTTTAATAGTGGGGGGACCCTTCTTGATGCGGTTGAGAAAGGAATCAACGTTCCGGAGAATGATCCGAAGGTAATGAGCGTTGGCTACGGCGGTCTTCCCGAACGAAGAAGGAGAAGTCGAACTTGATGCCGCGATTATGGACGGGACGCGCCATCACGCCGGCGCGGTTTGCAGCCTCCGTCACATCAAGAATCCGATTTCTGTGGCACGACTGGTGCTCGAAAAGACGCGTCACACCACGCTGGCGGGCGAGGGGGCTTTCCGCTTCGCGCTCAAAATGGGTTTCGAACCGCAACAACTCCTCACCCCCGAAAGCCTCAAAAAATGGCTGGAGTGGAAATCCGACCCCCACAGAAGAACTAATTGGGTGACTTCCGAAATCCACGACACGATTGGCATGGTCGCCATCGACGGAAAAGGGCACGTGGTCTCAGGGTGTTCCACTTCAGGGGCCGGCGTGGAAAATTCCCGGCCGCGTGGGAGATTCTCCTCTTGTTGGTTGCGGTGTCTATGCTGACGACAACGTGGGAGCTGCCTCTGCCACCGGCGACGGAGACGTGATGACCAACTACTGTACGAGCGTTTCGATTGTCCACAACATGGCGAGCGGAATGTCTCCTCAGGACGCGTGCCTCGAGTTGTTACGTCACATGGTGAGCACGGACCGCAACAATAGAGATGGAGACAGTTGTGTGATCGCGATCAACAATCGCGGTCAGATCGGAGCAGCTTCCATGAGGTCTGCCTCTCGTTTCCCCTATGCGCTGTGGATGGACGGCGAGAGCAAACTGCTGGACGCCGTCGCCCTGCATTAGCACCAGCCCGTTTCCACTCCAAAGAATGTGAGGAGGTCACGATGCCGACTCTGTCTTCAATTGCTGGGCCTGCACGTTCCATGGGTCGCCAAGCTGACCTGAATAAGAAACCGACAGGGGCATGTCTTCCATTCTCATATCGGACTGCAATGTTGGTTTTACTAGGCGCCCTTTGCGGGCTGCCGAGTCAGGCCCTCCCTTCGCCCTCTCCTGGAGTCGCGCAAGGAATGATCGCCAGCAACGGCCAACCCGTGGCGCTCATTGTGGTGGGCGACAACGCCAGCCCCTCCGACCGATTCGTCGCGGGCGAACTACAGAGGTATATAGAGTTGTTGTCCGGTGCAAAGCTGGCGATAGCTTCTCCACAGGTAATGAGCGGCCAAGCAAGAGGCAAGAGCCTGATATTGGTGGGAGGCCCTGAGAGTAACGACCTCGTGCGCCGGGCAGCGAATCACCGGCAGGTGAACTTTGCAGGTCTGAAACCGGAAGGTTACATCTTGCGCCACATCAGACTCGAAGGACGCCCCGCACTAGTCGTTGGAGGGAACGACGAATCAGGCACAATGTACGCGGCTTACGATCTCCTGGAGCGGCTGGGATTCGTGTTCTTGCTGACCCAGGACATTCTTCCGCAAAAACGGGTCGAAGTTGCGATTCCCTCTCTCGATGAGCGAGTGGAGCCAGCCTTTCGGCGACGCGGCGTGCACGTCGACAACTGCTATCCCAACCAAACGATGTGGTCGCTTGACGATTGGCGAAAGATCATCGACCAGATGGCCAAAATGCGGATGAATTACCTGCAAGTGTTCTGGTTTCCCAATACGCCCTGGTTGACCTATGAGTACCGGGGCGAAAAGAACTTTCTGGGAGATGCGTCGGTAAAGGAAAGCGGCTACCTGTTGTGGAAGTCCCAGCAAGGCTCGTTTCTGGTCAAGGATCTGACGATCGGCCGGGAACATTTCAACTACCCACGCATTGCCCCCCCGGAGTTGCAGCAGGTGGAGACGCCGGAAGAGGCCTTTCAAAAGGCCCAGGACCTGCTAACAACCGTCATCACTTATGCCAAAGCGCGGAAGATTAACACTTGGCTGGCGATTGATCCGGTCAGCGTACCGCCGAACCTGGCGCGCTTCGCTCGAAATCGCACCGGCGATCTGCCGTTTCAGCCCATCCTGGGAGGAGCCTACTTGTGCCCCGCCGACCCTGTGGCGCATGAGATCAACGAGAGCCGGTTGAAAAGTCTATTTGCAACGTATCCGGAAGCGGAGGGTTATTTCCTCTGGTTTCCGGAGCTTTACCCGGTTTGCGACGATGACAAGAGCCGTGCGTACACCTTGCCGGAACGACCCAAGTTTTTCGACGAGGAGACGCTGCATCGGAAGGCTTATGCCAATGGCTACGAGAGGGACGCAGATCGGGCGGTGGATTCCGACGTGGGCACGGTGGAGCTGATGCGCAGTGCGCTGCAGGCGCGCGATCGCATCAATCCCAAGGCGAAGGTCGGCTTCGGGGCTTTCGGGCGCGGTTTCGTGTACCCTTTGATCGATAAGATGTTCCCTAAAGACGTGCCCTTTACAGATATGATTTCCCGCGCGATTTGGACCCCCATGGGAGTTCCCATGGGCGATTATGGCGGCATGGGGGAGCGCGAGCGCACCTTAATCACCCGCTCCGACGACGATAGCAGCATGTTGGGTATGCAGTTCAGTGTGAATATGTATTACAAGGACCGGACCTTCGAAGGCGCCCTGGAAAACGGCGTAGCTGGGCACACCACCCAAGTGAACCGCGCGCGCGGCATGGAGCAGAACGAGAAGTTCATGGCCGAGGGCGCCTGGAAACCCCATTTGACACCTAACGAGTTTTACCAGGACTACGTCCGCCGTATTTTCGGGGAATCCGCGGCTCCGGAAGCCTTGAAGGCTTTCCAGATCCTGGAAGAGAACGAGGAATATTTAGGCTGGACCGGAAGAGGCAACTTTCCTTGCTGCGGTGTTCCCTACGAAATCAGCATTCTCCAGTCGTATTCCGAGCAAGGGAATCCTTACGACGGGCCGGCTTTCGCGGGTTGGGCAGCGTTCCTCGACCATGCCCGCGATGAGTCCCCGTACTACACTCATTCCGCGGCTCTGTTGCGCCAGGCCCTGGCCCATTTCGAGCAAGCAGGAACGCAGGTCGCGCCTGGGAGCCGATCCGAATTGGCTTACCTGAAAAACAAGACTGAAGCTTACGCCATGCACTTGGACACGATGGTGCAACTGGAAAAGGCTTATCTCGAGTTCGACGCTGCGTTCCGAGCCAGAGCGTCGCGCAACCCTGCCGAATTCATGCAACGGTTGGATCACAGCTTGGAAATGTTCCGTGAGGCCCACCGAATGTCCATCGCCATAGCCACCAAATTTGCGGAGATCATTGATGATCCTTCCGACCTTGGGGTGCTCTACCGGATAAACGTTTACATGATCGATGGAACTGACATCGTCCAGCAGTTTATGCAGAACATCGATAACTTTCATCATGGGTTGCCTTACTTGAGGCCCGTGCCCTTCGAAAAAATCTTTGCCCCTTGGCCGCGCTTCGAGCATGGCAGGCTGTAGTGTTGCGTCTCTCAAACAGGTTTACCGATGTAGCGCCGACCTCAGGATGACATCGGTCGAAACGCAGTGGCATGTCATTTCATTTCTCGGGAGGGAACGATGAACCGTCGTGACTTCATGAAATCCGGCCTCGTTTCTTTGGCCTCCGTAAGCGCCCTGGGTCCCTCAGCGTCTGGTGGTGTTCAGACGCAGGGGTCATATTCTGAAGGACAGAAGATCGTTCTCGGCAACAAGTTTCTCGAGTGGGAATTGACGATGACTGAAGGAGGCGTCAGAAGCACCAGTCTGCACAATAAGCTCAGCAATCAGGTTTTTGGGTTGAGCGATAGTCATGAGGTACGGCTGACGTTCTCTGAAGCCAAAGCGCGGGTAGAGATTCCCTGGTGGAATGTCGATGTGGGGCCCGACCAGGACGACACCGCCCCCGACGAAGAGCGGGGGTACCTTGGTGGCTACCATTTGGAGGAATACAGCCACGAAGCCGAGTGGGGGAAGACCCTGAACCTGCTGCTGCGCGATATAGACCGGGCGGATATTCCTCCAATTTTCAAAGGTTATGTTTGGTTTCGGCAACAGTTCGATTTGCCAATTGAGGCCTCCGGGGAACCGCTGAGCTTCTGCCTGGGGGGCTATACACAGGAGGACTGGAATAAATACTGGGTCTACGTTAACGGCTCAGAGATTGGCCACTGGACGAAGTCGGGCCGCTGGCGCGAACCCGAGCAAGTAACGCTCCATCCGGACTCTCCAGGCTACGCCAAACTGAGGTTCGGCGGCGGGAAGAAGAATCTACTGGCGATTCGCACCTACGAATGCGATAAGCGCTTCGAGTCGGTGCCGGAGGAAATTCTCGATCGGTTCATGTTCGATAGGCGGCTTTCCGACCAGTTCATTGCCGTCGGCCAGCCTTACCGGTATGTCTCCGATTTTAGGCTGCACAGTTGGCATAAAGAGGAAAGCGGAGATCGGTCGAAGTGTGTTTTTGATCTGGCGAACGACGAAGAGCAGCTCCAGCTCACTCTGCACTGCGAAGTGGATGGAATTACAAGGCGAAAGTGGTTTGAGGTAAAGAACGCGGCGGAAACTGAACGGCTGTTGTTGGATATCGACTTGGACGACTTTCGGCTTGACGCTCCGATGCGCGAAGGCGACTACGGCCAACCCTTGATCGTGGCTGACGAACTGTTTTGGGCGGTCGAACATCCAGCGGGGGTCAATCAAGGCATGGATGGACGGGTTCGGCTCAGGCATTTTCCAGGCAGAAAACTGCCGGCGGGCGCCAGCATCACAAGCAAGGTCGCAATCGTCGGCGTAGCGCCCCAAGGCGAGGCGCGCGAGCAGTTCCTGGGGTACATTCGGTCGCGCAGTCCACGGAAGAAACTCCTCAGCATCTACGACCCGCTGGGCATCAATGGGTTTCCCGACAGCCCTTGCTGGACTTTGGACGATAGGGAAATGCTGGCCACGATGGATCTTCTCGAAAAATGGCAGAAGCAAGGGGTGAAGTTCGACTATTACGTCCCCGACGTAGGCTGGCAGGACCGCACTGGCGACATGACGCAATTCTGGCCGCAGTGTTTTCCTAATGGCCCTGAAGAAGTCATCAAGCGGGCCAACCAGCTAGGCATGAAGTGGGGGCTCTGGTTCAGTGGAACCTGGGGTGATTGGAGCATCGGGAACAATCCCCGAGTCGAGCCGAGCCGAACCGTTGTTCCGGGCGGCGAGTGGCCCACATACAAGTACCGCGACGGGTTTCCGGAGGACAACGGGCTGCGGCAACTTTGCCTGGCTTCAGAGCCGCACTTCAGCATGTTCCGCGACGGCCTGATTCAACACATCAAACGTTATAATCTCCGATTCTACAAAGTCGATGCCTCGACGTACTACTGCAACAGCACGGAACATAACCATCTGCCGGGAAAATATTCGACAGAAGCCAACTTCGACGCCCTCATCGAAGTTGCCAAGGCGACGCGTCAAGCGAGCCCGGATCTCTACATCATGTGGTATTGGGGGGTTCGGTCGCCCTTCTTCCTCTTGTACGGGGATTCAATCTTCGAAAAAAGGATCACCCTGGAAGCCGCCAGCACTGGCGACTACCCCGCCCTTTTCTTTCGCGACGCAGTAACGTTGGCCTTGGATCAAGGTACCCAATTCGCCGAGTTCATCCCTCCGATGTGCAGGGACAGTCTCGGAGTCTGGATTACAGACACTTATTGGGGCAACTCGATGCGAAAGGAACGCTGGCGGAAGCCGCGGTGATGGACCTCGGGCGCGGGAGTCTGTTGTTTCCGCAGATCTGGGGTGACCTCTACTCATTCGATGACCGCGACGTCGCATTTCTGGCACGGATTCAAAAGTTGGCAAAGCAGAACGAGACAATCCTCTCCCGGCAGAAACGCATCCTCGGCGATCCCTGGAAGAACGAGGTTTACGGATATGCATACTTCCAAGGCGGGCATGGGCTTATTTTCATGAATAACGTGGATTTTCAGGCCCGAAAAACCCGTCTGAGTCTCGACGAAAGAATAGGCCTGAAAGCGTCTCCCGGCACTCGATTGCGGATGATCGAGCATTTTCCTGATCGCGCAGAACTGGTCAAAGAGGGACAAGCGCCTCTCGAAAGCGGGCAGACTCTTGACGTGTGGTTACGACCGTTTGAAGTGGCCTTGTGGGAGATCGTGCCTGCGGGCGGACCGGCCAGTGAGAGCGAAGGACTTGCCAAACGAAAGCTCCCCGATGAGAAAGCCGGACGTCAAAAGTCACCGGCTTGAGCTGGAAACCGAGCCGGTGGGGCCGGGGATGGAAGTCTATTTCGCCGAACCCGACCCCCATTTCCGCTCCGCCGCGAGCCGTCCCACCCTGGAGGAATTCAAGCAGCGCGGTTACCAGAAGCGGATCATAGCCCGGCGCGCGAAGTTGCCGGACCTGGAAGGACGCCCGCACGTTCTCGCCATAGTCCTTCGGCTGCGGAAAGGTGGAAAGTGGTGGCGCTATCGCCAGCCTGCCGACCTCATCCAGGCTTCTGCGAAGGTTGGTAACCAGATTCTCCACTTGGAGGCCGTGCCCAGTTTTCGACAGACAGAAAACAACCAGTGGGCTCCTTGGCTGGTGTTTAAGATCCGAACCGACCCGGCATGGTCCGGCAAGGATTTTCGAGTTGCAATTAACGCTTACCTCCCGCCAGAGGTGCACTGCCAGGATGAAGGCTGGGTAGTGCCTGAGTGGTGGATGGAAAAGAGAACTTCATGGGCTCAGGTTTTACGCTCTGGAGTCCCAAAGGGCCGGATTATGGAAAGTCGGGGTTAATAAGGTTAGGCGGGCGTCGGCCTTCGAGGGCGGCGAGCAGATTATCTGCTGCCAGGCTGGCCATCGCCAAGCGAGTCTCGGAAGTGGCGCTCCCCACGTGCGGCGCCAGGACGACATTGGACAAGGCAACGAGCCCCGGGTGGATATTCGGCTCGTTCTCGAACACATCCAATCCGGCGCCGGCGATCCGCCTTGACTGGAGCGCCTCGACTAGCGCGGCCTCGTCCACGACTTTACCGCGCGCCGCGTTGATGAGGAAGGCAGTAGGCTTCAGCATGGCGAATTCGCGGGCGCCGATTAGGTGATGGGTCTCAGGCGTGAGGGGAACATGGAGGCTCAGGAAATCCGCCTCGCGCAGCAGCGTCTCGCGATCCACGAATTCCGCGCCCAGCTCCCGTTCCAGGGCTGCCGTGGGGCGGAGGATATCATAGTAAAGGACGCGCATGGCAAATCCGCGGGAGCGGCGCGCCACGGCTTTGCCAATGCGTCCCAAACCGTACACGCCCAGCGTCTTCCGGTAGAGGTCGGCGCCCCATAGGTACGCCCACTGCCAGCAGTGCCAGCGGCCCTCCCGGACGTACCGGTCGCTTTCCACAATTCGGCGCGCCACGGCCATGAGCAGAGCGAAGGACAAGTCGGCCGTTGCCTCCGTGAGCACATCGGGAGTGTTGGTGACAAGGATGCGGCGCGCTGTGCAGGCGGCCACGTCGATGTTGTCGTATCCGACCCCGACGTTGGCGATCACGCGCAATCGCGGCGCCTGATCCAGCACTTCCTTGTTGACCCGCGCACCGGAGGCCATCAAGCCTTCGATCTGGTGGCTAGCCTCTGCCAGTTGCATGGGCTCAAGCGCCACATCTTCGGGATTCATCTTCAAATCGCATCGCGTAGCAAGACGCTCGACAACGGGAGGCGGCATTGGCCGGGTAATAAAGACCTTGGGGAGGCTCAAAGATTTCTCCTTTTGAAAAAACGAAGCCGAATTGGTACCACAACGTGCGAGGGGAAGTCAAACGCGGCTCATCGTTGGCTCGAAGGAGCGGCGTAGCGCGGGCGAATTGCTAGTTGATCCAGCGTCCAGTTTCGTCTTTTTTTTCCTGCTTTCGCATGTAGACTTCGAATTTCCTGCGCACCCGAGCGCGCTGCCATTCATGAAAGCGCAGTTGCAGGCTGGAAGGCAGGTTCCAGCCGCGGAGGTAAAGAAATCCGACGAGCATTCCACCCAAATGCGCCACGTGGCTGATGCCCGATCCGGGCGTGCCGAGGGAACTAACGAATTCGATTACTCCTATAATCAACACGAACCACTTCGCCTTGATCGGGATGATGAGATAGAGGTAAATAGGGCGCTCGGGGAAAAGCATTCCATAAGCCAGCAAAAGACCATAAATAGCACCCGAGGCGCCGATCGTGGCCGACCCCGTGCTGCTGGGCAAAACTGCGTTCAGCGACACATCAAAGATCCCGGCCCCGATGCCGGTTAGGAAGTAATAGAAAAGGAACTTGCGGCGACCCCACAGGCTCTCGAGGTCTGCCCCGAACATCCAGAGCGCAAACATATTGAAAATGATGTGAAAAAAGCCCCAGTGGAGGAACATGTAGCTGACGAGTTCCCAAACATAAAGGCGATGCAGGACATCATAGGGTTGAAGCGCGAACCAAGCGTAGGGCGCGCTCCAGCCAAAAATCTGCTGGGGAATGTAAGTGACCGCAAACGCCGCCGTGGTAATGATGATCAATTTCTTGACCACCGGCGTGAGCGGAGGCCCGAATGAGTACGCGACTTGGCGATAGTGGGGCATGTTTAAAAGCCTACCACAATGTTCAGGTGCCAGGGCATTAGTAAAGGCTGAAGCGTAAGGAAAGGATGAAGGGTAAAGATTAGGACTAAAGGGCAAAGAGATACCCCCCTGGCCCTTACGTTTACCCTTCAGACTCCTTTAGCACTTTACCCTTTACCCTTCAGCACTTTGTCTTTTATTCCAGTTTTTTCCGCCCCACGGCGAACAACGCCCCGGCCATCCCCAGGAAAATCAGCAAGCCGAAAACGCTGGAGTTGGCGAGCCCGGCCCAATACTTGGTTCCGATCGCAACTTTTTGGTCAACCTCGAATCCCACCAAGGCGGCCAGGATCAAGCCTCCGATGGAGCCGCCGGCGATGAGCCCCGCAGCAAACAAGGCGCCGCTGGAGACTTCACCTTCCTGGCGCTTGGTAATCATCTGGAGCAGCCCGCTCACCACGCCTCCCATAAAGATGGGCGCCGTGGTGGCAATCGGCAAATACGAACCCACTGCGAAAGCCAGCGAGCGCACGCCGCAGAGCTCCATGACCACCACGATGAATACGCCAAGCAGCACCAGTCCCCAAGGCAGGCTGTGGCGCAGGATGCCGTTGATGACGGTGCTCATCAGCACCGCCTGGGGCGCAGGAAGTCGCTCGGAGCCGATGCCCACGCGCTCCTGGAAGTCAATGCGCTTGTCGGCGGAATCGTAGTAGTAGCGGCCGTCCGGGATGGCGTGAGAACCGATGACATTGATCACCTGGTAGCTTTTCCCGTTGCGCGAAGCCTCGCCGACCACCCGCATCTCCGCCGTCATCTCGACATTCTGCAAGGCGAGCGGCTCAACCCGCGTGTAGGCCCGGTTGAGAAGAACCAGAGTGAATCCAATCACCAGAACGGAGGTGAGTGCGCCCACGATCATGGCCGTTTCGGCGCGTCGGGGAGTTGCTCCCACCAGGAACCCCGCCTTCAACGATTGTGAGGTCGCTCCCCCCACGGCTGCGGCGATGCACACAATCCCGCCGATGGAGATCGCCACGGCGGGGTAGGCCCCGGAAGTCCACCCTGCGGCGACAAAGAGCAGTGCCGTCAGCATCAAGGTCGCAATGGTCATGCCCGAAATGGGATTCGCGGAAGCCCCGATCAGTCCCACGATGCGCGCCGACACGGTCACGAAAAGGAAACCAAAAACCACCACAAGGACGGAGGCCACAAAGTTTCCGTTGACCCCGGGATTAATCCGGAAGGCGAGCACGGCCCATACGATAAGGATCATCGCCAGCGAGCCGCCAAAGATCACGCCACCCGGAAGTTCCCTTTCGGTGCGGATTGCCTCGACGGGCTCCGCCCCACCCTGGCCTTTTCTCAACTGTTGCAGGGTCGAGCGCAAGGCGCGCACGATGGTCGGCAGGGTGCGTCCCAAAGTGAAAAGCCCCGCCGTAGCCACCGCGCCGGCGCCAATCGGCCGGATGTAAGCGCGCCAGAGAGCGAAGGAGTCCATGTCGCGGATCGGGACGGTACCGGGGAAAATGGGGTGCGGGAGCCCCGCTCCAAAGAACTTGATCATAGGAATGGTAACCATCCAGGAGAGCACTCCCCCGGCAAAAATCATCCCCGCCGTGCGCGGGCCGATGATGTAGCCCACGCCGAGATATTCCGGCGTGACGTCCGCCGCCAGGGTGGCCCCGGGATACCACCCCGGCTGATAGATCGGTCGTGGCCGCCACACGAGCAACGCTTCATTCAGAAACTTGTAAACAAGCCCCAGACCGAAACCCGCAAACACCTTTCCAGCGAAGCTGCCGCCCTTTTCGCCCGCAATGAGCACGTCCGCGCAAGCGGTGCCTTCGGGATACGTCAAAGCGCCGTGCTCCACGACATTCAACTGGTGTCGCAAGGGAATCATAAAAAGAACACCTAGCACACTGCCGACGAGGGCCAACAGCAGAACGCGCGGGATATCCGAGACACCGAGCGAAAAGCCGAGGAAAATCAGCGCCGGCAAGGTAAAAACCACGCCGGCAGCAATGGATTCGCCTGCCGAACCCGCCGTCTGCACGATGTTGTTCTCGAGGATGGTCGAGCGCCCCAGCCACTTGAAGATGCTGATGGAAAGCACCGCGACGGGGATTGAGGCGCTGACCGTCAGTCCGGCGCGCAGCGCCAGATAGACAGTGACCGCCCCGAAGACGATTCCCAGCAAGGCGCCCAGGACGACCGCGCGCAGAGTGAATTCCTGGACTTCTTCCTCAGGTGGCACGTAGGGACGGAATACAACTTTTGGTTTCTTTGGTGATTCAGTAGCCATAAGTCTCCTTTGAGGAACGCCCATCGCCCCGCACGGCGTCCGCGCCCCGCTTGTCACCATTACGCAGCCGCCTTCACGACGCCGAGCGTTGCCCTGGCGCGGACTTTCTCACTCACATGTTTGCCGTCAACACTCTTGCCCGCCAGCTTTGCCATCGCCGCCTTCATCACCTTGCCCAAGTCTTTGGCGCCGGTGGCGCCTGTCTCCTGCGCGGCCGCAGCCACAGCAGCGTCGATTTCTTCCTCGCTTGCTCCAGCAGGCAAGTAGCTCTCAATGATCTTGATCTCAGCTTCTTCCTTGTCAGCCAAGTCGTCGCGCCGGCCCTTGCGGAACTGCTCCACGGAATCACGCCGCTGATTTATAAGCGTGCGGAGAACCGCCAGGGCCTCCGCATCCCCGAGGGGTTTGCCGAGTTCAATTTTCTTGTTCATTAGGGCTGCTTTCGCCATGCGGAGGACCGAGAGCCTTAGCTCTTCCTTCGCTTTCATGGCGGCTATCAAGTCCTTTTCGATCCGCTCCACGACTGCCATAGTGATCCATCCTCTCCAGATTCTTGGCGACTATACCACAATCCTCAGAGCGCCAGCGGCATGTTTTCGTGGTCCCAGCCCGGCGCACACTGTCGTTCCGAGCGGAGCGACCCGTCGCCCGAAGGCGGCTTTGGGCCTGCCTTCCGAAGCGTTCGCGCAGGCAGGCCGCAGGACGAGGAATCCCACTCTGGAACAAACAAATTGCGAGATACCTCGCTTCGCTCCGAATGACAGGCCAGAGCCGACATGGTACAGTTGCTCTATGAAAAAATCGTGTGAACTGGGTATTGCCGCTTGCTCGGCGGCAGGGATCGCAGCCAACTTCCACGCCGATAACCGTTTGATGTTCTCAATCGGGAGGTCATGCCTTCACCTGAACGCGTTTGGTGAAGGAGTCAAACAGGCAATCGGAATTCCCTTGAGCATCACAGGAAAGAGTCCTTTCTTCGACCGAAAGCCGTAAGACATCGCAACTCAGAGCTTCCACATCGCTTCCCAGGATGCCGCGGCGGGTGTAACGAAGACGGCGTTTCCTTTCTGGCGGGCTTGAGCACTTTTGATTTGGCGAAGGTAAAGCGCGAACCCATGGTAACAGGCAACTGGACACTCGCTGGGGCAGGCCCTGAGCCTCGCCGGAACATCAAGCGCCAGCCTTGATGGCGGTCGAGCGGCTCGAGGTTCATGTCGAGGCGGCCGAATCGCGTGGGAGACTGGGCAATGCTCATGGGCTCGCCGCCAGCCAATTCAAAGTCTCCGACTCCCGCCAGCAAGCGCAGTGCTTGGCCGTCTTCGAGCGCCAGCATGTGACGCAGGTAAAGAATGCATTCGGCGCTCGCCCAGTTGTGGGGCATGTCACCAACGTAACCCGCAGTCAGGCTGCCCCGCAGAGGTTGTTCCTCCCGCCAACAATAAAGCTGTGAGGCGTGATTCAGAAAACCGGTAAACGTCAACCGTGCCCAATCAGGAATCCCGGCCCAGAGGTAGACATGAGCCACAAAACCCGCGTTGTAATTCCAAACTCCTCCGTGCGGAAGCCAGCCGGTTTCCGCTGGAATATCTTCCTGCGTGCAAGCTTGCATCAACTGGATATGGCCCTTCACGATCGGATCGTCCTTCTCGAACACCAAGCCTGGATAAATCGCGTGGGAGAGGGCCCACTGTGCAGTTTGGGGTCTCGGGCGATCCCACTCGTCCGCAGTAGCCCATAGTGGGTCTCCCTTCATCAGCATCGGCAGGTAATCGAACCCCTCGGGATGCCGACGCATCTCCTGGCGAGCCGCCGCAAAGAACGATGTTCGCAACTCCCTATAGAGCCGCTTGGCGCCGGTGACGTCCGGAAGACGAAGCCAGTCCGTCGCTTCGGAGACTGCCTTCAGGCCCGCCAGCACCCACAGGGTGTTTGTGAACTCGGGGAGCACGCCTCGTAACCCCCCGTCGCCAAAACCGGGAGCCAGGAGGCCGTAACGGCCGTTTATGCTGCCATCGGTATGCGCTTTATCGAGCAAGCTCACAAGAAACTGCACGGCCCGCAGAACATTGGGTTGCATCTCCCGGAAATAGCTCCAGTCCTGGCTGAGTTCGGCTTGGCGCACCAGCGTGAACATGGCAATGCCGGTATCCTTCCAATGCTCGCGCCCCGCGCCCGCGGATACGCTTCCGTCCTCCTCCTGATACTTCCAGGTCGCTTCCAGGCCTTGTTGGGCCTCGCGGTCATAGCCAAGATAACGAGCGGCCTCCAAGATGAAGTTCCCATCCACGACCCAGAGACCGCGGTAAACCGTCGGCCCCACCTGAAACGTAGTCTTTCCTCCTTTTCTCCTCGCGAGCCTGCTGGAGGTTTCGCGCGCAGGCGACGAGGAACTCGCCGTCCCGTCCCGTAAGCTGCCAGGACACATTCCCTTCAAAGGGCTTCCAGTTCTGCCAGGACGCCCGGGCCTCCGCCAACAACCGGTCTGGAGCCTCAAGTCCCGCCTTTAATTTGTCGATCTCCTGTCCCTCCTGGGGAAATCGAAAGAGACAGCGGGCGGGCCTGCCCTCCGTAGCGATGTCCGCTTTCAGTACATACGACCGATAGACAATGCCGTCTTCCTGGAGGGAGAGAGGCACGTCCACCAGGAGGAACGGCGGCGCCGTCGCATCACCGAGCCGCAGGAGGGTGAATCCAGCGCATTCTTGCAGCTCGATCTCTCGTTGCGTCCTCAAGACCATCACCGGAACCGCCGTTCGCGTGTGTGAAGTGCGCGGTTCGACTTCCAGAATCACGTTATCAACGCGACCTTCGCTGGCGCGCCAGCTTGCAAAAGTGGTGAGTTGCAGGAAGGCTTCGGGACGGTCAATGCGGGTGTGGATGATCGGTATGCCCGGGCCTTCAAGGCGCTGCCACCTCACTTCGTCTGCTTCCATCCCCAGGAGTGAGAATTCCACAACTTCGGGGAAAGCCTCGATCCCTGCGCCTTGGCCGGGATGACCGTAGCGCAGATCGCCGTGCTCGCCGACGAGACTCTTGTAGTGATCGTCCGGAAAACAGAATGCCGTCTGCCACGAAAGCGGCGAATAGCGAAAATCGATGGTGGGTGAGAGATTCTCACGATCGCAGGGCAATGTCCCAGCCCCCGATTCGAAGGGGGTGAGGCTTCGAGCTTTGCTCAATAGTGCCGCAGGATCTGCCAACGTAGCCGTTCCCAATCCTAAGCTGATGTTTCGTAGAAATCTGCGCCTTGTTGATTCACTCACAGTCTCTTCTCCTGGCTGGGGCACGAATATCCGTGCAGAATGGGGCGAATAATATCACACATCAGGGTTTTGAGATCCCCGCTTCCGGAAGGGCGGCGTTTCAACCCGGCCGCAGAGCCCCACACCCACCCGCGGCGGAGGGTCCCCCCTGCGGGAGACGGGCGAGCGGGCGAGGGCGGTGTCGATAACGGCGGGGTTAAAACCTCTCCCTTCCCCGTTCGCGGTGGGAACTCCGAACTAATGGCTGGGCGGGGAGGCGGGTGCAGGCCGGCTTTGCCGGCTGGCCGGAAAAGAACTCCTGGTCGATGACCACGTGGTACTGGTCCACGAGGTGCTGAGTGATCTCATTGCCTTTCAACTGGCGAATTTGCGATTCCAGGTTCGGCCTGACTTCTTCGAACGATTTAGTGTGCTTCTCTTCGACCTTGATGATCTCAAGGCCGTAAGGGGTCGCGAGGATGTCACTCACTTGGCCGGGCTCAAGCGAATAGGGCCGCGTCGAGAACGGGGGGAATGACCGCCTCGCGGTTAACGTAACCCATATCGCCGCCAGAATGCGCGGTGGCGTTGTCCTCCGAGTACTGTTTAGCCATCTGGGCAAAGTCAGCGCCGGCCAGGATTTGCTTGCGGATGTCCTCGAGCTTCTTGCGGGCCTCCGCCTCAGGCAGCCCGGGAGGGCCCGACGCCGGCGGTCCTCATCGGCGCGTCCTCCGTCCGGATAAGAATGTGGCCAATGCGAACCTCTTCAGACAGCGCTTTGTCCTTCCGGTAGAGTTCCTGGAGTTCCTGGTCGCTGACCGAGATGCCCTGCTCGATGTGTTTTCGGGCGGCGTCGGCCAGGATACTCTCACGCGCGATTTGGATGGCGCGCGCCACTTCGGGCTGCTCATCGAGTTTTTCCTTGACTGACTCAGCCGCGAGCACCTTCATGCGGACGATAGCTTGGGGTAAAACTGTTTTCCCGGGCCGCCATAGAAGGCTCGGAATTGGGGGGGCAGCGCCTGAATAAACTTCTCGACCTCGCCAGCGGTAATTTTTTGGTCGCCGATGGTGATGCACAACGCGCTCGCCAGGTGGGGGTTGGGTCTTCGCGGCCGAAGCGGCTTGCGGCACGGATCCCGCGGACTGTGCCCAGCCCCACGGCGAGATCTGGAAGATGACCAGTGATAACAAAATTGAAAGTGAGCTCCTCAAGTTTCCCTCACAGGCTAAAAAACAGGTGGCGAGAAATCCGTGCTAGGGCTTTGGAGGTGGTTCGTTGCCGGGTTCTAGCATGGCAGCAATAGTCAGTCTAGCTTCTGCCCCCCCGGGCTGGGTCTTCAAGATGACCGCTATGGTAATCGGCTGCTCGACCTGAATTGCAGGTTAGACGGGTCAAACTCGAACTCGAGGACACCCGACTCGCCCGGCTTGAACGCCTTCTGCTGGGTCTTCATCGCAGGCAGTCACAGCCCAGTTGCATTATTTCCACTGACACTTCGTGGTTGCTGACGTTGGTAAACGGGAACCGTGCCGTCTTCACTTCCCCGCGGTGGACATACGCGAGCCCCACCCAAGTAGTCTGGAACTTGAGCTCGGCGGAAATTGCCGGGAGAGGCGGCGCGGGAGCCGTCGGGCGGTGCGCCGCCCCGAGAAGCGACTGCATGGCATTGGGGTCGGGCTTGGAAAGCTCCATATACCAAACACCCTTGAGGAGCCGCCAGTGCGTAGTTTGGGAAGTAGCGACAGGTTGGGGAGCGAATGGAGATGAGGCTGGGATCTGGACGACTACCGAGGCCGTATCACCCCCGGGGTCCAGCTTGATGGACAGAATCTGGTGCGCCAGCACTGGCTTCTTTGCCTGACTGCGGAAGAATGGTTTCGACTCCTTCGTGAGATACTTCTCTACCCGCGACCAATCGCCCTGCTGATAGGCAGCGTACACTTGCTCGACTCGTGTCCGCAACGCCTCTTCGCTCGATAACGAGGCCAGCACCGGGACAGCCTCCGCAAGCAGGCAGAGCACAGCCAGCAATCCGGCGACCGGGAGGTACGCGTCAACTGTCTGTCTAATGGCCCTTATTTGTAACATGGAAAACTCGATATGGCACGATCGTCGAGTGGCGGGCAACGTCTTCACACGAAGAGACACCCTCGCTTGCGCGAAGCTGCCTCTTCGTGGTCGTGTTTCCTGTGGCTCGAACCACCGCTACCATCAAGCGGTAATCATACCAGATAGTGTCCTAATTTGCGACGTGCCGCCAGCCCTTCCGGCCTCGCGATCACGCCATGGCCGACGGTAGGCCCTTCATTCAAATTGAGACACTACCTAATACTAGTAGCTTATGGTCCCGGCGTGAAGAGGCAGCCCCACCTGAGCAGAGCTACCTCTTCGTCTTCCGCTAACTCAACACACCCTCGCTAGCGTCGAGGTGGTAGTGCATCTAGCTAGGGTTAATGTTTGCTACTACCGTAGCTCAATAGCTTTTCGAGCGCGCGGTTTATCATATACGGAGCAATTGCGGTCTCTCCGAGTATGTCACCAGCCGGAGTACGATGGTACAACGACGGGTTGGGCAGGACGTCAGCTATGTAGTTTGCCGCTATGCCATTATCACCAAACAGGTTATAGGTGATCAAAGCATAGCCGTGGGCGTTCTGGAAGTCGCAAACCGCAATTGCGTAGCCAGCCACACCAGCCTTGAGATTGGCGCCCATGTCTAGAACGGCAGTCGATCCCGGCACTATGGTGGGCGTAGTGTACGTTGCGGCCCATGGGGTTGTCCCGTTGGCAAACAGGTAGAAGGTGCAAGGACCAGTCTGTGGCACCGCGGATCCCTTGTACTCCCAAGCCGCTAGCGCTAAGGGGTTTGGCGGCATCGGAACAGCAAACGGATCCAGGGTCGTATTGGACACTGCAATACCCGTATCCCAGCCTCCACCATTCACTATGTAGGGGTACAGGAGGACGGTCTGGCAATCGATGAAGGTCACCACAGTGAGCGGGTTCTGCAACTCCCAGTCCGTAACAAAGAGCGGGATATCAGTCGTAGGTGTCGTCGGAACCTTCTCTATGTTAGCCGTAATGGAAGGCAATCCGGGCGGCAGTGGACCATGCGACCAAAACCTGAATTTCAGATCCACGCTTTCCGCCACGCCGTTATCCACACTGGTCGTGTCAAACGTGAAGCTGACTGTATTCCCCGAAACCACCGGTTGATCCGGTTCGAGAACCACGTTCAGATTCGTATTCCCAACCGGGCAGGAAAGCGGATTGCCAGTCCACAACGTACTGCACGGCTTAATATCCGTGTTCGCGATTCCCACTCCGGTAGGTACATTGGAAAACATGATCGTAAAACTGGTCCCGTTCGTAACGTCGTCTGCGGAACCAGGATCCAATGATATTTCATAGCTTTCGCTCGTCAACGCGTAGGGGAACTCCTCGTCTACGTTGAGGGTAAAGTCTTTATCATAAGGACCGAAATCATCCTTAGCCCCAATGCACGTCAGGACGAAAGCGGGCTCAGTTTCCAGCTTCCCACGTTCAGTCCCCAAGACTAGCGAGAGGGCTGGGTCGCAGTTCACCTTCAACACGTTCAACAGCGAGGACGGTTGAAATGGAGTGATGGTGAAATTCGGTTCGCCCGTAGGAGTGTGCGCATCCACTTGAGCGGTAACGTCCGTTCCGCATTTTACTACATTGGCATCAACGCGAACCGTTACGCTCAACTGGCTGCTCGCGGCAACGGGAAAAACTACGGTGTGAGCGAAGGTTAGGGCCAGAACCTTTGACGTCGTGTCGAGAGCGGTTGTGAAGAGCCCGCCACAACCGACGCCCCCGTATGTTTGCCCGACGGCAAAGGGGCTAAGCGGGCTAGCGCTGCCCGAGCAGACGAGGTACACCGTACCGAGGCTCACGATGGGCGCACTATAGGTAATCTTTATGACGGTTGTAGCTCCGACGGTGCCGGAACTTGAGGTATTGACGATGCTGACTTGGCCGGTCGCCTCGGTAAGCCCCTGGCCGCGCCCATAATCGTTTTCGTTAGCACCTACCGTCCACTGGGTTTGCGCCAAGGCACTCGTCGCGAGCCCGAAGACCAAGAACAAACTTACTAACAACAAATTTCTCTTCTTCGTCATCTTTTTCCTCTCCTTTTTTTGTGGGGCAGGCGCATGTGGGTTCGCACACCCCAATTATCTGAAAGAGCAAAGTTGAACTATGGGACTCCGGCGACGCTAGCACTGCGTCCACTTTCCTGTCAATGGCTTTGTTCGCCACAGTCCTGGTCTGCGTGAGCAAGGGGTCGCAGCGGGCGTCACTGCTCGCTCCTCTCAAAACCTTCCTTCTGCCTCCGCATCGCTCCGGCTTCACCGCCCTACTGCTTGTTAACTACCTTAACTCAAACTCCAACTGATGCGAGCGAAGTTAGCACCACGAACATGTGTTGTCAAGAAATTTTTTGGATTTTTTTTGGTTGAGGAGGGCTGGATAAGCCTCATCCCTGCAATTTCTTGAGGCGACAGCTTGCCGTCCCCTGACCACCATGCGAAGAGTGAGGTGCGGCGTGGTTCGGAAGGACCTGGATTCCCGCCCTTCGGCAAGCTCAGGGCAAGCTTTTCGCGGGAATGACCGGCAGGGGACGATTTTCGAGAAAAGCGGATATCCGCGGCTGATCAAATGCCGAGCCGCTACTCCCGCCACACGGGCGCAGCGTGACAGCTCCCGAATATGGATTGAATAGTCATTAGTGTTCTGTGAGCATTGGCGATTATTTCGCGGCTTCTTTGGGATTCATCAATTGGTCCTTTTTGAATTCTCGTCGCAAGTCCTTCAACTTGTCCCGAAGCTCACGCGTGGCATCCTGGGCGGCGGGAAGAGTACTGATAATGCGCGGCGTCAGGAGCACAATCAATTCCGTCTCCGTGGTGGTGTAGGAAGTGCTTCCAAAAAGAGCACCGAGTAAAGGAATGTCGCCGAGCAGCGGGATGCGAGTAACGCTTTTGTTGTAGTTGTACGAAATCAGCCCGCCCAAGGCAATGGTCTGGCCGTCCTGAGCCACGGCGTGGGTGGATACAGAACGCTTGGAGAAGCTCGGGGATTGGATGCCGGCGCCCGCTGTCGCCGGCACCTCGTTGGTGATGTCCTGGCTGATGGTGAGGGAGACCAAGCCCGTACTGGAGATGCGCGGAGTCACCGTGAGGATAATGCCTGTGTCCTGATTGGAGACGGTGCTTGTATACAGGCTGTTGCCCGCGATTTGTCCGCCCTGGGCGAGACCCTGGGAGGTGAGGACGGGCACTGAAGCGCCAACCTGAATTCGCGCTTCGGTGCTGTCAATGGCGAGCACGCTGGGCGCCGAGAGTGTTCTCACCCGCGAACGGTTTTCGGTGGCGGTCAAGAACTCCATCAATTGGCGGGTCTGGCCGGCCACCGTGCCGGTGGCAAGTGTCAAGCTACCCGAGGAGGTGACACCGTAATCACCGAGGAATTGCAGAGGCGTCGTACCGGTGCCGCGCTTCTGGAGCGCGTACGAGAGACCGAACGAAAGATCGCCGGTAATGTCCACTTCGTAGACTCGGGCTTCAATCAGGACCTGCCGGGGTAGAACGTCGAGTTTTTCGATGGTCCTGGCGATTTCGGCATACTCCTGCGCGGTGCCCTGCACAATGATTGAATTGCTGACCGGATCAGTTATGATGCGCGGCGTCGCTTCGGGGGCCGCAGCGGTTCCCTGGGCGCCAGCCGGATTGAAGGCGCCCAGGCCTCCTGCGGTTTCACTCGGGCGCTGCTGGAAACTTTGGTCCTGCATCGCCGCCGACCTGCCTGACGCAAGTCCCCTGCCGCCAACCGCTGCGCCTCCGGAAGTCCCCAGCCCCGCTTCCCCTGGACCTCCTGCGCTTCGACCTCGGAGGGCGGTCAGCAGCCTGACGACGCGATCGGCCTCGGAGTTCTGAACTCGATAGACGAAGGTTTGAATTCCGCTCGGGGCCACCGGCTGGTCGAGCTTCTCCATCCATTTCTGGACTTCATCGAAAGCGGCGGGGTCTGCGGCCGCGACCAGAATGCCATTGATGCGGTCGAGGGGCAGGAAGCGCAGGGGCGTGTCCTTGTCGGAGAGTGCGTACGTCGAGAAAATTGCCTCGAGCTCCGGAACCAGAGCGGAGGCCACGTTGTTGCGCACAGGGATCAGTTGCACGCGCTGCTGGACAAAGCTGGAATTGTCAAACTGCTGGAGGATCTCCATCAGCCGCTTTACGTTAAGGCTGTCATCAACCAGGATCAGGGTGTTGCCCGCGTCGTGCACGGCCACCGTGCCCCCCTCAGAAAGAAACGGCGTAAGCATCTTGGCCATGTCCGCCGCGAAGACAAACTTCAGAGGGATGATCTGCATGAGCATCCGATCATCCTCCGGCAGACCTGCGGCGCTGCTATTCGCCGAGACACCCAAAGGGTTCTTGGGCGCCGCGGCGAGGGGAACAATGCGATAAAAATTTCCGCTTTGGATCGCCGTGGCATTATTCATCTTCAAAACAGTTTGGAAAATGGGTAATAGGTCCTCGGTCTTGAGGTTGCCCGAGGTGGAAATCGTCACCGCCCCTTTGACGGCGGGATCGACAACATAGTTCAGCTTCAACTGGCTGGCCACCAGGCTGACGAACTGGAGGAGGTCAGCATTCTCGAGGCGGAACCCGACTCCCGCTCCAGTGGGTGGGGGAGGCGCGGCCGCGGTGCTCTGGTTGGCCGGGGGCGTGCCCGGCGGGGACTGTGCAGCCGGGGAGGTCTGGGCGCCTGGAGGCGCGGCTGGCGGGGTTTGCGCGGACGGCGTGCCGGCCGGAGGCGTCTTCGTCGGCGCAGGCGTGCCGGGCGCGGCCTGCTTTGCTTGCGGCGCGGGCCGCTTGGATTGTGGAGCGGCGGACAAGGGGACGCTGAGGGTAAGGGAGGCTGCGACGTCGAGGGCGAGCATTGCAAAACACGTCGAGAGCCACAGTGCTCTGCGCCAGCGAGCTGGCGCGCTCTGGCAGGCAATGATACGGATCATCCGGCTTGTTGGCGACTGACGACGGTGCAGGTTAGAGAGTAGAAACAATCTGTGCCTCCTTGTACAGGATTCCTTAATCCCTACTTATTGGGTTTGCCGGTTGGTTGCGATGCCTGTGAACCGGGCTGTCCGACGTCCTGCCACACGGGCCTCATGCCGAAAGGAGTCGGCACTAGAACCTTTTGCTTTCCTCCAATGATGGTGCCCGGCGGAACGTCCGGAGAGACCCCGGGAGGCGCCGACGACCGGATGGGAGAGGTGAACCCGGCAAACGCGGGCAACGGCGCCCCCGTGGAAGCGCTCCCCGCTGTTGTTACCGCTGCGGGACGCGGGCTCGCGCTGACCGTCTTCTCAACCGGAGCACGGCGGCCAGACTCGGAAATGTCCAGCGTCGTCTTCTTTTCCTGCCACTCAATCACCACATTCGAGGCCCCAATCGAAACCAACTTGTAACCGCCGATTTCCTCACCGGGCACGACACGTTTGGAAACAGGCGAGGGCTGATCGCCCGGGGCCATCAATGCAAACCAGCCGTCCCCCAGGTTCATAGTCCCGAACAAGAGCGGCGGCTTCGGCGCTTTAGCCTCTTCTTGCGGCTGCGGCGGCTGGCTGGTGCGCAGGGGGCTGAAAACATTCCGGTCAACGATCTCGACGAAACTCTGCGGCTGTCCCACCTCCTGTTTCAGGCCGGCCGCGGGTGTGGCAAGAGTTTGTGCCGACGCGCTGGTGTAAAGCCACTCGGCGCGGCTGCGATAGTCCTTCCAGCGCTGATCCAGGAACCAACCCAGCAGGATGTTCACGCCGATGAGCCCGAGAGATAATGAGAATCTGTTCCCGCCGTCTGCCGAGCATGAACGCGCTCCTTATGAATGCCGATTTTCGTTTTTCAATTTCTTCTTTTCGATTTTCGAGTCTCGCTTTTCCTGTCGCCAGTCTTCACTCGGGAGTTGCCTGGCGCTGAATGCCGACTCCTGAATCCTGCTTCAGTGCTGCCCGGCTGCCTCGTCACCTGCTGGCTTGAGCGTCCGGGTCGCTGCCCCAATCGTCAACTGCACGTTGAGTCTTCCCTGCGGGTCCCCTTGGAAGCCGAGAACCGCGAGGCGTGTAACGGACAAAAGCTTTGGGGAAGAAGCCAAACCGACTAGAAAATCGACAAGCTGGTCAAGCCGACAGTGGACCTGCACCCGGCCCGTCACGAGGGAGTATCCTGCGCCGAGCTCCTGGGTGCGAAGCGACTCACTGCTACCGAGCTGGATACCCTTGCTGTCGGCCAACTTGGCCCACCAGACGCTGCCACTCGGCATTCGCCAGAGAAGGCGAGGAGCTTTCCAGCAGACCCGCCTCAATTCTCTTCAGGCGGTCCGCGGCAGCGGTTAGCTGGGTCTTCTCAAGCTCCGGCCTCAGCCAACAACCGCTTGTCCCGGCGCAGTTCGACTTCTTTCTCCTGGACCGCCTCCGGACTCAAGCTCAAGTGGTCGAACAGGGGGAAAACGCCGAAGTTAAAAACCAGATACAGAGCTGCACCAATCGCGCCTATGCCCAGAGCAATTCGATCTCGACGACTAAGCTTCTCAAACATCGGAGTCCGTAAATGATGGCCGATTTGCGATTGAGTCCTTTACTCTTAGAGCGAGATTCCTCGCTTTGCCCTGGGCCGTCCGGTCCAGGGTTTCGCTCGGAATGACGACGGTCACAGAAGGTCCTTCAGCATCCTCCCAAATCGACAATCGCAAATCACCGATCATGCATCTTTAGTCCTTTCGAGCTGCGGCCTGCTTCAGCCGCATGCGGATTCGAAAAACTTCTTTGTTCTGGTTGTCCCGTGTGATCGGAGCCGTAAACTCAACCTGGGTAAAGTAAGGTGAGTTCTCGAGGGGTAAAACCAGATCGGCGGCTCGAATGGAAGAACCGTAGATCTCGACGGTGTCTTCGCTGATCTCCAATTCCTGGAGCCAGGTGCCGTCGGGGAGCAGCCTTGTCAGTTGTGCGAGCAGCCGGAGCTTCTGCCAGTTGCCGGCTCGGACGTCCTCGAGGGCCTGCGAGCGGGCGTCGAGGGTCTTTGTCTCCTGATTCTGCCGGCGAAACTCCTGCGCAGGAACCGCCAGGCGTTGAAGCTCGCGGTCCAGCAGGCGACCGTAGAGCGCCCTTTCAATCCAAGTGTGAGTCGCCAAGGTAATCGCCAGGAGCGCCGCAGTGGCGCTCAAGGCGTAAATTGGGGAGCGGAGGGCACGCTGCGGTTGCCAACGCTCTTCCGAAGGGAGAAGGTTGATGAATGACGGAGCGCCGCGGAGCAGACCCGCATAGGCCGCGGCAAGGGCGGGCCACTCGAAGCCCGCAAAGCCCTCGGGCAGGGTCAGATTCAACTTTGGAGCGGACAACGGCGACGCCCCTTCGAGAAGCTCCGAAAAAGCAGCGGGAACGGACCCGCAGATAAGCCAAGGTACCGCTGCCGGGTCAGACCCGGGCAACGCCGCGAGAGCGCGATGCCGCTCCCGGTCGAACCGCTCCCTGGCGCTGGCACTGGGCTCGAGAGGAATCGACTGTGTGCCGCATAAGTTGCCTTGGCGGAAGGAGAGCAATTCCGCGCCCGAGTTTTCACCACGTACGATCAGCGCTGCCGGCGGCAGCAGGGGCTTCGCCAAGGCTGCCACCGCCGCGGCCCCTAGCGTCAAGCCGCTCAGCCGCAGGCCCAGTTCTTGAAGCGCCTGCTGGTAACGTTTTACAGTCACCTTCTCCGCCAGGACAACCACCACGCTGACTTGCTTCGCCTTCGGATCGCGGCCCACAATCGCACAATCCCAATACACCTGATCGTCCTTATAAGGGTGCAGCGCGCTCAACTGGTAGCCCACGACTTTGGCCAACTGCGTCTCCACTTCCGCCGGCAAGTCCAGGAACCGAACCAGCACCGCTTCTCGGGGCAAGCAAGCAATGGCGCGGGCTTCGCGGAGCCGATGGCGATCCAGAAAGCCGGCCACTTTGGCGGCCGCATCCTCGGGCAGCGGCTCCGGCAAACGCAACTCATCAATCACCGCAAAGTGTCTAAAGCGGCGGCCCAGTGCGACGAAATGGAATGTGCTGCCGACGCAATCGACGCCCACAGCGAGTTTGGTAAAGGCCAATGACATTCTTTTCAGTGTCCTAACTCCTCCCTGTCTTCATTCCGTGATATCGTCGTACCAAGCAATGATGCGGTGCTGGGTCACGCCCTGCGCCGCAACTTGGACAACAGCTTTGACTGTCCGGCGAACTCGTGAGCCATTCACCGCTCCTACCGAAACGATGCTGTAAGTCCCAACCTCGGCAAAGGCAAGGAACGGTACCGCCTCATTCGGCAGGGATAGGGCCAGACGTTGCGCATATCATCCAGGGACTTAAAAGGCTCTTTGCTTCGTTCCCGGACAATGGGCTCAGCCAAGTCCTCGCCCACGCCCGGAACGCTCAGTAAGACTGCCTCAGACGCATAATTCACATTGACCTGGGAAGATTTCGAGTAAATCGTCAGGTCCCGGCCCACTCCGTATTGGTATTGAATTCCCTGTTCCCGGCTGAACTCTGCCGTGCCGTAGAAGATGTCCCGGCTCATCCCTCGAACGCGCAGAACTTCTTCTACTGAACCGAAGCTATTGTGAGTGGGGCGATAGCCGGCGTCGCGATAATAGTCGTCCAAGGCCTTGGACTCCTGGTCCTCAGACGCTGGGCTCCGCCAGTGATTAATGGCCGCCGCCAACTGGGCGGCATCCGCCGGTTCAGGCCGCGTGCTTCAAACAAACGCACCAGTTGTTCACGCCCGGCAACGTTCAGGTCGAGCTTGCCGCTCTCACTCACGATTTCCACAAGCGCCTCGCCGTGCTCATAAGGCACCCGCGCCAAACGCTGCCCTTTCTTCCAAAGCCGGGGTTTGTCTTTTTGGTCTTCGGCAGGCGGGTAGGCGATGTCCAGAATGACGGCTTGGACTCCGCCCGTCGCCAGCCCATAAGCCTGGGTTGACTCCTTACGATAAATGGCCGTCCGAGTCTCGAGCTGGACCGAACCCGAAAACGCCAGAGCTATCAGGACCAGTACGGTGACAGTAGACATCACGGCCAGCAAGGCGACGCCTGCATCAAGAGCAGGATTCAGGATTCGGGATTCAGGATTCAGGGCAACGCGTCTGGGGTTCTTCCCTGGCTCACTTAAGCTGGCTCGCAAATCGTGCATTCCCGACTCCTGACCTACTGACTACTGAATCCTAGTTCTGAATCCTGCTCAGTGCCCGAATGGCGATCGCGGCATGAGCTTCGCTCGCAGGGGGATGACTTCTTCCCCCTCCTGCTTTCCCCGTTCCCAGCAAAGCCGGATCGCCTCCGGGTAAGGCGCGTCGTCCCTGCTATGCCAACCCTGCCGCCAAACCGGACCGGCGCCTCTCTCGGGGTGCAGATCCAGGTACTCAAACCAAGCGGCTCTGAGACCCGTCATTAGTGGCAAGTCCGTCGCTTGCACTATGAACGGCTGGTAGGTAATCTGGGCCGCCCCGGTCTCAGGGTCGTTCGTGACACTCCCGATAATCGTATGTAAAAGGACGTCATTATCCCCAACCGGAGTTTCGCGCAATGCTACCTCAACCTGTCCGCGAGAACCTTCTACGATGCCGTACTCCGCGAGCAAAAACCCCGAACGGCTTCGAAAAAAACTGCTGTAGGAGCTGACAAAACGCAGACAGGTTGCGCTCGCTTGAAGGATAACAAAGGTTCCAGGCATTTGAGGGTCGTCTGACGACACTTGATAAGGGACCAGGGACGAGATCTGCTCGACGACGAAAGCATTCCGCTCGGCTTCCGCGTGCACCTGGCGGAGTCGCGTTTCGCCCGTCCGCCAAGCCCGGCTAGCTACCCGGAGACCAATCAACAAAGTGAGCATCAGAAGCCCAATCAGCGAGAGACTGAGCAGCATCTCGAACAGCGTGAATCCCCTTGAATCAACCTCCACGGCTTCTCCCTGCAAGATTGGCAATTCGAAACTGGAGAATCGAAACTCGCAGCCTCGTCCGCCAGTTTCCAATTTTGATTTTCAAGTTTCCAATTTCGATTTTCCGGTTTCCCAAATTATGCTCGTTCAATCGCACCAAGTCACGGACTGGGTGGCGGCTCAGGAATACACAGCTTAAGCGTCTCCAGGCTGAGGGTCTGGCGGCCGGAACGCGTCCTCCAGGAAACTTCCAGCAGAATTCGGACCAGTTGAACCGGCTTATCAGGGCTATAAGCCGCTCTCGAGTCAACCAACTGGGTTCTCGCCTGCCACCAAATACCGGAAGGAGAGACCCCGGAGCGTACCTGCCCCGCCGCCAGCGAAG
Source organism: uncultured Acidobacteriota bacterium (assembly GCA_963765485.1). Classification (GTDB taxonomy): domain Bacteria; phylum Acidobacteriota; class Terriglobia; order UBA7540; family UBA7540; genus CAVROP01. The sequence continues at coordinate 37,737 of CAVXWN010000017.1, read as the reverse complement.
GGTCCAGCACCAACTCGCTGAGCTTTCTTGCGGCATAATCGTTGCCGTGATTGAAACCATCCAGGCGGTCAGTCGTGCGGAGAGCCGCGGAAAGACCTGAGAAAATAGCAGCAAAGCTGATTCCCAGGAGCGAGATGGCAATCAGAACTTCCAGGAGGCTAAGACCGGCCTGGAGCGGCTCGCGTTGACGTTGCATGAACCTCTGCACTTAGCGTTTTACCTGTTTAACGGCTTCGACGGCCGGAGTACCGAGCAAAAAATCCACATGGATCCTGAACCTGCTTCCACGGCGGTTGCTAAACCACAGGTTCCGCTCTTCCACCACACCCGATGGTGGGAGCAAAAGTCGAACGACCGGAGGCACGGGAATCTCTCCGTCATCGACGTTCACCCCGCCGGGAAGCTTAAAGCCCCGCGAAAAGCCGGAGTCAGGATTGAGAACCCGCACCAAGCCTGCTCTCGGCTCGATTTCCACCACGTAATAGCTCTGCTCAAAGAGCGCGCGCGTGCGGGCGTAGCGGACAGTCTGCGCAACCCGTTCTGCTGCCCCCCTCAGCGTCCATTCGTCGCTCCAGTTGCCAAAACGCGGGGCGACCAGCGACACTGCCAGAGAGAGAATCGCCAGGACGATCACCAGCTCGAGCAGCGTCATGCCGGCTTCCTGCGACTGCGGGTGACGCCGTTCATTTCCAACTGAGGACATCCGCGTTCTCTCCGTCGCCGCCCGGTTGCCCGTCGGCTCCATAGCTGATGATGTCCGGCTCGTCCCCATGCTCCCCCGGGAATTTGTAGACATAAGGACGGTTCCAGGGATCCATGGGGATATCCTTGGGAAGGTAGGGACCATTCCAATTCAGGACGCCCGGCGGCAGCGTCCGCAGTGCTTGCAAGCCCTGGTCCGTGGTGGGGAAATTGCCCGTGTCCAGTTTGTAGGCCCCGAGGGCGGTCTGGAAGGCAGAGATCTGCGCCTTTGCCACGGTGATTTTGGCCTGCGTGACATGCCGGAACAGACGGGGGACCACCAAGCCGGCAAGCAGACCCAGGATGAGAATCACCACGATCAATTCGATCAAGGTGAAACCCTGCATCGATTGCGGTTCAGATAAATGCCTTCTCTCTTTCCATGGTCGCATTAGAAGGGCACCTCGTTGATGCTGACAATCGCCAGCAGAGTAGAAACTACAATGGCTCCCACAACCAGACCCATGGCTAGTATCACGGCCGGCTCGACCAGCGCCACCAAGCGCTTCGTGGCCACGCGAACCTCCCGGTCATAAATCGCGGCCAGCTCGAGTAGCATGGAATCCAGCTTCCCAGTTTGCTCTCCCAAAGCCATCAATTGCACGGCGAGCGCTGGGAACAAACCGGTTTCAGCCAGCGGCGTCGCCAGCCCCTGGCCCCGTTTGACACCTTGGATGAGTGGCTCGACGGCAGCGGCCACTCGGTGATTGCTCAAGACTTCACGGGTAAGGCGCAGAGCCGAGATAATCGGAACCGCCTGGGCCAACAATGTTCCCATGGTCTTGGCAAAGCGAGCGATTTCCAGCTTTAGGCTGACGTCTCCCAGCAAGGGCGCCTTGAGACGCCATTGGTCCCACTGCAGGCGGCCGGACTCGGTTCGCACCCAGCGGACAGCGACTATTATGGCGCCGGCGATGAGCAGGACTGCCAGCCAGCCATAGTTGCGAAAGGCCTGGGAGATGTCCATTAAGACCTGTGTCGGCAAGGGCAGTTCCTTCCCCGCCTCTTGAAAAATCTGCGCGAAGCGCGGCACCACAAATCCGAGCAGGAAAGCGATCGCCACACCACCCACAGTGAGGAGAAGCACGGGATAAATGAGAGCGGAAAGCAAATATCCGCGAAGCTCCGCACTGAACTCCTCAAATTCCACCAGGCGATCCAGCACTGCCGGAAGCATTCCACTGGCTTCACCGGCCCGCACCATGGCGACGTAAAGTGGGGGGAAAAAGTGCTCGTTAGCGGCTAGACTCTGGGCCAGCGACTGCCCGCTCCGCAATTGCTTGAGTGTACCGTCGATGACTGCCCGCAGCGCCGGCTTCTCCGCCAAGTCGCGTGCGAGGGTAAGGCTGCGGTCGAGCGGGATGCCGGCCCGCACAAGCGTGGCGAGCTGCCGGGCGAAAATCAAGCGATCCTGTGAAGACAAGCCCTTGCGTGTGAGCCAGGACCAACGCGCGGCCGTTGCGCCCTCTTTGGAGCTCACGTGGATGGGCATGCATCCCATGCGGCGAAGTTGAGCCAGCAGAGCCGGCTCAGTCTCCGCCACCAGCGTCCCCTGAACCAGCTCGCCGCTGCCTTTGATCGCCTTGTACGAAAACTCCGGCATAGCCTTTGATGAAGTCAGGAGTCAGGATTCAGGAGATCACTGACAACTGACTGCTAAACCTCCTGCGTGACGCGCATCACTTCTTCCACGGTCGTTTGCCCCGACGCGATCTTTAGCCACCCGTCCTCTTTCAGGCTGCGCATACCTCGCTCGCGGGCCACCGTCCGCAAAGTGCTAGCGTCGGCGCGGGAGACGATCTCCCGCCGGATTCGTTCGTCCATCTCCATGAATTCGAAGATTCCCACCCGCCCCACAAAGCCGGTATGAGCGCAATGCGCGCACCCTTCCGCACGGTAAAGCGTCAATGGACCTCTCGCGCCTTCCCAACCCTCTCTCCGAAGCTGGTCGCCATCCGCCTCGTACGGCTTTCTACAGTCCGGACACAGTAAGCGCACCAGCCGTTGCGCGAGGACTGAAACCAAAGAAGATGACACAAGATAATGTTCGACCCCCATATCCGTCAGGCGCGTCACCGCGCTGGGAGCGTCATTGGTGTGTAAGGTGCTGAAGACCAAGTGACCGGTGAGCGCCGCGCGCATGGCAATCTCTGCGGTCTCGAGATCCCGGATTTCACCGATCATGATGATGTCGGGATCCTGGCGAACGATGTGACGCAGTCCCGCCGCAAAGGTCAGACCGATTTGGGCGTTCACGTGGATCTGGTTCACCCCCGGCAACTGGTACTCCACCGGATCCTCGACAGTGATCACCTTTTTATCCATGGTGTTTAGCCGTCGCAGGGAACCGTAAAGAGTGGTGGACTTCCCGCTGCCAGTGGGGCCGGTGACCAGGAAAAGGCCGTGGGGAAGACTGAGGTAATACTCCATCTTCTGGAGTAGGCTTTCCGGGAACCCCAGAGTCGCCAGAGAGTATCGATCGCTCGCGCTGCGGTCCAGAAGGCGCATCACGACGCTTTCACCATACAGCGTGGGGAGGGTCGAGACTCGCAAGTCGATTTCGCGGCCCAAAACCCGCAACGGAATCCTGCCGTCCTGGGGCAGGCGTTGCTCGGCGATGTTGAGTTTGGCCATGAGCTTGATCCGCGAGGTAATCGCCGATTGCATTTCACGCGGGGGAGCTGGCACTTCGTACAGCACTCCATCGATCCGATAGCGGACCCGGAACTGCTTCTCAAAAGGTTCGAAGTGGATGTCGCTCGAACGACGCTCCAGAGCGCGCGCCACTAACTGGTTTACCCAGCGAATCACCGGCGCTTCCGAGGCTAGGTCGCGCAGTTGGTCGATGTCAGCCGCCTCAACCTCCATGAGTCCCGGCATCTCTTCAGAGTCCTGCGGCTCTACGCCTTCCTCCGCTTGTTCCGCGCCCAGCCAGACGTCCAGGGCCTTCAGGATGGCGGCCTCAGTCGCCAGTCGCACCTCCACTTTCCGTCCCATCAACTGCCCAATCGCCCGAATGTTGTCGCTGTCAAGCGGGTCGGCCATGGCAATGAAAACTGTGCCCTCATCAACTCGGTAGGGATAAAGCAGAGCTTGGCGCAAGAAACCGGAGGGCAAGGCGGCCGCCTCCATGGGTATCTCCTGGAGCTCAGCCGCGTCAACGCACGGGATACCGAGCTGCTCGGACAAAACGCTCTGCAAGTCCTGCTGCGAAACGTAGCCCAAGTCCAGAAGGACCTTGCCCAAGCGCCCTTTCCGCTCGCGCTGCAGCGAGAGCGCCTTTTGCAGGTCGTCTTCCGGCAATAGGCCGCGCTCGACGAGCAGTTGTCCCAGTAATTTGTGGCCGACCGCAATGGAAGTCACAGCAAGCTCTCAGAGTTCCAGAATCTTTATCTTGGTCACCAACTCTTCATAGGAAATCTTCTTATCCCAAAGATGGTCAAGGTCCAACTTCCTAGCCTGGATGACCAGTTGGCCAGGAAATCTGTCGTCTCCAGGGTCCGTATCGAAAAGGTGTACGACCACCGCCACATAATCATCCGAGGCGAGGTCCCGCAAACTCATCGCATGGTCGGCCAATAGACGCGGAACCGACTGCCTGATAATTGCGATGCGCTCCCCCTTCACCTTGTGCGCCTTTTCGAGCTCCGCCTTGCTCAAGGGACTCATGTTAAGGAAAGGATTGGCAGCGCGCAGAGGATACAGGTTGACTTCCAAGCTGAAAACTAGACCGAAGCCGGGCAAATACGTTCCCATGGTCTTCTCGAGCAAACCGAAGGGGGGAGCGAACGTCTGGGCCATGGTTCCATCAGTGACCGTTTCGAAGACTTTCATTTCGGCTTTCAGTGCGCTGAGATTGGATGGGGGCGATTGCGCCTGCACACACAGCGGCGTTAGAAGCCAGCAGGCAAGGGCAACCATAACTGCCCCGCCTGACCTTTTTATTTTGAACTGCATACGAGCTATCTCCTTGGGGTTCCTGTGGGTAAGCTGGTGGTTGGCTGCAAGTAATTATGGGCAAGAAGCGTCATGACCGCGTTCTGTTGCCGGGTTTCCTTCCAAACCGTATTTTGAGCCAACTCCAAATACTGCAACTGCTGTGCGATGCGCGCCAAGTTCCCAATCTGCTCCTGACGCAGGGTCGTCGCCATTTCCTGAGCGGCCGCCTGTGTCTCTTTCCTCTGCAATTGCGCCTGCTCGGCGATCGCCTGCTCAACAAGGCCCTGCACCTGCGTCCGCAACAACGCCGGCTCGACGCGCGCGATGCTCGGCAGCAGCCGACTTCCCCCGTACCGGAATCCCGCTGATACGACGGCCAGGAAGACCGCAGCCGCCGCCGCTGACAGCGCCGCCGTCCGAAGGATGGCGGTCCAGAAGGCCGCAAGTGCATTTTGCGGCTTTTCTCCCACCAGAACCAGGTGGGCGGGCATCTCGCGGTCGGTCAAATTACTCGTCAACGCCTGCCGCAGTCCACGCAGGCTATGGGCGGAGCGAGCACACTCCGAACACTGCTCGATGTGCTGTTCGAGTTGGCGCGCCTTCTGCGGGGAAAGCTCATCCAGCACCCAATCCGTAAGCTCAGTCCCCCATTCACGACATCCCATGATGTTTCACCTCTTCTGACCAAAACAATACGATTACTGACAATTTGTCACCACTTGTGAATCATCAAGATCATCAATACTTCATTCAGGATTATCCAGTAACCTGGGCTGTGGAAAACTGCCGTAACGCAATTATTTCACAGCGCGGCGTGGTAGCCGACAACCAAACGACTTTCTCCGCGTCATCGTGCCTCTCGATCTCTAATCACGAAGGACACGGAAGCACCTTTCCCACGAGGAGAAATCGCCGAGTGTAGACAATATACTGGATGATAGTTGACTCCTGGTTTCTTCCCGACTCAAGTGTGGGGCCTCCCCACGACTGCCGGTTCTGGAGGCCTAAAACCTGAATCCTGGCTTTTGCTAAAAAGGAAATGATGGCTCTTACTTCCTGACCCGCAGCCTTCAGGCACCGGTCGCGACCAGAAACAATATTATGTTATTATGCGCGCTGGCCGATCGATAACTGTGCGCCAACCTGTCCCCGCGGGAGAGGGGAAGGAGAGGAACCGAGCGCCACGTCATGTGACGCAAAACCCCCTCCCGCCGGGACAGGTTGGCGCCCGGCCTGCCTAGCAAACCCGTACTAACTTTCGATGAGTTTCCTCAGTTGTTCAAAACCCGCGTACATCCGCGTCTTGGCGGTGCTCAATGGGCAGCCCTGGATCTCGGCAATCTCCGTCAATTTGAAGCCTTGATAGAATTTCAGGACAATCGCTTCCCGTTGCTCAACGGGGAGACTCGCGAGCGCTTTTTCTACTAAGATAGTCAATTCACCTCGTTCCCACTGCCCTGCGCCGCCCACCTTCACGCTGGAGAATTTCTCGGGCGGGTCGACATCCTTAAGACTGCTTGCCTCCTCGGGCTCCCCGCGGGCTCGTGAGTGCGCCGTATTGCGTGCGATCCGAAACAGCCACTGAGGAAACTTTTGTGGATCCTTCAGTTGGGCCAGATGTCGATAACTGGAGAGAAAAACCTCCTGGCACATGTCGAAAGCATCTTCTGGCCGTCCCGTCAGGTACACCAGGAAGCTATAGACCTTCCTCTCCCACCGCCGTACGAGCACGTTGAAGGCTTCCGTCTGCCCGCCCAAAGCGTCTTGCACCAGCGCCGCGTCCGGACGATCAGAAATCTCTAATGCCAATTGCACCTCTAAAGACGCAAAAAGTTGAAAGAAAGTTTGCGGCGGGTACCCGTGATTTTACCGTCTCGTCTCCCCGCGCGCTGTAGCGGCGGTCTATGACTGTTGTATTCTAGGATCAATGGCTTCGGCGCTTATAGAGCGCCGCTCAAATGGCCACGCCGATTTGTTCATGCCTCCTACGCGATTGGGGGATTCCCCTCCAAAAGGTCATACCCGTGTAGAATACTAATGCGTGTTCTTTCGGACCTCAACAAAGGTTCCGTAAATGACGTTTTTGGACTCTCGATCTGTGAATGGAATCTCATTCCAGCCATAGGGCACACTGTCATACACTACTAACACCTTGCCGGGTTCAACCTCGATGAAATCCGTGTAATGTGTGCTCTTGCTGGCAAAGATCGGGGTGACATCCGACCAGCTCTCCGCGCTGCCATCGAGGCTGAACATGACGACCACCGGGCCGGGTCGCCCCGTAGTGCAAGCGAGAATTCCGTTGCCCAGCCGCCGGACTCGAAGGGCTACCCCCTTGTAAGGAGTAGAGGTAGGCTTAGTCCACGTCTTGCCGTCGTCCGAAGACCAAGCTTGCCCAATGAAGCCGTCCTCTCCGGTGCGGAACATTGCATACAAGCGCTTGTCAGCTAACCGGACAATGCCCGCCTCACAGGGACCTTCACTTCCCATTCCTGGCCAGGGTTTATCCCCGGGTTGGACCGCGGCGATCGTGGAGTACTCACTCCAGCTCTTGCCCCCATCGCTCGAGCGGATCAAGGCCAGCCGGTAGTAACGTTGGTCTCGCTCTGCCGTGTAATACACCGGGGCCATTAGGTCGCCGTCCAGCGCCTCAAAGATGGGGCCCCATGGTGTGACCCCCGGTTCCTTGGCCAAACTCCCGTCTTGCACCTGCCGGTCAAACAGCTCTGTTTGCGCCGAGTGGACGGGTTCTGACATTCGGAGGGTGATATCCCGACGCTGCTTGGTCTCCATCCCGCCTCGCGAGAACTCGGTTAGGGTAAGATGCAAACGCTCGGCCGGCCCCGGAAGGTAAGACTCCGCCCAACCGTAGAGCTGCCAAATGGTCCCGTCTGGACGGGGGCTTTCGGTGTAAGCACCATCTACGTTTGCTCCCGGGCCCATCGCATAGCGTTGGCTCCAGGTCAGTCCTTTGTCTTTCGAGATGCAATACGCTGAGAAGTCACCTTCCGGGTTGATTTCATCCGGACTCATGCGCATGGTCACCATGACTTCGCCTGAGGTAAATCTGTGAACCGTCGGGAACCAGCAGTATCGATGGGAACTTGTAATCTCGACTGTTTTGGTAATATGCACATCGAGCTCATCCGCCTCGTTCCGGGGCGAGGGAGGCAACGCCCATGAGGGCTGGATCAAAGCAATAACGGTCGTCACGTAAATCGTAGCCAACAGCAGAGAAGAAAGGCTGGAGCCGCTTTTTCTGAGCATCTTGAATTCATCCTCCGTATCCCGTTAGACAACCGGAACTCCAATTTCCACTAACACCCTGCGCAGATCCGCACGTTCTTCACTAGTGAGACCCCGTGAAGGTGGCCGCGAAGGGCCACCGCGTCTCCCGCAGAGTTCCAAAGCGCATTTTACAACTGGGGCTTCGCCGCTCGTTCGGCCGGCTATTATCCCCCGGAAGTGCTCCCACGGCCAATTTACAGCTCTCATGGAGTCCATCGCTTTTCTGTATTCCCCGGCCTGCGTCAGAGCGTAAATCTGGAGGTCGTGTTCAGGCCATACGGTGGCCAAGTGGGTGATAAACCCGCTTCCGCCCAACATCGCGGTCAGCGGCCACATGCCCGCGTTATCGATGACATCGATTTTTTCTCCGTACCGTGCCACGCCGCGCATGAAATCCGAGCCCCCCTCAGGAGTAGACCATTTCAGCGATACTACGCGGTCCAGATTTACCAACTGGTCCAGAATTTCAAAAGGTAAGTTGTATCCCTCCCAGTGGGTGTTGTATACCATGATTCCGCACTTCTTTAGCTGGGCATTAACTTTCTGGAAAAGTCGCAGCACATCCTCATCGGAGGGGTGATAATAGTAGGGAGGACTCAGTTGAATGGCGTAGGCTCCGATGTCTTCGGCAACACGCGCTATTTCCTGGGTCACACGTTCGTCGGTTGCTTGCGCGCAGAGGACTATCGGGACTCGTCCTCCGCTCACTTCCGCCGCCGTACGCGCCAAAGTTGTCCGCTCCGAGACGGAGAGCATAGGAAAATCGCCGCCAGCCCCGCCAACCAGAAAACAACCGCTTCCGTTTCGGATTCCATGTTCCACAAGATACTGAAGATTTTCCTTTAGCCCCACGAGGTCCAAGCTGAGATCTCGATTATAGTGTGTGACGACAGGTATCATGGGCCCACAAAGAATCTTGTGCGCATCGCTTTTCGGGGCGACCGCCGGGAGACTCCCCGCGGCAATCGGCCCTGGATCCCCGAAGGCTGACTTCACGAAGCTGGGAAGCAGGCCTGCTGTCAAGACTCCTCCGGCGATAAAAGAACGTCGTTTGAGAACTTTGCCCGTGGCATTGAAACTAGGGTCGTTCATTCCGTTCCTCCTTTTTCTCACTTTCACTTAGAAACCAGGCAGGGGTCGGTGGCAAGCCCATGTTCACTCAACATGACGGATCCAGGCTCAGTGGCATTCACAACTCCTACCTCTTACTGCTTCCCAGCCTTCACGCAGGATAAAAGGTGTGAGGCATAATGCTGCTACGGGGTCTGCCCACCTTATTCCCCAGGCAGCGTTGACTAGCAGTCCGGCCAGGCCAATCCAGGCCATGTAACCACAGACGACGGATTCCGCAGCATCGGCTCTCAACGCAGCGCTCGCGGCGGTGTTTGATAACTCCCGCTTTTGACCGGCCAGCCAGGGCATCACCATAGCAGCAACGAGTAGGAGGGCTATTCCTGTAAGACTGGAGTGGACTTCCCGGTTCCCAAACAGCGCTGCTCCGGACGCCATCAGCACATATGCCGCCAGGGCAAAGAGCAAGCCGCCGGCGATTCGGTTAGCCAACTTCTCGGCTTTCATTTCGGTGGAATAAAAGCGGAACCGCCAGTAAACGACTAGTGCAGAAACCAGCTCGATCGCGCTGTCGCCACCGAAGGCAAGCAGGGCCGGACTGTGGGCTCGCCAGGCAGCGCTCAGGGATACCGCCGCTTCCAGACACATCCAGATGAGCGTGAAAACTTGAATTCGAAGAATACGTCGCAGGACATCCAGTTGCAGCGGAACGTTTACGTCGGCTTTGGTCTGGTTGCGCACGCAGCAAACCACCGAAAGTACTCTTCACTTAAGATGGGTCAGCCCGCGAGGAAGGCCTTGTCTGGCTGAGGCCACTTGCTTGGTTGAGTTGCGTCTTCTAACGCACTGAATTAAGCTGCGGCCCCTCGCCAACAGGTATGTACATGTACTAGGCTGTTACCTTCTCCGAAACCACTTTGGCCTGCGTAAAGAGCAAAAGGTAGTCATGTCCGCCGGCTTTCGAGTCTGTGCCTGACATGTTGAAGCCGCCAAAGGGATGACCGCCCACTAAGGCGCCGGTACATTTCCGGTTGAAATAGAGGTTCCCTACGAAGAACTCGTCAGCGGCCTTTTGCAGCTTCTGGCGGTTCTTGGAATAAACGGCTCCCGTCAAACCATATTCCGTGTTGTTGGCAATCTCCAGCGCCTCGTTGAAGTTCCTGGCTTTGATGACCGCCAGCACGGGTCCGAAAATCTCTTCCTGCGCTAGACGCGCTTGGGGCGCGACATCGGCAATAACCGTGGCGCGGATGAAGTGTCCCGGTCCAGGAGCTTCCTTGCCGCCGGTAATGAGGCGGCCTTCTTTCCTACCGATCTCAATGTATTTCAGAATGGACTGCTTCGCCCGGGAATTGATGACGGGGCCCATGTAGTTATTGGGATCCGTCGTGGGCCCGACCTTGATCTGTTCCACGCGGCGCTTCAGCTTATCAAGGAACGCTTCGTAGACCGACTCCACGACAATCGCCCGCGAGCATGCCGAACACTTCTGGCCCTGGTAGCCGAAGGCCGAGACGGCGACGCCTTCCACTGCTGCATCCACGTCCGCTTCACTGTCCACAACGATGGAGTCCTTGCCCCCCATCTCGGCGATGACGCGCTTCACCCAGACCTGGCCCGGCGGCGTCTTCGCCGCCACCTCGTTAACGTGCAGCCCGACTTCTTTCGAACCGGTGAAGGCCACAAAGCGTGTTCGCGCGTGTCCCACCAACACGTCGCCGACTGACCCGCCCGGGCAAGGCAGATAGTTCACGACGCCCGGAGGCATCCCCGCCTGCTCCATTGCTTCCAAGAACTTGTACGCAATCGTCGGGGAATCGCTGGAAGGCTTCATGACCACGGTGTTGCCGGCCACGAGGGAAGCAAGCGTCATCCCCGTGAGGATGGCGAGCGGGAAGTTCCAGGGCGGAATGACCACTCCCACGCCAAGAGGAATGTAACGCAAATAATTCCTTTCGCCGGGGACCGGAGTCAGGGGCTGAAGCTTGTCGAGGCGGAGCATTTCACGCGCGTAAAACTCCGCAAAGTCGATGGCTTCCGCCACGTCCGCATCGGCCTCCGCCCACGTCTTACCCACTTCGTAACACATCCACGCCCCGTAATAGAACTTGCGCTCCCGTATAATCCTGGCGGTTTCGAGCAACAGTTCCGCGCGGTCCTCCACCGACTTGCGGCTCCAAGTCCTAAAAGCTTCTTCCGCCGCCTGGATGGCGAGGTCCGCCAACTTCGCGTCGGCCTTGGAGAAAACGCCAACCACCTGGCTATCCTGCCCAGGGTTGTAGGAGTGCAGCTTATCCGGCGTCTTGACCCTCTCCCCCTTGATCACGAGATCGTATTCCCGCCCCAGCTCTTTCCGGACTTCTTCCATTGCTTCTTCCATCCGCCTCTTGTGTTCCGGATTGTCCTTGAAGTCGCAAAGCGGCTCATTTCTGAATTGAGCTACTTGCATCGATGTGCCTCCTCTGCAATAGATGCGAATTTGGCATTATAACGGTTCCGCGTCCGGCGCGATAGACCGGGTGTATACTGAACGCCACCGTGGAAGTCGAAAAGGGAAATTCCGGCTCTGAATCGGAGTCAGTGGTGTATTATGACCCCGAATTCAGAGACGGAAACCTTGGATACAAGGCTGTCGACGCGGGTGAAGACCGTTGGAATCGGCGCCGGTCGCGGCAAACTCGCGGCTGGAGCAGCCTATGAGACATTTTCGAAGGAGCAACCGCAATGAGAAGGAAGGATCTTCTTGCAGTAATTATGGGAGCGTTATTGCTCCTGCCTGTTTGGGGAATGGGGCAAACTGGCCGTTATAACATTGTCGATTATGGAGCCGTGGGTGACGGCAAGACAAACAACGCCGGAGCGATCAACCGAGCCATTGCCGCCGCTTCGCAAGCGGGCGGAGGCACGGTTGTGGTCCCGCCGGGTGAATTTGTAAGCGGCCCAATCAACATTTTCAGCAATGTGACTCTGTATCTGGAAGCCGGTTCAATGATCCGTGGCAGCGCGCGTCTGGACGACTATTGGCTGAAACCAGTGGGGGCGGATGCGGCAAAGGAGCGGGGATCGAGCGCCGAGCAGCGAGGGGATCTCGCAGGTCTGATCACGGCCAATGGTGCGAAAAACATCGCCATCGCCGGCCAAGGGACCATCGAAGGCAGTGCGATGTCCTTCATGAACACCGATCGGGTGCTCGACCTGAAGTACTCTCTGACCGATGGGGGGAGCTGGATTCCCCGCCTGACTCGGCAGGGAGAGGACTTCCTCAGTACCAAGAACGGCGTGGGGGACAGTCCTTATGTACCAAAGCCCAGGCCCGGCAGGATGATTGAAATCAACAAGTGCGAGAATGTGCTGCTCACCGGCGTAACCTTTCAGAACTCACCCAACTACACGATAGCTGTCGATGACTCTCGAAATATCGACGTGATCGGGATAAAGATCAACAGCTTCGGTGGCGACCGGCGCGCGCCGAATGACGATGGACTCGACGTGATTAACTCCCGTTTCGTGCACATAACTGACAGCGACATTCAAAACGGCGACGACAGCCTTTGTCTGTTCGGCTCCGAGGACGTCACAGTGACCAACTGCACGCTGAGCTCTCACGATTCTGCGATCCGCATTGGATACGACGGTGGCGAAACTCGGAATGATGTTTTCAGCAACATTGTGATACATGGTTCCACGCGGGGCATCAACGTGAACGTACGGGCCGGGGGCGTGATTGAAAACATACTATTCGAGAATATTGTCATAGGGTCCGAACTGCACACCGGCTACTGGTGGGGTAAAGGCGAGCCCATCCATATCTCGGCCTTGCCGAAAGCGGGCACGAAAACACCGGGCATCATCCGGAATCTGCGCTTTTCCAGAATCCTCGCCACAGGCGAGGCGGGTATCCTGATCTACGGAAGCAAGGAAAGCATCATCAGGGACATCCAGTTCGACGACGTCAAACTAAAAGTCAAGGCGGGTCCAATGACGGAGTCTGTGGGCGGAAACTTCGATTTGCGCGGCGATGTGCCGACGGAACTTTCGATATTCAAGCACGATATACCTGCCCTCTACGGCACTTACTTCGATGGGCTCAAGCTCCACAATTTCGAGGTGGAGTGGGGCGCCGCCCTACCGGAGTTCTTCACGCACGCCATTGAGTGCGAGAACTTCCGTAATCTCGAAGTGGACGGCTTCGCCGGGAGGCAGGCGCACGCCGGGAGCAAGACAAGCGTCATTAGCGTCTCGAACGGCAGCGGAGTGACCATCCGAGAGTCCAAAACCGCCGAAGGCACGCAAACGTTCTTAACCGACACAGGTATCACGGGAGGCATCAATCTGTTCAACAACGACCTCGCGCGGGCCAAGGCTGCGATCAGCCCGGCCAAGGCGGAGCTGACACAGTCGGGCAACATCATGCCCGCCAGCACCGCGCGCAAGGAATAAGACCCGTCACCCGGGCAACGGAGGTCAGGACTCGGGAATCTTTCCATCCCTGGCACTCCGAGGAGCCCGAGGCGGCGAGGAATCTTGCATTGCGTTGGGAATACTCAGGGCGAGAGCCCGCGCTCTGCTTGGAGTGGCGCAGATCCAATTTCCGGTGTCTGCGGACCCGCCACCAGAGCAATGTGTACGAGATTTTCAGAGGAGCAACCGTCATGAGAAGGACGCAAATTCTTGCAGTACTTATAACTGTGCTACTGCTCTCGTCTTCTTGGGCATTGGGGCAAACCGCTCGCTATAGCATTCTAGATTATGGCGCTATAGCGGACGGCAAGACGAATAATGCCGGAGCAATTAACCGGGCCATTGCCGCCGCTTCGAGAGCCGGCGGAGGCACGGTCGTAGTCCCGCCGGGTGAATTTGTAAGCGGTCCGATCAACATTCTCAGCAACGTGACGTTGTACTTGGAGCCCGGCTCAATGATCCGGGGCAGTACTCGAATTGAAGACTACCGGGTGCCGGAAGCCGCGAAGGAAGAGAGCTGGAGCGGCAATCCTAACTACGCAGCCCTGATTACCGCCACGAATGCGAAAAACATCGCAATTGCGGGACGAGGCATTATCGACGGCAGCGGTATGGCCTTCATGAATACCGATCGCGTGCTCGACCTCGCCTACGCCGTGGGGGACGCGGGGAACTGGATACCTCGCTTGACTCGCCAGGGTGAAGACTTCCTCAGCACCAAGAATCGGCGTTGGGGACAGTCCCTATGTCCCCAAGCCGAGGCCCGGTGGAATGATTCAAATCGACAAATGTGAGAACGTTCTGATCACGGGCGTGACGATACAAAACGCACCGATGGGGAATGGTATCTCCAATTCCCGCTACGTGGACATGATCGGAGTCAAGATCAACAGCTTCGCGAGCGACCGCCGTGTTCCCAACGACGACGGAATCCATTTGACGGACTCCCGCTTTATTCACATCGCGGACTGCGATTTCCAGACCGGGGACGACAACATTGCGTTGCACGGAGTCGAGGACCTCACCGTCACGAACTGCACGCTGAGCTCCCGTGATTCCGGAATTCGAGTGGGCGATGACGGCGGCCACATCGCCAACTGCGTATTCAGCAATCTGGTCATCCGCGACACCTCGCGCGGCATCAACGTGGGTGTGCGGGGCGATGGTGTGATTGAGAACCTGCTCTTCGACAACATGTGATTGAGACCCGCCTGCATACGGGCTACTGGTGGGGCAAAGGCGAGCCTATCCATATCTCGGCGCTGACGAAAACCGGAACGACCACACCCGGCGTGATTCGCAATTTGCGTTTCACGAACATCTATGCCGACAGCGAGGCTGGCATCCTGATTTACGGAACCAAGGAATGCATCATCCGGGACATCGAGTTTGACGGAGTCAAGATGCAGATGAAGGCAGGCCCAATGACGGAGTCTGTGGGCGGCAACTTTGATTTGCGGGGCTGAGGTGCCACCGGAACTGACAATATTCAAGCACGACATCCCGGCCCTTTATGGCACGTATGTGGACGGCTTGAAGCTCCGCAATTTCGAAGTAGGGTGGAGCGGCAAGTTGCCGGAGTTCTTTACCCACGCCATCGAGTGCGAGAACTTCCATGACCTCTGGTGGACGGCTTCGCCGGAAGGCAGGCGCAGGCTGGGCCGAAGACCAGCGCCATCAGCCTCTCGAACGGCAGCGGCGTGATTATCCGAAACTCCAAAGCTAGCGAAGGCACGCAAACGTTCTTGGCCGACACCGGGATAACGGGAGGCATCGTTCTGGTTAACAACGACCTGTCGAGGGCCAAGGCTGCAACCAGCCCGTCCAAGGCGGAAATGACAGAGTCGGGCAACATCATGCCCATCAGCGCAGCGCGCAAGCAATAGCGACGCCATGCAACTGCACAGCATGGCCAAGCGCGTCTCGCGAGGAGCACCTATGCGCAAGTCTCTTTCGAAACAGTTCACGCGGCGGCAACTCCTCTCGACGGTCGCAGTTGCCCTTCCAGGCTTGGCGCGGGGGCGCATGCCCGTTCTGGTTGGGGCGCCGGACAGCGTTTCTCCCTCCGCCCAAGGATCTGAGATCGCCGCAAAAAGCAAGAAACCAACGCTGGCACACAATCGTTTTCTGACCTTTGCCTCGGTCATCCGTGTTAACCAGATCGAGGTTTCTCGTAACCAGAATCTTGG
The DNA here is from genome assembly GCA_963765485.1 of uncultured Acidobacteriota bacterium. GTDB lineage: Bacteria > Acidobacteriota > Terriglobia > UBA7540 > UBA7540 > CAVROP01. The sequence continues at coordinate 22,048 of CAVXWN010000017.1, read as the reverse complement.
CCAGGACGAAACGGCATTGCACACCCCCGAAGCGGTGGCGGCTTTTCGTACCGCCTTCGCCCGAGGTTGGCCCGGCGGGCGTCTGACCTGGGCTTTGAGCTGGCTGGCTCTTAACAACCAATCTGACCAATACAAGGCGATCCGCAGACGAGTGGCCGAGTACCACGCGACTTACGGCGACGAGGTCACGTTCATCCCCGGAGGGTACTTCGCCAATGCTTACAACACGCGCGAGCAGGTCAGTCGCGACCTGCACGATGGGCTTGCCCTGGCCTCGGCAGTCATAGGCGGTGGTTACCGGCCCAAGTGTGTCATCGCAGGGTTTTTGGCCGCTGAGAACCAGCGGTTCCTTGCCGAAAACGAAGATCTCCACGTGTGCCAGGGAAATATCTGGAGCCAATACTCGATCGACAACCAGGATGGCGACGGATCGATTTGTTACCCCTATTACCCTTCCAAGGAACATTTCTGTAAGCCTGCGCAGGGGAAAGAAGATTTCATTGACTGTGTGAACTTGGATGGCTGGACCTGCGATTTTTTGGCGGCGCGCCGCGACGGCTTCGCCAACGGGTTCAACAGCCGTATGGGAGTGGGGCCGATCGAAACCATCCATGGCCACGGGATGGAGAAGGGCCTGCGAGAGATGATGCACACCACAGCCCTTCATTTCGACAAGGGCTTTGAGCTGAATGGCTTCGCCTGGGTGACGAATATCTGGGAGATCGTGATTGGCCCGCAGGGTCTGGCCGAATGGCTCAGCGCCGTCCGCCAGCGCTGGCCCGACACCTGCTGTATCACCCATGGCGAGTTCGGCCTCGCCTGGCGCGAACACTTCAAGGATAACTCGCGCCTCAACTACCGCTTTTTCGAGCACGGTTCCGGCATCGGCGGCTCCGACGCCGACAAGGTAATCCGTTGGTTTATGAACCAGGAGTTCCGCCTGGCCCTGTTGCGGGAGGCGGCAAACCGCGGTTCCGAACACGTGATCGACTTTACGCGCTACGATCTTCCCGCGCAGGAACCCCACCAGTTGACACGTAGCTGGAGCCTGATGGGGCAGATCAATCAAAAACAGGCCCGCCCGCAAGACCGGCCCCTTTCTTGGAAAGAACTTCCCGTCGAGGATCGGAAACGAATCGCGAGGAGATACCCGGAGTTGTCTTCTCGGGCGTAGCCGCGATGGCGCTCGCTCAGGACCGCCGGCGGCTGCCCGGAATGGCAGGCGACTGCATCAACGGACTTAGGGTACATGACCCTAACGGGGGGGGAACGTGGCGAACTCGAGACAAGGAGCTGGGAAATGACCCCTCGTGAGCGGTGGGAAGCTGTACTCTCGGGAAAACGGCGGATCATGTGCCGTGCGATTACAGCGCTACAGCAGAGGTTACAGAACGGCTGCTGTCGGAGCTGCACTGCACGTGCGAACGTCAACTCTGGGAACGACTGGGGGTGGACAAGTGCATTCACTTGGCGCCGAAGCACCCGCACACCAAGGAAGACACCTGGCACACCCAATCCCTGTGGAGCGTGTGGCACATAGGGATTGCAAGAGTGCCCTATGGCAACGGTCTCGGCGTGTATGAGGAGTCCGTTTCACATCCTCTCGCCACGGCTGAGGGGGTGGCCGATGTCGAGCGGTTCGACTGGCCCGACCCCACCGTGTGGGACTTCAGCCAGCTTCGCGCCACATGCGAGCAGTGGAGGGATTACCCGATTGTGGGAGGGTGTTACGAACCGTTCTATCTGTATTGCCACCTTCGCGGCAGGGAGCAGGCGCTGGCGGATTTGATCGCTAATCCTGCTATCGCAGAGGCGGCTCTGGAACGAATCTTTTGCATTCACGAATCAATCATTCGCCGTGCCCTCGAAGAGTGTCGAAGCCTGATCAGTTTAGTCTACGTTGCCGAAGACTTGGGAACTCAGAACTCGTTGCTCATGAGTCCCCAATGCTTCCGAAGGTTTTTGAAGCCGAATATGGTCAAGATGATTGATTTAGTTCATTCTTTCGGGGCTAAGGCCTTCCACCACGACGACGGAGCGGTCCGGCCGGTGCTGCCGGAACTGATCGACATCGGAATCGATATTCTGAATCCTGTGCAATGGCGTTGCCGTGGAATGGATCGCCAAGGACTCGCGCGCGACTTCGGGCCTGCGGTGGTCTTCCATGGCGCTGTCGACAACCAGTGGACACTCCCTTTTGGGACGCCAGCCGAGGTCCGGGAGCAAGTCGCTGAGAACATCCGGATTCTGGCAAAGGGCAGAGGATATATTGTTGCCCCATGCCACAACATCCAGCCGAACACCCCCACGGAGAATATCCTGGCTCTCTACGACGCGGTCCGAGAATTCGGCAGGATGGAATAAGCGTTTGACTCAGGACGTAGCTTGCTTTGTGGAGCGAGCGATCCAGACTGCAATTCCCCAAACGATCAACCCCGCCAGAAAGCCCTCCACTATGCTGCTACCCAACAGGTGCACCAGACGCACAGGCACGTTGCCTCTGGCGGGATCGAAGAAATGGGTCTTGTAGAAAGGCACCAGTGCGCTCATTACAGCAGCGATAAGGACCCACAACCTCCATGTCCAACCAAGGACCAGCGCAGGAACAAGAAGCTGTGAGGCTCCCGCCAACCCCAGGCGAGGTCCCACGCCCCCTAGATAGAAAGCTGCAATAAGGACCCCAAGGGTGGAACTCCAAGCGGCGGTGTTGGACCAGGGCATTCCCATCGCCTCTAACCAGTAACGAACGATGACCAGGGCGCCAAGCATCGCTCCCGGCCCAACTGTGACCGGCCAGCGCCACAGGAGGTGGACCACTGCCATCAGGACAAGCACCACGACGAAGAGAACCGGAATCTCGGTCGCATGCCCAAGAATGTGCTTCCCAAGATGCCCCCAGTTCCCGTAATCCGCAGGCGTCGAAAAATGGCTCCGCTCCAGACGAAACGCACCAGAGACCAGCGTTGCCAGAATCACCCAACCCACCGTCCATGCAGAAAGCAGGAGAGCGGGCAGCAGGAGTCCGGAGAACTTCCGCATGCCGCCTCTCAATGGAGCTACAGCGGCGACGTATATAGCCGCGAGAAACATACCAGCGGAGCTCGAAAGGTAACGAGTCACTGCTCCGGGCGTTCCGGCAAGTTCCAAAACAAAGCGGGCCACCACCAACACGGCAAGAAAAAGCAGTGCTCTGTGCAACAGCCTGTGGTAAGCGTCCCCTGTAGTTGATTCAGCAATTGCAGACATAGTACACCTCCTCTTGAACGCACTTACCTGGGGCGAGTTTCGCTAGCAGGATGCTGAAAAACCGGTCGGGCCTGCCGTCCGAGGGAATCTCCCATTCCTGTTGGCGGAAAACGTGGAAGCCAGCAAGCCCTTGGTTTCCAGAGGGGCACTCTCGCACAGTTTACCCTCAGCGCAAGGTGAAGTCCCCAATTCGCTCCGCTTCGCGTCGGAGTGCCGAGAAAGGCTCGGAATGTCAACGAAGGGCTCGTAGTGACAACGTTAAGTCGCATGCTTGACGGTGGTGCTGAGGTCCCGCCAGTCTGCGTCGTGCTCAAAGCCCTTCACTGTGTAATATACGGCCTTGTCGAAGAATCGTCCCACGAGGCGCTGGAGTTCCCGGTCCCCATGCAGGTCAACTGCAGAATCTATCATGCCAACGAAGTGAATGTACTCCTGGAGATGATGTTTGGTCAGGCCCAACGAGTAGACGATCTCGCTGAGAGGAATCCCCTCAGCAAGCCGCCTCTTTCCCAAATGAGTGTAACTCGACTCAATGGCCCCTTCGGTTTCGTTGCTGAGCCATCGTCCGAAGTTGCGATAAACATCATAGGTTCGATAATGCAACTCTTCACGACTGAGGTGGTGGTAGTGTGGAGTGTGAGTGTTACTGAGCAGATCGTCGATGAGGCCGCGGGTCAACTCCTCCGCGTGGTCCTCAATTATCTGTACCAAGCGAGTGGAGAGCATAGCGCACCTCCTTCCTGCCGGCCTCTCCGTTAACCTGGGACTTCCATCTCGGTTCCTACTTGCTATCAGTGTACACCCCACAATATGCATGTCAATCGGTGCCGTGTCGTCAGGATGTCCCACGCTCGCCCCGGGCCAAGCCGGCCCGAGGGGCGGCCCTAGGTTCGAATTGGGACAGTGCCCGTCAATCAGCTCACCGGGCGCACGACGGATTGAGGCCGCAGGTAATCGAACAAGGTCTCCGGCCCCAATACCCCGCCACCAAAGCCACTCAAGTTTGTCCCGGCGTACGGAATCCCGAGCTTAAAGACGTTGTGCGCATTGATCCAGCTATTCCCCGCGACCATTGCTTCCGCAACGCGGTGAGCCCTCTCCAGGTTTTTGCTCCAAACACTATTGGCCAGACCGTAGAAAGAGCGATTGGCCAAATCGACCGCCTCATCTTCTGTCCTGAACGCGCATCACGTAAGCCACTGGACCGAAGATTTCTTCCTGCGCACAAACGTTCTCGGGAGGGCCGGTCAGGAGGGCGGGCTTTACGTAGAATCCTCCTTTGAACTCCGGGATTTCCGCTTCCCCACCCGGCAGCAACGCTGAGGCGCCTTCGGCCACGCCGCGCCGGAGATATCCGAGGACGCGGTCCTTTTGTTTCGCACTTACAACGGGCCCCATCTCGGTCCCCAGTAAGAGGCCGTAGCCAATGTTCAAGTCTTCCAGACGGGTCTTGACGCACTCCACAAGTTGGTCCCAGATCGACTCGTGCACCAGCCAGCGGGTTGCCGTGCAGCAGACCTGCCCCGTGTTCAAGGTCAGCGCAGATACGAGGGCGCTGGCGGTTTGGTCAATGTCAATGTCATCGAACAGCACCGCTGCCCCTTTGCCGCCCAGTTCCAACTTCACCGGGCACCAGATTTGCACCACAGGCGGCGGCTACACTCCGGCCGACTTCAGGTGAACCCGTAAACGACAAGCGCCGAATGCCCGGATGAGCAGCCAGCGCTGCGCCGGCGGGTTCGCCGTAGCCCGGTATAACGTTGATCACCCCATCGGGCACGCCGGCTTGTTGCGCCAAATGGCAAAAATAGATTGCTGAAAGCGGCGTGTCTTCGGCAGGTTTCACCACCGCGACGTTTCCCGCCGCTAGCGCTGGTGAGATTCCCCAGCTCAGCAGTAGGAAAGGAAAGTTCCAGGGCACAATGACCGCGCATACCCCATAGGGCACGCGCAGCGTGTAAGCCTCGTGTCCGGAAACCGCGATGGGCTCGCGCCGCCGGGTATGGACCGAAAGGTCGGCATAGTATCGCAGCGTCTGCGCCGCGAAGGGTACGTCGAAGGCTCGCAGCCTGCGCGATCGGCTTTCCAACGTCCAGTGACTCGATTTGTGCCAGGATGTCTTGATGCTTATCGATCAGGTCAGCCAAGCGATGCAGAATGACTGCCCGATCGTTCGCTGGCAACGCAGGCCAACCGCTCTTCTTGAATGCCTGCTGCGCGGCCTCCACCGCTCGGTTGACGTCTTCCTGCTCCGCTGCGGCAACCTCAGCCAGCACCTTTCCAGTCCCCGGATCGCGGGTTTCAAATCTCCCCTTGCGCACTGCATCAACCCACTGGCCCCCGATAAACAACTTCATCGGCCCAGAAGCAAGGAAATCGGAAACTTCCGTTAGAAGAGTCGCCATAGATACCTCCTGATATTTGGTCTGATCGCCTTAGAGGGTCGCCTCTTTTGGAAGCTATGTCAAGGCAGGATGTGGAATGTGGGATGACCCGCTACGCCATCATTGGCCGAGTTGCGATCGCCAAGCGCTTCGAGTACGATTGTGACGGAGGGTGTCATGAAGGCGTGCCTGCTCCATTCGCCCGCGCGGGTTGAGACTAATCCACTCGACTTCACCGACGCGCCGGACCCATTGGTCCAAAGAGATCAGCTACTGGTGCGGGTTGGCGCCTGCGGGGTCTGCCGGACGGACCTGCATGTGGTGGAGGGAGAGCTGCCAGAGCGCAAGTCACCTGTGATCCCAGGGCACCAAGTGGTGGGTCGGGTTGAGAAGGTAGGCCCCGAGGTCAGCCGCTTCCGCGTCGGCGACCGGGTTGGCATCCCCTGGCTTCATCGGACATGCGGGGTCTGCGAGTATTGCCGCGCGGGAAAGGAAAACCTTTGCGACAACCCCACGTTCACTGGATACGTCGTGGACGGGGGCTATGCGGAGTACACCCTCGCGCCGGAGAAATTCGTCTACCCTATTCCCCAGGGCCTCACGGACGAGCAGGCAGCGCCGCTACTATGTGCGGGGATTATCGGCTTCCGCTCGCTGCGCCTCTCGGGCATCGAGCGGGGCGGCAGGCTGGGTTTATACGGCTTCGGGGCGGCGGCCCACCTAGCCATCCAGGTGGCACGGCACTGGAACGTCGCCGTCTATGCCATGACCCGCGACGCGCGTCACCAGAAGCTGGCGCTCGAGATGGGCGCGGTGTGGGCAGGCGGGACGGTGGAGGAACCGCCTGCAAAACTCGATGCCGCCATTATCTTTGCGCCGGCTGGAGAAATCGTGCCCGCAGCCCTGAAGGCCCTGAAAAAAGGCGGAACCATCGCGCTCGGCGGGATTCACATGAGCCCTATCCCGCCACTCGATTACAATTTGCTGTACCACGAGCGTGTCCTGCGTAGCGTCGCCAATAACACTCGCCAGGACGGGGAGGACTTCCTCCGCCTCGCCGCCGAAATTCCCATCCACACCGAGATCGAGGTATTCCCGCTGTCGCGACGCCAATCGCGCGCTGAATTTGCTCAAGAACGATGCTATCCGCGGGGCCGCAGTGCTGCGGGTCAGCCATCAGGATGCTGAATAGTCTCAGTGAACGTTGTCATTCCGAGCCCTTCACTACCGTCCTCGACCCATCACTGTCATTCCGAAACAAGTCCTGGACGGACGGTCCAGAGCGGAGCAAGGAATCTCGGCCTGCCCGTTCACTCTGAGAAACCCTCAAGGCTTTCAACTGACCTGGCATCAGCTTGACAGTGGGGACTGGGCAGTACTAGGTTAGCAGTTCAGGCTTCGGCCAGGCGGCTCAGTAAGCCGCAGGACGGGCGTATGCGCGAAATGCCGGATCTGAGTATACCAAGCGAAGAACCGGATGGGGCGCTTGGGTGGTACGCACTCTACACTCGCCATCAGCACGAGAAGAACGTCGCCCGAGCCCTCGCTTCCAAAGGGTTCGAAGTGTTTCTTCCTCTCTATAGCTGCTGCTCACCGCTGGAAAGACCGAGTCAAGCACCTTTCGCTCCCTCTCTTTCCCTTGTTACGTGTTCCTCCGCGGCCCACGCGAGCGCTGGCTGGCAATCCTAACTACCCCAGGACTCCATACCGTAGTGGGATTCGGGGGGCGGCCGGCTATGATTCCCCGCTCGGAGATCGAGGCTATCCGAAGGGTGGTCGAGAGTCCCCTCAAGGCTGAACCCCATCCCTTCCTCAAATCCGGTGATCGGGTCGAGTCATAGCAGGCCCGCTGGAGGGGCTTGAAGGGATTCTACTCCGCAAGAAGAATCTGTGGAAGCTCGTCCTCTCCGTGGAAATATTGCAGAGATCGGTGGCCGTGGAGGTCGACGCAGCCATGGTGGAGCGGGTTTATGTCCCGAAGCCATGGTTCGCGCCACGCTAGCTGCCGACAATCCGATAGAGTTTTCTGAGTTCCTCCACCCTGCTCACAGGGGTTGAACGCGAAGGCCGCAAGCACTACGCTTACTGCCAGGACTGTCAAGGCTTCACCACGGCCGTGGAAAGCCCCCCAGCAAAGGGGCCAAAGACCGCGTTGGATCCTTATGGAAGTCCTTGGGGTCGCTCCGCCCGTAGTCGCTCCGGTCAGAGACCGGCCCATGAGCCGCGACGGCCCGATCCCTCGATGCCAGGCTCGCCAGCGAATCCCGTGCCTCCGTCCACTTATCCCAGTAGTCCTTGACGATTCCCCGCTTTGTATTGAAGGCCACCTCAGTTGTCCCAGTGTTGTATTCCAGAACCTTGTCCTTGCCGAGCTTCGCGGACCCGGAGGGCCCTGCGATCTCAACCAAGCCATTGAACACTTCCACGCGAACATGGCCCTTGTCGAGGTCCGTCCTAAACATGCTCTTGCCGCTGGGCGTCAGGGTTGAGCCGGCAATCTTTACGCTGTAGGCGTCGTGCTTCTCGGGCAGGAAATGGAAAGTGGCGCACCCCTGCTCAAACGTCATGCGGTTCAGTTTGTAGCCTTCGGCATCGAGGGCCAGTTGGTCGAAAGCTAAGTGGGAGAGCGGACCCAGGCGGGCTGTAGAACCATTTTCAAATTCCACTTCCGCAAAACTGGCTGCGAAGGTTAATATCTCGGAGCCTTCCTGGACGGGAGTATTCACGTTCGCTTGAGCCCATTCCGTCGCGCCTGGAGCTTTTACGGCCACCGTGCCGCCGAGGTAGCTCAGCCTCACCACACGCGCGTGCGAGACGGATTGTCGGGAAACTAAGGTTATTGGCAGGAAAAACGGACTGGCGACACACACCAGAAGAACGAGGCCCGGAGATCGGAATTTCATGGACGCCCTCCCGCCACCTCAGCGTGTACTCATATTATACCCCCGTTCGGCGCCGCGGGCTCGACCGACCTTTTTTTGCCTTCGCCCTGATACGGATTTGATGATTGACATCGGTGAGAGGTTGCTAGGTTTTTTAACCTCAGCAGGCGCTTACATCCGAGACAGTGCGTGCGCCACCTGCGGATCAGGGAACTAAGCGCGACAGACTCGCTCTCATCCCTGGGGTTGAACGTAGTCAATCTCGATGGTCAGTGTGCTGCGAGGAAAACTCCCAGGATGATCATGATGCCGCCCAACAAGCCTCCTGTTGGAAGGGTCTCTCCCATCCATAGGACCCCTGTGGCGGTAGAAACTACGGGTTGCAAGTACATGAAGACCTGAACCTGCGAGGGGTCAAGTTCGGCCATTACCCATGCCTGGATGACGTAACCCACCACAGAACCCATGACAATCACAAAAAGCAGGCCGGCCCACGCCAGTCCAGGGACGGCTATCCACCTTACACTTAATGAAGCTTGCGCTCCGACAGGGAGCAGGAACACGGCCCCGAGCCCAAAAACTCCTACATTCAAAGTAAGGAGATCAAATCGGTGCGCGGATCGCTTTAGCAATATGGCGTAAAGGGCCGCAAACACGACCGACGCAAGCACCATCATATCCCCAGAGAATTCCGCGCCCTTGCCCGAGCCCGGCTTTGGACATGGCGAGCGACGCCGCACCACCGAAGGACAACAGAATACCGATGGCCCTCAATCCCGTGAGCCGCTCAATCCTTAACAGGCAGGAAATCACCAGCACCATCGCGGGTCCGAGCGCCGCTATCAAACCAGTATGAACGACAGAAGTTCGAGCAATTCCCGCGCAATAGAGTATGTGGCTAAAGCTTATACCCGAGGCTGCCAAGCCAGCGAGCGCAATCCAGTCATTTACTTTCAATTGTGCGGGGAATCTCTGCCCCTGCCACAACAAGAGGAGGGTTAAGAATAGCGCCGCGGCGCCCAAGGCGCGAACCTCAGCGAAGGCCGCTGCTGGCATGCTGCGTAGAGCGACCTTAGTTCCTATGATTCCCATCGCCCAGCAAACGTTCGCAAATAGCATCCCTGCATGCATGAGCCACAATTTGCCTCGTTGCTTTCCTGCGACTGTGGGTTTATAGGATTCTGTATTCGGCCGTCTGCCCCCACTCCTCGTCTCTTCCTCTGGGGTGGGCGCAGCAGCATCTGAGGGCTCCTCCTCGAGTCCTGCGCCACTAGATTGACCAACTTGCCGAAAAGCTTTCTCCGAATGACGCTCCGTCACCGCACCTCCGGGCCGATTACTGTGCCGCAACACATCGGGCTGCAAAAGAACGCAGCATGGGGAACCATTGAGCGGGCAGGCATGGTTTGAGCGGGGACCGCAGGCCGCATCACGCAATTGCCCCTCGCGTGATTTTTCTGCGCGAAGCTCCTCTTGCCGTTCGCCCGGGCGGTGGCGGGCTTATAGGTGGGACTCATCTTGCGTCGTGCATATGTGGATTCAGGGGTACGTTCCAGTTCGGTTTCCTTTGAATTCAGGATCTTCACTATCGACGTAGGGCCGACCGATAACAATACAACTCACTGCCCCTCGTCGCAACTGTCATTCGGGTTTTGCGCTTCCGTGTCAGAGGGGCAACCCTTGTGGCCACCCCTACAACCGATTTTCCCACACCATCGAAGCTTTTCCGCAAAGAGACGGTTTCGTCGAGGTTGCATGGCAGGGGGATCAGCACGGCGATGTGCTCGCGCGTTGAAAAGCCCAGCAACCTTTCATCAATATTGTTCATCAAAACACCAGGCGAGGAGCGAAAAGAGGGCACTGTCCTAGTTCGGGTGTAGGGGGCTTGCCTCTGCCCGGGCCGAGGGTGGCCCTACAGTCAAATTGGGACACTACCGAAAAAACTAAAATCGAGCGCACGGTATCGAATGCGGGTATAATCCGTATTACACCTTGAGGTGGAGGGAGGGCGTCATGAAATTACGATCTCCGGGCCTCGTTCTTCTGGTTTGTGTCGCTAGTCTGTTTTTCCTGCCAATAACCTTAGTTTCTCAACAACCCGTCTCGCACGTGCGCGTGGTGAGGCTGAGTTTCGTCAGCGGCACGGTGGCCGTAAAAGCTCCGGGCGCGACGGAATGGGCTAAAGCGAGCGTGAATACTCCCGTCCAGGAAGGCTTCGAGCTTTCAACCTCAGCGGACAGTTTTGCGGAGGTGGAGTTTGAAAATGGCTCCACAGCCCGCCTGGGTCAACTCTCCCACTTAGCCTTCGACCAACTGGCCCTCGATGCCGAAGGCTACAAACTGAACCGCATGACGTTTGAGCAGGGGTACGCCACTTTCCATTTCCTGCCCGAGAAGCACGACACCTACAGCGTAAGGATTGCCGGCTCAACCCTGACGCCCAGCGGCAAGAGTATGTTTAGGGCGGACCTTAATGAAGGTCATGCTCGCGTGGAAGTGTTCAATGGCTCGGTTGAGATCGCAGGGCCCTCCGGGTCCGCGAAGCTCGGCAAGGACAAGGTTCTGGAATACAACACAGGCACAACTGAGATGGCCTTCAACACCGAGCGGGGAATCGCGAAGGACTCCTGGGATAAGTGGACGGAGGCACGGGATTCGCAGACGAACCTGGCATTGAGGGATCAGGCCGTCGCGGCTCATGGGCCGGTCTACGGGTGGAGCGATCTCGATGCCTATGGCGAGTGGGCCATGTTTCCGGGTTTCGGCTATGGATGGGCGCCTTTTGCGGCAATGGGCTGGGCGCCCTTCAGCATGGGGATGTGGAATTTCTACCCCGGCATGGGTTACACGTGGATCTCCTCCGAACCGTGGGGTTGGCTGCCCTACCATTACGGCAGTTGGAATTTTTCCCCCGGCTTTGGTTGGTTCTGGATGCCAGGCAACTTTGGAAACTGGTCGCCAGCCTTGGTTTCGTGGTACATGGGACCGGGATGGGTCGGCTGGGCGCCTTTGGGATTCACTTCCCAGGTGGGCCTGATTAGGCCGGTCACTACCATATCCGGAACGGCGATTCGCCCTGGCCAACTCATTACTCCCCAGAATGTGGGCCACGCCGGACTTGGCGAAGGAATCTTGACGCAGCGTCTGCCTCTCCAACCTGGCGCAGGCGCAACGGTAACTGGAATGCCATTGGCGGCGGGGGCTGGAACGCCATTCACCGCGCGTGGCGCGCATACGCTGGCGCCTTCCTCCATACTAATGGGTGGCGAGGCGGGCAAGGAGAACGCGTTGCTGGGTGGGCACTCGTCGCGCGAACCTCTGCGCGTCCGCTTAGGCACGACCCTCGGTGGACGGTATGCAGTGGGTGGCACAGTGGGTGAGTTCCGCGGCAACGCGTTAAAAGGCGGGAGCGGAGTCGGAGGAATGAATACACTCCAGACTTCCCCGTACTCGCGTGGGAACAGCCAAGCTAGGGTGAGCGTCCTGCCCCACGGTCAATCCGCAGGATCCTCGCGCGCGGGCGGTGGTGGCGGCGAGATGATGCACGCTGGCGGAGGGGGCGGTTCTTCTGCGTCACCCAGCATGAGTGCCCCCAGCGGCTCGCACGGTGCGACCTCCAACGCTAGCGGTGGGCATCATTAGTGCATGAAGTGCGGTGAGGTGCAGGGGGCCACCCCTTGGAGTGGCCGGGGCGAGGATGCGTCCCGGCTGCAGTTTGTGCTGAACACCTATGATCGGGGCGCGTGCCCATGCGCCCCTACCAGCCAAAACGTGACCTTTAACGTCGCGCAGCACTTACGATATCAGCAGCGGATACTGCTACGACTGGCCATGCAAAGAAACTGCAGGGATTCTTCGGCCCCCCAAAAACGGGGGCCTCAGAATGACGCTAGGCGGGTAGCCCTTCACCTCTCGTCGCAGGAACCGCTCTTCGAACAGGATCCGCAGCGCGACCGTCGCCATCGGAACGCTTGCCCGCAAAGCAGCAGGATGCGGCTCCAGCCGTAGTGGCAACCCAACCCACATTGAGATCTCACCTGCAAACGGCATCGTTCAAGACAGTAGCGCCAGGAGAATGGCCTTCTGGATGTGCAGGCGGTTTTCAGCCTGGTAATAAGCAATAGAACGTGGGGCATCCATGACCTCGTCTGTGACTTCCTGGCCGCGCCGTGCCGGCAGGCTGTGCATGAATAGGGCCTGAGGTCCCGCCTTGCGCAACAGGTGTGCGTTCACCTGATAGGGGCGGAAGATACGCGAAGCGACTATCCGCCTCATCCTCCTGGCCCATGCCGACCCAAACGTGAGTGTAAACGGCGTCCGCCCCGGCAACGGCTTCGTTGGGATCGTGAGTGAGACCGATGTCTCCGCCTTCGCGTTTGGCTTCCGCCACAACGGAGCGGTCCGGCTCGTAGCCCGCAGGCGTGGCGATTCGCATGCGCACTCCCAGCCTTGCGGCGCCATAAATAAGGGAATGAGCAACGTTGTTGCCGTCGCCTACCCAGGCAAGTGTTTTCCCGGCCAAGGAACCCTTGTGCTCGAGCAGTGTCAAGTAATCCGCGAGCGCCTGGCACGGATGCTCAAAATCCGAGAGCCCGTTGATGACCGGGACTGAAGCGTTCTCGGCCAGCTCCATCACGGTTTGATGAGCGAATACGCGGGCCATCACGGCGTCCACCCAGTGCGACAGGCTTTGCGCCACATCTTTCACTGACTCACGCTTCACGAGCCCGATTTCCTCCGGGCTAAGGTAGACGGCCTGGCCGCCCAGTTGCCCCATGCCAACTTCGAATGTCACGCGCGTCCGCAAGCTGGGCTTCTCGAAAAGCATAGCCAAACTCTTGCCAGTCAAGGCGTTCTTGAACCGGCTCGGCTGGGCCTTCACGCGCTGGCCTAGCTTGAGCAGAAAGTCAATCTCGGGGGGAGCAAGGTCATGTAAGGAAATCACGTGCCGACGCGGCAGCGTGGAGGGTCGTGGCAGGGACGAAGCGTCCTTTTCGCTCCAGCTCACAACCTTGAGTTTGGGCATTTCTGTCTCTCTCCTCGGGCGATCTGCGCTTTCCTGCAAGACTCACGGAGCACCGTGACGTGAAGCGAGCCCCCGTGACCTGACTCCAACTTGTGCCAGGGCGCAAATTCGGCAGCATCTCGCTAATCTTAAGCAAAAGCTGGGCCAAGATCGCGGCCTTCGTTCAATTTGTAACTCGTTTGTTATCTGGACCATGCGATTGCCACACAGATTAGGGAGGGATCGTGTCAACGGCAGTCTGCGGATTATTGCACTGCAAAAACATGAGGCGAAGTGGCAGTGGTACAGTTTGACGTAGAAGTGGCTTCACTCCTCCACTTCGCGAGGTAAACTCGCCACCGCACCACCTCCGGCGAGGGGCAGGACTTGATAAACTTCAAATACGTTGGGGTGGACAGCAGCAGGAAAAGGCACTGGGCCATGCGTAGCGCGCTGAAAACAATTCGGAATTCGAAGCTGAAGACCGCTTCAACCCTACTCACCAGGCCGGACCGGACCCTCGTTTCTCAGCACCCTGCTAAAATATTCGCACTTTCACGGTCAAATATTTTTTGGGACTCTTTTTGAATTCCGTGAGGAAATCTCTTAAAGACTGTGAACTCTGGCTCAGATTGTTGTAGAGCGTGGGGTCGGTAGAAAGCTTCCCCAGAGTTCCCTGGCCTTGGTCGAGTCGTGCTGAAACAGCATCGAAATGGCCAAGCGTTTCGTTGAGGCGGTTATAGAGCTGGGGATCCTTCGCTAGCTTTCCCAGCGTGCCCTGGCCCTGATTGAGGTTATCGACAAGCGAATTAGCCTGAGTCACCAGGTGGTTCACGTTGTTGTACACCGAAGGGTCAGAGACAAATTTGGCAAGGCTTCCCTGGCCGTGTTGCACGTCATCGATCACCTTGTTCAAGCGGTCAAGGGTCGCCATCGTTGTGGTATACACGGACTCATCGACCAGAAGCTTGCCGAGTGTTCCCCTGCCCTGTTCAACGTTGGTTATCATGCGGCCGAGTTCGTCGGTGGTCTTGTCCAGCCGGTTGTAAAGGGTCTGATCGTAGACTAGTTTTCCCACCGAACCTTTTCCCGACTGGATTTGGCTCGTGATGCCGTTAAGTGTAGTGCTCAATACTCGCAGGTTGGAGATGACGTCATTGGCGTTTTGAACTATCTGTTTAATATCCGCTTCCTCGGAGGTCTTCAGCACGCCCCCCTCAGGAATCACGTCGTGGCCGGGACTCCCGCGCGAAATGTCCACATAGCTTTCGCCCAATAATCCAACGGTTGCAATGGTTGCAATCGAATCCGCGCGGATTTCGCGTTGGTAGGTGCGCGCCACGCGCATCACAATTTCCACGGCGCGCGAGCGCTCCGAGAAGGGTGAGATTTGTATCTTTTTCACATTACCCACGGCGACTCCGGCCAGGCGGACCTGGGCGCCTTCGCGCAGGCCCCCGGCCTCGAAGAGATAGGCCTTCAGTATGTATCTCCGGCTGAAGAATCCCACCTCGCCGCTGATGAAAAATATCCCAATGGCCAGGATTGCCAGACCGGTGATCACCATTAAACCGACACGAAGCTGAGCCCAGGTTACTCGCTGGCGTTGAGGCATGGTTTGTCTCCTTCGACAGAAGTCACCCTTCTATTGTAGACCAAGCTGCTGGCGGAATCGCGCTCAGGCGAGATACTTGACAAGGTAGGGATCATGCGTCGCGGCCAATTCGCGTGGAGTGCCCTGGAAGTAAACGGCGCCATTCCGCAATACCAAGAAACGAGTAAGGGGCACAGGACCTTTGTGGTTGCCGTCTTGAACGGGGATCAGCGCCTGTTTTCGCTCCGAGAAGACGTAGTTGGCGAGCACATAAGCGTCCTGAAGACGGTGTGTGACTACCAGCGATGTCACGCCTCGCACGTCGCGCAACTGCGCGATGTGCATGATAATGGTTTGGCTGGTGACCGGATCAAGTCCGGCAGTGGGGGAATCATAAAGCATGATCACGGGTTCGCTGATGACCGCGCGAGCGATGGAAACACGCCGGCGCATTCCACCGGAAAGTTCCGACGGCATCTTGTCGATGGCCTGCTCCATCTCCACAAACCGCAGTACTTCCCGCACTCTCCGCTCGATCTCTTCCTCCTGGATGACTCCCGCTTCTCTTAAGCGGTAGGCGACATTCTCATACACCGAGAGCGAATCAAAGAGCGCTCCTTCCTGGAAAACAATACCCATTCGCCTCCGAATTTGGTCGAGTTGCTCCTCTGGAAGCGGCGTGAGGTCTCGTCCTTCTACCAGCACCTGGCCTGAATCCGGCTTGATAAGGCCAAGGATCAGCTTGAGGAGCACGGATTTTCCTGTCCCCGTGACTCCGATAGGGAACAGTGTCTCGCCCGGCTCCACGTGGAAGGAGATGTTAAAGAGAACCTGCTTCTCATCGAAGGCCAGCGAGACCTTGCGAAATTCGATGACGGGCGGCTTGCCCATAGCCTGGGATAAAAGTCGGCAGCCTCGTGTCGCGTGCGGTCACCGCGTGGCCCGCAACCGCTTTGCACTTTGGCTGCAATCTTAACCTTAACATGATCGCCGGAGGAGCCCTCAGAAGAATCCGATGGCGATCAGGAATTTCGTGATAAAGAAATCAAGGACAAGAATCAGGACGGAGGCGACGACCATGGCTTGCGTCGTCGAACGCCCCACGCCTTCCGTGCCACCCTTCGTGTTCAACCCGTAGTAACAACCCACCAAGGCGATTGCAACCGCGAAGAAAAACGGTTTGAGCAGGCCCTGGGTGACGTCCTGAAAGGTGAGCGTCTGATACGCGGAAGTCCAATACTCCTCGCTACTCAGGTGGACCGTAGTGAAGCTTATGAAGTATCCTCCCAGCATCCCGCAGAAGTCGGCTAGAATCGTCAGAACCGGCAACGTCGACAGAGTTGCAAACAGCCGCGGCAACACCAGTTTTCGGATCGGATCAGTGCCGAAGGCGCGCATGGCGTCGATCTGCTCGCTGACCAGCATCGATCCGAGCTCTGAAGCAATCCCGGAACTTATGCGCCCAGCAACCATAAGCGCCGTCAGGACAGGCCCCAGCTCTCGGATGACAGAGAGCGCAACAACTTCCCCAAGAAGGCCGACCTCGCCGAAGGTGCTCAGGGTCCGGTAGCTTTGCAAGGCCAGCACGCCACCGGTAAAAACGCCCGTCAACAAGACGATAGGCAGCGACCCGACGCCGATGATGTCCATCTGAAGCAGTGTGTCGATGATGTAACGCGGCGGTGTGAAGGCGCGCCGCAGGGAACTAACCAGCAGGAAGCTGAAATCCTGTACAGCCAACACCTTGCGCTTCACAAAACCCGCCGTCAAGGTTCTGATCGTCATATTAAGTTAGATACATCTCTCTATTCGTGTCCTAAGCCACTCTAGCCAGCGACGCATTTGAAGTCAAGCGGGGCAGACGTGGTCAAGATGGCGGGGTAGCGTCCTCATTGAAGGTGTGGGGCCGGGGTTTGCCAAGCCGGAGGAGGGTCAAAAAAGAAAATGAGGGGAGAGACCACTCCCCCCTCCAAGCGTCGGGTCTTGGCTCTACATACGAACTCTCATCGGCAATCTTTGATTGTCCGGTGTAAGTCCGTTCCTTTGGACAGCACGCGGCATTCCAATCACCGTCGGAACTTGTCAGTCACGCTAACTCTGGAAGTATCAGCGACTCGCAGGAAGAGCGTGGTGGACGGCAGAGCAGTACGCGGCGGGATTTGAATATGATTTTCTATATTCCGGAATCGAAATACATATTCTCGGCATGCCTGAGAACGGGTTGTCACTGCGGCAACAGCCGCCGTGAGCAAGAGCACAGTCTTTGTGCCCGCTGCTCAACGATATCGTACCATCCAACGTGTCCGACCCCGAACAGTTCGGCCCCTCTGGGGCCGAGGGTCCTTTAGATGCACCTTGACCGTGGGTTTCATCGCGCGCGGCGACTGGACTACCCGTGGAGCCCTTTCAGACAGCACAAGCCGGGGCTAACATTCTCCGCCCTACAAGGCATCCAAGGACAACCGTCAGCCAGAAGAGAGCTGGCCCTTCCTCACTTCGATGTCGCGCACCCCTGCAAATTTTCGGACTTGCAAAAACCCGTGATAAACTTTAGATGCTAGAGGCTGCACGAGCGAGCCGCGCTCAACCCATTCCGGTGGATCGCTTGCACATGCGCAGGGCTTTCGATTTGAACGGTTGGTGGAAATTTCAGGAATTTCGATGATTGATATTCACAGTCACCCCTTGTGGGAAGTCGATGACGGCGCTGAAACATTTGAGGTTGCCTTAGCCATGTGCCAGATGGCTGCCGAGGATGGCACTACGCATCTTGTCGCCACGCCGCATTGCGACTATACTTACCCTTTCAATCCGGACGTCAA
Organism: uncultured Acidobacteriota bacterium; assembly: GCA_963765485.1. Classification (GTDB taxonomy): domain Bacteria; phylum Acidobacteriota; class Terriglobia; order UBA7540; family UBA7540; genus CAVROP01. Next base: position 4,115 of record CAVXWN010000017.1, on the reverse strand, counting down.
TCGCCAGAAGATTGCAGAACTTCAGTCTGCAGTTGGAGAAGCGCCGAAGCTCCTGCTGGGATGCGATTTTCACCTCTCTTACGACAACATTCAGAAGTTTGTCGAGGCGCCGAGGGACTTCACGATAAACAACAGCGCGTACCTGCTGGTTGAATTCCCTGACCAGTTCATTCCCGAACAACTCGACCGCGTCTTTTATGATATCCAAGTGGCCGGGCTGACCCCTATCATCACGCATCCGGAGCGCAACCCTGTTTTTGCGCGCAAGTCCAGGCTGCTCTATCACTGGGTAACGCGGGGATGCCTGGTTCAAGTCACGGCCCAATCCTATACCGGCCGATTCGGCTCGTCGGCCCGTCGCCTGGCCGAAGATTGGCTGGACAAAAACCTTGTCCATTTTTTCGCCTCAGACGCCCATGACGTCAATTATCGCCCCCCTATCCTTTCAGAATGCTACCGCAAAGTGGCTGACTCAAAGGGGGAGGAGACAGCGGAGAGGCTACTGAGAAAGAACCCTGAGGCCGTAATCAATGGCATGCCAATGCCCCCGCAGCCGCCACCCATCGAGTCAAGTCAAACAAAAACGGAAGCGCGGCTGGTTTTCTTTTTTGCAGAGCAAGAAATAGATGGCAGCGCAATACTGACTACTGATTACCGGCTACTTCTCGTGTTTGCGCGCAGAATCCAAGTGCGATTACTGAGTCCACACGGGCCGCGGGCCTGCCCCATTGCCTGGCTGGATAGTTTCTTCATGCGCAGTTTTACGGGGCGTTCGGCTTTTGATGAGAGTCTTCCGGTAGTTGATGGCTTGATCGAAGTCGGCTTTGGCGTAGACTTGCAGGCTTTGAGAGTAGACCTTGAAGATTGGCTCACGCGGAAATTTGGCGGAGGCAAGAAGGTTAGCCTGGCTCTCACGGAAATTAGATTCCGACAGATCCCGGAGCTAGGAAGTAGCTATCCTGACACCTGAAACCTGGTCACCTGCTCTCTCTCACGTCACCTTTACAGCGATCATTACCTTGTCGTCGAGGTGAGTCCCCATACGCGAGAACTTGGTTACCTCGGCGTTGACGGTGGTTAGGATCTCCGCCGCGCTTTGGGTGATCGCGCTTCGAACACAATTGACAAGGCGCTCAGATCCGTACTCCTCCTGCTGTGCGTCCATCGCCTCCGTGATGCCATCGGTGCAGAGGACCAGCACATCCCCCGTCTGGAACTTGACTTGCCCGCGATTGTAGCGGACGTTGTCGAAAAGGCCGACGACCATGCCCCCTTCAGTAAGGCCGACAGGGTCGCCTTCGTCGCGGACTACAACCGGCGGGACGTGTCCGCAGTTGATGTAGTCGATGGTTTTGCGCTGGATGTCGATCAGCCCCAGGAACATGGTGAGATATTTCCCGCCGCGGGTTCCGGCCAGGATCATGCGGTTCAGGGATTCCGCAATCTTGTTGAGTGAGTCGAGATTCAGCACGAGCGCGCGCAACGTCGCCTGGAGGTTGGACATGATCATTGCCGAGCTGATTCCTTTGCCCTCCACATCAGCGATGACGATAAGGAGGGTATCAGGGCCAAGAGTCAGGAAGTCGTAATAGTCGCCTCCCACTTCATAGCAGGGCTCGTTGGTCACGGCGACGTCAAAGCCCTGCACCACAGGCGCTGTCTCGGGAAGAAGACCCCGCTGGATGTCCCGAGCCAGCGCCATCTCGCGCTCCAGCCGCTCCTTCTCGATCAAGGCGCGGTGCAATTGGGCGTTCTCCAATGCCAGCGCCATGTGGCCCGAAAGCATCAGCAGAGAGTCCACGTCCTCGCCGGTGAAGCCCCCATGCTTTTTGTTAAGGAGTTGGAGCGCGGCGATGATCTTTCCACTTTTGTTGCGGATCGGAAGGCAGAGAATGTTTCGGGTGTGGTAGCCGGTCTGCACATCTACGGCGCGGTTAAATCGCGCGTCGGCGTAAGCATCGGGGATGTTGAGGATTTCGCCGCTCTTCGCCACGTGCCCCGCGATTCCGCTGCCGAGTGGCAAACGGATCTCCTGCTTCTCCAGTCCGTGGGCGATCAGGGACCAGATTTCCTCGCTTTTCTCGTCCACCAGAAAAAGCGTGCCGCGCTCCGCGTCCGCTTGAGTCTTTGCCACGTCCAGGATGCGGCCCAGCAACTCGTCGAGGTCCAGAGTTGACCCGAGCGCCTTGCTTGCCTCCACCAGAAACTGGAGTCTGGACAGCGTCTGTTGCGCCGAGGAAAGTAACCCGGCGTCGTGCAAAGCAACTGAGGCAAGCCAAGCGTATAGCTGAAAGACCACGAGCGTTGCATGGGGAGGAGTCTCCACGCAGGCCAGCAGTGCCGCACCCTTCACCGCACTGTCCGCTACCAGTGGGTAGGCGGCCACGAAGGAGAGCCTATTTCCCTCCGCCCAGGCTGAGAGTTCGTCGGGCTGGGCCGCTTCCGCCGAAAGCACCTGCGGAAGTTTGCGCTGTATGGCCTTCCCAACCAGGGAGTTTTTCAAGGCTGCCTTTTCAAGGCCGGACGGAAGTTTCGAACGGCCAGCGGAGGCCACCAACTGGAAACCGGATTCAGCTTCCATCAATTGCCAAATGCCGGCAGTTTCCACGCCGTGCCGTTTGACCAGCCGGTCGACAATCGCACCCATGACGGCCTCTGGTTTCAGGGGCGCGCAAAACTCCCGGCCAAGATCTTCAATCTCCCGCGTCAATTCAACAACGCTTGGTGCAGTTTTGTTCTCGCTAGAAGGGCCTGTTTGGTTCACGGTGATTCCCCTGATGAGGTTCTTTTGTTCGACACGAGTATATCTACCGTTCGAGCAGGATGCAAATCGTTCCTGGCCAAAAGAGCTGCCTATGGAACCCACCCTGGCGCGTGATTGCCGCCTGCACTTTTTGCTTCTAAGAAACCTCAAGTTCAGAGGGCGGACTTGCTGTAGTCGGGGAAAGAGAATACCAAATGACGAAGGCCATCCGCAGCCTGCACTTTTTATTTAGGGAAGGAGGAAGCAGGAAATCCGAGTCGCCTCGTGTTACCTGCTTCCCCAGGTAGTCATTAGAGTTGAGTTACTTCTATAGACGTATCATCCGGTCAAAAAGTTGCCAGCCTCAGTCAATTTGTCCGGGACCCGGAGACTTTATTTATCTATTGCTTGGGCGCCAAATAGGCCGAAAGAAAGAACTTGCATGTAACTTAAGATATATTCTCGCGAATCTTTATCCACTTACCGGCTTAATCGCGCAATCCGAAGTCGGATACAATACGCTAACCTTTATCATCTGCTGTTCCTCCTGAGTGACTGCGGTGCGGGTCTAGTGCGTTCGAGGTTTCTCGCTGCTGGCCAACATCCAGTGGCGGCGGCCCCATCCATAACGCTATCATCGCCCCCAGCGCCAATCCCTGCACGATGGTCTCCGGCTGCACTTTGAGGTGCACTAGCGGAGTGAAGACGGGTCGCAGGTATACCATGCCTTCGATAGTTCCGGGCGAGGCGACTCCGGCCGCCCAGAAACCCAGTACGATGTAAAGCCAGGAAATGCAAAGGAAGCGCTTCCTGAATGACCAGTTGATCAGCGTGCTGAAGAAAGGATAAAGCGCGGAGGCGATCAGGAAACCGCGCAGGAACTGGGCAGGGAGAAACCAAGTCGTGGCATGTCCCCACAACTCCGGTTCCGCTTCCGTGCGCATGAAGACCCTGAATATAGGGTGGGAGCCGACGTAGAGCTCCTTCGTGAATAGTGGGTAGGCGATTGCGCCCGCGATGAAGTACGTAATGATATGCGCCGCTGTAACCTTGCTGGCAAACGTGAGGAAATGGCGAGTCCTCATGATATTTCTCCCTGCGCGAGTCCATCCCGCCTCGGGCGTTTGCCTGCTTAGCGGGTCGCACCTAATGAGGCTTCAATGGCTGCCTGCCCTGGCTGGAAGAAGTCGGAAGCCGCAAGGCATTTGTCGTGCCGTTCTAATCTGGCGCCGCACAGCGGGCGTTGAATTAGGAGGACCTGTCAAATCCTCCACGAATTGCCTCTTCAGCCCAGGCAGCCTTTGGACAATTCCCGACGGCTGCGAGTATACACCCCGACGTCCTTTTGAGCCGGTGTAAAATAGGAGGTGTC